>CANLSR010000003.1 GCA_947493945.1 uncultured bacterium | reverse complement strand
CCGGGGGACAACACGCAGTTCACGGTCGACCTCATCCAGCCGGTGGCGATGGAGGAGGGGCTCCGGTTCGCGATCCGGGAGGGGGGCCGGACGGTCGGCGCCGGCGTCGTCTCCAAGATCCTCGACTAGAAACACACGGTCGACAGGCGTGGCGAGTCGGATGTTGTCTGACCCGCCACGCTGGCGACCACGCCCGACACAGCCCAATGGCAAACCAAACCATCCGGATCAAGCTCAAGTCGTTCGACCACTCGCTGGTCGACAAGAGCGCCGAGAAGATCATCCGCACCGTCAAGTCGACGGGTGCCGTCGTGAGCGGGCCGATCCCGCTGCCGACGCGCAAGAAGATCTACACGGTCCTGTCCGGCCCGCACGTCGACAAAAAGGCGCGCGACCAGTTCGAGATCCGCTCGCACAAGCGGCTGATCGACATCCTCTCGACCTCGTCCGCGACGGTCGACGCCCTGATGAAGCTCGAGCTTCCGTCCGGCGTCGACGTCGAGATCAAGGTCTGATCCCGCCGCACTGGCGGTCCCCGCTTGCGGGGCCGAGCCCGGTGCGGCATCCTACTGAACAGCTTAACTAAACCAACGAGGTTTCAATGAGCGCAATTCTCGGCCGCAAGGTCGGCATGACGAGCGTCTTCGATGAGTCCGGCCGCCAGACGGTGGTGACGGTGATCGAGGCCGGTCCGTGCCACGTGACCCAGGTCAAAACGCCCGACACCGACGGCTACTCAGCCATCCAGATCGGCTACGGCGACCGCAAGGCCAAGCACACCACGAAGGCCCAGCAGGGCCACTTCGAGGCGGCGGGCGTCGACTTCAAGAAGCACGTCGTCGAGTTCCGGGACCTGAACCTGGACGCGACGCTGGGCGACGAGGTCACCGTCGAGCTGTTCGCCGAGGGCGACCGCGTCGCCATCTCGGGCACGTCCAAGGGCAAGGGTTTCCAGGGCGTCGTCAAGCGGCACAACTTCGCCGGCGTCGGCGACGCCACGCACGGCCAGCACAACCGCCAGCGCGCGCCGGGCTCGATCGGCCAGGCCTCGGACCCGAGCCGCGTGTTCAAGGGCACCAAGATGGCCGGCCGGACGGGCGGCGACCGCGTGACGGTCAAGAACGTCCGCGTCGTCCGCACCTTCCCGGACAACAACCTGATCCTGGTCAAGGGCGCGATCCCGGGCCACAAGAACGGGATCGTCGAGATTCGCAAAGCCTGATGCGTGACGTGCCACTGGCGACACCCGCCAGCGCGCACGGACAACGCTCTCCACGAATCACGCATCACGCCACAGAACGATGAAACTGACTGTCTACACCAAGGACGGCGCCGACGCCGGCCGCCAGGTCGACCTCGACGACGCCGTGTTCGGCATCGAGCCGAACGACCACGCCATCTGGCTCGACGTCCGCTCGATCCAGGCTGCCGGCCGCCAGGGCACGCACAAGACCAAGGAGCGCGGCGAGGTCGCCAAGTCGCGCCGCAAGCTGTACCGCCAGAAGGGCACGGGCAACGCCCGCGCCGGCGACGCCAAGAGCCCGCTCCGCAAGGGCGGCGGCACCATCTTTGGGCCGAAGCCGCACGAGTACAAGGTGCGCGTCAACCAGAAGACCAAGCAGCTCGCCCGGCGCTCTGTCCTGGTCCACAAGCTGAACGAGAACGCGCTCCGCGTGATCGAGACGCTGACGCTGGACGTGCCCAAGACGCGCGAGGTGGCCGGGATGATCTCGGGCAACGGCGTGGCCAAGGGCCGGACGCTGATCCTGACCAACGGCCTGGACGACACGTTCTACCGCTCGGCGCGCAACCTCCGGAAGGTGGTAGTGAAGCCGGCCGACCAGGCCTCGACGCTGGACTTGCTGAACGCGACGACCGTGTTCTTGCAGGAGGGCGCCATCGACGCGCTGACCCAGGCGCTCCGCCCGACGGGCAAGCCCGACGCGCCGTCCGCTAGCGGTTCGAGCGAGACGGACCTTCCGGTCCCGACCGAGCTGTCGCCGGCGACGCCCAGCGAGACCGCACCCGACGTCCCGACCACGGACGACACGCCGGCGGCTGACGCGGGCGACACCGACACCGAGGCCTAGACATGAACGACATCATCATCGAGCCCGTCCTCACCGAGAAGGCGTCACGCATCGCGACCGAGGGCCGGCACTACAGCTTCAAGGTCGCCAAGACGGCCAACAAGCTCCAGATCCGCAAGGCCATCGAGGAGCGCTACCCTGACATCGACGTCAAGGAGGTGCGCACGATGGTCGTCCGCGGCAAGCGGCGGCGCCAGTTCACCAAGCGCGGGCTGCTCCAGGGCCGCCAGGCCACTTGGAAAAAGGCGATCGTCACGCTCCGCACGGGCGAGATCGACTTCTACGAGTCCGTATAACGCAGGCTCTCTCACCTTAACAGGGCGCAAAGCCGGCGGTCGCCGTCGGCACGAATGCCCTCCACACCATGGCAATCCGTAAGCTCAAACCGACCACACCGGGGCAGCGGCACCGCTCCGTCTCCAGCTTCGAGACGATCACGAAGTCGGAGCCGGAGAAGAGCCTGCTCGACACCTGGAAGCGGTCCGGTGGTCGCAACAACCACGGCCGCAAGACCTCGCGTCACCGCGGCGGAGGCCACAAGCGGCGCTACCGCATCATCGACTTTAAGCGCAACAAGCACGGGATCCCCGCGCGCATCGCGGCCATCGAGTACGACCCGAACCGCTCGGCGCGGATCGCGCTCCTGGTCTACGCCGACGGCGAGAAGCGCTACATCATCGCGCCCGACAAGATGGGCGTGGGCGAGACCGTGATGTCCGGCCCGGAGGCCTCGCCGGACCGCGGCAACTGCCTGCCGCTGGCCAACATCCCGCTGGGCACCCAGGTACACGCGATCGAGATGAAGCCGGGCAAGGGCGCCCAGATGGCCCGCTCGGCTGGGACGTACGCGCAGCTGACCGCCCGTGAGGGCCGGTTCGCCACGCTGAAGCTCCCCTCCGGCGAGATCCGTCGCGTCCCGGTCGACTGCGTGGCCACGGTGGGCACGACGTCCAACCCGGACCACATGAACATCCAGATCGGCAAGGCCGGCCGGAGCCGTTGGCTCGGCATCCGCCCGCAAACGCGTGGCGTGGCCATGAACCCGGTCGACCACCCGATGGGCGGCGGCGAGGGTAAGTCGTCCGGCGGCCACCCCAAGAGCCCGACCGGCGTCTACGCCAAGGGCTTCAAGACCCGCTCCAAGAAGAAGGCCTCGAACCAGTTTATCGTCCGCCGCCGCAAGGCCAAGAAATAACTATGGCACGTTCGCTCAAAAAGGGACCTTTCGTCCACTACAAGCTCCGCGCGAAGGTCGAGGAGATGAACGAGGGCGGCAAAAAGCGCGTCCTCAAGACGTGGAGCCGCGGCTCCATGATCACGCCCGACATGCTCGGCCACACGCTGGCGGTCCACAACGGCAAGCAGTTCATCCCGGTCTACGTCACCGAGAACATGATCGGGCACCGGCTCGGCGAGTTCTCGCCGACGCGCACCTTCCGCGGCCACGCCGGCGGGGGGAAGAAGGACCGCCGCCGCTAATCAGGCGAGCGGGGGACGAGGCGCGGGACAGTCCGCGACCTCCGCGCCGCTGGCGCCTCTCGCTCTGGCGGGAGCGACCGCCAGCCGGGACGCACCCCGCGCTCACCGCATATCAACTCAAACAATGGAAGCACGCGCCAAACGGAGGTACCTCCGCATCAGCCCCCGCAAAATGCGGATCGTGGCCGACGTCGTCCGCGGCAAGAACGCCCAGAAGTCGATCGACACGCTGGAGTTCATGCCCCAGAAGGCGGCCGCGATGGTCCGCCGGGCCATCCAGGACGCCTACGGCAACCTCGTCGACCAGAACCGCGACGAGCGGATCGACGACGAGCGCCTGGTGGTCAAGACCATCATGGTGGACGAGGCGCCGGTCATCAAGCGGTTCCAGCCGGTCTCGCGCGGCCGCGCCCACCCGATCCTGAAGCGGTCGAGCCACCTCACCGTCGTCGTCGGCACGCCCGACGAGAAGGCGGACCGGTCCATCGAGCGCGGCGAGCGCGTCGAGGACTAACCCACTCACCCAAGACAACCCGAACTCATGGGACAGAAAACCAACCCCATCGGCTTCCGTCTCGGCGTGATCCGAGGCTGGGACTCCAACTGGTACACCGACGGCAGCTACGCCGAGAACCTGGTGGAGGATTACGAGATCCGCCGCTACCTCGACGCGCGCCTTAAGCGCGCCGGCCTGAGCCGCACCGTCATCGAGCGCACGCCCAAGCGCGTGATCCTGACGCTGCACACGTCGCGCCCCGGCGTGATCATCGGTCGCGCCGGCTCCGAGGTCGAGAAGCTCCGCGAGGAGCTCAAGACGCTGACCGACAAGGACATCCAGATCAACATCAACGAGATCAAGCGGCCCGAGCTGGACGCCTCGCTCGTGGCGCAAAACATCGCGCAGCAGCTGGAGGGCCGCGTGTCCTACCGCCGCGCGATGAAGCAGGCGCTGGGCGCTGCGATGCGCATGGGCGCCCAGGGCATCCGCATCAAGCTGGCGGGCCGGCTGGGCGGCGCCGAGATGGGCCGCGTCGAGCAGTACCTGGAGGGCCGCGTGCCGCTCCACACCATGCGCGCCGACATCGACTACGCCGAGGCGACCGCCTTCACGATCCAGGGCACGGCTGGTGTTAAGGTGTGGATCTTCCACGGCGAGGTCATCGGCAAGCCCGACCTTTCGCCCAACGCCACCGCCCAGCGCCAGCAGAACGCGGCGCCGAGCGTGCCGGAGCGCCGCCGGCGCGACGGACGCGGCGGCGGACGTGACGACCGGGGCGGACGCGGTGGCGGCCGTGGACGCGGCGGATCGGGCGGCGGTGGCCGTCGCTAAGCTCTCCTTCCTCCGACAGACTCTCTCTAAGACCGTACTGATATGTTGATGCCCAAGCGGACCAAGTTCCGCAAGATGCAGAAGGGCCGGATGAAGGGGACCGCCCAGCGCGGCGCCCGGATCACGTTCGGTGACTACGGGATCAAGGCCCTCGACGCCGGCTGGATCACCAGCCGCCAGATCGAGGCCGCCCGTATCGCGATGACCCGCAAGATGAAGCGGACGGGCAAGGTGTGGATCCGCATCTTCCCCGACAAGCCGATCACCAAGAAGCCGGCCGAGACCCGGATGGGTAAGGGCAAGGGCTCGCCCGAGTACTGGGTGGCCGTCGTCAAGCCAGGCCGGATCCTGTTCGAGGTCGGCGGCATCGACGAGGAGCTGGCGCGCGACGCCATGCGCCTGGCGATCCAGAAGCTGCCGATCAAGGCCAAGTTCGTTGTCCGCCCCGAGATGCATCCCGTCCGCGCCCCCGGCCTGGACGACGCCTCGGACGCGGCCGACGCGCTGGTGGCGACGGTCGACAACGAGGACCTGACCAACCTGTACGGCCTGGGCGATCACCTGGCGGAGGCACTGATCGCCGCTGGCGTCGACAGCTATCAGGCGCTCGCCGACATCGACATCGAGCGCCTGCGCGAGATCATCTCGGGCGACGGCACCGACGACCAGTCGGTCAACGAGGAGACATGGGCGCGCCAGGCGCAGTACCTCGTGGACCAGGACTACGACGGCCTGGACGAGTACGTCGAGGGCCTGCGCGAGGCCGATGGCAACGAGGTCGACGTCGACGAGCCGGAGGACGAAGCTCCCGAGCTGACCCTGCCCAGCGACGGCGAGGAGTCGGCCGAGGAGAATGCCGGGCCGAACCCGCAGAACCAGGGCGACCAGACCTCCGACGAGGGCAAAGAGCCCAGCTAACCCGATTGATTTGAACCTGGCCTCGGGCGGTGCGCCCGGGGCCTTTCCATGCCCACCATGAAAGCAAACGAGATCCACGACCTGAACGAGGCCGAGATCGAGCAGCGGATCGCCGAGGAGCAGCGCGACTTGACGGACCTCCGGTTCCGTCGGTCGGTCGCCGGCCTCGAAAACCCGATCGTGCTCCGTGACAAGCGCCGCGACATCGCGCGCATGAAGACGGTCCTCAACCAGAAGCGCGCCGCGCTGACCAACACGCCGCCAGCTGCGGACGCCTAACGCCTCCGGTGAAGCTTCTGAGAGGCACCGCTTGCGGCCCCGTCTCTGGCTGAACCTTCATCGCGACGTAGGTATCCTCGACTCTCGGATCAGGCACGACCTGATCGGCGCCCGGCGCCACCCCGTAGTTGGTGGGGTACCGGCCCACCAAGCGACTAGCAACCCCGACAGGGGCACCCAGGCTATGGCCACAGAAAACACCCCGACCGCCGACGCGGCGGTCGCCGAGCGCGGCGCGCGCAAGTTCCGCGTCGGCCTCGTCGTCTCCGACAAGATGGACAAGACGATCACCATCGCCATCGAGCGGCAGGTGAAGCACCCCATCTACGGCAAGTTCATCCGCCAGACGACCAAGCTGAAGGCTCACGACGAGACCAACGACGCCGGCGAAGGCGACACGGTCCGCATCCAGGAGACCCGCCCGCTGTCCAAGACGAAGCGGTGGCGGCTCGTGGAGGTCCTCGAGCGCGCCCGATAATCCCACCCGGCTCCCACTGGCGGAGGGCGCCAGCGGGCCGCACTCGGCACCACCCCCATGATCCAGCAAGAATCCCGACTCAACGTCGCCGACAACAGCGGAGCCAAGCAGGTCTTGTGCATCCGCGTGTTGGGCGGCTCCGGCCGCCGCTACGCCGGCGTGGGCGATATCATCGTCTGCTCCGTCAAGAACGCGATCCCCGGCGGCAACGTCAAGAAGGGCGACGTCTCGCGCGCCGTCATCGTCCGCACCAAGAAGGAGTACCGCCGTCCCGACGGCTCGTACATCCGGTTTGACGAGAACGCGGCCGTCCTCCTCAACGACGCCGACGAGCCCCGCGGCACGCGCATCTTCGGGCCGGTGGCCCGCGAGCTCCGCGACCGCCAGTTCATGCGCATCGTCTCCCTCGCCCCCGAAGTCCTCTAGAGCGATGCCCCGCACGACCAACAAGCAGAAAAAGCTCCACGTCAAGAAGGGCGACACCGTCGCCCTCACCAAGCGCATCACGGCGCACGGTGGTGGACAGAACGACAAGCCGAAGGGCTACCAGGCGCGAGTCCTGGAGGTGTACCCGTCGAAGGAGCGCGTGCTCGTCGAGGGCGTCAACCTGCGGCTGAAGCACACCAAGCCCAACCAGGCGTACCCCAACGGCGGCCGCATCGAGGCCGAGCGCCCGATCCACGTCTCGAACGTGATGCCGGTCGACGGCAACGGCGCGCCCACCCGGATCGGCCGCAAGCGCGTCGAGGACCCGAACACGGGCCAGGGCCGCTGGGTCCGCTACGCCAAGACCACGGGCGCCGAGCTCGACAGCTAACCTGGGCCGACGGCGCGGCTGGCGGCTCTCCGCTCCGCGCCTCCCGAAGCCCTCATCTACCCACATGGAGAACTACACCCCCCGACTCAAGGAGCGCTACCGCTCCGAGATCGCGCCGGCTCTGATGGAGCAGTTCGAGTTTTCGAACCCCATGCAGGTGCCGCGCCTGACCAAGGTGGTCATCAACAAAGGCATCGGCGAGGCGTCGCAGAACAAAAAGGTTCTGGACGACGCGTTGGAGGAACTCCGCAAGATCACCGGCCAGCAGCCGACGACGCGCCAGGCCCGCCAGTCGATCTCCAACTTCAAGCTCCGCGAGGGCATGCCCGTCGGTGTGACGGTGACGCTGCGGGGCGACAAGATGTGGGAGTTCGTCGACCGCCTCATCACGCTGGCACTTCCCCGCGTCCGCGACTTCCGTGGCGTGCCGGACCGGTCGTTCGACGGACGTGGCAACTACACGTTGGGCGTCAAGGAGCAGATCATTTTCCCCGAGATCGACCTGGAGTCGGTCTCCCGCGTGTCCGGCATGGACGTCACGTTCGTGACCACGGCCCAGACCGACGAGGAGGCGCACGCGCTCCTGAAGGAGTTTGGGATGCCGTTCGTGCGCCGCGAGACCGCCGAGGTCTAGCCCGACTGGCGCCGCCAGCCGGCGCGACCCCAACTGCACCACAGAGAAAAACAATGGCTAAGAAGAGCGTTATCGCCCGAGAGAAAAAGCGCCGCGAGACGGTCGCCAAGTACGCCGAGAAGCGCGCCGCGCTAAAGGCGGCCGGCGACTACGAGGGTCTCCAGAAGCTCCCCCGCGACGCGAGCCCCGTCCGCCTGCACAACCGCTGCGCCCTGACCGGGCGTCCCCGCGGCTACATCCGCAAGTTCGGCGTCTGCCGCAACGTGTTCCGGGAGCTGTCCGTCGAGGGCAAGATCCCCGGCATCCGCAAGTCGAGCTGGTAGCGAGCCCCGGGTCCTGAGTTAGCCGGACGGAACTCAGAACCCGGAGCCCAGAACTCACAACCCCACCCTCTAGCGGCCAAGCGGCCCCGCCCAGACTGGCGGCCCGAACTAGCCGACGAACTCAATGAGCGCACTCAGCGACCCCGTCGCGGACTACCTGACCCGGATCCGCAACGCCCAGAAGGCCCGCCACCCGTACGTGGACGTGCCGGCCTCCAACCTCAAGCGGGCCATCACCCAGATCCTGGTCGACAAGGGCTATGTGGCCGACTACGTCAACGTCGAGGACACCAAGCAGGGCCTGATCC
The DNA here is from genome assembly GCA_947493945.1 of uncultured bacterium. Taxonomy (GTDB): domain Bacteria; phylum Bacteroidota; class Rhodothermia; order Rhodothermales; family Rubricoccaceae; genus Rubrivirga. Next base: position 472,857 of record CANLSR010000003.1, on the reverse strand, counting down.
GGGTCTACCTGAAGTACCTCCGGGGCGGCAAGCCGGTGATCCAGGACATCAAGCGCATCTCGAAGCCGGGCCTGCGCCGCTACGTGGGCGCCGGCAACCTGCCGCGCGTCATGAACGGGCTCGGCATCGCGATCCTGTCCACCAGCCGGGGCGTCATGACGGACAAGGAGGCCCGCCGCGCCGGCATCGGCGGCGAGGTGCTCGCCACCGTCAGCTAAACCCGGCGCGAGCCTCAGACCCAGACCGCTATGTCCCGTATTGGAAAGCAGCCCATCCCGACCGTCGACGGTGTCACGCTCGACGTCTCAGGGAAAAACCGTGTGACCGTCAAGGGCCCGAAGGGCACCCTGGACCTCCAGATGAATCCTGACCTGGCGGTCGAGGAGCAGGACGGCGAGTACGTCGTCTCGCGCCCGACCGACCAGAAGCGGCACCGCGAGGCGCACGGCCTGACCCGGTCGCTGATCGCCAACATGATCCAGGGTGTCTCCGAGGGGTACACCAAGAATCTGGAGGTGATCGGCGTCGGCTACCGTGCCGAGGCACGCCAGATGTCCGGGCTCAACGTGCTCGAGCTGGCCCTGGGCTTCTCGCACCCGATCTACTTTGTCCCGCCGGAGGGGATCGAGATCGAGGCGACGACGGTCCGCGGCCAGAACCCGACGATCAAGATCTCGGGCATCGACAAGCAAATGGTGGGGCAGGTGGCGGCCAAGATCCGCGCCCTCCGCCCGCCGGAGCCCTACAAGGGCAAGGGCGTCCGCTACACCGACGAGTTCGTCCGCCGCAAGGCCGGCAAGACGGCGGCCCGCTAGCCGGCCCGCCCCGCTGGCGTCGGCGGCTCTCGGGCACGCCCGCCGCCAGCGGGTCCTCCACTCTCCTCTTTTCGCGCGGCCGGACGGCCAACCCGTCGGCCCCCAGCGCACTCTACGATGGCCAAGACCGCCAAGAAAGTCACCCAGCGCGCCCGCATCCGGCGCCGCATCCGGGCCAAAGTCTCCGGCACGCCCCAGCGGCCGCGCCTGAGCGTCTTCCGCTCCAATAAGCACATCTACGCCCAGGTGATCGACGACGCGTCGGGCACCACGCTCGCCGCGGCGAGCACGCGCGAGTCGGGCCAGTCCGGCTCGGGCGTCGAGGCCTCAAAGGCGGTCGGCCAGCGCGTGGCCGAGCGGGCCAAGGAGGCCGGCGTAGACCGCGCCGTCTTCGACCGTGGCGGCTACCGCTACCACGGCAACGTCAAGGCCCTCGCCGACGGCGCCCGGGAGGGCGGCCTGACGCTCTAACACACACAGTACAATGGCACAGCAGCAAAACCGAGGAGGCCAGGGCGGACGTGGTGGGGGCCGAGGCCGCCGCAACGACGGCCGCGACAACGCCGCCAACCAGTCGAACCTGATCGAGCGCCTGGTGTCGATCAACCGCGTGGCGAAGGTCGTCAAGGGCGGGCGTCGTTTCTCGTTCAACGCCGTCGTCGTGGTCGGCGACGGGAACGGCAAGGTCGGGCAGGGCCTCGGCAAAGCCAACGAGGTCGCCGACGCGATCTCGAAGGGGACCGAGGACGCCAAGAAGAACCTGGTCGCCGTCCCGGTGACGGGGACCGGCTCGATCCCGCACGCCGTCCGCGGGCGGCACGACGCGGGCACGGTGCTCCTGAAGCCGGCCTCAGACGGTACCGGCGTGATCGCGGGCGGCGGCGTCCGGGCGGTGCTCGAGTGTGCCGGCATCCGCAACGTGCTCTCCAAGAGCCAGGGCTCGTCGAACCCGCACAACCAGGTCTCGGCGACGATGGACGCGCTGGGCCAGCTCCAGGACGCCGGCGAGGTCGCCGCGCGCCGGGGGATCACCATCAAGCAAGTCTTCGAAGGCTAGCCCGCTCCCGCTGGCGGCCGTCGCCGGCGGGACACTCCGCGCCACCGCAGCACGAACCGAACGATGTCCAAGATCAAGATTACCCAGACCAAGAGCGTCATCCGCCGCCCCGGCGACCAGAAGCGGACGATGGAGGCGTTGGGCCTGCGCAAGATCGGCAAGACCGTCGAGGTCGAGGCCACGCCCCAGATCCGCGGGATGGTCTCGAAGGTGAGCCACCTGGTCTCGGTCGAGGACGCCTAGGCACGCCGCCGACGGCTTCCTGCGTTGCCCCAAAGACGGGTGCGACAGGAGACGGACGACGGTCGGGCCGGCGACCAGCCGCCCCTGGGCCTCGCTCTCCTCGTAACGGGTTCACCGATTCCTGTCTCTTGACCGGCCCGGCTCCGTGCTTGGCCGGTCTATCTTTTCGAGCGCGCCGCCACGGCGCCCCGTTGGCTCGCCTCACCGGCCCCGCCAGCGCCCCGCGAGTCGGCACACGCCGGCGTCTCTAGCCCCCACCCCGATGGATCTCAGCAAGCTCACGCCCGCCAAGGGCTCGACCCACTCCAAAAAGCGCGTCGGCCGCGGCCAGGGCTCCGGCCACGGCGGGCACACGTCCACCAAGGGCCACAAGGGTCAGAAGTCGCGCTCCGGCGGCAGCCTCCCCACCTGGTTCGAGGGCGGTCAGATGCCGCTCCAGCGCCGGGTCCCGAAGTTCGGGTTCAAGAACCGGAACCGGAAGGCCTACGACCCGATCAACCTGAGCCGGCTGGCGGCGCTGGTCGAGGACGGCCGCGTCGAGTCCGGGGCGACGCTGTCGCCCGAGGTCATGGGCACGCTGGGCATGAGCGGCAAGAACGGCCGCTACAAGATCCTGGGCGACGGCGACTTCACCACGAAGCTCGACGTCCACGCTCACGCCTTTTCGAAGTCGGCGCGCGAGAAGATCGAGGCGGCCGGCGGCACCGCCACCGTCGTCGAGGCCTAGGGACCTGGAGAGCGGGGCTGCGCCCCGCGTCCGCCCGTCCCGCACCCTGATCCCCTACCCGAATGGCCTCCGTCGTCGAATCCGTCCGCAACATCTGGAAGATCCACGAGCTTCGCCAGCGGATCCTCTATACGCTCGGCCTGCTGATCGTCTACCGCTTGGGGTCCTACGTGACCCTGCCGGGCGTCGACGCGATCGCGCTCCAGGAGCTCGCCAACGCCAACCCGAACCAGGGCGGCCTGTTCGGGCTGTTCGACCTGTTCGTGGGGGGCGCGTTCTTCCGAGCGGGCGTGTTCGCGCTGGGCATCATGCCGTACATCACGGCGTCGATCATCATCCAGCTCTTGGGCGCCGTCTGGGCGCCGATCCAGAAGCTCCAGCGAGAGGGTGAGGACGGGCGACGCAAGATCACCCAGTGGACGCGCTACGGCACCATCGCCATCACGGCGCTCCAGTCCATCGGCTACGCGATCAACCTCCAGGCGACGTCGGGCGGCGCCATCGTCATCCCGTCGTGGGCCTTTACCGTGGTCTGCGTGATCTGCCTGACGGCGGGCACCGTGTTCGTGATGTGGCTGGGCGAGCGGATCACGGAGAAGGGGATCGGCAACGGCATCTCGCTCATCATCATGATCGGGATCATCGCCTTCCTGCCGCAGGCGCTCTTGAACGAGTTCCCCCAGGTGGGCGGCATCGGCCGGGCCGACACCAACATCTTCATCTTCCTGATCGAGATCGCGGCGCTGTTCCTGGTCACGGCCGGCGTGGTCTACGTGACCCAGGGCACACGTCGGATCCCGGTCCAGTACGCCAAGCGCGTCGTCGGGCGGAAGCAGATGGGCGGGACCACGCAGTACCTCCCGCTCCGGGTCAACGCGGCCGGCGTCATGCCGATCATCTTTGCCCAGTCGATCATGTTCATTCCGAGCACCATCGCTTCGTTCTTCCAGGACAGCGCGTTCTGGACGACCGTAGGCACGGCGACGGGCGACATCTTCGGGTTCTGGTACTCGGCGATCTTCTTCGTCATCTGCGTCTTCTTTACCTACTTCTATACCGCCATCGCGGTGAACCCGCAGGAGATGGCCGACACGATGAAGCGCCAGGGCGGCTTTATCCCGGGCGTCCGGCCGGGCCGCCAGACGAGCGAGTTTATCGACACCATCCTGACGCGGATCACGCTGCCGGGCGCGCTGTTCATCGGCGCAGTCGCCATCCTGCCCGCGTTCGCGGCGCAGCTGGGCGTGCAACAGGGCTTTGCCCAGTTCTTCGGCGGCACGAGCCTGCTGATCCTGGTCGGGGTGACGCTGGACACGCTGCAGCAGGTCGAGAGCCACCTGCTGATGCGCCACTACGACGGGTTCATGAAGACGGGCCGCGTGCGCGGCCGGAGGCGCTAGCGATGGCCCACCGAGAGACCCAGGCTCTCCAGCCCAGAGCGACGCCGCCAGCCGCTGGCGGGGCACGTCTGCGGGCGGCGCACCCGACCCCGAGGGCGCTCTAATGGCAACGGGACGGATCTCGCTCAAGAACAGCGCCGACGTCGCCGGTCTCCGCAAGGCCGCCGGCGTCGTCGAGCGCGCGCTGGCCGCGGCGGCGGCGCTGGTGCGGCCGGGCACGGCGACGATCGAACTGGACCGGGCGGCGGAGGCGGTGATCCGCGACGCGGGCGGGCGGCCGGCGTTCAAGGGCTACCAGATGGGCGGCGACACGGACCCGTTCCCGGGCAGCCTGTGCATCTCGGTCAACGACGTGGTGGTCCACGGTTTCCCGAGCGCCTACGAGCTCCAGGAAGGCGACGTGGTGTCCGTGGACTGCGGCGTCGAGCTGGAGGGCTACTTCGGCGACTTTGCCTACACGTTCCCCGTGGGCGAGGTCTCGGAGGCGGCCCAGCGGCTCCTCGACACGACCCGCCAGTCGCTGTACCTCGGCATCGAGCAGGCCGTGGCCGGCAAGCGCGTCGGCGACATCGGCCACGCCGTTCAGTCCTTTTGCGAGGGCCGGGGCTACGGGGTCGTCCGCGACCTGGTGGGCCACGGCGTCGGGCGCCGGTTGCACGAGCCGCCCAACGTACCCAACCTGGGGCGGCGCGGCGTCGGCAAAAAGCTCAAGGCCGGGCTGACGATCTGCATCGAGCCGATGGTCAACGGCGGCACCGGCGACGTGACCGTCGACCCCGACGGGTGGACGGTCCGCACGGCGGACGGCGCGCCGTCGGCGCACTTTGAGCACATGGTGCTCGTTGAAAAGGGGAGGGCGGAGATCCTGTCCTCCTACGCCCTGATCGAAGCCGCACTGGCGGAGGCGCGCGGCGAACCACTGGCCTCTCCGGCCGCCTCCGGCTAAAGACCCCCCTCACCCCCAGCGCCTCCGCGCTCCTCTATGGCGAAGCAGCCCGCGATCCGACAAGACGGCAAAGTCACCGAAGCCCTCCCCAACGCCCAGTTCCGCGTGGAGCTGGAGAACGGCCACGAGATCCTCGGGCTGCTCTCGGGCAAGATGCGGAAGTTCTACATCCGCATCCTCCCAGGCGACCGGGTGACGGTCGAGATGTCGCCTTACGACCTGACCAAAGGCCGGATCGTGTATCGCTACAAGTAGCGTCTCGGCCGGCGCGACCCGCTGGTGGGGCGGTCCCGCCAGCCGGCGGGGCTCACCGTGACTGGTCGGGCTTTTCACGCCGCCTGCGACGCGGAGCGCCCGTTTTGGGGCGTTCTTCCAGGCCGGCCATTTCGCGCCGTCCCCTCCCCCCAGATCCCGACGACCATGAAGGTCCGCGCCAGCGTCAAGAAGCGGTCGGCCGACGACAAGATCGTCCGCCGCAAAGGCCGCATCTACATCATCAACAAGAAGAACCCCAAGCACAAGCAGCGCCAGGGGTGAGGAGCGGCCAGCGTTCAGCGGTCAGCGTCGAGCTGGCTCCGACGCGCCGCCCTGACCGCTGACGGCTGACAGCTGACAGCTACCAACACTATGCCTCGAATCGCAGGAGTTGACGTCCCCGGCCGCAAGCGTGGCGTGATCGCGCTGACCTCGATCTTCGGGATCGGCGACAACCGCGCCGCTGAGATCCTGGACCGGGCCGGCATGGACGCCGACACGCACCCGGACAACTGGTCGGAGGACGAGACCCGCCGCATCCGCACGCTCATCGAAGACAACTACGTCGTCGAGGGCGCGCTCCGCACGGAGACCCAGCTCAACATCAAGCGGCTGATGGACATCGGCTGCTACCGCGGGCTCCGGCACCGCAAGAGCCTGCCGGTCCGCGGCCAGCGGACCAAGACGAACGCGCGCACCCGCAAGGGCCGCAAGCGGACCGTCGCGGGCAAGAAGAAGGCACCGCGCAAATAGGCCGGCCGGGGCACGGCGCCCCGCCAGTCGCACAGCGCGAGAGCGCGCGCACGCAGGCACTGCCAGTCCCGCGCCGACTACGGCGCGCTGGCGGCCACCCCTGACGCGCCCGCACCGCCGGCCCCACGGGGACCCGTTCTCCCAGGCCTTTTACCTCACGAGCCTCGGCTCACACGCACAGCATCATGGCCAAGCAGCAAGCCGCCCGCGGCGGCGCCCGTGGAGGCGCCCCCCGCGTCCGCCGCAAGAAAGTCCAGGTCGAGTCGAACGGCAACGCCTACATCAAGGCGTCGTTCAACAACATCCTGATCACCATCACCGACGCCTACGGCAACACGATCTCGTGGAGCTCGTCGGGCAAGATGGGCTTCCGCGGGTCGCGGAAGAACACCCCGTACGCGGCGCAGGTCGCCGGCACGGAGGCGGCCAAGGAGGCCTACGACCTCGGTCTCCGCCGCGTCGACGTCTACGTCAAGGGGCCGGGCTCGGGCCGCGAGGGCGCCGTCCGCGCGCTGGCCCTGTCCGGCCTGGAGGTCCTCTCCATCCGCGACACGACCCCGATCCCCCACAACGGCTGCCGGCCGCCCAAGCGTCGCCGCGTCTGACGAGTGATCAGGGACGAGGGATCAGGAATCAGCAGTCTCTGCTCACTCCTGATTCCTGACCCCCGATCCCTCCGAGGCGCGCAGCGCTAGGCACATAAGCCCGGCTGCGCCCGTCCCGACCCGCCCGCTGGCGGTGCTCGGGGGCGGACCGCACGTAGTTCCCTGATCCGCCCGTAGCCACCGGCGGATCGACTCACGAGATACCACCAACGACATGGCCCGTTACCGCGGACCCAAGCAGAAGGTCGCCCGCCGATTCGGCGAGCCCATTTTCGGACCCTCCAAGGCGCTCGAGCGCAAGCCCTACGGCCCCGGCCAGCACGGCAACGCCCGCCGCCGCAAGGAGAGCGAGTACTCCGTCCAGCTTAAGGAGAAGCAGAAGGCGAAGTACACCTACGGCCTGCTCGAGAAGCAGTTTAGGAACGTGTTCGAGAAGGCCGCCCGTCGCAAGGGCGTCACCGGCGAGAACCTGCTCCAGCTGTTGGAGTCGCGCCTCGACAACGTGGTCTACCGGCTGGGCTTCGCCCGCACGCGCCGCCAGGCCCGCCAGCTGGTCACGCACGGCCACGTGATGGTCAACGACCGCGTCTCGGGCATCCCGAGCCACACGCTGCGGCCCGGCGACATGATCGAGGTCCGCCCCAAGTCGAAGAACCTGACGTCGGTCCAGGACGCGATGACCGTCAACCGGCGCAACTTCAACCACCTCGAAGTCGACCGCGACGGGCTCAAGGGCAAGTTCCTCGACTACCCCCAGCGCGACGACATCCCGGAGAACATCCGGGAGCAGCTCATCGTCGAGCTCTACAGCAAGTAATCGCCCTGCGCGGCCTCGGGCGGGGGCCGCGCGATCTGTTCAACTAGCAAAAAAGCCTCATTATGGCACAGTTCCAGCTCCAGATGCCCGACGGCGTCACGGTCGAGGAGATGAACGAGACGTACGGGCGCTTCGTCGTCCAGCCGCTCGAGCGCGGCTACGGCGTCACCATCGGCAACGCGTTCCGGCGCGTCCTGCTCTCGTCGCTCTCCGGCACCGCCATCACGGCGCTCCGGGTCGACGGCGTCCAGCACGAGTTCTCGACGATCCCCGGCGTCACCGAGGACGTCACCGACATCATCCTCAACCTCAAGGGCGTCCGGTTCCGGGCCGACGAGGAGGAGGAGGGCTCGGTCTCGATCCACCTGGAGGGCGGCGGCGATTGGACGGCCAAGGACATCGCCGACAACACGGCCGACTTCGAGGTCTTGAACCCCGACCACCACATCGCCACGCTGGCGGAGGACGCCGACGTCCGCATCGACCTCCGCGTCGAGCAGGGCCGCGGCTACGTCGGGTCGGACGAGAACAAGCGCGCCGACGACCCGATCGGCGTCGTCGCCATCGACTCGATCTTCACGCCGATCCTCAACGTCCGCTACAACGTCACGCCGACGCGCGTGGGCGACCGGATCGACTACGAGCGGCTGACGCTGGAGGTCGAGACCGACGGCTCGGTGACGGCCGAGGACGCGCTGACGCGGGCCGCCGCCATCCTGCGCGACCACATCGGCCTGTTCGTCGAGGTGGACGCCTCGACCGGCGAGGACGCCGAGGAGACCGAGGTCGACGCCGAGGTCCAGCGCGTCCGCGCCATCCTCGGCCAGTCGGTCGACGACCTCGACCTCTCGGTCCGCGCCCAGAACTGCCTCCGCGCCGCCTCGATCAAGACCATCGGCGACCTCGTGCGCCGGGATGAGAGCGAGATGCTCAAGTTCCGCAACTTCGGCCGCAAGTCGCTCCTGGAGCTGGTCGACGTCCTCGACGAACGCGGCCTGCGCTTCGGGATGGACGTCGAGCGCTACGGCGAAATGAACTAGGGGACGGTTCGGGGTTCGGGGCTCTGGGTTCGCCTGGACGTACCGGACTCACGAACCCAGAACCCCGAACCCTGAACTCAAATGAAACACGGAAAGAAGATCCTCAAGATCGGCCGCAACGCGAGCCACCGGAAGGCGACCCTGCAGTCGATGTCGGCCGCGCTCCTGGAGCACAAGCGGATCACGACCACGTTCGGCAAGGCCAAGGCGCTGCGCCGCTTTGTCGAGCCCGTCATCACGCACGCCAAGGACAACTCGACGCACAGCCGTCGCCAGGCCTTCCGCAAGCTGAACGACAAGGAGGCCGTCAAGACGCTCTACAACGAGATCGCCGAGGTCATCGGCGACCGTCCGGGCGGCTACACGCGGATCGTGAAGCTGGGCCAGCGCGCCGGCGACGCGGCCGAGATGGCCATTGTGGAGCTGGTCGACTTTAACGACGTCAAGCCGGACGGCTCGACGGGCACCACGCGCAAGACGCGTCGGTCGCGCCGTCGCAAGGGCAACAACACGGCGCCGACGGTCAAGGCGGCGGAGGCCAAGGCCACCGAAGCCAAAGCGGCCGCTCAGGCGGCTGCCGACTCGGAGACGCCGGCCACCGACGCGCCGGACAGCCAGCAGGCCGACGTCGTGGCCGCCGACGGCCCGACGCCGGACCCCGCCGGGGCCGTCGTGGTCCCGCCCCACGGCGACGACCACCCGGACGCCGGCCAGGGCGCCCCGACCGGGACCGGCGAGCCGGGACCGGGCGCCGACGCCGAGAACATGGGCCGCTCGCACGACAACCGCTAGGCGACGTCGCCGGCCGGTAGCGCTCGAGCCGCTGGCGGTGCGCACCGCTAGTCGCAGATCCCGCGGGGTCTCGTCCTTTGGGCGGGGCCCCGTTTCTTTTGGCGTGCGCCGGCCGGCGGTGGTCGTCCGCTGGGGTGCGGAGGGCGGCCCGGCGCGCGTCTAGATTGCCGCACGTCCGTACACCGCTCGGGCCTTCTCCCGCTATGATCCAGGCCTCCTCCGACCTCCACCGCCAGCTCGACACGCTCGTCGTCGTGCCTGACTACGAGCGGCGCCTGCGCGTGCTGCTGGAGCACTGCCAGCGCAACCTGCCGTCGGTCGACGAGGGCCTGATCCGCCGGGCGTTCCGGGTGGCGTACTGGGCCCACCGCGACGACCGCCGGGCGTCGGGCGAGCTCTACATCTCGCACCCGCTGGAGGTGGCGCTGATCGCGGCCAAGGACATCCGCATGGACGACGTGACGGTGGCGGCGGCGCTGTTGCACGACACCGTCGAGGACACTGACCTGTCGCTGGACCTGATCCGGAGCGAGTTCGGCGACGAGCTGGCGGCCATCACCGACGGCGTGACCAAGATCGGGAGCGTGTTCGAGAACCGGGCGCTGGGCCGGGCCGAGAACGTCCGCAAGCTGATGCTGTCGATGGCGTCGGACGTGCGGGTGATCCTGGTCAAGTTTGCCGACCGGCTCCACAACATGCGGACGCTGGGCGCGGTCTCGCCCGAGAAGCAGCTCCGCATCGCGGCCGAGACCCAGGACCTGTTCGTGCCGCTGGCGCACCGGTTCGGGCTGCACGAGGTCAAGACGGAGCTGGAGGACCTGTGCCTGAAGTACCTCCAGGCGGAGGCCTACCAGGAGATCGCGCGCGGGCTCAACGCCAAAAAGCGCCAGCGCCAGCGCTACGTCGACGCCTTTATCGAGCCCATCCGCGCGGAGCTGGACGAGGCCGGGTTCCGGTTCCAGATCTACGGCCGCCCCAAGAGCATCACGTCCATCTACAACAAGATGCGGCGCCAGGGCGTGACCTTGGACGAGGTCTACGACCTGTTCGCCATCCGCATCATCCTGGAGACGACCGGGAAGCGGGGGCGCGAGGACTGCTGGCGCGTCTACTCGGCGCTGACGGCGTTGTACCCGCCCATCGCCGACCGCTTCCGCGACTTTATCTCGGTGCCGAAGTCGAACGGCTACCAGTCGCTGCACACGACGGTGATCGGGCCGGAGGGCCGGCCGGTCGAGATCCAGATCCGCACGGCCGAGATGCACGAGGTGGCCGAGCGCGGCGTGGCGGCCCACTGGAAGTACAAGGAGGGCCCCGACGGCAAGCCGGCGCCGGCCAAATCGGGGGGCGCTCCGGCCGAGGCGCCCGCCGGCGCCTCGGAGGCGCGGATCGAGGAGATGTACGCCTGGGTGCGCGACATCCTGGAGACGCCCGCGCCCGACGACGCCGACGAGTTCGTCCGCCAGTTCCAGCTCAACCTCTACGACGAGGAGATCTACGTGTTCACGCCCGGCGGCGACCTGGTGACGCTGCCGCGCGGGGCCACGCCGGTCGACTTCGCCTTCCAGATCCACTCCGAGGTGGGCTACCACTGCATCGGCGCCAAGGCCGACGGCAAGATGGTGCCGCTGAGCTACCTCCTCCAGTCGGGCGAGCAGGTCGAGATCCTGACCTCCAAGCGCCAGACGCCCAACCCCGACTGGGCCGGGTTCGTGGTGACGCACAAGGCCCAGAGCCGCATCCGCCACTGGATCAACGAGCGGCGGCGCAAGGCCGTGGCGCACGGGCGCGAGCTGATGGACAAGAAGCTGGCCCGCGCCCGGCTGGCGCCCGACGAGCAGGAGATCAACAAGACCGCCAGCCGGCTGCGGTTCCCGTCGGCCCAGCAGCTGTTCTTCGAGATCGGGAGCGGGCTGTTCGACCCGGACGACTTCGTGGAGGCGCTCCGCCAGGGGCAGGCGCCCGCGGAGGCCGAGGCGCCCGAGCCCGGCCAGTCGCCGGCGCTCCTGGAGGTGGACGCCGTCGACTTCCGCGCCGACGCGCGAGAGCGCTCGGGCGGGCGCACGGCGCTGGTGATCGAGGGCGAGCGCCACACCGACCTGGCCATCGAGTACGCGGCTTGCTGCGGCCCCATCCCGGGCGACGACGTGTTCGGGTTCCTGTCCAAGACGGGCGTGGTCAAGATCCACCGCCAGTCGTGCAAGAACGCGCCGCACCTGTTCCTGGACCACGCCGAGCGCGTGATCCCGGTCGAGTGGAGCCGCCAGAAGGACGTCCAGTTCTCGTCCACGCTGCGGTTGGTGGGCGAGGACCGCGTCGGGATCGTGAGCGAGATGACGGCGGTGATCTCCAAGAGCCTGAAGACCAACATCCGCTCGATCACGGTCACGTCGGAGGACGGCATGTTCGAGGGGACGCTGGTGCTCTACGTCTCCGACGTGAAGCAGCTGCGCCGGATCATGAAGCGGCTGGGGCGGCTCGACGGGATCTACGGCGTCTACCGGGACGAGTAGACGATATGTGACATGCGGGCCGTTGGGCGCAGGAGTGGGCGGCGAATCTTTCCCTAACTCCCTGCTTCGCCTCCGCTCCACGTTAGCTTTGCGGCTCCAATTGCTGTTTAGCGGCCCCTCCGTGCGGGAGGGGCCGGCTGTACGCCCCCTGGTCCTCCTGAGCGGCGCGCGATGTGTGCGCCGTCTCCCAATCCGCCCACCCCACCACGATGGACTCCACCACCGATCGCACGCCTACGCTCACCAAGAAAGACGTCGCCCGTGCCGTCTCCGCGGCGACCGGGGAGCCCCTCTACCAGTGCGAGCCCTGGGTCCAGGCGACCATCGAGGCGCTGGGGAACATGATGGCCTCGGCCGACCCAGAGGTGCGGATCGAGCTGCGCGACTTCGGCGTGTTCGAGGTCAAGAAGACGCGGGCCAAGCCGAAGGCCCGCAACCCCAAGACCAACGAGACGGTGTTTATCCCGGCCCGGCGGAAGACGCACTTTAAACCGGGCAAGAAGCTCCGCGAGCGGCTCCAGCAGCCGCTGGAGGACCTGGGCTACGAGATCCCCGAGGGCAGCGCCGACCACCCGTCGCGCCATCGCAAAAAGGCGGCGTAGCCCGAACGCCTCGGCTCGCTCGCGGCGGTCGCCAGCGGGCGGGGCGGCTAGCTTGGCCCCATGACCCCGACCCCGCGAGCCGCTGGCGTGGACTACGGCGCCCGCCGCGTGGGCGTCGCCGTGACGGACCCGCTGCGGCTGTTCGCGCGGCCGGTCGGGACGTACGGGCCGGGCGAGGCGCTCGACGTGCTCGCCGAGTTGGCGGCGGCCGACGTCGGCGTGATCGTGGTCGGCTGGCCCGTCCTGGACGACGGGACTGAAGGCGCGGCGGTCGACCGGATTCGCCCGTTCCTGGGCCGCCTCAAGAAAGCGGCGCCCGGCGCCGAGGTCGTGCTCCAGGACGAGCGCGACTCGTCGCGCCGCGCGATGGCCGGGCTGGTCGAGGCCGGCGCGAAGCGTGGGCGGCGCCGCGACAAGGCGACCCTGGACGCGGCGGCGGCGTGCGTGATCTTGCAGGACTGGCTCGACGAGCAAGCATAGAGCGGATGAAAAGCGGGGCCGGCCGGGCTCGGCCTCTGCGGGTGCTGCGTAGACGTGCCACACCCTCCACGCCCCCGTGATTCTGCCGATCTACGCCTACGGACAGCCCGTGCTGCGCGAGCGCGCCGCCGAGGTCGAGGCCGACAGCCCCGAGCTCCAGGCGCTCGTCGACGACATGATCGAGACGATGCACGCGGCCAACGGCGTCGGGCTGGCGGCGCCCCAGGTCGGGCGCGCCCTGCGGCTGTTCGTGGCCGACCTCTCGCCCTACGCCGACGAGCTGGCGGAGGCGGCCGGCGGCGAGGTGCCGGCCTGGGCCGAGGCGCCGCTGGTGTTTATCAACCCGGTCCTGACGCTGGACGAGGCGTGCGACGAGGTGGACGTGGAGGAGGGCTGCCTGTCGATCCCGGACCTGCGCGAGACCGTCTGGCGCCCGGACGGCGTGACGGTGCGCTACCTCGACCGCCAGTTCCAGGAGCAGGAGCTCCCGGCCGTCGGCCACCTCGCGCGCGTGATCCAGCACGAGGCCGACCACCTCGACGGCGTCCTCTACCTCGACCACCTGTCGCCGCTGCGCCGGCGCCTGTTGCAGCGGCGCCTCAAGGCCATCGCCCGCGGCGACGCTGAGGCCGACTACGAGCTGGCGTTCGCCGCGCCCTAGCCACGCCGCGCTGGCCGTCGCCGCCGGCCGCGCCGAGACGGACCGCCAGCCGGACGAGGGATCGTGGGGCGTATGCGATACGCCCCTGCCGAGCACCAGATCAAGGGACGAGCAAGTACGCCAGTCGAGGCGAGATCCCGTAGGGGCATACCGCCGGTATGCCCCTACCGATTTCAGAGCCAATGATGAGCACGAAGAGCGGGCGTTGGACTCGCCGAGACGGACCGCCAGCGCGGCGGCGCCTCAGCCTTCGGTGCCGTCCGCGCGGTCGGGGCCGACGCTGTGGTCGATGAGGTCCAGGATGCGGGACAGCTTGTCGGCCCACGACGTGGGCTCGGTGTAGCCGTGGGGCTCGACGGGCGCGATCGCCAGCTCCCAGTCGCGCTTGCCCAGCTCGATCAGCCGCTGGCTCAGGCGGAAGATGTCCTGGGGCTGGACGTTGTCGTCCACCAGGCCGTGCGTCATCAGGAGCGGGTCTCGCAGGCCGGCGGCGAACTCGATGGGGCTGGAGCGGAGGTAGGCCTCGGGATCCTGGACCGGCGTGTTCAGGATGTTTCGCGTGTAGGTGTCGTTGTAGTGCGCCCAGTCGGTGACCGACCGCATAGCCGCGCCGCCGCCAAAGTGCTCGGGCTCGGTAAAGAGCGCCATCAGCGTCAGGAAGCCGCCGTAGGAGCCGCCGTAGATGGCGACGCGCTCGGGCTCGACGCCGAACTCGCGTCCCACGTAGGCGCTCGCGTCGACGTAGTCCTGGAGGTCGCGGCCGCCCATGTGGCGGTAGACGGCCGTCCGCCAGTCGCGGCCGTAGCCGGCCGAGGCGCGGTAGTCCAGGTCGAGGACCACGTAGCCGCGCTCGGCGAGCAGGTGGTGGAACTGGTACTCCCGCGCGTAGCTGCTCCACCAGCGGTGGGCGTTCTGGAGGTAGCCCGCGCCGTGGACGAACAGCACGGCGGCGCCGTTGGGCTCGGCGCCGCCGTCCTGGGGCCGGTAGATCCGTGCGGGCACCATCGCCCCGTCCGAGGCGGGGACCTCGACGACCTCGGCCTCGCGCCACGGGTACGCCCGCCACGCCGGCGTCGTCGACTCCGTCACCTGGACCGGCTCGCCGCCGACCGGCGCGACGTAGACCTCGGGCGGCCGGCTGGCGGTCGAGTGGAGGAGCGCCAGCCGCTCGCCGTCCGGCGATACCGCCGCATCCCAGCGCCCGACGGCGTCGGTCAGCCGCTCGCGCCGGGCGAAGGCGCCGGCGGCCCCGCCGGCCGGCGCGACCGGCACCCGCCAGATGTGGCGCTGGCCCAGGTCGCCTTCGGACGTTTGCAAGATCCAGGTCTGGCCGTCGTCAATCAGCGTGGCCGTCTCGACCTCGAACTCGCCCGAGGTCAGCGGCTCGACCGTGCCGTCGCGGTCGACGGCGTAGAGGTGGCTCCAGCCGGTCCGCTCGGAGTGGAACCAGAAGCGGCCGTCGGGCAGCCAGCCGACGTCCGAGGCGCCGCCCCACCACGCGATGCCCGGCCCGGCCAGCCACGCCTCGTCGCGCTGGCGGTCCAGATTGACGACCGTGCCCGTGACGGGGTCGAGGCGCGCGATCCAGCGGTCCTTGTTGTCGACCGTGCGGACGTCGACCACGGCCCAGCGCCCGTCGGGGCTCCAGTACGGCCCGACGGGGATAAACTGGCGGACCGAGTCGGCAGTGGCGCCGGCCTCTCTGGCGTAGTCGGCGGGGTCCTGGGCGCCGGGCAGCGTCGACAGGTCGATTTGGTAAGTCGTGTCGCGCCCAAGGTCCTGGACCCAGAGCGCGGCGCCGGTGCGCGGGGCGCCCACCTTGGGCCGGGAGCGGATCTCGCGCGCCACGCCCGTCTCGGTCACGTAGTCGACCAAGAGCGTCGGCTCAGGCTCGGCGTCGGTGGACAAAGTGAACGTGACGAACCGCCCGCCCGGACCGACCGCCAGCGACCCGACCGACTGCTTGCCGACGTAGAACGTGGGCGGCGCGTCCGGGTCGGTCCGGTCGCGCTCGCGCGCGGCCTCCGCCAGCGAGTCCAGGCGGGCGCGCTCGCGGATCACGTCGAGCAGGCGCCGCTGCTGGTCGCGGAGGTAGGCCCCTTGCTCCGACGGCTCCGTCTCGGGCGGCTCGGCGCCCTCGCGCAGGTCGGTCAGCTGCTCCACGCCCAGGCCGTCCGCCCGGAAGAGCGCGTCGCCCTGGCGGTAGACCAGGCTGCCGTCGCGCAGAAACCTCGGGTTGGACTCCCGGGCGCTCGTCCGCGTTACGCGCTCGGTCGCGCCCGAGGCCAGATCGTAGACCCAGACGTCGCCGTCGCGCTCGAAGGCGCGGCGCTGGCGGTCCGGCGAGTAGCTGCCGTCGGCCGTCCACCCGCCGAAGCGGGGCGGAAGGATGCGGCGCTCGTCGGCCGGGACTCGCTGGGGCGTGCCGCCGGCCGGGCCGACGCGCCACAGCGAGTCGGCGGGCATCTCGCCGCGCGGGTTCCACTCGAAGTAGACCGCGTCGCCGGCGTCGGTCCAGAACGGCTGCGACGGCCAGGCGCCGATCCAGGTCTCGGGCCGCTGGGTGATCTGCTCGACGGTGAGCGGAGCGCGCTGGGCGAGGGCCGCGTTGGCCGAGACCGCCAGCAGGGCGAGAGTGAGAGCAGTGCGCATGAGCCGGGCGAGGGGAGAGGCCGCAAGGTCCCTCCGATTCCGCGTCGGCGCCAGTCGGAGGCGCGTGCCTACAGGCCCACGGTCAGGCCCAGCGAGACGTGGTCGAACCGGAAGTCGCCCGCCAGCCGCACCGTCCCCCCAAACGCCGTCACGTCGTCGTCGGAGAGCGGGGTGAGCGCCAGGCCGCCCCGGAGCTCCGGCCCCACCGCGACGCCGCCCACGTCGAAGCGGGCGCCGAGCGACGCGCCAAGGGCAAGGTGGCTCTCGCGGACGTCGCCGAGCAGCCGGCGCAGACCGGCGTCGGGGCTCCCCTGGTCGAGCACGACGCGGAGCTCGGGCCCCAGGCCGACCACGACCTCGGCGCCCCGGTAGGGCTGGCGGTACGTCAGCTCGCCCGAGGCGACCACGAACGCCACGTCGACGCTCCGCTGGCCGAACAGCGAGGCCCCGTCGAACACGTCGCTCGCGCTGAGGTAGCCCACCCCGACGCGCCCGCCCCACACGGACCCGTGGACGTCGGCGCGGACGCGGGCGTCGACGCCCACCGACGTCGGGAACTCGACGCGGCCCAAGGGGATCGGGATGCCGGCCGCCTCGACCGTCCCGCTAGCGCCCAGCGTGGTCAGGCTCGGGCCGGCCGAGACGTCGACGCCGACCGACAGTTGGGCGAAGGCGGGGCTGGCGGAGGCCGCCAGCAGGAGGAGGGCGAGGCGCACGGGCGGGCGGGGGGAGGGGCCGCAAGGTCCCTCCGATCCGGCCTCCGCGCCAGCCGCCCGGCCGGTTCCGCCGCCTCCAACGCGGCACACGAACTGCGCCGGGTCTGGCCCGTACCCAGAGCGAACACATCTCCGACACATGACTCGCCTTTTGCTTCTCGCTTGCGCGCTCGCCGCCTTCGGCGGAAACAGCGCCGCGACCCCTGACGGCCCCGCCACCGCAGCACGCGCCGCCAACGTCCAGAGCGCCCCGGCGCCGTCTGCCGACTCGACGGCCGCCCACGCCGGGATGTCGCGCGACTCGCTCCTGACCTCGCGCGAGCGGCTCCGCGACGCGCTCGACGGCTACCGCCAGCTGGCCGGCGGCGGAGGCTGGGCCACGATCCCCGACGGCGACCTGGTCGAGCCCGGCGACACGGCCTCGGCCCAGGTGCAGGCTCTGCGCGACCGACTGGGCGCGACGGAGGAACTCCAGGACGCCGCCGCCTCGGGCGAGGTGTACGACGACCGGCTGGCGGGCGCGCTCGCCGCGTTCCAGGCCCGCCACGGACTGACGGTCGACAGCCTGCTGGGCGGCAACACGCGCGCGGCGTTGAACGTGTCGGCCGCAGACCGGGTGGCCCAGATCGAGACCACGCTGGAGCGCTGGGACGAGCTCCCGGAGTTTCCCCAGGGCGAGAGCGACCGCTACGTGATCGTCAACGTGCCCGAGTTCCGGGTGCGCGGGTTCGAGGGCAACCGCGAGGCGGTCCAGATGGAGGTGATCGTCGGGGCGGCGTACGACGGGCGCGAGACGCCGCTCTTCCATGACAAGATGGAGGAGGTCGTCTTCCGGCCCTACTGGAACGTCCCGCCGTCCATCGCCAGCGAGGAGCTGGTGCCCCAGGGCACGGCGGCGCTGGAGCGCAAGGGCTTCCAGGTCGTCCCCAACTACAGCGCCGACGCCGAGGTGTACGACATGACCTCGCGCAACCTCCAGCGCGTCGACAACGGCTCGCTCCGCATCCGCCAGGAGGGCGGGCCTGAAAACTCGCTGGGTCTGGTCAAATATCTGTTCCCCAACGAGTACGCCGTCTATCTCCACGACACGCCGGCCGACCAGCTGTTCGACAAGGCCGACCGCGCGTTTAGCCACGGCTGTATCCGGCTGGAGAAGCCCGCCGAGTTCGGCGCCTGGGTCCTCGGGCCGCAGGGCTGGGACGAGAGCCGGGTGAGCCAGGCGATGAACAGCGGCGACCGCCAGTCGGTCCAGATGGAGGAGGAGCTCCCGGTCTACATCGTCTACCTGCCCGTCTGGGCGGACCAGGACGGCATGGTCCACTTTTCGGCGGACGTGTACGACGAGGTCGACGGGGCGTAGGCATGGCGCAGATCCCCGTGGTCCACGACCCTCCCGGCGCCGATCCGTCCGAGACGGCGCCGCCCACGGCGTCCGCCAGCGGGCCGGGGCGGCTCAAGCCCGTCGCCGCTGGGCTGGCGGTGCTGGTCGCCGTGGCGCTGGCGCTGGTCGCGCTCTTGGAGCCGGCCACCGAGCCGGTGGTGCCGCCTCCGCCGGCCGAGCCGGCGCCGCCCGGACTTCTGCCCTCGCAGGCGGACGGAGGCGCCGGGTTCGCCGTCGAGGTCGGTGGCCTGGTCACGGCCGCATTGCCCCAAGGCCGCCTGACGGTCATCTACGACACGTTCGCCGTGACCACGCTGCCCGGCGACTCGCTGACGTTCCGCGCCCGCTACCTGGGCGGAGAAGTTCAGGCCCAAGCGACCGGCGGCACGTTGGCACAGACCGGCCCGGCCTCGTGGACCTGGACGGCGCCGGCACAGCCCGGCGTCGCACAGGTCCACATCAGCGGCGCCGGCGGCGAGTCGATGCGGCTCCAGGCGATCACGCTCGTTCCGTTCGACCACTCGACCGACGCCATCGGCGACTACGCCATCGGCGACTATCAGGACGAGCCGATGGGCGGCGACCCGGTCTACGACGAGCCCGCCGGCTTCGTCCGCGTCGAACGCGACATGGTGGACGTGCCCGTCTCGCCCCACTTCCGGCTGGGGCAGTTCTTGGCCAAGCAGGCGTCGGGCTGGCCCAAGTACGTGGCGTTGAGCGCGCCGATGCTGGTCAAGCTGGAGCGCCTGACCGCCGCCGTCCGCGCCGCCGGCCGGCCCGCCGACGGGCTGACGGTGATGTCGGGCTTCCGCACGCCGGCCTACAACGCCGCCATCGGCAACACGACCGTCTACAGCCGCCACCTCTACGGCGACGCGGCCGACGTGTTCGTGGACCACGACGGCGACGGCGTCATGGACGACCTCAACCAGGACGGCGCCGTCACGCGCGCCGACGCCGAGTGGCTGGCGGCGCTGGTGGAGGGCTTCGACGCCCAGCCGTGGTACGGCCCGCTCGTCGGCGGGATGGGCATCTACGACGCCAACTCGGCGCACGGCCCGTTCGTCCACGTCGACGTGCGTGGCGAGCGCGTGCGGTGGTAGCCGGCGCCCGGCGGTCGGGCCTGAGCGCGTGGCCTCCACGGACAACCCGCTGACGCCGTCGGCTGGCGGCCCGTCTCGGCGGGAGTCGCTGCCCGCCGGCGCCGCCAGCGGGGCGGTCCCTCACCTGTGGGGGAGCCCGTCGGTACAGGAGGTGAGGGAACCTAAGCGTCGGGTGTGATAGGTTTTACGCCGAGTGTGTCGTACCGTTACGTGCCGGCCCATCCGCCACCATGATCGCCGAACGACCCGACGACCCGGAGCTCGCCGCCCTCCTCGACGCCGTCCGATGCGGCGACGCCGACCCGGCCGCGCTCTATGGCCGTCTCTACCACGACCTCCACCGCCTGGCGCACGCCCAGCGCGCCCGCTGGAACGGGAACTGGACGATGAACACGACGGCGCTCGTCCACGAGGCCTACGAGAAGCTGGCGGGCAAGGACGACTTCGAGAGCTGCGCCCACCTGCTCGCGACCGCCAGCCGCGCCATGCGCCAGGTGCTCGTGAGCTACGCCGAGCGGCGGCACGCGCTCAAGCGCGGCGGCTCGGCGCCCGACCTCGCGCTGGACGACGAGCGCGTGGCGCTGCTCAGCGACGCCCAGACCGACGAGGTGCTGGCTTTGGACGACGCGCTCGCCCGGCTGGCGCGCGTCGACGAGCGGGACGCCCGGGTGGTCGAGTGCCGGTTCTTCGGCGGCCTGTCGGCCCAGGAGACCGCCGCCGCGCTCGGCGTCTCCGAGTCGACCGTGACGCGGTCGTGGCGGGCGGCACGGGCCTGGCTCCGCGCCGAGCTGGCGGGCGACGTGCTCGGGAGCGACCCGTGACGGCCGGTCCGCCGGCTCCCGGTAGTCAAGAGGCGCCCCCCCTGCCATGACGCCCGACCGCTGGACCCGCATCAAGGGCCTGTTCGCCCAGGCCGCCGCGCTGGCGCCCGACGCGCGCGCCGCCTTCCTGGACGACGCCTGCGGCGCCGACCAGGAGCTCCGCCCCTTGGTCGAGGCCATGCTCACCCAGGACGACGAGTCCAACGAGGGTCTGGGCTCGATGGCCGGGGCGCCCGAGCCGCCGTCGGAGCGGGTCGGGCCGTGGCGGCTGATCGAGCGGGTCGGGGAGGGGGGCATGGGCGAGGTCTGGCGCGCCGAGCGCGCCGACGGCGCCTACCGCCAGACGGCGGCCGTCAAGCTGGTGCGCCCCGGGCTCGCGCCCGACCTCCTGGCCCGTTTCCGCGCCGAGCGCCAGGTGCTGGCCCGGCTCGACCACCCGGCCATCGCGCGCCTGTTGGACGGCGGCACGGCCCCCGACGGCCGCCCCTACCTGGCGCTGGAGTACGTCGACGGCGAGCCGATCACCGACTTCGCCGACCGCCGCCGCCTCACGGTCAGCGAGCGGCTGGTGTTGTTCCAGGACGTCTGCGCCGCCGTCGCCGCGGCCCACCGCCAGCTCGTCGTCCACCGCGACCTGAAGCCCTCCAACGTGTTGGTCACCGGCGACGGCCAGGTCAAGCTGCTCGACTTCGGCATCGCCAAGCTCCTGAGCCGCGACCCGTCGGGGCCCCTCGGCTCGGGCCCGGCGTTCACGGTCGCGGTGACGTCGGCCGAGCGGCGGGTGATGACGCCCGAGTACGCGGCGCCGGAGCAGGTCCGGGGCGAGCGGGCCACGACGGCGACCGACGTGTACGGGCTGGGCGTGCTGCTCTACGAGCTCTTGACGGGGAGGCGCCCGTACCGGCTGGCGAGCCGGGTCCGCCGCGCCGTCGAACAGGCCATCCTGGAGGAGGAGCCGACGGAGCCCTCGACGGCCGTCTCCGACGCGGGCGCGGCCCGGGCCCGGTCCACCGAGCCGCCGACGCTGCGCCGGCGCCTGCGCGGCGACCTCGACCGGATCGTGCTCCGGGCGCTCCGCAAGGAGCCCGAGCGCCGCTACGACGGCGCGGCGGCGCTCGCGGCCGACCTCGGGCGCCACCTTGGCGGGCTGCCCGTCGAGGCCCGGCCTGAGTCGGCGGCCTACCGCGTCGGCAAGTTCGTCCGGCGGAACCGGGCGCTCGTCGCCGCCGCCGCCGCCGTCCTGCTGGCGGTCGTGGGCGGCGCGGGCGTGGCGCTGTGGCAGGCCGCCGAGGCGGACCGCCAGCGCGACGCGGCCGCTACCGAAGCGGCCACGGCCGACCGCGCCCTCGGCCTCCTCGTGGAGGTCTTCGCCGCCAGCGACCCGGCGGTGGCGCGCGGCGACACGCTCACGGCCTACGACCTCCTGACGCGCGGCCGCGTGCTCCTCGATAGCCTCGGGGGCCAGCCCGCCGTCGAGGCCCGGCTGGCCGAGGCCCTCGGCGTGATCTACACCCGGCTCGGCGACCCGGCCGAGGGCGCGCGCCTGCTCCAGCGGGCCGCCGAACGGCAGCGGACGGGCGGCGTCGCGCCGGCCGACCGCGTGCGCGCGCTGGGACAACTCGCGCTCGCGCTCGTCAACGCCGGGGAGCCCGAGGCGGCCGAACGGGCGGCGCGCGAGGCCGTCGCCCTCCACGAGGCGGGGGGCGTCCCCGACGCTCGGACCTACGCCGACGCCCTGTCCCACCTGTGCCTCGCGCTCCGCGACCAGGGCGACGGTGTGGGGGCGGAGGCGGCGTGCCGCCGCGCCCTCGCCGCCGACGCCCCGTCGAGCCCGACGGAGGACGTGGCCTCGGACGTCAACAACCTGGGGCTGGCGCTGGAGGTCAAAGGCGACCTCGACGGCGCCGCTCAGGCGTTCCGCCGCTCGCTCCGGATCAAGGGCGCCTTGCAGGACGGCGACCCCATCGAGCGGGTCCAGACCGAGAGCAACCTCGCCCGCGTCCTCGCCAACACGGGCCGGCCCGCAGCGGCCCGCGCCTACGCCCGCCGGGCCATCCACCGCTCGCGGAGCGTGCTGGGTCTGGACCACCCCATGGTCGCCACGGCGCTGGTCGACTACGGCCGCGTGCTCGAGGCCGAGGGCGCCTTCGACGACGCCGTGGCGGTGTACGACTCGGCCCTCGTCCTCTACCGCGCCTCGCTCGGCCCCGACCACCCCGACGCGATCACGGCGCTCAACAACCTCGGCGTGGCGCGCGCGCAGGCCGGCGACCTGGCGTGCGCCGAGCGGCACGTGCGGGAGGCGGTCGGGCGCCGCCGGCGCACCGAGGGCGACGGGCACCGCGAGGTGGCGACGGGCCTCAACAACCTGTCGGTGATCGCCTCCCGTCTCGGGAGGCCCGACGACGCGCTCGCGCTGTCGGAGCAGGCCGTCGCGGCGGCACGCCAGTCGTTCGGGCCGGGCCACGTCACCACGGCCATGCTGACCTACAACCTGGGGCGCACGCTCTCCGAACGCGGCCGGCCGGCCGAGGCGGAGGCGGCCTACCGCGACGCCTTGGCGTCGCTGACCGCGGCGTTTCCCGACGGCCACGACCGCATCGCCGACGCCCAGCTGGACCTGGCGCTCCTGCTCGCCGCGCGCGGCGAGCGGGACCAAGCTCGCCCCCTCGCCCAGCACGCCGCGGAGACCTTCGCCGCGTCGGAGAACGCCGACATGACCCACCGGCACGACGAGGCCCGAGCCTTCCTCCGCACGCTCGGCGGTCTGTAAGGCCCCGCCCGTCTGGCGCCGGCGACCAGCGCACCGCGCCGCTGGCGGCCGCCGCCGGCGGGCCCTCCGGCCGTGACCGCCAGCGGCGCGGGCCGGCCCTAGAGGTCCCGGCCGCCGGCCGCGATCCGCAGGCCGGAAAGGTAGACCGGGTGCCCGCGGACGTCGTTCACGTCGAACCGGATGCGGGCCGAGCGGCCCAGGTCGGCGTTGGGCACGTTGGCCACGCGCTCTTGCCCGACGAACACCTTGACGTAGCGGCCGTCGACCGTCGCGCGGACGGGGAACACCTGGACGAAGTTGGTGCCGGCGGCCCGGCCCTCGGCGTCGACGAGGTAGACCCGGAAGTCGTTGGTGAAGTCGTTGCTCTGGACCTCCAGCTCCATCGCGAATGCCTCGGGCAGCACGCTCGCCAAGACCACGTCGAAGGCCCCCTTGGTCTTGACGGCCAGGACGCGCCCGTCGCGCCACTCGGCCACCTCCATCGTGCCCCGGCGGAACTCGAGGCGGCGCGGGAAGTCGCCCACGCGGTCGGCTGAGAAGTCGCCGGCGAAGAGGGCGCGGTCGCCGGGGACGAAGTTGAAGCCCGCGCCCGTCGCCCCGACGCGCGTGCCGGCGGGCTGCTGGTCGTCCGGGAGCGGCGTGCCGTCGGCGTCGACCAGCACCACGTCACGGCCGTCTCGCGCGGCGCGCTCGGTGCAGGCGCGGTCGCCGGTGACGGCCCGGCGGCTGCGGTCGTACGCCTCGCGGACGGCGGCGTCCTCGGAGCCCCGCTGGGCCGCTCGTCGGACGCGGTCGCCGATCTCGACCGCGCAGCCGGTGAGCCCGGACGACACGAGGAGGGCGGTGAAAAAGAGGGTCGTGAATCGGGTATGCTCTTGGGAGGAGGGTTCACCCGTACTGCACGAAAGCGCCCGGCCGCCGTCACGGCCCGCGACTGGCGGAGGCGCTCGACCGGCCCCGCCTGCGCTTGCCGACGGGCGCCGCCAGCGGGAACGGGGAGCCCGGTGGGCGCCAGGTTGTACCACAACGCCCCACGCCCCCGGTCCCATGCAGATCGTCGCGCCCGACCCCATCCGCGCCGTCCTCAACCAGCCGCCGCCGCTGGCCAACACCAACCCGTACACCCAGGACGCGGCGCTGCGCGAGGCCGTGGGCCGCGGGGGGGGCGGGTGGATTGAGGCGGAGGCCGTCGCCTTCGGCGCCGAGTGCGGAAGCGCCGAGGTGCTCGACTGGGGCCGGCTGGCCAACGAGCACCCGCCGGTGTTGCACACGCACGACCGCTACGGCGGGCGCCTCGACACCGTCGAGTTCCACCCGGCCTACCACGACCTGATGCGGCTGGGCCTCGGGAACGGCCTCCACAGCCTGCCGTGGACCTCCGACCGGCCCGGCGCGCACGTGGCGCGCGGGGCGCTGATGATGCTCCGCCACCAGGCCGACGAGGGGACGAGCTGCCCGATTACGATGACCTTCGCCGCCGTCCCCACGCTGGCCCAACAGCCCGAGCTGGCCGACGCCTGGGGGCCGCGCCTGCTCGCGTGCGACTACGACCCGCGCTTCTTGCCGCCGGACCAGAAAGCCGGCGCCACGGTGGGCATGGCCATGACCGAGCGGCAGGGCGGCACCGACGTGCGCGCCAACGTCACCCGCGCCGAGCCCGCCGGCGCGCGCGGGCCGGGCGAGGCCTACCGCATCACCGGCCACAAGTGGTTCTGCTCCGCCCCGATGAGCGACGCCTTTCTGGTCCTGGCCCAGGCCCCCGCCGGGCTCTCGTGCTTCCTGATGCCGCGCTGGACGCCCGACGGCACCGTCAACGCGCTCCGGCTCGTGCGGCTCAAGGACAAGCTGGGCAACCGCTCCAACGCCTCCTCCGAGGTCGAGTTCGACGGGGCCTGGGCGCGGCTGGTAGGCGAGGAGGGACGCGGCGTGGCGACGATCATCGAGATGGTCCGCCACACCCGGCTCGACTGCGCGCTCGGCAGCGCGGCCACGCTGCGCCGCGCGGTCGCCGAGGCCCTCCACCACACGAGCCACCGCCGCGTGTTCGGCAAGCGCTTGGCGGATCAGCCGCTCATGCGGAACGTGCTGGCGGACCTGGCGCTCGAAAGCGAGGCCGCCACGGCGTTCGCCCTGCGCCTGGCGCGCGGGTTCGACCGCGAGGGTGAGGACGCCGGCGAGGCCGGGTTCGTGCGGCTGGCGACGGCGGTCGGCAAGTACTGGGTCACCAAGCGGGCCGTCGCCGGCGTCGCCGAGGCGATGGAGTGCCTGGGCGGCAACGGCTACGTCGAGGCGTCGGGGATGCCGCGGCTGTACCGCGACGTGCCGGTCAACGCCATCTGGGAGGGGTCGGGCAACGTGCAGTGCCTGGACGTGCTGCGGACGGCCCAGAAGGCGCCCCAGGCGCTGGAGGCCACGCTGGACGAGATCCGCCAGGCCGCCGGCGGCAACCGCCTCCTCGACGCCCACACCGACCGGCTGGCGGACGCGCTCCGCGGCGCCTCGGCCGACCCGGCGGCCGCCGAGGGCCAGGCGCGGCGGCTGACCGAGAGCCTCGCGCTTGCGATCCAGGCGTCGCTCCTGGTCCGCCACGCGCCGCCGGCCGTCGCCGACGCCTTCTGCGCCAGTCGCCTGGACAGCGGCGGCCTGGCCTTCGGCGCGCTGGGGCCGGACGCCGACACCGCCGCCATCGTCGAGCGCGCCTGGCCACCGCTCGACTGAGCCCGACCCGCTGGCGGTCGGCACCGCCAGGCGGGCACCTGTCCTGACCGACTGCGCCACGATCCCCCGCCCACCATGCCCACGCACCACGCCATCGACTACGTCGAGTTCTCCGTCCGCGACCTCGCCGCCGCTAAGCGGTTCTACGCCGACGCCTTCGGCTGGACCTTCACCGACTACGCCCCCACCTACGCCGGCATCCAGGGGCCGGACCGCGAGGTGGGCGGGATGGAGGAGACCGACGACGTGCGGACCGGGGGGCCGCTGGTGATCCTCTACTCCGACGACCTCGGGGCCAGCCTGGAAGCCGTCCGGTCGGCGGGGGGAACGATCTCGAAAGAGCCGTTCGATTTCCCCGGCGGGCGCCGCTTCCACGTTCTCGACCCGAGCGGCAACGAACTGGCCGTGTGGGCCGAGGCGGACGGGACCTAGGGCGCCGCCCCAAGCCCGCGGCGGCCGCTGGCGGACACACGACGAGGCCGCGTCTCTTGGAGGAGACGCGGCCGTAGCCACCACAGACCTACGCCTCGCCCGCCGGCGCCATCGGCGGGCGGTCCGCGTCGGCGGGCTCGCCGTCGCCCGACCCGGCCGCCAGCGGCTCGGGAATCGGATCGCCGGCCGGGACGGTCTCCAGCGACACGCCGCCACCCGGGGCCGCGTCGATGACCACCGCGTCGCCGGCGGCGACCAGGCCGCCCAGGATCTGCTCGGCCAGCTTGTTGGCCACCTGGCGCTGGAGCACCCGCTTCAAGGGGCGCGCGCCGAAGGCGGCGTCGAAGCCCTCGGCCGCGAGCGCGTCCTTGGCCGCGTCGGTGAGCACCAGCCGCAGGCCGTTGCCCTTCTCGGCCATCCGGCGCGTCCGCTCGAACAGGATCTCGACGATCCGGCGGATCTCGGCCCGCCCGAGCGGCCGGAACACGACCGTCTCGTCGATCCGGTTGAGGAACTCGGGGCGGAGCGTCTGGCGCAAGAGCGCCGTCAGCTGGTCGCGCAGGCGGTCCATCTCGTCCTCGGTGATCTCGCGGTCCGTGCCCAGCGTCTGGGTGATGACCTCGGACCCGAGGTTGGAGGTCATGATGATGATCGTGTTCGAGAAGTCGACCACGCGGCCCTTGCTGTCGGTCAGCCGCCCGTCGTCCAGAACCTGGAGGAGCACGTTGTAGACCTCGGGGTGGGCCTTCTCGAACTCGTCCAGGAGCACGACCGAGTACGGCCGGCGCCGGACGGCCTCGGTGAGCTGGCCGCCCTCGTCGTAGCCGACGTAGCCGGGGGGCGCGCCGACCAGGCGCGAGACCGTGTGGCGCTCCTGGTACTCCGACATGTCGATCCGCACCAGGGCCCCCTCGTCGTCGAACAGCTGCTCGGCGAGCGCCTTGGCCAGCTCGGTCTTGCCCACGCCCGTCGTGCCCAGGAAGATGAACGAGCCCAGCGGACGGTCGGCCTCCTGCAAGCCGGCGCGGGACCGGCGGACGGCGTTGGACACCGCCTCGACGGCCTCGGGCTGGCCCACGACGCGCTTCTCGATCTCGGCCTCCAGGTGGAGCAACTTTTCGCGCTCGGTCTCCAGCATCTTCGACACCGGGATCCCGGTCGCCCGCGAGATCACGTCGGCGATGTCCTCGGCGTCGACCTCCTCCTTGAGCATCGCGCCGTTCTTCTGGACCTCGGCCAGCCGGCCGGTCGCGTCGGTGATGGCCTGGTCCAGGCCCGGGATCTGGCCGTAGCGGATCTCGGCGACCTGGGCAAAGTCGCCCTGGCGCTCCAGGTCGGCGGCCTGGGTCTTGAGCCGGTCGATCTCGGCCTTGGACTCCTTGATGGTCGTGACCAGGTCGCGCTCCTGCTCCCAGCGGGCGCGCAGCCGGTCGCGCTCCTCCTCCAGGTCCGCCAGCCGCTGGCCGATCTCCTCGACCTGGGCGTTGTCGCCCTCGCGCTTGACGGCCTCGCGGGCGATCTCCTGCTGGCGGATGTCGCGCTCGACGCGGTCGAGCTCCTCGGGCGTCGAGTCGATCTCGATGCGCAGGCGGGACGCGGCCTCGTCGATCAGGTCGATGGCCTTGTCGGGCAGGAAGCGGTTGGTGACGTAGCGGTCCGAGAGCTCGGCCGCCGCCACGATCGCGCCGTCGGTGATCCGGACGCCGTGGTGGACCTCGTAGCGGTCCTTGATGCCGCGCAGGATGGCCACGGTGTCCTCGACCGACGGCTCGGCGACGAGCACCATCTGGAACCTGCGCTCTAGCGCCTTGTCTTTTTCGAAGTACTTCTGGTACTCGTCCAGCGTCGTCGCGCCGATGGCGCGGAGCTCGCCGCGCGCCAGCGCCGGCTTCAGGATGTTGGCCGCGTCCATGGCGCCCTCGCCGCCGCCGGCGCCGACCAACGTGTGGATCTCGTCGATGAACAGGATCACCTCGCCGTCGGAGTCCGAGACGTCCTTGACGACGGCCTTGAGCCGGTCCTCGAACTCGCCGCGGTACTTGGCGCCGGCGATGAGCGCGCCCATGTCCAGGGCCAGCACGCGCTTGCCTTGCAGCCCCTCGGGCACGTCGCCCTCGATGATCCGGATCGCCAGCCCCTCGGCGATGGCCGTCTTGCCCACGCCCGGCTCGCCCACCAGGACCGGGTTGTTCTTGGTGCGCCGCGACAGGATCTGGAGCACGCGCCGGATCTCGTCGTCGCGCCCGATCACGGGGTCGATCTGGCCCTTGCGCGCGGCCTCGTTGAGGTCGCGGGCGTAGCGGTTGAGCGCGTCGTACTTGGACTCGGCGTAGGGGTCCTGCACGCGCTGGCCGCCGCGGACCTCGCGCAGCACCTCGAGGAGGGCGTCCTGGGTCACGCCCTGGCTCTGGAGCGCGTTGGCGACCGGCCCGTCGCCCTCGGCCATCGCCATCAGCAGGTGCTCCGACGCCACGTAGTCGTCGTTCAGGCCCTCGGCCTCGGCGAGCGCGCGGTCGAACACCTTGTTCAGCTCGGCCCCGACGAACTGGCCCGACACGCTGGCGCCCGTCACGGTCGGGAGCTTGCCGATGGCGCGGTCCGCCAGCGCGGCCAGCGTCTCGGGGTTGGCCTGGAGGCGCGCGAGGAGCGTCGGGACCAGGCCGCCCTCGTCCTGGAGGAACGCCTTGAGAAGGTGGGGCGGCTCGATGCCCTGGTTGTTGTTGGACTGGGCGATCTCGAGCGCCTGCTGGACGGCCTCTTGGGCCTTGACGGTAAACTTCTGGAGGTTCATGGGGGTCTCGTGTCGGGCGGCCGGTGGTACCGCCGGCGGGTCGGGGTCGGTTTCCCGACGGGGTGCGAAGGCCGTGCCGTGGCGGCACGGCCTGTCAGTATGTCATCCGTTATTGGGTTAAGGTCGCGAGAACCTCCGCCGCCGCCCTCGCCCGGCGGCCCGGGTCCGGCCCGGCGGCGAAACGAGGCCCCACCCGCCGCGTCTATCGGGGGCGCCCGCTCGGTCCGCCACGGGGCCGGACTGGCACCGGGCCGCGACGCCGCCCGTTTTAGTATCTCCTGGCGGTACCGATACTCGGACGGTCCACCCACCGCGACGCCGTGTCTGGCATGCCGCCTTCTCCTGCCGTCCTCCGCGCGTCCCGCTGGATGCTCGTGATCGGGGTCGTGCTCAGCCTGGGGCTCTGGCCCGTCTACCGCGTCCTCGACCCGAACTACTACGACCCCTTGGTGGGGCGGGTGTGCCTGACGGTGTTCCTCGTGGGGTTCCTGGCGCTCACGATCGTGAGCGAGAGGGTTCGAGAGAAGTCCTGGCACGTGCTGCTCGTCGTCGCGTGCGTGATGGGGTCGTACTTCGCGTGGCTCGGGGGGATGAACGGGTTCGACGCGCCGTGGATGATCGGCATCCTGACGACGAGCGGGGCGACGAGCCTCGCCGCCGCCTCGTTCTCTCGGACCGTCCCACGCGTGTGGACGTCGGTCACGGTGATCTCCACGGCGATCGCGGCGACGCTGCTGTTGGGCGGGGGGGACCCCGTGTTGGCCCTCCTGCTCATCACGTACTCCGTTAGCCTCGGTACGCTGGTGGGGCTTACGGCGGTGGCCCAGGTACGGACGCGGGAGGCCCTCCGTGCGAGAAGCGACGAGATCAAGGAACGGGGGCGCCTGCTCCGCACCGTCATCGACGCCATCCCAGAGCACATCTACGTCAAGGACCGCCAGGGCCGGTGCTTGGTCCGAAACGCCTACAGCGCCTCGGTGCTGGGCTACGCCAGCCCCGAGGACGCCGTTGGCCTGACGTCCTTCGATACGTCGGAGGACGCGGGGGTCGCGGCGGCCTACTGGGCTGAGGAGGACCGCGTGATGGCGACGGGCGAGGCGGACCTGGACCGCGAGGAGCCCCTGGCCTTCGACGGCGAGACCGGGTGGATCGTCTCCTCGCGCATCCCGCTCCGCGACGTGGACGGGACCGTGGTCGGCTTGGTGGGCGTGACGCGCGACGTGACCGCCCAGAAAGCTGCGGCCGCGGTCCTCGAGCAGTCCAAGGAAGCCGCCGAGGCCCGGGAGCGCGAGGCCCAGGAGGGCCGCCGCCTGATCCGGACCGTCATCGACGCCATCCCGGACTACATCACCGTCAAGGACCGCGACGGGCGGTGCCTGACCCGCAACCTGGCCGACGCCCGCGTGCTCGGGTTCGAGACGGTCGAGGAGTCGGTGGGGCTGACGCTGCCGGAGTGCGGGAGCATGCCCGCCGAGCTGGCGGAGCTCGCCCACGCCGAGGACCTCCAGGTAATGGCCGAGGGGGAGCCCATCGTGGGCGCGGTGTCTCACAAGGGCATCGGGGAGGGCTGGAAGGAGAGCACCAAGATCCCGCTCCGCAACGGCGCCGGCGAGGTCACGGGTCTGGTCTCGGTCATGCGCGACATCACCGAACGCAAAGAGGCCGAGGTCGCGCTCCGGGGGGCCAAGGAGGCCGCCGAGGCGGCGACGCGGGCGAAGTCCGAGTTCCTGGCCAACATGAGCCACGAGATCCGGACGCCCATGAACGGCGTGATCGGCATGACGTCGCTCCTGCTCGACACGGCGCTCGACCGCGAGCAGCGCGAGTTCGTCGAGACCATCCGGACCTCGGGCGACGCGCTCTTGACCATCATCAACGACATCCTGGACTTCTCCAAGATCGAGGCCGGGATGCTGTCGCTGGAGGCGTACCCGTTCGAGATCCGAGGGGCCGTCGAGGAGGCGCTGGACCTGGTGGCCCAGCCGGCCGCCGAGAAGGGCGTCGAGCTGGCCTACCTGATCGAGGACGGCGTGCCGAGGACGGTCCTGGGCGACGTGACGCGGGTGCGCCAGGTCCTGGTGAACCTGCTCTCCAACGCCGTCAAGTTCACGCCCGCCGGCTCCGTCTGCGTCCGCGTCGACGTGGACCCGGCCGACGCCCAGGCGGGCACGACGGCCCAGGTCCGGTTCGCCGTCGAGGACACCGGCATCGGGATCGCGCCCGACAAGCTCGACCTCGTGTTCCAGAGCTTTTCCCAGGCCGACGCCTCCACCACCCGCCAGTTCGGGGGGACGGGCCTGGGGCTGACCATCTGCCGGCGCCTGACCGAGATGATGGGCGGCGAGATCTCGGTCGAGAGCACGCCCGCGCCGGAGCCGGCCCACGGCTCGACGTTCCGGTTCTCCATCGCGGCCGAGGTGGCGGCCTCGGAGCGCCGCGTGTTCCTGCGCAACGAGCAGCCGGCGCTGGAGGGCCGGCGCGTGCTCGTGGTGGACGACAACGCGGTCAACCGCGAGATCCTCACGCGCCTCTCGACGCGCTGGCGGATGGCGCCGGACGAGGCCACGCTGGGCACCGAGGCCATCGAGGCGTTCGAGCAGGCGCAGGCCGGCGGCCGGCCCTACGACCTGGTCCTGCTCGACATGCAGATGCCCGGCATGGACGGGCTCGAGGTGGCGCGCGCCATCCGCGACCGGAGCGGCGACCGCCACCCGGTCGTGGTGATGCTGACGTCGATCCACCGGGGGGGCGACCTCCGCGCCGAGGCGGAGGCGGCCGGCATCCACCGCCTGCTGTACAAGCCCACCAAGCCGTCCCAGCTCTACGACGTGCTCGTCGAGGCCTTCGACGGGCGGGCCTCCGCCGGCAACGGCCAGGCGGAGCGCCAGCCGGGCGAGCGCGAGCCGACGGGTCGCGGGCCGACGGGTCGCGAGACGGCCTGGGTCGCGCGGCCGGCCGGGCCCTCGGACCCCGGCGTGGGGCCGCCGTCGGTCCGGATCCTGCTGGCCGAGGACAACCTGGTCAACCAGAAGGTGGCCGTCCGGCTCCTGGGCCGGTTGGGGCACACCGCCGACGTGGTGGCCAACGGCGCCGAGGCGCTGACGGAGGTCGAGCGCCACGCGGCCCTCGGCGAGGCCTACGACCTGGTGTTCATGGACGTCCAGATGCCCGAGATGGACGGCCTGGAGGCCACGCGCCGCATCCGCGCCTCCGACGCCGTCCCCGACCAGCCCTGGATCGTGTCGCTCACCGCGAACGCGATGGAGGGCGACCGCGAGGCCTGCCTCGCCGCCGGCGCCGACGACTACCTGCCCAAGCCGGTCCAGCTGGTGTCGATGCGCGAGGCGCTCGAGCGCGCCGTCCAGAGCCACCTGGGAGCGGGGGAGCGCGTCGGGCGCGAGAGCGGGGAGTGACGCCGCGACCTCGGCGAGCCGGCGGGCGGCCCCCCCGCGCTACAGCACCCCCTCCGCGTCGGCCCACTGGCGGAGGCCCTCGGCGGCGCGGTCCGAGAGCGTCGGGACCGACACGTCGATGACCACGTAGAGGTCGCCGCGCCCCGACTCCGTCTCGACGCCCTGGCCCTTGACGCGCAGCCGCGCGCCCGGCTGCGTGCCCGGCTTGACCTTGAGGCGGACCGTCGCGCCCGTCGCCGTCTTGACCTCGCGCGTGGTGCCCAGCATCGCCTCCACCGCCGAGACCGTCTCGGTGGTCTCCAGGTCGTCGCCGTCCCGGCTGAACCGGGTGTCGGGCGTGACCCGGAACGTGAGGAACAGGTCGCCCGGCGCGCCGCGGCCCCCCGGCGCCGGGTCGCCCTTGCCGGCCAGCTTGATCTTGAACCCGTCGCGGACGCCCTTGGGCACCTTGACCCGGACCGTCTCGCCGCCCGAGGTCCGGATCTCGCGGCGGCCGCCTTCGAGCGCCTCCTCGAAGCTGAGCCGCACGGTCGCGTCCACGTCGCGGCCGCCGCGGTAGGCCGGCTCGCCCGCGCCGCCGGCGGCACCGCCGCCGCCGAAAAACTGGTCGAAGATGCCGCCCAGCCCGCCGCCGCCGCCGAACGTGAACGCGTCCTGGTCCATGCCCGGCCCCGCCCCCGTCGCGTCGACGCGGACGTAGGTGCCGTCGGGGGCGCGGTAGACGCGTCCGCCGCCGGGCGAGCCTCCAGCGAACGGGTCGCCTCCGCCGAACGGCGCGCCCTCGAACCGGCCCCCGTACGGGTCACGTTGCGCGCGGTCGTAGGCCTTGCGCTTGGTCTCGTCGCCCACGGTGTCGTAGGCGGACTGGATCTCCTTGAACCGGTCCTCCGCGGCGGCGTCCCCGGCGTTCCGGTCGGGGTGGTACTGCTTGGACAGCGCGCGGTAGGCCTTCTTGATCTCTTTGGCGGAGGCGTCGGAGGCGACGCCGAGCGTCTCGTAGGGGTCGGGCACGGGGCGGGGGGAAGGACGGCCCTGGTACCCGCGAGCCGCCCGGTACAGTTCCGCCGGTGGCGGGCGGGCGTCTGCCCGGTCCCCAGCCCGGTCCCGGCGGTGCATAGCCCGGTCCTGGCGGTGCCCAGCCCGGTCCCGACCTTGCGATCCACCCGGACGGGGCCCGCCAGCCGCTGGCGCCCTGGCGAGGCGGAGCTACCGGCGGGGCCGCGCCGTGGTGTCGGGCGCGACCGTGAGCCGCGCGAGGCCGGCGTCGGAGCGGACGGCGCGGATGCGGCCCGGCGGCACCCCGCGCTCGGTCAGGCGCGAGTGCGCGGCGACCACCTGCGCCGAGTCGCCCTCCAGCACGACGCCCAGCCGCGTCTGGCGCCGGAGCAGCGCCGCCAGCCCGACCGCGCTGGCGGAGTCGGGCAGCGCGCGCGGGCCGAGCACGATCGCCCGCACGCGGCCCACGTCCGCCGGGAGGTCCAGGGCCTGGGCGGCTTGGCGGGCCAGGATGGCCTCGGCCTGGCGCGGCAGCCGGCTTGGCGCCGCGTACACCACCTCCACGTGGGCCCGCGACGCCGCCCCCTCGATCCCGATGGACCCGTCGAGGATCGCCACGCTGTCGGGGAGAGCGAGGCCGGACAGAGTCTCCATCAGCCGCCCCCGGACCGTGGCCAACGTGGCGGGCACGGTGGCGGGCGGCGGCGCCGGCGGCGGGGCCTGGGCCTCGCGGATGGGCAGGGCCTTCGCGAACGCCTCCAGGTCGCCCGACGACGCGAGCACCTGCTCCAGCAACAGCGACACGGGTTCTTGGGCCAGATCGGAGGCGCGGTCCACGAACGCCTCCTCCTCGTCGCGCGTGATCCACGAGTCCGCGGCGACGCGGAGCCGCACCGACGTCGCGTCCTCGCCGTAGGCGATGCTCTTGTCGATCACGAAGGCCCGGCCGTCGTCCTCGATCTCGACCAGGGCCTCGTCGACGGCGCTGGACACGCGGGCCTGGCGGATAAAGGTGTTCAGCGACGACGTGAGCGGGATGGAGACCGACGCCATGAACGCGACCACCAGCAGCAACCGGGTCTGGGTCGAGGCCAGGCCCGGGAGCCGGTCGAGCCAGCGGAGGTGGCTCAGGCGGGCCGCCAGCCCGGAGGCCTTCCCGCTCTCGTGCCAGGCCCGCGCGGCCTGGACCACTTCGGCCCGGTTCATGCCCAGCAGCAGGAACAGCAGCATCCCGCTTAGCACGATCCCCGCGAGGTTGGCCCCGAACAGCAGCAGCGCGCCCCGGACGAACGACCACTCCGCCATCGCGACGCCGTAGCCGGCCACGCCCAGCGGCGGCACCAGCGCCACGGCCACGGCCACGCCTGGGATGGACGCCGAGAGCCGGGTCTCGCGCGAGGCCGTGACCACGGCGCCGGCGGCCCCGGAGAACACGGCGATGGCCAGGTCCAGCGTCGTCGGGCGCGTGCGGCTCAGGATCTCGTCGGTGAGGGTCGTAAACGGGAGCACCCACGTCAGCAGCGCCGCCAGGGCCACGATGCCGGCCGCGCCCAGCAGGATGGTGGCCGCCGTCTGGACGAACAGCCGGCCGTCGCCCACCGCCAGCGCCAGCGACAGGCCCAGCAGCGGGCCCAGCAGCGGCGCCACCAGCATCGCCCCGATCACGACGGCCGTCGAGTCGAGCACCAGGCCCAGCGTGGCGATGGCGCCCGAGAGGAAAAGCACCAGCCAGAACGGGAGGTCGGTGTCGGCGGCGGCCTCGGCGGTCTCGCAGTAGAGGTCGGGCCGGTCCCAGGCGCTCAGCCCGAGGTAGCGCCGGGCGCTTTTCTCGATGGCCGTCTCGTCGTCCGTGGGCGCGTTCTCCAGGACCTTGTCCTCCGGGTCCTCGTCGGCCGAGACGGGCCCGGGGTTCTGGGGGAGGACGCCGGGCGCGTCGGCCCGGCCGGGGCGGGGTGCGACTTCGTCCGGGCTGGCCGAGGAGGACACGTCGGGCATCGGGCGTGGAGAGTCGGGGGGGAGCGGGACCCCGAGACGACGGCGGGGCGGGCCGAGGTCCCGCGGGCACCCGTCGCGGCGTCGCGCGTTGGCGCGCCCATGCCCGACCTCTCTTCTACCGTCGCGCTGGTGGCCGGCGCCAGCCGCGGCGTCGGGCGCGGCGTGGCGCTGGCGCTCGGCGAGGCCGGCGCGACCGTGGTCGTGACCGGCCGGACGCTCAAGTCCGCGCGGCGCCGCGACGCGGCCGGCAGCATCGACGAGACGGCCCGGGAGGTGTCGCGCCTGGGCGGCCGCGGCGTGGCCGTCCAGACCGACCACACGCGCGTCGAGGACGTCCGCGCGCTCGCCGAGAGCGTCCGCCAGCGCGAGGGGCGGCTGGACGTGCTGGTCCACGCCGTCTGGGGCGGGCGCGAGGTCGCCGCCGCGCCCGGCCCCGTCTGGGAGCAGCCGCTGGCGCTGTGGGACGCCACCATGCGGGCCGGCGTCTGGGCCGCGCTCCTGACCACGCGCTTTGCCGCGCCGCTGCTGGAGGCGTCGGGGGGGCTCGTGGTGACGCTGGCGGACGTGGACGGCGGGCACCGGTCGCTGTTCGACGGCCTCGCCCAGGCGTCGCTCGCCCGGCTGGCGCACGGCCTGGCCGAGGACTTCCGGCCGTCGGGCGTCACGTCGGTGGCCGTCGCGCCCGGCCGCGTCCGCACCGGGCGGGCGCTGGCCGCCGCCGGCGCGTCGGAGCGGACGTGGGCCCGCGTGCCCGAGCTGGCCGGCACCGAGAGCCCGCGTTACGCCGGCCGCGGGATCGCGGCGCTCGCCGCCGACCCGGCCCGCTTTACGCTCACAGGCGAGACGCTGAGCGCCGCCGGTCTCGCCCGACGCTACGGCGTGACCGACGTCGACGGCTCCCAGCCCGGCCGCGTCTCAGAGTCTCCGGAGCGCCCGTAGGCGCCCGCGATCTCGCATCTCTCAGGAGCCGTTTAGGACGGGACCTGCCTCCGCCCCGGGAGAGCTGACGAGGGGAGGCATTGATCTACTGGCCTGGGCTGCTGATCTGGAAGAGAGTTCTGGGGGCGGTTTGTGCTCATCCCGACCGGCCTCTCACTGGGGTCCGTCCGGCCCCTCGGCGCCTCCGCGGGGCGGCGGCGGCGTGCCGGGCGTGTCTTTGGGCGCGCTGGCCTTCTGGGCCTGGTCGATGGCCTCCTGCTGCGCCTCGATGGCCCGGTCGATGGTCTTCTTCAGCTTGCGGTAGGCATTGGGCCGCAACGCGCCGGGGGGCAGCAAGAACGCCAGCGACCCGCGGCCCGGCTGCACGTCGGCCCACGACTCCACCTCGACGTCGATCCGCGCCACGGCGGCCGTCGTCATCTCGATGCGCCCGCCGCCGACCAGCATCGCCGCCAGCCGGCTGGACGTGGGCTCGTGGCCCACCACGACCACCGTGTCCGCCTCGTCGGGCTCCGACTGGATCTCGCGCAGCACCGCTTCGGGCGTGGCTTCGTAGAGCGCGTCGGTGACGCGCGCCGGGCCGGTCCAGCCGCCCGCCTCGGCCGCCGTCGCCAGCGTCTCGCGAGCGCGCGTGGCCGACGACGTGATGGCGCGGTCGGGCACCACCCGGGCCGTCGTCAGAAAGCGCCCCACCTTGCGGGCGCCCTTCTGGCCGCGCGCCGCCAGCGGCCGGCCGTGGTCGCCGGACACGTCGGTCGCCCAGTCGGACTTGCCGTGGCGGAGGATCAGGATCGTTTTCATGCGTCGAGGGCGGCTGGCGGTCGGGGGGGGCGGGCCGGGGTCACTGGCCGAGCGGGAGGATCCCGGGGGCCGGGATGGCCGGCTGCACCTGCTGGGCCGGCGGCGCGTAGATCGTCGGGCCGACGTCCTGGGTGGCCGCGTAGGCGAACACCGAGATGAACCCGACCACGCCGACCACCAGCGCGCCCAGGAAGACGGTGTACGAGCGCCGGATCATCCGGTACTTTTTCTGGAGCACGCTGCCGACCCCGTAGATGTCCTTGATCATCATCTCGTAGATCTGGGTCGGGTCCTGGACCACCTCCTTCATCACGTCGACGTAGTCCTCCTGGGGCATGTGGTGGAAGTTGCCGAAGAACAGGACGTTCGTCCGGTTGGCGAGGGCGCTCTCCTTCGTCACCACGTGGCTCTGGATGCGCGGGCGCGCCGCGAGCACGGCGAAGATCAGCGAGCCCAGGCACCCCACCAGGAACAGCGACGTCGGGACCAGCAGCCACGGGTTCTTCTCGATGCCCGGCGCGATCGACGCGATCAGGATGGACACGATGAGGCCGTTGATCGAGATCATGATGTTGGCCTTGGCGTCGGCGAGCGACGTCAGGTCCATGTTGACGCGGTAGTTGGTCCGGAACAGGGTCTCGATGCCGCGCTTGGTGCCGAGGTCGGCCAGGGCCTGGTCGGCCTTGGAGAGCGCGCCGTCGCTGGGCCCCACCTCGGTCATGTCGGCGCTCCGAGGCTTCTTTTTTTCGCGGGGCCCGCCCTCGACGGGCGCCGGCCGCTCGCCGGCGACCTGGCTCATGCCGACGGTCTCGCCGGGCGCGGGCGGGGAGGGGGAGGCGGGCGAAGCGCCCATCGGGAGGGGGGCCATGGGGGGAGGGGGCGGGCCGCTGGCGGCGAGCGCCAGCGGGGGGGAGGCCGGCAGTTAGTAGGAGAAACCGAGGCCGAAGGTGACCTGGGTGCCCTCGTCGGAGGCGCCGACGGTGAGGTTGATCAGCGCCCGGTCGACGACGCTGACCCACAGGCCGCCGCCGTAACCGAGCTGGACCGGGCCACCGTTGACCGTGGCGTCATTGTAGCGCGGCCGGCCGGAACAGTCCACGGCGCCGCAGGGCTCGCGCTCGTCGGCCCAGACGCGGCCGCCGTCCACGAACGCGAGCGCGCCGACGCGCAGCGGGAGCACGTAGGCGTCGAGGTCGAACAGCATCGCGCGGGCCTCGGCCGACGCCGTGGCGGCCGTCCGACCGGCGAACCGCTCGCGGCGGTAGCCGCGCAGCGAGCCCGGCCCGCCCAGCACGGCGGCGTCGAAGAACGGGAAGTCGCCGATCACGTGCTCGGCGCCGGCCCGCATCGCGAGCGTGACCTGGGGCACGAGCCGGACCGGTAGGTAGGCCACGGCGTGGCCGCCCACCGTCCCGTAGCCGTCCGCCGAGCCGTTGACGCCGGCGTAGGCCGTCCCCGTCACTTCCAGCCGGAGCCCCTGGCGGGGGTTGAGCAGGTCGTCGGCGGTCGAGACCGCCAGCCGGGCAAAGCCGCCGGCGTGCGTCTGCGGGTCGAACGACGCGTCGGGCAGCTGCGACACCGGGGCGCCGGCCAGCGAGTCGCGCGACGCGTCGGCGTAGCGGACGCTGGGGCCGGCCGTCAGCCGGAAGCGCGCGCCGACGGGCACGTTGACGCCGGCGCGCGCCGCGACGCGGGCCAGGTTGACGCGGGCCAGGTCGCCGTCGACGGACTCGGTCCCGTTGCCGAAGCCGTAGAAGTTGCGGGCGTAGCGTGGCGTGGACGCCTCGACGTCCACGTCGAGGTCGTAGCGGCCCAGGGCTTGGCGCATCCGGCCGGTGTACGAGCCGGCGAGGCCGCCGGTGGCCGTCGCGTAGTTGGCCCGGACCGTGTGCGTGGCCGCGAACGGGCGGAGCCGGAAGCCGGGCACCTTGAACGTGACGCCGGCGCCCAGCAGCAGCCCGTCGGTGGGCGAGTAGCCAAGCGCCGGCAGGACCTGGCGCGCGCCGAGCACCTGCTCGGTCGGGTCGTAGCGGTTGACGCCGACCCGGCGCGAGCGGCGGTCGCTGACGCCGCGGCTGGCCCCGTCGATCACGAGCCCGTCGGGCTCGTCGTAGACCACCACGTCGCCGGCCGGCGCCGCGAGCCGGTCGTCGCCGGCGCCGCCGATCACGCGGACGCGGACGGCGCCCGGCCCGTCGCCGGTGACGCGGAACGCGTCGCGGCCGGCGAGGCCGTAGAGCCGCACCTCGTCGGTCTCGTCGGGCCGGAACGTCCGCTGGTAGAGCGTCCGCCCCGGCTCGCCGCCCTTGTACGAGCGCACGGTCACGTCCAGGGCCCCGCCCGGCTGGCGGACCGCCTGGAACAGCTCGCGCTCGTCGCTGCCGACCACGTCGACGGTGCGGGAGATCAGCCGGTAGTAGTCGTCGGCGGCGTCGGCCAGCTGGTCGCGGCGGGAGAGCAGCGCGCGCGTCCAGAAGTCGCCCACCTGGGCGTAGATCGTGTCCGGCAACGCGCCGACGGCGCGCCCGATGGCCGCGTCGGTCAACTCGGCCTGGACCTCCTGGGCCACCTCCCGCCAGTCGTCGCGCGAGAGCCCAGCGAGAAAGCGGCGGTCCTGGTGGAATCCGTTCTGGGTCAGCCCCTGGACGCTCCCGTAGTCCTCGCCGATCGGCTGGAGGCGGAGGTCGAACCCCTGGAGCAGCGGCTGGAGGATCCCGCCGATGCCGTAGAACGCGAAGTCGCGGTCGCGCGCGATGGGGACGTAGACCTTGCCCTTAGTGGAGTCGTCGCCGGTCAGGGTCGGGTCCAGCGTGCCGGGCTCGAAGGCGGCCCACCGCCACTGGTCGGCGTGGCGGTCCCAGTCGGCGATCAGGAGGTCGAGCAGCCGGGCGCGGAGGTAGGCCCGCTGGTCCACGTGGTGGTCCTGGTCCTCGCGCAGCTCCTCGCGCAGCTTGGAGGACGAGACCACGTCGTCCATGCCCTCGAAGCCGGCCACGTCCGACATGTCGTCGTCCGGGCGGATCTCGTAGAGCGCCAGCCGGTCGGCGAACGTCTCGCGGTAGCGGCCCAGGCGCGGGTCGTCGGGGACGTAGACGATCCGGGGGTCCGGCTGGGCCACGCCGACGGCCTGCGCCAGCGGGGCGGCCACGAGCGCGCCGTAGGGCGCCATCGCCGCGCGCAGCTCCAGCACCACGTCGCCCACCAGCCCGTCGCGCAGGGAGTACGGCACCTGGGCGAGCCCGCCCTTTTCGAGCAGCCGCAGGCCGTACTCGTGGCCGTCGCCGCCCAAGAGGCGGAGCGACGTGGTCTGGAGGCCGCCGCCGCGCTTGACCGGCACGAGCCCGCCGGCCTCGGTGCCCAGGTCCAGGACCGGGAACTCGACCGGCGTCTTCCACATGTCGCGGTAGTTTTTGCCGAACAGCGCCCGCGTAAAGCCGCCGTTGCTGAACCGCTCGGTGACGAAGTCCTCGTCGGCGGCCAAGGTGACGGTGCCGCCCAGGTTGCCCGGCAGGTCGGGCGTGGCGACCGAGTCCGGCACCTGGGTGTCGACGAGCTCGGCGTTGGGGCCGGACACCTCGGCCCGGAACGTGACCGTGGGGGCGCCCGTGGCGGGGTCCACCTCGACGGTCTCGGTCCACAGCCGGCCGTTGGCGTAGTACACCAGCCGCTGGTAGCCGGGCCGCGAGGCCACGGCCAGCGCGCCGGCCCGGCCCGAGGTCGAGACCTCGCCGCCGCCGGTGCCCGAGACGAGGTGGACCTGCTGGCCGAGCGTGCTCACGACGTCGCGTTCGGTCATCAGGATGCGGTCGTGGCTGGCGGCCCACACCAGGCCGTCGTGGGTCTTGGCCAGCGAGCCCAGGGCGTCGCGCAGCTGGCGGTAGCGCGGCGAGGCGAGGTCCTGGGAGCTGGTGCCCAGCGTCTGGGCGACGAAGCCCGAGAACGGGTTGCTGCGGTAGCCGGCGTAGGGGCCGCGCGAGATCAGCGGGTGGTGGGCCAGGACCACCACGCGGTCGTCGTCGCGGTCGATCAAGATCTGCTCGAAGATGCGCGCCACGTCGGACGGCGAGCGGACGTCCTGGTCCTCGGCCTCGCCGGCCGGCCGGTCCTCGGGGTCCAGGAGCCACCACGCCGTGTCGAGCGCGATCAGGCGCAGGCCCTCGGCCGGCTCCATCTCGCGCGGCCCGCCGGACTGGTCGCCCGGCGTCAGGACGTCGCCGCCCAGCGTGCTGTCGAGCAGGGCCTCCAGCCGCTGGACGCCGTCGGCGCCCCGGCGCCAGTCGCGGTCGCCGGGCACGACCAGGACCTCGGCCTCCAGGCCCGCCAGCGCGGCGATCAGCGCGTCGACCGGCACTTGAGCCTGGGCGCGGTCCGGGTCGCCGGCGCTGGGGAGCCCGCCGGCGGTCAGGTCGCCCAGGACCACGACCGTCGCGTCCTCGCCGTCGGCGCGCGCGTCGGCCGCCAGCGCGCGGAGCACGGCGGCGTCCGCCTCGCCGCGCAGGTCGCCGGTGTTGCCCGTCAGGAAGACGCGGTGGGCGATCTGGCCCCCGGGCAGCGCCGGCGTCGGGTCGGCGCGGCGCTCTGGCGCCACGTACGTTTGCGTGGTGGCGCAGCCGGCCACCAGAGCGGCGGCGAGGGCGACGTAGAAAAAGCGCATCTAGCGGAGGGGGGAGTAGCGGAGGAGGAGGCCCGGCCCGCGCGGGCCTTCGCTCGAGACGTAGAGCGTGCCGTCGGCCGCAAACGCCATGCCTTCCGGCTGGGGCACCAGCCCGCTGGGGAACGGGAGCACCGCGCGGAGGGCGCCGTCGGGCGTCAGGACGGCGATGGCTGTTCGAACAGACGACAAAACGTAGACCTCGCCCGACACCGGGTGCACCGCCAGTGCAGATGGCTTGAAAGCCGCGAGGCCGTCGACCCGCTGGCGGTCGAGGAGGGCGACCGGCCGGGGCCCGAGCGTCTCAGTCGCCAGGTCGAAGGCGTAGACCGCGCGGACATCGCCCAGCCCGTCCCCCGGCCACTCTTTGCAGGCGATGAGCAGCCGGCCGGCGCCGTCGTAGGCCAGCCCCTCGGTGTCGTTCCGGCCCCTGAGCGGCGTGTCGACGGTGCGCGAGGCCGGCGCGCCCGTCGAGTCCCGGGCGATGCGGTCCAGCGTGCCGTCGCTGCGCAGCGCCCACACGGCGTCGCCGGGCACCAACTCGACGCCCTCGAAGTCGCCGTTGCCGTGGAACGCCAGCCGGTCGACGATCCGGCCCGTGGCCGGGTCGAGCTCGTAGATCGTGCCGCGCTCGTCCTGGACCGCGCCCAGGTTGCCGCTCGGCAGGACGGTGAGCCCGGAGATCTCGCGCAGCTCGGGCGCCAGCTCGACCACGGCGTCCGGCGCGTCCAGGCGGTAGGGCGGCGGGATCTCGGCGCCGGACGCGGGGGCCGACGGCGCCGGCGAACCGGCGTCGGTGCAGGCCGCCAGCCCGGCGACGAGCAGGGCGAGAAGGGAGAACGTCGCGCGCATCAGCGGCCCCAACGCGCGGAAACGGGCGCCGGTTCGTAGGGCGCCCCGATCTCCACCAGGTCCGGGCGGAGGGGCCGGGCGTGCGTCCGCTCGTGCCGCTGGCGACGTCGGCCGGCGGCCCTAGTCGGCCTCGGAGGCGCGCCCAATCGGCTGGCCCATCCGCACGGCGGCGCCCGCCGCCAGCCCGCCGAGCCCGACGCGGCCGGCCTCGAACGCCAGCACGACGCTGCTGCCCAGCAGGAACCGCCCGACCTCGTCGCCCTTCTCGAACGCCCGGTCGTGCTCGGTCACGACCGTCTCGCGGTACGGCGAGCGCGGGCCGCCCCACACGGTCTCGATGCTGGCCACGATCATCGCGCCGACCATCACCACCAGCATCTGGCCGAACGCCGTCTCGAACTCCATCACCAGCCGCTCGTTGACGGCGAACAGGCCCGGCACGCCGCTCTCGGTCGCCGCGTTGACCGAGAACAGCTTGCCCGGGATCGCGACCGTCCGCAGCAGCCGGCCCGCCAGCGGGAGGTGGACCCGGTGGTAGTCCTTGGGCGAGAGGTAGACCGTCGCGAACGCGCCGCCCTCGAACTGAGGCCCGGCGCAGGCGTCGGCCAGCGTCTGGAACGAGTAGCGGATGCCCTTGGCCTGGATCAGCTCGCCGCGCTCGATCACGCCGGCCTGGCTCACGACGCCGTCGGCCGGGCTTACGACCGAGTCGGGCGCGGGGTCGACGGGCCGGACGCCGGGCGCCAGCGACCGGGTGAAAAAGTCGTTGAACGAGCGGTAGCCCGCCAGGTCCGGCCGCTCGGCCT
This sequence comes from uncultured bacterium, assembly GCA_947493945.1. Classification (GTDB taxonomy): domain Bacteria; phylum Bacteroidota; class Rhodothermia; order Rhodothermales; family Rubricoccaceae; genus Rubrivirga. The sequence continues at coordinate 429,311 of CANLSR010000003.1, read as the reverse complement.
CGCCCATGTCGACGCCGTAGACCCGGGCGAACGCTTTGATCAGCGGCCGGCGCACCCAGGGCGCCTCGGCCGCCGCCAGCCGGCCCAAGGCCCTAGAGAGCGCGTGCTGGGGCAGGGCGTGTTGGAGTCGGACGAACGCGCTCATGGGTCGGGGGGAGGACGGGGGAGGCTACGGGGCGGGCCGCCGTCGGTTCTCCATCGGCGCGCTCTGCCCACGCGCGAGCCGCTGGCGGACGCGCTCCGTCAGCGGGGCGGGGAGGCGCCGCGGAGCCGGGGCCGGTGCCCGTAGCTTGGGCCACCTCACAAATAGAAACCCAGACTGTGCATCCGCCGGGCCTGTCCGTCGTCACCGCCCCGCGCCTGGAGCCGCTGTTCGAGCGGCTGGCGGGCGCGCTGGCCGCCGACCCGGCCGGGCCGCTGGAGAGCGAGACGATCCTGGTGGCCCAGAACAAGGGGCTGAGGGTCTGGCTCACGCACGAGCTGGCCAAGGCCCACGGCTGCGCCGCCAGCCTGGACCTGGCCGCGCCGCTGACGTTCGCGACGGACCTAGGCCGCCGGCTCGTTCCGTCCGCCCGGGCGCCCGAGGGCCGGCACCCGTTCGACGCCGGCCCGCTCGCGTGGCGGCTGGCCCCCATCCTCGACGCGCTGGACGACGACCCCGTGTGGGCGCCGCTCCGCGCTTACCTCGACGGGACCGGCGGCCAGGCCATGCCGCTGGCGACGCGCCTGGCCGAGCTGTTCGACGACTACCAGGTCTACCGCCCCGACGTGCTGGCAGCCTGGGCCGACGGCGCCGATCCCGCCCCCGATTTCGCCCACGGCGTCTGGCAGGCCGCGCTCTGGCGCCGGCTCCAGCACGACGCGCCGTGCCTCGACCGCGCCGCCGGCCTGCTCGCGCTCGCCGACACGCTCCGCCAGCGTCCCGACGCGCACCTGTCGCTGCCGCGCCGCGTCTCGGTGTTCGGCGCGCTGCTCTTCCCGCCGGTCTACTGGCGCGTGCTCACCGAGGTCGCCCGGCACGTGCCCGTGACGGTCTACGCCGTCACGGCAGGCGACGCCACGTCCGAGCCTCGGCGGCACCCGTTCCTGCGCGCGCTCGCCACCCGGACGGCCGACTACTGGACGGTCCTCCAGGACCTCGGCGCCCCGCCTCCCGAGCGGCTGGCGGAGTCCGCCGGCGACGCCCAGCCTCGCGCCGACGCGCTCCGCCAGTTGCAGGACGCGCTCACGGCGGACACCCCGCCGGCCGCGCCCGTCCCGCTCGACCCGGACGACCGCTCGATCCGCGTCCTGGACTGCCACTCGCCGACGCGCGAGCTGGAGGCGCTGCGCGACGTGCTCCTGGACGCCTTCGACACCGTCGACGGCCTGCGACCGGCCGACGTGCTCGTGCTGGTCCCGGACCTCGACGAGTACGCGCCGCTCGTCGACGCCGTGTTCGGGGCCGAGAGCGCGACCGGCGACGGGCTCCGCCTGCCGTACCACGTCGTGGACCACCCGCACGCGCCGGCGCTGCGCGTGGTCGAGGCGTTTACGCGCGCGCTCCGGCTCCACGACGGCCGCGTCACGGCCTCGGACCTGTTGGACTTGTTGGGCTACCCGCTCGTCCGCCGCGCGGCCCGGATCGAGGAGGACGAGTTGCCCCGGCTCCGCCGGTGGATCGCGGAGTCGGGCGTCTGCTGGGGCCTCGACGCCGAGCGGAAGGGCCGGTTCGGCGTGCCGGCCGACGACCTCCACACCTGGCGCTTCGGGCTCGACCGGCTCTTGCTCGGCGTCCTGTGCGACGACGACGGGCTGGTAATGGGCCACCTCCCGTGCAGCGCCGCCGGCCTGGACGGCGCCGACCTGCTGGGCCGCTTTTCCGAGTGGGCCGAGGCCCTGTTCCGCTCGCTCGACGCCCTCGACCGTCCGCGCCCGCTGGCGGAGTGGCCGGCGCACTTGCTGATGTTCCTCGACCGCGCCTTCGAGCCGCGCGACGACGAGGAGGTCGAGGCCGTGGTCCACCTCCGCCAGACCGCGCTCGACCTCGCCACGCTCTCCGAACTGGCAGACGTGCCCGGCGCCGAGGTGTCGTTCCGCGTCGTCCGCGCCCACCTCGACCGGGCCGTGGCAGCGCTGGAGCGGCGCGAGCCCGTCCTGACCGGACGGATCACCGTCGCCGATCCCCAGGTGCTCCGCCACGCGCCGCACCGCGTCGTGGCCCTCTTGGGCCTGGGCGACGGCGTGTGGCCGCGCCCCGAGACGCCGCTGGGCTTCGACCTGATCGCCCACGACCCGCGCCCCGGCGACTCGGCGCCGCGCGCGTTCCAAAAGCAACTCTCCGTCGACGCCGTGCTGGCGGCACGCGACCGGCTGGTGCTGAGCTTCGTCGGGCGGAGCCAGAAGGACAACAGCCCGCGCGCCCACTCGGTCGTCCTGGACGCGTTCCTGGACGCCACTCGGCTGCACTGGGGCGACGACGCCGAGCGCTTGGTCGAGACGCACCGGCTCCAGCCCTTTGCCGACGACTACTACCGGCCCGGCCCCATGCGGAGCTTTGCCGCCCAGCACCACGTCGCGCCGGGCGAGACCACCCAGCCCGCCCCGTTCCTGGGCGCCGACCCGCTCCCGGACGACGAGCCGTCGCACACCGTCACCTTGGCGGACTTGGCCGACGCCTGGACCAACCCCAGCCGCCACGTCGTCCGCCGCCGCCTGCGCGTGGCCCTCGACCTGGACGACGACGCGGTCCACGACGACGAGCCGGTCGCGTTGGACGGGCTGGGCCGCTACGCCGTCCGCGCGGCCATTCTAGACGCCGTCCTTGATGGGCTCCCCGACGACGAGGTCGCCGAGCGGCTGCTCCGAAGCGGCCTGCTGCCCGGTGGCGCGCCCGGCCCGGCGTGGCTCCGCCAAGCGCGCGAGGCCGTCGTGCCCGTCGCCGACGCCGTCCGCCAGTGGGGGCCGCGCGAGCCGCTGGCGGTGGCCATCGACGTGGACGGCGGGCGCGTGGTGGGGACGGTGGCGCACGCCGGCCCGACTGGGGCGCTGCGCTTCCGGGCGGGGAGCGTGCGGCCCAAGGACTTGGTCGCGGCCTGGGTGGACCACCTGGCCGTCTCGGCCGGCCGCGTCGCCACCACGACGTCGCTGGGCACGCGCGACACGTGCCACTTCGCGCCCGTCCCCGCCGACGACGCCCGGATGCTGCTCCAGGCGTTGGTGCGCGGCTACCGCGCCATCCGCCAGTCGGCGCCGCCGCTGTTCGAGCGTGCGTCCTACGCCTACGGCGACAAGCTGTCCGGCTCGGCGCGGGCGGCCTGGCTCGACCGGATCCTGGCGCGCGAGTACGCCGCAACCGGGACCGGCGACGGCGCGCACAACGGCGTCCCGGACATCAACGACTGGGCGGTCGGCCACGCCCGGAAAAAGTTCGAGGGCGGCTTCGGCCAGACGGGCGACCGCGACGACGCCCACGTGGCCCTCGCCACGCGCGGCCGCGACCCGTTCGCCGACGAGGCCAAGGCCGTCCACGCCTGGGCCGCGTGCCTGTGGGCGCCGCTGCGGTGCTACCACCAGCCCGGCCTGCCCTCGTGACGCTCGATCTCTTTGGGGACGACCCGCTGGCGGAGCGGCTCGGCGAGGCCGACCGCCAATCGGACGAGGGGAAAGAGGCTGGCAACGAGTCTCCTACAACGTCCCCTCTCCCTTTGGGAGAGGGTCAGGGCGAGCCGAGCTCAGGTGTTGGACGAATGCCCCTCACCCCAACCCTGGCTGGCGCCGACGCTGGCGCGGTTTCCCAGGGGGAGAGGGAGCCCGATCTCTCCGGGCTCGACATCACGCCGCAGGCGGAAATCGTCGACGAGGCGCTGGCCGACGACGACCGCCAGCGGGGCGCGGTGCCGCCGTTCGAGTACTGGGCGACGCCCGTCGAGAACGGCCGCACATTGATCGAGGCCAGCGCCGGCACCGGCAAGACGTTCGCCATCGCCGGCCTGGTCCTTCGGCTCGTGCTCGACGGCGACGCGCTGGCGACGCGCCCCGGCGGGCTGCCCGACCTGCGCCGGCTGCTGGTGGTCACGTTCACCGTCGCCGCGACCGAGGAGCTGAAAACCCGAATCCGCGCCGCGCTGCGGACGGCGCTCGACGTGACCGAAGGCGCCCAGACCGACGACCTGACGCGCCCGCTCGCGCCGCTCCTGGCCCGCCCCGACGCTCGGCCCCGGCTGCTAGCGGCGATGGACCGCGTGGACGAGGCCGGCGTGTTCACCATCCACGGCTTCTGCAAGCGCGTCCTGGAAGCGGCGGCGTTCGAGAGCGCCACGCCGTTCGCGCTCGAGTTCACCGAGGACACCGCGTCGCTGGTCGCCCGCGCCGCCGCCGACGCCTGGTCGGGCCTGGTCCATGCCCAGCCCCAGCTCGCCGCGCTGGCGGTCCGGCTGGGGTGGACGCCCGCCGACCTCGCGGCGCACCACGCCGAGCGCTCGCGCTTTCCCCACACCGAGATCGTCCCCTCCGCCCGTCCCGTCGCCGACGCGCTCGACGCGCTCGACGGCGCCGCCCGCCAGTTGGAACAGGCGTGGGACCCGGACGCCGTGCTGGCGCTGCTGGACGGGCTCGTGTGGACGGCCAAAGCGCACGTCGCCGAGCCCGACATCCCGGCGGCCGTCCGCCGCGTGGGCCGGTTCACGTCCGACCCCGACGCCATCGAGGCCGTCCGCGCCTTTACGCCCGCCGCGCTGGCGGAGGGGCTCCACGGCTCGCGCAAGGTCAACAAGGACCGCCAGCCCGAGATCGACGCCTCGCCCGCGTTCGCGGCGTGCGCGGCCGTTCAGTCCGCCGTCGGCGCGCTCCACCTGGCCCTGGTCCACGCGTTTTCGGACGACCTGGCGGACCGCGTGCCGGCCCTCAAGGACCGCCGCGGCGTGCTCGGCTTCGACGACCTGCTGACGCGGCTCCACGACGCACTCCACGCGCCCGACACCGCCGACGCGCTCGCGGCCGGCGTCCAGCGCCAGTTCGCCGTGGCCATCGTGGACGAGTTCCAAGACACCGACCCGGTCCAGTACGAGATCTTCCGCCGCGCCTTCGACGACCGGCCGCTGTACTTCGTCGGCGACCCGAAGCAGGCGATCTACGCGTTCCGCGGGGCCGACATCCACGCCTACCTCCGCGCCCAGCGCGAGGCCGACCGCCGGTACACGCTCTCGACCAACTGGCGGAGCTCGTCGGGGCTGGTGGCGGCGGTCAACGCCGTGTTTTCGAGGCCGCCTCGGCCGTTCCTCTACGCCGACATCGGGTTCACGGCCGTCGGCTCGCCGGAGCACAAGGCCGAGCCGGCCCTAGGCGAAGGGCCGCCGCTGGTGTGGTGGGCCGTCGAGCCGCACCCCGACTCGGGCAAGCCGCTGCCCAAGGGCGCCGCGCGCGACGCGTGCCTGGTGGCGGTCGTGGCCGAGGCGCGGAGGCTCTTGGACGAGGGCGTGACGCTGGGCGGACGGGCGCTGGAGCCCGGCGATCTGGCCGTGCTGGTCCGCTCCAACACCCAGGCGCAAGAGGCCCAGGCAGCGTTGCGCGCGGCCGGCGTCCCGGCCGTCATCTCGCGCGCCGGCGACATCCGCGACGCCCAGGAGACGGCCGACGTCGAGGTGATCTTGCGCGCAGTCGCCCGTCCCGAGGACGCCCGGACGCTGCGCGCGGCGCTCGCGACCGAGCTGTGGGGCTGGACGGCGCACGAGATCGCGGGTCTGGACGAGGACGACGGCCGGCTGTCGGGCCTCCAGTCGGGCCTGCGCGAGTTGCAAAAGACGTGGCGCCGCCAGGGCGTGCTGAGGGCGCTCCGCCTCTTTGGCGAGGCCGTCGAGTCGGCCGACGGGAGCACGCGCTCGGCGACGGAGCGGCTGCTGGCGTTCCCCGACGGCACGCGCCGCGCGACCAACCTGCGCCACGTGGTGGAACTGCTCCACGAGGCCGAGGGCGCCGCCGACCGCTCGCCCGAGGACCTTCTGCACTGGCTGCGGACGAGGCACGACCAACAACTGGCGAGCCGCGAAAAGGCCGAGCTTCGGCTGGAGAGCGACGACCGGGCCGTCCAGATCACGACCGTCCACAACGCCAAGGGCCTCGAATACGAGGTCGTGTTCTTGCCGACCCTGTGGGACGTCCACTCCAAAGACTACGACGCCGACTTCACGGGCGAGCGCGCGCCACTCGTGCACCTGCCCGACGGCCGCGTGGTCTACGACCTGGGCTCGGACGACCACGCCGCCCACCGCCAGATCCGCGAGGCCGAGCGGCTGGCGGAGTTCCTGCGCCTGGCCTACGTCGCGCTGACGCGGGCGCGCGAGCGGGCCTACGTGGCGTGGGGCGCCGCCAACGAGGCGGACCTGTCGGCGCTGGGGCTCCTGGTCTCCGGTCACGAAGCGACGGCCGAGACCGACGCGGCGCTGGCGGTGGCCGTCCGCTCGGCGGCCAAAAAAGCCGACCCGCTCGCCGCGCTGGCGGCGCTCGCCGACGCCCACCCCGGGCTGATGGCGGTCCGCCCGCTGCCCGACCGGGTGCCGCCGCGCTCGGTTGCGCCTGACGACGCCGAGGCGCCGGCCCGCACCGGCGCCCGCGCGCTCGCCGGGGCGGGCCGCCAGCGCGTGGGCGACACCTGGAGCCGGGCCTCGTTCAGCGCCTGGACCTCGGGCCGCCACGGCGCCCTCGCCGCCTCCGACGAGCCCGACGACGACGCGCCGCGCGAGCCGGACGAGCCGGCGGGCTTCCACGCGTTCGCCGGTGGCAAAAAGCCGGGCACGGCCCTGCACAAGATCATCGAGGACGCCGAGTGGCCCGCCGAGCTGGACCCGGACGGGCAAGCGCGCCGCCGCGAGTCGGTCGCGCGCACCCTGACGGGCTACGGGTTCGAGACCCACCGGCACCACCGCGCGCGGATCGACCCGGTGGGGGAGACGCTGTCGATGCTGGACCGGCTCGGCGAGGCGGCCCTGTTCGACGGCGGCCGGCTGTGCGACGCCGACGCACGGGCCGACGAGTGGGAGTTCACGTTCCCCCTGTCGCGCGTCGCCCCCCACCACCTGGCCGACCTGTTCCGCCAGCACGGCGCGGCCCCCCTCGGCGCCGACTACGCTGACGCGCTGGCCAGTTTGGGCCGCGACGCCGCAGACGGGTTCATGACCGGCTCCGCCGACCTGGTCGCCCGCCACGGCGGCCGCTGGTGGGTCGTGGACTGGAAGAGCAACCGCCTCGGCACGAACGCCTCGGCCTACGGCCCCGACGCGCTGGCGGCCACGATGCGCGAGCGGCACTACGGGCTTCAGCTCACGTTGTACACCCTGGGCCTGCACCGCTACCTGCGGTCCCGCATCGACGGCTACGACTACGACACGCACGTGGGCGGGGCGACCTACGTGTTCCTGCGCGGCCTCGCCGCCGACGACCCCGCCGCCGGCCTGTTCTCGCACCGCCCGCCGGCCGCCCTGATCGACGCGCTCGACGCGCTGCTCGCGCCGGCCCGACCCGCCACGCCCGATGCGTAACCTGCCCCGCGCCGTTACCGACGCGCTCCGCCAGCTGGACGACGGCGAGGCGGTCGACCCCATCGACCTCGCGCTCGGCCGGCTGGTGGCCGGACTGGACGAGGAGCACCGGGCGCCCGACCCCGGCCGCGCCCGGACGATGGCGCTGACGGCGGCACTCGTCTCGCACGCGCGCCGCGACGGCCACAGCGCGCTCGCCCTCGCCGACTACGCCGGCGCCCCGTTTCCCGGCGAGACGCCGCGCGGCCTGCCCCAACTCCCCGACCTGGCCGACTGGCGGCGCCAGCTGGACGAAAGCCCGACCGTCGGCCCGGCCGACGCCGCGTGCCCGTTCGTCTGGGAGCCCGAGACGGGGCGCCTGTCGCTGCGCCGGTTCGCCGTGGCCGAGGGCCGGGTCGCAGCGTCGATCGCCGCCCGGCTGGCGGTGGACGCCGGCGCGCCGTCCGAGGCCTCCCGCGACGCGTTCGCCGCCCTGTTTCCGCCGCGCGATGACGGCGCGCTCGACCGGCAGGCACTCGCCGCCGCCGCCGCGCTCCGCCAGCGGGTCCTGTTCGTGGCCGGCGGGCCGGGGACGGGCAAGACCTACACCGCCGCCCGACTGCTCGCGCTCGTCCTGGCCGATGCGCCCGACACGCGCGTCGCGCTGGCGGCGCCGACGGGCAAGGCGGCCGGCCGGCTGGCGGAGAGCATTACCGACGCGCTAACCACCCTCGGTCCGTTGGGCGAGCCGGTCCCGACCGAGGCCGTCACGCTGCACCGGCTTTTGGGCGCGTCGACGTCGCGGCCCGGCTTTCGCCACGACCCTCGGAGCCCGCTGCCCCACGACCTTGTGCTGGTCGACGAGGGCTCGATGATCAGTCTGCCGCTGTTCGACGCGCTCCTGGCCGCGCTCCGCCCGAGCGCTCGGCTCGTGGTCCTGGGCGACCCCGACCAGCTGGCGCCCGTCGAGGCCGGGACGCCGTTCGCCGACGTCTGCGCGCTCGCTGCCGACGCGGCCCCGCCCGATCTCGCCGCGTTCTGCGCCGCCCTCGGCCTGCCCGACGTGCCCTCCGACGACACCGCGAACCCGCTCGACGCGGCCGTCGTGCGCTTGACCGAGAGCCGGCGCTTTACCGCCGACTCGGACGTGGGCGCGCTCGCCGCCGCCATTCAGCAGGAAGACCCCGCCGCCGCGCTCGCCACGCTCGACGCCGACCGCCAGTCGGACGTGACGTTGACGGCCGACGACCCGGCCGGCTCGGCGCTGGCGTGGGCGCTGCCGTTCGCGCGCGCGGTCGTCCAGGCCGAGACCGCCGACGCTGCACTCGCGGCGTTGGAGCGGTTCCGCCTGCTGGCGGCCGTCCGCCGTGGCCCGCGCGGGGTCGAGGGGCTGAACGCGGCCGTCGAGGCCGCGCTGCGCGCCGAGGGCCGGGTGCGGTGGAACCCGTACGCGCCCGTCTTCTACCCCGGCCGGCCCGTCCTGGTGACGGTCAACGACTACGAGGCCGGTCTCCAGAACGGCGACGTCGGCGTGTGCTGGGTCGAGGGCGGCGCCCGGCTGGCGGTCTTCTCCGGCAAGACGTTGGCCTACGACCGCCTCCCCGAGCACGAGCCGGCCTGGGCGCTGACGGTCCACAAGAGCCAGGGCTCGGAGTTCGACGCCGTCGGCGCCGTCCTGCCCGAGCCCGAGACGCGCGGCGCGGGTCTGCTCACGCGCGAGCTCCTCTACACCGCCGCCACGCGCGCGCGCCAGTCGGTGGCGCTGTTCGGCAGCCGCGATCAGGTCGAGACCGCCGTCGGACACCGCCAGCGCCGCACCTCGGGCCTGGCCGACCGGCTAGCCAACGCTGTCCCCGGCGGGCTGGCGGCCGCGATGGGCGGGCGGTAAAAGTCTCGCCGGTGCGCGCCGCCAGCGGAGGCTAGGCGTCGCCCAGGGCCTCCCAGAGGTAGGTGTAGATCGTGGCCCACGCCGCGGCCTGCTGCTCCGGCGTCACGCCCGAGCCGTGGCCGCCCTCGGTGTTCTCGAAGTAGTAGACCGGGTGGCCCATCGACATCATCTTGGCCGCCATCTTGCGCGCGTGGCCCGGGTGCACGCGGTCGTCGCGCGTCGTGGTGGTGAACAGGATGCGCGGGTAGGTCGCATCCGTCCGCACGTTTTGGTAGGGCGAGTAACGACGGATAAACGCCCAGTCGTCCGGGTTGTCCGGGTCGCCGTACTCGGCCACCCACGAGGCGCCGGCGAGCAGCTTGTCGTAGCGGTACATGTCCAGGAGCGGCACCGACGACACGACGGCGCCGAACAGGTCGGGCCGCTGCATCGCGACCGCGCCGACGAGCAGCCCGCCGTTGGAGCCGCCTCGGATGCCGAGGTGCTCCGGCGACGTGACGCCGGTCTCGACCAAGTCCTCGGCGACCGCGACGAAGTCGTCGTAGGCGCGCTGGCGGTTTTCGCGCATGGCCGAGCGGTGCCACCGTGGCCCGAACTCGCCGCCGCCCCGGATGTTGGCGACCGCGTAGACCCCGCCGCGCTCCAGCCACGCCTTGCCCGTGAGCGCGCTGTAGGACGGCGCGAGCGAGACCTCGAAGCCGCCGTAGCCGTAGAGCTGGGTCGGCGCCGTGCCGTCCAGCGCCATCCCCTCGCGCGAGACGACGAAGTAGGGGACGGCCGTCCCGTCGGCGCTCGTGGCCGTGCGCGGCTCGACCGCCAGCCCGTCGGCGTCGAACTGGGCCGGCAGCTGGCGGACGAGCTGGACGGAGCCGTCTTCATCCGCGAAGTAGAGCGACGAGGGCTGGAGGAAGCCGCTGTAGGCGAAGAAAAAGCGGTCGGACGCGTCGTCGGTCGAGACCACCGAGACCGTGCCGAGGTCGGGCACGTCGATGGGCTCGGCGGTCCAGGCGCCGTCGGTGAAGCGGTAGCGCGTGAGCCGGCCCTTGACCTCGTCCAGCGTCGAGACCAGGAGCGAGGTCCGGGTGGTCGAGGTGCCCTCGACCGTCTGGAGGTCGCTGGGCGCGAAGACGGTCGCGAAGTCGCGGCCTCCGTCCAGGAATCCGTCCAGGTCCGTCGCCACCAAGGAGCCCTGGGCCAGCGTCTGGCCGCCGACGTCCCAGTCGGAGCGGAGGTAGACCACCAGCTGGCCGTCGACCAGCATCGGGTCGGCGTCGATTGGCAGGTCGAGGCCGTCTACCAATCCGTCTTCTACGAGGAGCGTCCGGCCCTCGAAAAAGCTGGGCCGGTGCGAGATGACGGCGCGGATCGCGCCGCGGTCGATCATGGACCCGGCCCAGGCGCCCATGTCGGTGGCCGGCGCCTGGAACACGGTCTCGGCCTCGGCGAGCGGCGTGCCGCGCTCCCATACCTTGACGATGCGCGGGTAGCCGGATTCGGTGAGCGCGCCCGGCCCCCAGTCGGTCGAGACCAGCAGGTGGTCGGCGTCGGTCCAGGCGGCGCTGCTCTTGGCCTCCGGCATCCGGAAGCCGCCGTCTACGAACGACAGCGTCTCGGTGTCGAACTCCCGGACCTCGGTCGCGTCCGCGCCGCCGCGGCTCAGGCGGACCAGGCAGCGCGTGTTCTCGGGCGGAAGGCACACGGTCCCGCCCCAGGTCCAGTTCACGTCCTCGGCCTGGCCCAGCGCGTCCACGTCGATCACCGTCTCCCACGTCGGCTCCCCGCCGAGGTAGTCCGCCAGCGCGGCGCGGCGCCACAGCCCGCGCGGGTTGTCGGCGTCGGTCCAGAAGTTGTAGACGTGGTCGCCCCGGAGGTCGGGGTACGGGATCCGGTCGTCGGAGGTGACGACGGCGAGGGCGTCTTGGTAGAGGGCGTCGTAGAGCGGGCTGGCCTCCAGCTCGGCGGCCGTGGCGGCGTTCTGGGCCTCGACCCAGGCCATCGCCCGCTCGCCCTCGACGTCTTCGAGCCACAGGAACGGGTCGTCGTCGGCGGTCTGGGCGAGCACGGGGGCGGTCACGAGCAGGGCGAGGAGGAGGGTGCGCATGGCGAGTCGGGTAGGCGGGCCGACAAGCTAGGCCACGCGTCGTCCGTCGCCGCGCGAGCGGCTGGCGGAGCGCGGCCGCCAGCGGGAGGCGCTCGGGACGCGTGGGGCCAAACGCACGACGGCCCCGAGACCTGAGTCCCGAGGCCGTTTGTGCTGCCCGACAAGGAATCGAACCTTGAACCTCCAGATCCAGAAACTGGCGCTCTGCCAATTGAGCTATCGGGCACCGGCGCGCGGCGAACCGCGCTCGGGCCAAATCTAGCGCTCGGGCGGCCCCCAGATCAAGCCGCGCTCAGGAGCGGGAGGCGTGAGGCGAGCTCTTCGCCGGGTTTTCGACCGGCCCCGCCTGTGGCGCCCCCAGCGGCGGCGCCTCCCCGCTGGCGGGCGCCGCCAGCGCGTCGACGGACGCGGCGGGGAGTTCGCGCCAGGCGGCGACGTGGTCCCGGATTGCCTCGCGCACCCGGTCGCGCAGCGCCGGCACGTCGGCCTCGGTGAGCCCGGTCGTGGGGACGGGCGGGAGCACGTCCAGGCGCACGTCGGCGTGGGAGAACTGCCAGCCGTGCTTGGGGAGCGCGTCCATCGTCCCGTCGATGGCCAGCGGCAGCACGGGCACGCCGGCCTCGATGGCGAGCGCGAACGCGCCGTCGTAGAACGCCTTGACGCGGCCGTCGCGCGAGCGCGTGCCCTCGGGGAAGAACATGACCGAGACGCCGTGCCGGATCTTGTTCTGGGCGCGCAGCAGCACCGACGCCCGGCTGGCGGGGTCCTTGCGGTCGACGGGGATGTCGTCGGCCAGCCGCATCAGCCAGCCCATCACCGGGAGCCGGAACAGCTCGGCCTTGCCCACCCACTTCATCTCCCACGGCAGCCGCGAGATCACCGGGATGTCGGCCAGCGACTGGTGGTTGCTCACCACGACGTAGGGGTGACGGAGCGCGTCCGGGTCGACGCCGCCGACCCGGACGTGCCACGCCGGGTTGAGGCGCGTCGCGAGCGCGCCGATGCGCCGGAACGTACGACCGGTGCGGACGCGGCCCGGCCCCCAGTCGAACGCTCGGACGACGAGCATCACGGGGAGCGCGATCAGCACGAGGGCGCCGATGGCGAGCCAGGCGAGGGCGGACTCGATCGCTTTCATAGAGAGATGGAAGAGCACAGGCGGAACGCGGAAGCGCCCCCGGCGATTCCCCGGGCATGGACGTGATCAAGGTCTTCACCGAGGAGCCGGTCGGGCTGGAGGCGCTCGTGCCCGACGACGACCCCGACGCGCGCCGCCGCCACGCCGCCCCCGGTTCCCTCGACGCCTTTCTCGCCCGGCCGGACGCGCCCTACGCCCGCGCCTACCTGGCCGGCACCGCGCTCGGGCCGCCCCGCCGCGTCGGCCTGACCGCGCTCGCCGACGCCCAGGCCTGGGTCCGGCCGCTGCTGACCTGGGCCGGCGGCCGCGACTGGACGGCGCTGGAGGCCGGCGACGCACGCGGGCTGGTCGCGCCCGAGGCCGCCGCCGCGCTCCGCCAGCCGGGCGCCGTCGGGGCGCTGGCGCTGGGGCCGGTGCCGCCGGGCGCGCTCCGGGAGGCGGCCGGGGGCGACCGGCGCGGCCGGCTTCCGGCGCTCCGCGCGATCCTGGATGCCGGCGCGGCCGTCCTGTTTCCCGAGCCGGCCCACGACGGGCACGACTGGAGCCTGTTCGCGCCCGCGCCGCTGCGCGACCCGCTCGCCGCCGCGTTCCGCGAGCACCCGGCGTCGGCGCGTCGCCTGATGGCGCCCTACCGCCGCGCCCGGGGCGAGCACACGTTCTACCTGGAGCAGTGGACGCTGGACGACCTCCCGGACTGGGTCGAGGAGGTGTAGGGCGGCACGCCGCCCCGCCCGACTGGCGGCCCCGGTCGCCGACGCGTTGCCACCCGTCCGGCGGTCACCCCGCAGACCGCGACCGCCAGCGGGTCAGGCCGTCGCGACGAATTCGGCGCGCCGGGCCACGGCGGCGCCCAGCGTGTCGGCCGTCGCCACGTCGCCCGCGTCGATCAGGCCGGCGCGCACCAGCGCCTCGACGCCGGGGCGCGTGTGGCGGTCGGGAACGGCCACGACCGCCAGCCCGGCCGCGACGGCGCCGCGCACGCCGGCCGCCGAGTCCTCGACGGCCATCGACTGGCGGGCGTCGGCGCCGAGCCGGGAGAGCGCCAGGAGGTAGCCCTCCGGGTCCGGCTTGGTGGCCGACACGTCGTCGGCCGTGACGACGGTGTCGAAGGCGTCGGCCAGCCCCAGCGCGCCGAGCACCAGGCCCGCGTTGCGCGCGCCGCTCGTGGTCACGAGCGCCACGGCGCGGGCGTAGCGGTGCGACTCCCGGACCAGCGCGGTGGCGCGCGTGCGGGCGTGTGCCCGCACCAGGTCGCCGTCGGCCAGCGTCTCGCGGTAGCGCTCCAGCCGGAGCCCGACGTAGCTTTTCCAGGGCGGCACCGAGCCGTCGCGCTGGCGGGCCGCCGCCTCCAGGTCGAACCGGTGCAGCAGCGACGTCGCGATCTCCTGCCGCGACAGCCCGATGCAGTCCGTGTAGGCCGCGCGGACCGCGTCCTGCTCGACGTCGGGGCGCAGCTGGTGGGCGGCCCAGGCGTACGAGTCCGCTTTGAGGAGTTCGGTGTCGGCGAGGGTGCCGTCGAGGTCGAAGGCGAGAAGGTCGAGCACGGGCGTGGGGAGGGGGCGCCGCAGGGTACGGCCCGTCCGCCCGCGCGGGGCCGGCCGCGCGCCGAGCGCGACGGCCCGCGTCGGTAGCTTTGCCCGTCTCCACACGCGACCTATGCCCGCCGACGACCGCCAGCACGACGACCTCTACGCCGACCTCGACCGACGCCGCGCCGAGAGCCGGCTGGGCGGAGGCCAGGCCCGCCTCGACCGCCAGCACGAGCGCGGCAAGCTCTCGGCCCGAGAGCGGATCGAGATCCTCCTCGATCCCGGCTCGTTCGTCGAGACCGGCGCCTTCGTGCGCCACCAGGCCACCGGCTTCGGGCTCGAAAAAAGCCGGCCCTACGGCGACGGCGTCGTCACGGGCTGGGGGGCGGTCGACGGGCGCACGGTCTACGTCTTCTCCCAGGACTTTACCGTGTTTGGCGGATCGCTGGGCCTGGCCCACGCCGAGAAGATCGTTCGTCTCATGCAGCTGGCGTTGGAGAACGGCGGGCCGGTGATCGGCCTCAACGACTCCGGCGGGGCGCGCATCCAGGAGGGCGTGGCGGCCCTCGGCGGCTACGCCGACATCTTCCTGCAGAACACGCTGGCGTCCGGCGTGGTGCCCCAGATCTCGGCGGTGCTGGGGCCGTGTGCTGGCGGGGCCGTCTACAGCCCGGCCATCACCGACTTCACGTTCATGGCGCGCGGCACGAGCTACATGTTCGTGACCGGGCCGAACGTGGTCAAGACCGTCACCAACGAGGAGGTGACCCAGGAGGAGCTGGGCGGCGCCGACACGCACGCGTCGAAGTCGGGCGTGTGCCACCGCGCCTTCGCCAACGAGGGCGCGCTGCTCCTGGGCATCCGCGAGCTCCTGGGCTACCTGCCGAGCAACTGCGAGGACGGCGCGCCGATGCGCCCGACGACCGACCCCGCCAGCCGGGCGGACGCCGAACTGGACACGCTCGTCCCCACCAACGCCAACAAGCCGTACGACATCCACGAGGTCGTGCGCCGCGTGGTGGACGACGGCCAGTTTTTCGAGATCCACCCCGACTTCGCGGCCAACCTCGTGGTCGGGTTCGCCCGGCTGGGCGGCCGGAGCGTGGGCGTCGTGGCCAACCAGCCCGCCGTGCTGGCGGGCGTGCTCGACATCGACGCGAGCGTCAAGGGCGCCCGGTTCGTCCGGTTCTGCGACGCCTTCGAGATCCCGCTCGTCGTGTTCGAGGACGTGCCCGGCTTCCTCCCCGGCACCGACCAGGAGTGGAACGGGATCATCCGCCACGGGGCCAAGCTGCTCTACGCCTTCTGCGAGGCGACCGTCCCCAAGATCACCGTCATCACGCGCAAGGCCTACGGCGGCGCCTACGACGTGATGAACTCGAAGCACATCCGCGCCGACCTCAACCTGGCCTGGCCGACCGCCGAGATCGCGGTGATGGGGCCCAAGGGGGCCGTCGAGATCATCCGCAAGCGCGAGATCTCCGCCGCCGACGACCCCGCCGCCGCCGAGGCGGAGTTTACCGAGGAGTACCGCGAGCGCTTTGCCAACCCCTACGTCGCCGCCGAGCGCGGCTACGTGGACGACGTGATCCGCCCGTCCGAGACGCGTGCCCGGCTGATCGGCGCGCTCCAGATGCTCAAGAACAAGGTCCAGACGCTGCCGCGCAAAAAGCACGGCAACTTGCCCCTGTAAGACGGCGCAGCCAGCGCCTGGCGCCGCCGCAGGCCACCTTCCGAGCGGGAGGGCGGCCGCCGGGCCGGGACTTTTTCCCCGGGCCGAGAACAAACGACACCGTGCGAGAAGGGGCCCCCGTCCGAAGGTGCCCGAGGGCCGCGCGCTCGGGGAGGCGCCGATTCTCTCGCCTAGGCGGTCGTTGCGGCCTTTTTTGCCCCGTGCGTCTCGCTCGTCCTTTGGGGGATGTAGGTTTGGGTAAGGGGTTTGCGATTGCCGGTCCTCTGGATTTGCCTCGCGACCCGTGACCCGTTTCCTCACAGCCTCCTCCGATATGCCCCGCACACTGCTCGCTGCGGCGCTCCTCGTCGCCACGCCGGCCGTCGCCGGTGCCCAGACGGCACGGACGGACACCGCGCCCGCGCGCCCGGCCCAGGTCCTCGTGGGCCAGGCCGACGCGCAGCTGCCCGGTTTCGTCCCCGCCGACTCGCTCTCCGACGCCGAGACCGCCCGCCGCCTCGCCCACTTCTACGACCGCCAGTCGGCGCTGCTCCAGGCCGACGCCGACGGCGACCCGGCCCGGTTCGCCGTGCTCCTCGACGGGCTGGTGGCCGACGTCCAGGCCGCCTCGCAGCGCTCGGGCGCGCTGAGCGACCCGCGCTTCCGCGCCCTGTACACGTCGGTCCTGACCGAGTACGAGCGGTTCTACGACCGCCCGGCGCTGGACCGCGGCGACGTCTACGCCGTCCGGGAGGCCGGCATCTCGGCCATCGAGCGCGGCTACGACGCCGGCGCGCCGCTCCTGGAGCACGTCACGCTCCCGGACATGGCCACGTTCGAGACGGTGTTCCCGATGGACGTGAACCCCAAGGTCGAGCGCT
This sequence comes from uncultured bacterium, assembly GCA_947493945.1. Taxonomy (GTDB): domain Bacteria; phylum Bacteroidota; class Rhodothermia; order Rhodothermales; family Rubricoccaceae; genus Rubrivirga. The sequence continues at coordinate 412,609 of CANLSR010000003.1, read as the reverse complement.
ACCTCCAGTTCCTGCTCAACCGGCCGAGCCACGTCCAGCGCCTGCGCAGCCGCGCCGACACCTACTTCCCGATGATCGAGCGCGTGCTCGCCGAGGAAGGCGTGCCGGACGAGCTCAAATACCTCGCGATGGTCGAGAGCGCGCTCGTGCCGGTCGCCCAGAGCCACATGGCCGCCGCCGGACTGTGGCAGTTTATCCGCGCGACGGGCCGGGCCTACGGGCTCCGCGCCGAGAGCGACATCGACGACCGCCTGGACCCGGAGGCCTCGACGCGCGCGGCGGCCCGCCACCTGCGCGACCTCCACGACCGCTTCGGCGACTGGCAGCTGGCGCTGGCCGGCTACAACTGCAACCCGGCCGTGATCGCCCGCGCCGTGCGCCGCTTCGAGGAGCGGACGGGCCGGCGGGCCACGTTCTGGGACATCGACTCGGCCATCCCACGTGAGACCCGGGCCTACGTGCCCATGTTTATCGCGACGTCGCTGGTGGTCTCCAACCCGGACGCCTACGGGTTCGCGGCGCACGAGCCCGGACCGGGCTACGTGTTCGACCGCGTCCCGGTGGCGGGCGGGACCAGCCTGAGCGCCGTCGGCACGATCCTCGACGTGGACGTCGAGGTGCTCCGCGCGCTCAACCCGTCGCTGCGCCGCAACCGCGTGCCCGACGTCCGGGCGCCGCACATGCTGCGCATCCCGGCCGGCACCTACACCGAGCACGCCGACCGCCTCGACCGGCTGGCGCCCCCGGAGGCCCGGGGCGCCCAGTTCGCCGCCTCGACGGTCACGTTCGGCCCGCGCGCCGTGCGCCCGATCGCGCCCCAGGAGCACTCGGTGGCCGTGGCGGCGTTGACGGCCCGCCGATCGACCGCGCGGTCGCTCCAGCGCCGCGTCCAGCGCGACGCGCCCGTCCCGCACTACGCCGCCGCCGCGCCAGACGAGGTGGCCGACGCCGAGGCGCGCTACGCCGTCGCCCGTCAGGCCGAGGCCGCCCGTGAGGAGGGCGGCGAGGCCGCCGAGGCCCGGTTCGTGGCCCGCACCGAGCCGACGCCCGCGTCGCTGGCGTCCGCCGCCAGCGTGGAGCTCGACGGCTCGGACCTGGAGATCGCGGTCCCGGAGCAGGCCGCCCAGGCGCCGGCCGCCCGCCGGTCGCCGCCCGCACCGGCGCCGCCGACCGCGGCGCCGCCCGTGAACCTGGTCAGCACCGGCCCGGAGCGCACTCGCGTCCACCGGGTCGAGCGGGGCGAGTACCTCACGTCGATCGCCCGTCAGTACGGGCTGTCGCTGAGCGAGCTCCGGGCGCTCAACCCGGGCGTGAGCGACAACGTGCGGGTGGGCCAGCGGCTGACCGTGACCGGCACGCCGGCCGCGCCCGACGCCCGGCCGTCGGCCCCGAGCCGGCCGTCGTCGCACACGGTCCGGCGGGGCGAGAACCTGACGACGATCGCGCGCCGCTACGGCGTGCCGGTCTCCAGCCTCCGCGAGTGGAACGGCCTGTCGTCCGACGTCATCCGCGCCGGCCAGCGGCTCCGGCTCCGCGCAGGCGGATCGCGCGGGTAGCCGTTAGCGACGACGGACCGAGTACCAGCGGCGCGCTGCTCTAGACGGGCAGCGCGCCGCTGCGTTTGGGCGCTCCTCGGGGCCCCGTCTCTACGCCTCGCCCCACGCCTGGACCAGCCCGAGCAGCTTGCGCTTGGCGACCGGCACCAGCGTCTCCTCGACCGGCAGGTCCACCTCGGCCTGGAGGTGGAACGCGGCCGGCGCGGCCAGCTCTGGGGCCGCTCGCGACAACTCGGCCTTCCACGACCGCGGGGGCGCCGACGGGTCCAGCGTCGCGTCCAGACGCACCGTGCGGAGCGCGCGGTAGCGGCCGTCGGTGCCGGCCAGCGGCGAGATCTGGTAGCGCAGCACCTGGACGGCGCGGCCGTCGCGGACGAGGAGGAACCCCTCGTCGCGGTAGCTCGGCACGATCCCGATGGCCTCCAGCGCCGCGTGCTCGGCCGCGAACTCGTAGAGCGTCCGCCCCTCGACGATGGCCGCCTCGACGCGGGGCCGCGCCCACCGCGCCAGGTCGACCGCCAGCGGGGCGGGCGGTCGCTCGCGGACCAGGCGGCCGGCCGCCCAGTCGACGTCCACCACGGCGCCCGGGGGCTCGACGGCGGCGGCGCCCGAGATCAGGGCGGTCAGCCCGCGGTGCAGCGCCACGAGGTCGGCCAGGTAGGGCGCTACCCGGCAGTCGGTGAACGCCTGCTGGGCGTCGGCCAGGCCGGCCAGTATCCGGTAGCGGGCGGCCTCGGCGTCGCTGGCGGCGTCGAACAGCGAGAGGGAGAGTGGCGTCATGGGTGCGGGGGGGAGGCTCGGTTCATGGATTCTTCCAACAATCGGGCCACCGTGCCAGTCCCATCGGCGTGCCCTCGCCCGTAGCACCGCCGCGTGCCGGCGTGAACCCTGGCACGGCGTTGGTACGTTGGTTTGTGCCCCGGCACCGCGGTCGCGTCCGCGGGTCGCCCCGTTGCTCCCCTTTTTTACCCTATGGACAAGCTCGTCATCCAGGGCGGTCGCCCTCTGCTCGGATCCATCCACGTCGGAGGCTCCAAAAACACCGCGCTCCCGCTCATGGCCGCCGCCCTGCTGGCGGACGGCGTGACCACGATCCACAACATCCCCGTGTTGAAGGACGTGGCGACGTTCTCGAACGTGATCCGCGTGACCGGCGCCACCGTCACCTGGGACCCGGACGACGACCCGAACACGCCGGAGACGATCACCATCGACGCCTCGAACCTCCACCACTACGAGGCGCCGTACGACCTGGTCAAGCAGATGCGGGCCTCGTTCTACATGCTGGGCGCGCTCCTGGGCCGGGGCGGCAAGGCTAGGGTGTCGCTGCCGGGCGGGTGCGCGTGGGGGCCGCGGCCGGTCGACCTCCACATCAAGGGCATGGAGGCCCTGGGCGCCGAGGTGCACGAGGAGGGCGGCTACGTGATCGCCCAGGCGCCGGGCGGCCGCCTGCCGGGCGGGCGGATGCGCTTCGAGCCCGTCTCGGTCGGAGCCACGATCAACGTGCTGCTGGCGGCCGTGACCGCCAGCGGCGAGTCGGTGCTGGAGAACGTGGCGTCGGAGCCCGACGTGGTGGTCTTCGGTGAGATGTTGCAGGCGATGGGGGCCCAGATCGAGGGGCTCGGCACGGACACGCTCACGGTCCAGGGCGTCGAGGCCCTCCGCCCGGTCGAGTTCACCAACTGCCCCGACCGCATCGAGCTGGGCACCTACATGATCGCAGCGGCCCTGGCCACGCCGGCCGGCGAGACGCTGACCATCACCGGCGCCCGGCCCGAGCACCTGGGCCCGGACTTTACCGAGCGCTTCCGCGAGACCGGCGTCCCGTTCCGGACCGACGGCTCGACGGTCGAGGTCGACGGCGTGGACGCCATCCGGCCGGTCTCCATCGAGACGGCGCCCTACCCGGGCTTCGCGACCGACCTCCAGGCCCAGTGGACGGTGATGATGACCCAGGCCGACGGCCCGTCGACGGTCCGCGACACGGTCTACACCGACCGATTTAAGCACATCCCCGAGCTGCGCCGGCTGGGCGCCGACCTCCGGGTCGAGGGCGACACGGTCCACGTGGCCGGCAAGAACGGGCGCCCGCTGAGCGGCGCGACCGTGATGAGCACCGACCTGCGCGCCTCCGTCTCGCTGGTGCTGGCCGGCATGGTGGCCGAGGGCGAGACCGACGTGTTGCGCGTCTACCACCTCGACCGAGGCTACGAGCGCTTGGAGGGCAAGCTCCAGCGCGCCGGCGTCGACATCGAGCGCGAGCAGTACGACGAGGCCCACGCCGAGGGCGTCGCGGCGTAGGGGGCGCCCGGCGGCCTTTGGGGACGGGGAAAGCGGCGCGTACTCGGCCGCTTTCCCCGTCCCGCTGGCGGTCGTCGCCAGCGGGGCGTGCGGACCGGGCGGCGTAGTGCGGTCGGACCGAGGACCGACGGGGCCTAGACCCGGTGGCTATTGGCTCTGGGCCGTGCGCGTCCGCGTTCTGCTCCTGGCCGCCGGCGTGACCTCGGCCCGCCTCAGGCCGCCAGCGGCTCGGGGTCGGGCACGATGGTGTCCAGCACACGCGCCGACGACAGCACGCCCGGCATCCCGGCGCCGGGGTGCGTGCCGGCGCCGACCAAGAACAGTCCGTCCACGTCCTCGCTGGCGTTGTGGGGGCGGAAAAAGGCGCTCTGGAGCAACTGGGGCTCCAGGGAGAACGCGGCGCCCTTGACCGAGAGGTAGTCGTCCAGGAAGCCCTGGGGCGTCAGCGTCAGGCTGGCCGTCAGGTGCTCGCCCAGGCCGGGGAGAACCGTCTCGGCGAGGTAGTCCTCGATCCGCTGGCAGTAGCGCTCGGTCTCGGCCTCCCAGTCCGTCCCGCTGTCGAGGTGGGGCACGGGCGACAAGACGTAGAACGTGTCGTGGCCCGGGGGCGCCATCGACGGGTCGGTCGCGGTGGGGCGGTGGAGGTAGAGCGAGAAGTCGTCGGAGAGCGTCTTGTTGTGGAAGATGTCCTTTAGCAGCGCCTTATAGCGCGGGCCGAGCAGGATGGTGTGGTGGGCGACGTCATCGTAGGTCTTGTCGGTCCCGAAGTACCACACGAACAGGCTCATCGAGTGCTTGGATCGCGCCAGCTTGTCGTCGGTCCAGGTCGTCCGGTGCTCGGGCGCGACCAGGTGCTTGTAGGTCCACGCCGCGTCCGCGTTGGACACGACGACGTCGGCCGCCAGCACCTCGCCGGTCTCCAGCCGCACGCCGGTCGCGCGTGGCCGCGGGCCGCTGGCGTCGACGGTGATCTCCTCGACGGTCTCGCCCAGCCGCATCGTGCCGCCGTGGCGGGCGAACAGATCCGCGATCCCCTTGACGATGGCGCCCGTCCCGCCCATCGCGTACCACACGCCCCAGTGCCGCTCCAGGAATGCGATGAGCGCGTAGATCGACGTCGTCGAGAACGGGTTGCCGCCCACCAGCAGCGGGTGGAAGCTGAACACCTGGCGCAGCTTCTTGCTCTTGATGTACTTCGAGACCAGGCTGTAGACCGACCGGTGGCTCTCCAGCGCCACCATCGACGGGACGATGCGGGCCATGTGGCCGGCCTTGTCGAACGGCACGTGGCCGAGCTCCAGGAAGCCGGTCTCGAAGATGGACTCGCTCTTTTTGAGGAAGCGCCGGTAGCCGTCCACGTCGGCCGGGTTGAACCGGGCGATCTCGCGCTCCATCGCCGGCCCGTCGCCGGTGTAGTCGAACACCTCGCCGTCGTCGAAGCGGATGCGGTAGAACGGCGTCGTCGGCACGAACTCGACGTGGTCCTGGCGCCTTTCGCCCGCCAGCGCCCACAGCTCGTCGAACAGGAACGGCGCCGTGATCAGCGTCGGCCCCATGTCGAAGCGGTAGGTGCCGCCGTCGCCCTCCACCTCGATCACGCGCGCGCGCCCGCCCGGCTGGTCCAGGCGGTCCACGACGGTGACGCGGTAGCCGCGCGTGAGCAGGCGCACGGCCGCCGCCAGCCCGCCGAAGCCGGCGCCGATCACGACGGCGTGGGGCGAGCCGTCGGTGATGGGCGCGGGCGTTCCCTCGGTGCGCAGGCGCGCGTCGGGGCGGGTGGCGAGGCGGCGGATCCAGGAGGGCACGGCGGGGACGGCTAGAGAACGGAAAGTGAGAGAGCTACGGCGACGGGCGGTGCCCGATCCACGATCCGCCATTCTCTGCCCTCCATTCTCTCGGCACCCGCTCGCCCGAACCCCCAAGCGCTCTCTACCGCCGCTCGAACCGGGCCTGGACGGCGTCGATGAACGCGACGGCGCAGTCGGTGTAGGGGCTCACGCTCCGCTTGCGCAGGATCTCGGCGGAGATGACGGCCGTGGCCTCGGTGTAGGTCGGCGCGCGGTCGATGGCGCCGAGCGTCTCGCGGTAGTCGTCGGGCGAGCCGCCGAACAGCTCGGCGACGAACCAGTCGCGGCGCTCGTGCGCGTCGGCGCCGAGGACGCGGGCCTCCAGCGTGTCGGGAGACCCGGGCGCCCCGCTGGCGTCGGCGGCGGGCGAGCCCGAGAGGAAGGGCGGGTCGGGGTCGGGGAGCCGCTCGGCCAGGTCCGACTGGGCAAACCGCTTCCACAGCGGCGTGTCCTCGTCGGCCTCGGTGGGCGGGGCCGGCTGGGGCTCCGGGCTGCGGCCGTGGGCCAAGCGCATCCACAGCGGCTCGTCGTCCGGTTCTTCCTGGTCGTCCGGCTCGGGGTCTGCCGGCTCGGGGTCGGCGCCGCCCGGCGTGTTCGGCCCGTCCGGCTCGTCCGCCGCCAGCGGGGCGCGTGGGCCGTCGGGCGGCGGCAGGTCCACGACGGGGACCGGCGGGGCGGAGCGGGGCTCCGGCGCCTCGTCGGCGACGGCCTCGCGGACCTCTCCCATCGGGTCCTCCTCTCGCGAACCGCGCGAGACCGGGCGCGGCGGTCCGAGCACCTCGGACTCGTCGGCGCCCTCGAACTCGGGCGTGCCGTAGCGCGAGCCGATCACGGGCGGGCGGAAGTCGTCTCCGCCGGGCGTCTCCGCCAGCGCCGAGGCGTCGGCGTCCGGCTGGGACGCTGGCGGCTCCGGCTGGGACGGCCCGGCCTCCTCGCGGGCGGGGTCGGCCTGGGCCTCGTCGTCTAGGGAGGGCGCCTCGTCGGGGTCCTCGGAGCTTGAGGGAGCGGGCTGCTCGCTCTCCGGGAGGGCGGAGGCGGGGGGCTCCGGCCCGGCCGCGCCGCTCAGGTCGTCCTCGCTGGTCTCTGGGGGCGGGGCGGAGGCCGGCGCCGTCTCTGGGATCGCCTCCGCCGCGTCCTGGGACGGCGCCGGCAAAACGCGGGCGAACAGCGTGCGCAAGGTCTCCGCGTCGACGGCGTCGAGTCCGTCCAGCGCGTCGGCGAGTACGTCGGCGCCCTTGGCCCGGAGCAGGGGGCGCAGCAGGTCCGCCGGCACGGCCCCGGCGGGGCGGCCGACCGGCCCGACCCACTCGAACAGCGGCGCCAGCAGCGCGAGCCAGTCGTCGGCGCCGAAGGCGCTCACCATGCGGCGGTCGATGCGGAGCAGGAGCCGCTCCAGCCCGGCGCGGTCGACGTGGTCGAGGCCCTTGCGCTCGACGTAGCGCTCGGCGATCTGGGGCAGGTACGGGTACGGCCCGAACGCGCGGGTCCGGCCGAGCGCCACGGCCGCGGGCAACGGGCCGTCCTCGTGCTCGAACGCCACGGCCGCCAACGTCTCCGCGGGGCGGACGAGGTGGGCCAGCGCGCGCTCCGTCGCCTGCCGAACCTCCGCCTCCCGCTCGCCCGCCGGAATGCGGACGGCCGCGCGTGCGGCCTGACGCCAGGCGTCGAGGGCGGCCTCGACCCGGTCGCCGCTTACCCAGGGCGAGGCCGGCGTGGCCTGGTCGAGGGCCGCGTCGAGGCGGCCCGCCAGCAGCCGGCCGACGGGCGGCGCGAGGGCGTCGAGGTCGGCGCGGCCCACGGCGGCGGGCAGCGCGGCGAGCGCGCGGCGGGCGAGGGCGTCGGCCGTCGGCCCGGCGAGGCGGGACGCGAGCACGTCGGGGGCGTCGGGCCGGGGTGCAGGCGCCCCGTCGGGGCGGGGCGGACGGTCGGACATGGCGGGCGCGGGGGGAGGGGCGGGCCAAGCTACGCCGCGCTGGCGGGCGCTCTCCGCCAGCGGCCGGCGCCGTGTTACGCCGGCGCGGTCTCGGCGCCGACGGGGCCCTCCTCGAACTGGACGCCCACCAGGCGGCTGATGCCGGGCGTGGGCATCGTCACGCCGTACATCCGGTCGGCGGCCTCCATCGTGAGCTTGTTGTGGGTGACCAGGATAAACTGCGTCGAGTCCGCGAACGAGCGGATGAGCGACATGAAGCGGCCCACGTTGGCGTCGTCGAGCGGCGCGTCCACCTCGTCGAGGATGCAGAACGGGCTGGGCTTGACGAGGTAGATCGAGAACAGCAGCGCGGTCGCCGTCAGCGTCTTTTCGCCGCCCGAGAGCTGGGCCAGCGACACGGGCCGCTTGCCGCGCGGCCGGGCCGTGATGGTGACGGGCGCCTCCAGCGGGTCGTCGCCGTCGAGCGCGACGTCGGCCTGGGCGTCGCCGCCGAACAGGTCGGAGAACAGGCGCTGGAACGCCTGGCGGATCTGGCCGAACGTCTCGTCGAAACGCCGACGCGCGGTCTCGTTGATCTCCTGGATGGTCTCCAACAGCGTCGCCTCGGCGCCCGCCAGGTCGTCGCGCTGCTCCTGGAGGAACGCCAGCCGCGTCTGCTCTTGGTCGTAGCTCTCTAGCGCGAGCGCGTTGACAGCGCCCAGGTCGCGGAGCTTGCGGCGGAGGTCGGGGATCTCGGCGCGCGCGGCCTCGGGCTGGAACGATTCTCCGTCCGCCTCGCCTTCCTGGCGGAGCGCGTCCAGCTCGGCCGCCGCTTGGTCCAGGTCCGCGCTGTGCTCTTCGGCCAGCCGCTCCAGCGTCGTCTCCTGGCGCGTGGCGACCTCCACCAGCCGGCGCTCGGCCTCGCCCCGGGCGTCGGCGGCGGCTTCTCGCTTGCTGCGCAGCTGGCGGAGCGCGCCCTCGGCGTCGGCGATGCGGGCGCGGCCCTGGAGGACGGCCGTCTCGGCGTCAGAAGCGGCGGTTTGGAGCGCGTCGGTGCGGTGGCGCTCGTCGTCCAGCCGCGACGTCACGTCGGAGGCGGCGCCCTGGGCCTGGGAGAGCTCGGCCTCGATCCGGGCCTGCTCGGCGTCGCGGTCGGACTGGCGCCGGCCCACCTCGCCCAGCGTCCGCGCCGCGCGCGCCTGGGCGTCGCGGGCCGACTGGAGGTCGGCCTGCGCCCGGGCGTGCGCCAGTCGGGCGTCGCTCCAGGCCGTCTCGGCGGCCGACCGCGCCCCGGCGGCCTCTTCGTACGCCGCGTCGGCATCGGTTTGGCGGGCCTGGGCGTCGCGCGCGCTCTGCGCTCGCGCCTCGGCCTCGGCCTCCAACTCGTCCGTCGCCGGCAGCGCGCCGAGCGCCTGGGCCGTCTCGTCGGCGCGCGCCGCCAGCCGGGCGAGTCGGTCGGCGCGGGCGGCGGCCTGGGCTTGTTGGCGGGCGGCGGCGTCGCGGGCGCGGTCGCGGTCGGCGCGGTGGGACTCCAGCGCGGCCTCGGCCTTGCGCCGGGCGGTCTCGGCGTCGTCGCTGGCCTGGCGGGCCGCGTGGGCGCGGGCCTGGGCGTCGGCCAGTGCGTGCTCGGCGTCGGCGAGGTCGGCCGCGGCCTGCTCCTGGCGCTCGCGCACGCCCAGGCGGCTGGCTCCGGCCGAGGGCGTCGGGCTGCCGCCGTGGACCGCGCCGCCCGCGTCGGTCCAGGCGCCGTCGCGCGTGACGAACCGGGCGGCGGGAAAGGCGTCGCGCAACGACCGCGCCGCGTCCAGCGACTCGGCCACGAACGTGCGGGCCAGGAGCGCGTCGAGCAGCGGCGCGTAGGCGTCGGGCGCACGGGCCAGGTCTCGCATCGGCGTCGTGCCCGGCGGCGTCGGCTCGGCGGCCGCGTCCGGCAGCCGGTCGAGGACCAGGAACGTGGCCCGGCCCCGGTCGGCCGCGCGCAGCTGGCGGATGGCGGCGTCGGCGTCGGCCTCGCTGGCGACCACGACGGCGTGCGTCCACGCGCCGAGTGCCGCGTCCAGCGCCAGCCGGTCGGGCTCGTCGGCGCCGACGAGCTCGGCGACGGTCGTCGCCTGGACGTCGGGGTCGGCCGCCAAGAAGGCGACGGCGTCGTCGCCTTGGGCGCCGGCCTCGACCAGCGTCTGAAGGAGGGCCGCTTGGGCTCGGGCGGCGCGAGCGGCGCCCTCGGCCTGCTGGCGGTCCGCGTCGACGCGCTCGAACGCGGCGCGGGCGTCGTCGCGCGCGGCCACGGCGTCCGCCAGCCGGGCGGCGGCGGCTTCTAGCGCGGCCTCGGCCGTGACGAGAGACGGGGCCGAGTCGGTGGTCTCGGGCGCGGCCTCGACCTCGGCCTGCTCACGGGCGACGCGCGCCACCTCCGCCTCCAAGAGCGCGCGGCGGTCCCGGGCGCGCTCGACCGCGGCCTGGGCGTCGCGCAGGGCGCCGGCCGCCTCTGCCGCCGCGCTCCGCGCCGATTGGGACGCCTGGCGCCGGCCGCCGGCCGCGTCGTGGGCCTCGACGCGCGCGGCCTCTGCCGATCCGAGGGTCGCTGCTCGCTCGGCCACCTCGGCTTCCGCCTGTTCGATCCTGACTCCGGCCTCCGCCTGCTCTTTTTGGGCGTCCTCCGCCCGAGCGGCGTCGGCGCCGCGCTCCTTCTCGATCCGCTCCAGCGCCCGGCGCCCGGCCGACTGGCGCTCGGCGCCCAGCCGGATCTCGGCCTCCAGCGACCGGACGCCCTCGGCGTGGGCCTGGAGCGCGCGCGCGGCCCCGGCCATCGCCTGCTCCAGCCTGACCAACTCCGTCCGGTCCCCCTCCAGCCCGGCCTCGCCGGCCGCCAGCCGGGCGCCGAGCGCCTCGGCCTGGTCGGCCTGCTCGCGGACGGTCGCCTCCAGCGCGCTGCGCTCGGTCTGGAGCCGGGCGACGTCGTGGGCGGCCATCGCCAGCTCCAGCCGCCTCAGCCGCGTCGCCAGTCGCTCGTGGCGGGCCGCCTTCTTGGCCTGGCGCTCCAGCGACCGCACCTGCTTGTCGACCTCCTCGACAATGTCGTCCAGCCGCGTCAGGTCGGCCTGGGTGGTGTCCAGGCGGCGGAGGGCCTGGGCGCGGCGCTTTTTGTACTTGGTGACGCCGGCGGCCTCCTCGAAGAGCCGGCGGCGGTCGTCGGCCTGCTCGGACAGGATGTCCTCGACCATCTTGAGCTCGATCACCGAGTAGGCGCCGGCGCCCAGGCCGGTGTCCATGAACAGGTCCTGGACGTCGCGCAGGCGGCAGACGGTCCCGTTCAACACGTACTCGGAGTCGCCGTTGCGGTAGAGCCGCCGCGTGACGGTGACCTCGGAGTACTCGGTCGGCAGTACGCCGCGCGTGTTCTCGACGGTGAGCGAGACCTCGGCTAGACCGAGGGGCCGTTTGTCGGCGGCGCCGTTGAAGATGACGCCGGCCATCGAGTCGCTCCGCAGCGTCCGCGCGCGCTGCTCGCCGAGCACCCAGCGCACGGCGTCGATCACGTTCGACTTGCCGCACCCGTTCGGCCCGACGATGGCGGTCACGCCGGGCGAGAAGGCGACGGTGGTCTTCTGGGCGAAGCTCTTGAAGCCGTGGAGCTCGAGCCGGCTGAGGTACATGGGCGCAGGGGGACGCCGCAAGATACCCGAGGGCCCCGCCTCGCCCCGCTGGCGGCCGCGACGGGGGCGGGCGCGCTCCGCCAGCGGGACGGGATCCCGGCGCGGCGGGCGGCGTCGGTCGGGCTCCTCCTCTCATTCGAACGATGTCCGATCGCGCACCTGTCTATGTCTTGATCGGAGGGACGGGCGGCATCGGCGCGCCCCTGGCGCGGCGGCTGGCGGCCGACGGCGCCGCGGTGGTCCTGGGCGCCCGCGACGCCGACGCGCTCGGCGCGCTGGCGGGCGAGACCGGCGCCTCGGCGTTCACGCTCGACGCGACCGAGCCCGAGGCGGTCGAGAGCCTGGTCCAGGGCGCCGTCGAGGCGCACGGCCGGGTCGACGGGGTCGTCAACTTGGTCGGGTCCATCGACCTCAAGCCGGCGCACGCCATGAGCCCCCAGGCGTTCGAGGAGGTGCTCCGGCTCAACCTCCACACCGCGTTCTACGCCGTCCGCTCGGGCGCTAGGGCGATGCAGCGCAACAAGGGCCCGGAGGGCGGGTCCGTCGTGCTGATGTCGAGCGTGGCGGCCAAGCTGGGCCTGGCCAACCACGAGGCCGTCGCCGCGGCCAAGGCCGGCGTGGTGGGGCTGGTGCAGGCCGCCGCGGCGACCTACGCGCCCAAGGGGATCCGCGTCAACGCCGTCGCGCCCGGCCTGGTGCGGACGCCGCTGGCGGGGCGGCTGGTGGCGACCGAGCAGGCCGTCGAGGCGTCGGCCAAGATGCACCCGCTGGGCCGGATCGGCGAGCCCGAGGACCTCACCGACGCGCTGGCGTTCCTGCTCGACCGGGCGCGCAGCGGCTGGGTCACGGGCCAGACGCTCTCCGTCGACGGCGGCTTTGCCAACGTGCGCCCCCGGTGACCGCCGGCGGCCACCGCCAGCGGCGGCGCGCCTGGCCCGGGCGCGGCCGAGGCCCGCGGCGTCGGGGCGGCTTTACCGAATCGAGACGCCTGGGCCCCGGGCGCGGGCTAGCTTGCGGCGCCCCCTCACCCCACGCCTTGCCCTCTCCGGACCGAACCAACGACGAGTGGCTGGCGGACTTGGCCGGCGACGGGCCGGAGCTTACCGCGGCGCTGGAGGACCTGCGCCCGGTCCTGCACCAGGCCCTGCGCGTGACCGTCGGCCCGCGCGTCGACCGCGGCGCGGACGCGCTGGTGGACGACCTGGTGCAAGACGCGCTCTTGCAGGTCCGCGACCGCGCCGACCAGTTCCGCGGCGACGCCCGGTTCACGACCTGGGCCCAGCGCGTGGCCGTCAACCTGGCCTTTAGCGAGCTCCGGCGCAAGCGCTGGGAGGACGTCCCGCTCGACGTGCTGGTCGCCGACCCGCCCCAGGCCCCCGAGCCCGGCGCCGACGCGGTGATGGAGCAGGCCCAGGCCGTCGGGCTCGTCCGCCAGCTCATCCGCGACGAGCTCACCGAGCGCCAGTCGACGGCGCTCCAGGCCGTGCTCGCCGGGATGCCCATGGACGAGGTCGCCCGCCGGCTCGACACCAACCGGAACGCGCTCTACAAGCTGCTCCACGACGCCCGACTCCGGCTCCGCCGCGCCTTCGAGGACCGGGGCCTGGGGCCGGACGATCTGCTCGACCCGACCGACCCGTAAGCCCACCGTTTGCGGTGGCGTCTAGCGCCGAGACCCCGCTCGACATGACGCTCACACCCCCCGTCCTCCGAACGCTCGTGGCCCGCGCGCTGGCCTCGCGCCCCGACGAGCTGTCGTGCGGCGACTGCGAGACCTGCGTCGACCGGTTTGCCGAGATGACGCTGGCCGGGCTCGACACCCGGGAGGCGCTGCCGCTCGTGGAGGAGCACTTGAGGACCTGCCGGTGCTGCGGCGAGGAGTTCGAGGCGCTGATGGTGGCCCTCCGCGCGTGCTCGGCCCAGCCCCACGCCGATGGATGAGCCCACGACGCTGGCCGACCTCGCCCTGCTGGCGCTGGTCGTCGCCCACGGGACCGACGCGGACCTCGACCCCCGCGAGTCGCGCGAGATGGTGCGGCAGCTCGACCGCATCGCGGCGGCGTTCGGGGACGAGGCGAGCGGGGCCGACCTGAGCGACTTGGTGGAGCGCGCCGTCCGGGACTACGGGCGGCTGAGCGTGATCGGCTTGGACACCGTCGTGGCCCGGCTCGGCGCCGCCTTGACGCCCGCGCAGACGGCCCGCGCCCACGCCGCGCTGGTGGAGGTCGCCGACGCCGACGGCAAAGTCCACACGATGGAGCGGACGCTGCTGCGCCACCTTGCCCAAGCCTGGGGCCTGGCGGGGTAAGATGGGGAGCGGGCGGCCGAGACCGCCCCGCCCCACGCGGGTGCCCGGCCCGGCCGCCAGCGCCACGCCCCGCTGGCGGCGACGCTCGGCGAGTGGCATCTTCCCCGCACCCCTCATCCCGCGCTCATGCTCGACCGACGCCGCTTTATCGCCTCCGCCAGCGCCCTGGCCGCCGGGGCGGCGCTGCCCGTTCAGGCGCTGCCGGCGCCGCTCGACGCCCACCGCCTCGGGCCCGGGGGGCCGCCGCCCGACGGGCGCCGCCCCGACCTCACCGTCGAGGACCTGGCCCACGCCGAGGCCGTCCAGGGCCTCCAGTTCCGCCCGGCCGACCGCGCGCTGATGCTGGGCGACGTTCAGGACCGGTTGGCCAGCCTGGAGGCCATCCGCCAGGCCGAGCCGCCCAACGACGTGCCCCCGGCGCTGACGCTGAACCTGGCCCTGAGCGGTCGCGGCCGCCCGGGCCCCGGCCCCGGACCGTCCATCGAACCCCAGGCGCCCACCGGCGTCGCGGCCACCGGGCAGGACCTGGCGTTCTCTTCGATCCCCGAGCTGGGGGCGATGCTGCGCGGCGGGGCCGTGACCAGCGTGGGCCTGACCGAGTTCTTCCTCGGGCGCCTGCGCGAGTTCGACCCGGCGCTGCTCGCGGTGGTGTCGCTGCTGCCCGAGCGCGCGCTCGCCACCGCCCAGGCGCGCGACCGCGAGCTGGCGGCGGGCGTCGACCGCGGCCCGCTCCACGGCATCCCGTACGGCGCCAAGGACCTGCTCGCCGCCGTCGGCGCGCCGACGACCTGGGGCGCCGAGCCGTACCGGGCCCAGGCCTTCGACCGCGATGCGCTGGTCGTCGAGCGGCTGGAGAAGGCCGGCGCCGTGCTGGTGGCCAAACTGACGCTGGGCGAGCTGGCCTGGGGCGACGTCTGGTTCGGCGGGACCACCAAGAACCCCTGGAACCCGGACCAGGGCGCGAGCGGCTCCAGCGCCGGCCCGGGCGCCGCCGTCTCTGCCGGGTTGGTGCCGTTCGCGATCGGCAGCGAGACGCTGGGCTCGATCGTCAGCCCGTCGACGCGCAACGGCGTCACCGGCCTGCGGCCGACGTTCGGGCGCGTGCCCACCGACGGCGCGATGGCGCTGTCGTGGAGCATGGACAAGCTCGGCCCGATGGCCCGGAGCGTGGTCGACGCCGCGCTCGTGTTCGACGCCATCCGCGGGCCGGCCGACGGCACGCCCGACCCGGCGTTCCCCTTCGACCCGTCCGCGCCGCTGGCGGGCCTCCGCGTCGGGACGCTCCTGCGCGGCGACCTGGGCGACGGGCCCGGCGCCGACGCCGACCGCCAGACGGCGGCGGTGCTGGACCGGCTGGGCGTGGGGGCCGACGAGGTCGAGCTGCCCACCGACCTCCCGGTCGATGCCATGCTGATGATCCTGGAGGCCGAGGCCGCCGCGGCCTTCGACGGCCTGACGCGCTCGCGCGAGTCGGACCGGATGGCGCGCCAGGAGCGGGGCGCGTGGCCCAACGTGTTCCGCCACGCGCGGTTTATCCCGGCCGTCGAGTACATCAACGCCAACCGGCTGCGCACCCAGCTCATGCGCGAGATGACGGCGCTGATGGACCGCTACGACGTGCTGGTCACGCCCAGCTTCGGCAACGCCGGCCTCGGGATCACCAACCTGACCGGCCACCCGGCCGTCGTGATACCCAACGCGCTGCTGCCCGTCGCCGGCTTCCCGGACCGCCGCGCGCCCCACTCGGTCACGTTCCTGGGCCGGCTCTGGGGCGAGCACCACGCGCTCCGGCTGGCGCACGCCGTCCAGCGAGCCACCGACGTCCACCGCCAGCGTCCGCCGACCAGCTGAGGCGGGGGTCGGGTCTCGCTGAGGCTCACCTGAGGATTGGGCTCCAAAACGCCCAACGGGGGCCGCGTGGGCACATCGGGGGCTGGGCGCGCGCGGGGCGGCTTGAGCCTCGCCTCCCCGAGTGCGATCCTTGGAGCTCCCACCACGTCCTTGTCATGCGTCGCTTTTTTGTCCCTGCCGTTCTCATCCTGCTCAGCTTCGCCATCACGTTGGGCGCGGCCTGAGTCCCCTCCCGGATCGAGACCGCCCCCGCCCTGCACTGGCAGGGCGGGGGCGGTCTCGTACGGTCTGGCCTCGCGCTGGCGGTCGGCGCCAGCGGGGCGGTCGGCTAGCTCTCCGAGATGGTCACCGAGTCCATCGTGTCGCCCTTCTGAATCTTGTCCACCACGTCCTGGCCCTCGGTCACCTTGCCGAACACCGTGTGGCGGCCGTTGAGGTGGGACTGGGGCGAGTGGGTGATGAAGAACTGGCTGCCGTTGGTGTTGGGGCCGGCGTTGGCCATCGAGATCACGCCCGTCTCGTGCGTCAGTGGGTTGCCCTGGGTCTCGTCCTCGAACTTGTAGCCCGGGCCGCCGGTGCCGGTGCCCTGGGGGTCGCCGCCCTGGATCATGAAGTTGGGGATCACGCGGTGGAACGTGAGCCCGTCGTAGAAGCCGTCCTTCGCCAGCGACACGAAGTTGTTGACGGTCTTGGGCGCGTGCTGCGCTTCGAGGTCGAGCACGATGTCGCCCTTGGGGGTGGAGACGGTGGCCCGGTAGCTCTTGCTCGGGTCGATCTGCATCTCGGGGGGCTTGCTGTAGGTCTTGGCCATGGATAAGGAGGGGTTGGGTAAAAGGGGAGACGCCGGTCCGGCCGAGGCCGCGTCCCGCCGCTGCGGAGCGTCGGTGGCGGCGCCGGGCCGGTCGGGCGCCTGGGGGGACGTACCGCACCATCCCGTTCAGGGTTCGGGACGGGGCGGCGAGCGCGCGCGACGCCAGGCCGCCAGCGTGCGGCCGGAGAGCGGCACTCGCCGCCTTGGTCCGGCGTTTGCTAGGGACGCAACGCCCCCCAGCGGGCACCGACCTTTCCCCACCACCCCGCTCGTCCCCCATGTTTACACGTTCCCGCGCCCGACTGGCGGCCGCCGCCCTCGCGCTCACCCTCGCGGGGTGCGCCACGCTCGGCGGCGCCAACTACTACTCCGTCGACCAAGAGTGGGAGATGGGGCAGCAGCTCCAGGCCCAGCTCCGCCAGGAGCTCCGTCTCTCTAACGACCAGGCGCTGACCCGCTACGTGAGCGACATCGGCCAGGCGATGGTCAACCAAACCGCCATGCGCGACCGGCAGTGGCGCTTCTACGTGGTCCAGGACGACGCGATCAACGCGTTCAACATCCCCGGCGGCGCCGTCTACGTCAACACCGGGCTGATCGCCAACGTCGGCAGCGCCAGCGAGCTGGCGGGCGCCATCGCCCACGAGGTGGCCCACGGCATGGCCCGCCACGGCACGTCGCGGCTGTCGAAGGCCCAGGAGACCAACGCCATCGCCGGCGCCGTGCTCGGGAACGCGGGCGGCGTGGAGCAGGTCGCGGCCCAGGTCGCGGCCCAGGGCGCGTTCGCCAAGTTCTCGCGCAACGACGAGCGCGAGGCCGACCGCCTGGGCGTGGCCATCATGGCCGGCGCCGGCTACAGCCCCGACGGGCTGGCGGCGCTGCTCCAGCGGCTGGCGGAGGAGGAGCAGGGCGGCGGCGTGGCCTTTTTCCGGTCCCACCCGCTCTCCGCCGAGCGCATGGAGACCGTCCGCCAGCTGGCGCGGCGCTACGAGGGCCAGCGGCTCCGGTCCGACGACGGCCAGTTTGCCGCCATGCGCCGCCGCGCCCGTTAGGGAATCAGGGGTGAGGAATCAGGAATCAGAGCCGAGCGCTGGAGCCGGGTGGCATCTTGGGCGCGTGGCTGACTCCTGATTCCTGGTGCCTGACCCCTCGCTCCGCGACTACGACCTCGACCTGCCGGACGGGCTGATCGCCCAGCGGCCGGCCGAGCGGCGCGACGGCGCGCGGATGCTGGTCCTGGACCGAGCGACCGGCGCCCTCGAAGACCGGCGGTTCACCGACTTCCCAAGCCTTCTGCGACCAGGCGACGCCGTCGTGTTCAACGACACGCGCGTGGTGCCGGCCCGGCTGGTCGGGCGCCGGCCGACGGGCGGCCGGGCCGAGCTGTTCCTGATCGAGCGCCGGCCCGACGGGACCTGGGAGGCGCTCGCCAAGCCCGGCCGCACGCTGCGCGCCGGCGCCACGGTCGAGCTCGGCGACCGACTGGCGGCGACGATCGAAGACGTGGAGCCGGAGACGGGGCGGCGGATCGTCCGGTTTTCCCGGGACGGCGCGCCGTTCGCCAGCGCCGAGGCCGAGCAGGAGACGCTCGACGCCGTCGGCCGGATGCCGCTGCCGCACTACGTGGACCGCGACGCCGACGCGGCGGACCGCGAGCGCTACCAGACCGTCTTCGCTCGGGCGCGCGGGGCCGTCGCCGCGCCCACAGCCGGGTTGCACTTTACGGCACGCACGCTGCGCCAGCTCGGCGAGGCCGGCGCGGTCCAGGCACGCGTGACGCTGCACGTGGGCTACGGCACGTTTGAGCCGGTGCGCGCCACCGACCTGGCCCAGCACCGCGTCGCCGCCGAGACCGTCGAGGTGACGCCCGAGACGGCCGACGCGCTCAACGCCGCCCGCCAGCGCAGCGGCCGCGTCGTCGCCGTGGGGACGACCTCGACGCGCGCGCTCGAAACCTCCGCCGACGCCGACGGCCGGTTCCACCCGGTCGCCGGGCCGACGGACCTGACGGTGACGCCGGGCTACCGCTTCCGGGCCGTCGACGCGCTGCTGACCAACTTCCACCTGCCCCAATCGTCGCTGCTGGTGCTCACGGCCACGTTCGGCGGGCTCGGGGCCGTGATGGACGCCTACCGCCACGCCGTCCGCGAGGGCTACCGGTTCTACTCCTACGGCGACTGCATGCTGATCATCTAGCCCGGCGGACGGTCGCCGGGGCCGGCGGCGCCGGCGTGCCGCTGGCGGCCCCCGCCAGCGGGGCGGTCCCTCCGGCACGGTCTGTTGAAGTCCGGTGCCGAGCCGCCGATACCCCAGGTCCGCCGCCTGGACCTATGTCTGACCGACCCGCTCCGCCTCCGCCCCCTCGCCGAGACCCCGGGGCGCCGTCCGGGACGTACGCCTCGGTCGAGGACGCCGTGTTCGAGGACATCGGCCTGCCCGAACCCCCGCCGGACGACGGCCGCTTCGACCCGGCCCTGGACCCGCCGCGCGCCGGGGACGACGTGGTCCTGGGCTACGACCCCGACGGCGGGTTCCGCATCGACTTCGAGGAGGAGGACGTGCCGGCGACGGCGCTGGCCCCGGTTCTGGTTCCGCAAGCGGCCCGCGTCGGGGGGGCGCCTCCGCCCGCGCCTCCGCCGCCCGCTGCCCCTCGGGCCGAGGCCCGCCGGTCGTTCCTGGACAAGGCGCGGATGCTGCGCCGCCACGCCGGGCTCATCCTGGGCCTGACCGCGCTGGGACTCGGCGCCGGCGCGCTCTACGCCCGTCTGACGCCGACGACGTGGGAGGCCCACAGCCTGCTGCTCATCAACGCCGGCCCGTCGGCCGGGACGCCCGGCAGCGCGGCCGAGGCGCCGGGCATGGGCGGCTCGAAGGTGCTCAACCAGGCGCTCGTGCTCCAGCAGGCGCCCGAGATCGCCCAGCGGACGGCGGCGGCGCTGCTGGAGCGGCCCGGCGCCCAGTCGTCCACGACGGTCCGGGAGGCGGCCGAGCGCTTCGGCGCGCCCGTGACCGCCGCCGCGCTGGCGGACCACCTCCAGGACCGGGTCGTGGCCGTCGAGCAGGCCACCGACCAGGCCGACGCCATCCGCGTGCAGGCCGTGGCCGGGGACCCCCAGGAGGCCGCGCTGATCGCCCAGCTCTACACCGACGAGTACCAGGCGCTCACGCGGACGGCCTCCAGCGAGAGGTCCACGCGCACGCGCGAGATCCTGGACGAGCAGATCGCCCGGCGGCGCGGCGAGCTCGCCGGGGTGGAGCGCCGGCTGGAGCGGTTCATGGCGGCCGAGAACGCGGCCGGGCTGGACGAGCAGACGCGCGTCGCGGTAGGGTCCATCGGCCAGCTCCAGGGGCAGCTGGACCTGGCGCGCGTTGAGGCGCAGACCCAGCAGGCCCGGCTCGACCAGCTCCGCACCGACCTGGCGTCGGTGCCCCGACGTCTGGAGCGGAGCGCCAGCGGCCCGTCGGTCGCCGAGAGCGCCGACCTCGACGCCGAGGTCGCGCGCGTGGAGCGGCTGCTGGAGCAGGTCTACCGCCAGAACCCCGAGCTCCGCGGCGACCCGACGCGGCACCCAGACGTCGCGGGCCTCGACCGCCGCCTGCGCGGCCTCCAGGCGCAGCGCCGCGCGCGCATCGGTGCCCAGACCGAGAACGCGGTGGCCGCGGGCGGGCTGGACCTCGCGAGCGCCGGCGCCAACGGCCAGGCCTACGTCGCCGAGCTCCAGCGCCAGATCTCCCAGGTCCAGGCCGAGCTGGCCGGCGCCGACGCGCGGGCGTCGACGCTGGCGGCTCGGCTGGGCGAGGCGCGCGGCCAGCTCCGGGCGGTGCCGGGCCAGCAGGTCGAGCTCGGCCGGCTCCAGCGCCAGCAGGCCACGACGGCGGCCACGCTCCAGCAGCTCCAGGCGGAGGCCGACCGGGCGGCGCTCTCGGAGACCACCGAGTTGGGGTTCGCCCAGGTGGTGCGCGAGGTCCAGGTGCCGCGCGAGCCGGCCGGCCCCAGCCTGCCCGGCAGCCTGGCGCTGGGCGGGCTGACGGGGCTGTTGGCCGGCCTCGGCCTCGCGTTCGTCCGCTACCAGACCGACGGCACGGTGCGCACGCCCGACGACCTGCGCGACCACGGCTTCGCGGTGCTCGGCACGGTCCCCAAAGTGGCAGACGCGATGCGCGGAGGTCGCCAAGACGTCGAGGGCGCCGAGGTGCACCCGGCGCTGGTGACGCGGACGCGGCCGTTCGCGCCCGAGGCCGAGGCCTTCCGCCACGTCCACGCCGGGCTCTACGCCGGCGGTGACGCGCCCCAGGTGGTCGTGGTCGGCGCGCCCGGGGCGGGCGCGGGCAAAACCCTGGTCGCGGCCAACCTGGCCGTCGCCGCCGCCCAGGCGGGCCGCCGCGTCCTGCTGGTCGACGCCGACCTCCGCCGGCCGGCCGTCGGCGTGCTGCTCGGGCTGGACGCGCAGCCGCCGCTGGGGGAGGGGCCGGAGGGGTCCAACATGGTGTATTGGAGCACGGCCGTGCCGGGGTTGTTCGCGATGACGCCGCGCGACGTCGCCCAGTCGCCCGACCAGCTGTGGGCGCCGCACCAGGTGGGCGCGCTGCTTCACAACCTGCGCTCGGCCTTCGACCTGGTCCTGATCGACACGCCGGCCGCGCTCGCCTCCGCCGACGCCGCGCTGCTGGCGCCCCACGCCGACGCGGCGCTGCTGGTGGCCCAGGCCGACGTGACGAGCCTGGACGCGCTCGGCCAGGTCGCCGCCGAGCTGGCCGGCGTGGGCCTGACGCGCATCGGGACGGTCCTGAACCGCTTCGAGGCCCGCTCGGCGGTGGGCTTCACGTCCACCGCGGGCGTCCGCCACGCCTCCTCGCACTGACCGCTCTCGCCGCGCTGGCGGTCGCCGTCGCCGGTACTGCTGCCGGCGGCCTCGGCTCGCCGGCCGGCCCCGCCAGCGGCACGCGTCGGGCAGGAAGGGCCGCACGCGGCGGATCGGCGGGGCGGAGTGCGCCGCAACCGGGTGGTAAAGGCGCCCGGCGACGTGCCGATACCCCCGCCCCAGACTCACGCCGACGCATGCACCGCCTCCTCCTCCTCCTCCTCGCGCTGGCGCCCGCGCTCGCCGCCGCCCAGCCCTCCGACCGGCCGGTCACGCGGATCGGGCAGAGCGAGCAGACCCAGAGCACCGCGCCGGGCTACTACCGCCACCACCTGCCCGGCGAGGCCACGATCCAGGTCCAGGTCGAGGGCACCGTCGTCAGCCCCGGCCTCTACGAGGTGGCGGACGAGACCGACCTCCGCCAGGTGCTGGCGCTCTCGGGCGGCCCGCGCATCGACATCCGCGACCGGCAAAACTCGCGGCGCGTCGAGCTGCGGCTGGTGCGCCCCGGCGAGGGCGAGATCTACGCCGCGACGCTGACGGACGCCGCGGCCGACCCGGTCCTGATCCCGCCGCTGCGCCACCGCGACGCGCTGCTGGTGGAGGTGCTGGACAAGCGCCGGTTCGGCTGGCAGGACGCCGCGACGGTGATCGGCGCCGCCGGCACGGTGGCCTTCCTGTTCCAGCTGCTGGCCGGCGGCAACTAGAGCCCGCGCCGCTGGCGCCCGCCGTCCGCGCGACGACGCGCACCGCCAGCGCGGCGCGCTCTGATCCTCGGGCGGCTCTCCTTCCATGCCCGACTCCACCTCGCCCAGCGCTTCAGCTTCCAGTCCGTGGGTTCGCCACGGGGCCTGGACCGTGCTGGACCAGGCCCTGTTTGCCGGCGCCAACTTCGCCGTCAACGTGATGCTGGCGCGCTGGCTCGACCCGGCGGGCTACGGCGCCTACACGGTCGCCTACACTGTGTTTCTGCTGCTCGGCACGGTCCACGGCGGCTACCTCGTCGAGCCGATGCTGGTGTTTGGCGCGGGGCGATTCGGCGGGCGCCTGGAGCGCTACCTGCGCCTGGTGCTGGGCGGGCACGGTCGGCTCACGCTCGCGTTCGCGGGCGCGCTGACGGCCGGCGCCGCGCTCGCCTACGGGCTCGGGTCGCACCCGCTGGCGCTGGCGCTGGCGGCGTTCGCCCTAGCCCAGGCCGCGATCCTGTTCCAGTGGACGATGCGCTCGGCGTGCTTCGTGCGCACCCAGCCCGCGCTGGCGGCGGTGTCCGACGGGCTCTATGCCGTCGTGATGCTGGCCGGCGTGGCAGCGCTTGAACGCCAGGGCGCGCTGGGCGTGGTCTCGGCCATCGGATTGGTCGGCGCCGCCTCGCTGGTGGCCGGCGCGGTGACGGCCGTGCGGCTCGGCATCCCCCTGTCGGCCGGCGCCGACGATGGGCTGGCGGAGGACGCCCGCGAGCAGCACCGGGGCTACGGCCGCTGGGCCGCGCCGACGGGCGCGCTGGAGTGGGTCGGCGGCTTCCTGCCGTTTCTGCTGCTGCCGCTGGGGGCCGGGCTGGCGGCGACGGGCGCGCTGCGCGCGCTGTTCAACCTAGTGATGCCGGTGCTCCACGCCTCGACGGCGCTGACCAAGCTGCTGGTGCCGGTGTTCGTGCGCGCCGGGACCGACGAGGCGCGCCGCCGGCTGGCGGTCCGCGTTGGCGGCGGGCTGGTGGCCGGCGCGCTGGCGTGGGCGCTGGTGATCGGGCTCGCCGGCCGGCCGATCCTTTCTCTTGTGTATGACGGCCAGTACGACGCCTACGGCGGCCTGCTGTGGCTGGTGGCGCTGCTGCCGCTCGCGGCCGTGGTCTCCAACGTGGCGACGGCGCTGCTGCGCGCCGAGGAACGACCCGAGGCCGTCTTCGCGGCGAGGGCCGCCGCCAGCGGGACGGCGGCGACCGTCGGCGCCGCGCTCGTGTTCGCGCTGGGCGTGGCCGGCGCGCTGCTCTCGGACCTGGTGACGGTGCTGGCCGAGGCCGCCGTCATGGTCGGGCTCATCCGCCAGCGGCCGGCGCGCGCCGAGTCGTCGGGCGGGATCGCCGCGGCGGGCGGAGACGGCGCCCCGCGCCGCCGGGTGCTCATGGTGGCGTTCGCCTGCGGACCCGGTCGAGGGTCGGAGCCGGGCCACGGCTGGCAGCTCGCCAGCCGCACCGCCGCGCGCCACGACGTGACGGCGCTGGTCTACTCCGGCTTCCGGCGCGCCGTCGAGGCCGAGCTGGCGGCGCGTCCCGTGCCCGGCCTGCACGTGGTCTACTACCGGCTGCCGTTCGAGCACGCCCGCCACCACGTGGGCGGAGACGACCGGAGCGGGCCGCGGGAGCAGCTCCACTACCACGCCTGGCAAATCGGCGCCGGCCGGCTCGCGCGGCGTCTAGAGCGCGAGGCGCCGTTCGACCTCGCCCACCACGTCTCGTTTATGCGCTACTGGTCGCCCAGCGCCGCCGCGTCCGTCGACGCCCCGTTCTTGTGGGGGCCCGTCGGCGGAGGCGAGTCGGCGCCGCGCGCCTTCTACCCGTCGTTCTCGACTCAGGGACGCCGCCAGGAGCGGATGCGCGACCTGGCGCGGGCGCTGTGCACGCGGCTGCCGTCGGTCCGCCGTACGGCCCGCCGCGCCACGCTCGCCCTCGCGGCGACGCCCGAGAGCGCGCTCGCCGTCAAGGCCCTCGGCGCCCGGCGCGTCGAGGTCGCGCCCGCCGGCGTGACGCTGACGGCCGAGGCCCGGACGCGGCTCAACGCCCTCCCGCCGCCCGGCGACGGCCCGGCCCGGTTCGTGTCGGTGGGGCGCCTGCTCCACTGGAAAGGGTTCGACCTGGGGCTGAGGGCGTTTGCACGCGCGTGCGCCAGCGGCGACCCGTCCCTCGACGGCGCCGAGTACTGGGTCCTGGGCGACGGCCCCGAGCGCGAGCGACTCGCCGCGCTGGCGGCCGCGCTCGGCGTGGCCGGTCGGGTGACGCTGTGGGGAAGCCGGCCGCGCGACGAGTGCTTTCGGCGGCTGGGCGAGTCGCACGTGCTCGTCCACCCCAGCCTCCACGACAGCGGCGGCTACGCGACGCTGGAGGGCATGGCCGCCGGCCGGCCCGTCGTGTGCCTGGACCTGGGCGGCCCGGCCCTCCAGGTCACGCCCGAGACCGGCGTCGTCGTCGCCGCGCGGACGCCCGACCAGGCCGAGGCCGACCTCGCGGGCGCGCTCGCGTGCCTGGCCGCCGACCCCGAGTTGCGCGCCCGGATGGGCCGCGCCGGCCGCGCCCGCGTCGAGGCGCGCTACCCGCTCTCGGCCCTGGTCGACCACACGCTGGACCGCTACGACCGGATCTGGGCCGAGCAGGGCGCTCGGGCGGTCCCCGAGCTCGCCGCCGATCCGCTCCGCCAGCCGGCCGCGTCGTGGACCTGACCTACTCGCCACCGGCCTACGCCGCGCGCGCCTCCGCCGGCACGCGCTACCTCGGCGTGCTCGGCGCGTGCCTGCTAGGCTACGCGCTCCTGGGCCGGACGTTCGCCTACCTCGGCGTGCCGCCGCTGTTTGTGGGCGAGGCGATGCTGCTCGTCGGCCTCGCGCTGGCGGTCCGCTCCGGCCGAATGGCGGAGACGCTCTCCGCGTGGCCCGTCCGCCTGTGGGCCGTGCTGCTGGCCTGGACGCTGGCGCGGACGGCGCCGTACCTGGCCCGCGACGGCCTCGACGCGCCGCGCGACGCGATGCTGGTCGGCTACGGGCTCTACGCCGTCGTCGTGGCGTCGCTGCTGCTGGCGGACCCGGCCCGGCTGCGCGGGCTGGTGACCCGGTATCGCCGGCTGGTGGTCGTGATGCTGGCCCTGGTCTGGACGGTATACCTCGTCAACAAGACGTTCGAGGCCCAGCTGCCGACGGTCCCGTGGGCGCCCAGCGTCAAGGTCCCCGAGGCCAAGGGCGGCGACCTGATGGTCCACATGACGGCCGTCACGGCGTTCCTGATGCTGGGGCTCATGCGCTCCACGCCGGCGGCGCTGCTGATGGCCGCCTTCAGCTCCGGCATCGTCATGGTCTCCAACCGCGGCGGGATGGTGGCGTTCGCGCTGGGCCTGGGCCTGGCCTGGCTGATGCGGCCCCAGGGCGTCGGCGCGGGCAAGCTCGTCTACGCGTTCGCGCTCCTGGTGGTCGTGGGCGCCGTCGTCGGGCCGATGGTGCAGCTCCGGGTGCAGGGCGGCGACCGCGACCTGTCGGTCGAGCAGGTGGCCGAGAACGTCCAGAGCGTGTTCGGGCGGACGGGCTCGTCGGCCCTCGACGGCACCAAGCGCTGGCGGCTGCTGTGGTGGGGCGAGATCCTCGACTACACGATCACCGGCCCTTACTTCTGGACCGGCAAAGGCTTCGGCGTCAACCTCGCCCAGGCCGACGGCTTCGCGGTCCTGGACGACGGCAGCCTGCGGAGCCCGCACAACGGCCACCTCACCGTGCTGGCGCGCGCCGGCGTGCCGGGTGCGCTGTTGTGGCTGGCGCTCCACCTGGCCTGGTTCGGAGCCGTCGTCTCGGCGTGGCTCCGCGCCCGCCGGGACCGCCAGCGGCGCTGGACGGCCGTCCTGGCCTGGCTGGCCGCCGTCTGGCTGGCGTGCCTGGTCAACGCCTCGTTCGACGTGTTCCTGGAAGGCCCGATGGGCGGCGTCTGGCTGTGGACCGTGGTGGGGATTGGCGTCGCCGCCGTCCGCCTCCAGCGCTCCCACCCCGACTTGCTGGACCCGCTCGACCTTCCGATCCCCGACGCTCATGCCGCCGAACTCCCTCGCCGGGCCCCCGCCCGCTCCGCCGCGCCGACTTACTCGTGGAGCTAGCGTGGCCCCCCGCGCTACGTCCCCTGACTCCCCGCTGACCGTCCTCCTGGTCCACAACGTCTACCAACAGCCGGGCGGCGAGGACGCCGTGTTCGAGCGCGAGGGGGCCCTGCTGGAAGAGCACGGCCACCGCGTGCTCCGCTACGTGCTCCACAACAGCGCCGTGGACGGGATGAGCCGCGCCGGCTTGGTGCGCCGGACCGTCTGGAGCACCGAGAGCCACGACGCGGTGGCGCGGGTTGTCCGCCAGGCGTCGGTCGACGTGGTGCACGTGCACAACACGCTGCCACTGGTGTCGCCGGCCGTGTTCCACGCCGCCCGCCAGTCGGGCGCGGCGACGGTCCACACGCTGCACAACTACCGCCTGGTGTGCCCCGGCAACCTGCTGCTCCGCGACGGCAAGCTGTGCCACGACTGCGTCGGCTCCGCCTTCGCGTTCCCGGCCGTGCGCCACGCGTGCTACCGCGGGAGCACGGCCGCCACCGCTGCCGTCGCCGCCACCACGGCGGTGCACCGGCGCCTGGGCACGTGGGAGCACCGGGTGGACCGTTTCGTCGCGCTGAGCCACTTTGGACGCGACCTGTTCGTCGAGGGCGGCCTCCCCGCTGACCGGATCGCGGTCAAGCACAACGCGCCGGGCACCGAGCCGGCGCTGGCGGCCGGCGGCGACTACGCGCTGTTCGCCGGCCGGCTGGCGCCGGGCAAGGGGATCGGCGTGCTGCTCCGGGCGTGGGCGCAGGACCCCGGGCTGCCGCCGCTGCGCATCGCCGGCGACGGCCCGCTGGCGGCGTGCGTGGCCCGGGCGGCGCGCGAGGACGACCGGATCCTGTGGCTCGGGTGGCAACCGGCCGGCGACATGGAGGCGCTCATGGGCGGCGCGGCCGTGCTGGTGGTGCCGTCGATGTGGTACGAGGGCTGGCCGCTGGTGGCCGTCGAGGCGATGGGCCAGGGGACGCCCGTGGTGGCGACCGACCACGGCGCGTTCCCCGAGATGATCGACGACGGCGAGACGGGCCGGCTGTTCCCCCGAGGCGACGCCGCCGCGCTGGCGGCCGCCGTCCGCGACCTGACCGGCCACCCCCAGCGGCTGCGCGAGGTCCGCGAGCGGACGGTGCGCCAGTTCCGGCGGCGCTTCTCGCGCGCCGTCAACTACCGCCAGCTGCGAGGCGTCTATGCCGACGCCATCGCCCAGCGCCGCGACCACCCCGCATGATCGAGCTCGTCCCCCGCGTCGCCGTCGCGCTCCCGGTCTACAACGGGGCGGCCTACCTGGCCCAAGCGCTCGACGCGCTCCGGGCGCAGACCGAGACGCGCTGGCGGGCCGTCGTGACCGACAACGCCTCGACCGACGCCACGCCCGAGATCGTCCGCCAGGCGGCCGAGGCAGACCCGCGCATCCGCTACCTCCGCAACGACGCCAACCTGGGCGCCAACGGCAACTTCAACCGCTCGATGGGCCATGCCGTCGCGACCGGCGCCCCGTTCGTGACCTGGGCCTGCCACGACGACCTCCCGCATCCGGGCTACCTCGCCACGTGCCTCGCCGCGCTCGACGCCCGCCCCGACGCCGTCGGCGCGCACACCGCCATCCGGCTGGTCGACGACGACGGCCGACCGTACCCGTTCTCGGCGGAGGCCGGCGGGTTCGAGGCGCCCGACGGCCTGTGGGCCTGGACGCCCGCCGCCGCCGCCGGGCTGGACGACGAGCTGGGCCGCCGCTTTCTCCACTTCCTGCGCGCCAAGCTGGGCCAGTGGATGGTGTTCGGCGTGTTCCGCGCGCCGGCCGTCGCCGCCGGCCGGCCGTTCGCGATGCCGGGCGTCGAGGACGCCGTCTGCGCCGAGCTCCTGCTCCGCGGCCCGCTGGCGTTCGTGGAGGACGTGCTGTTCGACTACCGGCACCACGCCGGCAGCGCGCGCCATATGTCCCGGCGCGACTACATCGAGTACGAGACGGGCGTCCGGCCGACGGGCTTGCTCCTGCCCTCGGCCGGGCGGGCGGGGGCGTTCGCGGGCGCCGTCCGCCGCGCGCCGCTGGCGCCTCGGGACCGCCTGCGCGCGTGGGCCGCGCTGGCCCGGTTCGCCGCCGGCCCCGGCCGCGTCCGCAACGCCGTCGTCCCGGGACCCGACAACTACTTCGGGATCGGAAGCTAGCGGAGCGTCGGGGTTGTGCCGGCGTGGCGGCTGGCCGATACGTCGGGGACACGCGCCCTCCGCCATGGTCTCCACGCCCATCCTCGGCGTCCGCTACGACGCCCTCTCGACCGACCAGGCCGCCGACCAGATCGTGGCCTGGGCCGAGGCCGGCGAGGCGCGCTACGCCTGCTTCTCGAACGCCCACGGCGCCGTCGAGGCCGTCGAGGACCCGGCCTTTGCCGACGTGCTCAACCGCGCCGACCTCAACCTGCCGGACGGGATGAGCGTCGTGCGCGAGATGCGCGCGCGCGGGGTCGGCCAGCGCGACCGCGTCTACGGCCCCGACGCCGCGCTGGCGGTCGTGGCGCGCGCGGCCCGGCGCGGGATCCCGGTGGCGCTCTACGGCTCGACCGAGGCCGTCGTGGACGCGCTCCGCCAGCGGCTGCCCGAGAAGGCGCCGGGGCTCCAGGTCGTGGCCGCGATCTCGCCGCCGTTCCGCGCGCTCAGCGAGGCCGAGGACGCCGAGTTCGTGGAGCGGGTCCGGGCGTCGGGGGCGCGGGTGGTGCTGGTGGGGCTGGGCTGCCCGCGCCAGGAGCGCTGGTGCGCCGAGCACGCCGAGGCCGTCGGCGCCGTGTGCCTGGCGGTGGGCGCCGCCTTCGACTTCCACGCCGGGCGGCTGCGCCAGGCGCCGGCCTGGGTCCAGCGCGCGGGGATGGAGTGGGCGTTCCGCCTGGCGATGGAGCCGCGCCGGCTGTGGCGCCGCTACGCCCGCGTCGTCCCCCGGTTCTTGGTCTGGACGGCCTTGGAGCGGCGTCGCCTGGCCGCCTCCGCCCGATCCCAGACGCCGGCACGCTGACGCCCTACACGACTCCGCTGGGGAGCGAGAGGCCGGCTCGGAGCGTGTCGAAGCGGTCGTAGAGGTCAGTACGCATGATCTGGAGCCGCACCAGCAGGTCGCTCCGGCGCTGGCGGAACAGGCGCACGCGGACGGCGCGCAGGCCTTCCTGGGTCAGCTCGCCCCAGCGCAGCGCCAGCGCGCCGCCGAGGGCGCTCAGCAGGAACGCGGCCACGCCGGCCGCCAGCGGCGCGTCGGGCAGGCCGGGGAACAGGGCGTGGAGCCCGGCGGCGGCCCAGCCGGCGGCCCCGGCGGCGACCAGCCAGGCGAGCGGGAAGAGGACCAAGCCGCCCATGATTTTGACGGTGGCCGTGTCCTTGTCGGCGCTGGCGAAGCGCCGCGCCACCACGTTCAGCAGCAGGTACGGCGGCGCGTTGACCACGAACCCGAGCACCAGGATCGGCGGGAGCAGGACCGCCAGCAGCGCGAGTTGGACCGCGAAGAGGACGCCCAACAGCGGGTTCAGGCGTGGGCTCCGGTCGAGGTCCTGGTCGCTCAGGCCGGCCGCGCGGAGCAGCCGGTCGTAGTCGCCCAGGTCGCGGCGCAGCGCCTCGATCTCGCCCGGGTGTGTCTCGCGGCGGGCCTGGTAGCCGTGCCACACCTGGTGGAACCCGCGCGCCCGGTCGCGCGCCGTGATCGCGCCGGTGCGGACGCCCTCGCGCACGGCGTCCTCGGCCCGCATCAGCGCGTACGCCCGGTGCATGAGCCGGTGCGTGGCCCAGTCGTCGGTGGGACGGACGGCCTCGACGAGCGCGTCCTCGATCCGGTCGGTGAGCACGTGGGCCGGGTCGGCCGTGCCGCTGGCGGAGTCGGTCGGCGCGCTGGACTCGTCCGCCAGCGGGGCGAGGCCGGAGACGTCGAGCGGCGGGTGGAAGGCGACCACCACGTCGGAGCGGAAGACGTCCTTGCGGTCGTAGTGGAGCCCGACCGGCACGACCACGGGCGGCGGCTCGCCCTCGGCCGTCTGGTCGCGCGCCCTCAGGTAGAGCCGCGCGGCGCCGGTCTTGACCTCGGACAGGAACGGCGCATCGTGGCTGACGCCCTCGGGGAAGAGCGCGGCGAACCGGCCGCCGGCGACGGCGTCCGCCAGCGCGCCCAGGCTGGCGTCGTTGGCCGCGCGGCGCGCGTCGGGGTCGGCCGCACCGGCCGTGTGGCTGTCCTGGGCGCGATAGATGGGGACGGTCCCCAACCGGCGCATCAGCCAGCCCAGCACCGGCCACCGCAGCAGCCCGTGGCGCGCGCCGAACACGACCTGGCCGGGCACCGACGCCAGGATCAGTGCCGGGTCGATGACGCCGTTGGGGTGCCACGCCACCAGCAGCCCGCCGCGGTCGCGCGGCACGTTGTGGGCGCCCTCGACCGCGATCTCGCGGAAGAACACGCCGACGAGCCCGCGCACAAATCCGCGCAGGAATCGGTAGATGAGAGGCGGTCGGGTCACCGCGCCAGGATACACGCGCGGCGCGGGCGCGGGCCGCTACTCGTTCTCCAGCGACGCCGACTCCGGGTTGCCGTTGTGGACCAGCAGCGTGGTCCCGGCCGCGTGCGCGAGGGCGTCGAGGTTCTCGCCGTAGCCGTCGTCGTCCGGGCGCGGCATGCCCAGGACCGTCAGGTCCGACTGGCGGCTGTGCTCGGCGACGAGGTCCACGAACGGCTGGTCGGGGCGGCGGATGACCACCTCGACGTCGGCCTGGACGCGGACGGCCTCCAGCCGGCGCTCGGTCTCGGCGCGGACGGCCTCGACGGCCTCGGGGCCGCTCACCACCCGGACCACGCGGAGCGCGGCGCCGTCCCAGTCGCGGTGGCGGCGGATGAGGTGGGCTAAAAGCAGCATCAGGTCGCCGTTGCCGCCCCGGCCGCCCCACCACACCTGGATGGACCGGTGGCCGCCCAGGCCCCGCTCGGGGTCGACGTAGAGGAACAGGACCGACTTGCGCAGGTCGGCGATGTCGCGGAGCATCCGCATCAGCGTGACGCGGCCCCCGGACGTCCGGCTCCACCCCATCAGCACCGTGTTGGCCTCCAGCCGGCCGAGCCCGTGGGCCTGGACGACGGCCACGGCGCCGGTCCCGAAGCTGGGCACGATCTGGGCCTCCGCGAACGCGGCCATCTGGTGGTCGCGGATGTAAGTCCGGATCCGGTCGCGCGCGGCCTCGCGCAGCGCCGGCTTGTTGGGGTCCTTGATGTCGCCCGTGATCAGCTGGCTGAACGTGACCACGCCCCGGCCCAGGCTCAGCCAGTCGGCGAGCGTCACCAGCCACTCGCGGTTGTGGGGCTGGCCGGTAAACACCATCAGGTTGGGCCGCCAGTTGCGCGGGTCGGCGGTGCCCCGGGCCTCCAGCTTGAGCAACGCGAACCGCGCCAGCGACGTCCAGACGCCGCTGCGCACGTCGCCCCAGGTCTCGATGGTCTCGCGGCGCCGGAGCGCGAAGTAGATCCCGTAGCTGACCACGATGGCGGCGACCGTGGCCGGCGCGTTGATCAGGAACATGGCCCCGTAGCAGCCCAGCGCGCCCAGCGCCGGCACCCACCAGCGGACGGCGAAGGTGGGCCGGAAGCTCGGGTTGCCCACCCCCTTCTCGATGGCCGCCACCAGGTTCACCATGCCGTAGGTGTTGAGGAAGAACATGGTGATGACCGGGGCCACCACGTCCAGGTCGCCGGCCCAGATCACGGCCACGGCCACGGCCCCGGTGATCAGCACGGCCGCCCGGGGCTCGGTCGGGCTCCCCATCTGGCCCGCCATCCAGCGCGGCACCACGCGGTCGGTCGAGACGGCCTGGAGCGTGCGCGGCGCCGCCAGCACGCTGCCCAGCGCGCTCGACAGCGTGCTGGCGGCCACGCCGGCCAGGATCAGGATGGGCACGGCCGAGATCTCGGCCATGACGCCCGTGTTCGAGATCAGCTCCGCCGGCGTGGCGTGCGTGGCGAACCACACCGCGGCGAGCACGTAGATCACCAACGTCACCAGGATGGAGGCGATGGTTCCTCGCGGAATGCTCCGCGACGGGTCCTTGAGATCGCCCGAGAGCGAGATCCCCACCTCGATGCCGGTCACGGCGGGGAAGAACACCGCGAACACGACCCAGAACGAGACGCCGTCGGCGTAGCTGGCGGTCATCGTGGGCGAGCCGATGTCGCCCCAGCCACCGGCGAAAAACGATACGATCGCCGCGACCAGGATGCCCAGGATCACGAACTGGATCTTGAGCGCGAAGTCGGCGCCGACGTAGGCGACCACGACGAACAGGAGCACCACGCCCGTCGCCAGCAGCTGGGGATCGACCGTGTTCAGGCCGGGCACGCCCGACATGGCCTCGACAAACCCGATCACGTAGAACGCCACCGAGATCGCCTGCGACAGGTACAGCGGGATCCCGATGGCCCCGCCGATCTCGAGCCCCAGCGACCGCGAGATGAGGTAGTAGTTGCCGCCGGCCCGGACCCGCATGCTCGTCGCGATGGACGAGAGCGACAGGCCGGTCAGGAACGAGATCGCGTTGGCCAGCAGGATGATGGCGAGCGCCCCCGCCAGCCCGGCCTGGCCCACCACCCAGCCCGTCCTCAGAAAGAGGATGATGCCCAAGATGGTGAGCACGTTGGGCGTGAACACCCCGGCAAACGTGCCGAAGCGGCCTGCGGCGGGAGTGGCGCGGTCAGCCATGCACAGATGATTGTAGGCAGACCGCCGCGCCCCCAGCGGCGATCACGCGGAGGAGCGCGCCGGCCGCTAGGCAGACGAGGGCGCGCGGAGTACGGACGGCGAGGAGCGGCGTGAGCACGGCGCAGAATACGCGCACGCCCCGCTGGCGGTGACCACCAGCGGGGCGGCGCTTGGCGAGCGTGTTCTGGATCAAGCGATTGGCATCCGGAGCAGAACCCCCCGTCGGCGCGCCCATCGCGCCGGCTGGCGCCGTCACTCAGCGGGCGCTCCGACTGTCCCCCTGAATTCAGGGGGACAGCTTTCCGAGCTCGGGAGCGAAGCGACCTGCCGGGAAGCGGGGGGTTGAGCGGCGCGAATCCGGCGGTCGCCCTCCGCACGTGGCTACCGCCAGCCGGGCGAGCGCGGCCTTCCCCGCTGGCGCTCGTGCTCGGCGGGACGACAGCGCTCGCCGGCGTCGGCCGCCAGCGGCGCACCGATAACAAAAAAGGGGCGGCCTCCACGATGGAGACCGCCCCGCGAGAGACGATGGCGACGGCAGTTACTCCGCGTCCGCCAGGTTCTCGTAGGCCTCGATGACCTCGCGGACGTGCTCGCCCGAGGCCTTCATGTCGGCCTTTTCCTGGTCGTTCAGGTCCAGCTCGACGATCTCCTCGACGCCGCTGCGGCCCAGCTTGACCGGCACGCCGATAAACATGTCCTGCAGGCCGTACTCGCCCGTGACCCAGGCCGCGGCCGGGAGCACGCGCTTGGAGTCCTTGACGATGGCCTCGACCATCTCGGCCGCGCCGGCGCCCGGGGCGTACCACGCGCTCGTGCCCATGAGCTTGACGATCTCGCCGCCGCCCTTCTTGGTCCGGTCGATGATCTCGTCCAGGCGGGACGCCTCGATCATCTCGGTGACGGGCCGGCTGCCGACCGTCGTGAAGCGCGGCAGCGGCGTCATCGAGTCGCCGTGGCCGCCCAGCAGCATCGCGTTGATGTCGCGGACCGACACGCCCAGCTCCATCTTGAGGAACGCCCGGTAGCGCGCCGTGTCCAGCACGCCGGCCATGCCCATCACGCGCTGGCTCGGGAAGCCCGACTCCATGTAGGCGACGTAGGTCATCACGTCGAGCGGGTTCGAGACCACGATGATGATGGTCTTGGGGCTCTTCTCGGCCACCTGGGCCGTCACGCTCGACACGATGTCCGAGTTGACCTTGAGCAGGTCGTCGCGGCTCATGCCCGGCTTGCGCGGCAGGCCGGCCGTGATCACGGTCACGTCGGAGTTCTCGGTGATCGCGTAGTCGTCGCCGCCCTCGATCACGGTGTCGAACCCGTGGATCGGGGCCGACTCCATGAGGTCGAGCGCCTTGCCCTGGGCGGTGCCGGCGTTGATGTCGATAAGGGCGATGTTCTGGACGATGTCCATGCGCGCGACGCACTCGGCGACCGTTGCGCCGACGTTGCCCGCGCCTACCACGGTGAGCTTCATAGTCTGAGGGGAAAGGTGAAGGGGAGGGGGGCGTACGCGGGCGGGGCACCGACGTTCGCGCCGTCCGCCCGTCGCGGCCGGCGGGGGACCGCCCGGGCGTGGGATTCGATGCGAAGACGCGGCCTGCGGCACGGCGGGTTGGCGGCCGGCGTTGACTGGCGGTAGGCTCCCGCCCCGTCCCCACCGACCCCGCCCATGTACCGCCTCGTCTCCCTCGTCCTGCTGGCGGCCGCCGCCACCGCCGCGGCCCAGACCCCGCCGGGCCCGCCCGCCGAGCGGCCCGTGACGCTCCGCGAGGCGGACGCGGCCGGCCCCGGCCAGCCGCGCAACCTGGTGCTGATGATCGCCGACGGCTTCGGCCCGGCCTCGGCCACGATGGGGGCCGCGGCCAAGGGCGCGCCGCTCGCCTTCGACAGCCTGCTGGTGGGCTCGGTCGAGACGTCGGCCACCGACAGCCGCGTGACCGACTCGGCGGCCGGCGCGACGGCCTACGCCTGCGGCATCAAGACCTACAACGGCGCCATCTCCGTCGACACCACCGGCGCCCCGTGCCGCACGGTCCTGGAGGCGGCCGAGGCGCGCGGCCTGGCGACCGGGCTGGTGGCCACGAGCCGGATCACGCACGCCACGCCGGCCTCGTTCGCCGCCCACGTCGCCAGCCGGGGCGAGGAGGACGAGATCGCCGACCAGATGATGGTCTCCGGCGTGGACCTGCTGCTGGGCGGCGGCGCGCGCACCTTCACCGCCCGCGACGACGGCCGCGACCTGCTCGCCGAGTCCGGCGCCGTCGTGGTCCCGGACCTGTCGGCCGTGCCGGCCCTGAGCGCCAGCGCCCCAACGGTGGGGCTGTTCGCGGCCAGCCACCTGGCCTACGAGATCGACCGCGACGAGACCGACCAGCCGTCGCTGGCCGAGATGGCCACGCGCGCGCTCGACCTGCTCGCGGCCTCCGAGGACGGCCAGGCGCAGGGCTTTTTCCTGATGGTCGAGGGCAGCCGCATCGACCACGCCGCGCACGGCAACGACCCGGCGGCGCACCTGGGCGACATCCTGGCCTACGACCGGGCCGTGGCCGCGGTGTTGGACTGGGCCGCGCGCGACGGGAACACGCTCGTCGTGTCCACGGCCGACCACGAGACGGGCGGGCTGACGCTGGGCCGCGACGGCGTCTACGTCTGGGACCCGGCGCCGCTGCTGGCCGCGGCGGCCTCTTTCGAGGGCATGCGCGACCAGCTGGCGGAGGGCGGCGACCCGGTCTCGGTCGTGCGGCGGGGGCTGGCGCTGGACGAGCTCCCGGCCGGCACGGAGGAGGCCGTCCGCGGGGCCGTCGCCAGCGGCGACCCGTACGCGCTCGGCCCGGTGGTGCGCGAGCTGATCTCCGAGCCCGCCGGCGTCGCCTGGACGACGGGCGGCCACACCGCCGTCGACGTCGGGCTCTACGCCTTCGGTCCCGGCGCGGCCCTGTTCCACGGGCGGATGGCGAACGACGCCGTCGGCCGGGCGCTGTTCGAGGCCCTCGGCCTGGACCGCTAGCGCGCCGCTGGCACCTGCCGCCAGCGGCGCGTTCAGGCCGTCGCGGAGGTGCCCCGGCGTGACCGTCCGGCAGCCTGCCTGATCTTTGGCCGTCCGAGCCGGTACCCCGAGCATGGCCCGCCGTCGACGCTCCTGCCTCCGCCCGCTGCTCGTCGCCCTGGGCTTGGCCTTCGCGGCCACGCCCCTGGTCTGGCCCGACGGCGACGGACCCGTGGACGCGGTCATCGAAGCCGTTACCGATGTGGTGGAGGAGCGGGCAGGGGAGCCGGGCGTCGGGGCTAAGCCTCGCGTGTAACTTGGTGAGGACGGCCTGGCTGGCGCAGCGCGCGGAACACCAGCACGTGGCCAAGCAGCGCCAGTTGGACCAGCCACGCCGGCAGCCACACGCCCGGCCACGTGACCGGCAGCGTCACGCGCGGATCGGTCTCCAGCACGCCAAACGCGGAGAGCGCTGCCACGGCCACCACGACCGCCAGCAGCGCGAGGCCGAGCGCGTTCCAGGCCCACACCACGGCGCGCGGCGGCGACCCGCGCCACAGCCACGCGCCCAGCGCCGCCGCCGCCAGCCCGGTCGCCACGTCGAAGTTCAAACCGTGCCAGGTCATCTCGACCGGCACCGCGCCCGCGCCGTACGCCGCCGCCAGGATCACTTCCACCACGACCCGAAACGACTGCGCGCCGACGAGCACCGCCAGCGGCAGGCCGAGCAGCTGGTCGCCCACGCGCGAGACGCCCAAGGCGACCGTTCCGACGCTCATCGTCACCAGCATCAACGCAGCCGGCGGCGGCCTGGAGTCCATGTCGGCTAGCGCGCCGCTGGCGGCGAGCGCGGCCGAGACGCCGAGGTACAGGGCAGCAACGCCCAGGCCGACGGCGAGCCAGCGCCCGCGCGGTCTCGTCCCGCCCCAGCCCAGGGCCGCCGCGAACACCCCGGCCATCGCGACCGCCAGCGCGGCGAGGGCGACAGCGAGAGTTGACGGGAAAGGCATCGCGGTCGGAGAGCGGCCTAGGAAGGCTACGGCAGCGCATGCGCCAGGACACGAGGTGTAAGGCATGTGACACGGTGGGCGTCAGTGGCGCGTGCGATTCTGTCGCGACCTATCCTCCCTCATGGACACCGACCACGCCGAGTTCGTCATCGTCGACACCGAGACCACCGGGTCGCGGGCGGGTGACGACCGGATCATCGAGATCGGGGCCGCGCGGCTGGTCGGCGGCGAGGTCGTGGACACGTTCCAGCAGCTTATCGACCCCGGCTGCCACGTGCCCCACCGGATCACCCGGCTGACGGGCATCTCGACGGGCATGGTCTACGGCCAGCCCCCCGCGGCCCAGGTGCTGCCCGGGTTCGTGGACTTCCTGGGCGACGCGGTCCTGGTGGCCCACAACCTCCCGTTCGACGCCCGCTTTCTGGACGTGGCCCTGGCCGAGGCCGGCCTGCCGCCGTTGCAGAACGCGTCGCTGGACACGCTGCGGCTGGCCCGGCGCCTGCTCTCGTCGCTGCCGTCGAAGGGGCTGAGCAAGCTGACCCAGCACTTCGGGATCGAGGTCAACGGCCGCCACCGCGCCCTGGGCGACGCCGTGGCCACGGCCGAGCTGCTGACCATCCTGCTGGAGCGGCTGCGGCTGGAGTTCAACATCACCACCGTCGAGGGGCTTTTGGGCTTCCAGCGGCGGCGCTACAAAGACACCCGTCGCGAGCCGCGCCACCTCAAGAAGATCCGCGACGAGACGCTGCCGCTCTTGCCCGACCGCCCCGGCGTCTACTTTATGCGCGACGGCCGGGGCTCGGTGATCTACGTCGGCAAGGCCAAGAGCCTGCGCAACCGCGTCCGGAGCTACTTCACCGGCGTCGAGAACCACGTGCCCAAGACGCGCAAGCTGGTCCGCGACGTGCGCGACGTGACGTGGCGCGAGACCGGGACCGAGCTGGCGGCGCTCCTGGAGGAGTCCCAGCTGATCAAGAACTACCTCCCGGTCTACAACCGCGCCCAGCGGCGCTACCGCGACTACCCGTTTATCCGGCTCGACACCACGCACCGCGCCCCGACGCTGTCGTGGACGCCGCGCATCGCCAACGACGGCGCCGAGTACTACGGCCCGCTCGGCCGGCGCGGGCAGGCCGAGGAGCTGGTGGAGTTGATCGGCCGGCTGTTCCTGCTCCGCGAGTGCGCCGACAACGTGTTCGACCTCGGCCGGCCGTGCCTCTACCACGAGATGGGCCGGTGCGGGGCGCCGTGCCTGGGCGGCGACGGCCTCGGGCAGTACGACCTGGAGGTCGACCGCATCCGCCGGTTCCTGACGGGCCAGGACGCCGAGGCCGTCGACATGGTGGAGGAGGCCATGCGCCAGGCCGCGGCCACGCGCGAGTACGAGGCGGCCGGGTGGTACCGCGACCAGCTCCGCCGGCTCCAGCGCACGATGGGGAGGCAGCGCCGCATCGCCTCGGCCGTCCACGAGCACCACGCGGTCCTGGTGGAGCCGCTCGCGCCCGGCTACGACGGGCTGGCCGGCGGCGCCCAGCTGTTCCTGATCCGCTACGGCCGCCTGGCCGCGCGCGTGGACCTGCCCGCCGACCCCGGGCCCGACGAGCTCGCCGACCTCCGCGCGGCGCTGGCGGAGGCGTTCGACCCCGGCCTGGCCCCGCCCGAGAGCCACCTCCGCCCCGACGTGGACGAGATGCGGATGCTGGCCAACTGGATGCGCCTGCACCCCGACGGCGCCCGCCAGGTCCGCTGGGGCCCGGCCCTCGACCTGGACGAGTTCCTGGACGCCGTCGTCGTCGCCGCCCGCGAGGCGGTGCCCAGCGAGGCGCCCGAGATGGAGGAGTCCGACGCCTGAGCCGCCGCGCGGCCCCGCGCGGCCGCTGGCGGAACCCCTCGTCGGGCCGGATCGCCAGCGGGCGCGGGCTAGGCGGCGACGTCCTCGGCCACGAACTGGCGCTCGGCCAGGCTGGCGTAGAGCCCGCCGGCGGCTACCAGCGACTCGTGCGTGCCGGTCTCGACCACGCGGCCGGCGTCGAGCACCACGATCCGGTCGGCGTCGCGGACGGTCGCCAGCCGGTGGGCGATCACGAACGTCGTCCGGCCGGCCATCAGGTCCGCCAGCGCCGTCTGGACGGCGGCCTCGGACTCGGCGTCGAGCGCCGACGTGGCCTCGTCCAACAACAGGATCGGCGGGTCCTTCAGGAGAGCCCGGGCGATGGAGACGCGCTGGCGCTGGCCGCCGGACAGCTTGACGCCGCGCTCGCCGACCGGCGTGCCGTAGCCCTCGGGCAGCGCCGAGATAAAGCCGTGGGCGTGCGCGGCGCGGGCGGCGGCCTCGACCTCGGCGTCGGTCGCGTCCAGGCGCCCGTAGCGGATGTTGTCGCTCAGCGAGACCCCGAACAGCTGGACGTCCTGGGCCACCAACGCCACCGACTGGCGGACGCTCTCGACGGTCGCCTCGCGCAAGTCCACGCCGTCGATCAAGACGGCGCCGGCGTCGGGGTCGTAAAAGCGGGGGATCAGGTGCAAGAGCGTCGTCTTGCCGGCGCCCGACGGGCCCACCAGGGCCACCGTCTCGCCGGGCTCGGCCCGGAGCGACACGTCGCGCAAGATCGGCTGGCCGTCGGCGTAGCCGAACGAGACGTGGTCCAGCTCGACGGCGCCCCGGACGTGCCCCAGCGGACGGGCGCCGGGCGCGTCGGTGATCTCGGGCGGCGAGTCCAGCAACTCGAACAGGCGGTCCGAGGCGCCGGCGGCGCTCTGGAACGACGTGTAGAGGCGGCCCGCGCCGGCCACGCTCCGTGCGATGTTGAGGGCGTAGACGATGAACGCGACCAGGGCGCCGGCCGTCAGCCGCTGGGCCAGCACCTCGCGCCCGCCGAACCAAAAGATGGTCACCAGGGCGACCGAGAACCCGAACCCGACGGCCGACCAGAACGCGGCCACGATCCAGGCTCGGCGCTTCGAGGTCTCGAACAGGCTCTCGACGGCGTCGCCGTAGCGCCCGACCTCGAACGGCTCGCGCGCGAACGCCTGGACCACGCGGACGCCCGAGATGGCCTCCTCGGCGATGGCCGTCGTGTCCGCCAGCCGGTCCTGGATCGTGCGCGACAACTTGCGTACGATCACGCCGAACGACCGCATCGCCCACGCGATCGGCGGCACGACGGCGAAGATGACGAGCGACAGCCGCCAGTTCAACGCCAGCATCAGCGCGACGGACCCGACGAGCGTGAGCACCAGCCGGAGCGACTCGCCCAGGTCGCTCGTGGCCGCCGACTGCACCTTGGAGACGTCGTTGGTCAGGCGCGACGTGATCTCGCCCGTCCGCTGGTCGGAGAAAAAGCGCAGGCCGAGCCGGTGGAGGTGGCCGTAGAGCGTGCGCCGGAGGTCGGTGACCACGCGCTCGCCGGTCCACTCCATCAGGTAGGTCCCGCCAAAGCCGAGCACGGCCTGGAGCGCGAACAGGCCCAAGAGCGCCAGCGCGAGCTGGTTCAGGAGCGATCCGTCCGTCGCCTGGAACACGGAGTCCAGCAGCCGCTGCAGGCCCAGCGGCACGACCAGCCCGACGGCGGTCGCCACCAGCGTCAGCCCGATGGCCGCCGCCAGCCGGCCGCGGTAGGGCCGGGCAAACGCCAGGATCCGGCGCAGCGTGGCGACGAGCGAGCGGGGCGGGCGGCGGTCTTCTGCGGCGTCGGGAGGAGGCATGGCCCGTCAACGCCGGCGGCTGGGGCGGGATTCTCCGGCGCCGGTGCGGTCTCGGTGGAAGCGGCGCGCTGGCGGCCGTCGTGGGCGAGCACTCCTCTGATCACCACCACCGCGTTCGGTAGAGGCATACCGCCGGTATGGCCCTACAAAGCACATGGCTGGCAGCCACCGCCAGCGGCCGGCGGCTCAGATGCGCACGCGGACCTGGAGGCCCAGGTCGCTCACCCGGTTGCCCTCTACTCGGTTGGCGCCCGACCCGATCCGGGTGGCGTTGCGCAGCCACGTCGACGCCAGCTTGAGCTGGACCCGGACGTCGTCGAGCGGATCGGCCGACAGGAGGACGTAGCCGCGCACGCCGCGGCCGGAGAGCGCGGGGATCGAGAACACGCCCGTCAGGTCGTTCTCGAAGGCGTAGAGCCTTGAGTCGTAGCCGTCGGTGTCGAACAGCGTCAGGCGGAGGTCGGCGCGGAGCCAGCGGCGGGCCTGCCAGCGCACGTCCTGGTAGACCAGCGACCCGAGCTGCGTCGGCGCGGCCGGGTCGGGGGCGACGTAGCGCGAGCCCTCGACGCGGGCGCGGAGCCGGACCGTGCGGCTGGCGTCCCACTCGCCCTGGAGCCGCACCGTCTGGCGCGTCTGCGTGGACAGCCCGCCGACGACCGAGCCGGGGACCGTGCCGGGCACGTCGACGCCGGTCTCGCGTGTCTCCGTCCGCGCCTGGGCGTAGACCCGGGCGTAGCGGCGCGGCCGGTGCTCGACGTGGACCAGCGCCTCGGAGCCCCGCGTCGGGCGCGGCTCGTTGAGGCGCAGGAACGGGAACGCGTACTGGTCGAGGTAGGCGTTGACCGTCCACCCGGCCGCCGGCTTGACGCGGGCGCCGACGTAGAGCCCGCGCTCGTTGCGCCCGACGCCGTTGCGCTCGCCGAACGGGTAGCCGTGCAGGCTGGTAAAGTCGGGGTCGTAGCTCCGCCCGACGATCAGCACCTCGGCCCCGCCGCCCAGGTCGATCCCGACACCGCCGACGGCGCCCAGGCCTCCGCCCGCGCCGCGCGCGACCTCGCCGAAGGCCAGGCCCAGCTGCGTCTTGGCGTCCGCATAGGCGCTCACGACCGTCGCCCGGTCGCCCTCGAACTCGAACAGCTCGTCGGGCCGCGTGCCCGCCGCCAGCGGCGTGGAGAACCACGAGCGCGTGGCGACGACGCCCGCCCGCCCCTCGACGGCGGCCGTCGCCAGCCGGACCTCGGCGCCGCCGCCGACCAGCGTCTCGCCGAGTGCGCCCTTGCGGGCCAGCTCGCGGTCGGTCCGGTGGAGGCCGTCGGCGCCCAGGCTCGTGACCACGGTGCCCGGCGGCGGGTTGGGATCGGCCAGGTCGGTGGTGTCCGGCTCGAACACGCTCGCGTCCAGCTGGCGGCGGCTGGCGAAGGCCGAGACGTAGACGTTGGGGACCACGGCCAGGCTGAGCGCGGCGCCGCGGAAAAAGTTGTTCTCGTCCACCGACCCGTACGGCCGGAGGCCGCGGCCCGACCGCACCGGCCCTCCGACCGCGTCCGGCCCCTTGCCGAAGCCGGACGCGCGCCACAGCGCCAGCCCCTGTCCAAACTGCGCCGAGTAGTCGCCGACCACCAGCGCGTCGATGCGGCCGACGTCGAGCACCGCCAGGTGCGCGCTCTGGTAGTCGTAGCCGTACGTGTTCGTGGCGCCGTCGAAGCGGAACGCCTCGCCGGGGTCTTTCTCCAGCGTCACGTTGGCGCTCACGTTCCGGCGGTAGGTGGCCTGGAGGCGCGTGTAGATGCGCTCGGGCGAGCCGGGGTAGACGCGCACCGAGTCGGGCCCGTCGTAGCCCCGGCCCAGGTCGAGGCGCCGCTGGACGCGCTGGGTCCCGCTGTAGCGCAGCCCGCCGAGCACGGTCTGGACCGACGGCACGGCCGGAAACCGGGGCTCGCGGCGGGCCGGCGCCGTCAGCGCCTGGCCGATGGTGAGGTACGGGCGGGCGTCGAGGTAGACGTCGGCCGTGACGCCGTCGACCTCGCGGAGGCCGGGCAGCGACTCGAACGGGCCCCGGCCGGCGCGGAACCGGACGATGGCGCCGGCCACGATCGGCCCCAGCGCCGGCACCTGGGCCAGCTCGTCCGCCGTGGACGTGTTGACGTCGAGGGGCGTCTCGCGGAGCGACTGGAGCAGCTCCAGCAGCTCCGTCGGGTCGCCGGCCGTCTCGTCCTCGACCAGGGCCTCGAACTCGGCGCCGAGCTCGGGGTCCGTCCCGGTGCTGTCGGGCACCTGGGCCACGGCCGCTGGGGCGGCGAGCGTCAGCGCGAGCATCGCCGCGAATCCCCTCGCCCGGCCGAGGCGCCAGCGGGCGGCGCGGCGGCGCGTCAAAACGACACCTCGACGCCGACGGCGGGCGTCAGGCCCAGCGTCTCGTGGCCCTCGACGGCCAGGTCGGCGCGCAGGCGGCCCGCCTGGAACCCGGCGCCGGCCGTGAACCGGACCGGCTCGCTCGACACGCCGACGCGGAGCGCGAGCGCCGGCACGAGGAGCACCTCGGCCCCGGCCCGCACCGACAGCCCGAAGTCGAGGTCCTGGTCGGCGTCGAGCGCGATCGTGGCCCGGTCCGACGGCCGGTAGGCGAGGCCGACGGTCAGGCCCGGCACCGTCGCGGCCGACTGGCGGAGGTCGGCGTCGTCGTCGCGGGCGAGCGCCAGCAGGTTGCGGCCGGCCAGGCCGGCGCGCAGGCCCGGCAGCACGTCGCCCTGGACGCCGAGGTCGAGGAGCACGGCCGTCTCGGAGCCGTAGCCCTCTACCGAGGCCGTCTCGATGCCCGCCGCCAGCCCGACGTCGAGCCCTCGGCTGGGGCTGATCGCGAGCCGGCGGCCCGTCCCCAGCTTGACGCGCGTCTCGCGGCGCTCCGAGAAGCCGTACGTCCGCGCCGCCAGCGCGACGGTGGCGATGCGGGTGGGCGCGGCGGCCGAGAGCGCGCCCACCCGGAGCTCGCCCAACCCGAACGACTGGCTGACCTGGAGCGCCGCCCGGCGCTCGTCCAGGCCCGCCCAGGCCGCGGGGTTCGTGTGGCCCCAGGCGTCGGCGCCCAGCGCCACGCCGGCCCGGCCCATCGCGAGCGCGCGCGCGCCGCCCTCGGCGTACTGGGCCTGGGCGGGGCCGGCCGCCAGCGCCGCGAGGACGAGCGCGAGGGGCCAGTGGAGGACGCGTATACTTGCCATCGCGTGTCGTTCGTGTGGGTGACGGCGCCGGTAACTTCCAGGCCAGTCAGAACATACGTGACCTCGACCGTGCGCCACATCGTCCTGCTGTCGCTTTTCCTCGCGGGGGTGTCGGCTCGCGCCCAGGAGCTCAACTGCCAGGTGTCGCTCTCGCGCCAGGCGCTCAGCGGCAGCGAGTTCGCCTACCTCGACGACCTGCGCGACGCCGTGGCCCGCTACCTCAACGCTCGCTCCTGGACCGACGACGTCTACGACTCGAGCGAGCGCGTCGACTGCCAGTTCCAGATCACCGTCACCCAGGCGCCCACGCAGACGTCGTTCGTGGCCCAGCTCGTGGTCCAGGCCACGCGGCCTATCTACGGCACCGGCCAGCGCACCACGACGGTTCTGCTCAGCGACGACGCGTGGCTGTTCGATTACACGAGGGGCCAGAACCTGGTCTCCGACCCCAACCG
The DNA here is from genome assembly GCA_947493945.1 of uncultured bacterium. Taxonomy (GTDB): domain Bacteria; phylum Bacteroidota; class Rhodothermia; order Rhodothermales; family Rubricoccaceae; genus Rubrivirga. The sequence continues at coordinate 368,601 of CANLSR010000003.1, read as the reverse complement.
CCACGACCCGCTCACGTCGCTGCTGGACTTCTACGCCAACCTGGTGCTGGGCTACGACTACGACACGTTCGCGCTGGCCGGCGGGACGCCCTACTTCGAGCGCGCCCGGCGCATCGCCGAGCTGGCCCGAAGCACCGGCGCCGAGGGCTGGGGCGGCGATCTGAGCGAGGACCGGTCGCGCTACACGCTGGTCCAGGAGTTGCTGGACCCGACCTTCGCGTCGCTCCGCGCCGTCCATTACGCGTACCACTACTCCGTGCTGGACCACTTTGTCCAGCAGCCCCAGGTGGCCTGGGCGGAGGCCGTGGCCGCGCTGGACCAGCTCCACGAGCTGTTCCTGCAGTTCAACCGGCGTCGGTACGCGACCGACGTGTTCTTCACGGCCAAGTACCAGGAGATCGCCAACCTGCTCCGCGACGCGCCGCAGCGGAACGAGGCGTACGCCCTGCTCTCGGAGATGGACGCGGCGCACCTGAGCACCTACGACGCGCTCGTCAGCAACTGAACCGTTGGGTCGCTGTACTTCCCTCGTGGCGCGCCGCCTCGCCCCGTCCGTCCTCATTCTGGCCGGGGCCGCAGGCGCGGCTCAGGTCTCTCTGCCTCCGCTGGCGGCCGCCGCCAGCGCGCGGCGGGGTCAGCGGTCCGGGACGACGCGCGCGCGCCGGATCCGGTCGCCCTGCGTGATCGCGTCCACCACGTCCTGGCCCTCGACCACGCGTCCGAACGCCGTGTAGCGGCCGTCGAGGTGGGGCTGCGCGCTGTGGGTGACGAAAAACTGGACGCCCTCGGTGTCCTTGCCCGCGCTCGCCATCCCGACCGTCCCGGTCCCGTAGCGGATCCGGGTAAACTCGCTCCGGACCGGCGTCTCCGGCCCGCCGTAGCCGTCGCGGCGGAAGTAGTCGCCGCCCTGGACCACGAAGTCCGCCACGACGCGGTGGAAGGGGACGCCGTCGTAGAGGTCGCCCGCGGCCGTGCGCGTGATGAGCTGGACCGTCTGGGGCGCCGACTCGGTGTCCATCTCGATCACGACCCGGCCGCGGTCGGTGTCCAAGATCAGCCGGGGGTGGCGGCCGACGCCGGCCAGGTGCGCCCAGTCGATCCCCGTCGTGGCGGTGCTGCCGCCGCCCATCACCGACACGTCGACGCCCTCGGAAAGGCGGTCGTTGAGCGCGTCGCGCGCCGCCTCACGAAGCGCCGGGTGGCTCCCCTGCCCCAGGGCGATGCCGACCAAAAAGTCCACCTCGGCGCCGTCCCGGACCTGGCCGATGGCCTCGATGATGGCCACCATCGGCTCGACGTCCGCGGGCGCGTCCAGCTCCGCGTAGACCTCGCGCAGCAGGTCGGCGGTGCCGAAGGCCCAGAACGCCGAGTCGGCCAGGAGAGGGGCTACGGCCGTGGTGGTGGCCAGGTCCGCGCGGCGCAGGCCGCTGGCGAAGGCGTCGAAAAAGCGCCGGGCGCCGTACTCCCCGGTCTCCCAGCGCTGGCCGAGCGCCCCGAGCGCCGCCGCCGCGATGCGCGGGTCGTCGTCGCTGGCGGCGGCGAACAGGCGCGAGAGCGCCGTGGCGTCGTCGCTGGCGCCCAGGGCCGAGAGCGCCGCGGCCCGAGCGAACGGACCGGACTGGCGGTCGGACCACGCCTGGACGGCGTCGATGCGGCCGGCACGCGCGAGGACGGGCAGCAGCGGCGCCTGGACGGTCCACGGCTGGCGGTCGTCCTCGGCGACGGTCAGCGCGATCGCCAGCGGCGTGTCGTCGCGCTCGGCGAGAGCCGCGGCGGCCGTCGCGGCCACGTGCGGGTGGACGTCGGCGAGGGCGTTGACCAAGGCGTCGCGCGCCTGGACGTCGGGGAAGGCGCCGAGCGCCCGCGCCGCCTGGACGCGCGCGTGCCAGTCGGTGCTGCGGCCCAGCGCCGCCGCCAGCCGGCCGAGGTCGGCGGGGTCGGCCAGGCGCCCCAGGGCGCGCGCCAGCGACGCCTGGGCGGAGCCGTCGGCGAGCGAGTCGAAGGCGGCCCGGACGCGGGCGGCCTGGCCGCGCCACGCGTCCACGGGCGAGCGCGTCAACGCGTACGCCGCGTGGTCGCGGACGGCCGGGTCGCGGGCCAGCAGGTGGCCGCCCAGCCACTCGGCCCAGGCGTCCGAGGTGACGCCGCGCATCCCGAACCGGGCCAGCGCGAGCGCCCGCGCCGGCTCCAGCGCGATGGGCACTTCGGCCTCCAGGACGGCGTCGAGGTCGGCCTGCCCGCCGGTTTTGCCGAGGGCGTCGAGCAACTCGGCGATCACCGACGGCGTGGCCTCGCGGCGCAGCGACACCGCCAGCGCGACGCCGGCCGTCGAGTCGGCGGTCTGGCCCAGCGCGAACGCCGCGTCGGCGCGGACGGACGGCATGGGGTCGTCCAGGAGCGTTCGCAGAGCCGGGACGGCGTCCGGGTCCTGGACCGAGCCCAGGGCGAACGCGGCGCGGGCGCGGGTCAGGCTGTCCGGGCTGGCGAGCGCTTCCGCCAGCGCGTCGCCGTCGCGGCGCACCTGGAGGTCCACGACGGCCTGGAGCGCCGGGCTCGTGAGGAGCCCGTCCGACGGGCGGCCAAGGTCGGGCGCGGCCGGCGGCGCCGGCGGGCGGGCGACGACGCAGCCGCCGAGGAGGAGGGCGGCGAAAAGGGCAGGGAGGCGCACGGGCGGGCGGGGTGGTGGGTGCCCGTCGGGCGGGCGCAGCGTCCGCAAACCCCGTCGCGGCCGGGCGGTTCGCGCGGTGCCGGAGGCGGGACTTGAACCCGCACGCTTGTGAAAGCACCAGCTCCTAAGGCTGGCGTGTCTACCATTCCACCACTCCGGCGAGGCCCAGACGGGCCGCCCGAATCTAGCGACGCCTCGCCCCGCTGGCGGCGCCTCCGCGCGGGCGACGGGCGGCGCCAGGGGCCGGCGTCAGGCGTCGCCTGCGAGGACGGCGCGGACGACGGCCGGCGTCGCGTCCAGGATGGAGGTGGCGCCGGCGAACGCGTCGGCGCCGGCGCCCGACGCCACCAGCGGGACGGGGTGGCGCGTGTGGCTCTTGGTGGACAGGTCCTCCAGGTTGCCGTGGTCGCTGGAGACCACCAGCAGGTCGCCGTGGGGCAGGCCGTCGAGGAGCGCGCCCAGCAGTCGGTCGAGCTGGCGGAGCACCGTGGCGGCGCGGTCGGGGTCCTGGCTGTGGCCGGCCTTGTCGGTCAAAAAGTACTCCTGAAGCACAAAGTCGTGGCCGGCGAGCAGGCCCAGGAGGCGGCGCGCGGCCTCCGCCTCGGAGATCACCGGCAGCGCCGGGTCCAGGAGCCGCCGCCAGCCCTCGCCGGTCAGGTCGGCGGTCAGCGCCTGGGCTTTGGCCAGGTCGTCGGCGCCGCGCAGCCGGACGCCGGCCGACGAGGCCGCCAGCGTGGTCACGGTCCACCGGCCGCGTGCTTGGACGGCTCGGAAAAACCGCTCGGGGTAGGCGTTGGCGAACGCCAGCCGCTCCGCCCCGACCTCGGCCGCCAGCCGGGCGAACACGCTCTCCGACTCTACGAGCGGGCGGACCTTGCTCGGCGGGTACGGCCCAAAGTGGCGGCCCTGCGCTTGGGCCGCGTTGAGGCCGGTAAACAGGGCTGCCTGGCCCGTCCCGCTCTGGGGGAACCCGTCGACGTCCAGCGTCGCGTCGACCGGCACGAACGTGTGCCGCGCCGTGCGGACGGGGGCGGCGCCGGCCGTCCACCGCTGCCCGCCGGCCAGGCGCTCGAACGCCGGCAGGTCGAGCGTCGCGAACGGATTGGCGGAGGCCGGCCCCAGCCCGACGCCGTCCAGAAACACCCAGAGCACGCTCATGCGACCAGCCCGGCCACGTCGCCCGCCGTCTCCGGGGTGACCGCCAGCGCGTTCTCGGCCCACTCGGCCGGTCCCACGGTCGCCATCGGCCGGCCGGCGTCGCTGGCCCACCGCGCGGCGCGGTCCTCGGGCGAGCCGGGCGCCGGGGCGACGGCGCACACGGCGCGGCCCAGGGCGGCCTGGACGAGCGCCCGCTGGCGGTCGTCGTGGTCGAACGGCCCGTGCGCCATGTCGAAGGGCGAGACCAGCAGGCCGCCGGCGCGCGTCAGAGCCGTCGCGCCCGGCCGCATCGGCGGCGCCAGCCGCGCCAGGCCGGCGCCCACCACGGCGACGGCCGGGATCCCGGCAGCCAGCGACAGCTTCTGGAGCGCCAGGTCCACGCCGGTCGCCGCGCCGACGACGAGCCCCCGGCCCTGGGCCGTCGTCCGGCGCGCCACGTCCTGGGCCATCTCGAACGGGCCGGCGTCGAGCGGCGCGCCGGCCAGCACCGCCAGCGACGGCCAGCCGAGCGCGCGGAGGTCGCCGAAGGCGTAGAGCACGACGGGCCGGTCGGCGCGCGGCAGGTCCATCAGCCCGGCGGGCCAGCCGTCGGCGCCGGGCGCGAGCACCGCGATCTTCTTGGCCGCCAGGGCCTCGACCTGGGCCGAGGCCCGGTCGAGGGCGTCGTCGAAAGACGGGTCCGCGACGGCGTCCACGACGCGGTCGGCGTGGGCGACGCCCTTGAGGCGCAGGAGCACCTGCTCGCGAGGCGACTGGCGGACGGCCTCGGCGGAGCCGAACCGCTCCAGCAGGCGCCAGGCCGTGACCGGGCCGACGCCGTCGAGGGCGAGGAGGGCGAGGGGGAACGACGACATGGGGGGGCGATTCTGTGGCCGGACGTTACGAATCGCGCCGGCCCTCGGTGAAAAGGGGGCGGCCCGGGGACCTCCGCCGCGCTCCGACAGTCCGGCACCACGTTTGCGCCCCCCCAAGCGACCTTGCATGTCCGAATGACCCCGGCCCTCCGCATCCTGTTCGTCGCCGAGCCCGCCCGTGCCAGCGAGGCGCTCGTCGCCCTCCGGCAGGGCGGGCCCGTAGAAGCCCGGCTCGCCGCCACCGCCGACGTGCTCCGCCAGGCGATGGCCCGCCCGGACGTGGTGGAACTCTGGGACGCCGTGGTCTACGTGCCCGGCGGCGCGGTGGAGGAGGTCGAGGTGGCGGCGTTCGTGCCCGACCGGCTCCCGCTGTTCGCCGTCGGCGGCGAGGTGCCGCTGCTCTTGTCCGAGACGGCCGCCGAGGCGGTCCAGTGGACCGCGCTGCCCCGGCTCCACGCCCGCCTAGCGGGGGGCGCCGGCGCCCGCGCGCCCGTCGCGGCCACGCCAGACGCCGAGGCTCCCGCCGGGCCCGAGCCCGCCGACGCACGGCGCCAGCTGGAGAACGCGGCGCGCGCTCCCGAGGCCACGTCCGCCACGGCGCCGGGGCCGCACGGTTCGTCTCCGGCGCCCGCCCAGCCTCGGGGTGTGTCGGGAGACCACGCGTCGAGTCCTGAGACTCCCCTCGACCCCGGCGACGACTCCGAGTCGGCCGCCCAACGTCCGCCCACCCTTGCCTCTTCCGACGGGCCGGCCGACGCCGCCAGCGGCTCGGGCGAGGCCTCGCCGGACGACATCGCCTCGCTGGCCGATCACCTCGCGATCGGGCTGTACCGGAGCAACCCCAACGGCCGAATCCTCTACGCCAACCCCGCGCTGGCGGGCCTGCTGGGCGTCGCCTCGGTGGCCGACGTCCGGTCCCTCGACGTCCGCCTCGACCTGGGCTACCCGCGCGACGCGTTCATGGACGAGGTCGGCGCCTCCGGCGTGGTCCGCAACCTGATCGTGTCCTGGACGCGGCCGTCGGGCGAGCACGTCTACACGCGGGAAAACGCCCGCGCCGTCCGCGACGCCGACGGCTCGCTCCTCTACTACGAGGGGACGATGGAGGACGTCACGGCCGAGGTCGAGGCCCACCTGGAGGAGCAGGCCATCGCCCGTCAGCACCGCGCCGTGGCCGCGTTCGCCGCCGCCGCCGCCGAGGCGACCGACCCGGACACGATCCACTGCGCCGCCGCCGGTGCGCTGCTCGACGCCACCGGCGCGTCCTGGGCCGGCCTGTCGATCCACGCAGGCGGCCTCAACCGCATCGCCTCGACGGTGGGGGACACGCCGCCGGGGCTGGCGGAGGCCTTGGCGCCGTCGGGCGTGCTCGCGCGCCGGCCGGTCCCGCCGCGCCGGATCTCCATCGGCGCCTTGTCTGACCTCGACGCCCCGCCGGAGGTCCTGTCCGCCCTCGCCGAGGCGGGCGTCGAGGCGGCGACGATGGTGCCCGTGTTCCGCTCCGGCGAGCCTCTAGGGGTGCTGGTCTGGGGCGACGAGGACGGCCGCAAGGCGTCGCCGGCCGAGATCCGAGCCGCCGAGGCGCTGGCGTGGCACGTCGGCGGGCACCTCGACCGGACCGCGGCGCTGGGCGAGCTGCGCGACACCGAGGCCAGCCTGGCCATTATCGCCGAGCGGACGCCCCACGTGCTCTACCGCCTGCGCTACGCGCCCGGCGGGCCGATCTACGACTACCTCAGCCCGGCGATCGAGGCGCTGACGGGCTACACCCGCGCCGACCTCGACGCGCGCGGCGGCATCCGGGCCCTCGTCGAGGACCGCGAGGTGTCCGAGGGCCAGGACCTGGCCCCCGGCGAGGTCCACGGCGACTCCCGCTACCACGCGGTGTACCGCATGCAGACGGCTCGTGGCCCCCGCTGGGTCGAGGACGAGGCGCGGCCCTGGCTCGACTCGGCGGGCCAGCCCGTCGGCTTCGTGGGGATCCTCCAGGACGTGACCGAGCGCAGGGAGCGCGAGGACCGGCTCGCCGACGACGCCCAGACGGCGCTCGTCCGCCAGCGCGCGCTCGTGGACCTGTCGCACCTCGACGGCGTGGCGGCGGTCGGGGCCTCGGCGGCCGCCATCATCGCGGCCACGCTCGGCTCGGCCGGCGTGTCCTTCTGGCTCTGCCCCCCGGCCCGGCCGTGCCACGCCCTGTACGCGCCGCCCGCCAGCGGCACCGCGGCCGACCTCGGCGCCTCGCTGACGGCGGCCGTCGGCTACGTCGAGCAGCACCGCACGCTCGACGTCGCCAACGTGAGCACGGACGGCCGCGTGGCCGAGATGGGCCTGTCCGCCTTCGTCCAGGCCTACGGACTCGGCTCGCTGCTGGTCGCCCCGGTCCGCCGGGACGGGCGGGTGGCCGGCGTGGTGGTGGTGCATCACGCCGAGCCCCACGCCTGGGACGCCTCCGAGAGCGAGTTCGCCGCCGCCGCCGCCGACTCGCTGGCGCTCGCGCTCGAACGCGGGGAGCGAGAGCGGGTCGTCGCTGCGCTCGACGCCTCCCAGCAGCGCTACCGCGTGCTGGCGGAGATGACGAGCGACTACGCCTTTGCCGTGCAGGCGCGCGAGGGGCAGCTGGAGTCGGTCCAGTGGGCCACGGGCGCGTGCGCGCGGATCACCGGCTACACGATGGACGAGCTGGTCGGGCTCGATTCCCTGCGGGACCTGATCCACCCCGACTCCCAGGCCACCGTGGACACGCTCGCGGACCGCTGGCAGACGATGGGCGAGGCGCGGGGCGAGGTCCAGATCGTGACCCAGTCGGGCGAGACGCGCTGGGTGGACCACCACATCCGCACGGGCGAGCCGACGGGCGACGGCGGCACGGTCGTGTACCACTCGGGCCAGGACGTCACCGACCGCAAGGCGGCGGAGGCGGCGCTCGTCGGCGCCCGCGAGGAGGCCGAGGCCGGCCGGGACGCGGCCGAGCGGATGAACCAGCTCAAGAGCTCGTTCCTGGCCAACATGAGCCACGAGATCCGGACCCCGCTGACGGGCATCCTGGGCTTCGCCGACCTGCTCGCGGCCGAGGTGGACGACGAGCAGAGGCCGTTCGTGGACTACATCGAGCGCAACGGGGTCCGCCTGCTCGACACCCTGAACGCGGTCCTGGACCTGTCGCAGCTGGAGGCGGGCGAGTACCACGCCACGGTGGTCCCCGCGCCGCTGGCGCCGGCCGTCCGCGAGGCCGCCAAACGGTTCGAGGAGCGGGCCGAGGGCAAGGGGCTGCGGTTCGACCTCAACCTCGACGACCACGTCGCCGCGTCCGTCGACGCGGCGGCGCTCTCCCAGATCGCGGGGTACCTCATCTCCAACGCCATCAAGTTTACCGACGCGGGCGGCGTGTTCGTCTCCGTCGAGGGGACGCTCAACCGCGCGGTCCTGCGCATCGCCGACACCGGCGCCGGCATCTCCGACGCCTTCCTGCCCTCGGCCTTCGACGCCTTCCGCCAGGAGCACGTCGGCCACGACCGGAGCTACGAGGGCTCGGGGCTGGGCCTGACGGTGGTCTGGCGCCTGGTCGAGCTGTTGGGCGGCGACATCGAAATCGAGTCGCAGAAGCCGGGCGGGACCGTCGTGACGGTCACGTTCCCCCGCGCGACGGCCCCCGTCTCGGGGCGCCCGCCGATCTCCGGCTCGGACCGGTGGGTCAGCGCCTCGCCCGCCCGCCCGCCGGACGCGCCGGCGCCCGCCGAGCCCCGCCCCAACGCCGAGGCCGGCGTGGCGCGCGAGGACCCGCTCGTCGCCCCGTTCGACCTCACCTTCCTTAGTGCGCCGGTCGAGGCCGCCGCACCCTCCCCGATCTCGCCGCCCGCTCCGACCGACCCGACCGCCATGTTCGACTTCCGCTTTGGCCGTTCCGCCGCCCCGAGCAGCCCCCCCGACGACCCCGCCCCGCCCGACGCCGACGCGGCCCCCGCGTCTCCGGCCCCGCCGGACCGGGCCGTGTCGGCGGCCCTCCCCACGGCGCCGCCACCGGCCCCGCCCGCCCGCCCGTCCGCGCCAGTCCGGCCTGCCGCGGCACCTGCTGCGGCGCCTGCCGCGGCGCCCGCGTCGCGCGTGGCCGCGCCGCTGGCGGACTCCGCCGACCCGGTGATGATCATCCGCCCGCGGCCCGACGCGCCGGGCCCCGCGGCCCCTCCGGTGAGCCCGGACCGCCCGGCCGCGCCCGCCGAACAGGCCGGCGGGGCCGCCGACGACCGGCCGCCGGTGCTGGTGGTGGAGGACAACGACGACACCCGGATGTTGCTCGACCGCATCCTGCGCTCGACCTACAACGTCACCGCCGTGGGCGACGCCCGCTCGGCGCTGCTGGCGATGAACGAGCGCCGGTTCGCGGGCCTGGTGCTCGACATCAACCTGGGCGGCAAGGAGACCGGCGCCGACGTGCTGCGCATCGCGCGGTCGCTGCCCAGCTACGGCGGCGTGTTCGCCATCGCGCTGACGGCGTACGCGCTCCCCGGCGACCGCGAGCGGCTGCTGGAGTCGGGCTTCAACGAGTACATCTCGAAGCCGTTTACGCGCCAGTCGCTCATGGACACGCTCGCCGCCGGCGTCCAGGCCTAGCCGCGCGGCGGGCGGCGGCGCCAGCGGGCGGCGAGTAACCTGCGGCGCCCCGCCTGCGCCCATGCTCGACCGCCTCGCCCACCTCCTCCGCGGCCTCCGGCCCGACGAGCCCGACCTGCCGCCGGGCGGCGGCGGCGGGACCGCGCTGGCGCTCACCGGCGGCGGCGCGCGCGCGGCGTACCAGGCCGGCGTGCTCCGGGGGATCGCGCGCCACGTGCCGGGCTTCCGGCCCGACATCCTGACCGGCGTCTCGGCGGGCGCGCTCAACGGCGCGTTCCTGGCCGCCTGGGCGGAGCGGCCGTTCGGCGAGGCCGTCGACGAGCTGGTGGCGGTGTGGCACGAGCTCCGGTCGGAGCACGTCTACCGCCTGGACCGGCCGACGGTGCCCCAGGCGCTGGCCCGGTTCGTGCGCCGGCCGGCCGAGATCGCGCCGCCCGCCGAGGGCGGCTTCCTCGACACGACGCCGCTGCTGGCGTTCGTGGAGCGCCACCTTGGGCCGCTGGGCCAGCCGATGGCCGCCGTCGACCGGGCCGTCCGCGACGGGCATCTGGGCGCGTTCGCCATCACCACCACCTCGTACACGAGCGGCCAGTCGGTGACCTGGGTCCAGGGCGACGGCGTCGAGCCGTGGGACCGGCCCATGCGCCGGGCCATCCGCACGCCGCTGCGGCCGGAGCACGTGCTGGCGTCGGCGGCGCTGCCGTTCTTCTTCCCGGCCGTGGCCGTCGAGGACCCGGCGCTGGGGCACGGCTGGTACGGCGACGGCGGCATCCGCCTGACGGCGCCGCTCTCGCCCGCGCTCCACCTGGGCGCCGACAAGATCCTGGTCGTCAACACGCGCTACGGCCAGAGCCGGGCCGAGGCCGACGCGGCCAAGGTGGACGCCTACCCGCCGCCGACACGCGTGCTCGGCGTGCTGATGAACGCCGTGTTCCTGGACGTGCTCGACCGCGACGCCCAGACGCTCCACCGCATCAACGAGCTGGTCGGGGCCGTGCCGCGCGAGCGGTGGAACGGGTTCCGGCCCGTCGACCTGCTGGTGCTCCGGCCGTCGGTGGACCTGGCCACGCTCGCGACCGGCTTCGAGCCCCAGCTCCCGCCGTCGATGCGGCTGGTGATGGGCGGCCTGTCCTTCGGCGACGGCCACAGCCCGGACTGGCTCTCGATGCTGCTGTTCGACCCGGACTACGTCGGCCGACTGGTCGAGATCGGGGAGGCGGACGCTGAGCGTCAGATGGGCGAGATCCGGGCCTTCCTGGCCCCGGGCGAGCCGTCGGACTGACCGGGGCCGCCCGCTGGCGGCGCCCGTCGGCGCGCGCTAGCCGGCCGACTCGGTGCTCTCGGTGGAGCCGCCGCGCCGGGTCTTCTTCTCGTTCCGCTCGGACAGGGCGCCCAGGCTGAGCGCGTCGACGGGGCAGCCGTCGACCGCCAGCGGGCGGCGGTGGGCGTGGGCTCGGGAGACGACCTGGCGCGCGAGGGCGTCGAAGGCCGGCGCCGCCGCGCGGACGCGGATCCGCACGCGCTGGGTCTCGGGCGTGTGGCCGGTGACCGTCAGCCCCGAGTCCGACAGGTCGACGTGGTCGACGCCGCGCCACAGCAGCGCCACCCGGCGCCCGGCGACGTCCTGGGCGGCGATGCCCAGCGCCGAGACCTCGACCCGCCACACGCGGCGGTGCTCGCGGGCCAGCCGGACGAGCACCCAGGTCGCGCTCGCGCTCAGGACCACGCCGCACGCCAGCGCCATCCGGCCGGCCTGGGCGCCGCCCCAGATCGTCGCCAGCGGCGCGACGGCCACCAGGACGCCGCTGACCAGCGCGAACTCGAACATCAGCCTGCGCGCCCGCCGCCGTGCCCGCGCGAGCACCGCGCCGTCGTCGAACACCTGGGACCACGCGGCCATGTCACGGAGAGAGTCGGTCGGGAGTGTAGCAACGGCGCGGCGTCGGGTTCCGTATGGCCCCCGAATCGGGCGGATTCCCAGGCGAGACGCGCGCGGTGGGCGCGCGCGGTGGGCGCGCGCGGGTCCGGTCAGCCGAAGCGGCGGCGGAGCGCCGCAATCGCCCGCTCGACGCCGGCGTCGTCCACGTCGCGGTGGACGGTGGCCCGGACGGTCGTCGGGCCGAACACGACCACGCGGACGCCCTCGGCCGCCAGGGCCGCCAGCGCGTCGGCAGCGGGCTCGGGCGTGTCGAACAGGACGATGTTGGTGTCGGGCGGGCGCACCAGCCGCAGGCCCGGCAACGCTTGGACGGCGTCGGCCAGGCGGCGCGCGCGGTCGTGGTCGGCGCGGAGCATGGCGTGGCCGTCGCGCTCGAAGTCGTCGAGGGCCACGAGCGCCGCCGCCGCGACCACGCCCGACTGGCGCATCCCGCCGCCGAGCAGCTTGCGCGCGCGCCGCCCCAGCCGGACGTGCTCGGCGGAGCCGGCCAGCACCGACCCGACAGGCGCGCCCAGCCCCTTCGACAGGCACACGTTGACGGTGTCGAACGGGGCCGCCAGCGCGGCGGGCGTCTCGCCCAGCGCCACGGCCGCGTTCCACAGCCGGGCGCCGTCGAGGTGGAGCGCCAGCCCGTGCGCCCGCGCGGCCTCCGCGACCGGCTCGGTGTCCGCGACCGGCACGGCCACGCCGCCGGCCTTGTTGACGGTGTTCTCCAGGCACACCAGCACCGTCCGCGCCTCCCAGTCCTGGTCGCCCTGGACGACGCCCTCAACGTCGGCGGCGGTCAGCACGCCGCCCGGCCCGCCGACGGGCCTCAGCCCGACGCCCCACAGCGCGGCGGGCGCGGCGGCCTCGTAGTGGTAGATGTGGCTCCGCTCGGCGACGACGGCCTCGTCGCCCGACCGCGCGTGGACCCGGATCGCGATCTGGTTGCCCATCACGCCCGACGGCACGAACAGGCCGGCCTCCAGGCCCAGCACCTCGGCCACGCGCGCCTCCAGCCGGGCGACGGTCGGGTCTTCCCCGAACACGTCGTCGCCCACCTCGGCCTCGGCCATCGCGCGGCGCATGGCGGGCGTGGGGCGGGTGACGGTGTCCGAGCGGAGGTCGACGGTCATGGGGGAACGGGGAACGGGGAACGGGGAACGGGGAACGGGGAACGGGGAACGGGAGATTCGACATGGCCACGCGGTTTTGTTCCGCCGCGCCTCGGCCACCGCGCGGACGCTAGAGACGGCCCGGCCCGCTGGCGGAGGCGGCCCGCCGGCGGGTCAGCCGCGGCCCTTGAACCGGCCCGCGAGCGCGCGGATCGGGTCGCGCCAGGCCGGGTCGCGCGTCTCGCGCGTCACCAGGTAGACCCCGAGCACGCCCACGATCACGTTGGCGGCCCACATGCCGAGCCAGGGCGGCAGCATCCCGCGGTCGGCCAGCTTCTCGCCCTGCACCAGCGTGATCCAGTAGAACAGGAACACACCGACGGCCAGCGTCGCGACCACGCCCACGCCGGCGCGCGGCACGGCCAGGCCCAGGGGCACGCCGACGAACACGAACACCAGGCACGCCAGCGCGATCGAGTTCTTTTTGTAGATCTCGACCCGGAACCGGTCGGCCCGCTGGCGCTCCCAGTCGAGCGACGCGGCCGCTGTCTGGGCCGTGGCGCGGACCGAGCGCGCGCGCTGGAGCGCCAGGTCGTAGGCGGCCTCGCGCCCGGGGTCGTCCAGCCCGTCCAGCACGGCGCGGTGGGTGCCGAGCGTGGGCGCCGCTCCAGACGTGTCGCGCGGGGCCCACGCCGTCGCTGGCCGGACGTCGCCCCACGACTGGCCCAAACGCTCTAGCGTGGCGCGGACCGTGTCGGCCTGGGCGCCGGCGGTGCGGTCGAGGGAGTCGACCACGGCCAGCATCTCGGAGGTGCGCATCGAGCGGTCCGTCCGGCTCCCGCCCTCGCTGTCGCGGCGCTCGAAGCTGGTCAGGCCGGACAGGTCGAAGGCCATCCGGTAGCGGTCGAACGCGATCCGCTCGTAGCTGTCGGCCTGGCCGCCCGGCGTGCGCCGGTCGATCTGGCCGTCCTCCAGGAGCATCGTCAGGCGTTGGCCGCCGTACTGGCTCTGCAAGCGCGCGCGGGCCGCCGTCAGCGTCGCCGAGCCGCCGGTCGGGCTCCGGCTCTCGAACACCGTCACCCCGACGAGCAGGCCGGCCGAGTCGGGCGGGATGGCGTCGGCGCGGATGGCGTAGCCGTTGACGCCGGTATAGAACTCGCCCGGCGTCAGCGCGAAGCCGGGCCGGCTGACGCGGATGTCGCGCCACAGCCCGTTCATGCGGTAGTTGGCCTCGGGCAGCATCTCGTTGTTGAAGTACGCCATGCCGGCGGTCAGGAGCACGCCGATGGCCAGCGCCGGCCAGGCCAGCCGCACCAGCGACACGCCGGCGCTCTTGGCCACGAGGTAGCCCCGCGTCTCGGCCAGCCGCCCGAACGCCGCCAGCAGCGCGATGAGCCACGCCATCGGGACGGCCAGCGTCACCATGTAGGCCAGGCTGTACGCGACGAGCTCGGCGACGGCCACGACCGGCAGGCCCCGCCCGACCAGGTCGGGCAGGTAGTTGATCAGGAACTGCATCAGCAGCAAGAACAGCAGCGTCACCAGCGCGGCCACGAACGGCAGCGGCAGGGCGCGGAGCAGCGAGCGGTGGAGGCGCGTGAGCATCGGGAGGGGAAGCTAGCCGGGAAACGGCCCACCGCCGGCCTGCCGTGCCCCGCTGGCGGCGGAGGTCGACGAGGGCACGCGACGAATCCCGCTCCGCTTTACTCCTCGGCCTTCCCGCCTCCGCGCTTTTCCTCCGCGCGGACCATCGCCAGCACCTCGTCGCGTTGGTCCAGCGTCACCAGCACGGCCAGGTCGCCGGGCTGGCACCAGTCGAGCGCCCATCGCGCGCCCGCCGTCGGGCTGCCCAAGCGCACCACCGCATCGGACGCCACGCCGCGCTGGCGGAGCCCGTCCGCCAGCTGGTCGGGGACCTCGCCGGGCGCGCGGCCGCGGAGGTGGCCGGGGAGGTCGACCATCACGAAGCGGTCGGCGTCGAACCCGGCCAGCGCGTCGGCGATCGCCGCCAGGTCGCGCTCGGAGCGGTCGCCGGGGGCGCCGGCCATCACGACGCGGCGACGGGCGGGCCAGTGGGCCGACATCTCGGCGAGCGCCCGCAGCCCGTGGGCGTTGTGGGCGTAGTCCACCACGACGGCGACGCCGCCGACGTCGAAGCGGTTGGCGCGGCCGGGGTTGTCGTCGGGGTCGCTGCGGAAGGCGCGCAGGCCGGCCGCGATGGCGTCGTCGTCCAGGCCGAGCGCGCGCGCCAGCGCCGCCGCCGTCAGCGCGTTGCGGACCACGTGGCGGGCGGCCCCGCCCAAGGCCGCCGGGATGGCCTCGACGGGGCACAGCGGCCGCCAACCGCCGCCCCAGAGCGCGACCTGGCCGTCGACGACCGACGCCGCGAGCGGGCCGGGCGCGTCGGTGGCCGGGTCGAGCGCGGTCCACGCCACCCGAACGCCTCGCGCCGTCAGCTCGTCCAGCTGGCGGACGACGGCGGCGGCGGCTTGGGGCTCGTCGGCCGGCGCCACCAGCACGCCGCCCGGCCCCAACGCCTTGGCCACGACCAGCTTGGCGTCGGCCAGGGCCGGGACGGTCTCGATGCCGTAGTCGCCCAGGTGGTCGTCGGCGACGTTGGTCAGAGCGGCGGCGGTGACCCTGGGGACGGGCACGCCGCGGCGGAGCAGGCCGCCCCGCGCCGTCTCCAGCACGGCCATCGTCACGCGGCGGTCGCGCATGACGGCGCGCGCGCCGAGCGGGCCCGAAAAGTCGCCGCGCTCGACGGTCTCGCCGCCCACGGTCACCGCGTCGGTCGAGCACGTCCCGACGGTCTCGCCGCCGGCGCGGGCCATGCCGGCCACCATCCGGACGGTCGTCGACTTGCCGTTGGTGCCCGTCACCAGCGCCGCCGGGACCGGGCCGACGGCCGACCAGTCGACGGCCTCGGGGTCGGGGAGCGCGTCGGGCGCCCACGTCCGGCCGCGCGCGCCCAGCCCGACCGTCACCGCGTCGTCGTCCCACACCAGCGGCACGCCGCGCCGCTCGGCCCCGGCCACGAGCGCCGCCAGCGCGGGATCGGCCTCGGCGGCCGCCTGCTGGCGGAGCGCGCCGGCGGCAGGTAGAGGAGGCTCAGTGCCCTCGACCTCGGCGCGCGCCGAGTCCCAGGCGGCCTCGTTGAGCTCGGCGGCCGTGTAGAGTTGGTCGACGGGCGCGGCGATGGCCAGCGACAGGCCGCGCGGGAACTCGCGGGCCACGAGCGCGGCGTCGGCCCAGCCGAGGGCGTCGCACAGCGCGCGCGCGTGCCGGCGCCAGGCGTCGGCGGCGACCCGGCGGAGCGGGCCGGGCACGAGCACCTCCAGCGCCGCGCCCGGCCCGTCGAGCAGGGCGCCCGCGCCCGTCTGGCGGCGGCTGTCGAGAGGGGTCACGGGGGGGCGAGCAAGGGGTAGAGTGGGGGGCGGGGAGGCAGGGCCGGTGGGGCCCGGGCGCAGGACGAGACGCCCTCGCCCGTCGCCGTCGGCCCGCTAGTCGGCCTGTTCCTCGGGGGACGCCAGCCGGACGCCGCGGCCGTCGCGGACGACCCGCTGGCCCTGCTGGAGGCGGAACGGCTCGGGAGCCATCGACGACCGGGCCGGCGCCTCCGGCTCGCGCTCCGCCTCCGCGGCCCCGCTCGACGGGCCGGGCGCGGCCGGCTCGCCAAAGCGGACGATCTGGTCCCAGCACCGCTCGATCTTGTCGCCCAGCACCACCACCAAGTCGCCGCGGTCGGCCATCGCCAGCGCGTGGTCCACGGCCTCGGCCTCGTCCGGCACGACGGTGATCGCGGACGGGTCGACGCCGGCCGCGGTCAGCGATTCGCGCAGGATCTCGGGCACCTCGCCGGACTCCCGGCCCCGGAGCCGGTCGTCCTGCTTGCACACGAAGTGGTCGAAGTGGCCCGCGACGGCCTCCGCCATCGCCACCACGTCCTGGTCGCGGCGGTCGCCCGGGGCGGCGATCACCAGCACGCGCTGGCCGGCCACGTCGAGCCGGTCCACCAGCTCGGCCATCGCCTGCATGGCGGCCGGGTTGTGGGCGTAGTCCAGGATGACGCGGAAGGGGTGGCCGTCGAACACGTTGAGGCGGCCCGGCGCCTCGTAGAAGCTGGTGGTGAAGGTCTGGAGCCCGTGGCGGATCTGGTCCAGCGTGAGCTCCAGCGACTCCTCGCCCAAGGCGTAGGCGATGCCGGCGGCGAACATGGCGTTCTGGACGTTGTGGAGCGCCTTGCCGTCCAGCGTCGCCGGCACCAGGTGGGTCCAGACCAACGGCAGGTGGCGGCCGCCGTCGAACAGCGTGATCATCTCGCCGGCGATGCCCCGCTCCAGCACGACGGCCCGGCCGCCCTCGCGGACGTGGGCGCGCACCAGGGCGTGCTCGGCGTCCATCGTGACGTAGCAGAGGTGGCGCGAGTCCGAGTGGGCGGCCATCGCGAGCACGCGCGGGTCGTCGGCGTTCAAGACCACGGTGTCGGTGGCCACCTCGACGGGGATCCGCTTGATCTCCGCCAGCTGGTCCAGCGTGTCGACGCCGCCCAGGCCCAGGTGGTCGCTCGTCACGTTGAGGCACGCCGCCACGTCGCACTGGCGGACGCCGAGGCCGGCGCGGACCAACCCGCCGCGCGCCACCTCCAACACCGCGGCCTCGACGGCCGGGTCGCGCAACACCGTCGTGGCGCCGACCGGGCCGGTCATGTCGCCCTTGACCGTCAGCCGGCCGTCGATAAAGACGCCGTCGGTGGAGGTCATGCCCGGGACCAAGCCGGCCATCTGCAAGATGTGGGACACCATCCGCGTGGTGGTCGTCTTGCCGTTGGTCCCGGTCACGATGGCGACCGGGATCCGGGCCGGCGTGCCGGCCGGGAACAGCATGTCCATGACCGGACCGGCCACGTCGCGCGGCGTGCCCTCGCTCGGCGCCACGTGCATCCGGAAGCCCGGGGCCGCGTTGACCTCGACGATGGCCCCGCCCACCTCGCGCCACGACTGGGTCACGTCGTCGCTCAGGAAGTCGACGCCGCCGACGTCCAGGCCCACGGCGCGGACGGCGCGGACGGCCATGTCGCGGTTGTCGGGGTGGACCCGGTCGGTCAGGTCGATGGCCGTGCCGCCGGTCGAGAGGTTGGCCGTCGAGCGGAGGTAAAACGTCTCGCCGTCGGGCAGGACGGTCGCGGCCGTGTGGCCGGCCTCGGCCATCAGCCGCTCGGCCTGGGCGTCGAGCGCGAGCTGCGTCAGCACCTTCTCATGACCGACGCCGCGCCGCGGGTCCTGGTTGGTGATCTCGACCAACTCCTCGATCGTGTGCGCGCCGTCGCCGACGACGTGGCCGGGCACGCGCTTGGCCACGGCCACCAGCTGGCCGTCGACGACCAGCATCCGGTGGTCGAAGCCGGAGACGAAGCTTTCGACGAGCACGCCCTGGCTGGTCCCGTGCTGGCCCGCGTGCTCGACGCCGCGCTCGACCTGGGCGTCGTCAGTCAGCCGGATCGAGACGCCGCGCCCGTGGTTGGCGTTGAGCGGCTTGGTGACGACCGGGAACCCGATCTCGTGCGCGGCCTCGACGGCGTCGCCCGGCCCGTAGACCAGGCGCTGGCGGGGGACCGGCAGCCCGAGCGACTCCAGCAGCCCGCGCGTGTCCTCCTTGTCGCTCGCGATCTCGACGGCGATGTGCTGGGTGCGGCCGGTGACGGTCGCCTGGACGCGCTGCTGGTGGCGGCCGTGGCCGAGCTGGACGAGCGAGTAGCGGTTGAGCCGGATCCAGGGGATGTCGCGCGCCTCGGCGGCGTCGACCAGCGACTGCGTGCTCGGTCCGAACGCGAGCCGCTGGGCGCGGCGGATGTAAGCGTCGCGCTCCTCGTCCCAGTCGTAGTCGGGTTCTTTCTTCTCGTCCAAGAGCGCCTGGACGTCGTCGGGCAGCAGGCGCAGGATCAGCCGCCGCGCCAGCTCGCCGGCCTCCAGGCCCACGTCGCGCTGGCGGTACTGGTAGACCATGTCGTACTCGCCCTCGGCGCGGCCGGTCGAGCGCGTCTTGCCGAACGTCACGTCGTGGCCGGCGATGCCCTGGATCTCGAGGGCCACGTGCTCCCAGACGTGGCCCAGCCACGTCCCCTCGTCCTCGACCATCCGGCGGATGAAGCCGCCCTCGCAGCGGTAGGAGCAGCCGTGCTCCTGGAGCCCGGGCAGCGCGTCCACCAGCCGCTCGGAGAACCCGTCGAGCCGGGCCGTCGGGTAGTGCTCCAGCGGCCCCAGGTCCACGGTGTGCCGGATGACCGGGAACAGGGCGTACTGGTTCGGGCCGACGTAGACGTTGGTCGAGACGACGCGCATGGGGAGCGGGGGAGGGGGCGCGCAATGTATCGTGCGCCGGGGCCCGCGTGCGGCACGGGGCCTGGCTCCCGGAACGAACGCACTCTAGGCCGGGGCCTCCCTCCGACGGTCCCCCCTGAACCCAGCCCCCAAGCGGAGAGGTGCCAGGCGACGACGTGCTCGCACTGGTCCGGCGCCGACCCAGCCCGCTGGCGACACGCGCCGCCAGCGGCCGCCCACGAAAACGCCCCGCCGGGCGGGGCCGGGCGGGGCGAGTCGGGATCGGGCCGGGGCACTCGTGGCCTAGCTGCGTTTGCCGGCCGGGAGGGCGGCGAGCAGGAGGAGGGCAAAGAGAGCCGCCGGCGCCGCAAGCTGGAGAGCAAGGATCATGGCGGGAGGCGGCAACGAAGGGACAGGTGTCTATTCGTAAGAACGGGGATCGGGTTGCGCCGCACCGAGATAAGCCGGTGAATGGCCGGGGCACGTCGGCGAGGAGCCGCAGCGCCGTAGCGAACGGCGGCCGCGCCCTCGCGCCCCGCTGGCGGACGGCCTCTGCCAGCGCGCGGCGGGGACCTGCCCGGGCCCCTAAAAATCCAGGCCGACCGAGAAGTACAGGTTCGGGTCGCCAAAGCCGCGGCCGTCGAACGGCCAGGCCCAGTCCGCGCGGACGGGGAAGCCCAATACCACCGTCCGCAGCCCAACGCCGGCGCCCAGGAGCACGTCGTCCAGCACGCGGCGCTCGACCTCGGGCGTGGCCGGGTCTCCGTCGTCGTCCACGGCCACGGTCCGCCACAGGTCGACGCCGCCCTGGGCGATCACGCCGGCGTCCACGAACCCCACCGCCTGGATGTCGTAGAGCGGGAGCAGCGGGACCGGGCCGGGCAGGAGCGCCGCGATCAGCGGCACGCGGGCCTCGACGTTGACGAGCGCGAAGCGGTCGCCGGCCGCCTCGTTGTAGCCGAACCCGCGGACGGGCAGGACGGGCGTCGCGAAGATGAAGTCGTCCGGCCCCTGGACGGGCAGGCTGCCCAGGTCGGGGTTGACCCAGTTCTGGACGCCGGCCGCGTAGAACCGCTGCGGGTCGCGGCCGACGCTGATCCCGGCCGAGCCGCGCACCGCCAGCGCGTAGCCCGGCCCGAGCGGGCGGTAGGCGCGGCCGTCGGCCAGGGCCGTGACGAAGAACGCGTCGGGGCCGGGCGCGGCCGACAGGCTGGCGGCCCACCGCGTGCCCGACCGCGGGCCGAGGAATCCGGGCACCGTCCGGTCGTCGGTGTAGGTCACGCGCGGGACCACGAAGGCGCGTGTCCGGGCGCGCTCGCCGATGTCCGACAAGTCGGCCAGCGACACGCCTAGGAGCCCGACTTCGGCGTCGACGCGGCGGAACTTGTCGAGCGGGTAGCGCGCGCCGGCCACCAGGCCGTAGTTGCGGTAGCGGTAGACCGTCTTCTCCGAGGCCGACGCCAGCTGGCGGGCCAGGTGAAAGCCCTCGACGCGGACGTCGGTCCGGTGCGGCCGGTACTCGTAGCCCAGCACGTAGTCGGCGTTGCGGAGGTCGAGGACCAGGTTGGTCGAGAGCCCGACGCGGTGGTTGCCCAGCATGTCCGAAAACCGGATCTGGGTGATGCTCTGGAGGCCGTAGACGGTGTCGTAGCCGCCGTCGGCGAAGATCAAGTCGAGCGAGAACCGGAGCTTGTACGGCCTCGCCACCAGGGCGCCCGTCGAGTCGCGGCTGAGGGCGGGCCGGAACGGGTCGGACGCGCCCAGGCGCGGCCGCTGGCCCTCCTCGAAGGCCTCGGAAAACTCGTAGTCGCGGAAGTCGACGGCCGGGCCGCGTCCCAGGTCGACGGTGTCGGTGGAGGCGACCAGGTCGCGCGGCGGGCCGAGCGCCTGGAGGATGGAGTCGGCAAAGGCGAGCTGCTCGGCGGTCGGCGGCGCGGCGCGGCGCGGGGGGCGCGGGGCCGGCCGGCCGTCGGCGGCGTCGCGCAGGATCGGGTTGGCCTCGCGCGTGGCCTGGGAGGCGAGCTGGAGCGCCGGCGCGGCGCGGCGCTCGCCCGTCCGGCGCTGCGCCCAGACGGTCGGCGCCAACTCGGCCGGCAGGCCGTCGCGGCCGAACGGGTCGCGGATCGAGACCACCGACGGGATCCCGTCGTGGAGCACGAGCGCGGCGGCGCGGCCGCCGTCGGCCGAGAGCGACACGTCGAGGACCCCCGTCTGGAGGTTGGTCAGCGGCCGCGCCTCCGGGACGGTGCCGCTGGCGGTGCCGGCCGCCGTGCCGGCCGAGTCCGGGTCGAGGGCGTAGAGGTTGGGGATCCCGTTCCGGTCGCTGACGAACAGCAGCCGCTCGCCGCCGCCGGGCGCCGCCGCCAGCGCGGCGTCGGTGTCGTCCCAGACGGACGCCGCGGTCAGCCGCGTCACCCGGTTGGGCGTGTCGAGGTCGAGGCGGTACAGGCTGAACGGGGTCCGGCCCAGCTGGCGGCTGTCGAAGCGGCCGTCGAAGGCGGCCTGGGCCGTGGCCTGGGCCAGCGCGAGCGCGTCGCCGCGGTCGGAGTGGAACACGAGCGCGGTCCCGTCGGGGCTCCAGGCCGGCGCGTGGTCGGAGTAGAGGTCGCGCGTCAGGTTGGTGACGTCGCCGGTGGCGAGGTCGAGCAGGTAGAGGTCCGAGTGGGCGCCGGCCGTCCCCTCGAAGGCGATCCGGCGGCCGTCGGGGCTCCACGTGACCGACACGACGGCGTCAATGCCCGGCGGGCGGACCGTCTGGACATCGCCGGTCTCTGGGTCCACCAGCGCGATGGCGTCGCCCGGCCCGCTGGTGACGGCCACCGCCAGCCGCTGGCCGTCGGGGCTCCACGAGAGTCCGGGCGTGAGCAGACGGAGGCTCTCGAACTGGGCGTTGTCCTGGCCGTCGATGATCTTGCGCACGTGGGGTCGGCCGACGGTCGTGGCGACGTAGACGTCGAACAGGCCGTCGTCGGTGGCGACGTAGGCCACGCGGTCGCCCTGGGGCGAGAGCGCCGGGCTGGCGTGGTAGCCTGTCTCGCCGGCGCCGCGCCCGGCTATGATGCGCCCGGCGTCCTCCGTCTCCTCGCGCGCGGCGACCTCGGGGAAGTAGACCGCCCTGAGCGTCCGGTGCCAGCGGTCGGAGAGCTCGCCCAGACCCAGCCCGGTCGCCCGCTGGAACGCGGCGCCGACGCTCCGCCCCAGGCGCACGCGGTCCAGGATCTCGGTCACCTTTTCGCGCCCGTACTCCTGGGCCACCCAGTCCCACACGCCCTGGCCGCCGCGGTAGGCGAAGAAGCCGCTCAGCCGCCGGATCTCGGGCAGCCGCCCGTTCAGGATCGCCTCGCGGACGTAGAGGTCCGACTGGGTGTCCCAGCCCTGGGCGCTGAACTCGGCCAGCCCCTCGTTGAACCAGGCCGGGATCTGGAGCCGCCCGCCGCCGCGAACGAGGGCCGCCACGGAGCCGCCGTAGTACAGGTCGTTGACGACGGCGTGGACCAGCTCGTGGTGGACCACGCGCCGGAAGTCGCGCCAGTCGCCCGTGAACGGGATCGCGATCCGGTTCTTGAACAGCTCGGTGACGCCCCCGATGCCCTCGGCGTAGACCGGCAGCTCGACGGCGTTGGTCACCGCGAACTCGGCGTGCGTGGGGTAGACCAGGAGCGGGATCCGCCGCGCCACGTCGGTCCCGAACAGGGCCGAGACCTCGCGGTAGGCCTCCTCGGCGGCCTCGGCGGCGAACTCGGCCAGCACGCGCCCGCCCGGCGCCGTCCCCACCGGCCGGGCCGCCGACGGGTCGCGCTCGTAGAAGAACACGTCGAAGTGGGCCGTCTGGACCGAGTACCAGTCGTGGGTCTGGTACTGGACGCGGTTTTTGCCGTACGCGAAGTACTGCGCCCCGGCCGGCCCCGCGCTGGCGGCGAGCACCGCCAGCGGGACGGCGATCCGGGCGAGCAGGCGGAGGCGGTGGCGCATCGGGGACACGATAGTCGGGCGCGGGCGCCGTGGCAAGGCCGCCCGCGTCTGACCAACGGCCCGGCCGAACGGGGATTGCCGGCCCGCTAGAACGTGAACGCGAAGTTGGCGAAGGGCGCGAACCCGATCACGTCGCCGTCGGCGATCCCGATGGCCCCGAACACATCGACTGAGTAGCGGTCGCCGAACAACCGGACGCCGGGAAGGAGCGCGACCCCGTCGTCGCCTTCGCCGACCGTCGCCAGAACGTCGACGAGCAACTTGACGCCGTTGTTGACCTGGGCCTCGCCGCCGAACGAGAGCAGGACGCCGTCGGCTGTCTCGAAGTCTCCGGCGCCCAGGTCGCCGCCGACGAAGCCGGTCACGCTGGCCGACGCGGAGCGGGTCTCGCTGCCGACCGTCATGGCCGCGTACGGCGTGATCAGCGCGGCCTCGTCGCCGCCGCCGAACGCGAGTCCAACGTTGGTGCCGACGGCCGCGGCGAACGTGCCCGTATCGACCAGCCCGACCTTGCCGCCGACGACTGGCACGAAGGCGAAGTCGTCGCCGCCGAACCCGATGAACGCCGTGCCGCTCAGGTCGATCCGGTCGCTGACGCCGACGGTCGCGTTGGGAACGATGTAGACCAACGTCCCGACGCGCGTACGGCCTCGACCCAGAGTGCGGCCCGTGGGCGAGAGGACCAGCCGCGTCCGGGTGGGGTCGACGCGGAAAAAGCGGCCGCCGATGAGCGGCGTGATCTCGGCGACCTGGGCGCGCGGCACGCGTTGCTCGACGCCGTCCCGGGTCACGATCACCACGGGGTCCGCGGTCTCGTCGGCGACGGTGCCGACCAAGATCGTGCCGTTGGTGAGGACGACCCGGCGCGTGTCGGGGCCAGATTGGGCGTGGGCAGCGGAAGCGAGGCAGAGCGCGGCGAGCGCGAGGAGGAGCAAACGGGGCATGAGCGCGGGGAGGGGGGAGGGAACGGCAGCGAGGCCGCCGCCGGGTGCGCCAGAGTATCGCCGCCCCTCCATCAGCGGGTGGTACATCTGCACCATACCCGCCGGCCGAGCCTCCTGCCGACCTCCGCTGCCAGTCCGGCAAATCCACGGGCCATCCGCGAACGGCGCGCCCCGCTGGCGGTACCACTCGAAACGCTCCACCGCCGATGCCTGACCGCCCACGGTGTGCCGCTCATGGGCACGACCGCTACCACCACACCGTCCGTGCCGACCTCAAAAATGGCGGCGCGGGGTGGCTCGCGCTGTTCAACGGCATGTCGAGCACGCCCAAGCGGATCGCGTTCACGTGCAGCGTGTGCGGCGAGACGTTCGAGGTCACGCGCGACCCCGAGGTGCTCAGCCAGTACCGCCGCTACCCCTACGTCCGGAAACCCGACGACGCCTAGCCGGTAGGGTCCTAGGCGGAAGCGCCCGGCCGCGTGCCGGCGTGGAACTCCGGCGGGTCGCGTCGTCGATCTCGTGTTGCCACCCCTGCCCGCGATGCCCACGCCCCGACGGTTTTCCGAGCGCGAGATCCGCGAGGTGTTCGAGCGCGCTGCGGCGCAGCAGCAGGCCGCCAGCCAGCCGTCGGAGGGGCTGACGGTCGCCGAGATGCAGGAGGTCGCAGCGTCGGCCGGCATCGCGCCCGAGTTCGTGGCCCAGGCGGCGCAAGCGGTGGCCCTGGGGGAGCCCGAGCGGGGGCGGACCACCATCGGCCCGGTCCCGACGGGCGTGTACCACACCGAGCTGCTCCCCGTCCCGCCCAGCGACGACCTGTGGGCCCGCCTGACCGCCGACCTCCGCCGCACGTTCGACGCCGAGGGCAAGGTGCGCGCCGACGGGCCCGTGCGGGAGTGGCGCAACGGCAACCTGCGCGCCACGCTGGAGCCGGCGGGCACCGGCAGCCGGCTGTCGCTCCGCACGCGGCGGGACGCGGCCGCCAGCGGCGCGGTCAACGGGGCGGTCCTGATGGCCGTGGGCGTCGTCGCCGTCGCGATCAGCCTGGTCGGCTACGGCGACGCGGAGACCGCGCTGGGTTGGCTGTGGATGATCTTGGGCGGCGGACTCCTCACGGCGGTCGGCTGGACCAGCCAGCGGTCGTGGGCGCGGGCGCGCCAGGAGCAGATGGAGGCCGTGGCCGCTCGCGCCGGGCAGGCCGCCGCTCCGCCCCCCGCCGGGCCCCTCCTCACGGGGGCGCCGGACCTTGCCGTGCCGCTCCTCGACCTCGACGCCCTCGGCGACCCGCTCCCGACCGACGCCGCCAGCGCTCGGGTTCAAACCCGGAGCTAGGGCGCCCGCGCGATGCCCGAGACCTCGACGCTGCCCGTCTGCCCCTGCGGCCACGACCGCCACCACCAGCGTGTCCAGCCGATCCTGGGCTTCGGCCCGTGGCGCTGGGGGCTGGCGGCCCTCGTCGGCACCGAGATGCCGGCGCGCGAGGTCCGGTTCGTGTGCGCCGTCTGCGACACCGAGGTCGAGCGCGCCCGCGACCGCCAGTCGCTGGCGGACTACGGGCGCTGGCCGGGGGTGGACCGGGAGGCGCTGCGGGCCGGCGTTCCACGCGCCGTGAGACCCTCGCGGCGCTCCTGAACACGCAGGCCGTCGAGAGCACGCCGAGCCCGTACGGGCCGCGCTACGTCGTAGACTTTGGGCTCACCACGGACGTTGGATCCGCCACCGTGCGAACGACCTGGATCGTCCGCGCGGACGAGACGTTTCCCCGACTGACCTCCTGCTACGTCCTGTGACCGACGCCATCCCCCTGCTCTCGACCGTCGCCTTGACCGAGCCGCTGGCGGAGCACGGCTTGCGGCGCGGGCACGTCGGCACGGTAGTCGAGGAATGGGAGCCGGGAGTGTACGAGGTCGAGTTTAGCGGAGACGACGGGCGGGCCTATGCGATGGTGGCGTTGCGGGCCGATCAGTTGCTCGTGCTCCACTTCGAACCCGCCGTGGCGAGCTAGACTGGTGACCGCCCGCCCTCAGCACAACGCCTCGGTCGCCGAGTGGGCCGACTGGCGGTGGCAGATGCGCCACCGCGTCCGCGACGTCGAGACGCTGGAGCGCTACGTCCAGCCGACGGACGACGAGCGCGGCGCCATCCGTGCCACGGCCGGCGTCTTCCGCTGGACCATCACGCCGTACTACGCCAGCCTCATGGACGCGCTCGACCCGGCGTGCCCCATCCGCCAGCACGTCGTGCCCCAGGCCGGCGAGACGGCGCCCGACATCGTCGGCGTCCAGGACCCGCTGGACGAGACCGGCCACAGCCCGGTCAAGAACCTCGTCCACAACTACCCGGACAAGGTGGCCTTCTGCGTCACCTCGGAGTGCGCCGTCTACTGCCGCTACTGCCTGCGCAAGCGCATGGTCGGCGACGCCGACTGGATGATGAAAAAGGACGAGCTGCGCGACGGGCTGGCGTATCTCCGCGCGCACCCCGAGATCCGCGACGTGCTGCTCACCGGCGGCGACCCGCTGGTGTTCTCGGACGACAACCTGGACTGGCTCCTAGGCGAGCTGCGCGCCATCCCCCACGTCGAGGTGATCCGGATCGGGAGCCGGCTGCCGGTCGTCAACCCGATGCGGGTCACCGACGAACTGTGCGCGGTGCTCCGGCGGCACCATCCGGTCTGGCTCAACACCCACTTCAACCACCCGCGCGAGTTGACGCCCGAGGCGCGCGCCGCCTGTGAGAGCCTAGCGGACGCCGGCGTGCCGGTCGGCAACCAGTCCGTGCTGCTGGCGGGGATCAACGACGACGCCGACACGATGCGCCAGTTCGTCGAGGGGCTGGTGGCGATGCGCGTCAGGCCGTACTACCTCTACCACGCCCAGCTGATCGGCGGCACGGCGCACCTGCGCACGCCCGTCGAGGCCGGCATGGAGATCATGCGCGCGTTGCGCGGCCACACGTCCGGGTTCGCGGTCCCGGCCTACGTGCTCGACACCCCCGACGGCAAGGTGCCGTTGACGCGCGACTACGTCCGGGGCCGGGCCGGAGACCACGTGGTCATGGAGACGACGCGGGGCACGGTCTGGGCCGAGCCCAACCCGCTCCCGCCGGGCTGGACCGGCCCGCGCTTGCCCGAGGTTACGATGCCGGCCGGGGTGCGGACGGTCCCGACGGGCGCGCCGCGCTTCGTCTACGGCGACCCGGCCGCCCCGCTGGCGGGCGCCGCCGGCAGGGCGGAGGCGGCTCGGCCGTAGCCGATCAGTCGTAGCCGGTCAGTCGTAGAGGTCGTCCGGCACGCGCTCGTCCAGCGCCGACGCCAGGCCGCGCCGGGCCGCCAGCTGCGACAGGCCGGCGGCGACGCTCACGGCCAGGGTCCAGACGATGGCCTCGGACCAGTCGGTCTTGTGGCTGGCGGGGTTGAGCGGCGGGTCCTCGCCGGTGGTGGCGTTCCAGCCCTTGCGCAGCAGCGTGCGCGTCAGGAACGAGGCGCCCATCGCGGCGGCGCCCGAGGCCACCAGCCAGCGGACTTTCTTGGGTGACATGGGATCGGGGGAGTGAGGAGGCCCGGATACGCGGGGCGGCCGCCCAAGATCGGGGGAGAGCCGGTGAACCCCTTGCGCCGACCCCGCCGCGCGGCTAGCTAGCGTCCGCCGGCGCCGTCCGCCGTGCCGTCCATCTCTTTCTCGAACGCCACATCCCCCATGCCTCAGCACATCACCGACCCGGCCCCGATCCCCGCGCCGGGCGCCAAGACCATCGAGGAGCACGTCGGGCACGTCCGCACCGGGACGGCGTCGCTGTCGGTGGCCCACATGGTCGCGCCGCCCGGGTGGGACGAGCCGGCCCAGACGCCGACGTTCGACGAGGTCACGATCGTGATCCGCGGCACGATGCGCGTCGAGCACGACGGCGGGCGCATGGACGTCGGCCCCGGCGAGACCGTGCTGTGCGAGGCCGGCGAGCGCGTCCGCTACCTCAACCCGTCGGCCGAGGACGCGTGCGAGTACTGGGCCGTCTGCACGCCGGCGTTCTCGCCCGACGCCGTCCGCCGCGAGGGCGAGTAGCCGCCCGCCCGTCGGGGCCGCCAGCGGGCCGTGCGGCACCGGGCCCCCACTCGGAGCGTTCACCCCGCATGGCCGCCGACTTCTACGCCCGTCTTCCCCCCGTCGAGCGCTTCGACCGGCTGGTCGACGACGACGCCTACCAAGCGCTCCCGCCCGACTGGACCGTCGTGCTCACCGACGTCACCGGCTCGACGGTGGCGGTGCAGGAGGGCCGCTACCGCGACGTGAACTACGTCGGGGCCGCCTCCATCGCGGCGGTCTTGAACGCGGCCGGCCGCGCCGACCTCCCGTTCGTGTTCGGCGGCGACGGCGCGACGCTGGTGGTGCCGCCCGAGTTCTTGGGCCCCGCGCTGGCGGCGCTGGCGGCGCTCCAGGAGCACGCCGTGGAGCGGCTGGGGCTGGCGCTCCGGGTCGGCGCCGTGCCGCTCGCGGAGGTGCGCGCCGCGGGCCACGAGGTGGCCGTGGCCCGCTACCAGGCCTCGCCCCGCTATGCCCAGGCGCTGTTTCGGGGCACCGGGCTGGGCTGGGCCGAGCGCCAGGTCAAGCACCCCGACACGGCCGTCCGCTTCGCCAGCCGGGCGGCGCCGGCCGCCGGCGAGGACCCGTACGCCGGGCTCGAGTGCCGCTGGCGGGACGTCAAGAGCCCCGGCGGCGAGACCGTGTCGCTGCTGGTCGAGGCCGTCGGCGACGACCGCGACGCGACCTACCGCGAGGTGCTCGACGCCCTCAGCCGGACGTTCGGCGACGAGACGGCCCACCCGGTCGCCATCGACCGGCTCCAGCTCTCGGCGTCGCCGGCCAAGTTGGGGCCGGAGGTCCGGCTTCGGCACCCCGGGGACCCGTTTGCGCGGGTGCGGCTGTGGGCGCTCAGCTTGCTCGGCCGGGTCCTGATCCGGTTCGGCCTCGAAACGTCGGAGACCGACTGGGACCGGTACCCCAAGCTGTTCCGCGGCTCCACCGACTACCGCAAGTTCGACGGCGTGCTGCGGATGGTGCTGGCCGGCGGCCCCGCCGAGCGGGCGGCGCTCGAAGCCGTCCTGGAGCGGCTCCACCGCGCCGGCCGCCTGGCCTACGGGCTCCACGTCTCCGACCGCGCCGTGCTGACGTGCCTGGTCTACAAGCGGATGGGCCAGCAGGTCCACTTCGTCGACGGCGCCGGCGGGGGCTACACCCAGGCCGCGGTCGGCTTTAAGCGCCGGCTCCGCGAGCTGACGGCCGTGCCGGAGCAGGTGGCGGGCTGAGCCAGACGCGGTCGGCCCCGCCTGCCGTCCACGGGCGGCGGGGCAACTCGCCATTTATCCAGAGCGTGGCGGGGGCCGATACCGAGGCGCGCCCTCCCCGCACCCATGGCCCTCACCGAAACGCCTCCGCCTGCGCAGACCGCGGAGGCCGCCGACGCCCAGCCCGCCCGGCTCCGGCGGCTGCTCGACGTCAGCGTCGCGCTCAACGCGCTGGGGGACATCGACCGGCTGCTCGACTACATCGCCCAGGCCACCACCGAGGTCCTGCGCTGCCAGGCCGCCTCGATCCTGCTGCTGGACGAGGCCGCTGGGACGCTCCGGTTCGAGGCCGCGACCGGCGCCGCCGGGGCCATGCTGCGCGGCACCGAGGTCCCCATCCACGGTAGCCTGGCCGGCGCGGCGCTCCACGGCAACCGGATCCTGCACGCCGCCGACGCCCAGGCCGACGCCCGCCGCTTCCGCCAGTCGGACCAGGCGACGGGCTTCGTCACGCGCTCGATGCTGGCGGTGCCGATGCGCATCGACGGCCGGCCGGTGGGCGTGCTCCAGGCGCTCAACCCGCACCACGGCGCCTTCGACCGGAGCGACGCCGAGTCGCTGCTGATCGTGGCCAGCCAGGCCGCCGTCGCCATCCGCAACGCGCGCCACGAGGCGGCGCTCCAGAGCGCGCACGCCCGGCTGGCGGACCTCGACCGGCTCAAGAACAACTTCATGTCCATCGTCTCCCACGAGCTGCGGACGCCGCTCACGGCTGTCGTCGGCTTCGGCCAGATCTTGGCCGAGGAGGTGCGCGCCGACCTCTACACCCACGCCGAGGCGGTCGTGCGCGCCGGGGCCCGCATGATGGACGTGGTGGAGACGCTCGACGTGATGGCCGGCGTCCAGGGGGAGGTCGGGCTCCTCCCCAGGGCGCGGGCGTCGCTGGCCGACGTCCTGCGCGACGCCGCCGATCAGGCGGCGCCCGGCGTCCGACTCGCGCTCCCGCCCGGCCCGCTCTCGGTGGAGGGCGACGCCCGACGCCTGCGGCTGGCCTTCTCGCACCTGCTCCAGAACGCCGTCCAGTTTTCGGAGCCCGGAGCGCCGGTCCGGTTGCACGCCAGCGTAGACCAGGGCACCGTCGGGGGGGCCATCACCGATCAAGGCCGAGGCCTGGCCGAAGACCAGCTGGAGACCATATTCGAGGCCTACGTCCAGGTGGCCGACCCCGACCGCCGCGACCACGAGGGCCTGGGCGTGGGCCTGACCGTGGCGCGCGCGGTGATGCTCCAGTACGGCGGCCGGCTGTGGGCCGAGAGCCCCGGCCTGGGCCAGGGCGCCACCTTCCACGCGCACCTGCCGCTGGCCCCCCCGGCGTAGCGGGCCGTGGCGGAGGCGGATCTGCGGCGGGACAAGACCGAGATTCCCCAAAGCCAGAACGCGCGGCGCGGTAGACTTCAGGCGCCAGGCCTCCATCGCCGTTTGCCCCGCCCCGTCTCTGCGGAGACGCCCTCTCCAACCCCGTGCCTGATACCCTCCGCCTGTCGGTCTCCGTGGCCGACCACGCCCGCGAGCCCCTGATCGCGGACCTCGCCGACCTCGGCTTCGACGCCTTCGAGGAGACGCCCGACGTCCTGGTCGCCTACGCGCCCGCGTCCCGCTGGGACGGCCCGACCCAAGAGGCCGTCGCCCGGCTGGCGGACGCGTCGGGCGGGGGCGTCGTCGGGACAGAGGTCGTCGCCGATCAAGACTGGAACGCCCAGTGGGAGGCCAGCCTCCAGCCCATCGAAGCCGGCCCGTTCGTCGTCGCCCCGTCGTGGACGACGGTGCCGCCCGAGCTGGCGGGCCGGGCCGTGCTCCGCATCGACCCCAAGATGGCGTTCGGGACGGGGTACCACGAGACCACGCGGCTCGTGCTCCGGCTTCTCGCCGACGCCGTTCCCCGCGACGGGCGGGTCCTGGACGTGGGGACCGGGACGGGCGTCCTCGCCATCGCCGCGCTCCGGCTGGGAGCACGCTCGGCCCTGGGCGTCGACATCGACCCGTGGAGCGTGACGAACGGTCAGGACAACGCGGCCCTCAACGGCGTGGCGGGCGCGTTTGAGGTGAGGGAGGGCTCGCTCGACGTGGTGCCGGAGACGGGCTTCGATTTGGTCGTGGCCAACATCATCCGGTCGATCCTGGAGCCCATGCTCCCAGGGCTGGTGGGCCGTGCTGCGGCCGCCGCGCCCGTGGTGCTGTCGGGGCTGCTCGTCCCGGAGCGGGAGCACGTCGTCGGCGCGATGGCAGGTCTCGGGATGGGGCTGGCCGGCGAGAGGAGCGAAAACGAGTGGTGGGGGGGCGTGTTCAGGCGTGACGCGTGACGCGCCGCGCCCGAAAAGCCCCTGGGCCCCTCTCGCTGGCGACTGGCGCCAGCGGCCGGCGGGCGCCAGATTCCCGCACCTCCCGCACCTCCCGCACCTCCCGCACCTCCCGCACGTGAGAATCTGCGCCATCGACGTCGGCACCAACACCGTGATGAGCGTCGTCGCGGACGTGGACGGGGACCGGCTCACCGTCGTCGAGGACGAGGAGCGGTTTGCCCGGCTGGGCCAGGGCGTCGACGCGTCGGGCCGGCTGGCGCCGGAGGCGATGGGCCGCGTGCTCGACCGGCTGGCGGGCGCCGCCGCCACGGCCGAGCGGCTGGGCGCCGACCGAGTCGTGATCGGCGCGACGAGCGCCAGCCGGGACGCGGCCAACGTGGGCGAGCTCCGGGCCCGCGTCCGCGCCGAGCTCGGGCTGGACTACCGCGTGATCTCGGGGGCCCAAGAGGCCGAGGCGTCGTTTCGCGGCGCCCTCGCGCTGTTGCCTGGCCTCGACGCGGCGCTGGTGGTGGACATCGGCGGCGGCTCGACGGAGGCGGCGCTCGGCACTCGGGCCGAGGGCGTGACCGACCGCCAGAGCGTCGACGTGGGGAGCGTGCGCCTGACCGAGCGGCACTTCTCGGTCCGCCCGCCCTCGACGGCGGCCGTCGCCAGCGCCCAGGCCGATGCGGGCCGCGCGTACGGGGCGGTCGGGTTCGAGCGGCCGGCCAGCGTGCCGCTGGTGGCCACGGGCAGCGTCGGCGTGCTGGTCGCGCGGCTGGCCGAGGCCGGAGACCGCGTGCCGCTCCAGGCCGTCGAGACCTGGCGCGACCGGCTCCTCGGCCTGACGCCGTCCCAGGCGCTGGCGGTGGCGCCGGACGTGCTGGCCGGGCGCGAGGACGTGGCCGCGGCGGCGCTGCTGCTGCTGGCCGCGGCCTTGGCCCGGTTCGGCGCCGACGCCTACCTCCCGACGAAAGGCGGCCTCCGCCACGGGCTCGCGCTGGCGGCGGCGCAGGGCGGCGGTCTGTAGCAAAGGCCCGGGTTGGCGGTCTCCGCCAGACTCAGCCACCGCCGTACGGGCGTGTTGCATGTCGCCCCTACCGAGCACGGTCCGCCCTCCGGCGCCGGCTCGCCCGGGACCACGTCAGGCGGTCGCGCTGGGAGAGGCGTCGGCCTGGGGCGGCCCTCCGTACTGGTCCAGCAGAAACACGTGGTCGCGGACGACGGCCCGGAGAAACGCCTCGGCCGGCATGTCGACCGCTCCCAGCCCCAGCCGGCGCTCGACGGCGGCCTTGGCGCGGCGGGCCAGCGCCGAGGACCGGGCGTCGCGCTTGGACCCGCGCAGGCGCACCAGGACCGCCCGGAGCGTCCGCACGTCGGCGTCGGTGAGCGCCTCGGCTTGGGGGAACTCGGGGACGTGGCCGGCGGGGGCGGGCGGGTAGAGGACCTCGGCCAGCCGGACCCGCTGGCGGCGGCGGACGACGGTCGTGCCGGCGGCCAGGTCGCCCAGGCGCTGCGACTTCGGCGTGAGCACGACCGCCAGCAGGGCGCCGATGCCCGAGGTCGCCGAGACGTCGACGAAGCGGAGCAGCCAGCGCAGCAGGTACTGGGCCAGCGTCGGCTGGGCGCCGTCGAGCCGGGCCACCTGGATCTTGAGCAGCATCTTGCCCGGCGTCCGGCCCTCCAGGAACACCTCGAACAGCAGGTGATAGAGCGTGAGCGGCACCAGGACCACGAGCACCACCAGCGCCGTGGTGCCCTGGACGCCGAGCCACCCGAACACGACCACGCCCCACAGCACCGCCCACGCGACCGCGACGACGCCGTCGGCCAGCGTCGCCAGGACGCGCTCGGCGACCGAGGCCGGCTCCAGCGCCAGCGGCACGTTCTGGGCGGTCTGGATGTCGAGCGAGAGGTCCATGCGGGAGAGAGTAGACGCGGGTAGAGGATAGAGACAGCCACGTCGGCGACGCCGCCCGCCAGCGGCTGGCGGCCCGCCAGCCAGCGCGACGACTTCCGCCAGCGACTGGCGACGCCCGCCGCCAGCGGGGGGCGGCCTCGGCTTGCACTCCCATTCTCCACCCTCCACCGTCTACCCTGCGTCCGGCGGCTACCTTTCGGCCCGACCCCCGTCACCCGTGCGAGAAGCCGTCTTCGTCCGCCGCCGAGCCCCCGCGTGGCACGCCCTGGAGGCGTTGCTGGAGGACCCGCGCCCGGACCCCGACGCCCTCGCCGACGCCTACGTGCGCCTGGGCGACGACCTCGCCTATGCCAAGACGTTCTACGCCGGCTCGGCGACGGCCGCGTTCTTGAACGACCTGTCGGCGCTGGCCCACGCCCGGATCTACCGCAACCGGCGCGAGGAGCGCGGGCGGCTGGCTCGGTTCTGGACGCACGAGGTGCCGCTGGCGGTGTGGGAGAGCCGGCGCGCCTTGGCCGCGTCGCTGGCGCTGTTCCTGGGCGCCGTGTTCGTCGGCGTCGTGTCGTCGGCCGGCGACGCCGGGTTCGTGCGCCTGATCCTGGGCGACGGCTACGTCAACATGTCGACGGCCAACGTCGAGGCCGGCGACCCGATGCGGGTGTACAAAGAGGCCCGGGAGGTCGACATGGTGCTGGGCATCGCGTTCAACAACGTCCGCGTGTCGTTCCTGGCGTTCGCCGGCATCCTGCCCGTCGCGCCGGTCCCGGGCGGCTCCTTGGGCACCGGCTGGCTGCTGGTGGCCAACGGCATCATGGTGGGCGCGTTCGCGCACCTGTTCGCGGCCCAGGGCGTGATGGGCGAGTGGTTCCGGGTCGTGTTTATCCACGGGATGCTGGAGCTCTCGGCCATCGTGGTCGCCGGCGGGGCCGGGCTGACGATGTGGAACGCCCTGCTCTCGCCCGGCACCTACCCCCGGTTGGTCGCGCTCAGGCGCGGGGCCAGTCGGGGGCTCAAGATCATCGTCGGGCTGGTGCCGGTGTTCCTGTTCGCCGCCTTGCTGGAGGGCGTCGTGACGCGGCGGACCGAGATGCCGCTCTGGGCCAGCCTCGTCATCATCCTGGGGTCGCTCGCGTTCGTCGTGGGCTACTTCGTCGTTCTCCCGGTCCGGAGGGGCCGTGCTGCCCATGCTTGACCCGTTCCCCGACGACGGCGCGATCCGGTTCCGCAAGCACCGCGACGTGGGCTCGGTGCTCAACGCTACGCTGGTGTTTATCCGCCAAAACGCGCGCGAGCTGCTGACGAGCTACCTCGCCATCGTGGCCCCCATCGCGGCGGCGTCGGCCCTGGCCTCGGTGCTGTTCCTGAGCCGCTCCGGCGACCTGCTCTCCGACCCGCAGGCCATCCTCAACGACCCCGGGGCGATCTTTGGCCCCTCGTACCTGATCAGCGTCGTGCTGGGCGTCCTGACGACGGTCGTGGCGCAGGCGGCGGCGGGCGGCTACGTGCGGCTCTACCGCCGCGGCGAGGCCGGGGCGATCACGCCGAGCGTGCTGTGGGACGAGACGCGCGACCTGATCCTGCCCCTGTTGGGCCTGACGCTGGCGGTGTTCGCCGGCATCGTGGTCACGGCGCTCGTCAACATCGTGCCGTGCCTGGGCTCGCTCGCCTGGGTCGCGTTCCTGGTGTGGGTCTTCCCGACGGTCTCGGTCACGGTGGCCGTGCGCGTGCTGGAGGCGCCGTCGCTGCGCCAGGCGTGGGACCGCGCGCGCGTGCTGGTCAAGGGCTCGTGGGGGTTCGCGGCCGGGGCGCTGCTGCTGGCCGGGGTGGTCCTGGTCCTGTTCTCGGTGGCGGTCGGGGTGGTGACGGGGCTCGCGGGCGTGTTGCTCGGCGCCGGTGCCGGCTTCGACCCGTTCGACGCGCCGACCCAGATCACGACGGGGATGGCGGTGCTCCAGACCGTGACGGGCGTGTTGAGCTACGCGATCTACCTGATCGCTTTCCTGGCCGTCTACTTTGTCCACGGCCGGCTGGCGGAAGACCTCGACGGGACGTCGCTGGGCGACGACCTCGACGTGCTGGAGGCGGAGGTCTTGGGTTCCGGGCGCGAACCCGGCGCGCTCAGCTTCGATGCGGACCGTCCCGCGTCGACGCGGCCCCTGGATCCGCCGCCGGCCGGTCTGCCGCCCCGCCCGCCCGCGCCGCCAGCCGACGGCGACGAGCGGCCGGACGACGAGGCCCGGGGCGGCTTCCGAGGCGGCGGCTTCGGCAGCGCCGCGTGAGACGGGCCGCGCTCCTGGTGCTGGCGCTAGCGGCGAGCGGGCAGGCGCCGCCTCCGCCCGCTGCGCCGCCGCCACCTCCACCGCCGCCGATGGAGGTGGCCAACCCGTTCGACGCGCCCGATCGCGCGCCGCTCGCCACCGACACGTTGCGCCCGCGCCCGGCCCCGCCCGCCGTCGAGGCCTACCGCGCCGACCCGGACTTCCAGTACGACCGGCCCCAGGCCAGGGGCCCGTCGGTGTGGGCGCTCGTCTGGGACTGGATCCGGCGGACGCTGTTCGAGCCCATCGGGCGCTACACCACGCTGTCGTTTTGGGAGGCCGTGCTGGTGGCCGTGGCCGTGGGCGCGCTGGGCTGGGTGGTCTCCCGGCTGGTGGGCGCCGGCGGCAGCGGCGTGTTCGCCGAGCGCCAGGCGGCCGGCGCGGCGCCGCTGCTGGACGCCGAGGACATCGCCGAGGTGGACCTCGGCGCCCGGCTGGCGGCGGCGCTGGATGGCGGCGACCTGCGCGAGGCGGTCCGCGTGCG
The DNA here is from genome assembly GCA_947493945.1 of uncultured bacterium. Classification (GTDB taxonomy): domain Bacteria; phylum Bacteroidota; class Rhodothermia; order Rhodothermales; family Rubricoccaceae; genus Rubrivirga. The sequence continues at coordinate 332,701 of CANLSR010000003.1, read as the reverse complement.
CTACCTGCTGGTGCTACAGGCGCTCGACGCGGCCGGCGCGCTCGCCTGGCGCCGCGACAAGACCAACCGCCAGTACGTCGGCGAGGTGGCGGCCTCCCGCGCCGACCTCGCGCCTCCGTTCCGGTCCGTCACGCGCGCCTTCGACGCCGTGTGGTACGGCGAGCGGCCCGTCCCGACGGCGCTCTACGCCGAGCTGGCGCCCCTGTTCGACCGGGCGTCGCCGTGAGCGTCAAAGGCTACCTGCTCCTGCTCGGGCTGCTGGCCGTGGGCCTGGTGTGGGCCGAGGCCGCGCGCCCGCGCCCGCTCGACCTGCGCGTCCGGCTGGAACGTCAGGGCGCGGCGCCCTTCGACGCCGAGGTCTTGTTCGAGTCGCTCCCCGGCTGGCTGGGCCAGCCGGTCGAGCCGGTCGAGGTGCCGCCGTTCGACCAGCTGGCGGACTCGGCGGTCACGGGCCGCACCTATCTGTTTCTGGCCGACGCCTTCGAGCCGGACCCGGCCGAGGCCGCGCGCCTGCTCCAGTTCGCGGCCCGCGGCAACACGGTGTTCGTCGCCGCCCGGCAGCTCAGCGGCGCCCTGGGCGACTCGCTGGGCCAGGCGGATTCGCTCGGCCGTTCGGGCCTGCGCACCGAGCTGACCACCGACGAGGTTCTGCCCGAGGACCTGTCCTTCGACGGCCTGGCCGTCGGCGGCGCGCTCGCGCCCGACACGCTGCGCCTGGAGGCGCCCGGCGTGGCGGGCGCCTACCCGTTCCCCGTCCGCGTGAGCGGCTGGCACCTGGTGGGCCTGGACTCGGCCCGGACGCGCGTGCTGGGCACGGCGGGGCCGCGGCGGCGGCCGACGCTGGCGCGCGTCCGCGTGGGCCGGGGCGAGGTGTGGGTGTCGTCGACGCCGCTCGCGTTCTCGAACGCGGCGCTGACCGGCGACGGCGCCGCGGCGGCCTACGTCGGCGCCGTGCTGGCGGCGCTGCCCGACCAGCCGGTCTGGTGGGACGACCACCACAAGCCGTACGCGAGCTACGCCCGGACGCCGCTGCGCTACGTGCTCTCGACGCCGGCGCTGCGGTGGGCGTACGGCCTACTGATCGTGGCGGGGCTGCTGTTTCTGGCCTTCCGGGCGCGGCGCTGGCAGCGCGCGATTCCCGTCGTGGCGCCGCCGCCCAACGCCCAGCGCGAGTTTGCCCGGACGGTCGGCCGGCTCCATTTTGTCCACCGCGACGACTCCCAGCTGGCGGAGCGGGTGGCCGGACACGTCCTCGACCGGCTCCGCTCCGACCTGCGCCTGTCCGACCCCGACCTGTCGCCCGAGACCGCGCGCCGCGCGGCGGCTCGCGCGGGCGTCCCGGAGGACGAGGCGCTGGCGCTGTTCGCCACGCTCTCCCACCTACGCGCCGAGCGCCGGCCCGACGCCGACAGCCTGGTCCGCCTCGACGCCCGGATCGCCCGTTTCTTCCGCCACACCGACGCGTCCTCCCAGGCCGCGCCGATGGAGTCCCCGTAGCCTACGCCTTCTCGAATGGAGCCCACCCCTCCCGCCGACCGCCCGCCGCCCGCCGCCGCCCTGCTGGCGGACTCGCCCGCCGAGGCCAACCTGCGCGCTGACAACAACGACGCGCCCGCCGAGACGGACCGCCAGCCGGCCGATCCGTTCGCGCCCACCGCCGACCTGGCGCCCGTGGCCCAGGCCGTCGACGCGCTCCGCGCCGAGGTCGGGAAGCTGGTCGTCGGCCAGCACGCGCTCGTCGACGAGCTGGTGGCGTGCCTGCTCGCCGGCGGCCACGCGCTCATCGAGGGCGTCCCGGGCGTGGCCAAGACGCTGACGGCCAAGCTGCTCGCTCGGGCGACGGGCCTCGACTACAGCCGCGTCCAGTTCACGCCCGACCTGATGCCGGCCGACGTCGTCGGCACGACCGTGTTCTCGCCGGCCGACGCGACGTTCGAGTTCCACCCCGGGCCCATCTTTGCCGAGCTGGTGCTGATCGACGAGATTAACCGGGCGCCGGCCAAAACCCAGGCGGCCCTGTTCGAGACGATGGAGGAGCGCCAGGCGACCGTCGACGGGACGACGCACGCGTTGCCGGACCCGTTCATGGTGGTCGCCACCCAGAACCCGATCGAGCACGAGGGGACGTACCGGCTGCCCGAGGCCCAGCTCGACCGGTTCCTGTTCAAGATCGTCGTCGGCTACCCGACCGAGGCCGAGGAGGTCGAGATGCTGACGCGGTTCCAGGCGCACGGCGGCCGGGTGGACGAGACGCGCGTCCAAGCCGTGCTCGACACGGCGGCGGTCCGCCGCGCCCAAGCGGCCGTGCGGACGGTCCGCGCCGAGGCGCCGGTGTTGGGCTACGCGGCCCGGATCGTCGCCGCGACGCGGCAGCACCCCGCGCTGTCGCTAGGCGCCAGCCCGCGCGCGACGCTGGCGCTGGTGCGCGGCGGCAAGGCCGTCGCCGCCATGTCCGGCCGCGACTTCTGTACGCCCGACGACGTCCGCACGGTCGTGGCGCCGGTGCTGCGCCACCGCGTGCTGCTCACGCCCGAGCGCGAGATCGAGGGCGTGGTGCCGGAGACCGTCTTGCGGCGCATCGTGGAGGAGATCGAGGTGCCGCGATGAGTGGGGTTGGGGATGGGGAAATAGGGGTTGGAGAAACGTCGGTCCCCAGTGATCGCGCTGCGTTCGCCCCAGCGCACCTGCCAGAAGTAGAGGGAAAGAGCAGCGGGCAGACTCCTGCGCTTCGATCCGAGCGGAAGACTCTCAGCCGTCGCCCCCAATCCCCAACTCCCAGTCCCCAATTCCCCCGCGACGTCTTCCTCCAGGCGCGGCCGTTCTGGCTCCTGCTCGGGCTGGCGGCGCTGGCGGTGGCGGGGCTGTTCTGGCCGCCGCTCCTGACGCTCGCCCAGCTCGGCGCCGCCGCGCTGGCGGTCGCCGCCGTCGCGGACGTCGTGATGCTGTGGACGAGGGGCGCCGCCAGCGGGCGGCGCGGGGTGCCGGACAAGCTGTCGATGGGCGACGACAACGAGATCACGGTCGAGGTGGCCAGCAGCTACCCGTTCCGCTCCCAGATCCGCGTGATCGACGAGGTGCCGGTCCAGTTCCAGGAGCGCAGCGGCGGGACCGAGATCGCGATTCCGGCCCAGTCCCACACGACGGTGCGGTACACGCTGCGACCGAGCACGCGCGGCACCTACACATTCGGCCGGCTGCTCCTCTACGCCTCAACGCCGCTGGGCCTGGTCGCCCGGCGGTTCGAGGCCGACCAAGGTGCCCAGGCCGCCGTGTACCCGTCCATCCTCCAGATGCAGCGCTACGCGTTTCTGGCCGAGAGCGACCGGCTGCGCGAGGTGGGCGTCAAGAAGGTCCGCCGCCTGGGCCACACGATGGAGTTCGACCAGATCCGCGACTACGTGCCCGGCGACGACCGCCGCCAGGTCAACTGGAAGGCGACGGCCCGGCGCAGCGCCTACCGGCCGCGCCTGATGGTGAACACCTACCAGGACGAGCGCGAGCAGCCGGTCGTGGTGGCCTTGGACATGGGCCGCGCCATGCGCTCGCCGTTCGACGGGATGACGCTGCTCGACCACGCCGTCAACACGGCGCTGGTGCTGCTCAACACGGCGCTGCGGACGCACGACCGCGCCGGGCTGGTGGCGTTCGACCGCGAGGTCGAGGTCGTCGTCCGGCCCGACCGCCAGCGGGGCCAGCTGGGCGCGCTCCTGGACGCGCTCTACCGGCTCGGCCCGGCCTACACCGACCCGTCGTACGAGGCGCTCTACGCCACGCTCCGCCAGCGCCTACGCCAGCGGTCGCTGGTGCTCCTGTTCGCCAACTTCGACACCGTCGCCGGGCTGGAGCGCCAGCTCCCGTACCTGCGCCAGATCGCCAAATCGCACCGGCTGGTCGTGGTCCTGTTCGAGAACACCGGCATCCGCGACCTGCTCGCGGCCCCGGCCGAGCGGCTGGAGGACGTCTACGTCAAGGCCACCGCCGAGGCGCTGGCGGTCGAGAAGCGCGAGGTCGTGCGGACGCTGGAGCGGCACGGCATCGGCGCCGTGCTCACGACGCCCGAGCGGCTGACGGTCGACGCGGTCAACCGCTACCTCCAGATCAAGGCCCAGGGCGCGTTCTGACCAGGCCGGGACTCTCGGCACACGGACGGGGCCGCGCCGACGACGCGGTCCGCCAGCGGGGCGAGCCGTCGGCACCGCCCGCAGGGGCGGGAGGCTCGGCGACGGGAGCCGCTCTCGCTCTCGTAGAGCGAGCCGACGACGAGGCGCTCCGGCCGACCCATCGTGGGAGTCAAATCTTCATGATCCTGCCCGGAGGCTGCGACCCCGTTTGACGGACCCCTGTGGACCGGTATCGCTCCCTTCTGGTGAGGGAAAGGCGAGGGCGAATATGAATGGCGAGTAACGGTTGTGTGAAGGGTTGGTGGTGGACTACGTTCGGGCTCCCACCACATCCCCTCCCCGATGCCCCTTGCTCCTTCTCGTCTGGCCTCGATCGGACGCACGTTCTTCTGGGCCGCCACCGTGCTCGCGCTCGCCTCCGCCGCCGGAGCGCAAGACGTCCAGATCGGCCAGCCCCAACAGGCCCGCCTCAGCGCCGCGTTCGACGCGACCGACCTGGCGCGCGTCTCGTGGGACGCCGACCACGACGTGCCCCGGTTTCTGGCCGGCGACCTCGGCCGGCTGGCGCCCAGCGCCGCCCCGGCGTTCTTCGCCGTCCACGCCGACCTGTTCGGCTTCGCCGACGACCCCGAGGTCCGCGTGACGCGGGCCGACACCGACGAGATGGGGCTGACCCACGTCCGCGTCCAGCAGACCGTGGACGGCGTGCCGGTGTGGGGCGCTGAGAGCGCGCTCCACTTTGCCCGCGACGGCCAGGTCTACGCCTGGGGCGGCGACGTCCGCCCCGACGCCGAGTCCGTCCGCCCCGGGCAGGCGGCGCTGACCGCCGCCGACGCCGTCGCCGCCGCCGAGCAGGCGCTGGGCCGCGTCACCTACCGCGCCTCGGTCGCCGGCGACGCGCTGGCCGAGCCGGTCGACTGGTCGCCCGACGCCGAGCTGGTCGTGTACCCCCAGGGCGGCCTCTACCCGCTGGCGTACCACGTCACGTTGTACGTCGACGCCCCGGTGCCGGCCAACTGGGAGGTGTTCGTGGACGCGACCTCGGGCGTCGTGCTGGACCGGTTCAACTCGCTCCACACCGCCGGCTACACCGCCAGCGGGCACGCCGGGACGGCCGCGCCGCTCGCGATCCGGGCGCGCCAGGCGACCTCGTTCATGCTGATGGACGGCGCCGCCAGCGGGACGGGCGCGAGCCTGTTCGGCGGCTCGTACTCGCTGCCGACGTTCCTGTCGAACGGGGCGTACTACCTCTACGACACCACGCGCGGGCCCGACTACATCCGCACGATGTCGGCCAATGGTGGCAACAGCCTGCCGGGCAGCTACGTCACCGACGCCGACAACAGCTTTTCGGCCTCGGCCGCTGTCGACGCCCACTACGGCGCCGTCAAGACGTTCGACTACTTCAAGAACACGCACGGCCGCAGCAGCTACAACGGCAACAACGCGACCATCACCTCGACCGTCAACTACGACGACGTGCCGGGCGGGCTGGGCTACAACAACGCGTTCTGGAACGGCCAGCAGATGGTCTACGGCGACGGCGACGGCAGCCAGTTTATCGCCCTGGTGTCGCTCGACATCGCGGCCCACGAGCTGACGCACGCCGTCACCAGCACGTCGGCCGGGCTGATCTACCGGAACGAGTCGGGCGCCTTGAACGAGGCCGTCTCAGACATCATGGCGGTCATGGTGGACCGCGACGACTACCTCATCGGCGAGAACAGCTACACGCCCGGCACGTCGGGAGACGCGCTCCGCTACCTCGACAACCCGACGCGCGGCAACCAGCCGGACCACTACGCCGACCGCTACACGGGCACCCAAGACAACGGCGGCGTCCACATCAACTCGGGCATCGCCAACAAGCAGGCGTACCTGATGATCGCCGGCGGCACGTTCCGAGGCCAGGCCGTCCAGGCCGTCGGCCGCGGCGTGACGGAGAAGGTGTGGTACCGGGCGCTGACCCAGTACTTCACGGCCTCGACCAACTTCGCCGGCGCCCGCCAGGGCACCATCCAGGCGGCGACCGACCTCTACGGCGCCGGCTCGTCGCAGGTGGCCTCGGTGACCAACGCCTGGGCCGCGGTCGGCGTCGGCTCCGGGTCGGGCGGCGGCGACGGGGGCGGAGGCACGCCTGAGTGGCGCTACGAGGACCGCGTCTACCAGAGCCCGCACAACTACCCCAACAACACCAACACCACCCAGACCTACACCAAGGCCGGCGCCCAGCGGGTCGCGATGTACTTCGAGCGGTTCGACACCGAGGCGAACTACGACTTCGTCTACGTCAAGGACCAGTCGGGCGCCACCAAGGCGACTTACACCGGCAGCAAGGCCGCGTTCTGGGCCGTCGTGGACGGCGCCGCGATCTCGGCCAACCTGGTCTCCGACTACTCGGTGACGCGCTACGGCTACCGCGTCACGCGCGTGGCCTACTTCTCGGACCAGCCGCTGCTGGCGCTGACCGGCCAGGCCGACCCGGCGCTGGGCTTCACGCCCGAGACCGCCGCCAGCGACCCGGTCACGGCGTCGGTCAAGGCCGAGGCGCTGGCGCTGACGGTCGGCCCCAACCCGGCCGCCGCGTCGACGACGGTGACGGTGACGCTGCCCGAGGCCGGCAACGTGCGCGTGGCGCTGATGGACTTGCTGGGCCGCGAGGTGGCCGTGGCGCACGACGGCGCGATGGCAGCGGGCCGCCAGCCGCTGGCGCTCTCGACGGGCGCGCTGCCCGCCGGCGTCTACGTGGTGGTCATGGACGCCGCCGGCGAGCGGATGACGCGCCAACTGACGGTCGTGCGCTAGCGCGCCGGCCCTGACCGCGGGCACGGAGCCTCCGCCCTTCGGGGTGGAGGCTCCTTTTTTGGATTACGCCCCGCCGACGGCCGCCGCAAGCCGCGGGTGGCGCTCGAACACGCCCAGCGTGCGCAGGCTGTCGAGCACGACATGCGCCTCTGCGTTTCCGCGCCGGGCTTGATTGGCAAGACTGCTCAAGGTCGAGTCGGCGTAGGCGAGCCGCTTGGAGTCGCGCGCCGCAGGGGAGGCCGCCCGGCACGACTCGACGTGGTCGATGGACGCCGCGACGCGGCGCGCCGAGAACATCTCGGCTTGGCCGTGGGAGCGGTACATCTGGAACAGGCACGCGTGCGGATCGCCCGCTGCGGCGGCAGCGTCGAGATGAGCGTCGTAGGCCGGATCGTCGTCCAGGCGCTTGGCGAGGAACGCCAGCCTGAGCGGCGCGGCGCCCTGGGCGGACAGGCGGCGGTAGACGGCGCGTGCGGAGTCCTGGTCGCCCTCTCGCCAGACACCCTCCGCGAATTGCCGGTCGAGAAGCTTGTCGGCAAGCCGGAAGAGCACGTCTTCGTCCCCAGCGCGGGCGCCCTCGGCCAGCGCCTGTTGGTAGTCGTCCTCGGCCGCTCGGGCTTGGCCAGGCAAGACGAGGAGTGACAGGTTGCTCGGGATCACGCCACGCTGATGGCCGCGTCCGTAGTCGGTCCGCAGGTACCCACGGCCGTAGGCGCGGGCTCGGACGGCGAGCGCCTCGACGTGGCCGGCCTCCGCCGCCTCGTCAAGCAAGGCAAGCGCGCGCCTCACGTCGCCCGAGTCGGCCGCCGTCATCGCGGACTGAAAAGCGTCGTCGGGAGACAGGCCCGACGGGGCCGCGCCGCAGCCGGCGACGAGGGCCGCCAGCGCGGCGAGGAGGAAACGCGTCATCGGAGCGGGGTGCTGGTGGGTGGAGACGTCGGCTGGGCCGCTGGCGCGTCGAAGGCGCCGGTGCGAAGCGGGGGGCAGTCCGGCAGAAACAGGTCGTCGTCCTGGCTGAGAGGCGTCGCCAGCGGGCCGCGCAGCGTCCGGTCGAGGTCGTCCGCCAGCGGGCCGTCGTGCGACTGGCGGAGGATCTCGCCGGGCGTCCAGTCGCCCCGGTCGCCGAGGGTCGCCAGCAGCCACGGGACGGGCGCCACGAGCAGGCCCATCGCGACGGTGACCGAGCCGGTGGCGAGGAACGCGACCAGCGACGCGGCCGCGATCCCGAGCGTCAGCAGGGCGGCCAGGCGGTTGAGCGTCATCGGAGCAGAGGCGAGGAGGCTGGGTATCGCGGTGCCGGGCGCCGGGTGGCAGGCGCCCCGTTTGGCGCGGCCGGACGTCACGGCGTCGTGACCGGCACCGCGCCCGTTCACGGCCGTACTCCCGGCACCTACCCCGCCGCGCCATGAACCGCCTCGCCGACACCAACAGCCCGTACCTGCTCCAACACGCCGGCAACCCGGTCGACTGGTGGCCGTGGTCGGACGCCGCCTTTGAGGAGGCCCGGCGCCGCGACGTGCCCGTGTTCGTGTCCATCGGCTACGCCACGTGCCACTGGTGCCACGTCATGGAGCACGAGTCGTTCGAGAACGACACGGCGGCGCGCGCCTTGAACGACGCCTTCGTGTGCGTCAAGGTGGACCGCGAGGAGCGGCCCGACGTGGACGCGGTCTACATGGCCGCCGTGCTCGCGGCGACCGGCCGCGGCGGGTGGCCGCTGACGGCCCTCGTCACGCCCGACACGCGCGAGCCATTCTGGGTGGGCACCTACCTGCCGCGCGAGAGCCGGGGCGGGCGGATCGGCGTGCTGGACCTGGCCGAGAACGTGTCGCGGTTCTGGGCCGAGAACGCCGACGGCGTCCGCCAGTCGGCCGGGGAGCTGGCGGACGTGGTGCGCCGGATGGCGGCCGTCGAGCCGGGCGACGCGCTGGGCGCTTCTGACCTGGAGGCGGCGGCCGACGCGCTGGCCCAACGCTTCGACACCGGGCGCGGCGGCTGGGGCGTGGCGCCCAAGTTTCCGACGCCGCACCACGCGCTGTTCCTGCTCCGCCGCGCGGCCCAAACCGGGGACCAGGACCTGGCCGAGATGGCCGTCGCCACGCTGCGGGCGATCCGCGCCGGCGGCATCTGGGACCACGTCGGCGGCGGGATCCACCGCTACGCGACCGATAGGGAGTGGCTGCTCCCGCACTTCGAGAAGATGCTCTACGACCAGGCGCTCTACGCCCTCGCCTGCACCGAGGCCGCCCAGGCGACCGGCGCCGACGACCTGGCCGACGCCGCGACGGACACGCTGGACTACGTCCTGCGCGACCTGCGCTCCGACACCGGCGCGTTCCACTCCGCTGAGGACGCCGACTCGCTGGACGCGTCGGGCGAGCGCGAGGAGGGCGCCTTCTACGTCTGGTCGCTCGCCGCGCTGGCGGACGTGCTCGGCGGCGACGACGCGGCGTTCGCCGCCGACGCCTGGGGCGCCACCGCCGAGGGCAACTACCGAGACGAGGCCACGCGCCAGCGCACCGGTGCCAACGTGCTCCACCTCCCGAACCCCGACCTCGGCGCCGGCCCCTACGCCGCCGCCGCGGCCCGCCTCGACCTGGCCCCCGGCGCTCTCCGCCAGCGGCTCGACGGCTTCCGCCCGCGCCTGCTCGCCGCCCGCGCCCAGCGCCCGCGCCCGTTGCTGGACGACAAGGTGCTGGCCGATTGGAACGGGCTCGCCGTCGCCGCCTTCGCCGTCGCCGCCCGCACGCTGGACCGCCCGGATTACGCGGAGGCCGCGAGCCAGGCCGCCGAGTTCGTGCTGTCCGAGATGCGCACCGACGCCGGCGACCTCCTGCACCGCTGGCGGGGCGGCCAGGCGGGCATCACCGGGTTGCTGGACGACTACGCGTTCATGGTCTGGGGACTGATCGAACTCTACCAGACCACGTTCGACGAGCGGCACTTGGCCGCCGCGCTCGACCTCCACGACCGGATGCGGGCCCACTTCGAGCGCCCCGAGGGCGGCTACTTCGTCTCGCCCGAGGACGCGCCCGACCTGCTCGTCCGCCAGCAGAACCTGGACGACGGCGCCCTTCCGGCCGGCAACAGCGTGGCGGCGCTGAACGGACTGAGGTTGGGCCGGCTGACGGGGCGGGTGGAGTTGGAGGAGGCCGGCCAGCGCGCGCTCCGGGCGCCAGCGGTCGTCCGCGAGCACCCGTCCGGCTTCACGCACTTGATGACGGCGGCGGCGTTCGCGCTCGGCCCCAGCCAGGAGGTGGTGGTCGCCGGCGACCGCGACGCGCCCGACACCGCGGCCTTGATCGGGGCGGTCCGCGGGGTGTACGCGCCGTTCGCCGTGACCGTCCTGCGCGCCCCGGGCGACGGCCCGGCGCCCGTGACCGACCTCGTCCCGTTCGCCGCCGAGCAGACCGCGCTGGACGGCCAGGCCACGGCCTACGTCTGCCAGGACCGCGCCTGCCAGGCGCCCACCGCCGGCCCCGGCGCCGCGCGCGCGTCGCTGGCGGACGCCGTGGGCGAGCCGTCTAGCGGCTGAGCACGCGGATGGCCCCGCTGCCGGTGTCGATGTCCAGCTGGGCGCCGCCGCCGCCGATCCGGCCCTGCGCTTGGCGGCGCCCCTGGCGGCCCTGGAAGTCGAGCGCCCGGTCGATCTCGACCGAGCCGCCGTCCAAGTCCACGGTCCACCCCGAGCGCTGGGGCACGCGGACGGTCGCGCGGCCGCTGCCCGTCTCGACCTCCACGTCGTCAGAGCCGGCGACGGCGATCTCGACGTCGCCCGAGCCGGTGTCGGCCTCGACCTCGCCGTCGGCCAGTCCCACCGCCACGTCGCCGCTGCCGGTGTCGACCGCCAGCCGGCCCTCGACGCGGTCCACCTCGACGTCGCCGGAGCCGGTGTCGATCTCGACCTGGCCCTTGAGCCTGCCCGCGCGCACGTCGCCGGAACCGGTGTCGAAGACCAGCTGGCGGCCGTCGACGTCGTCCACCTGGACGTCGCCGCTGCCGGTGTCCAGCCTCAGGTTGCCGTTTAGCGACGCGACCCGGACGTCGCCTGAGCCGAGGTCGACGTCCACGTCGAAGCGGCGGGGCACCTCGACGGTGACGGTAAACTGGGCGTTGCGGCGGCCCATCGACCACGACCCGCGCGGCGGGTCGGTGCGCACGTCGAGCCCGCCACCGACGGCGCGTGCCGTGAAGCGGCGGCGGCGGAACTCGTCGGCGGCGTCGCGGCCTCGGCCCTCAACGCGGACGCGCGCTCGGTTTCCGCTCACCGTCCGTACGACCACGTCCTCGGAGCCGAGGTCGACCGCCAGCGCGGCCCCCTCGCGCACGGTGAACGTCTCGTCGAACAGCACGTCGTCGGAGGCGGGTCGGGCCGGCGCCGGATCGTGGCTTGAATGTCCGAGCCCGCCGATGGCGTCCGCCAGTCGGGAGCCGCCGACGACGAGCAGGAGGGCGCCCAGGGCGACGAGGGCGAGGCGTTGGAGGCGGCGGCGGGACATAGGAGTTCGGGGCGAGGGACGAGGTCGGGCGCAGCGCCGACCCTCTTCTCACGTGCTGAGTCTCCAAAGGTTACGCCGTGCCAAGCCCCCCGCCAGCCGCTGGCGGCGTCGGTGGGCGAGGCTAGCGGGACCGGATCGCGATCCGCCCGCTGCCCGTGTCGACCGACAGGCTGGGCCCGCCGCTCCCGATCCGGCCCCGGGCTCGGCCGCGCTCCTGCCGGCCGTCGAAGCCCAGGCTCCGGTCGATCTCGACGGAGCTGCCGTCGAGGTCCACCTCCCAGTTCGAGCGCTCGGGCACCAGGACGGTCGCGCTGCCGCTGCCCGTGTCGACCTCGACCGGGCCGTTCCCGCCCACCGTTAGGGTGACGCCGCCCGAGCCGGTGTCGACGGTGGCCCGGCCGCCCACCTCGCCAACCCTCACGGCGCCGCTGCCGGTGTCGACCTCTAGCGCGCCCGAGACCGACTCCGCGCGGACCGAGCCGGACCCGGTGTCGATGGCCACGTCGCCGCGGATGTGGCCCACCGACACCGAGCCCGACCCGGTGTCCACGCTCAGGTCGCCGTCCAAGCTGCCCACGGACACCGACCCGGAGCCCACGTCGAGGGCGACGTCGAAGCGGCGCGGGACCTCGACGGTGACGGTGAACCGGGCGTCGGCGCGGCCCGAGGTCCGGCGCGGCGGGTCGGTCTTGACCTCCAGCCCGCGCCTCACCGCCCGCGCGGTAAAGCGGCGGCGCTGGAACTCCTGGACCGCGTCCCGGCCCCGCCCCTCGACCACGACGCGCGCCCGGCTGCCCGAGACCGTCTTGACCACGACCGCCTCGCTGCCCAGGTCCACCGCCAGCGCGCCGCCGTCCCGGACCGAGAACGACTCGTCGAACAGGACGTCGGCCGGCGCGTCCGTCTGGACCGTGGGCGCCGACTCGTCGGTGACGATGAACGTAAAGCAGCCGCTGAGGGCGATGGCGGCCAGAAGCAGGGCAGGGCGGAACATGAGCGGAGGGGAGGAGAGAGACGGGACCTCGTCTCCACGCACGCCGGTCTCCAAAGGTTACACGATGCCCAACCCGCTCCCCGCCGAGTTTTTCGCCCGCCCCACGTTGGTCGTCGCCCGCGACCTGCTGGGCGCGGTGTTGGTCCACGAGACCGACGCCGGCCGGCTGACTGCGTCGGCCTCGCGGTTGGCGGGCCGCGTCGTCGAGACCGAGGCCTACCTCGCCGACGACCCGGCGATGCACGGCTGGAAGGCCACGTTCGGCGGCGACGGCCGCGTGCTGCCCCAGGGCCGCGCGGCCGGCCTGTTCGCGGCGCCCGGCACGGCCTACGTCTACAACCTCTACTACACCAACTGGCTCCTGAACGTGGTCACGGAGCCCGAGGGCCAGGCCGGCGCCGTGCTGGTCCGGGCGCTGGAGCCGGTCGAGGGCGAGGCGCAGATGGTCGAGAACCGCCCGCCGTCCGTCAAGCGCCGTCGCGACCTCGCCAACGGGCCGGGCAAGCTGACCCAGGCGTTGGGCATCGCGGAGGCGCCCAAGACCACGCGGAGCCGCTTCCACGGCACCGACCTGACGCGCCCGCCGCTCTGCTTCGAGAGAGGAGAGGCGGTGGCCGACGACCGCGTGGCCGTCTCGTCGCGGATCGGGATCTCGCGCGGCGTCGACCTCGACTACCGCTTTTTCGTGGCCGACAGCCCGTTCGTGTCGCCCGGCGAGCCCAGCGACCTCCGCCTGGCGCGCAAGACGCACCGCCGCGGCTGACCGGCCGACCCGCTGGCGGCCGCCGCCAGCGGCGCGGAGGCGGCTGGATCTTGGAGCGGGGCACGGGGCGTTCGGCCCGTCCACCTGCCGCCGCCCCGTGCCCCCGATCAAAGCCCGCTCGCTCGCCCTCTGGGACAGCGTCTCGTCGAGCTACTGGTTCATCCCCAGCCTGATGTCGGTCGGGGCCGTCGTGCTGTCGGGGGTCCTGATCCAGGTCGACGGGCGCGTCGGGCCGGACTGGATGGAGGGCCTCTCGCTCTACGGCAACAAGCCCGACGGCGCGCGCGCGGTGCTCTCGACCATCGCGGGGTCCATGATCGGGGTGGCCGGCGTCACGTTCTCGATCACGATCGCGAGCGTGGTCTACGCGAGCGGCCAGTACGGGCCGAGGTTGCTGACCAACTTCATGTCCGACCGGGGCAACCAGGTCACGCTGGGCACCTTTATCGCGACGTTCCTCTACTGCCTGCTGGTGCTCCGCACGATCCGGTCGCCGGACGAGGGGGCGGGGCCGGACCTGGCGGAGGCGTTCGTGCCCCACATCGCGGTCCTGACGGGGCTGGGACTGGCGATCGCCTCGATCGCGGTGTTCATCTTCTTTATCCACCACGTGCCGGAGAGCATCCACGTCTCGAACCTGGTGGCCGGCGTGGGCCGCGACCTGCGCCGCAAGATCGACACGCTGTTCCCCGCGCGGATCGGCCAGGACGAGCCCACGCGCGAGGCCGCGCGCGACGAGGCCGCCGTGACCGAGGTGCCAGACGGCTTCTACGACCACGCCCGCCGCATCGACGCCGACGGCGACGGCTACCTCACCGGCGTCGACGCCGAGGGCCTGATGGCGCTGGCCGTCGAGCACGACCTGGTGATCCGCATCCGCCACCGGCCGGGCGACTTCGTGGCCACCGGCGACACGCTGGTGCTGGCCTGGCCGCCCGACCGGTCCGGGGGCCACGTCATGGAGGACGTCCGGAGGGCGTTCGCCTGGGGCCGCCAGCGGACGGCGCGCCAGGACGTCCGCTTCCTGGTCAACGAACTGGTCGAGATCGCGGCCCGGGCGCTCTCGCCCGGCATCAACGACCCGTTCACGGCCATCTCGTGTCTCGACTGGCTCTCCGCCGCCCTCAAGGACCTGGCCGGCCGCGACTTCCCCAGCGCCGAGCGCTACGGCGACGACGGCCGGCTGCGCGTGGTCGCCTTCCCGACCTCCTTCGAGGACTTCGCCGCCGGCGTCTACGGCCAGCTCCGGCCCTACCTCGCCGCCGACCGCAACGCGGCCCTCCACACCTTCGTGACGATGGGCGAGGTGGCCGGCCGGCTGAGCAGCGAGTCCGCGCGCGCCGCGCTCCGCCGGCAGGCCGACGCGCTGCTCCAGGGCTGCCTGGCCGCCCAGACGCTGGAGGCGGATCAGGCCGAGATCCGCGAGCGGCACCGCGTGGTCGTTCGGGTCCTGACCGACCCGGCGGCCCGGGAGGCGACCGCGGCCGAGACCGACTGGATCGGCGGCACCGCCTGACCCGCTGGCGGACGGCGCCAGCGGGCCGGCCCGCGAGCGGGGCGGGGCGCGAGCGGGGCGGGGCGCGAGCGGGGCGGGGCGCCAGCGGGGCGGGGCGCCAGCGGGGCGGGGCGCTACTCGCCCGGGATGCCGGGCTCGGTCATGCTCCGCACGTCCAGGACGGCGTCGACTTGCTCGGCCGGCAGCAGGTCCATCTCCAGGATCACGTCGCGGACCGACCGGCCCTCGGCGGCCGACTTTTTGGCCACCTTGCTGGCCGCGTCGTAGCCGATCTCGGCGTTCAGGGCCGTCGCGATCGACGGGTTGAGCTCGAGCAGCTGGCGGGCGCGGTCGCGGTTGGCCGTGATGCCGTCGAGGCACCGCTCGCGGAAGGCGTCGAGCACGCCCGACAGCGCCTCGATGGACTCCAGCATGGCGTGCGCCATCACCGGCATCATCACGTTGAGCTCGAAGTTGCCGTGCTGGCCGCCGACGGTGATCGTGACCGCGTTGCCCATCACGCGCGCCGCGACCATCATCATGGCCTCCGACATCACCGGGTTCACCTTGCCGGGCATGATCGACGAGCCCGGCTGGATCGCCGGGAGCTGGATCTCCGACAGCCCCGACGTCGGCCCGCTCGACAGGTGGCGGATGTCGTTGGCGATCTTCATCAGCGACACGGCGACCGTGTTCAGCGCGCCCGCCGCCGAGACGTAGGCGTCCTTGGCCGCCTGGGCCTCGAAGTGGTTGTCGGTCTCGCGGAAGTCGACGCCGGTGATCTCGGAGATCTCGGCGATGGCGCGCCGGGGGAACTCGGGCACTCGGTTGATGCCCGTGCCGGTCGCCGTGCCGCCGAGCGCCAGCTCCGCCAGCTCGTCGCCGGCCCGCTCGACGCGCGCGATGCCCTTGCGCACCTGGGCCGCGTACCCGCCGAATTCCTGGCCCAGCCGGACCGGCGTGGCGTCCATCAAGTGCGTCCGGCCGCTTTTGACCACGTCGTCGAACTCGTCGGCCTTGGCCTCCAGGGACTGGGCGAACCGGTCGAGCGCCGGGAGCAGGTCTTCGGCCAGCGCCACGCGCGCGGCCACGTGCATGGCCGTCGGGATGACGTCGTTGGACGACTGGCCGTAGTTGACG
The DNA here is from genome assembly GCA_947493945.1 of uncultured bacterium. GTDB lineage: Bacteria > Bacteroidota > Rhodothermia > Rhodothermales > Rubricoccaceae > Rubrivirga. The sequence goes on along the minus strand of CANLSR010000003.1, from coordinate 316,884 downwards.
TCGTCGTTGGGGTGGACCGCGTGCTCGTCGTCGCCGAGCGACTGGCTGGCGAGCCGCGCGATGACCTCGTTGGCGTTCATGTTGGTCGACGTGCCCGAGCCGGTCTGGAAGATGTCCAGCGGGAACTGCTCGTCGTGCTCGCCGGCGCGGACCGCCAGCGCGGCGGCCTCGATGGCGTCGGCGGTGTCGCCGGGGAGCAGGTCGAGGCCTTTGTTGGCGCGCGCCGCGGCGGCCTTGACCGTGCCCAGCGCCTCGACAAAGCGGCGCGGGAAGCGCAGCGACGAGACGGGGAAGTTCTCGACGGCGCGCTGGGTCTGGGCGCCGTAGAGCGCGTCGGCCGGGACGCGGACCTCGCCGAGCGAGTCTGTTTCGGTGCGGAAGCCGTCGGGCTGGGGGGAGGACACGTCGGACATGGGGAGGGAAGAGGGGAGAGGACTCGGGCGCGGCGCCCAGCGGAAGCGCCGCCAGGTGGGCGCGCGAAACCTACCCGGACCTACGCGCACGGTTCGGTCCCGTTCGGCGAACTTGCGGCCCCTCGTCCTCTGCCCGCCCCGCCTGTGTCCCAGCCCGCCGTCGTCCGCTCCGTCCCCGAGATGCAGGCCCTGGCCGGCGCCGCCCGCCAGCGGGGCGACCGTCTGGCGCTCGTGCCCACGATGGGCGCGCTCCACGCCGGCCACCTCGCGCTCGTCGCCGACGCGCGCGAGCGGGCCGACCACGTGACGGTCTCGATCTTCGTCAACCCGACCCAGTTCGCGCCCGGCGAGGACTACGAGGCCTACCCGCGCACGCTCGACGCCGACCTCGCCGCGCTAGCTGGCGCTGTCCCTGGCGGGGTGGCGGACGGCGCCGACGTGGTGTTCGCGCCGAGTGCCCAGGCGATGTACCCGTTCGGGCTGCCGCCGTTTGCGACCGTGTCGGTGCGCGAGCTCGACCGGCACCTGTGCGGCGCCAGCCGGCCGGGCCACTTCGAGGGCGTCACCACGGTCGTGACCAAGCTGTTCCTGGCGTGCAGGCCGCACATCGCGGTCTTCGGCCAAAAGGACGCCCAGCAGCTCGCCATCGTGCGCCGGATGACGGCCGAGCTGGGCTTCGGCATCGAGGTTGTGGGCCACCCCATCGTGCGCGAGGCCGACGGGCTGGCGATGTCGTCGCGCAACCGCTACCTCGCCGACGCCGAGCGCCAGCAGGCCGTGGTGCTGTCCCAGGCGCTCGGCGCGGCTGAGGCCGCCGTCGCCGCGGGCGAGCGCGACGCGGCGGCCCTGACCGAGGCCATGCGGGCCCAGGTCTCGACCGCCACACGCGCCCAGATCGACTACGCCGAGGTCGTCGACGCCGACGCGCTGCAGCCGGCCGCCACGCTCGATCCGCAAGGCCCGTCGGGCGGTCGCTACCTTGCGGCGCTCGCCGTCCGCTTTGGCGAGACCCGACTCATCGACAACACCACGCTTTTGGTGAGGGACGAGGGATAAGGAGACTCGGGATCTGCCCGCCTCATCCCACGTCCCGCATCCCTCCAACCCATGACCGTCACGCTGTTCAAGGGCAAGCTCCACCGCCTGACGGTGACCGAGGCCGACCTGTACTACGAGGGCTCGATCACGCTCGACCGCGAGCTGATGGAGGCGGCCAACCTGCTGCCCTACGAGCGCGTCCAGGTGCTCAACGTCAACGCCGGCACCCGGCTGGAGACGTACACCATCCCCGCCAAGGCCGGCAGCCGGACGGTCTGCCTCAACGGCCCCGCGGCCCGGCTGGTGGCGCCCGGCGACCAGGTGATCGTGATCGCCTACGCCGAGATGACGCCCCAGGAGGCTGAGGCCTTCAAGCCGCGCGTGGTCCTGGTGGACGCCGAGAACAACCCGACGGCGACCTACGACCTCGACGGCGCCGACGTCAGCGACCCCAACGAGCCGGCGGTCACCAACGCCATCGACACGAGCGACCTGTGGTCGCCGCGGCTGGGGCGGACCGTCTCGTCGCGCGGGCGCGCCCACACCCCGACGCGGCGCTAGCCGCTGGGGCGGTCGCCGTCGGCCCGCCGGTCAGGACCGCCAGCGGGGCGGAGCCTGGGTCGTCTAGTCGACCAGCTTGGCGATGTCGGCCAGGAGCGCGTCGCGGTGCTCGCGGAGCCGGTCGGCCACGCGCCCGGACAGCACCCGGGCCGACGACTCGGTCGGCTGGGCTTGGCCCAGCGTGGCGACGTGCTCGGCAGTCTGGCCCAGGGCCTCGACGGCGGCCGCGGCGGCGGTGACCCAGGTGGGCGCCGGCACGGTCGCTCCGGCGGCGCGGTCGCGCAGGCGGGGCAGCCAGCCCGGCGTCGGGCGCAACACCGAGCGGACGACGTCGGCGGGGCGGCGCGACGCCTTGAGGCACTGGGCCTCGGCCGAGACGCCGCTCGCCAGCGCCTCTAGAATCTGGGCCAGGTCGGCGTGGACGCCCGCCACGGTCTCGCGCTGGCGCAAGTTGAGCGCAGCCTCCTCGGCCTGGGCCACCGGCGCCTGGGTGGCGCGGACGGCCTCGGCCACGGCCGCCAGCAGGGCCTGGAACGACGGCACCGAGTCGCGGCGCACGCTCCGGGCGGCCAGCGCCTCGACCACGTCGGAGGAGAGGCCGGGGGGCAAGGTTTGGAGGTCGGTCGGCGTCGAGAGGATCATACGGTCGCGGGCGGCCAAGGGCCGATGCCGCAGGGGTGACACAGCGCGAGAGGCGAGAAGAACGCTCGTCGGCGTGGACTTCGGTGGGCTCGGAGGCGTTCCCACACACGCTTGGCCGTCCCCTCGCTGGGCCTCCACCGGGTGTTCGCCGCGTCTCTGCGAACCGGCGCCGCCGCGCGCTGGCGGCCTGGCAGAGAGAGGGGGCAGGGGGCATGAAGCGTACCGGCCGAGGCGTTGGGGCGAGGCGCTAGATTCCGTCCGTCGCCCTCCCCGCGCTTCAAATGGCCCGCTCCCCTGGTCTGATCTGGCTTCTGGCCGCCGTCGGCGTCGTGCTGGTGGGGTGCCTCTCGGAAGCCGAGGCGCCGCCCGGCCCCGAGCGGCTGACGGCCGCCGCCGGCCACTCGTCGCCGGCGGCCCCGTCGCCTCCGGCGCCCGACACCGCCCGCGAGGCGCTGCCGCCGCTGCCCGAGGGCTTCGTGCGCCTGCGCGAGGTCGCGCCGTCGGTGGGCCAGGAGATCCGCTACGCGACGGCCTACAACTTTATCGGCGAGCCCATCGACGGCTACGACGCGGCCGAGTGTGTCCTGACCGAGCCGGCCGCCCAGGCGCTGGCGGACGTCGCGCGCAGCCTGGAGCGCGACGGGCTGGGGCTCAAGGTCTACGACTGCTACCGGCCCCAAACGGCCGTCCGCCAGTTCGCGACGTGGACGGGCCTCCACGACCAGTCGATGAAGGAGGCGTTCTACCCCGACGAGCCCAAGGGGAGCCTGTTCTCGCGCGGCTACATCGCCACCCGGAGCGGCCACACGCGCGGCTCGACCGTCGACCTGACGCTGGTGTCGCTCCCCGCCGCCGCCGCCGTCCGCACCGAGTTCCCGTCTCCGGCCGACGGCCCGCTCGCCCGCTGCAACGCGCCCGTGGGCGAGCGGCTGGACGAGGGCGACCTGGACATGGGCACGGCCTACGACTGCCTCAGCCCGGCCGCGGCGACCGACAGCCGCGACGTCTCGGCGAGCGCCCGCCGCAACCGCCAGCGGCTGCGCGCGGCCATGAGCGCGGGCGGGTTCCGCAACTACGACAAGGAGTGGTGGCACTTCACGCTGCGCGACGAGCCCCACGGCAGCACCTACTTCGACTTCCCGGTCGAGTAGGGCGAGAGGAGAACGGGCCGGGGCGTCCCGGCCGTTGGCGGCGGGCGCCGGCGCTCTACCCTCCGCCCTCTGCCCGCCAGCGCCGCGCCGTGACGGCCGCCACCGCCAGCGTCAGCGCTGCGCACGCGACGATCGCCAGCGGGCCGACGACCGTCATCATCTGGACCACGAGCCCGTAGCCGTAGGCCCCAGAGTCGCCCTGGTCGGCGCCGATGCTCACCAGCACCACCATCAGCACCGCTGCGATCACGCCCCCGAGCACCGCCCCGGGCACGGCCGCGCCCAACCGCCGGCCCGACTGCGCCACCAGCCGCCCGGCCACGAACCCGACGAACCCCACGACGACGAGCGCCGCCAGCGCGCCGGCGATCCAGAACGGGACGCGGAGGACCGGCGCCGGCGCCCGCACCGAGACCGCGAGCACGTCGCCGGGGACGCCGGCGAACCGGCCCACCAGGCGCTGGCCCTCGCCGTCGGCAGCCGTCTCGGCGCGCATCGGGAGCGAGGCGGCGGCCTCCCAGCCCGGCGGCACGAGCACGGTCACGTCGAGCTGACCGAAGCCGGCCCAGCGGCGCGCCGGCGCCAGGCTGTAGGCCAACTGCCAGACGCGGTTCGGGTGGCGGCCGTCGTCGTAGGAGCCGGGGCGGACACCGTGGCGCACGCGGACGGTGTGCTGGCCCGTCGGGATCGGGACCACGAAGGTCAGGCCTCTGGCGGTCGCCAGGCTGGCGTCGGTCGTGTACGGGACGGGCTCGGCGTCCAAGGCGGGCGTCTCGGTCGCGATGGTCCACGACGGCGGCACCCGGAGCGAGTCCAGCCGCAGCGCGATGACGGGTTGCTCGTCGAGCCACACCTGGGCCTCTTCGACGCGCCCGCCCATCGCCAGAAACTGGAGCGGGACGACGCGCACGCCGCCCGGGTTGAGGATCCGGTACTCAGCCTCGACCACCGCCAGCCGGTCGCCGAGGAGCGGGCGCAGGTCCAGCGTCAGCGTCTCCCGCGCCACGCGCAGGCCGGCCAGGTCGGCAGCGGGCTCACCGGCCGGCGTGCCAGGCTCGGTCGGGCTGGCCATTTGGCCCCAGGCCGGGGCGGCCGAGACGAACAGGAGAAGGCAGAGAAATCGCATGGCCGCAAGATCGCGCGGCCACGTTCCATAAGGCCGTCTCGCCTGAGCCCGTCCTATGCTCCATACGGAAACTCGGCGCCCCGTCATCCTGAGCTTGTCGAAGGATCTCTGGCGCGCGGCATCCTCTGTTCACAGTTTGCAGCGCCAGCTTGAGGCAGAGTCTCACCAGAGATCCTTCGACTCGCTGCGCTCGCTCAGGATGACGTCGGGGGAGGTCTCGCACAAGAGCGGAGTCTCGCCGGACCGTGGAGCGAGTCGCCTGCGCCCGCGCCGCTGGCGGCTCTCGCCGGCGTCGCTTCGCGGGCCGGAACCGCTCGCGCGCGGCGACCGCCAGTGGGCCGGGAGAAGGGGAGAGGCGCGTCCGGTGCGGACGGCGCGAAGGCGGCGGGGCCGAGGGCTCGGATAGCTTTCCCTGATGACCCTCTCGCCCGCCCTCCGCGACATCCGCCCCACGCTGGCCCTGGCCGTGCCCATCGTGCTCGTCCAGCTCTCGCAGATGTCGATGAGCTTTGTCGACGTCGTGATGGTAGGCCGGCTGGGCACCGAGGCGATGGCCGCCATCGTCCTCGGCTCGACGGCCTACGTCACGTTGACGATGGTCTGCGTCGGCGTGCTCGTCGCCGTCCAGCCGACGGTGGCCCAGGCCGTCGGCGCCGGCGACACTGACGCGGCCGGGCGCGGGGCGCGCCAGGGGCTGTGGCTGGCGACGCTGCTGGGCGTGCCGTTCGTGATCGGGCTCGGGTTCATGGAGGACGTGTTCCTGTGGACCGGCCAGGCGCCCGGCACCGCCGCGCTCGCCGGCGACTACATCGCCGCGATCCGCTGGGGGTTCGTGCCCAACCTGTGGTTTACCGCGCTGCGCGGGCTGTGCGAGGGGAACGCCCAGCCTCGTCCTGTTCTGGCCGTGACGGTGGTCGGCACCGCGCTCAACGCCGGCCTCAACTACCTGTTTATATTTGGCGGGTGGGGCCTTCCCGCGATGGGGTTGGTGGGATCGGGCCGGGCCTCGGCCATCACCATCACGGCGATGACGATCGCGCTGGCGCTCTACGTGCGAGGTGGGGCGTTGCGCCGGTTCCGCGTGTTCGTGGGCCTGCGGCGGCCCGACCCGGCCGCGCTGGCGGCGCTGTTCCGGCTGGGGTGGCCCATCGGCGTCGGGTTCGGGCTAGAGGCGGGCCTGTTCACCGCCGCGACGCTGTTCGTGGGGCGGCTGCCGAACCACGAGGTGGCGCTGGCGGCCCACCAGATCGCGCTCAACGCGGCCAGCATCACGTTCATGGTGCCGCTCGGGATCGGCATGGCGGGCGGCATCCGGGTGGGGATGGCCGCCGGCGCCGGGGACACGGCCGGCGCCGCGCGCGCCGGCTGGACCGCCGCCGCGATTGGCGCGGCGTTCATGGCCGTGTCGGCCCTGGTGTTCTGGCTCCGGCCCGGGTGGGTGATCTGGCTCTACGCCGGGTCGTCGCCCCAGCCCGAGGTGGCGTCGCTGGCGGTGGCGCTGCTCGGCATCGCGGCGGTGTTCCAACTGTTCGACGGCGTCCAGGCGGCGATGGCCGGCGCGCTCCGGGGCCTCAAGGACACCCGCGTGCCGATGGTCATCGCCGCCGTGTCCTACTGGGGCGTCGGGCTGACGGTCGGCGGGGTCTTGGGGCTGGCGACCGGCACCGGCGCCCGGGGCCTGTGGTGGGGGCTCACGCTGGGGCTGGCGGTCGCGGCGGTCGGGCTCTCGACGCGGTTCGCGCGCCAGACTCGTCGTAGCTTTCAGTCTGGGTTGAAACCGGTGTCGGGGGTGGCCCCTCTGCACTGAGCCGCCGCCGCGCCCGGCGTCTGGTTTAGGGGCGCGCCCCGAGCACCGGGCCCGGCGCTTCGATCTATATTCGCCCGTCCCCCGGAGGGGCACATTTACTTTCGCGAGTGCCCCTCGCACGCCCCGACGGGCCTCACACCCAGCGGTCATGCCTCAGCTTTTTCCTCGCCAGGCCAACGCGCTCCCGACGGTCTCCCTGTTCGGCGCGCTCGGCGGCGGCATCCTGGTGGTCCTCCTCGCGTGGTATTACCTCTCGCCCGAGTTCTACGAGGTCGGGTACCAGCCTGAGCAGCCGGTCCCGTACAGCCACGCGCTCCACGCCGGCCAGCTCGGCATGGACTGCCGGTACTGCCACAACCACGTCGAGCAGAGCCCGCACGCCAACGTGCCGAGCACCCAGACGTGCATGAACTGCCACGGCGTCGTGGCGACGGAGTCGGCCAAGCTGCTGCCCGTCCGCGAGAGCTGGGCGACCGGGGTCCCGGTCGAGTGGGTCAAGGTCCACCACTTGCCGGACTACGCGCAGTTTAGCCACGCGGCCCACGTCAACGTGGGCGTGGGGTGCGAGAGCTGCCACGGGCGGATCGACCAGATGGAGGTCGTGTACCAGGCCGAGCCGCTGTCGATGGGCTGGTGCCTGGAGTGCCACCGCGCGCCCGAGGAGCACCTGCGCGACCCGTCGCTGGTGACCGCGATGGGCTACCTCGACGACATGACCGACGCCGACCGCGCGGCCAACCTGGCCCGCATCGAGGAGGAGGGCATCAAGCCGCCTCAGAACTGCTCGGCCTGCCACTACTAGGAGCCAAGAGGGACGCCGGACGCGGGCGCGCCACGACGAGCGCCCCGGCCCCGGACCCCCTACCCCGAATCCCTCCCCCCGAATGATCGAGCTTGATGTCCTGAGCGCCGCCCACGTCGCGGCCGACGAAGCCGCCCAGGCCACGGCGGGCCAGGCGCCCACCTGGCGGAGCCGCGCCGACCGCGCCGGAGCGCTGGCCCAGGGAGAGTTCCAGGACCCGGTGACCGAGGCCGACGCCGGCACGAGCCGCCGCTCGTTCCTCAAGGTCATGGGCGCCAGCGCCGCGCTGGCGGGCATGGCCGGCTGCCGCCGCCCGGTCGAGGAGATCCTGCCCTACGCCCGCAAGCCCGAGGAGGTGATCCCGGGCGTCCCGAGCTACTACGCGACGTCGATGCCCCTGGGCGGCATCGGGCACGCCGTGGTGGTCCAGAACCACGAGGGGCGGCCGACCAAGGTCGAGGGCAACCCTGAGCACCCGATCTCCAGGGGCGCCACCGACATCTTCGCCCAGGCGTCGGTGCTCCAGCTCTACGACCCCGACCGCAGCCGCTACGTCGCCACGCGCGGCGACGCGCCCTCCGGGGCGGACGGGCGCGCGCCGGCGCGCGCCGACTGGGGCTCGTTCGTGGCCGAGGCCGGCCGCCTGCGCCAGCGCGGCGGCCGCGTGGCCGTCCTGGCCGAGCCCTCGGCCTCGCCGTCGGTCGACGCGCTCCGCGAGCGCTACCTCGCCGCCACGCCCGGCGCGCGCTGGATCACGCTCGGCCCCCACCTCGACGACGCCCAGGCGCTGGGCACCCAGCAGGCGCTGGGCCAGCCGGCCCGGCCGCTCGTCCGGTTCTCGGACGCCGAGGTGATCGTCTCGTTCGACGCCGACTTCCTGGGCGGCGAGGACCCCAACTCGGTCTGGAACAACCGCCAGTACGCCGCCTCGCGCCGCGTCGACGAGCGGGGCACGATGTCGCGGATGTACGCCATCGAGTCGACGATGACCCTGACGGGCGGCATGGCCGACCACCGGCTGGCGGTCAAGGCCGGCGCGGTCCCGTTCGCCGCCGCGGCCATCGCCCAGGGCCTGGGCGTGGCGACCGGCGCCCAGAGCGTGCTCGGCGGGCCGGCCCAGCCGTTCGTCGACGCCGTCGTGGCCGACGTCCGGGCCGCCGGCGGGCGGGCGGCGTTCGTGGCCGGGATGACCCAGCCGCCCGAGGTCCACGCGCTCGTGGCGGCCCTCAACGGCCAGTTCGGCGGCGGCGTGGTCGAGTACCTCGCCACGGGCGAGGGGCCGGTCCAGCCCGTCGGCCCCCAGCTGGCGGCGCTGGTCCGCGACATGGCGGCGGGCCAGATCGACACGCTGGTGATGCTGGGCACGAACCCGGTGTACACGCTGCCGGCCGAGCTCCAGTTCGAGGAGGCGCTGGCGCGCGTCCCGACGTCGATCCACGTGGGCCTGTACCGCGACGAGACGGGCCAGCGCGCGACGTGGCACATCCCGCGGACGCACTACCTGGAGCAGTGGAGCGACGCCCGGGCCTACGACGGCACGCTGTCCATCGTCCAGCCGCTCATCGCGCCCCTGTTCAACGACGCCCACTCAGACCTCGAGGTCTTGAACACGCTGGCCACCGGCCGCAACAACGCCGGCTATGACCTGCTCCGCCAGCGGCTCCGCGGCGTGCTCCCGGGCGACTTCGAGACGGCCTGGCGGACGGCGGTCCACGACGGGTTCGTGGCCGACACGCGCTTTGCCTCGCTGGGCGCCGGCGGCGGCAAGGCCGACCTGAGCGGCCTGGCGGCCCCCGTCGAGGGCGCCGTCGAGCTGGTGACGCGCCTCAGCCCCACCCTGTACGACGGCGCGTTCTCCAACGTGTCCTGGATGCAGGAGGCCCCGCACCCGGTGACCAAGGTGACCTGGGACCCCGTGGCGATGATGTCGCCGCGCACGGCGGTTCGCCTGGGCCTGGACGACGTGAGCCGCTTCGGGCCCAGCCTGATCGACGACGGCGACCGGTTCGAGGGCACGCCGATCGAGAAGGGGAAGCACCACGCGCACGTCGTGCGCATCCAGACCGCCAGCGGCGCGGCCGTCGAGCTGCCCGTCTGGGTCCAGCCCGGCCACCCCGACGACTCGGTGACGGCGTTCCTGGGCTACGGCCGCGAGCTGGCGTCGGACCGGGTCTTGGCCGAGACGAACGTGGTCGCGCGTCTCAACCGCTGGCTCCGCCCGGGCCACGCCAACACCGACGTCTACTACCAGGGCGGCCTGTCCGCCCTGTCCGGCTTCGACCTGCCCGGGAGCACGACGGCCGGCCGCGTCGAGCGCGTCCGCTCGCTGGCCAGCCCGACCATCCAGATGGTCGCCGACATCGACGAGATCGCCGACGACTACCTCCTGGCGAGCACCCAGGACCACGGCTCGATGGAGGGCCGCGAGATCGTCCGCGTCGGCACGCTGGCGGAGTACCAGGCCGACCCGGAGTTCGCCAAGATCCGCGACCTCTACGTCGAGGACACGCCGTGGGAGAATTTCGACCCGCTCTGGGGCGAGGAGAACTCGGCGAGCGACGACCCCCGCCTGAGCGAGGCGCTCTACTCGGACAACCAGTGGGGCATGACCATCGACCTCAACGCGTGCACCGGCTGCAACGCGTGCGTGGTGGCCTGCCAGGCCGAGAACAACGTGCCCGTCGTGGGCAAGGACCAGGTGTCGCGCGGCCGCGAGATGCACTGGCTCCGGCTCGACCGCTACTACGTCGGCGCCGACGAGACCGACCCGGGCATGGTCCAGCAGCCCATGATGTGCGTCCACTGCGAGAACGCGCCGTGCGAGCAGGTCTGCCCGGTCAACGCGACCGCACACTCGCCCGACGGGCTCAACGAGATGACGTACAACCGGTGCATCGGCACGCGGTACTGCGCCAACAACTGCCCGTACAAGGTGCGGCGGTACAACTTCTACAACTGGACCAAGTCGATCCCGCTGGAGGTCCAGATGCAGTCCAACCCGTACGTCACCGTCCGCTACCGCGGCGTGATGGAAAAGTGCACGTTCTGCGTGCAGCGGATCCGCCAGACCCAGCAGTACGCCCACATCGAGAACGAGCCGATCGCCGACGGCGCGGTCCGGACGGCGTGCCAGCAGGCGTGCCCGGCGGAGGCCATCGTGTTCGGCGACCTCCGCAACCGGGACAGCCAGGTGCTCAAGAGCAAGCAGAGCCCGCGCAACTACGCGGTCCTCGCCGAGCTGGCGGTCAAGCCGCGGCTGACCTACCTCGCCCGGCTCCGCAACCCGAGCCCGGCGCTGGCCGGCATCGACACCCGGTTCGACTCGGAGGAGGCCCGCGTGGCCGCCGAGACGCCCGCCGCCTAGACCCGACCCTTCCGCCCACCGCGACCGCCAGCCCCCAAGACCTTGGCCACCGTCACCTCCAAGTCCGCATACGGCCGCATGGGCGGCGACGGCGCGCCGGCCTACCCGGACGGCGCGCCCAAGACGCTCGAGGACGCCCCGCTCGTCCGCGGCAACCTGTCGTTCCACGACGTCACCGAGATGGTGGCGTACCACACCGAGAAAAAGACGCCGACCGGCTGGTTCCTCGCCTTTGGCGCGGCGCTGGTGGGCATGGCCATCTTCGGCGTCGCCGTCGCCTTCCTCGTGTGGAACGGGCCGGGCGTGTGGGGGCTGACCAACCCGGTGTTCTGGGGCTGGGCCATCGTCAACTTCGTCTGGTGGGTCGGCATCGGCCACGCCGGCACGCTGATCTCGGCCGTCCTCTTCCTGTTCCGCCAGCGCTGGCGGACCTCGATCAACCGGGCGGCCGAGGCCATGACGCTGTTCGCGGTCGCGTGCGCGCTCGTCTTCCCGACGTTCCACGTCGGCCGCGTGTGGGTCATCTACTACACGCTGCCGATCCCGAACCAGATGGCCATGTGGCCGCAGTTTAAGAGCCCGCTCTTGTGGGACGTGTTCGCGGTGTCGATCTACGGGGCCGTGTCGCTGCTGTTCTGGTACGTGGGCCTGATCCCCGACCTGGCCACGCTCCGCGACCGCGCCGCCAACGCCGGGCGGACGCTGCGGGCGCAGATCCTGGGCTTCTTCTCGCTGGGGTGGACGGGCTCCAACCGCCACTGGCGCCACTACGAGCGGGCCTACCTGCTGCTCGCCGGGCTGGCGACGCCGCTCGTGCTCTCGGTCCACTCGGTCGTGTCGTTCGACTTTGCGATCTCGCTGGTGCCGGGCTGGCACACCACCATCTTCCCGCCCTACTTCGTGGCGGGCGCCATCTTCTCCGGCTTCGCGATGGTGGTGACGCTGCTGGTGGTGGCCCGCAAGGTGTTCGACCTGGAGAACCTGATCACGCTGGATCACCTGGAGAAGATGAACATCATCATCTTGGTGACGGGCACGGTGGTCGGGTTCGCCTACATCACGGAGTTCTTTATCGCGTGGTACTCGGGCGTCGAGTTCGAGCAGTACGCCTTCCTGAACCGGGCCGCGGGGCCGTACGCCTGGGCCTACTGGTCCATGATGGCGTGCAACCTGATCTTCCCCCAGATCTTTTGGATCAAGCGGTTCCGGCGTTCGATCCCGATCATGTTCGCCATCTCGATCACGACCAACATCGGCATGTGGTTCGAGCGGTTCGTGATCACGGTGATCTCGCTCCACCGCGACTTCCTGCCGTCGAGCTGGGACTACTACTCGCCCACGATTTGGGACGTGCTCCTCTACGTCGGCACGTTCGGGCTGTTCTTTACGCTGTTCCTGCTGTTCCTCCGGTTCGTGCCGATGGTGGCCATCGCGGAGGTCAAGGGCGTGATGCCCCAGGCCGACCCCCACTTCTACGCCCACTCGGGCGACGGCCACGGGACGATCGGCGACGGCGGCCCGACTCACGACCTGGCGCCGTACCAGCAGGACGCGTTCGCTCAGAGCGCCTCGCCGGCCGCCGGCGACCCCGAGCGCGACGGCGTCCCCAACCCCGCTCCGACCGACCGCCCCGCGGGCGGCGGGACGGAGCCCGCTTCCCCCCGACACTAATGCTCCGCGCCATTCGCCAGCGGCTCGATGACCGGGCCAACCAACACGTCGGCCTCCTGGCCGAGTTCTCCGACCCCGGCGCGCTCGTGCACGCCGTCGAGGACCTCCGCGAAAAGGGCTACTCCCAGCTCGACACGTTCTCGCCGTTCCCGATCCACGGCATGGACCGGGCCATGGGCCTGCCGTTCTCCAAGCTCGGGTTCATGGTGTTCGGGGGCGCCATCACCGGCACGTTCCTGGGGTTCCTGCTCCAGTGGTGGACGAGCGAGGTGGACTACGCGATCAACATCTCGAACAAGCCGCTGTTCGCCTGGGAGACGTCGGTCCCGATCATGTTCGAGCTCACGATCCTGTTCGCCGCGCTGACGGCGGTGGGCGGGATGCTGGCGCTGAACGGGCTGCCGAAGCCGTACAACCCGCTGTTCAACTCGGAGCGGTTTAGCCGCGCCACCGACGACGCGTTCTTCGTCCACGTCTCGGTCCGCGACGGCGCCTTCTCCAACGCCGCCACCGCCGAGGACCTCCACGGTCTGGGCGCCCTGTCGGTGGAGTACGTGGACCACGAGGGGGCCACGCTGGTGGGCGCCGCCGGCGAGCCCGCCGACGTGGAGCCGATCCCCGACGACGCCGCGCTGCCGGCGCCCGTCGTCCCGCACCACACGACCGGCGACATCTAGGACGCGGCGCGTGACCCGCGGTGTGCGACGGCTTCGCCGTCCCGCCTGCGCCCCACCACGCACCACGCACCACGACCCACCATGACTACCCGACTCTCCCTCCTCGCCCTCGCCGTGCTGGCGGTCGCCGTCGGCGGCTGCCGCGGGATGACGAGCGAGGCGCCGCCGATCCACCCGAACCTCAACATGGACTACACGCAGCGGTTTGAGGCCCAGGAGCCCAACCCGCTGTTCGCCGACGAGGCGGCGATGCGCCAGCCGGTGGCGGGCACCATCGCCCGCGGCGGGCTCCGGACCGCGGGCAACGCGCCGTTCTACTACGGCCGCACCGCCGGCGGCGAGTACGTCGAGGAGATCCCGATCGAGGTGACGGGGTCGCTGGTGGAGCGGGGCCAGGACCGCTACAACATCTACTGCACGCCCTGCCACGGCGTCGCCGGCGACGGCCGCGGCATCGTGGCCGTCGGCAACGGCGGCACGGGCTACGGGTTCGCCGTGCCCAGCTACCACACCGACGCGCTCCGCGCCCGCCCCGACGGCTACATCTACGACGTGATCCAGAACGGCGTGAACACCATGCCCAGCTACGGCCACGAGATCGCCGCGGCCGACCGCTGGGCCATCGTCGCCTATGTCCGCGCGCTCGAGCGCAGCCAAGCCGCCGGCGGGGCAGACGTGCCCCAGACGGAGCGCGACCGCCTGGAGAACGCCAACGCCAACGTCCGCATCAACTAGCCCGCGACCGCGGAGCTCTCCAGCCTCATGGCCAACCCCCTCTCGTTCGTTTTCGACCCCGTCGCCGCCGAGCGCGACCGCGTGCCGCAGCGGTACCGGTTCCTCGGCGGTCAGCGCTGGTGGACCACGCCGTTGGCCATCGGCGCCGCGCTGCTGGTGGCGGGCCTGGTGATGACGCTGGCCGACGTGCCGCGCCTGCTGTTCGCCTACCTCATCGGCTGGACGTTCTGCCTGTCGATCTCGCTGGGCGCGCTGTTCTTCGTGATGATCCACCACATTACCAAGGCCCGGTGGTCCACCACGATCCGCCGGATCCCGGAGGCGCTGGTCGCCAGCTTCCCGCTGCTGGCCATCGCCGGCCTCCCGGTCCTGTTCGGGATGCACGACCTGTACCACTGGACGCACGCCGAGCTGTACGATCCGGCCAGCCCGTACTACGACTCGATCATCGCCGGCAAGAAGCTCTACCTCAACACGCCGTTCTTCATCGTCCGCTACGTGCTCTACTTTGCCGCGTGGACGTGGCTGGGCAGCCGCCTGTGGTCGATCTCGGTGCGCAACGACGCCCGACCCGACGCCGAGAACACGCTGCGGCTGCGCAAGATCAGCGCTTACGGGATCCCGCTGGCGGCGGTCACGACGGCGTTCGCCAGCTTCGACTACCTCATGTCGACCGACCCGCACTGGTTCTCGACCATGTTCGGCGTCTACTTCTGGGCCGGCGGCTGGCTGGGCGCGCTGTGCCTGATCACGTTCCTGGCGCTCCTGCTCAAGAAGGCGGGGATGCTGCCCGAGGTGACCGTCGAGCACACCCAGGACATGGGCAAGTACATGTTCGCGTTCGTCGTCTTCTGGACGTACGTCGCCTTTAGCCAGTACATGCTGTACTGGTACGCGAACCTTCCCGAGGAGATCGTCTGGTTCCACAAGCGCTCCGAGGGCGGCTGGGGGATCGTGGCGGCGTCGCTGCTGATCTTCAACTTTATCCTGCCCTTCCTGCTGCTGCTGCCCCGCGTCACCAAGCGCGTCGCGCCCGCGCTGGCGACGATGGCCGTCTGGCTGCTGGTGATGCACTGGGTGGACCTGTGGTGGATCGCGATGCCGTCGATGCACGTCGCCGCCGAGGCCAGCCACGCCGCGCTGGCGGCGGGCGGCGGCGATCTGCTGGCCAGCCTCCAGGCGGTCGTCCCGCCGGCGGAGGCGGTGCACGAGGCCGTCGAAGGCCCCGCTGGCATGAGCCTGCACGTGGTCCAGCCGCACCTTCCGCTTGTCGAGATGGCGATCTGGCTCGGGCTGTTCGGCCTCTACGTCGGCGTGGCGCTGGCCCGCCTCGGGCGGCACGCGGTGACCCCCTACAGCGACCCGTACTTTGCCGAGTCGCTCCGGTTCGAGAACGTGTAGCCGCCGGGCCCGCCGCTCACTTTGGGGCCACGGCGGCCGCCAGCGGGCAGCGAGTCGGGCCGTTTAGCGGCCCTTTCAATAAAAACTGAAAACAAGCGGCGCCCCAGGCCGTTGACCACCCATGGACGACAAGGCCCCCCAGATGCCCCCGCCGGACGAGCGCCCTCAGAAGGCCGAGGACCCCGTGCCCAACCCGCACCGCGAGGAGGCCCTGCTCCGGCAGGAGGAGGGCGTGCGCCCCGGCGCGGACCCGTCCGTCCGCCCGTCTCAGGACGAGGAGCTGGGGCCGCTCGGCGGCCTGGTGGCGGCGTCGGGAGCCGAGACCGCCGAGGAGGCCTCGGAGGTCTCGGGCGAAGGGGACTCCGGCGCGGAGGCGCTCCTGGCCCAGATGGGCGTCGAGGAGGAGAACATCGAGTCGGGCCAGCTGCTCGGCCTGGTGGCCTCGGTGCTGGTGGCCATCCTGGCCCTCGCGACCGTCTTGGTGTTCCTGTTCTACATCCCGCTGCGCACCCAGGTCGGCCTCGACGCCGAGGGCAATGCCCGGACCACCGACCTGGACATCATCCGGACCGAGGGGGCGGCCAAGCTGAGCCAGTACACGCGCAGCGACAGCACCTACGGCGTCCCCATCGCCCGCGCGATGGGCCTGGTGGTGGCCGACTACGGCAGCGGCGACGCGCCCGACGCAGACCGCCTCCCCGACTCTAGGCAAGAGTGGAACACGTTGCCCGTTATGAGGGGCATGGGCCAAGCCGTCCAAGACGTAGACCGTTCCGAGATCGAGCCGCGCTTCGACGACCCGTCGTTGCGGACCCGCATCATCGGCGACGCGCCGGAACGAGTGGGCGTCGACAACGAGAGGGTCCCGACGGTCGACGTGATCGACAACGACGTTACCGACATCAACCTGGGCGACGAGCCCATCGAGTAATGAGAATCCGTGGCCTCCTGCTCTTGCTCGGTGCCGCGCTGGCAGTCGGGGCGCACGCACAGGTCACGACCACGGGGCAGTTCGCGCCGCTCGACGGCGAGCCCGGTCAGGGCGACCTGCCAAACCGGCTCGCGGGCCGCGTGGGCGTCCAGGAAAAGCTGGCCGCGCGCGTCCCCACCGACCTTACGTTCCTGGACGAGAGCGGGCGCGAGGTCGAACTCTCGACGCTGTTCGACGGGGAGCGGCCGGTCGTGCTGGCGTTCGTCTACCACACCTGCCCGATGCTGTGCAGCTTGGTCCTCGACGGCCTGGCGGACGCCGTCGCCCAGACGGACGGCGTCGACCTCGGGCCGGACTACCAGGTGCTCGCCGTGTCCGTGGACCCCAACGACACCCCCGCCCGCGCCGACTCCGTCAAGTCCCGCTACGCCCGCCTGGGCACCCTCGGCGACCTGGACGCCCTCCACATGTGGACCGTCGGCCCGGAGCACGAGGCGAGCGTCGAGACCTTGGCCGACGCCGTCGGCTTCGAGTACGCGTACGACGTGCGCACCGGCGAGTATGCCCACAACGCGGCCGTGATCGTGCTCAGCCCCGAGGGCAAGATCACGCGCTACCTCTACGGCATCAGCCACGCCCCGTTCGACTTTAAGCTGGCGGTGGTCGAGGCCGGCGAGGGCACCGTCGGCTCGACGCTCGACAAGTTCTTGGTGACGTGCTTCGAGTACGACGACGAGGCCCAGTCCTACTCGCTCGCCATCCTCAACTGGACCAAGATCGGCGGCCTGTTGCTGCTGCTCGCCTTTGGCGGGATGCTCGTCTACTTCTGGCGACGCGAGGCCGGCAAGACGCCCGACAATTGGGGAGACGTCCACCCCACTCCAGCGGCCTGACCCACTGCTGACACCGCCGTCAGCTATCCTGAGACCATGCAGACAGCCCCCGACTCACTCGCCGGCGCCCCGACCCGCCAGTCGTTCTTTACCGAGGGCGGCTCGCTCTGGTTGCCGCCTCAGCAGTCGACCACGGCCCACGAGATCGACGCGCTGTTCTACTTTATCCTCTACACCAGCATCTTCCTGACGCTGCTGGTGTCGGCGGCGATGATCTACTTCGTCTGGAAGTACCGCCGCCGCAGCCACGCCGACCGGCCGCGCGACGTGATCGAGAGCAAGTGGCTGGAGCTGAGCTGGATCACGATCCCGACGCTCCTGGTGCTGGTCGTGTTCTTCTGGGGCTTCCGCGCCTACGTGGGCACGGCCATCCCGCCGTCGGATGCGATCACGATCAACGTGAAGGCGCAAAAGTGGGCCTGGGCCTTCGAGTACGCCAACGGGACCAACGTGCCGGGCGAGATCTGGGTGCCGGTCAACACGCCGGTCCGTCTGGAGATGACGAGCCAGGACGTGCTCCACAGCTTCTATGTGCCTGAGTTCAGGATCAAGCACGACGTGCTCCCCAACCGCTACACCTACGTTTGGTTCGAGGCCCCGCGCGAGGGGACGTACCAGGTGCTGTGCACCGAGTACTGCGGCACGTCGCACTCGGACATGGGCGCCAGGATCCACGTCGTCAGCCGGGGCGAGTACTACGAGATCCTGCGCAACGGGCCGCCCGGGATGGGGCCGATGGCGCCGGCGGCCTTGGGCGAGAGCGTCTACACTCGGTACAACTGCAACACGTGTCACTCGATCGACGGCTCTGAGAAGGTGGGCCCGACGTGGCTGAACATCTGGGGCCAGCCGCGCCCCGGCAGCGAGGAGGGCGTCGTGGACGAAGAGTATGTCCACCAGTCGATCCTGTACCCGCAGGCCTACATCGTGCCGGGCTACGAGAACGCCAACATGCCGTCCTACGACGGCCAGCTCGACGAGACGCAGCTCGCCGGCGTCGCCGCCTTTATCCGCCAGCTGAGCGGCGCCGCGACGGCCGCCGACACCACGCTGTCTGAGGGCGACGTGGCCGACCAGCAGGACATGGAGGCGCCTGAGGGCGGCATGGGCGACCCCGGCACGCCGGTCGCCGACCCGGTCGACCCCCAGGACCGCGAGATCGTCCGCGAGGGCGAGTCGGCCCCCCAGAACTAGTACTCACGCACACGCCGACGCCGTCGGCCTTCCCCACCTCCCATGGAGACGCTGACTCAGTCCCCCCGCCCGGCCCAGCCGGCTCCGGTGCCGCGCGAGGCGCGCCAGTACCCCGTCGGGCACGAGCCGGTCCACAACTACCTGCGCGAGCCGCGCCCCGCCGACGACGTGCGCGGGCTGGCCCGGGCCTGGGCCTGGATCAAGCTGTGGGCGCTCTCCGTGGACCACAAGCGGATCGGGATCATGTATCTCGTCGCGGTGAGCTTCTTCTTCAGCGTCGGCGGCCTGCTGGCGCTGGGGATCCGGGTGGAGCTGTTCACGGTGGGACCGACGATCATGGAGCCGGACACCTACAACCGGGTGTTCACCATGCACGGGCTGGTGATGGTGTTCCTGTTCATCATCCCGTCGATCCCGGCGACGATGGGCAACTTCCTCCTGCCCATCATGGTGGGCGCCAAGGACGTGGCGTTCCCGCGGCTCAACCTGCTGAGCCTGTACGTCTACGCCGCCGGCGCCTGCATCGCGCTGTACTCGATCACGACGGGCGGCATCGACACCGGCTGGACGTTCTACACGCCCTACTCCAAGGAGACCGGGACGGCGGTGATCGCGATGGCGCTGGGGGCGTTCGTGATGGGGTTCTCGTCCATCCTGACGGGCCTGAACTTTATCGTGACCATCCACAAGATGCGGGCGCCGGGCATGACCTGGAACCGGATGCCGCTGTTCCTGTGGTCGATCTACGCGACGTCCATTGTCCAGATCTTGGCCACGCCGGTGATCGGGATCACGCTGGTGCTGCTGGTGATGGAGCGCGTGTTCGGGATCGGCATCTTCGACCCGGCGCTGGGCGGCGACCCGGTCCTGTTCCAGCACTTTTTCTGGTTCTACAGCCACCCCGCCGTCTACATCATGATCCTGCCGGGCTTCGGCGTGATCTCGGAGCTGATGGGGACCTTCAGCCGCCAGCGGGTCTACGGCTACCGGGCCGTCGCGCTCTCGTCGGTGGCCATCGCGCTGCTCGGGTTCCTGGTCTGGGGCCACCACATGTTCACCTCGGGCCAGAGCCCGGTGTCGAGCGTCGTGTTCTCGCTCATCACGTTCCTGATCGGCATCCCGTCGGGGATCAAGGTGTTCAACTGGATCTGGACGATGTACAAGGGCTCGGTCTGGCTCAAGACGCCGATGCTCTACGCGCTGACGTTCCTGTTCCTGTTCACGATCGGCGGCGTGACGGGCATCATGATCGGCGCGCTGGCCGTCGACATCCACCTCCACGACACCTACTTCATCGTGGCCCACTTCCACTACGTGATGATGGGCGGGACGGTGATGGCGTTCCTGGGCGGCATCCACTTCTGGTGGCCCAAGATGACCGGCCGGCTCTACAACGAGACGCTGGGCAAGATCTCGGCGCTGCTGGTGTTCCTGGGCTTCAACCTGACGTTCTTTATCCAGTTCGTCATGGGCAGCCAGGGCATGCCGCGCCGGTACTACGACTACCCGGACATGCCGTGGCTGGAGCCGCTGCACCAGCTCTCGACCGTGGGCAGCTTCGTGCTCGGGCTCGGCCTGCTGGTGGTGCTCGTCAACGGGCTGCTGTCGCTCAAGCGTGGCAAGCCGGCACCGGGCAACCCCTGGGGCGGCGCGACGCTGGAGTGGACCCACACCACCAGCCCGCCGGACCACCACAACTTCCACCACACGCCGCTGGTGACGCACGGGCCGTACGACTACGAGGTCCTGTTCCACTCGTCCGGCGACAGCCAGGGCGGCGCCCCGATCCCCAACGTCGAGGTGGGGGCCCCCCAGGAGATGGGCACCACCATCGACGACGGGACGACGGGCCAGCCCGACTCCGCGACCGACATGTAGCCCGCCGGCCCCGGCGTCCCGGGGCCGGTCCGGCTCGCTCCTGCTCTACGCACCCCAGACATGGCGACTCCCACCCCCACGGTCACCGTCGACGACCCGCACGGCGACGCGCACGCGGGCGACCACGCCGGCGACGGCCACGCCGGCCAGGCCCCGATGCTCGTCGGCCACGACGGCCAGCTGCACCCGTCGAACCTCCAGCACTTTTTCGTGTCCTCGGAGCAGCAGTTCGAGGCCTCGAAGCTGGGGATGTGGCTGTTCCTGGCCACCGAGATCCTGCTCTTCGGCGCGATGTTCGTGGCCTACGGCATCTTTCGGGTCCAGTACCCCGAGCTATTCGAGGCGGCCAGCTTGCAGCTGGACACCGTGCTCGGCGCGACGAACACCCTGGTGCTCCTGCTCTCGTCGCTGACGATGGCGTGGGCCATCCGTGGCGCCCAGATGGACAACCGCAAGGTGCTCATCGGCAACCTGGTCGCGACGATCGTGCTGGCGAGCGGGTTCCTGGTGGTGAAGTACTTCGAGTACGAGCACAAATTCCACGAGGGCATCTACCCGGGCGTCAACTTCGAGTTGCGCGGCGACACGCCGACGGTGGCGGAGCTGGACGGCGTCACGGCCGCGACGCCGCTCTTCGTCCCGGGCTCCAGGGGGGACGGGGCGCATGACGTCGAGGCCGTCGAGTCGGACGCCGGCGTCATGACCACGGCCGAGTCGCCGCTCACCGGCGAGGACCAGGCGACGCCGCCGGGCGGCACCGCCAGGGGGGCGGCGGTCGGCGGCGCCGGGCTGGCGGCCACCACGGGCGACCAGTCGGCGGCGGGCCTGGAGACGGAGCACGGCGACGCGGACCGCGCCGCGGCCAAGGAGGCCATCTTCCACGACCGCCGCGCCGGCATCTTCTTCTCGATCTACTACATGATGACGGGCGTCCACGCCATCCACATCGTCATCGGGATCATCGCCATCGGGTTCCTGACCGTGTTCTCCATCCAGGGCAAGTACTCGAGCGTGTGGTACACGCCGGTCGAGAACGTGGGCCTGTACTGGCACATCGTGGACATCATCTGGATTTTCGTCTTCCCCCTCATGTATCTGATCTAGGCGCCCAGCGCCGGGGTCACGCACCACCGATATGTCCCAAGACATGAAGCCACCCGAGGGCCAGACCGCCGAGGGGCACACCGAGCACACCGGCCACGGCGGCCACCACGTGTTCGACAAGGAGACGCTGCTGAAGACGTTCGGCATCTTGGTCGGGCTCACCTTCCTGACGGTCGTGCTGGCGCTCTGGGAGCGCGGCTTCGCCGACGTGTTCGGGCTCGAGCTCGAGTTCCCGGCCCTCCACGTGGGCTGGCTCAGCGTCCCGATCGCGCTCGGTATCGCCTCGGTCAAGGTGTACTGGGTGGCCTCGCGGTTTATGGGGCTTAAGTACGAGGGCGGCACCAACACGCTCATCTTCCTGACCACCGGCGCGTTCTTGCTGGTGTTCTTCTCGTTCACCTGGCTGGACTTCGCCTTCCGGGACACCTTCGAGGAACTGTCGGCCGTCCCGACGGACATCCTGGAAGCGGAGGCGCTGGAGGCCCAGGCGGTCGAGACGGAGATCGCCGACGACTTCCAGGCCGCCCCGCTGCTCGGCGAGCCGGACCCCGAGCTGTTCGGTACGTCGCCCGCGCCGGCCGCCGGCACGCCGGTGACCGAGGCCCCGACGGCGCCCGACGAGGCGCCGCTCCCGGACGCCCCCGCCCAGTAGCCCCTCTCCCCACACGCCATGTTGCCCGTCGGAGCGCTGATCGTCGGACTGTTCGCTGTGGCCGTGCCGGCCATCATCCTGATGTCGGTGTGGGCGGGCGTGACGGCCCTCCGGTTGCTGTTCCCCGAGGGGCCCCTGCCGTCCGAGCCGGACGCGCTCCGCCGCCGCGCGGCGACCAGAGGCGACTCGGTGCCGGTCCGCCTGCGCGACATCTTAGAGGACCAGCAGGCCCGCCAGTCGGTGGTGGCCCGGGGCGACGACCTGCCCGACGGCCACCCGCTGGCGGACGACCTCTGGCTGCGACGGAACTGAGCGGAGAGCGGGAAGGGGGCCGTGGGGAACTGGACGGGGAGGGGCCGCTATGACCCCTTCGGTCCGTGGCCGTCCGCCGGTCCACTCGCCACTTTCTACCCTCTGACATGAAAGTCACCGAGCACTACGAGGCGGCCGGCGGCCCGCTCTTCTCGTACGAGATCATCCCGCCCACGCGCGGGAGCTCGGTCGGCGACGTGCTGGAGCTGGTGGACGCGCTGGCGCCCTACGACCCGCCGTTCATCGACGTCACCAGCCACAGCGCGGAGACGTTCTACGAAGAGATGCCGGACGGGACCGTGCGCAAACGCGTCAAGCGCAAGCGGCCGGGCACGCTGGGCCTGTGCGCGGCCATCCAGTACCGGTTCGGGATCGACGCGGTGCCGCACCTCCTGTGCCGCGGGTTTACCCAGGAGGAGACCGAGGACGCGCTGATCGAGCTCAACTACCTCGGCATCCACAACGTGCTGGCGGTGCGCGGCGACGAGACGACGGCGGCCAAGCTGGAGCGCCCCGGCCGGCACCACAACGAGTACGCCGCCGACCTGGTGGCCCAGATCTGCGGCATGAACGAGGGCCGCTACCTCGCCGACCTGCTCGACGCCGCGCCGTCGGACTTCTGCATCGGCGTCGGCGGCTACCCCGAGAAGCACGTCGACGCGCCGAACAAGACCTGGGACGTGCTCCACCTCAAGCGCAAGGTGGACGCCGGCGCGGACTACGTGGTGAGCCAGATGTTTTTCGACAACGGCCACTTTCTCGATTGGACCGAGCGGTGCCGCGACGTCGGCATCGACGTCCCCATCGTGCCGGGGATCAAGATCCTGACCTCCCGGCGCCAGCTCCAGTCGCTCCCGCGGACGTTCTACACCGAGATCCCCGAGGCGCTGGCGGCCGAGGTCGAGGAGGCCAAGGACGAGCACGTGGCCGACGTGGGCGTCGAGTGGGCGCGGCGTCAGGCCCAAGAGCTGATCGAGGCCGGCGTGCCGGGCATCCACTTCTACATCATGTCCACGGCGCGGCACGTGGTCCAGGTCGCCGAGCCGCTGCACAAGCTGGCCGGCTAGCCGTCGCCCGGCGGGAGGTGCGGCTCGGCCAGCTCGCGGACGCGGTCGACGGCGCGGTTGTAGAGCGCCCGCGCGCCCAGCGGCTTCTCGCCGTGCCAGTCCGCCGTCGCCGCGCGCGCCCGCGCCGCCAGCCGGACGGCGCGGTCGACGCCGTGCTTCTGGATCGAGAACGACGTCTGGTGGCGCTGGCCGTCGGCGTCGAGCCAGTAGGCGGTGACGTAGGGGACGCGCTGTGCCGAGAACTCGCGGACCACGAAGCCGATGCCGGTCACGCCCGTCCGGCTCACCGACTGGCGGTTCTTGCGCCGGGCGGCGAGCGTGTGCATCCGGCTCGCGTCCGAGCGCTGGGCCGGGCCGATCTCCCGGAGCCGCTCGTCGCGCCAGCTCTGGGCGGCGGCGAAGGCGCTGTCGGACCCGTCGTGGCCGGCGTCGCTGAAAAACTTCCCGTGCTTGACGCCCTCGCGCTGGAAGCGGACGACCCAGCCCCTGGTCGACCCCGAGTCGACGCGGGTAATGTTGGATCGGTCGCCGGTGGGCTGGGGGGGCGCGTTGCGGGTGGACATCACGGACGGGGTCGGGCTGCGTGGGGGGGCAGGGGAGACTACGCCGCGCGGCCGGATCCGATGCCGGCGGCGGCGAGGTAGCGGTCCTCGAGCGCCCGCATCGCCTCGCGCTGCGCGTCCGTCGCGTCGTCGTGGCCCGCCAGGTGGAGCACGCCGTGGGCGACGTAGCGCAGCGCCTCGTGCTCGGGTGTCACGCCGAACTCGGGCGCGCGCTCGGCCGCCGTGTCCAGGTCCACGTAGACCTCGCCGTCGATCACGCCGCGCGCCTGGGCGCCTTCGTCCAGCACGAACGACACCACGTCCGTCTCGTAGTCGTGGCCCAGCCACTCGCGGTTGAGGTCGTGGACCTGGCGATGATCCGCCAGCACGATCCCTAAGCTGGCGACTTCGACCGCCTCGCCGGCGCAGACCGCCTCGACCACGGCGCGCACCCGGCGCTCGTCGAGCTGGCGGGACGCGTGGGCCAGGTGGATCTCCAGGCCGCCGGGCTCGTCCGCCAGCGGGTCAGAGACCGTCACGCCTCGGGCGACCAGTCGCCCTCGAAGAGCGGCTCCGAGAGCGACAGCACCACGGCGGCCTGGGCCACCTCGGGCGCGACCGACAGGAAGTCGGCCGAGAGCAGGCGCTCGGCGACGTTGGCGTAGAGCGAGCACGCCGCCTCGCGCTCGATCACCAGGCCGGCCACGCGCCCGCCGCCGCGCGCGAAGAAGATCACCTCGCCCAGCTCCTCGGACGTCACCAGCCCGGCGCAGTCGTGGAGCTCCAGGTGCGCCTCGGTCCCGTACACCTTGACGATGGCGCTGCCAGACACGCGCATGACCTCGACCGCGAGCCGCCGGCCGCTGGCCGTGTTCGAGAGCGCGAGCCGGGTCATCGGGCCGGCGCGCTCGGCCTCGACGCCGAGCACGGCGGCGGCACGGTCCAGGTCGGCGTCGGAGAGGGAGGCGGGCATCGGAGCAGGGGCGGAGGTCGGGAAGCTACGGTGCCGAGGCCGGGGCGGGCGGCTGGCGGAGCGCCTCGGCCTCGCGGCGGATCTCGTCGGCCGAGCGGCGGAAGGCGTCGTCGCCGAGCACGTCGGCGATGCGGCCCATGAACGCCGAGGCCGCGTCGTAGTCGCCGCCCAGCACGTAGGCCGACTGGACGTACTGCACGTACTGGTACGCCTGCTCCTGGGAGCCGCGCCCGCGCGCCGCCGCTAGCTGGTCGAGCGCCTGGTCCTCGGCCTGGCGCAGCGTCCGCATGGCGCCGGCCGGGTCGCCGGCCCGCTCGTAGGCGTCGGCCAGCGTCAGGAGCGACCCGAAGCTGGCCGGGATCACCGACGCCGGGACCTCCGCCGACAGCCGCCGGAGCAGCTCGCGGGCCTTGTCCGGCTGGCCTTGCTCCGCCAGTCGCGCCGCGATGGACCCGAACCGGATGCGGTAGCCGTCGGCCATGTTGCGGGCGTTCTCGTCGTGGTAGACGTCGGGGTCGCTCAGCCCGCGGAACTGGAACCGGCCCAGCCGGTCGAGCGCGATGTCGGACACGACCACGCCGTCCGGGTCGGTCGTGCCGCGGTCGATGGGCACCACGCGCCGCGCCAGCCCCTCGTTCTGGAAAAACGGCTGGAGCCCCAGCTCCGACGCCTGGGCGACGGTCGAGGCAAAGTAGACCGGCCGCTGCCAGCCGCCCTCGGCCACCGACTTCAAGATGTCCAGCACGGCTAGGTCGGAGGTGTAGAGCACGCTCTGACCCTCGCCGAACGGCGCCCCCGTGAGGCGCCACGCCATGCGGTCGGGGACGGAGTCGATGCGGCCGGCTACGCCGTCGCCGGCGAAGGCGCGGCGGTCGACGGGCAGCGCCGCCTCGGTCTCGCCGATCACGCGCGGGGCCAGGTTGCCCGACGGGCGCCGCTCGGGCGGACCGCTGATGCCGGCCAGGTCGGCGTCGGTGATCGACATCGGAATCGGCGCCGACTCCCGGCTAGCCTGGTCGCGCAGCTGGCGGATGTACCAGGGCGTGTTCAAGAGCGACAGGTTGACCACGCGCACGTCGCGGCGGATGCCCTCGACCTCCTGGAGGTACCACAGCGGGAAGGTGTCGTTGTCGCCGTTCGTGAACAGGATCGCGTTGGGCGCGGTCGACTCCAAGAGGTTGCGCGCGAAGTCCGTCGCGATGCGGCGGCCCGAGCGGTCGTGGTCGTCCCAGTTCTCGACGGCCATCCATCCGGGCACGGCCAGGAACAGGAGCACGGCGACGGCCAGCCCAGCGATCCGCTGCATTCCGGCGTTCTTTTTCAGCGCGTCCGTCGCCAGCTCCACCAGCCCCGTCGCGCCGATCCCGATCCACAGCGAGAAGGCGAAAAACGAGGCCACGTACGAGTAGTCACGCTCGCGCGGCTGGTACGGCGTCTGGTTGAGGTAGAGGATGATGCCCACGCCCGTCACCAGGAACAGCACGCCCACCGCCAGCGCCCGCCGCCAGTCGCGCTGGACGTGGACCGCCAGCCCGACCAGGCCCAAGAGCAGCGGCAGGAAAAAGTAGACGTTCTGGCCCGCGTTCTCGGACGGCGTCGTGCCCGGCGGCGGGCCGCGGTCCACCACGCCCGAGATCCACCCCGAGTCCTGCACGTCGGCGGCCTTGCCGGCGAACTGCCACATGAAGTAGCGCCCGTACATGTGCCCGAGCTGATACCTCCAGAAGAAGTCCCAGTCGGAGTCGTACTGGGCGTAGAGCTGGGTGTGCGCCGGGGCGGACGAGTGGCGCCGCGGGAACGTCTTCTCGTCGTTGACCTGGCCGGTGCGGTCGTTGTAGCTGGCGCCCGAGAGCAGCGGCGTCGAGCCGTACTGCTCGCGCTTGAGGTAGCTCACGATGGCCTCGGCCGTCTCGGGATCGTTCTCGTCGATCGGCGGGTCGGCCGCGGAGCGGATAAAGATGAGCGCGTACGACGAGTAGCCGATCATCACCGTCGTGACCACGAGTGCGATCAGGTTCAGGATGGGGCGGCCATTCCTCTGGGTCCACCAGACCGCGCCCACCAGCAGCGCGACGATGAACAGCAGGAACAGCGTCGGCGCCCCGCTGGCGCCCGCGATGGTCGGGAGGATCTGGACCACGCCGGGGTAGATGAACCCGAAGGCGACCAGCGACACGACGGCCGTGACCGCCAGTCCCTTGAGCCGCTGCGGCGTGTCCCAGTCGGAGCGGTCGACCTTCTGGAAGAAGACGATCAGCGCCAGGAAAAACAGCGTGAGCACGTTGAGCAGGTGAACGCCGATGGCCAGCCCGAACAGGTAGGCGATGGCGACCAGGTAGCGGTCGGCGTGGAGCCCGAACGGGTGATGGCCGCGCCGCGCGAGATCCGCCTCCTCGGCGCGTGTGGCGTCGCGCCAGACGAGCGCCAGCCACACCACGAGCGCCGTGAACAGCATCGACATGGCGTAGACCTCGGCCTCGACGGCGTTGAACCAGAACGAGTCGGTGACGGCGAACGTGAGCGCTCCGATCACGCCGCCGGCGTTGGCGCCGACGCGCTGGGCCGGCGTCCAGGTGCTCGGGTGGCCGGTCCAGATCCGCACCAGGCGGACGATCACAAGGTGCGTCAGGAGCACGGTCAAGGCGCTGCACAGCACCGACACCAGGTTGACGGCGAACGCGATGGGCTCGGGGCTGAACGCCGAGAACAGCGGCGCCGCCATCGCGAACAGTCGCCCGACCAGCATGTAGAACGGGGCGCCGGGCGGGTGGCTCACCTGGAGCCCGTTCGAGATGGCGATAAACTCGCCCGAGTCCCAGAACGAGGTCGTCTCGGCCATCGTGGCGAGGTAGACGACGAGGGCGTAGACGAAGACGGCCGCGGCGACGAGGCGGTCGATCAGTTTGCCGGTCATGCGGGCGTGCCCAGGCGCGAGCCCGGAAAAGACGAGAAGCGGAGCGCGAAGATACCCCGGGGCGGACGCTCGCCTCGGGACGGCCCCAACGCGGGCGGCGCCGCGTTCGGGTGCGCGCCCGTCGAGCGCTCGCCCGGCTGGCGGGCGCGGCCCGCGAACTCGGCGGCACCGGCGCCGCGCGTCGGGCGTTGGACGGGCCATGCGCACCGCCGCCGCCCTGCTCGCCCTCGTCGTCGCCGTGGCGGCGGGGTACCTCGCGTGGGGCGCGCCCTACCGCTCGGGCTCGCTGGCGTGGCGCGCCGTCGGCCGCGACCTCGACGCGCGCTTTGCCGACGTGCCCGCGGTCACGACCGGCGCGCTGGCGGAGCGGCTGGACCAAGGGGCGCCGCCGGTGCTCCTCGACGCCCGGACGTCGGCCGAGTTTGCCGTGAGCCACCTGCCCGGCGCCCGCCACGTCCGCCCCGACGCCGGCGTCCAGGAGTTGGCCGCCGCGCTCGCCGACGTCGACCGCCAGCGGCCCGTGGTGGTGTACTGCTCGGTCGGCGTCCGGTCGGCCGGCGTGGCGCGTCGGTTGCGCGAGGCGGGGTTCGCCCAGGTCGAGAACCTGGAGGGGTCGGTCTTCCAGTGGGCCAACGAGGGCCGCCCGCTCGTCACCGCCGGCGGCGAGCCGGCCCGCGTGGTGCACCCGTACGACGCGGTCTGGGGCCGGCTGCTCCGGCCGGAGCGGCGAGCAAATCTGGACTGAGCGGGGGAGCGGTTTACGCCGGCTGGTCTTTCCTCCCGTCCAACTCGCGGATCACGCGGCACGGGTTGCCCGCCGCGAACACGCCCGGCGGCACGTCGCGCGTGACCACGCTGCCGGCGCCCACCGTCGAGCCGGCGCCGACGGTGACGCCGGGGCACAGGACGGCGCCGCCGCCGATCCACACGTCGTCCTCGACGGCGATGGGGTGGGCCCGCTCCCAGCCCTCGGCGCGGACGGCCGCGTCCAGCGGGTGCGTCGCGGTGTACACCTGGACGTTCGGCCCGAACAACACGCGGTCGCCGATGGCGACGGGCGCGCCGTCCAGGATCACCAGGCCGTAGTTGGCGAAAAACCGCTCGCCGATGGCGATGTGGACCCCGTAGTCGCAGAAGAACGGCGGCCGGACCTCGGCCCCACTCCCGACGGCGCCGAGCAACTCGCCGAGCCGCTGGCGGCGCTCGTCGGCGGCCGCAGGGTCGAGCGCGTTGTAGGACTGGCACAGGCGCTGCGCCCGGTGCGTCATCCGGTCCAGCTCCGGGTCGGCGGCGAGGTAGAGGTCACCGGCCAGCATCCGCTCGCGCATCGAACGCGGGTCGCCGGCGCTCACCAGCCGCGCCGGGCGTCGGCGACGGCCTCCGCCAGCCGCTCGGCCGTGATCTCGCCGTAGTTGAACGCGTACGCCAGCCGGCCGCCCCGGTTGAACACCCAGGTGGTCGGGATCCAGGTGACCGGCAGGCCCAGGAGCGTCGTCCGGCGGTCGGCCTTTTCGGGCCGCAGCCCGGGGACGACGATCTCGTCCGCCTCCACGCCGTACTGGGCCAGCACGTCCTCGCCGCTGGCGCCGTCGTTCCAGACCGTCGCGAACGTGACCGAGTCGGCGCCGGTGCCCTCGGCCCAGACGGGCGCGAGCTCGTGGAGCGAGTTGTCGCACCACGGCGCCCAGACGTGGACCACGTGGACGCCCTCGCGCTCGACGATGGGTCGGAGGGCGGCGTCGGCGTTAGTCATGGGTCCAGGAGTCGGTGGCGTGTCTGATGGCAAGGGTCAGCATCTCGGGCGAGACCTCGCCGTAGTTGAAGGCGTAGGCCAGCTGGCCGCCGCGGTTGAACACCCAGGTCGTGGGCGTCCACGTGAGCGGCAGGCCCAGGAAGGTGCGGCGGCGCAGGTCGCGGTCGGCCGACGAGCCGCGGTCGGGCTGGGCGGCGACCGTCACGCGCCCGTCGTCGGTGGGCGCGATGCCGTAGCGGGCGAGCATGGCCGCGCCGTCGCGGCCGTCGTTCCAGATGGTCACGAACGAGAACGTGACGTTGGGGTGCGCCTCGACCACCTCGTAGAGCCCGTCGGCCAGCTCGGCGCGCGAGTTTCCGCACCACGGCGCCCACAGGTGGACCACGTGGACGCCCTCGGTCTCCACCGTCGCGCGCACGGCCGCCTCGGTCTGGGTCTCGCCGAGACGGTCCGCCAGCGGCTCGGGCGCCAACGTCACCGGCGGGCTCGCGGGCGCCGTGGCCGGCGTCTGGGCGCCGGCCGAGGCGCTGGCGAGGAGGAGCAGGAGGGCGAGGCGCATGGGCACAGGTTACGCGCCGCCGACGACGACGACGATCTCGCCGCGCACCTTGGGCTGGGCGCCGTACCACGCGCCGAGCTCGGCCACCGTTCCGCGCCGGACCTCCTCGTGGAGCTTGGAGATCTCGCGCCCGACCGCCGCCGGCCGGTCCGCTCCCAAGTGATCCGCTAGCTGGCCGAGCAGCTTGACCAGCCGGTGCGGGCTCTCGTAGAGCACGATGGTCCGGGCCTCGTCCTCCAGCGCCACGAGCCGCGTCTGGCGGCCCTTTTTGTGGGGCAGGAACCCCTCGAACACGAAGCGGTCGGTGGGCAGGCCGCTGGCGACGAGCGCGGGCACGAAGGCCGTCGGCCCGGGCAGCGCCTCGACGCGCACGCCGGCCTCGGCCGCGGCGCGGACGAGCAGGAAGCCGGGGTCGGAGATCGCCGGCGTCCCGGCGTCCGACACCAGCGCGACGGTCTCGCCGGCCTCCATCCGCTCGACCAGCCCGGCCACGCGCCCGTGCTCGTTGTGGACGTGGAAACTCAGCCGCGGCGTCTCGATGCCGTAGTGGGCGAACAGCTTGCCGGTCGTCCGCGTGTCCTCGCACGCCACCACGTCCGCCTCTTTGAGCGTGCGGAGAGCGCGGAACGTCAGGTCTTCGAGGTTGCCGACGGGCGTGGGGACGAGGACGAGCAAGGTGGGAGGGGTAAAGGGTCAGGACCGCCCCGCCCCGACCGGCTGGCGGACGGCGGGCGCCGGCGGCGCGCGGGGCCTACCAGCCCATCTGTCGCATCCGGGTCTGGATGCGGCCGGCGGTTCGGCTCTGGTCCTGGGGCCGCCGCACGAGCGGGGCCGGGAGCACGGCCGCCAGCCGCGAGGCCTGGTCGCGCGAGAGCGACGCCGCCGACGTGCCGTAGTGGTGGCGCGCCGCCGCCTCGATCCCGAACACGCCCGGCCCCCACTCCGCCACGTCGAGGTACAGCGTCAGGATGCGGTCCTTGGGCAGGATCCACTCGGCCAGCAGCGTCAGCGGCACCTCGAACCCCTTCCGGATCAGCGACCGGTGCGTGGTCAGGAACAGGTTCTTGACCAGCTGCTGGGTGATCGTCGACGCGCCGCGCATGGGCCGGCCGGTCCGCTCCGCGGCCTCCCGCGCCGCGCGGACTTCGTCCCAGTCGAAGCCACCGTGCGTGTAGAACCGGCCGTCCTCGCTGGCGACCACGGCGTGGCGGACGTCGGCGTCCTGGCCGGACTCCGGCACGGGGTGGTAGGACAGGCTGAACGGCTCGCCGGCCACGGCCGCCTCGATGGCCCGCTGGACCTGGACCGTCGTCGCGGGCGGCTCCACCCAGCGGTAGGCCACCAGCAGCAACGTGCACGCGACCAGGTAGCCGAACACGACCGCCAGCAGCAACCGGGCGATCGCCCACGGCCACGGCCGACGCCGGGAGCCCCGCGCCATGCCTAGCGGGTGATCTCCAGCACTTCCATCTGGACGGCCCCCGCCGGCACCTTGACCGAGACCGTCTGCCCGACCTCCGTGCCCAAGAGCGCCTTGCCGATGGGGCTCTCCACCGAGATCCGGTTCTGCTTCAGGTCCGCCTCCTGGGCCGCCACCAACGTGTAGACCGCCTCGCGGCCCGCCTTCTTGTTCATCACGCGCACGTTGGACAGGATCCGGGCCTTCGAGGCGTCGACCTCGTCCTCGTTGACCACGCGCGCGCTGGCGATGGTCGTCTCCATCTTGGCGATCCGGGCCTCCAGGTGGCCCTGGGCCTCCTTGGCCGCGTCGTACTCGGCGTTCTCCGACAGGTCGCCCTGGGCACGGGCCTCGGCGATGTCTTGGGAGATCTTCTGCCGCTCGACGGTCCGGGCGTGGTGGAGGTCGTCCTTGAGCTTTTGGAGCCCTTCTTCGGTAAGGTAGACGGTGGAGCTCATGAGGTCTGCGATGAGGTCCGACAGCGGCCGGGGCCAGGGAAAAAAAGCGCATCCCGGCCTGAGACCGGGATGCGGGAGACGTCGCAAGATACGACGCCAGAGGGAGAATGGAGGCCGCCGTCTAGCCGCGGACGCCCGACGAGTCGCGGCGGGACGGGAAGCGCGGGGTCGGCATCCGGCCCGAGGGCTCGGTCACGATGCGCCGAGACATCCAGTAGTACCGCGCCCAGTAGCTGTTGTCCATCCTGGAGACGGTCACGCCGCGGCTGGACGAGGCGTGGATAAACTCTCCGTCGGACAGGTAGACGCCCACGTGGCGGACGCCGCTGCGCCGGAAGAACACCAGGTCGCCCGACTGGAGCTCGTCGCGGTCGATGGGCACGCCCTCGTAGCGCTGGCCGGCCGTCGTGCGCGGGAGCTCGATGGCCAGGTTCTCGCGGACGTACTGCTGCACGAACGCCGAGCAGTCGATGCCGCGCCGGGTGGTGCCGCCCCAGCGGTACGGGATGCCCAGCCAGCGGGGCGCGGCGTCGCGCAGGCTCCGGTCCAGCCGGGCGATGCGCAGGGCGTTCGACGCCGACGAGGCGGACCGCGACGAGACCGTGCGGACGGGGACCGAGTCGCGGCGGGCCTGGGAGCGGGGGGTCGGGCTCGTGCGAGCGCGGAAGCGGCGGACCGGGCGGCGGCGGGGAGCGGCGGTCTCCTGAGCGTCTGTGTCAGGCGCAGGGGAGGCCGTCGTAGCCGTGGCACGGGTGGGGATCTGGGCGTCGGCGGCGGGGGCGCTGGCGCCGAGCAGGGCGGCGATCGCAGCAGTCAGGGTCGCCGCGCGGCGTAGGGTCATTCGCATGGACTAGGGGAACAAGAGGGGGGACGAGCCGTCGCCCAAACTAGCGGTCTCAGAAGGGTCAAGGGGAATCCCTGATGCGTTTCCTGGCCAAAAGGTGGGGTAGGTGCCTTAGAACTCAGGGCTTGTGCGTGTCGGCACGACGGCGCGGGGGTTAAGCCTTAACCGGCCCTGCACGTTTGGGCTTCTGCGCTGTCTCATTTGGGGACCCGAGTCTTCACCCGTCGTCCAACATCGGGCCGCTGGCGGAGCTTGTGCGCGGCCGGCCGGTAAGCCCGGCGACGGACGTTCCGTCTACCGACCCATCCTCTTTGCAGAACCCCATGCCTTACCCCGAGCCCCTCGTGGCCCCCATGCGCCAGGAGCTGACCCGCCTCGGCGTCCGCGAGCTGACCACCGCCGCCGACGTCGACGCCCTGGCCGACGAGGCCCAGAGCGGGACCACGCTGGCCATCGTCAACTCGGTCTGCGGCTGCGCGGCGGCCAACGCGCGGCCGGCCGTCGCGTTCGTCCAGAACGTCGAGCCCTCCCCGGACCGGACGGTGACGGTGTTCGCCGGCCAGGACCTGGAGGCGACGGCCCGCCTGCGCGAGTTCCTCGCCGGCCTCCCGCCGTCGAGCCCGTCGATGTTCTTGCTCAAGGACGGCGACCCGGTGTTCGCGCTGGAGCGCCGCCACATCGAGGGCCGCAGCGCCTCCGCCATCGCGGCCGACCTCAAGAACGCGTTCGAGACGTTCTGCGGGCCCGACGGCGCCGACGCGCCCGACCAGCCGCTCCGCCCCGACGGCGACGCCGCGCGGCCTGCCGGCGTCCCGCCCACGTTCCGCTCGATCCTGTAGCGGTCCGCCAGAGTCCGTCTGCCGCCCCGAAGGATCCGTCCTGAGGGGCGGCGCCATTTTGGGCCGTGGCGGAGGGCTGGCGACCGAAGTGCGAACAAAGGTTAGACTTGCGGGGTTGGACGCGCTCTGTCCTCGCTCACAGTGGACGCCCTCAGGCCCGGTTCCGCTTTGCTCGACGCCCCCGCCTCGGGGCGTGTGGGGCCGTATCGGCTGCTCGGCGAGTTGGGGCGGGGGGGGATGGGCGTCGTCTACCGGGCGGAGGACACGAGGTTGGGGCGGTTGGTGGCGCTCAAGTGCCTCCCGGCCGCGCTCGCCCACGACGCCAGGGCCAAGGAGCGACTGATGCTAGAGGCCCGCGCCGCCGCCGCGCTGGACCACCCCAACGTTTGCACGGTCTACGAGGTGGCCGAGACCGACGCGGGCCAGCCCTACATCGCGCTGGCGTGCTACGACGGCGAGACGCTGGCCGACCGGCTGGCGGGGGGCGCGCTGCCGGTCGGAGAGGCGGAGCGGATCGGGGGCGAGATCGCCGCTGGCGTGGCCGCGGCGCACGCGCGCGGCGTCGTCCACCGCGACCTCAAGCCGTCGAACGTGTTCCTGACGCAAGACGGCACGGTCAAGGTGCTCGACTTCGGGGTGGCAGAGGTGGCCGGGGTGGCCCTCCACCAGACCGGGCGCACGGCGGGGACGGTCGAGTACGGGGCGCCGGAGCAGGCGCACGGCCGCGCCGATGCCCGCTCCGACGTGTGGGCGCTCGGCGTGGTGCTCTACGAGATGCTGACCGGCCGGCACCCGTTCGTGGCGCCCTACCACGCGGCGGTCCTCTACGCCGTGCTCCACGAACAGCCCCCGCCCCCGAGCGCGCTCAACCCCGACGTTCCGCCGGAACTCGACGCGGTCGTCGCCCAGTGCCTCGCCAAGGACCCCGAGGACCGCTACCCGGACGCGGCGGCGCTCGGCGCCGCCCTCGCCCCGGCCGACACCCCGCCGTCCGGCGACCTGCTGACGGCGCTCCGGCGGTCGCGGCGGCGGCTCGGCCTCCGCCTGCGCCGCTCGCGGGCGTGGCAGGCCGGCGCGGTCGCCGTGCTCGTGGCTCTGGTGGCGCTCGGCGCGGGCCTGCTCCGCTCCGGAGGCGGCGCGCCCGGAATGCCCGAGGCCATCCACCTCGCCGTCCTTCCCCTCTCGCCCCGCCCCGACGGGCCGGACGACCGGGCCTTTGCCGAGGGGCTGGCCGAGACGCTCGCCAGCGGCGTGACCGAACTGGCGGGCGCCGGCTCCGACCTCTGGGTCGCCCCGACGGCGGACGTGGAGGCCTTGGGCGTGACCAGCGCTCGGGAGGCCGGCGCCGCGCTCGGCGTCAACCTCGCCCTCACGGGCAGTTTCCAGCGCGAGCCCGGCCGGCTGACGCTGACGCTCAACCTCTCCACCGCCGGCGACCGCCCCCGCACGCTCGCCTCGCGCACGCTCACGCTCTCGACGTCCGAGGAGTCGCGAGTCCGCGGGCGCGCCCTGCTCGCCATCGCCGAGATGCTCGGCCTAGCCGTCTCCGACGCGGACGACGCCCGGCTCGCCATCGGCACCGCCGACCCCGAGGCCCAGCGCTACTACCTCGCCGGCGTCGGCTACCTCGAGCGCAACCGGGAGGCCGAGGACCTCGACCGCGCCATCGACCTGTTCGAGCAGGCCATCGCTGAGGACCCGGCGTTCGTGGCGGCCCACGCCCGGCTCGGAGCGGCCTTCCTGGCGACGTACCGGGCCACCCGCGACTCGGTGTGGATCGGGCGGACGCAGGCGGCGGTCGCTCGCGCCCAGTCGCTCGACGCCGACGACGCGGCCACCCACGTGACGCTCTCGGGGCTCGCCGAGGCGACCGGCCGCTACCCGCTGGCGATGCACCACGCCCGGCAGGCGCTCGCGCTGGACCCGGCGCTGCTCACCGCCTACCTCGCCCTGGCCGATGCCCAGGAGGCCAGCGCCGACGTCGAGGGCGCCGAGGCCACCCTCCGTCGCTACCTCCGCCAGCGGCCCGAGGCGTGGCCCGGCCTGCTGGCGCTCGGCCAGTTCCTGTTCCGGCAGCAGCGGTTCGGCGAGGCCGCGTCGGCGTTCGAGCGGGTCGTGGCGCTGGCGCCCGGTCACTACCGCGGGCTGCTCGGCCTCGGCGGCGCGCGTCACGCCGGAGGCGACGCCGCCGGCGCGCGGCGGGCGTACGAGCGCGTGCTCGCCCTCCGCCCCGACCACTACGCGGCCCACCTCAACCTGGCGACCCTCGCGCTGACCGAGGGCGACGCCCGAGGCGCCGCCCGGCGCTACCGCCAGGCGCTCGCGCTCGACTCCACCGACCACCTGACGTGGCGGAACCTGGCCTCGGCCTATTCGATGACCGGCGAGACGGCCCGGCGCAGGGAGGCCCTGGAAGGCGCGCTCCGCCGCGCCGCCCTCGACTTGTCCGTCAACCCCAACGACGCCCAGACCCTGGCCGACGTCGCGGTTTACCACCAGGGCCTCGGGCACCGCGCCGCCGCGCTCGGTGCCGCCCGCCGTGCCGTCACCCTCGCGCCCGGCGATCCCACCGTCCAGTACGACGCCGCCCGCGTGTTTGCCCTGCTGGGCGAGCCGCTGGCGGCCCTCGCCGCCCTGGAGGCTTCCGGCGCCGCCGGCCGGTCTCTGGACGGGGCCGCCGCCGACCCCGCGTTCGCGGACCTCGCCCGCCTCCCCCAGTTCCCCGGTTCTCCCTGAGCCGTTTTTGTGTCACCCAGCCCCCTTGATCCATGGCCACGCCCGACCCCACTCGCCAAACCCCCGCCGAGCCCACGTCGAAACCAAACGACGGCGCCACCTCCAACCAGCCCCTGATCGTCGCCGTGAGTTGCGAAAGAACGAAAGGGGGCGCCGCCTACATTCTCGCCAAGGAGAAGCGGAACGCGGGGTCGGGAGGGCCAGCGCGGTGGACGGTGCAGGACACGTGCAACGTCACCCTGGAGTCCGTCGAGGCGATCCGGGGCGGGACCATCTCGGGCCAGCGGCGGACTGGGAACGGGAAGCACATCCACGCCCGCTACGAGATCGACGGCGACGGCCCCCTGGTGTACGCGCTGTGCGTCGAGACCAAGTCGGGATCCCGGCTGGCGTACGGGGGGCCGCCGGCGGGCAAGGTAGAAGAGATCCCGTGTGTCGAGCTGGCGATCAGGGTGCCCGAGCCACCGCCCAAGATTCGCATCTAGGGCGCGGCACGCGGGCGACGACGCCCGCCTGCACCGCGCCCCCACCCCGGCCGCTCTGCACGGCGTCCCCATACACGTCCACATGTCCGTCCTTGATGTCGAAGCGCTCCAGCGCGAGAACGCCCGTCTGCGCCGCGCCGTCGAGGAGTTGTCGGTGCTCAACGAGACCGCCGCGGCCGTCGGCCGGGCGGCCGACCTCGGCGCGGCCGTCGAGGTCCTCGTCCACCGCGCGCTGGCGGCGCTGGACGCCGACGAGGGCGTCATCGTGCTCGTCGGCGAGGCGCCTGTCGAGGACGGCCCCTCGCCGGCCACCTTCGTCCGCTCCCTCGCCACGGTCGCCGACCCCGTCACGCACCACCCGAGCGCGAGCCTGATCGGCTGGGTCCAGACCCACCAGCGCCCGCTCCTCGTGGCCGACCCCGCCGGCGACCCGCGCTTTGCCGGGGCCGTGTGGCCGGCCGGCGTCCAGACCGTGCTCTCGGTGCCCATGTTCGCCGAGGGCCGGCTGACGGGCGTGTTCACGCTGTTCAACAAGCGCGGCGACGTGTTCTCCGAGGGGGACGCCCGGCTGCTCACCATCCTGGCCTCCCAGTCGGCCCAGGTCGTCGAGCGGGTGCGGTTGGGCGAGGAGCGAGAGCGGGCGCTGCGGCTGTTCGGCCAGCACACCGCCCCCGAGGTGGTCGCGGCGCTGATGGACGGCGGCGGCGAGGTGCCGGTACGGCGCCAGGACGTGACGGTGATGTTCCTCGACCTGCGCGGGTTCACGACGCTGGCCGAGACGTGGGAGCCCGAGGCCGTCGTGGACTACCTGAACTGCTTTTTCGACGAGGCCGTCGGGGCCGTGATCGCTCACGGCGGCGTCGTGCACCAGTTGCTCGGCGACGGCCTGATGGCCCTGTTCGGCGTGCCGACGCCGGACCCGCGCGCCCCTCGCCGGGCCGTCGCCGCGGCCCACGCCATCGTGGGCGCCGTGAGCCAGGCGTGCGCGGCCGGGCGGCTGTCGGCGACGCGGCTCGGGATCGGGCTCCACACGGGCGAGGCCGTCGTCGGTCCGGTCGGGACGTCGGCGCACCGCGAGTACAAGGTGACCGGCGACGTGGTCAACGTGACGGCCCGGATCGAGACGCTCAACAAGACCTACGACTCCCAGATCCTGGCCTCCGAGGCGATCGTGCGTCGCGCCGGGCTGGCGGACGAGGAGGCCGAGTCGCTCGGAGAAGTCGCGCTGTCGGGCCGGCTGGCGCCCGTCCTGCTCTACCGGCTCGCCTGAGCCCCACCAGCGACCGGGCGCCGGCCCGCCCCGCGCCGACCGCCAGCGGGGCCCGTGCCGCGGGCGGCTAGAGCATCACCTCGTCCTCGTAGCACCAGCCCCACGTCTCGCCGGGCTCGATGGACCGCATGACGGGGTGGCCCGTCGCGTGGTTGTGCCCGGCCGCGTGCTTGTTCGGCGACGAGTCGCAGCAGCCGACGTGGCCGCACTCCAAGCACACGCGCAGGTGCACCCAGCGGTCGCCGGTCTCCAGGCACTCTTTGCAGCCCTGGGTCCCGGGCGTAACCTCGTGGACGTGGTCGAGGTGGGTGCAGCCCACGCCGAGGTCGGGCGAGAACGGGACGGGCGCTGCGGTGTCGATCCAGTCGGCCGATTGCGTGGGCATGGGCGGAGGGTCGGGGAGGGGAGGGGCCGCCGCGTCCGACGTGCGGAACAGGTCGCCGGCGTCGATAAACGACTGCGGCGTGCCGCCGACCACCACCTGGTCGCCGGGCCGGAGCGCGAACGTGCCGGCCGGCTCGCGCGTGGTCTCGCCGTCGCGGTCGACCCGGACGACGTGGAGCAGGCGCTCGTCCAGGCGGAGGCCAGCCAGCGTCTGGCCGCTGGCGGGCGCGCCGGGCCGGATGGTGACGGTGCGCGTCGAGAAGCAGTCGTCGTCCAGCTCGCACTCGACGGCGGGCGTGCCCATCGCCGAGGCGTCGAAGGCCCGGTAGCTGCCGCGCCGGAGCGCCTCCTCGTGGCGCAAGATCTCGTCGGGCTCGACCTGGTAGTGGCGCAGGACGTCGTCGAACAGGCCGATGACGGTCTCGAACTCGACCGCCACGGCCCGGTCGGCGCCGGCCTCGACGATGCCCTCGGCGTCGGCCATCGTGGGCACGGAGGCCACGATGCGGACCGTCGGCGCGAGCGCGCGGGCGACCGCCACGACGCGGTGCGTCTGAGCCGGCCGGTCGTCCGGGATGACGAGCAGCTTGGCGCGGCTCAGCCCGACGGCCTCCAGGATGTGCTGTTTGGCGTAGTCGCCCCGGAGCACGCGCCGGCCCTCGGCCTCGGCCTCGCGCGCGCCGTCGGGCGACAGCGTCACGATGGCGAACGGCACGCCGGACCCGTCGAGCACGTGGACCAGCTTGCGCGCCGCGTCGCCGTAGCCGGCCACGATCACGTGGTTCTCCAGGTCCGAGAAGCCCTCGGCCAGGCTGGCGGCCTCGGCGGGCGACGGCTCGGGCGTGCCGGGCGTCTCGCGCCGTTGGAGCCGAGCCGCCAGCCGGCCGGCGTACGGTGCGGCGACCGGCGTCAGCGCCATCGACACGACCGTGACGGCGATGAACAGGGGCGAGCCGACGTCGTCCATCCCCAGCGGAGACAGGCCGACCTCGCGGCCCGAGCGCTCCAGCACGAACGAGAACTCGCCCACTTGGGCCAGCCACAGCGCCGTCGCCGCCGCGGCCGGCGTCGCCCGCCCGACCGCCCGGACGGCCGCCCACGTCGCCCCAAACTTGACGACCGTCACTACCGCCAGCGCGCCGAGCACCAGGAGCGGGTTGGCGGTCACGAACCCCAAGTCCAAGAGCAGGCCCACCGACACGAAGAACGTGGCCGAGAACAGGATCTGGAGCGGGAGGATCTCGCTCAGCGCGTGCTCCGAAAACCGGCTCTGGCTCACCACCAAGCCGGCCAGGAAGGCGCCCAGTGAGATCGAGACGCCGGCCAGCCCGACGGCGTAGGCCGTCCCAAAGCAGACCGCGATCACAGTGAGCAGGAACAGCTCCGGCGAGCACGTCCGCGCCACGTGCTCCAGCACGGGCGGCAGCACGCGCCGCGCGACCACCAGCACGAACACGATGATCAGGGCGGCCTTGGCGAGTGCCCACGCCAGGTCCCCGCCGCCCACGTCGCCGCCGCCCAGGGCCGGCACCAAGAGCACCATCAGGATCACGGCCAGGTCCTGGAAGATCAGGAGCCCCACGGCGCCC
The DNA here is from genome assembly GCA_947493945.1 of uncultured bacterium. Classification (GTDB taxonomy): domain Bacteria; phylum Bacteroidota; class Rhodothermia; order Rhodothermales; family Rubricoccaceae; genus Rubrivirga. The sequence goes on along the minus strand of CANLSR010000003.1, from coordinate 276,660 downwards.
TGGCCGGTCTCGGTGTTGGTCTCGCCGCGGTCGCCCAACAGCTTGGTCACGATCGCCGTGGACGATAAGGCGACGAGGAAGCCCGTGAACACGGCCGGCCGCCAGCCGACGCCGAACGCCATAGACAGCCCGGCCACGACGGCGGTCGTCAGCCCCACCTGCAGCCCGCCGCCGACGAAGATCAGGCGCTTGATGCGCGCCAGCTTGTCGAGCGAGAACTCGATGCCGATGGTGAACAGGAGCAGCAGCACGCCCACCTCGGCCGCCGCGTCGATCAGCTCGGGGTCGCGGACCAGGCCCAGCCCGCTCGGCCCGATAAGGACGCCCGCCAGCAGGAAGCCGACGATGGGCACCAAACCGACCCGCTGGCACACGTAGGCCACAAACGCGGCGGCCATTACGATGGCCACGACTTCTACCAAGAACGGGGGGACGGCGCCGGCGGCGAGGACAAAAGGCATGGGGCACAGGGGGTTGGCCCTGCCAACGCCGCTCCGCCGGCGCGGCTCCCCGGCGCCTCTCCGGGCAGGCCGGCGCCATCCTTGCCTCGGGTCCTGCTGTCGTCGCCCCTTTCCCCCCTCAGAGACCGCCAGCGCCGACGCCTCCCGCCTGGGGCGGCCCGTCTCGTAACGCCACCTTTCTTATCCACCCATGGGCCAGCAGCAACTCCTCCTCTTGGTCATGAGCGTCGTCCTCGTCGGGCTGGCGGTCATGGCCGCCTTTACCGTGCTCGACCGGAACTACCGCCAGGACGAGGCCGACGGGCTCTTGGACCGCGGCCTGGCCATCGCCACGCACGCCGTCTACTGGAAGACCAAGAACGACGCCTTCGCCGGCGGCAACCAGTCCTACGAGCGGCTGTCCACGGGCGGGATCGAGACGCTGGCGCTGGAGTCGGGCACCGTCCGCGGCCGCTTCGCCATCACCGGCGCGACGGCCTCGACGCTGGAGGTGACCGGCGTGAGCGACCGCTACCCCGGCATCGGCATCCGCGTCTACGTGGGGGGCTACGAGGTGGACTCGAGCCGGGTCTCGTTCGACGGCGACGTCTCGCTCTAGCGCGCACCAATAGCCGGCGCTCCGGGTGCATTAAGCCGCCCGCTCACCCGCCGATACCGGGTTCCCCCTCCCGACTCCTCGATGGCCGAGTTCCGATTCAACGGCGTCGCGCCCGGCGGCCAGTCCGTCCAGGGCACCGTCTACGCGCCCAGCAAAAAGGCCGCGGCGAAAAAGGTCCAGACGCTGTCCGAGCGCCACGCGTTCACGCTGCGCGACCTGGAGCAGCGGATGCTGTTCCAGTACAAGATCAAGCACCCCTCGGGCAAGGTCGTCAAGGGCGAGCAGAAGGCCTACGGCGAGGACGAGATCCGCAAGGCCCTGGAGCGGATGGGGCTGGAGGTGGTCTCGATCCAGAAGAACCTGTTCAACTTCACGCGCAAGCCGCCCACCGGCGACGTGATCATGTTCGTCCGGCTGGCGGCGAACCTGCTGATGGAGAAGATGGCCTTTACCGAGGTCATGAACCTGCTGATGACCGACATCTCGTCGACCTCGCTCAAGCAGGTGCTCCGCGACATCTCGTCGGACCTGAAGGGCGGCATGGAGGCCAAGCAGGCGTTCATGAAGCACCAGGACAGCCTGGGCAAGTTCACGGCCTACATGCTGGGCGTGGCCAGCCAGTCGGGCAACATGGCCGAGATCTACGAGGCGACGGCCCGCTTCCTGGAGCGGAAGGACCAGTTCCGCAAGTCGGTCAAGTCGGCGCTCATCATGCCGTCGGTGACCATCCTGGCCACGATCGGCGTGTTCATCTGGTACGTGTGGTACATCGTGCCCGAGACGGCCGGCCTGTTCGCCAGCTTCGACGGCATCGAGCTGCCGCCGCTGACCACGTTCTCGCTCGCCATGAGCGCCTTCCTCGACAAGTGGATGGGCGTGATGGGCGTGGTGTTCCTGGTGGTCCTGACCGTCGCCGTCGCCTGGGCGCGGACGCCCAAGGGCCAGTTCGTGCTCGCCAAGAACATGATCCGGATCCCGGTGATCGGCGGGCTGCTGCACAAGCTGAACATCGAGGTGTTCTGCCGCGTGTTCGCCATCCTGTACTCGGGGAGCGGCGAGAACCTGGAGGTGATCAAGGTGGCCGCCGAGGCGTCGGGGAACCCCTACATGGAGCACCAGATCAAGACCATCACGATCCCGGCCATGATGGGCCAGGGCGCCGGGCTGGTGGAGTCGATGGAGGCCTCGGGCGTGTTCACGGCCATGACGCTGTCGCGGTTCAAGACCGGCGCCGAGACGGGCGCGGTCCGCAAGAGCGCCCAGCAGATGGCCGACTACTACGAGCGCGAGACGACGCTGAAGCTGGCGGTGGCCGTCGAGACGATCCAGACGTTCGTGGGCCTGTTCATCGGGCTGATGGTCGCCTTCCTCACCGTGCTCTCGGCCGAGACCGCCATGATCCGGCCGTCCTCGAACGACATCATGGGGGTCTAGCGCGCGGACGCAGCGGTTCGAGAGAGCCCCAGACGCACCCCGACCGCCCCCACGAGCCCCTAGCTCACCCCCCATGCCGCCTCTCACGTCCCCGTTCTCGCGCCCCGCGGCTCCGGCCGCCGCCCCGGCCGCCGCCCCGGCCGCCACCGCCCCGGCGCGGTCGCCCGGAGCCGCACGCCCGGCCGGCACCCCGCCGCCGCCGACCGCCAGCGGGGCGCCGGTCCCCCAAGCCCAGGCCTACTCGCACGTCCAGGACCGCGTGGTCCAGGCGCTCCTGCGCCGCGGGCTGGTGACGCCCGAGCAGGCCGCCGCCGCCGAGACGTCGCGCAAGCAGGGCGGCGGGCGCGATCCGCTGTGGCGCAGCCTGACCACCGTCACCGGCGTCGACCGCGACCGCGTGTTCGAGCAGGCCGCGGCGACCTACGCCTTCCGGCTGGCGCCGGTCAAGGACCGCGAGCCCGAGGCCGAGTTCGCCAAGACCGTCATCGAGTCGTTCGACGAGGCCCTGGGCGACAAGCTCATCGAGCTCAAGGCCGTCCCCTACGCCTACGCCCAGGACCAGCCGTCGGGCATCCTCAAGCTCGTGTTCGTGACCGAGGACCCGATGCGGCCCGAGCTGCAAAAGGTGATCAACGCGCTGGAGCTGGAGCGCTTCGAGCTGTGCTACGCGCCCGGCAAGGTCGTCGACGCCGTGATCGCGGAGGCCTTCCCGCGCAAGAACGAGTACCTCGAGCGGCTGCAGAACGACACCGGCCCCGACGTCGACTACGGCGTGTCGTTCGAGTCGGGCGAAAAGAACCTGGTGGACGAGGAGGCCCTGGAGGCCGAGATCAGCCAGTCGGCCCTGCTCAACTTGACCGAGGCCATCCTGATCGAGGGCGTGCGGATGGGGGCGAGCGACATCCACGTCTGGCCCAACGCCAAGCGCCAGACCGAGGTCCACTTCCGCGTCGACGGCCGGCTCCAGCACTGGCACACCGAGGAGCGCGGCCAGCCCGAGGCCCTGCTGGCGGTGTTCAAGGACGCGGCCCTCAACGTGGACCGGTTCGAGCGCGACATGGCCCAGGACGGATTCATCCAGCGCAAGGTGGACGGCACGCTCATCCGCTACCGCGTGTCGATCCTGCCCATCGCCAACGCCAACCCCGAGGTCCGCGCCGAGAGCATCGTCATCCGGATCCTGGACGACCGGAAGGTGATCACCGACCTGGGCAAGCTGGGGCTCTTGGAGGGCGCCCTCGCCCAGTTCAACAAGGCCATCCGCCGGCCCCACGGCATGGTGATCCTGACCGGCCCGACCGGCTCGGGCAAGTCCACGACGCTGGTGGCGGCGCTGTCCAACGTGGTCACGCCCGAGGTCAACGTGCTGACGGTCGAGGACCCCGTCGAGTACATCATTCCGGGCGTCCGCCAGATCAAGCTGAGCCACAAGCTGTCGCTCGAGGGCGCGCTCCGGGCCATCCTGCGCCACGACCCCGACGTGGTGATGGTGGGCGAGATGCGCGACAAGGACACGGCCGAGCTGGCGATCAAGCTGGCCAACACGGGCCACCTCACCTTCAGCACGCTCCACACCAACGACGCGCCGAGCGCGGTCTCGCGGTTGTACAAGATGGGCCTGGAGCCCTTCCTGATCGCCTACGCCATCAACCTGGTCGTCGCCCAGCGCCTGATCCGGACGCTGTGCCCGGACTGCAAGCGGGAAGTCCAGGACAAGGACGCGATGCTGATGGGCGAGCTCGGCTTCACGACAGGGCAGATCGCCGACGAGACGTTCTACGAGGCGGCCACCGGCGCCGCCTGCCCCACGTGCAAGGGCAAGGGCTACAAGGGCCGCCGCGCCTGCGCCGAGGCCCTCTACTTTAGCCCGGCCATCCAGGCCGCCATCGTCCAGGCCGGCGGCGACGTCAACGAGGACCAGATCCGCCAGATCGGCGAGTCGGAGGGGATGCTGACGCTGGCGGCGTCGGCGCGCGTGCTGGTGCTGCGCGGCGAGGTGTCGGTCGAGGAGATGCTCCGGGTCACGGCCGGCGAGCACTAGCGCACCGTTCGGGATGGTGCATGCCCCCTTTGTCATCCTGAGCGACCGCGCAGCGACGGCGCAGCCAACGCGAAGGATCTCGACTCGGACGATCAGCCCGTCGGCACCGGCGCCGACGGCTTGGAGGGTCGGCGCTGAGACCCTTCGACAAGCCGGCTGCGCCGTCGCTGCGCGGTCAGGATGACAGAAACCCGAGCTCTGCACTAGGGGCCGCGATGGGGCGGATAGCTCCACGACGCAGGGCATTGTTACCGCGCGGAGAGGGCGGGGCTTGGAGCCGAACCGCACGTTGCGCGCTCTAGCCGGGCAGAGTGGCGCGGCGGGGTTCCAAGCGGGCCCGGTATCTCAGATTGCCCCCTGAGGAGCCGATCTATGCAAGAGTCGGTGTCCCCGTTCTCCGCCCACGCCATGCCCCAGACCCTGCTCGCGATCTCAGCGATCATCATCGCCGGCTTCCTCACGCTCTCCCAGTCGGAGGTGTCGCGGCGGACGACCGAGGCGGTGATCACGGACCAGTTCGAGCTGGCCGTCGCTGGCACGCTGCTCCACACCATGGAGTTCGTCGACTCGCGGGCCTTCGACGAGGCCACCACGCCGCAGAAACTCATCGCCCGGCTCGGGCTGAAGGGCAAGCGCATGACGGCCGCCGAGCGGGACACGATCTCGTTCGACGACCTCCTGCTCATCCAGACCGACCACCTCAGCCTCCCCAGCTCGTTCGGCGAGGGCCAGTGCGACATCGAGGCCCCGCCCTCGACCTGCGACGACATCGACGACATCGCCGACGGGGTCTGGCGCGCGGTGGACTTGAAGACGCCCGAGGGCGACCCGCTGCCGGTCGAGGTCAAGGTGGACGTGGTCTACGTCAAGGCGGGGGCGGACGACGAGATCGACACGCCGGTCGGGGGCTCGGAGCGCACCTTCCACAAGCGCGTCGAGGTGATCGCCCGCTCCAACGTGATCAAGACGCCGGGGGGCGGCACGCGGCCGATCCAGGTGGCCCTGCGGCGGGTGATCAGCTTCGACCCCGAGGTGGCCGCCGAGTACCTCCGCCGAGAGATCGCGCTGGACGGCGCCGGCCTCACGTGCGAGGCCGAGGTCGGCTCGTGGAACACCCGGGCCGGCGAGCTGCGCGACGCGCTGGCCGCGGCCCAGGAGGCCGACCGCGGCGCCGCGCTGGCGGTCGCCGGCGCCGAGCGCGACCGCGACGCCGCCCGCCAGCTCGCCGACCAGGCCGACGCACGCCTGGCCACCGTAGGGACGGCCTACGAGACCGCCCAGGCCGCCGCGGCCACGAAGCAGGAGGCCGCCCAGCAGGCGAGCGACGCGCGCGACGCGGCCGTCACGGCCACGACCCGGGCCAACGAGGCCCGCGAGGCGGCCCAGGCCACGTCTGAGGCGGCGACGGCCGCCGTCGAGCCGGCTCGCGAGACGGCCCGGAGGAAAAAAGTCGCCTACGACGACGCGCTGAGGGGGGCCACCGACGCCATCAAGGACTTCCAGGAGATCGACCTGGAGTTCCAGCCTCTCCTCGCCATGTACACCCTCCCTGGAGACGGGCCGAACGGGGACGAGCCGGCCAACCGCCGCTTTAAGTACTGGGTCTCGGCCGAGAAGCGGCAGGAGATCTACGCTCTCGGAGTCGAGTGGTACGGGGCCCGCGACGAGGCCAGGTCGGCCATCACCGTCCACAACAAGGCGAAGGCCGAGTCTGAGGCGGCCGACCTCAAAAAGACCAACGCCGAGGCGGCGGCCGACAACGAGCGGGCCGCCTACGCCGCCGCCCGCACCGCCGCCGAGGCCGCCGCCGAGGCGCTGGCGGGCGCCGAGGCCGAGGCCCAGACCGCCAAGTCGGCCGCCACCAAGGCCAACACGGACCGGGACACCGCGGCGCAGACGCTGGCCACGGCCCAGGCGGCGGCCGATACGGCGCACGGCGCCGCCGACGCCGCCCAGGGCCCGGTCGACGACGCTCGCGAGGCGGCCGGCTCGGCCAGCGTCGCCGCCAGCGCGGCGGCCCAGGCCCTCCGGGACCACGAGGCGACCCGGCCCCAGTGCAGCGCCAGCTAGCCCCGCGCGCCCTCGCCCCACGACCCTATGCAGCTCCTCTTCGACAACCTGATCGCCACGATGGTCGCGATGGCCCTCACGCTGTCGCTGATCAGCCAGCAGACGCGGACGCGGCAGGAGAGCCTGGAGCGGATATCGGTCTACTCCGCCAAGACGCAGTCGCTCGGCTTTGCCGAGTGGCTCGAGGACGACGTGGTCAAGCTGGGCGCCCAGTTTGGCCGCTCGCGCGAGCGGTTCGAGACCACCACCGACACGCTCGACGGCATCCCGTACACCACCCGGTTCGAGTACTACTACAACGAGGGGGCGCCGAAAGACAACCGGGTCACGCGCGTCGAGGTGCTCTACGAGCTGGTGCCGGACACCGAGACGCGCGCCGTGATCCAGGAGGGCGAGACGCCGGCCCAGGACGTGACGCTCGACCTGTACCGGCTCGTCCGGTCGAAGCGCCAGGGCGAGTACGACCTGGGCGACCCGGACTCGAACACGGGGCCCTACTGGGCCGACGGGGAGCCCGGTTGGACCGTGACCGCCGAGTACCGGAGCCCCGCGGGCCTGCGCCACTTCCACATCCAGCCCCGAGACAGCGACCAGAAGCCCGTCGGCGACGCCAGTCCCGAGGACGCCGACTACGTCCGCGTCCAGTTCACGGTCGTCCCGACGCTCTTCCCGCTCTACCGCGCCCGGCTCGTCCCTCAAAAGGGGCTGCACTGGGCCACCACCGTCGAGATCCGTCCCTTCTAGCCGCCTCGACGTCCCCGTTCGCTACCCCCGGCCCCGGCCGCTCACACACTCCCCAAACCCATGGGTAAAGCCACCCTCTTCCTCGTCACGGCCTTCAGCTTGGCCGGCGCGAGACTCCTCTACACCTCCCAAGAGGCCGACGTCAAGTCGGCCGCCAACCAGGGGGCCTACGAGGCCGACGTGATCGCCCGCGAGATCGCCCGGTCGGCCTACAACGCCGCCACGGCCGACGTCCGCCGCCACGGCACCGACATCGACCTGGCGCTGCGCGAGTTCGGCCCCTCGGTGTCCGACTGCGCCGGCGGTAAGAAAGCGTGCTTCCGCCGGACGGGCGAGATGCTCGGCGGCACCTACCTCGTCGAGGCCAGCCGCGACGGTGGCAACGGCGTCGAGGTGTACGCCAGGGGCCTGTTCTCGTACGACGCCGGCGGCCGCGAGGTCGAGGGCGAGCACGAGATCAACGAGTCCCAGTCGGTGGGCGTGCTCAAGGTCAGCGACGGCGGGAAGCTGCGCATTCAGTTCGTGGAGTCGGAGGCGGGCCACTGCTCGGCCATCTTCCTCCAGCGAACGCTCCCAGACGTCGCGCCGGAAAATCAGCCGCTTCCCGAGATGGTCTACAACCCCGGCGCCCGGCGCCCCGACGGGACCATCAACGTGGGGTACGAGACGACGCTCGCGGCGGGCACTCAGATGAACTTCGCCATCGGCGTTTCGCCCAGTTGCCAGGCTCCGCATCGCTTCCCCAACTTGGTGTGGGACAAGAAGTTTAAGACCAACAAGGGCGGCCTCAAAGGCGAAGCGCTCGCGAGTGCTCTGGCGGCCTACGACTACCGTGAGAGCGACTGGGACTGGACCCACTGGGCGCTCGACGGCTCAGCGCTGCGTGACGGCGATCCCCAAGAGGCGCCGTGGGCGATGGTCGAGACGGATCGCAACAACAACCAGCGCTGGCGGATCGCGTTCGAGGACATTCACGAGTGGAACCTTTCGGAAGGCCACTCCGAGTACCACAACCCGAACAAGAGCCTGTGGGCGACCAAGCACTACGGATACGACTGGTCAGGCACGTTCGACAGCAATGGCTTCCACGACCGCCAGGGTGATGGCTGGACCGACGTTGAGAACGTGCAGCTGGTGCCCAAGCGAGTCGGCTACCCGGCCTGCGGATACACGGTCCAGACCACCCGCGGCGCCGACGGCTTCCACGACCTGCGCGACACCGGCAAGCCCGCCGACTTTAGCGACCAGGTGATCTTTGTCGAGATCGTCGATCCGGACGCGCCCGACCTCCCGAAGGACTGCCCGCCGGAGGCCTAGCTCATCTTGACGGCATCCGAGTGGGGGCGGTCGGCGAGAGCCGACCGCCCCTTTGTGTTTGTGCGGCTTGACTCGGGGCGCTCGCCACACGCCCGCCCTCGCCGCCAGCGGCTGGCGAGCGCGCGGGGCGGCGGGCGGCTATGGACGGGGAGACGGGCACGCGAGGGTTACCAATCGTGCCGGCGATGGGTCAAAAGCGCGCCCGTTTGGCGGCCCAGACGATACCGCGCGGACTGATCGGGGGCCGTCGGCGCATGGCGCGGCCCTTGCCTCCCCGACACCTACGCTCCCCGCACGTTCGTGACCCCCACCTCGCCTTTCCCAACCGGCGCCCCGTCGCCCCCAGCCACTCCCGCGCCGCCGTCGTGGTCGGCGCCGATAGGAGCGCCGACGGCCGCGCCGCCGGCGGGGCCCCCGCCCGCACGGGCGGCCCCGGCGGCGGCCCAGCCCGCGCCCGGCATGGGCGACATCGACTCCGACGGTTTCCGCCGGATCCCGACGTTCGTGCGCCAGATCGCGCGCTCGGCGCCCAAGCTGCTGGTCGGCGAGGACCGGCTCAAGTTCTACGCCGAGCAGGTCGCGCGCCTCAAGGCGGACCAGCGCGAGGCGCTGCGGGACTTCGTGGAGCAGTACGTGGCCCGGATGCACACGATGGGCGCCTCCGACCTCGACATGGGCGGGCCGGCCACGATGGGCCGCGTGTGGTACCGCGTCGACGGCGACAAGACGCCGCACTTCGAGCTGGGCATCGCGAGCCACGACGAGGTGGACCTCCTGATCCTGAACCTGCTCTCCGAGCGCCAGATCGACGACCTGTGGGAGGTCCAGTCGGCCGACTTCTCCTACCAACTCGACACCCCAGAGGGCGGGCGCAAGCGGTTCCGGTGCACCACCTACTACGACAACCAGCACCTGGGCGTGTGTCTGCGCGCGATCAACGAGGAGGTGCGGCCGCTGGACGGGCTGGGCTTCCACTCGGTGATCCAGCGGGGCGTGATGTTCTCCAACGTCCGCGCCGGGCTGGCGCTCGTGACCGGCGTGACGGGCTCGGGCAAGAGCTCGACGCTGGACGCCATCATCGACGCCAACAACCGCGACTTCGACGGCCACATCGTCATCATCGCCAAGCCGCTCGAGTACGTCCACAACCCCCAGCGGTGCATCATCCGCCACCGCGAGGTGGGGCCGGACGTGCCCAGCTTCAAGGTGGGCGTGAGCCAGGCGCTGCGCCAGGACCCCGACATCATCATGATCGGGGAGATGCGGGACCCCGAGACCATCGACGCGGCCATCGAGGCCGCCGACACCGGCCACAAGGTGTTCTCGACGCTCCACACCGCCAGCGCGGTGGAGTCCATCGACCGCATCGTGGCCGAGTACCCGCCCTTCGAGCAAGAGCGCGTGCGGTCGCGCCTGGCCGACGTCCTCAACTGCGTCGTGTCCCAGAAGCTGCCGCCCAAGATCGGCGGCGGGCGCGTGCTGGCCAAGGAGGTGCTCTGGGTGACGGCCTCGGTCAAGGCGGCCATCAACAACAACAACACCGGCGAGATCTACCAGATGATGTGGGAGGGCACGCGCCAGGGCATGGTGACCCTGGAGCAGGACCTGTTCCGCCTCGTCCGCGAGCGCAAGATCTCGCCCGAGATCGGGCTCCAGTACGCCAACAACAAGCGCCGCTTCCAGCAGCTGGTGCAGGCGGCCTAGCCCCGCGCCCTCTCGGCGTCCCCCGCCTGCCTTTCCCCCTCGGCCCGGCTCCCATGAGCGACTCCTTCATCTTCCCCGACACGCCCGACGGCCTCCCGCCGCAGGGCCCCCCGGCGGGCTCCGCCTCGGCCGACGACGCGGCCGACGTCGGCGGCTTCGGCCCGTTCGACGACGGCTTCGGAGCCGCGCCCGAGGCCAAGCCGGCCTTCGACTTCGCGGCCGGGGACCTGGTCGAGGAGGGGGTCCACCTGGGCGGCGACCCGTTCGCCATCCCCGAGGTGGACCCGAGCGACGTGGGCGGGCTCGGGTTCGGCGCCGCCCCGCTGGCCGACGGCGTCGGCGTGTCGTTCGCCGAGGCCGCCGTGGAGGCGCCCGACCCAGAGCCGGCCGCGCCGGCCAAGCCCAAGAGGGCGCCGGCGCCGCGCCGGGGCAAGGAGGGCCTGGTGCTGGGCCTGCACGTGACGACGGACCAGGTGTTCGGCGTGCTCGTCCGGCCGACGGCCGACGGCTACGAGCCGCTGCGCCAGTTCGTCCGCCAGCGGGCCGAGGGCGGCGGCTCGGCGTTCAGCCCCGACGAGGTGGGCGTGGAGGGGGCGTCGCTGGAGATGGCCGCCGCCGACGACGCGTCGGTCCAGTTCGGGGGCGGGGGCGAGATCGACTTCTCGGCCGAGTTCGCGGGCCTGGGCGTGGCCGCCGACGGCGGCTTCGAGTCGATGGGCGCCAGCGCCCCGGTCTCGGCCGTGGCCCAGCCGATCCTGTTCGAGCTGCGCGACATCCTGGAGGAGTGCGCCCAGTCCGGCTTCGCGCGCCCCACGCTGGCGTTCGCCATCGACGCGCCCGACGTGGCCTACGCCGAGCTGACGGTGCCGGCGGTCAAAAAGGCCAAGCCCAAAAAGGCCAAGAAGGCGGGGGCGGGCGAGGCGCCGGCCGAGGTCTCGGAGGCGCCGGTCAAGCGCGAGCGGCTCCTGGAGCTGGTGCCCGAGGTCGGCGTGGCCTACGACAAGGCCCGCGTCGCCTTCGTGCCGATGACGCCGCGCGACGGGCTGCGCCGCTTTATGGCCGTCGTCCCGACCGGCAGCGAGCCGGTCGCGGAGTCGCTGGAGATGCTGCGCGAGCAGGCGGCCCACCGCAAGCTGGCCGTCAAGACGCTGGAGGCCGAGGTGCCGCTGCTGGTCGGGCTCGTCCGCCTGACGTCGGCGCCGCAGCCGGACGAGAACACGGCGCTGGTGCGCGTCGGCGCCGAGGACACGATCGTGCTCCTGCTCACCGGCGGCCAGATCCACCACTACGAGCCGATGCAGTCGGTGACGGCCTTCGACGGGCCGGACACCATCTGCAGCCGGGTCCTGCTCCAGCAGGACGTCCAGGGCGTCGGCACGGTCCACAACGTGATCATCGTGGCCGAGGAGCGCGAAAAGGAGCTGGTCCAGGGGTTCGCCGCGTTCTACCCCGAGGCCCGCGTCGAGACGCTGCGCGAGGGGATGGCGCGGCTCGGGCTCGTCGGCCCGTACGGCCCGCTGGCGCCCGTCCTGGTCGAGGCCGCCGGCGCCGCCGTGGCCGGCCACCGCGCCAAGACCAAGCACAACCCGTTCGACGACGCCAACCTGCTCCCGGCGTCGCTGATGAAGCGCAAGCGCGCGCTCGACCTGTCGTTCAGCTGGCACACGCTGGTGGTGGCGATGCTGCTGTTCCTGAGCGTGATCTTCTTCAGCTACCTCTACGTGTCGCAAAAGGGCGAGATCGCTGAGGCCGAGCAGCGCCTGGCCGAGTTCCCGCCCGAGGCCCAGATGTCGGTGCCCCAGCTCCAGGCCCGCATCGACAGCCTGCGCGGGCGCCAGGAGTCGATGGCGGCCGCGCTGGCGGCGATGGACTCGCTCCTGATCGACACCGACCGCTGGACCCAGACCATGCTCCGGGCCACGCGCGCCGCGAGCCAGACCGGCGGCGTCTGGATCGAGGAGTGGGAGCCGTCGGGCTCCGACGTCAGCCTGACCGGCTACGCCACCACGCGCGACCGGGTGGTGAGCCTGGCCCAGCGGCTGGAGGCCACCATCGAGGAGGTCACGTTCCAGGCCGTCCGCGAGTACCCGGTCTACGCCTACCGGCTGCGCTTTGCCCAGCCGCCCGAGCTGCCCCAGGTCACGCGCGTGATGCGCGAGCAGGCCGCCGCGCCCCACGCGCTGGCGCCGGCGCCGCTCGACGGGCTCGGCGAGGAGCCGTAGTCCGACCAGAGAGACGCGTGACCCGGGACGCGTGAGCCTCTCGCGCGGCCGTCGAGCCCGCAGACAGACCGCGCATCACGTACCCGAGCGGACCCCGAACCGCAACCGACTTCTACGCCCGCCCCGAGCCATGTCCAACGACGTCATCAACACGCTCCTGCTCTCCGTCTTCCTGGCCGCGGCCGTGGGCGGGGGGTACCTCGTGACCCAGAGGCAGCAGCCGGACGAGCTGGAGGCGATCGAGGCCGAGATCGAGGCCATCGAGAACCGCGACGCCGAGGTCGAGACGCTGATCGCCCAGGAGGCGACCGCCAGCGAGGAGGCCGCGGCCACGCTCGCCCGCTGGAACACGCGCTACAAGGTGCTGCCCAAAGAGCTGTCGTCGGCCGACGTGGTGGCCTACCTCAACGCGCTCTCGTCGCGTGGCTTCCAGCGCTTCGACCTGGCGCTGACCGGCGTCACGCCCGGCCCCACGGCGAGCTACTACACCTACCAGGTGACGGGCGAAGCCTACTTCGAGAGCCTGTACGCCTACATCTGGCACGCCGAGAACGGCCGCGGGATGTACCGGGTGCGCGACCTGTCGGTCAAGAAGAAGGTGACGACGGTGGGCGGCGGCGAGGACCGGCCGGGCCGCCAGGTGGTGCTGGCCGAGTTCGCGATGGCCGTCGACGCCTACTTCAGCACCAACGCCGACGTCTCGGCGCCCGACAGCGCCGTCGTCCCGCCCGCGGCCGCGTTCCCAGCGCGCCGCGCGGCCGTCAACCCGTTCTTCCCGTTTATCCTGGAGGAGCTGCCGCCCAACACCGACGACCTGGTGGAGCCGGAGACCGACCCGCTGGTGAGCGTGATCGGCGGGACGGCCGTGTTCGACCGCGGCGGCGAGCTCCGCCAGCTCCGGGCCGGCGAGCGCGTCCACCTCGGCCGCGTCGCCAACGTGGACCCCCAGCGGGCGCGCGTCACCATCGACTACAACCGCGGCGGGATCCGGGAGCGCGTCGAGATGGACCTGGAGACCGGCGAGCGCTACCGCCAGGCGCTCGGGCGCCAGTTTCTCTCGCCCCGCACGCGCCCCGTCCCAGCCGGGCCGATGCTCCAGAGCGCGCCGCCGGCGCCGGGCACGCCCGAGGCCGCCGAGGCGGGCACCTACCAGGCCGCCGAGCCCACGCCGCGCACGCCCCAGGACGAGTGACGGGCGGCGCGCGACGAGCCGGGGGCCATCCGGCCCGCCTCCGTTGCGCCCCCTGCCCGCCCGTTCCCAACCGACGTTTCTACCCCCGACCCATGACCTCCCCGACCCCCCTCCGGCGCCCCGGCGCGCTCGCCGCCCTGTTGCGTTCCGCGACCCTAATCGGGGTGGCGGTGCTCGCGGCCGCGACGGCGCTCTCGCCCGACGCCCACGCCCAGCGGGCCAGCGACGGCGTCGTCCGCGGCTACGTGCCGGCCGACGAGCTGGTCTCGTTCCCGGCCTCGACGCCGATGAACCAGTTTTTCCGGCTGGTCAACCCGACGTTCTTCCGCGTGACGGGCAAGCGCGTCGTGGACCCGCTGGACCGCACCGAGCCCATCGGCGTGGCGCTCTCGGGCGTCCACTTTATCGACGCCTTCGAGCTGGTGCTGGACCGGCACATGCTCGACTTTGCGGAGTCGGAGGGCTTCTTCGTGGTGACGGAGCCCACGCTGGTGGCCACCACCACCGACGGCGGGTCCGCCAGCGTGATCGGCGCGACGGCCCCGGTGGCGGCGTCCGCCGGCGGGCCGGCCGCGGCGCCGCTCCCGGCCACGGCCGACACGCGCGAGATCCGGATCGACGCGGTCATCTTCCAGCTCAACTCGCGCCGGGCGCGCGAGGTCGGCGCCAACTGGCCGGCCCTGTTCGGCGAGGCCGTCGCCAGTGGTGGGGGCGGCGTCGGCGGCGTGGACGGCGGCGAGGGGCAGGGGGCCGAGACCAAGTTCTTCGTCAACGCCGGCTCGTTCTTCGACGCCTTGGACGGCTTTATCGAGGCCACCAACGACCGGATCGAGCTGAGCCAGGTCTTGAACGTGTTCCGCTACTTCGAGGAGCAGGGCTACGGCCAGACCGTGGCCACGCCGTTTACCGTCGTCCAGAGCGGCCAGCAGGGCCGGTTGCAGAGCGGCCAGGACATCCCCGTCACGGTCCGCGACTTCCAGGGCAACGCGATCACCCAGTTTTTCTCGACCGGCACCATCATCGAGGTCACGCCGACGCTGATCGTGGACGAGCGCGTGGGCGACCCGGTCGAGTTTATCCACCTCAACGTCAAGGTCGAGAAGTCGACGGCGATCCCGTCCGGCGACGGCGTGGCGATCAACAAGGACAACGTGACGACCCAGCTCCCGGTCTTGTCGGGCGAGATGCGGGCCGTCGGCGGGCTGACCTCGACCGACGAGACGACGGTCCGGCGCGGGGTCCCGATCCTGCGCGACATCCCGGTCCTCAACTTCTTCTTCAGCTACAAGCAGCGCCAGGTGCAGCAGAACGAGATCATCATCGTGCTCCGCGCCCGCGTCGCCGACGACATGCGGACGCGCCAGGGCCAGGAGCTCCCGCGCGCGCTGCTCCAGCAGGAGCGCCGCGACGCCGAGGAGCGCGTGCTCCGGTTCGGCATCGAGCCGCTGCCCCAGCCCGAGCGCCCGCCCGTGGTCCTCCCGGGCGTCGACGCCCCGGTCGACTCGCGCGAGCGCTAGCGCAGAGCTCAAATGGGTGTCATCCTGAGCGAACGCGAAGGATCTCGACTCGGACGCTCAGGACGTCGGCACCGGCGCCGACGGCTCGGAGGGTCGGCGCTGAGATCCTTCGACAAGCTCAGGATGACGAGGAGGGCGTACACGATTCTGAACTGCGCGCTAGCGGGGAGGTTGGGGAGGATTTGTTCTGCCTCTCCATCCTCGCCGGCCGCTGGCGCCAGCGCCCGGCGGGCAGCCACTTCCCGCACGTCCTCCGCCTCTCGCGCTTACCCGACGCTCCGGCCCTTCCAGGCCACCGCGCCGGTCGCGTGGGCGCGGGCGGAGTCGAGCTGCAACGCCGCGCCCAGGGCGAGCGCCAGCGGGGCGAGCGCGCTGATCCAGAGCGGGAGCCGCGCCGCCCGGTCGATGGCCAGCTTGAGGAGCGTGAGCGTCACGAGCGGGACCCAGAACGCGCCGCCGCCCAGCCACAGCAGGCTCGGCGCTACCCAGGTGACGCTGTAGAGCGCGAAGAACGCGGCGGCCGGGACCGGCCGGCCGCCCGCGAGCAGGTAGGCGTTCTTCTGGAAGCCGCGCCAGGCCTCGCCAAACGACCGGTACATCCGGACGGCGACCTCGCCCGTCAGGTCCTGGAAGAACAGGCGGACGCCGGACCGCTTGAGGAAGCGCCCGATCATCACGTCCTCCAGGACCTCGTTCTGGACCGCCTCGTGCGGCGCCAGCCGGCGGTAGTCGTCGGCGCCGAGGACCCAGACCTGGCCGTTGAGCGCGCTCAGTGAGGCGGCGCGGACGCGCGGGACCAGCCAGACCGGCAACGCCGCCAGCACGGCGAACGGCACCAGGCTGGTCATGAGCGCGCCCGGCCCGCGGTCGAGGTAGCGCGGCAGGCCGGTGAGCGCCGTGCCGGCGCCGCCGTTGCCCTGCCACCGCCCGGCCAACCGCGCCAGCGCGCCGTCGTCGCGGAGCTGGGCGTCGGCGTCGAGGAACACGAACACGGCGCCCGTGGCACGCTCGGCCGCTTGGTAGAGCGCGTGCGGCTTGCCGACCCAGCCGGGCGGGGGGCCGGTCCCGCGCACGGCCGTCAGGCACTCGTTGGCATGAGCCTGGAGCACGTCCCAGGTGCCGTCTTCGCTGGCGTCGTCCACCACGACCACCTGGAGGTCGACGCCGCGCTGGCCGAGCAGCGTCGGCAGGAGCAGCGCGAGGTTGCGCTCCTCGTTGCGGGCCGGCACCAGCACCGAGACCGTCGGGAGGTCTGTGGGGAGCGTCCGTCGTCGCTGGCGGGCGAGCGCGGCGAGGTTGGCCGCCAGCACCACCGCCACGCCCGCGTGGAGCGCCAGCACGACCGCGAGGAGGACGGTCACGGAGGGTCGACCAGGAACTGGTGGAAGATGCGCGGCGGGCGGCGGGCCAGCAGGCGCTGCCGGAGCCGGGCGCCGGCCGCGTCGTCCTGGCGGCGGACGGCCATCCAGATCCAGACCTCGGCCTCGAACGGGTGGAGGCCGGGCACGCGCCCGCTCCCGAGACGCGCCCGGAGCTGCTCGAACGTCTGGCGCGCCCGCCCCAGGTCGCCGCCGAACACGCGCGGCTTGTAGTACAGCCCCTGGCCGCGGACGAGCAGCGCGTACGGCTCGGTTGGGTCCAGCGCCAACGCCTGGCCCAGGATGCGGTCCGAGCGGCGGCCGTAGGTCGGCAGCTTCCACGCCGGGCCGCTCGCGGCGCGGTAGCCCCACAGCGCCGCGATCAGGGACAGGTCGCGGGCCGACGTGACGCCGGCGTCCGACGGGATGTCCTCGATCCACCGCGCGTCGAGCGTCATCGGGTAGAGGCGGTAGAGGCAGAGCAGCCGGTCGGTGCGGGTCCGCGCCTGGGTGCGGTAGAGCCGCTCGACGCCCGCCGTGTCCTGGCGGGCGTAGTAGACGGTCAGCGAGTCGCGGATGGTCGGCGACACGTCGGACGCCCCGGCCCCCAGCGCTGGGCCGAGGCTCGTCAGGAGCGTGGCGATGAGGACGAGCATAGGCGGAGGGGCGGTTCGAGGACCGAACGTCAACCTAGCGGGCGCCGGTGCCACGGCGCGCACGCCACCGAAGGTTCACGCCCCGTTGCGCGTCCACACGCGAGCCGCTGGCGGCGCCCGCTGGCGAGCCGTCGAGCCTGCGGCGCAGCGTCCCCGTGCGCTACGGCCCGAACGTCCACCGCTCGAACAGCGGCGCCAGGCGCGACAGGTCCCACCGCTCGTCGGCGCCGACGGTGCCCGCGAGCAGCTCGCGGGCGGCGCCCGTGTCGAGGTCGCCGGGCCGGGCCGCCTGGGCGCGCGCCATCGCCGCCTCCAGCTGGCGCCGCGCGTCGGCGGGCGCGTCGGCGGCCGGCCCGACGGCGACGATGGCCGTCGGCCGCGCCTCGCCCCACCACGACGTCCGGATGCCGACGGGCACCCAGGCCACGGTCTCGGGCAGCAGGCGCGCCAGGCGCGGGAGGTCGGCCTTGAACTCGCCCAGGCCGTCCTCGGGCACGCGCATCCCGCCCTCGGGGTAGAGGTAGAGCGCCGTCGCGGGCGCCTCGGTCATGCGGCGGGCCGTCTCGCGGATCGTCCGCACGCGGCGGCGCGGGTCGTCGGCGGGGAAGGGCAGGGCGCCGATGGGGCCGAACAGCGGCGCCCGGTCCCACGCCTCCATCCAGACCGCCATCGGCCGGCCCCAGACGCGCGTGATCAGGTGCCACAGCAGGAAGCTGTCGGGGTAGACGTGGTGGTTGGCGACGAGCACGAGCGGGCGGCCCGGCGCCGGGTCGTCCACGCCGCCCACGCCGACGGCGCGGCGCAGGCCGGCGCGCAGGTCGCGGTCGATGGTCCGCTCGGCAAAGCGGCGCGCCAGCCGGGCGCCCAATCCGTCGGGCCGGGCGTGATCGGGCCGGGCGTGATCGGGCCGGCTCACAGCGCGCCGGCGCGGTCCGCCAGCCGGGCGCGGCGGCGGGCGTAGCCGTCGCCCACCAGCGCGACCAGCTTGCGGCGCGTCGGCACGGCGGCGCGGCGCGACAGGTTGTCGTAGCCATTGGCGCGCACCGCGTTGAGGAACTCGCGGTACATCCGCGCGGCGCCCCGGACGCCGGCTTGAGCCGTGGGCCGAAGGTCGCGGATGCCGGCGTCGGCGGTGTCGTAGAGCGCCTCGGCCTGGGCCATCAGGTCTTCGACGAGCGCGCGGTAGGCGTCGGGCACGGGCGGCCCGGCCGGGACGGCAGTGCCCAGGTCCACGCCGCGCTGGCGGAGGGCGTCGGCGGGGAGGTAGGTGCGGCCGAGGTCGCGCCAGTCCTCGCCCACGTCGCGCAGGATGTTGGTGATCTGCATGGCCACGCCCAGCGCGCGCGCCGGCGCGTCCAGCCGCTCGCGGTCGGCCGCGTGGCGGACCAGGAACGGCAGCATGGCGGCGCCGACCGAGCCGGCCACCAAGTCCGAATAGTGCAGCAGGTCGGCCGTGCTCTCGACCGGCCGGCCGTCGAGGTCCCAGCGCGCGCCGTCGAGCAGCTGGCGGAGCGGGTGGGCGGGCAAGTCGTAGCAGCCGTGGACCTCGGCCAGCCGTCGCCACAAGAGCGCGTGCGGACCGGCCGGCGGGCGCCCGCCCAACGTCTCCGCCAGGCCGTGGCCAAGCGTGTCGAGCTCGGCGCGCGCGGCGTCGACCCCGATCTCGTGTACGCGCTCGTCGGCCAGCGTGTCGACGGTGCGGCAGTAGAGGTAGAGCACGGCGACGGGCAGCCGCTCGGCGCGCGGCAGCAGGCGCGTCGCCAGCGAGAACGTGCGACTGTGGTGGCGGAACGCGCGTCGGAGATAGCGATCCTCCACGCGGCGCCAGGCGCCCGGCTCGGGCGCCTGGGGCGCGACGAACCGCGCAGCGTGTCGAGGCGCCACGGCCACGGCTACGCCACCGCCAATCTCGGCGCCGACCGCGACCGCCAGCGGACGACCGCCAGCGACGCCGCCAGCGTCAGCGTCCCGATCACGCCCGCCAGCGGCAGGCCGTAGAGGAAGCAGATCGAGATCGGGAAGAACACGTTGAGCGCGTAGACGGCCGGCGCCCACCGCGCCGTCAACTCCGTCCCCGCCGGCCGGAGCCCGCCCAGCGCGTCGAACGCCAGCGAGATCGCCGCCGACGTCACCGCCCAGCCCACCCAGTTGACCCACGGCATCCCGAAAAAGGCGCCGCCGCCGGGGTAGCTCCAGAACACGAACGTGCCGCCGCCCTGGTTCATGGCCGGGTCCAGCGACACGTCCCACACGACCATGAACAAGGCCGTGCCCAAGGCGCGCACCCAGCGGTTGCCGCCCAGCCGGCCCGCCAGGTCGTAGCTCAGCACCGCCAGCGCGTACCACGACGTGGGGATAAAGTAG
Source organism: uncultured bacterium (assembly GCA_947493945.1). Lineage (GTDB taxonomy): Bacteria > Bacteroidota > Rhodothermia > Rhodothermales > Rubricoccaceae > Rubrivirga. Next base: position 256,982 of record CANLSR010000003.1, on the reverse strand, counting down.
GGCACGTCGCCCAGGATCTTGGCGCCCAGCCGGTCGGTGTAGCTGTAGGCCCCGAAGGGGACGCCGTAGTTGGTCCCCAGCAGCTCGGCGGCCGCCCCGATCACGCTCGCCGCCAGCAGGAACAGGAGCGACCGCCGTACGCCCAGCTGGTCCCAGTAGAGCGCCAACGACAGGATGGGCAGCAGCGCCATGTACGTCCACGTCGGCGCGGCGACCAGGCCGGCGTAGTAGGGCAGGAAAAACTCGCGCACCGGCCCGATAAACAGCGACAGCGTGCCCAGGATGGCGAACGCGATGGTGGCGACGAACAGCCCGAGGACGAGGTGGAAAACGCGGCGGGAGGTCATGCGTAGGGGAGAGGCCGGGGCGGTCGTGCGGACGGCGCCAAGGTCGCTCCCGTTCCGGCGCGCGCGCCGGCAGGCCGCCCCCCGCCCAGAACCCGCCGACGATTCGCGCCACCGACTGGCGGGCGCCCGCCGCCAGCGTCAGATTCCCGCTCTCCCGCTCTCCCGCTCTCCCGCTCTCCCGCTCTCCCGCTCTCCCGCTCTCCCGCTCTCCCGCTCTCCCGCTCCGTGACCGCCATCCGCCCGCCCGAGCTCGCGCCCCGCCTGGCCTACGCTGCCCTGCTGCTCGTGGCCGACCGCGTGGTCCTGGCCGATACGTTCCCGCTCAGCCGCCAGAGCGGCCACAGCCGGATGCGCATCCGTACGTCCCAGGGCACCCAGTGGCTGACGGTGCCCCGGAGCCACGGCGTCGCCGACCGGCTCGACCGCGTCGAGACCGTCGACGACGGCTGGCGGCGCCGTCACCGGGGCGCGGTCCGGTCGGCGTATGGGATGGCGCCGTTTTACGACCACGTCGCGCCGGGGTGGTCGGCCGTGCTCGACACGCCGGGCTCGCTGGCGGACCTTACCGTCGCGTCGGTCCGGTGGGCGGCCGAGTGGCTGGAGTCGCCGGCCGAGGTCGTCCGCGCGTCCGAGTTGGCGGGGGCGCCGGGCACGTTGGCCGAGGTGGCGCGCGCGGCGTCGGTCGAGACGCTCGTCACCCTCCCCGAGTCGTCCGAGCGGGACGCGGCGGTCCTCCCCGGCCTCGAGGTCCACACGCTGGCGTACCACGAGGCCGAGCGCCGCCAGGCGTTCCCCGGCTTCGTGGCGGGCCTGAGCGTGCTCGACGTGGTGATGAACTACGGGCCGGCGTCGGCCGAGGTCGTGCGCGAGGGGACCGCGCCGTAGCGGCCTCCGCGGGAGCCCGCCCCAACTCCCCGCCGACTGGCGGCGCCAGCGGGCCGCGGTCTCGGAGAGCTCGGCAGGGTCCGGGCGGGCACCATCCGGTCGCGGCGCGGCGTTTGGCTCCGTCGTGGCACGACGCGCGCTCCGTACCTTTGCCGCCCGCGCTCGGCCTACACCCCGCCCCCATGGCTCTCCCTGCACAGACCTCCATCGTCCGCCGCCTGATCGTCGCCGTGGCGCTGCTCGGCATCGTCGTGGTGACGCACCTGGCGCTGCAAAAGGCGAACGGGTTCGCCAACGGCTGCACCGGCCTGGGCGGCGTCGACTTTTCGGCGGGCGCGGCCACCACGGGCGAGGGCGCCGGCTGCGCCACCGTGACGGAGGGCGAGTACGCCAACTTTCTCGGCATCCCCAACATCGCGCTGGGCCTGATCTTCTACGTCGTGGTGGCGGGCCTGCGCCTGGCCTACGTGTCGCGCCGGGACGACCGGCTGCGGCTGGCGAGCGCCGCCGTCGTGGGGGTCGGCACGCTGTACACGGCCTACCTCGTCTACCTCCAGGCGGCGGTCATCGGCGCGTTCTGCGTGCTCTGCATGACCTCGGCCGCCCTCGTCCTCTCCCTTTTCTTGTTGCACATGATCGAGCACCGCCGCTTGCAGTCCGCCGGCCCCGCCCCGTCGCCGCGCCGCGCGGCCCCCGAGCCACGGGGCGCCGGCGCGCTCCGGCCCTACGCCAAGATCCTGGGCGCCTTCGCCATCCTGCTGATCGGCACGTTCGTGCTGGCGGCGCGGACGGCGCCCGACGCGGGCCTGGCCGCGACGCCCGCCAGCAGCGACGGCCGGGTGCCCGACATCCGGGACGTCACCGGCGCCTGCAGCTACGACGACACGTTCGGCCCGATCGCCGACGTCGAGCGGTTCGAGACCGGCCCGATGCGTGGCAACCCGGAGGCGGCCGCCTCGGTGATCAAGGTGTTCGACCCCAACTGCCCCCACTGCCGCGACCTCTCGGAGACGCTCGACGCGTTCATCGCCGAGAACGGCGACGCGGCCCGCTTCTACTACGTCCCGTTCCCGCTGCGCCAGGAGTCGCTGGGCCAGATCGTGGCGCTCAAGCTGGCCCAGCGCGAGGGCACGTTCTTCGAGCTGATGCACGCCATGTTCGAGCGCCAGGACGCCACCTGGGGCATGACGATGCCCGAGCTGGTCGAGACGGTGAACTCGGTGGGCATGGACGGCGCCGCGTTCCAGGCGATGCTGGAGAACCCGGAGCAGATCCGCCCGCTCCTGGAGGAGATCCAGGCCGAGGCCGCGGCGGTCTCCGAGGCATTCACCAACTCCGAGGGCCGCCTGACGGTGCCCAAGCTGGCCTTCAACGGCCGCGTCGTGGCGCCGACCTACGCCTCGTACAGCCCGCGCTGCTTTGCCGAGTTCGTCGCCCAGGCCGACGCGCCGGCGGCGCCTCCGGCCTCTGCCCAGGCGCCCTAACGGCTAGCCCGTGGCCGCCGCCAGCCGCTGGCGGCCCGGCTTCGCCCATGCAAGCGCTCCGCGATTTTATCCGCCCCCAGCCCCCCGCCGACTCCGCCGCGGCGGAGCGCCTGCCCAGCGCGGTCTCGGGCGTCGTGCCGGACGGGCTGTGGGGCCGCGTCGTGGGCGCCGTCGACGGCGTGCTGGGCTTCGGCCCCGTCGTCACCGCGGACCTGCTGCTGACGCTGGTCCTGTTCGTGGTCCTGTGGGCGTTCCGGCGCGTGGCGCTGTCGCTGGTCCGGCGACGGGGGCCCGACGACGTGCGCCGGCTCTACCAGTGGCGCAAGGGCACCAACTACGTCGTCACGGCCGTGGCCGTGGTGGCCCTGTTCCGCATCTGGATCGGCGCGACGGGCTCGCTCGGCACGTTCCTGGGCCTGCTCACGGCCGGCGTCGCGATCGCGCTCAAGGACCCGCTCACCGACCTGGCCGGGTGGGCGTTCATCCTGAGCCGGCGGCCGTTCACCACCGGCGACCGCGTGACCATCCGCGAGGTGACCGGCGACGTGATCGACCAGCGCGTGTTCCAGTTCACGCTCCTGGAGGTGGGCACGTCCACGGGCGCGGGCCAGTCCACCGGCCGCATCGTCCACGTGCCCAACGGCTGGGTGTTCTCGAGCTCGGTGATGAACCACACCGGCGCGTTCGCCTACGTGTGGAACGAGATCGCGGTCGTGGTCACGTTCGAGAGCGACTGGCGACGGGCCAAGGCCGTGCTGATCGACGTCGCCCACGAGTGCGCCGATCACCTCTCCGAAGACGCCGAGCGGACGCTGCGGCGGGCGGCCCGGGAGTACTTCATCTTCTACTCCAAGCTCACGCCCACGGTCTACACCTCGGTCGTGGGCGAGGGCGTGAAGCTGACCATCCGCTACCTCGTCTCGCCCCGGCGCGTGCGCGGCAGCGAGCAGGACGTGTGGGAGGCCGTCCTGGACCGCTTTGCCCAGATGGACGACGTGGACCTGGCCTACCCCACGACGCGGTTCTTCCGCAACCCCCGCGAGGGCAAGCCCGGCCCCGCCGAGGCCGACCGGGAGGCGCCGGGGGAGTAGGGGCCGGGACGGCGCCCCGAGTCTGCTCCCGCCGGCCGCTGGCGCCAGCGGCCGGCGGGCGGCAGCTGTCCCGCTCGTCCCGCCGCCAGCGGGCGCGGAGGGCCTTTGCGAGTGGACCCGGCGCGCTGTGCCAGGGCCGTACCTTCGTGCCACACCCCCGCCTCCCGATGCCGACCACCTACGAAGGAGCCCTCGTCTCGCCCGACGGCGCCCGCTACGCCGTCGTCGCCGGGCGTTTCAACGAGGCCATCACCCAGCGGCTGGTCGACGGCGCGCTGGGTGCGCTCTCGCGCCACGGCGCCGACGCCGAGCTGGTCGACGTCGCGTGGTGCCCCGGCGCCTTCGAGATCCCGCTGGTGGCGCAGAAACTGGCCCAGACGGGCCGCTACGGCGCCGTGATCTGCCTCGGCGCCGTTATCAAGGGGGCCACGGCCCACTTCGACTACGTCTCGTCGGGCGTCGCGAGCGGGTGCCAGCAGGCGGCGCTCTCGACCGGCGTGCCGGTCCTGTTCGGCGTGCTCACCGTGGACACGCTGGACCAGGCGTGGGAGCGCGCCGGCACCAAGGCGGGCAACAAGGGCGCCGAGGCGGCCGCGGCCGCCATCGAGATGGTCAACCTCGCCGCCCAGCTCTAGACGCGCCCCCGACGACCGCCCCGCGATTCTCCTCCCGCTCCATGCTGCGGACTCTCCTCGCGCTGCTCGCCGTCGTCTTCGCATCGCACGCCTGGGCCCAGGCGCCCGGCTGGCGGGCCTACCCGGCGTACAACGAGGTCTCGGCGCTGGCCTCGGCGCCGGACGGGATCTGGGCCGCCACCGACGGTGGCGTCTTTTTCTACGGCGTCCCCAGCGGCGAGCTCGAAACCGTGACCTCGGTCGAGGGCCTGGAGGGCGGCCGGATCGGCGCGCTCACCTACGACGACGCCGGCGGCGCGCTGTGGATCGGGTACGAGAGCGGCGTGGTGGAGCGGCTCGACCCGGAAACGCGGGAGTCCCAGGCGTTTTTCGAGATCGCGCGCGCCGACCAGTACGCCTCGCGCGGCGTCCGCCGGCTGGTGGTGGCCGGGCGCACGCTCTACGTCGCCACCGACTTCGGCATCGTCGTGTTCGACCTGGACGCCGGCGTCGTCCGGGGCGCGTACGCGCGGATCGGCGACCTAGCCGCCGGAGCGCCCGTCGACGACGTCGTGGAGGCGCCCCTGCCCGACGGCCGGCCCGGCCTGTGGGCCGTCAGCGCCGGCGGCGTCCACTACGCGCCGCTGGGCGGAGGCAACCTCCAGGCGCCCAGCGCCTGGACGCGCGACGCGGGGTTCGAGGGGGCCGGGTTCAGCATCGACCTGTTCCAGGGCGCCGTCCACGTCGGCGGCGGGCCGGCGGGCGCGCGCGACCTCTACCGCCGCGGCCCGGCCGGCGACTGGAGCCGCCAGCTGTTCACCGACAACCCCGTCACCACGCTGGCCGCGACGCCGTCCGAGCTGTACGCCGTCACCCCGCCGTTCGTGTTCGCGTTCCGCGCGCCCGGCGTGCAGTCGACGCTCTACCGCACGACCGACACCAACGCCCAGACCGACCTCGCGGTGGGGCCGGACGGCTCGGCGTGGGTCTCCGACGCGGCGGCGGGCCTGTTCCGGCTGCCGCCGCCCGACGCCAGCGAGATCGTGGTAGCGCCCGAGACCATCGCGCCGCCGGGCCCGCTCTCGACCAACATCGAGGACGTGGACGTCGGCAGCGACGGCGCGCTGTGGCTCGTGACCGACCGCCTAGAGTCCGGCGGGTTCTCCGCCGTCGGCCGGCTGGCGGACGGCGTCTGGACGTCGTTCCGCAACACCGACCCCGGCCTCGACATCGCCCGGAACTCGTTCCTCGACGCCACGGTCGGCCCCGACGGCGCGTTCTACGCCGGCTCCGCCGGAGGCGGCCTGACGGTGTTCCGCGACGACGTGCCGGTCACCTACGTCGAGGCCAACTCGTCGCTGCTCGCGGCCCAGGGCGTGCCCGGCTTCGTGGTCGTGCGCGACGTGGCGTTCGAGGGCGAGGCGGCCTGGGTCCTCAACTCCTCCGGCCGGCCGCTGCACCGGTTCGACGGCCAGACGTGGCGCGGCTTCTCGTACCCGGCCGGCATCCCGTCGGCGGCCGAGCCGTTCCGCATCGCCATCGACGGCTTCGGCCAGAAGTGGCTGGCGCTGGAGCGGTCCGGCCTGGGCGTGTGGAGCACCGGCGCGGACCCGGCGTCCGGCGCCGACGACCGGGCGCTCCGGTTTACGGGAAGCTCGGCGCAGGGCACCGGCCTGCCCGGCCCCAACGTCCGCGACGTGGTGGTGGACCTCCAGGGCCGCGTCTGGATCGGGACGGGGCGAGGCCTGGCCTACGTGTTCTCGCCCGGCTCGGTCTTCTCTGGCGACCCCGGCCTGGCCACGCCCCAGTGGCCGCTCCTGGCCGACGGCACCGACTACCTCCTCCGCGACGTGGAGGTGCTGGACCTGGAGGTGGACCCAGCGGGCCAGATCTGGGTCGGCACCACCAGCGGCGCCTACCTCGTCAACGCCGACGGCAACGCGGTCGTCCGCACGGTGACGGCGGAGAACAGCCCGCTGCCCAGCGACGCCGTGTTCACGGTGGCCGTCGACCCCGGCTCGGGCCGCGTCTTTTTCGTGACCTCGGAGGGCCTGTTCAGCGTCACCGGCGACGCCACGCGCGCCCGGGCAGGCGCCGGCGGGGCGCTGACGACGTCGCCGTCGCCCTACCGGCCGGCGGCCCACGCCGAGGGCGTGGTCGTGGACGGGCTCTCGTCGCCGACCTCTCAGGTCCGCGTGCTGACGGTCTCGGGCGAGCTGGTGTACCAGGCCGAGGTCCGGGGCGGGTCCTTCCGCTGGAACGGCCGCGACGAGCGCGGCCGGCCGGTCCCGTCGGGCGTCTACGTGGTCGCCGCGGCGGGCTCCGACGGGTCCACACGGTTCGGCAAGGTGGCCGTAATCCGGTAACGCGCTCGGCGCGTCGGGCTGGGGAACCGTCCCTGACGAGGCCGCCGCCACCCCGGTCGGCCGCCGGCGGCCGCGGCCGCCAGCGCGGCGAGCCGGGCCGCGCTTCGCGGATTTTCAACCGCCGGCCGTGGGGCGGCCCGGTCGCCGGCGAGTACCTTGGGCGTCCGTGCAGTGCACGGGAAACGGTGGCTGTAGCTCAGTTGGTTAGAGCGTCCGGTTGTGGTCCGGAAGGTCGCGGGTTCAACCCCCGTCAGCCACCCCGCCCCCCTCGGGGGGCCGCCTCCGGGCACCCCGCCGCGTTCATCTAGGGGTCTAGGATGCCACCCTTTCACGGTGGTCACACGGGTTCAAATCCCGTACGCGGTACTCCGGCGGCCTGCACGCCTCCGCGCAGGCGGCGCCGGCCTCTGGCGGGGGACCCCGGCCGAGGGCGCCGCGTACCGGCGCGCCGTCCCCCCGCCCCGTCTCGCGCATGGCCTCCCCGCTCCGTCGTCTCGACGCCGACCTCTGGCGCTACCGTTGGACGCTGGGCCCGGGCCTGCTCTGCGCCCTCGCGTCGGCGCTGTTCGCGCTGTTCATCCCCGGCCTGGTGCGCGAGGCCATCGACGCGATCCCGCGCATGGTGGCCGTCCAGGGCTACGCGGCGGGCACGGCGGCCGGCGACCTGCTCTACGGCCAGTTCCGGCGGTCGCTGGTGCTCTTGGGGCTGATGATCCTGGGGCTGGCGGCCCTCTCGGGCCTGTTCATGTTCCTCATGCGGCGGCTGGTGGTGGTCACGAGCCGCTACATCGAGTACGACCTGCGCGACCGGCTCTACGCCCACCTCCAGCGGCTCTCCGGCGCCTTCTACCACCGGTTCGCGACCGGCGACGTGATGACGCGCGCCACGAGCGACGTCGAGAAGGTGCGGCGCTACGTCGGCCCGGCGCTGATGTACATCGCCCGGTCGGTGGCGGCCATCGGCGCGGCGCTGGTGTTCATGCTCGCCATCTCGCCGACGCTGACGTTCTGGGCCATCCTGCCGATGCCCGTCCTGGCCGTCTCCGCGTTCTTCGTCAGCCGGCTGGTCCACGTCCGCACCGACCGCCAGCAGAAGGCGTACTCCGGCCTGACGAGCCGCGTCCAGGAGGCGCTCTCGGGGATCCGCGTGGTCAAGGCCTACGCCCAAGAAGAGGCCTGGGGCCGCCGCATCGACGACGCCAGCACCGACTACCAGGACCGGGCGCTCGCCCTGGCGCGCGTGGACGCCGCGTTCCGGCCCGTGCTGATGGTGCTCATCGGCACGAGCACCGTGCTGGTGGTGGGCGTGGGCGGGCGGCTGGTGATCGAGGGGCAGCTGTCGCTGGGCAACATCGCCGAGTTCCTGATCTACGTCGCCAACCTGACCTGGCCCGTCGCGTCGTTCGGCTACGTCGTGTCGATGGTGCAGCAGGCGTCGGCGTCGATGTCGCGGATCAACGAGATCCTGGACACCGAGCCGGCCGTCTCGGACGGGCCGCAGACGGGCCAGCCGCAGCCCATCGAGGGCGCCCTCGCCTTCGACCACGTCACGTTCCGCTACACGCCCGACGGCCCGCCGGTGCTCGACGACGTGTCGTTCGAGGTGCCCGCCGGCACTTCGCTGGGCGTCGTCGGGCGGACGGGCTCGGGCAAGTCGACGCTGGTGGAGCTGGTGCCGCGGCTGATGGACCCGACCTCGGGCACGGTCCGCGTCGACGGGACGGACGTGCGCGAGGTCCCGCTCCAGACGCTGCGCGGGGCCATCGGCTACGTGCCCCAGGAGGTCTTCCTGTTCTCGGACACGGTCGGCAACAACATCGCCTTCGGCGTGCCCGAGGCCGACGGCGCCGAGATCCGCCAGGCCGCCCAGGAGGCCGACCTGCTGGCCAACGTCGAGGACTTCCCGCTCGGGTTCGACACCCTAGTGGGCGAGCGCGGCATCACGCTGTCGGGCGGCCAGAAGCAGCGCTCGGCCATCGCGCGCGCGCTGATCCGCCGCCCCCCGATCCTGCTGTTCGACGATGCGCTGAGCGCGGTCGACACGCGCACCGAGGCGACGATCCTGGAGAACCTCCGCGCCCAGTTCGGCCAGCGGACCGTCGTGGTGGTGAGCCACCGCGTCTCGGCGGTCCAGGACGCCGACCAGATCGTGGTGCTCGACGACGGGCGCGTGGCCGAGCGCGGCTCGCACGACGAGCTGGTGGCGGCCGGCGGCGCCTACGCGACGCTGGTGCGCAAGCAGCAGCTCGAAGCCGAACTGGAGGGGGCGTAGGGGTTCGGGGTTCCCCGTAAGCGCAGTCCTGTATAGACGTCTCGCGTGTCGCCTTCTGGTGTCGCGTTCGCCTCGGCGCGCCGACTGGCGGAACGTCTCGGCACGCGTGGCCGCCAGCGGGGCGGAAGTCGGTGGTAGCCTGTGGACCGCCTTCCCTTCTGCCCATGACCCGCTCTGCCGCCCTCCTGCTCACCGCGCTGCTGGCGGGCTGCGCCACCACCGCGCCGCCCGTCGCGCCGCCGGTCCCCGAACTAGGAGCCCAGGCGCAGAGCGCGCGGGCGGTGGCGTCGCTGGCGGGCTTGCTGGGACAGTGCCGGAGCGCCGGCTGCGCGCTGGCGGTCGGCGCCGGCGTGGAGGTGGACACCGTCGTGGTCGAGGGCGGCGTGGTGGTGGCGCGGTTCTCGCGCGACCTGGGCGACGCGCCGGTCCGCCCCGGCGCGGCGGCGGCCTTCGAGCGCGAGGTGGCGACGGCGCTGGCCCCGGTCTACGCCGGGCTGGCGGTGCGCGTCGAGACGCGCGGCGACCGGCTGGCGGCGCTCGTGCCCAACGCCGAGCGGGCGCCGGCCCAGCGCGACCCGGCCCGCGTCTTCGCGCCGCCCGTCACCGGCCCGCCGCTCGTCCGCCCCGCCGCCGCCGGCCGCCAGCCCGCGGCCGGCCTCGCCGGCCGGCACCTGGCGCTGTGGCCCAGCCACGGCTGGCTCTGGACCGCCGACGGCTGGGGCTGGCAGCGCCCGCGCTTGTTCACCTCCGTCGAGGACCTGCTGACGGTCGGGTTCGTGACCGAGGAGCTGGCGCCGATGCTGGAGCGCGCCGGCGCCGTGGTGATGCTGGCCCGGGAGCGCGACGTCCGCACGCGCGAGGTGGTCGCGGACGACGGCGCGCCGGGCTACCGCGAGTCGGGCGCCTGGGCCGACGGGCCGGCGGGCTTCGCGCTCCGCGAGGCCTACGGCGACGGCCAGAACCCGTTCGCGCTCGGCACCACGCGCGAGGCCAGCACCGGCTCCGCGACCTGGGCGCCCGACCTCCCCGAGGCCGGGGCCTACGCCGTCCACGTGAGCTACGCGGCGGGGCCAGACCGGAGCGACGCGGCGAGGTACACCGTCCGTCACGCCGGCGGAACGTCGGAGGTGGTGGTCAACCAGCAGATCGGCGGCGGCACGTGGGTGTACCTCGGCGCCTGGGAGTTCGAGGCGGGCACGGCCGGCTCGGTCACGCTGGCGGCGCCCGCCAGCGGCCCGAGCGTCTCGGCCGACGCCGTGCGGTGGGGCGGGGGCGAGGGTGTCGTCGCGCGCGACGGCGGCACCAGCGGGCGCCCGCGCTGGACCGAGGCCTCGCGCTACTACCAGCAGTGGGCCGGCGTGCCGGCCTCGGTCTACAACGTCACCGGCGAGCCGGCCGAGGACTACGTCGACGACTACCGCAGCCGCGGCGAGTGGGTCAACTGGCTCCGCGGCGCGCCCTTCGGCCCGACGGGCGGCTCGGATGCGCCCGGCCTGGGCGTCCCCATCGACGCGGCGCTGGCGTGGCACACCGACGCCGGCATCGCCCGCGACGGGCTCGTCGGCACGCTCGCGATCTACGACGCGCCCGGCATGGACTCGACGCGGACGTTCCCCAACGGGACGGACCGGCTGGCCAACCGCGATCTGGCGGACGGCGTCCAGACCCAGATCGTCGGCGACCTCCGCCAGCTCTACGCCGCCGGCTGGCCGAGACGGCCGATGTGGGACCGCCCGTACTCCGAAGCCGCGCGGCCCCGGGTGCCGTCGCTGCTGCTGGAGCTGCTCTCGCACCAGAACTTCCGCGACATGCGCTACGCGCTCGACCCGCGGTTCCGGTTCGACGCCGCGCGCGCGGTCTACAAGGGCATGGGCCGGTTCCTGGCCGAGCAGCGGGGCGCGCCGTTCGTCGTACAGCCGCTGCGCCCGACGCACCTCGCGGCCGTCGTCGACGGGGGCGAGGTGGCGCTGAGCTGGCGGCCGCAGCTGGACCCGCTCGAACCGGACGCCCTACCGACCGGCTACCTCGTCCACACCCGTGACGGGCGGTGGGGCTGGGACGACGGGGCGCGGGTCGAGGGGACGTCGGTGCGGGTGCCGGCGCCCCCCGCCGGGACCGTCCGCAGCTACCGCGTGACGGCGGCCAACGCCGGCGGCGAGAGCCGGCCCAGCGCCGCGCTGGCGGTCGGGGTGGCCGAGGACGGCGGGGCGCCGGTGCTGGTGGTGGACGGGTTCGACCGGGTCGCCGCGCCCGACGCCGTCGACGCCCCGGGCAGCGCGGGCTTTGTGGGTCCTGTGGGCGTGCCCGAGGGGCTGGGCGTGGTCACGGCCGGCCGCCAGCTCGAGTTCGACCCGGCCGCCGAGTACGTCGACGACGCCGCGCCGGGCTGGGGCGCCAGCGCCTCGGACCTGGAGGCGACGCCGATCCTGGGCAACACGCGCGACTGGGCCGCCGCCCACGGCCGCGCGTGGCTCGCCGCCGGCCGGTCATTCGTCTCGGCCTCGGACGAGGCCGTCGAGGCGGGCGCCGTCGATCTGGCCGCGTACCCGGTCGTGGACCTGGCGCTCGGCCTGGAGCGCCGCACGGCCTGGCCCGACCCCGCCGACCCGCGCCCTCCGGCCTTCCAGGCGCTGCCCGACGCGCTCCGCGAGCGGCTCGGGGCCTACCTCGGCGGCGGCGGCGCGCTCGTGGTGTCGGGCGCCCACTGGGCCAGCGACGCCGGGCTGGACGGTTCCTCTGCCGAATGGATGCGCGACGCGCTCGGCCTGGACGTCGGCCTGCGCGTCGACGGGCCGCCAGGCGAGGTCGTCACCGACGCCGGCTCCGTCACCTTCACGACGGAGCTCGGACCCGACGCCCTCGCCGTCCGCCAGTCGGACGCGCTGGCGCCGGCGGGCGCCGGGCGCGTGGTCGCGCGCTACGCCGGCACGGACCGGGGCGCGGCCGTGGCGGCGGGCCGCGCCGTCTCGTTCGGGTTCCCGCTGGCGGCCGTCGCCGACGAGGCCGAGCGGGCGGCGCTGGTCCGGCTCGCGCTGTCCGCGCTGGGGCAGTAGCCGCTCGCTGGCGGCGGCCGTCAGCGAGGCGGGGCGGCCCGGCCGGCTCAGGTCTCGTCTTCCTTTTTCTTGCCGAACGTCGGGTCGATCTGGATGCGCGCGGTGACCAGGAAGCTGGGGAGGGTGGCCAGCAGCACCCAGACGAAGAAGGTCCGGTAGCCTACGATGTCCTCCAGCCAGCCCGAGAACATGCCCGGGATCATCATGCCGAGCGCCATCAGGCCGGTGCCGATGGCGTAGTGCGCCGTCTTGTGCTCGCCCTCCGAGATCCAGATCAGCACCAGCAGGAAGGCCGCGAAGCCGAAGCCGTAGCCGAACTGCTCCACGGCGATGGCCGCGTTGATCACCACGAAGCTCTCGGGCCGGACGGTCGCCAGGAACAGGTAGACCGCGTTGGGGATGTTGATGGCCAGCACCATCGGCCACAGCCACCGGCCCAGCCCGTCGCGCGCGGCCACGATGCCGCCCAGGACGCCGCCGACGGTCAGGCTCAGCGCCCCGATGGTGCCGTACACGAACCCGACCTCGCCGGTCGTGAGCGCCAGCCCGCCGGCCTCGACGGAGTCCAGCAGGAACGGCGCCGCCAGCTTGACCAGCTGGGCCTCGGCAAAGCGGTAGAACAGCACGAACGCGACCGCGATCCCGATCTCGGGCTTCTCGAAGAACGACACGATGGTCTCGGCAAACGGGCTCCCCGAGAACGGCAGCGCGCGGAACATGCGCCCCCACGGCCCGGTCGTGCGCGGCGCCAGCAGCCCGGCGATCATCATCGGGACCAGCAGCACCAGGAGCACCGGCGTGAACACGACCAGGAAGCCGAGGTACTGCAGGATGCCCCGGGCGCCGCCCGAGCCCGCCACGTCCGGCACGTCGCTGGCGGGGCGCGGCAGCGCGAACGCGTGCCAGGCCATGAGCGCCAGGAACACGCCGGCCAGCACGAAGAACGTGATGGACCACGCCAGCGGGATGTTGCCCGAGGTCGCGCGGAAGGTGGCGGCGGTCGGCTGGCGCAGCTTGGCGTCGGCCTGGACGACGGCCAGGAACGGGCGGTCCCAGTTGGCCTCGGTAAAGGTGAACCGCTGGCCGCCCTCGACCAGGTGCAGGCTCTGGTCGCCGCTGTCGAGCCCCAGGTTGACGGCGACGGCCTCGCCCGGCGGCGGCGGGCCGGACAGCCGGAACGGGACCACGCCCACGTTGCCGGCCACGTCGCTCTCGGCCGCGGCGCGCTCGCCGAACAGCTCGGTCAAGGCGCGGCCCAGCGGGCCGGAGACCGTCCGCGCCCACCACGACGGGCCGCCGGCGTCGGCGCCGCCGTCGTCCTCGACCGGGTAGAAGCCAGCGGCCTGGTTGGCCCGGCGGGCGGTGGCGATCAGGGTGTCCACCTCGGCGGTCGGGCGCAGGGCGAGCGGGATGTCGAGCGCGGCGACGGCGGCGGTCAGCCGGAGGTCGCCGCGCTCGGCGCCGGCGGCCGAGGTGCGGTCGGTGTCCGCCAGCGACAGCGCCTCGACGGCCGCCATCGTCGTCCCGCTGGCGGTGGGGACGGCCGAGACCTCGACGTCGACGGCGCCCAGGCCGGTCGAGCTCTCGAGCGTGCCCGCCAGCATCGGCACCAGGCCCGAGACGGCGATCACGGCGGCCCGGTAGAACGTGCTCCGGATGCCCACGTACCACGCCTGGTCGTGCTCGTCCAGGGCCAGCATGTAGAACCCGTCCGCGGCGATGTCGTGCGTGGCCGACGAGAAGGCCAGGAGCCAGAAAAAGGCCACCGACCCCTGGACCCAGGCCGGCGTGGGCAGGGTGAACGCCACGCCCGCCAGCCCGCCGCCGATCAGCACCTGCATCGCCACGGTCCACCAGCGCTTGGTCTTGAGCACGTCCACGACGGGGCTCCAGAACGGCTTGATCACCCAGGGGAGGTAGAACCAGCTGGTGTAGAGGGCGATGTCGGTGTTCGACATCCCGAACCGCTTGTACAGGATCACCGCCAGCACCATGACGGCCATGTAGGGCAGGCCCTCGGCGAAGTAGAGCGTCGGGACCCAGCGCCAGGGGCTCTTGCGGTCCGGCCCGCCCGGCGTGGCGCCGGCGCGCACGTCCCCGTCGGTGACGGTGGTGGCGGCCTGGGGGTCGGGGAGCGGGGCGTCGTCCATCGAGCGGGAGAGGGGGCGGCCGGATGGTACGACAGCCGGTCGCCGGCGCGTCGGAGTCACGCGGCCACACGAGCCCGGCCCGTGGCGCGCGGCCCCAGGGCCGGCGCGGTCGCCGGCGTGGGGCGCCAGCGGGGCGAGGTGGTAACGTGCGGGGGCCGGACGGTCGGGGCCCGCCGCCGCCCTGGCTCACCGACTCGCCGGCCCTAAGTCCGCACTCGCTCCGGCCGATACCCCACAGATGGAACTCGCCCCCCTCGCCGTCCGCACCGAGCAGGCCGAGGCGGCGCTGCGCAACGTGGCCCTGTCGCGGCCCAACGCGCTGGCGCTGCTGGAGGCCGGCGTGGCCCGCGTGGGCGAGGCGCTGGGGGCCCAGCGGGCCGCCGCGCTGGTCGGCGAGGCCGCCTCGGACGCGTTCGTGCAGTGCGCCGCCTGGCCGCCCGGCGCCCCCAGCCGGTGGGTCGAGGCCGACGCCCGCGAGACGCCGGCGCTCACGGCCCGCCAGCCGACGGCGGTGGCCGGCGGGCCGCTGGCGGACGCGATGGGCGGGCGTCCGGTGTTGGTGGTGCCGGTCGAGGGCTCGGTGCCCGGCGCGTTCGTGCTCGCCCGCGCGGAGCCGTGGACCGAGCCCGACGCCACGGCGGCCCTGCGGCTGTCGGCGCTGTTCAGCACCTTGTGGGCCTGGTCCGAGGCCGAGGCCCGGTTCCAGCGCACCGTCGCCGACCTCGACGACGCGCTCTTCACGTTCGGCTACGACGCCGACGGGCGGCGGGCCTACGCCTTCATCACGCCCCAGGCCGAGGCGCTCACCGGGCTCGACCCGGACGCGCTGCTGGCCGGCGACGCCGACTGGACGGCGCTCGTGGTTCCCGAGGACCGCGGCGCGTTCCGGGCTCACGAGGCCCGCCTCCGGGCCGGCCACCCGTCCCACGTCGAGGTGCGGCTCGGGCTCGACGGCGGCGAGGTGGTCTGGCTCTCGGAGCGCGCCACGCCCAGCACCGACGCGGCCGGGCGGCCCGTCGCGGGCGGGCTCCTCGCCGACGTGACGGCCCAGAAGGAGGCCGAGGCCCAGCTCGACCGCGCCCGCCGCATCGCCGAGCGCTCCGCCCAGTCGCGGATGGCCTTCCTCCGCTTGATGAGCCACGAGCTCCGCACGCCCCTGGGCGCCATCCGCGGCTTTGCCGACCTGCTGGTCGAGGAGACGGCCGGCCTGGACGGCGTGCCGCCCGAGGTGGCCGAGTTCTCGGGCACCATCCGCGACGCGTCGGAGCGCGCGCTCCGCCTGGTGACGGACCTCCTGGACCTGTCGCGGCTGGAGACCGGCGCCCTCGACCTGAGCCGCGTCCCCGTCGACCTCGGCGCGAGCGTCCGCGCCGTCGCCCAACGCTACGCCGACGACCTCCGCCAGCGCGGCGTGCGCCTGGGCGTCGACGTGCCGGCCGGGCCCACCGTCGTCCAGGCCGACCCGGCGCGCCTGGAGCAGGTGGTCGACCAGCTGGTGTCGAACGCGGCGCGGTTTACCCCGCGCGGCCACGTGGCCGTGGCGCTGGCGGTCGTCGGCGGCGCGGCGCGGCTGGAGGTGGCCGACACCGGCGTCGGCATCGCCGACGACGTGCTGGACTCCGTGTTCGAGGCGTTCGTGCAGGAGGACGTCCGCGTCAACCGCGAGCACGGCGGCACCGGGCTGGGGCTGGCCATCGCCAGCCGCCTGGTGGCCCAGATGGGCGGCACGCTGGAGGCGGCCAGCGTCAAGGGCGGGGGCTCGACGTTCACGCTGACGATGCCCTAGCCGGCCGCCTACGCGCCGGCGTTGCGGGCGGCGTTTTCCACGTTGCGCAGGAAGCCCTCGTACTTCGTCCGCTTGACGGGGCTGCGGCGGAACCGCTCGCGCCAGGCCTCCAGGCTGATCTCGGCCCACTCGGCGGCCGGCGTGTCGGTGACGCCGGGGCGCGGCAGGAAGCGGGCGTCGCGCGTGGGTTGGGAAAACTTGGTCCACGGGCACACGTCCTGGCAGATGTCGCAGCCGAAGGCCCACGCGCCGAACTCGGCCGCCAGCGGCTCGGGCAGGTCCGGCCCGCGGTGCTCGATGGTCCAGTAGGAGATGCAGCGCTCGGCGTCGATCTGGTAGGGCGCGTCGAGGGCGCCGGTGGGGCAGGCGTCGAGGCAGCGCGTGCAGCTCCCGCAGTGGTCGGCGGCGAACGGCGCGTCGGGCGCTAGGTCCACGTCGGTGATCAGCTCGCCCAAGAACACGAACGAGCCGTGCGTGGTGGTGAGGAGGTTGGTGTTCTTGCCCTGCCAGCCGAGCCCGGCGCGCTGCGCCCAGGCCTTGTCCATGACCGGCGCCGAGTCCACGAAGGCGCGGCCGCCGGCGCCGCCGGTCTGGCGGTCGAGCCAGTCGAACAGCTCGGCGAGCTTGTCCTTGAGCACGTCGTGGTAGTCGTCGCCCCAGGCGTAGCGGCTGATCTTGGCGCCGGGCCGTGCTCGCTCGTCCGAGGGCGGCCCGGCGCGCTGGCGGTCGGCCTCCGCCAGCGGGGCGGGGCTGGCCGGGCGCGGCTCGCCGGGGCGCCGGCCGGGCTGGAAGTAGCTGGCGAACACCGAGACCACGCTCCGGGCGCCCGGCACCAGCACGCGCGGGTCGACGCGCTCGTCGAAGTGGCGCTCCATCCAGGCCATCGCGCCGCCGCCGCCGCCGTGGCGTCCGTCCTGAAGCCAGGCCTCCAGCCGGCGCGCGTGGCCGTCGAGCCGCTCGGCCCGCGCCACCCCGACGCCGTCGAAGCCGACGCGCCGCGCCTCGCGCTTGAGCGCCGCCGCCAGGTTGGAGGGGTCGTAGCCGGGCATGGGGTCGGGGGGCGGGGCCCCCTAAGATCGCAGTCCCGAAGAGACGCCGCGCGCTGGCGGAGCGGCGCCGCCAGCCGGTCGGGCCGACGCCGCGCGGGCCGGCGAACCCCGCCGCCCAGTCGTCGTCCTTGCCGTCCCCACCCGACCCCACGATGGCCGACTCGCCTACCGTCTTGCTCACCGGCGCCACCGGCTACGTCGGCGGCTACGTTCTGGACGCGCTGCTGGCGCGCGGCCACGCGGTCCGTGCGTTGGTGCGCGGCGGCGGCGAGGCGCTGGCGGTGCGGTCCGGCGTCGAGGTCCACCACGGCGACGTCACCGATCCGGGCACGTTCGGCCACGCCTTCCGCGGCGTCGGGGCCGTCGTGCACCTGGTCGGGATCATCGACGAGAGCCCGCCCAGCGTCACCTTCGAGCGCGTCCACGTCGACGGGACCCGGAACGTGGTCGAGGCGGCCCAGGCGGCCGGCGTGGCCCGGTTCGTCCAGATGAGCGCCAACGGCGCCCGGGCCGACGCCGCGACCGGCTACCAGACCACCAAGTGGCGGGCCGAGGAGATCGTCCGCGCCGCGGGCTTCGAGCACGCCGTCGTGTTCCGGCCGTCGACGCTGTTTGGAGATCCGGGGCCGGACAACCCCGAGTTCGCCAAGCGTCTGTGGGAGACGCTGGTCGATCCGTTCCCCATCCTGCCCGTCTTCGGCGACGGCCAGTACCGGCTCCAGCCGGTCCACGTCCAGGCCTGCGCCGACGCCATCGCCCAGGCCGTCACGCGCGACGCCTCCAACGGCCGGGCGTATTGCGTGGCCGGGCACGAGGAGGTCCCCTACCGCGAGGTGCTCCGCCGGATCGCCCGGGGCGGCGGCGTCCGCCCCAAACCCACGGTCTCGGTGCCGATTCCGGTCGCGCGGCTGGGCGTGAACACGCTGGGCAAGGCCGGGCTGCTGCCCATCTCGCCGGCCCAGTTCGAGATGCTGGTCGAGGGCAACACCTGCGACCCCTCCGCCTTTTTCGCCGACTTCGACGTGGAGACGCCGCCGTTCGACGGCGAGAATCTGAGCTACCTCCGCCAGTACTGACGGGGCGCCCGTCGCGCTGGCGGTCCGCGCCGACGGCCCGCCGACGGCCGGCGCCAGCGGGGGACGGGTCCCGGCCCGGGCGCTACCTTGGGCCGCCCCCTCCGCGCCGATGCAAACCGACCTCACCCTCGCCGACCCCGACGTCGCGCCCCGCCGCAAGCTCTACGTCGCCGTGGCCGGCAACATCGGCGCCGGCAAGAGCACGCTGACCCAGATCCTGGCCGACACGTTCGGGTGGGACCCGTTTTTCGAGTCGGTCGACGACAACCCGTACCTCGCCGACTTCTACGGCGACATGCGGCGCTGGAGCTTCAACTTGCAGGTGTTCTTCCTGTCGAGCCGCTTTAAGCACCAGCAGGGCATCGAGGCACGCGCGGGCTCGGTGGTCCAGGACCGCTCGATCTACGAGGACGTCGAGATCTTCGCCCGCAACCTCCACGACATGGAGCTGATGGACGGCCGCGACTACGTGAACTACTGCGAGCTGTTCTCGATCATGACGTCGTACCTCAAGCCGCCGGACCTGCTGGTCTACCTCCGCGCCGACGTGCCGACGCTGGTCCGCCACATCCAGGCGCGCGGGCGCGAGTTCGAGGCGTCGATCCGGCTGGACTACCTGGAGGCGCTC
This sequence comes from uncultured bacterium, assembly GCA_947493945.1. Lineage (GTDB taxonomy): Bacteria > Bacteroidota > Rhodothermia > Rhodothermales > Rubricoccaceae > Rubrivirga. Next base: position 238,181 of record CANLSR010000003.1, on the reverse strand, counting down.
AACGTGCTCTACGAGGACTGGATCGAGCGCTACCCGCACCCCAAGATGGTGGTCGAGACCGACACGCTGGACTTCGTCAACGAGCCCGAGGACCGCTACGAAATCCTGAGCCGGATCGAGAGCCGCCTGTTCGGGCTGTTCCCGGTCGACAGCTAGTCCGTGCGCGCGGCGCTGGCGCTGCTCGTGGCCGTGGGCCTGGCCTCGGCGGCCCGCGCCCAGGTGCCCGACTCGACGGACGCGCGGGAGTCGACGGACGTACTCGCCACGCCCGTCGACTCGCTGGCCCCGCCGCCGCCCGTCGCGGCTCAACTCTCGGCCGTGGCCCCGTTCGGCCCGGCGCCCGGCGCGCCGGTCACGCCCGTGCCGGCGACGACCGCCAGCCTGAGCGTGGCCGAGCTGCTGGCGGGCCAGGTGAACAGGGCGGGACGCGCGCCGGCGGCCTTCGTCTACGCGCTGAGCGCGCCCGGCCGCAGCGGCGGCCTCTCCCTCGACGGCCTCGCGCCCGGCGCACCTGGGCTGACGCTGGACGGCCGGCCGTTCGATGACCCGTTCACCGGCGTCCCGCGCCTGGACCTCCTGCCGCTAGCGGCGATTGGGCCGATGGCGCGCGGGGACGGGATGCGGGGCCGTGCGACCTCGCTGGCCGCCCGCGTCCGCGACTTCCGCGTGAGCGTGCCCGTCACCGAGATCCGCTATACCGGGCTCCAGAACGGCGTCCGCCACGCCTCGGGCACGCACGCCCAGACGCGCCGCGCGCCGGCGTTCCTGGGCGGAGGCAGCGACGCCAGCCGGCTGACGGCCACCTTCCACGCCGCCAGCCGGGCGGCCGACGCGCCCCAGGCCGGCGGCCAGCTCCGCCACATCGACGCCCTTGGTCGGCTGCTGCTCACTCGCCCCGGGCTGGCGGCCGAGCTGGGCGTGATCCACACGGACCAGACCGAGGGCGCCCGGGCCGGGCTGGTGAGCGACACGCCGTCGCTGGACGGGGTCTTCGACTTCGCGACGGCCACGCCGCGCGAGCCGGGCGCCACGCGCCGCACGCTGCGCACCGAGGGCTGGGCGCGCGCCCGGCTCCCGCTGGCGGCCGTGCCGGCCGAGGCCGGCGTGTCGGTGGCCGTCCAGCGGCTGGTCTACTCGTCCGGCGTCGCGGACACGGTGCGGGCACATGGCACGCGGCTGGCGGCCTTTGCCGAGCAGCCGGTCGTCGCCGGCGGCCACCGGCTGGCGCTCCGCGTGGACGGCGTGTACGACCTGGCGCCCGACGCGGGCGTCGGCGGGTTCGCGGAGGCCGGCTCTCGCCTGGGCGCGCACGCGACGGCGACGGACTCGCTGCGCCTGGGACCGGCCGGGGTGGTGCTGGGCGCGGGCATCCACGCGGTGGGCGGCGCGGTGTGGCCGTCGGCCTCGGTCCGCGCCGGGCTGGGCCCGGTGACGGCGGGCGTCCGGCTGGGCGGCCGGGCGCCGTCTCGGTTGGAGGAGGTCGGGCTGGCGCGCATCACCCGGGCGCCCGAGACGCCCACGACCCAGACGGCCGTCGCCGACGCTGGGCTCGACCTGGGCGCCGGCGACTGGCGGCTGGGCGTGCGGCTGTTCGCCAGCGCCGAGCGCAACGGCCGCGAGGTCGCCGCCACGTCCGACACCACGGCGGCGGTCCTGATCCTTCCGTCGCTGGTGCAGGGTGGCGCGGCCGCCACGGCGAGCTGGCGCGAGACGGCCCGCCGCGGCCTCTACCTCCGCCTCGACGCCACCACGCGCGCCGTCGCCGACGCCGCCGACGGCCTCCGCCAGCGCGTCGACGCGGCGCTGCCGCGCGCGTGGGCCGGCGCCCGGGTCGGGGTCCGCGCCGAGGGCGTGGGCGACGGGGTTCTGGACCTGGACCTGGCCGCCGTCGGGCGCGGGTGGAGCGCCTTCCGCAGCCGACTCGTGGAGCCGGTCACGGGCGTGTTGGTGCTGCCCCAAGAGGGCACGCCGCTGGGCGCTGGGCTGCCCACGCGCGGCACCCTGGGCCTGGAGGCGACGGCCACGTTCAGCGCGCGCGCGTCCCTGTTCGTCCGCTACGACCACGTCCTGGGCGGCCGGTGGTACGACGGCGCCATCGTGACCCAGGGCGAGCCGCTGGCGCCCCACGTGCTGCGCTTCGGCGTATTCTGGGCACTCCTGAACTGATGGTTCTGAGCTAGATTCATCCTTGTCTTCGTTAACCTCCCCCCGTTCATAATGAGCTCTGGCAAAGTGTTCGGTTTAGGACTGTCTCGGACAGGGACAACTAAACTGGCGGCAGTACTAAGGGAGTTGGGTTTCGAGGTCTCCGATTTTGTTGGCCCTCTCTTTGACCGGGACCAAGCGGGCAAGCCTTCGGGGAGAGATTGGTCCGTACTCGACGAGTTCGATGCCTTTACAGACTCTCCGGTCCCGCTCGTCTTCCGCGAATTGGACGAGAGGTGCGTAGGGGCCCGATTCATACTGACGACTAGAGATGTGAACGGGTGGCTAGGCTCTATGGAGTGGATGTTGACGCAGGGGAGGGTCCTGTGGAACTACGGACCTCGGGTAAATGCTTATCATCGAGAGTTATATGGAACGTCTAGATTCAATCGAGCTATACTTGAGGCCAGTTGGAACTCGTACCACGAGAGTGTTCTCAAATATTTCGAGAACAGGACGGGGGACCTGCTGGTGATTGACATCAATGAGGGGTTCGACGTGCCATCTCTCTGCGATTTCTTGGGGCTGGAACGCCGCATCGTAGACGTACAGAGCGTTGTAAACGGTCGCCGGAAGGCCCCCCTCCGAGCACACGCTCGTTACTGGGCACGTACTGCCTACAATCTCATACGCGATCTTCGGCGCTAAGCCGCAGAACTCACCGCTGCAGGCCGACCGAGAGGTAGCGTTCTTGCTTCGAGCGGGGCACGGCGTACCCTGCGCTCCTCCGTCAATGCTCCGCCGCGGACTCCTTCCCGGTCGGACGCTCGGCCCCACCCTCGGCGCGGCGATGTGGTGCGATAGGCTCCCAGCCCCCGCCGCGCGGAGTATCCTCAGGCACACGCCACCTCCCGACCGCCATGCGCCGTGCTCCGCTGCTCCCCGCCCTCGCCGCGCTGGCGGTGCTCGCCGCCAGCGCGGCGGCCCAGACGCCGGGCCGGACGCTCGTCCACTGCGGGACGCTGCTCGACCCGGCCGCCTCCGCCGAGCCGATGCGCCAGCGGACCGTGGTGGTGCGCGACGGGCGCGTGGAGGCCGTCGAGGCGGGGTTCGCCCAGCCCGCGGCCGGCGACGCCGTCGTCGACCTCCAGGGCGCGACGTGCATGCCGGGGCTCATCGACAGCCACACGCACCTGACCGGCGAGAGCCGCAAGGACGGCTACATCGACGACTTCCGCCTGACCGCGGCCGACCGCGTGCTCCAGGCCGTCCCGTTCGCGCGCTCGACGCTGATGGCCGGCTTCACGACCGTCCGCGACGTGGGCGGGGACGAGGGGGCGGACTACGCGCTGCGCGACGCCATCAACCGCGGCGACGTCGAGGGGCCGCGCATGTTCGTGGCCGGCAAGAGCCTGTCGATCTCGGGCGGCCACGCCGACCCCACCAACTCGTACCGCGAGGACATCGTCGGCGTGCCGGACGAGACGCAGGGCGTGGTGGACAGCCCGGAGGCCGCCGTGCGCGGCGTCCGCATCGCGATCCGGCGCGGGTCGGACCTGATCAAGTTTACGGCGACCGGCGGCGTGCTCTCGCTCCAGGGCGACGGCTCGGGCGCCCACTTTTCCGAAGCCGAGATGCGCGCCATCATCGAGACGGCCAACGAGCGCGGCCTCAGGGTGGCGGCGCACGCGCACGGCGACGACGGGATGCAGCGCGCCGTCCGGGCGGGCGTCTCGTCCATCGAGCACGGGACCTACATGTCCGACGCCACGATGGCGATGATGCGCGAGGCCGGCGTCTACCTCGTGCCCACGATCACGGCCGGCAAGTCCGTCGCCGACTCGGCGCGCATCACGGGCTACTACACGCCCGTCGTGACGAGCAAGTCGCTCGAGATCGGCCCGCGCATCCAGGACACCTTCCGCCGCGCATGGCAGGCCGGCGTGCCGATCGCGTTCGGCACCGACGCCGGCGTGTTCCGCCACGGGCGCAACGCCAGCGAGTTCGTCTACATGGAGGAGGTGGGCGTGCCGTTCATGGACGCGCTCCGGTTCGCGACCGTCAACGCCGCCGACCTGCTGGGGCGCGGCGAGACGCTGGGCGCGCTCCGCCCCGGCTACACCGCCGACCTGGTGGCCGTCACGGCCGACCCGCTGGCGGACGCGTCGGCCATGCTCGACGTGGCCTTCGTGATGAAGGACGGACGCGTGGTCAAACAGGACGGCCAGTTCGTGCCGCTCCCGGCCCGCGCGCGGTAACCTCCTGCCTCCACCTCCCGCACGACGATGGACGACGCGACCGCCCAAGAGCTTGCCCGCCTCCGCCAGCGCGTCGAGGCGCTCGAACGCGACCTCGACCTGACGACGACGCTGGGCGGCGGCCGAGACCCGCTGCCCCAGACGATGCTCCTGAGCGACAGCTTCCTCAAGCGCGCGTTCGCGGTGCTGGGCCACTACTTCGTGGCCTCGCTCGTCATCGCGGTCCCGTTCTACGTCCTGATCTTCGTCGTCATGATGGCGTTGGGGCTGGGCGGCGCGCTCCGGTAGCGCCCCCGCCGCTGGCGGGCGCGTTCCGCCAGCGGGGCACGGGCTAGCGGCGGGCCCGGACCAGCGCCTCGTCGGCCGCCCACAGCGCCAGCCCGACCGACACGAACACGACCAGCGCCCCGACGGGCTGCCAGATCACGAACCCGCCGAACACGCCCAGGATCGCGCCCAGGTACTTGATGTAGTTGAGCTGCTCGTTGGAAGTGGACTTGAGGAGGTTCTCGAGCTGGGCCTCGTCGAAGCCCCGGGCCTTTTCCTGGATCATGCTCCGGATGTCGAAGCTCTCCACGAACGACAGGACCGCCTTGGTGGCCGCCTCCTCGATCTCGTCGGCCCGGGCCTCGACCTTGGCCGGGACCGCGTCGAGCGCCGTGTCGATCCGGTCCAGGAGCGGCGCCACGGCGCTGGGCAGCTCGTCCAGGGCCCGGTCGACGCGGCGCTGGAAGTCGTCCTCGGCGAACGTGCGGTAGAGCCGGAGCGCGACGCCGCCCAGCCCCTGGCCCGCCTGCTCCTCGACCTTCTGGACCGCGAGCTGGGCCACCTCGCGGCGGACGGCCTCGGAGCCCAGCACGTCTTGGGCGTAGTCGGCGGCGAGGTCCTTGAGCTCGGCCCGGAAGCCCGGGTCCTCGACCACGCCCCGGATCACGCCGACGGCCAGGTCGCGGTAGCGCCCGATCACGCCCGACTCCTGGATCCTCTGCTTGATGATGTCGGCGTTGATGAGCTCGCGGGAGATGGCCTCCGAGAGCCGGTAGATCACGCGCTCGCGCTGGGCCGGGATGAGCCCCTGGGGGATGATGGCCCGCTTTTCGCGCGGCTGGAACAGCATCGTGATGGCCAGCCAGTTGGTCCCGAACCCGATGAGCCCGCTCACCGACAGCAGCTTGAGCATCCCGTCCAGGGCCAGCGTCCGGCCGAGCAGCTCGACCGACCGGCCGTCAAAGTCCCAGATGAAGCTCCACGCGAACACGGCCGCCAGCAGCCACGGGATCACGCGGAGGTAGGGGATCAGCTGGCCCACGCGGCCGACCATCCGCGGCGGGCCGGTGTCGGGCTCGGCGGGGCGGCGGGGCGCCTGGGGCACGTGCCGGCGGCCGTAACGGAGCACCAGCTGCGCCAGGTCCCGCCCGCGCCCCCGCGCCGCTTCTCGCGCCGACTCCACGACGGGCGCCGGCACCAGCGCCGTCTTGGGCGCCGGCCCCGGCGCGTCGCCGCTCGTCTCGTCCACGACCACGGCCTCAATCCCGGCCGCGCGCTCCTCGCCCGCCGTCTCGCCGGCGGCTTCCGCCAGCGCCTCGGGGGGCTCGTCTGGGAGCGGGCCGTTCGGCGCCGCCTCGCCCGGCTGGCGGTCGGAGGGCGGGAGCGGGTCGGGGTTTGGGGGAGCCGGCGACACGGGCTCCGGGGCCTCCGGGCCGGGGGCGCCCGCGTCAGAGGTCGCCTCTCCGTCGAGGTCGTCGAGCGCGTCGAGGTCGATGACGCCCGGGACGGGGACGTAGCGTCGGGGGCCGGGGGGGCGGTCGTCGGGCATAGGGAGGGGGGAGGGCCGGGGCTCCTACGTCAGATCGAGGCGCGAGGCTTCACGCGCCATCCCGTCGATCACCGTCTGGACCAGCGCGTCCAGCTCCACGCCCAGCTCGTCGGCCCCCTGGCGGATGTCGTCGCGGCTGACGGCGGCGGCGAACCGCTTATCCTTGAGCTTTTTCTTGACCGACCGCGGCGTCAGGCCCGCCAGCCCGTCGGGGCGGACCCGCGCGACGGCGGTCACGAAGCCCGACAGCTCGTCGGCGGCGAACAGCGCGCGCGCCATCTCGGTCTCGCGCGCGACGCCGGTGTACGGCGCGTGGCCCAGGATGGCCTGCCGGATCTCCTCGGGGTAGCCCCGCCGCGCCAGCTCCGCCACGCCGACGGCCGGGTGCTCGTCCGGCGTCGGGTGCCGCTCGTAGTCGAGGTCGTGGAGCAGGCCGGCCATCCGCCACGCCTCGACGTCGCCGCCGCGCTGACGGGCGAGCTCGGCCATCGACGCCTCGACGGCGATCCCGTGGCGCCGGAGGCTCTCGGTCTCGGTCCACTCGTAGAAAAGGGCGAGCGCGTCGTCGTAGGAAGGCATCGTGTCCGTAAAAGGTGGAGGCTGACTAAGCTGCCAAAGGTCCCCAAAACCGCAGCCCCGTAGAGACGCCCCGCGGGGCGCCTGCGTTTTGGCGCCGCATGTCCCACCGCCCCGCTGGCGGACGGGCGCCGCCAGCGGCAAGCGTCAAAACACCCGCACCACGCCGTCGAGCTCCTTGAGGTAGCGGCTCGGGTCGGCCTGGAGGTCCTGGAGGATCTGCTGGAGCGTCGCCGCGGCCGCGTTGGCGTTGTAGTACAGCGACGGGTCGTTGAGCAGCAGGCCCAGCGTGCCGGCGGGCGAGTTGAGCGTCGAGTCAAGGTCGGTCGTGATCGTGCCCAGGTCGGCGGTCAGGACCGTCAGCGCCGCCAGCTGCTCGTCGGCCCGGCGCAGCGCCGACGACAGGTTGTTGACGGCCGCCGTGACCGAGTCCGCGTTGGCCTCGGCGAGCCCGCGCACCACGCCCGACGTGGCCACGACGTCGTTGCCGACGACCGTCGACAGGTCGAGCACGTCGCGGCCGACGCGGTCCGACACCGACGACGCGTTGGCGGCGGCGGCCTCCAGCGACGCCAGCGTCCGGTCGATCCGGCCCCGCTCCTGGGTCACCAGCGTCGTCGCGGCCTGGCTCAGGAACCGGAGCTGCGCCAGCACGCCCTCGATGTCGCCGCCGGAGTTGGTCAGGATCCGGTCCAGCGTCGTGAACGTGTTGACGGCGCCGATGAGCGCCGTGTCGGCCCGCGCGGTGAGCGAGTTGGACTCGCCCGAGATCAGGTCGAACAGGTCCGGCGTGCTGACCGCGACGAGCGTGTCGCCGCCGGCCAGCGGCCGCCCGGCCGTGGCGCCCTGGGGCGGCGAGATCTCGACGTTGACCTCGCCCAGCGCCGAGATCCCCGACGTCTGGACCGTGGACCCGCGCGGGATCTCGACGTCGCCGTTGATGGCCATCGTCACGAGCACCCGGCGCGCGTCGGGGCTGAGGTCCACCTCGCGCACCTCGCCCACGCGGACGCCGTTGAGCCGCACGATGGCGCCCGAGGTCAGGCCCTGCGCGTCGTCGAACACCGCCACCACGTCGTAGCCGCCGCCGAACAGCGGCTGGCCCGACAGGAACCGGACGCCGGCAAAGAGGACGACGGCCGCCAGCAGGACGGACAAGGCGACCTTGATCTCGTTGGTCATGGGGTTGGGTCGTGGTGCGTGACGGCGCTCGCGGGGAGCCACGCGTCAGGCCGTTTGAGACGGCGTGCCGATCTTGTACTCGTTGGCGCGGACGAACGCGAGCAGCGTGGGGTCGGTGGCCTGGTGGAGGTCGGCAACGGTGCCCGTCCACGGGATCGTGCCGTCGTGGACGAACGCGATGCGGTCGGCGATGGAGAGGACGGAGTGCATGTCGTGGGTGACCACGACCGACGTAGTGCCCATGGTCGCGCCCAGCCGCTCGATCAGCTCGTCGATGGTGTTGGACGTCTCGGGGTCCAGGCCCGAGGTCGGCTCGTCGTACAAGATGTACTTGGGCTCGACGGCGATGGCCCGCGCCAGCGCCACGCGCTTTTGCTGGCCGCCCGAGAGCTCGGCCGGCTTCTTGGCGCCGGCGTCGGGGAGCTCCACCAGCGCCAGGCACTCGTCGGCCCGCTGGCGGACCTGGTCGCGCGTGAGGTCGGTGAAGGTGCGGAGCGGGAACTCGACGTTCTCGCGCGCGCTCATCGAGTCGAACAGGGCGCCGCCCTGGAACAGAACGCCGAACCGGCGGCGGACCCGGCGGAGCTCGGAGTAGGTCAGCTCGTCGAGCGGGGCGCCGTCGATGACCACGCGGCCGGCGTCGGGCCGCACGAGCCCGATCACGTGGCGCAGGAGCACGCTCTTGCCCGAGCCCGAGCGGCCGATGATGCACGTCACCTCGCCCTCGGGCACGTCCAGGTCGACGCCCCGGAGCACCGGCACGCCGTCGAACGACTTGGACAGGCCGCGGATCTGGATCACTGGACGGTTCCGGGTTCAGGGTTGGCTGCGCCGGCCTGACGGCTCAGGGTTCGCAAGGAGGCGACCGCAAGGCCAGTGTGGGAAGTGGCCCCGCGCGCGCGCCGCCAGTGGCGCGGGCGTCCGAGGCTGGCGGAAGCCCACCGGAGGCCGAACCTAGAACCGTGAGCCCCGGACCTCATAGCAGGATGGCGGCGCAGAGGTAGTCGGCGAACAACACCCAGACGCAGCCCAGCACGGCCGCGCGCGTGGTGGCCTGGCCGACGCCCTCGGCCCCGCCCTCGGCCCGGTAGCCGGTGTAGCAGGCGATCGACGTGATGACGAAGCCGAACACCAGCGACTTGACCAGCCCGAAAAACACGTCGTAGGGGCGGAAAAAGAGCCGCGCGCCCTCCCAGAACGTCTGGACCGTCAGGGCCCCCGACAGCTCGGCCACGACCCCGCCGACGGCCATCCCCACCGACGCCGCGACGACGTAGAGCATGGGGAACATGAGCACGCCCGCGACCACGCGCGGCACCACGAGGTAGCTCCGGGAGTTGAGGCCCATCGCCTCCAGCGCGTCGATCTGCTCTTTGACGCGCATCGTGCCCAGCTCGGCCGCGATCCGGGCGCCGACGCGGCCGCACAGCACGAACGCCGTCACGAGCGTGCCCAGCTCCAGCAGGATCGACTGCTCGGCGAAGGTGCCCACGATGGTGACGGGCAGGAGCGGGTTCTCGAGCTGGTAGATCGCCTGGACCACCACCACGCCGCCGCTGAACGCCGTCGCCAGCGACACGATGGGGATCGAGTCGATGCCGACCTGGACCATCTGCTCGGCCAGGTTGCGGGCGTAGAGCCGGGGGCTGAGGTCGCGCGGCAGGTTGAAGGCGCCCGCCAGCAGGAGGCAGTACGCCCCGAACCCCTCCAGCAGCCCGGCCGGGACCCGCCACAGCGGCGCGAACCCGGCGCGGACGCGGGCGCCGAGGCTCGGATCGATGTCGGGCGTGGTCTCCATGTGACGGACGAGTGGCAGCGGCCGGTGCGACCTTGGGCAAGCTACCGTCGGGGCCGCGCGTGGTCGCGGGCCGTCCGGTTCTCCTTACGCCCTTCCGCCAGCGCGCCGCGCTGGCGGTTCCTCCCCGCCCTCTGATGGCCAAAGCCAAAACCCAGTTCGTCTGCCAAGACTGCGGCCACACCGCGCCCCGCTGGGCCGGCCAGTGCAGCGGCTGCCGAGAGTGGAACACCTTGGTCGAGGAGGCCGTGCCGACGGCGGTCAAGGCGCCCGTGATGCGCTCCGGCGCCGCGCGCCCGGCGTCCGCCAGCGGCGACGGCGGAGGCGGCAGCGCCCCGCGCATGGCCGGCGCCTACTCGGGCTCGGTCCGCCCCCAGCGGCTGGGCGACGTGACGGTCTCGGAGCGCCACCGCATCCCGACGGGGCTGGCCGAATTCGACCGCGTGCTGGGCGGCGGCGCGATGGTGGGCAGCCTGACGCTGGTGGCCGGCGACCCCGGCATCGGCAAGTCGACGCTGATGACGGAGCTGGGGCGCGGGCTCGACGGCAACACGCTCCTCTACGTCACCGGCGAGGAGAGCGCCCAGCAGGTCAAGCTCCGCGCCCAGCGCATGGGCGTCGACCCGGGCGCGCTGTTCCTCTTCCCCGAAACGAATGTCGAGGCGATCCTGGCGGCGGCCTACGACTTGCAGCCGGACCTGATGGTGGTGGACTCGATCCAGACCGTCTACCGGCCCGACCTGACGTCGGCGCCGGGCTCGGTCGCCCAGGTGCGCGAGTCGACGGCGGCGCTCTTGGACATGACCAAGACGCTGCCCACGACCACGTTCCTGATCGGCCACGTCACCAAACAAGGGTCGATCGCCGGGCCGCGCGTGCTGGAGCACATGGTGGACACCGTGCTCCACTTCGAGGGCGACCGGCACCACGCCTACCGCATCCTGCGGGCGGTCAAAAACCGGTTCGGCGCAGCCAACGAGTTGGGCGTGTTCGAGATGCGCGAGGGCGGGCTGGAGGAGGTCGGCAACCCGAGCGCGCTGTTCTTGTCCGAGCGCCAGTTCGGCACGTCAGGCTCGTGCGTGGTGTGCGCCTTAGAGGGCACGCGCCCGCTGATGGTCGAGGTGCAGGCGCTGGTCACGACCTCCAGCTACGGCACGCCCCAGCGGACAGCGACGGGCTTTGACGGCCGCCGCCTGCAAGTGCTGCTGGCGGTCCTGGAAAAGCGCGAGGGCCTGCGCTTCAGCCAGAACGACGTGTTCTTGAACGTGGCCGGCGGCGTGCGCCTGGACGAGCCGGCCGTGGACCTGTCGGTGGCGCTGGCGTGCGCGTCGTCGCTGCGCGACGTCCCGCTCGACTCCGGGACGGCGGTGGTGGGCGAGGTGGGGCTGGGCGGCGAGATCCGGGCCGTGAGCCGGATCGACGCCCGGCTGGCGGAGATCCAGCAGCTCGGCTTCGAGAGCGCCCTGGTGCCCAAGGCCAACATGAAGGGGCTGCGCGCGCCCAAGGGCCTCAAGGTGACCCCGGTCCGCCGGCTGGCGGAGGCGCTGGACCTGGTGTGCTGATCGCACAGAGTGGCCCCCGGGACCGCTCGCCTCGCCGGCGTGCGGCGCCAGCGCGCGGCGGTCGCACCCGGACCTGGAGGCACCTGGATCTAAAGAAGGCCCGACCCCGCCGAGGCGGAGCCGGGCCTTCGTAAAGTGGCCAGTGCCGCAGATGGGCAGCGCGGCGTGGAGCGAGAGGGGAGGCGCCTTTTTGAGCGCCCGCCGCCCGTACCGCGCGGAGAGGGGGGCCAGGGGAAGGGGTCCGGCGTACCCGGCCGGTCGAGGCCTGTTTCGGGGCGGCGTCGGGACCAGGTTTCCCCCCAGCCCGTCGGTGTCCGTTCCCCCATGCGGAGCGCTCCGTAGCTTTCGGCGTCCGCCCCCGCGCCGTGTCCCACGCTCTGACCGTCCTCCCGCTCCGCGCGACCCTCGCGGCGTTCCGCCTGGCCCAGCCCGCCCTGCCCGGCGAGGCGGGCTGGGCCCTCCGGCGTGCGTGCGCGCTCCGGCTGTCGCCCTCGGAGCGCCGCGCCGAGGCGGCCATCGACGCGCTCCGCCGTCAGCTCCGCCAGTCGGCCGGCACCGTGGAGGTGGTGGACTACGGGGCCGGCACCCGGGGCGGCGGCCGCCCGCCGGTCCGCGCCGTGGCCGAGGTCTACCGGCGCGCGGCGACCGGGCCGGCGTGGGGCCGGTTCCTGTTCGGGCTGGTGCGCGGTCTGGGGGCGACACGCGTGCTGGAGCTGGGCACCAACCTGGGCATCGGCTCGGCGCACCTGGCCGCGGCCCTCGCCCTCAACGACGCGGAAGCCCCCGGCGCCGGAGCGCCAGGCCGGCTGGTGACGCTGGAGGGTGCGCCGGCGCTGGCGTCCCTGGCCGGCGAGCACCTGGCCGCGCTCGGCCACCGCCAGCGGGCCGAGGTCGTGGTGGGGCCGTTTGCCGAGACGCTCCCCGGCGTGGCCACCCGCGGCCCGTTCGACCTGGTGTTCGTCGACGGCCACCACGAACCCCAGGCCGCCCTCGGCTACCTCGGCACCCTGGCCGACGCCTTCGCGCCCGGCGCCGTGGTGGTGCTGGACGACGTCGAGCCCGGCCGGCCCGTCCGCCAGGCGTGGCGCCGGCTGCGGGCCACGACCCCGGCGCCCGCGTTCTACGCCGGCAAGTACGGGCTCCTCGTGCCGCGCCCGGCCCCCGCCCGGGGAGCCGCGACGGCCGACGCGCGTGAGACCGCCCCCCCTCCGCCGGCACGCGCCGGCCGCCCTTCCGCCTGACCGCCATGCCGCCTCCCACCGACGCCGAGCTCGTCACCGCCTACCTCGACGACGGCGACCAGCGTGCGTTCTCCCAGCTCCTGGCCCGCCACAAGGACCGGATCTACGGCTACCTCGTCGGGATGGTCAAGGACCGCGAGGTGGCCAACGACCTGTTCCAGGAGACGCTCTTCCGCGCCATCCAGGCCATGCACCGCCGCCGCGGGGCCTACGAGAGCCAGGGCCGATGGCTGGCCTGGACCATGCGCATCGCCCGCAACGCCGCGCTCGACTGGCTGCGCGCGCAAAAGAAGTTCTCCGACGTCGACAAGTTCAGCAATGAGGACGAGGGGGCCTCGTTCTGGGAGCGTCTGCCGGACGACGCCCCCGACGCGTCGTCGCTCCTCAACCGCGCCGACCTGTGGCAGGAGGTGGAGGCGGCCATCGAGCAGCTCCCGCCGGAGCAGCGCGAGGTGGTGCTCATGCGTCACCAGTCGGAGCTGACGTTCCGCGAGATCGCGGAGCTGACCGACGTCTCCATCAACACGGCCCTGGGCCGGATGCGCTACGCGCTCATCAACCTGCGCAAGATCCTCGACCCCGAGTGGTTCGCCGGCGTCTCGGGTGACCTCCCCGGCGCGCCCGCGCCCCGCGACGAGTCGGTGGCCTAGGGCGCCGACTTCCCGTCTCCGCCCGTCTCTTCACACACGAGAACGCCAGCCGCTCCGTTCGCTACGCACTCCCTCCCTCCGATGTCCGACGTCCTCTCCCCGCTCCGCCAGGCCTACGACCTGGAGCCCGCCCCCCGGGCGCCCGGTGACGCGGGGCTCGCAGAGGCCCGGGCGCTCCGGGGCCTGCGCGGGGTCCTCGACGCCGCGCCGCCGCTGGCGCCGCCGCCCGACGCCGTCGCCGCCGTGCTGGCGCGGGCCGCCGAGCCCGCCCCGGAGCCGGTCCCCGCCGAGTCGCCGGTCGAGGCGGCCGTGCTGGCCCAGTCGCTGGACGCCCTCGACCGCCTGCCCCGCCAGCGGCCCAGCGACGCGGCGGTCGCCGCCGTCGAGGCGCGCGCGGCCCAGGCCACGGCGGCCCTGGACGGGATCCGCTGGGTCTACGCCGACGGGCCGGCGCCGGCCTTAGGCTCCCAGGCCGCCGCCGAAGCGGAGGCGGTCCGGCCGGTGCGCGAGGCCGTCGAGCGGGCGCTCGCCACGTGCCCCCAGCCCCGCCCGCCCGCCGACCTCGTGGACGCGGTGCTGGCGCGGGCCGCGGAGCCGGCCCTGGACCCGATCCCCGCCGAGTCGCCGGTCGAGGCGGCCGTGCTGGCCCAGTCGCTCGCAGCGCTGGACCGACTGCCGCGCCTCCACCCGTCGGGCGCCGCGCTCGACGCAGTGCTCGTAGCCGCCGCCGCCGCATCTTCGGAGCCGGCCGCCGTGCCGGCCGAGCCCCCGGCCTCCGTCCGCCCTCCGGCGGCCGACCGCGACCCCGCCCGCGCTGCGACGCCGCGCCGGCGCACCGGGGTGTGGGCCGGCGCCTCGGCGTTGCTGCTGGCGGCCGTCGTGGCCGTGACGCTGCGGCCGACGCCCGAGCCGGTGGCCGCCGACCTGGCCGAGCCCGCAGCCGCGGAGTCCGCGCCGATCGCGGAGGCGCCGGAGCCCGCCCCGAGTCCGTTGGCCCCGGAAAACGAGCCGTCCGATGTGCCAGAGCAGACGGCGCCGTCGGCGCCCGCGTTCGCTGCTGGCGCCGCCCCAGCGCTCGCTTCGGTGAGCCGCCCCGTCGCCGGCACGGGGCCGGCCCCGCCGGCCCGCGGTCCGTCGTCGCCCCAGCCGCCGCTAGCGGCCCGCTCCGGCTCGCCGGCCAACGGCGCGCCGCCGCCGGCCTGGGAGGCGTCCGACGACGTCCGCGCGCTCTCGCTCCGCCTCCAGGCCCTCGACGACGAGGCCCTGTCGTGGGACTCGCCCGCTGAGGTCTTCGGGGCTCCGGCCTCGTCCGCGCTGGGCGCGACGCCGGGCGTCCAGGCCGTCGGCGCCGGAGCGCCGGCCCGTGCCCGTGTGCTCGCCCCGCCCGTCCAGCGATGACCCGCCGCTTGATCGCCGCCGCAGCGCTCCTCGCCTGCGCCTGCGCCCCGTCCGCCCAGACCGACACCGTCCACACGTTCCAGATCCGCGACGGGGCCGTCTTCCTCGACGGCCGGCACGTGCCCGACGCCCTGCCGAGCGACCTCGACCTGAAAGGGCAGGGGACCTCGGTCCTAGAGTTTAGCGGCCCGGTCACGCCCGTGATCGAGATCGACGGCCGGCCCTACGTGCTCGAGGGCCAGCGGCTGGTGCTGCTCTCGGAGTCGTCGATGGCGGGCCAGGGCGTGCTGCTGAGCGAGCCGGCCCCCGACGTGGTGCGCGAGATGCCCGACGACCGCGTGATGCCCATCGTGCAGGAGGCCTACATGCGCGGCGTGGCCTCGCAGAACGGCGAGCTCTACGACCGGATGCGGCGGGAGCGGGGCATGGAGGAGGAGGTCATGGCCCTGGCCACTCGCATCCAGGCCATGGGCCCCGGCGCCCCGCGCCGCGCCCTCCGGGACCAACTCCGCGGCCTGCTCTCGGACCTGCTGGTGCTCAAGCACGAGATCCGCGCCGAGGAGATCGCCGTCGCCGAGCAGCAGATCGACACGGCCCGCCGCGCGCTCTCGTACCGCGAGGGCCACCACGACGACATCGTGGAGGCCCGCCTCCGAGAGCTGGTGGGCGCGGAGTAGGGGCGGGGGCGGGTGGCTAGAGCCGGCCGGCGGACCCGCCCGGGCCGGTCTGCGACTGGCGGACGGACTCCGCCAGCGGGCGGCGCCGGGCGCCGGGGCTGGGGCGGCCTCCTGGCGGACGTCTGCGGGCGGGTCTCTGCGCTCCTGGTGGACAGGTTGCCGTTGGGGCGGTGCGAGTTACGTACCTTGGCTCCGGCGGTACTCCATCTCCGGCGCGAGGTGGCCCGGCCGCGTCCCCCACGTCCCCCCACCTGAGGCGAGACGCCTCCCGGACCACGATCCGGCCTGCCGGTCTCCCTGGCACGGTCTTTTCTAGAGGATCCGGCGCGTTGCCTCTGCGACTCGAATGCCCCGTCTCGTCCTGCTCGTGCTCGCCGTTCTCGTTGCCGCCGCGCCCGCGCGCGCCGGAGACACGGTCCACCTCGAACGCGTCTCGTTCGACCAAAGCCTAGACGGCGGGACGCTGGTGGCGCGGCTCCACACGTCGGGCCGGGTCCGCGCCTACAGCGTGGACCAAGAGGGCGGCACGCTGGAGCTGGTGCTCTACCGCGCCCGGCTGGCGCCGTCGCTTCAGCGCGCCGACTCGCGGATGCCCGTCCTGTCCTACCGCGTGGCCATCGACGGGGACCAGGTGGTCGTCCAGTTCGAGATCGACCCGGCGGTCAACGTCCGCGCCTACCCCGACCGCGAAAGCGCGGACCTGCTCCTCTCGTTTTCGACGGCCCCGCGCCCTCGCGCGACGGCCTGGGGCGGCGGCGCGGCCCGGCGCCCCGTGAGGCCCATCGAGCCGGCGCCCGCCGCGGCGCTCCCCGCGCCGACGGCGGCGGACGCTCCGCTCCCGGCCGCGTCCACGCCCGGCGCGGCGCGGTCGGACCTGTCGCTGAGCGCGGCGCACTGGCGGCTGGACACGATCGTGCTGGACGCCGGCCACGGCGGCCACGACGCGGGCGGCGTCGGCATCGGGACGACCGACCGGGACGTCGCGACGGCGGTCGTGCGCCGGCTGGGGCCGATGATCGAGCGGGAGCTCGGCATCCGCGTGGTCTACACGCGCCCCGGCGACACGTTCGTCGAGCTGCGCGATCGGGGACGGATCGCCAACCGCTCGGGCGGGAAGCTGTTCGTCTCCGTCCACGGCAACGCCGGCCCCGCCTCGGCGCACGGCACGGAGACGTTCTTCCTCGCGCCGCGGGGCTCGTCGAGCGCGCGCGAGGTGATGGAGCGCGAGAACTCGGTGATCGAGCTCGAGAGCGACCCGAGCGTCTACGACGACTTCCACGAGGGCGGCGACATCCTGGCCTCGCTGGCGATGAGCGCCTACCAGGAGGAGAGCCAGCACCTGGCGCGGTTGATCGAGGGCGAGTTCGTGGCGTCCGGGCGCCACAGCCGCGGCGTCAAGCAGAACAACTTTATCGTGCTGTGGGCGGCGTCGATGCCGGCGGTGCTGGTCGAGGTCGGGTTCGTGACCAACCCCGACGAGGCCCGGCTCCTGTCGTCGGCGGCGGGCCAGGAGCAGACGGCGCGGTCGATCTTCAACGCCATCCGGGCCTACAAGCGGACCTACGAGCGCGGCCTGCGCGTGGCCGGCGCCGAGGGCTGAACGTCCCGCTGGCGGCCGGCGCCAGCCGGGCGGTCGCCTCGGCTAGCTCAGCAGCGCGGTGAGCTGGAGCAGGTCGTAGTCGATCTCCTTTTTGCGGCTCCAGACGTGGCGCATCGGCGTGAGCTTGATGTCGTTGTTGACCACGCCCACCATCACGCCGTGGTGGCCCTCGATGAGCGCCTCGACGGCCGCCGCGCCCAGCCGCGAGGCCAGCACGCGGTCGCGCGCCGTGGGGGAGCCGCCGCGCTGGATGTGACCCAGCACCGAGACGCGCGTGTCGATCCGGTCGAACGCGGGGTCCTCCGCCAGCGCCTGGCGGATCATGTGGGCGCCGCCCAGCTCGTCGCCCTCGGCCACGACCACGATCGAGGACCGGCTCTGGGACGTCATGAGCGACAGGATCCGCTCCTTGATCGCGCCCACGTCGGTCAGCATCTCGGGGATCAGCACCAGTTCGGCGCCGCCGCCGATGCCGCAGGCGAGCGCGATAAAGCCGGTGTCGCGGCCCATCACCTCGACCAGGAACAGCCGGTCGTGGGCGTCGGCCGTGTCGCGGATCTTGTCGATGGACTCGAGCGCCGTGTTCAGGGCCGTGTCGAAGCCGATGGTCTCGTCGGTCCCGAACAGGTCGTTGTCGATGGTGCCGGGGCAGCCCACCACGGCCACGCCGTGCTCGGTCGCCAGGTGCGTGGAGCCCTGGAGCGAGCCGTCGCCGCCGATGGCCACCAGCGCGTCGATGCCGGCCATGCCCAGCTGGGTCGCCGCCTCGGCGCGGCCCTCGGGCGTGCGGAAGGCGTCGCTGCGGGCGCTCTTCAGGATCGTGCCGCCGATCTGCAAGATGTTCGAGACCGACTGGCGGTCCATCTCGACAAAGTCGCCCTCGATCATGCCGGCGAAGCCGCGGCGGATGCCGACCACCTCCAGGCCCTCGGCCACGGCCCGCCGGACGGCCGCCCGGATGCAGGCGTTCATGCCGGGGGCGTCGCCGCCAGAGGTAAACACGCCGATGCGGTGGATGTCCATGCGGGGGGGAGGGAGGGGCCGGCTCAAGATCGCCGCGACGACGGGCCGGCGCCGGCGCCCCGGCCCGCCGCTCTCCGAAAGACCGGAGGAGACCGCCAGCGGGCCGGGCCTACCCCTGGGTCGTCGGCACTGGTGCCGCCGCCGGCCGGGGGTCCAGCGGGCGCGCGATCACGACGCCGATCTGGCTCTTGATGCCCTGGACGTAGCTCTGGAGGTCGTCCGAGATCTTGACCCGGTTGGACGAGAGCGAGGCGTGCATGAACCCGGTGTGGTCGTCGGTCTTGTGGACGAACCCGGTGTGCGTCACGTCGAGGCCGCCGATCGAGGTCGCCGTCGCGACGACGTCGCCGGGCTGGAGCGTCCCGTACACCTCCGCGATGCGGTCCTGGGGCACGTAGTACAGCTCGGCGTCGCTCAACCCGGCCTCCATGTCGACGATGCAGGCGTAGGTCTCGTCGGAGGCCAGGCGCGGGTAGCTGTCGCGGTGCTCGCCCATGAACGTGAGCTGCTTGTCGAACCGCTCGCCGCCGATGCTCGCCGTGACGTTGTCCAGCCCGCCACGCGCCTCGTTGTCCAGGATCCACTCCGAGAAGTAGTGCAGGCGCGAGCAGTAGCCGTCCAGGCTGCCGGCGCGGTAGCGCAGCGTCCGGACGCCGGCGGCGTAGTCGTCGTAGGACGTCTGGCCGAGCGCGATCATGCGCGAGAGCGAGAGCACGTTCTCGATGTAGAGCACGCAGTCGAACGCCGTCAGGTCCACCACGAGCACCTCGCTGGGCGGCGCGTCGAGCATCCCGGCCACGTAGGGCCGCCCGATCAGCTGCTCGCCCGTCCACTGGACGATCTCGCCGTAGGGGCGGGCGGCCACGTTCTCGGCCGCCGCCGCGTCCAGGATGGCGCGGAACGCCTGGCGCGTGCGTTCGTCGGCCACGTCGGCGGTGTCGGGCGGCACCGCCAGCGGCTGGGCGTTGGAGACGGGCGGCGCGGCCGGCGCCACCTCGGCCTGGGCGACCGTCGCTGGCCGGGGCGCGTCGGCGGCGGGCGCGGCCGGCTGGCGGGAGCCGCAGGCGGCGCCGAGGGCGGTCAGGCTGAGGACGAGGGCGAGACGGGTCATGGGCTGGCGACGGCGGGACTAAAAGGTGAACGCCCCACGGAGCCGAGTGTTACCGCCGGGCGGTCAACCGCCGGGCCCGGCGTGGTCGACGGCGTGCCAGTCGGCGTCGAGCGCCAGCGCTCGGGACAGCTGGCGCTCGAAGGCGGCGCGCGGGATCTCGGTGACGCCGAAGCGAGCCAGGTGCGGCGTCGTCATCTGGGTGTCGAGCAGGGCGAACCCGCCGGCCCGCAGCCGCTCCACCAGGGCTACGAGGGCCACCTTGGAGGCGTCGCGCTGGCGCGAGACCATGCTCTCGCCGAAGAACGCGCCGCCCAGCGCCACGCCGTAGAGGCCGCCGGCGAACGCGCCGTCGCGCCAGCACTCGACCGAGTGCGCGAAGCCGGCCCGGTGCAGCGCGAGGTAGGCGGCCACCATCTCGTCCGAGATCCAGGTCTCCTGGCGCCCCGGCGCCGGCGCCGCGCACGCCCGCATGGTGCCCTCGAAGTCGCGGTCGGCGACCACCTCGAAGTGCCGCTGGCGGACCGTCTTGGCCAACGTCTTCGGGACGTGGAACGCGTCCAGCGGCAGCACGGCCCGAGGGTCGGGCGCGTACCACCCGATCTCGCCGTCGTCGCCGGCCATCGGGAACACGCCGATCTGGTAGGCCGAGAGCAGGAGGTCGGGGGTGAGGCGCACGGCTCTACCCGGACCGGCGCGCGTGCTCGGCCAAGAGCGCCTCCGCGAGCGGCACGGCGCGGGCCGTGTAGTGCGCCTGGAGCAGCCGCTGGCGGTCGGCGTCGAGGTCGGCGTGGCGGCCGGCGCGGCGGAGGCGGTCGGTGCGGGCGTGGGCGAGGGCGAGGGCCGCCGCGACGGAGACGTTGTAGCTCTGCACGAACCCGTCGAGCGGGAGGAGCAGCGCCGCGTCGGCGGCCTCGATCATGGCGTCCGAGGCGCCCGCGTGCTCGTTGCCCACCACGAGCGCCGTGGGGACGGTAAAGTCCCAGTCCTCGACCGGCAAGGCGTCGTCGCGCAGGGCCGTCACGGCCACGCGCGCGCCCTGGTCGTGGACCCAGGCGACGTACTCGGCCGGGTCGTCCCAGGCCCGGACCTCGACCCACTTGTGGGCGCCCTGGCTGGCCCGGAGCGCCGCCCGGCGGTGGGCCACGGCCGGCTCGTCGTCGTCGGCCGCCAGCTGGCGGGCGTGGTCGGCGGCGTCGCCCTCCAGCGCGACCAGGTGGGCGGCGCCGAAGCCGAGGCCCTCGGCGCTCCGCAGGACCGCGTTCACGTTGCCCGGATCCACCAGGCCCTCCAGCACCGGGACCACGCCAAAGGCCCGCGCCGCCACGACGGCCCCGATCCGGTCGCGGCGGGCGTCGCTGAGGTAGGGCGCCAGCACCTCGGTGACCGTGGCCGACGGGTACACGGCGTCTCCGACGCGGACGCCGTCGGCGAGCGGGAAAAACGGGGCGGGGGGGAGCACGGGGCGCACAGGGCTCGAAGCTAGCGACGGCCGGAGGGGATCGGCGGCCGGGCGGCGGGCGTTGAGCCGGCCTTCCTCCCGACTGATTCTCTCTCCAACTATGGACCTCCACGACTCCGTCGCCGTCGTCACCGGCGCCAGCCAGGGCATCGGCCTGGCCACCTCGCGCGCGCTCGTCGCCAGCGGCGCGCGCGTGGCCGGCCTGGCCCGCTCCGCCGACCGGCTCGACCAGCTGGCGGAGGCGCTGGGCGACGCCTTCACGCCCGTCGTCTGCGACGTCACCGACGCCGACGCCACCCGAGAAGCCATCGACGGCGTGGCGGCCGACCTGGGCCGGCTCGACGTGCTCGTCAACAACGCCGGCCTGGGCCGCTTCGGCCCCGTCGACGAGATGTCGGAGGCCGACTGGGACGTCATGGTCGATACCAACCTGTCGGGCGTGTTCCACGGCACGCGGGCGGCCGTGCCCCACATGAAGGCCCAGGGCGAGACGCGCGGCGACGACGAGACGGCCGGGTTCATCGTCAACGTCGCCAGCATCGCCGGGCTGATCGGCAACCCCAACCTGAGCGGCTACAACGCGACCAAGCACGGCCTGCGCGGGTTTTCGGACGCGACCATGAAGGAGCTCCGGCCGTTCGGGATTAAGGTCTCGTGCCTGTACCCTGGCTCGGTCGCGACTCAGTTTGGCGACTCGGACCCCAAGCCGACGGCCATGTCGCCGGAGTCCATCGCCGACACGATCCTCCACGTGCTCCAGGCGCCGCACGGCACGCTGATCTCGGAGGTCGTGCTCCGGCCGATGGTCGGGCGCAAGTAGCCGGGCGGGGCTCTAGCTTGGCCGCTCCGCTCCCGCCCCGCCATGCTGCCCGCCCTCCGCTTCTCCTCGCTGATCGCGGCCGCCAGCCTGGCGGCGCTCGCCGGCTGCTCGTCGTCGCGCTCGGCCCTCCCGCCCCGGATCGCGGACCAGGACTCGGGCTCGGACGCGCTCTTGATCGCGGCGCACGCCGTCGGCGAGGGCGTGGTCTGGGTGGCCGGCGCCGGCGGCACGGTCGGGCGGACCGTCGACGGCGGCGCACGCTGGCAGCTGGCGGTCGTGCCCGGCGCGGACACGCTGCAGTTCCGCGACGTGGTCGCCTTCGGCGCCGAGACCGCGTGGGCGCTGAGCATCGGGCCGGGCGCCTCGTCGCGCGTCGTCAAGACGACCGACGGCGGCGCGTCGTGGCGGACGACGTTCGTCAACGACGACCCGGACGCGTTTTTCGACTGTCTGTCGTTCTGGGACGCCCAGCGCGGGCTGGCCTACAGCGACTCCGTCGAGGGCGCGTTCGTCGTGATCGTGACCGACGACGGCGGCGAGAGCTGGCGGCGCCTGCCGGCGGACGTGCTCCCCGCCGCGCTCGACGGCGAGGGCGGGTTCGCCGCCAGCGGCACGTGCGTCACCACCCGGGGCGCGGACCGCGCCTGGATCGCGACCGGCAACGCCGACCCCGCCCGCGTGCTCCGCACCACGGACGGTGGCCGGAGCTGGTCCGCCAGCGACACGCCAGTCGCGGGCGGTGAGGCCACGGGCCTGGCGTCGGTCGCCTTCCGCAGCGACACGCATGGCGTCGCCGTCGGCGGAGACGTGTCCGACCCCGCCTCGGAGGCGGACGTGGTCGCCCGGACGACGGACGGCGGCCGGACCTGGCAACTCAGCGGCAGACTTCCCTTTCCGGGCGCGGCTTACGGCGCCGCCTACGTGCCCGAGAGCAGCGCGCTGGTCGCCGTCGGGCCAGGCGGCGCGGCGCTCTCCCGCGACGACGGCCACACGTGGACGCTCCTCGACGGCCGCGCGTGGTGGGGCGTCGCCGCCTCGGCACCGGACGCCATTTGGCTGACCGGCCCAGACGGCCGGATCGCGCGGCTCCGGTTGTAGACCGCAGGGGCCACGTCGGCGGCTGCCCCGTCCGGTCCCGCCCGACTGGCGGAGGCGCTCCGCCAGCGGGGCACAGACACGCCGCCGCGCCGTACCCTGCGCCATGCCCGCCGACTGCCGCGCCTACAACGCCGACGCCGCGCGCCCCGGCCCCCACGACACCGAGGCCGACGCCGGCACGCGCCGCGTCGTGCTCGTCGCCTCCGTGCTCGGGTCCAGCGCCGCGTTCGTGCTCTCGTCGGTCGTCAACGTGGCGCTGCCCGCCATCCAGGCCGACCTGGGCGCGACGGCCGCCACCATGCAGTGGGTCCTCAACGCCTACCTGCTGCCGCTGGCCGCGTTCATCCTGGTCGGCGGCGCCCTGGGCGACCGCCTGGGCCGCACGCGGACGTTCGCCTGGGGGCTGGCGGTCGTCGCCGGCGCGACGGTCGGCTGCGCGCTCGCGCCGTCGGTGGCCTGGCTGATCGCCGCGCGCGTGGCGCAGGGCCTGGGCGCCGCGCTCCTGGTGCCGGGCAGCCTGGCGCTGCTGCGGGCGTTCTTCCCGCCCCAAGAGCGCGGGGAGGCCATCGGCACCTGGGCCGGTGCGGCGGCGCTGACGAGCGCGGCCGGCCCGCTGTTCGGCGGGTTCCTGGTCGACACCGTCGGCTGGCGGTGGGTGTTCGCGGCCGTCGTGCCGCTGGCGGTGGCTGGCTGGGCGCTCGCGGTTTGGCGCGTGCCCGAGAGCCGCGCCGAGAACGCCGAGGGCGGCATCGACTGGACTGGTGCAGCGCTGGCGGCGGCTGGGTTGGGCGCGCTGGTGTTCGGGCTGATCCGCCAGGGCGAGGCCGGGTGGACGGCGCCGGTCGTCTGGGGCGGTGTGGCGTTCGGCGCCGCGCTGCTGGCGGCCTTCGTGGCCTGGGAACGGCGCGCGGCCCAGCCGATGATGCCGCCCGGTCTGTTCCGCTCGGCCGCGTTCTCCGGCGCCAACCTTCTGACGGTGTTTCTCTACATCGCCCTGGGCGGGCTGTCGTTCCTGCTGCCCTACCTGCTGATCGGCGTCCACGGCTACACCGCGACCCAGGCCGGCGCTGCCTTCTTGCCGTTCACGTTGCTGATGGGCGGGATGAGTCGGTGGGTCGGCGGCCACATCGAGCGCTTCGGCGCGCGGCGGATGCTGACCGTCGGGCCGGCGCTGGCGGCCGTCGGGCTGGCGCTGTTCGCGCTGCCCGGCACCGGCGGCTCGTACTGGACCACGTTCTTCGCGCCGATGCTGACTCTCGGCCTCGGCATGGCCATCGCCGTGGCGCCCCTGACGACGGTCGTGATGGACGCCGTGGACGACGACCAGGCAGGCACGGCGTCGGGCGTCAACAACGCCGCCAGCCGGGTGGCCCAACTGCTCGCGGTGACGGTGTTGGGCGCGCTCGCGTTCGGCGTCTACGGCTCCGAGATCGACCAAAGGCTGTCCGCACTCGGCCGCTCCGATTCTGAACTCTCCGACGCCGGGCTCGCCGTCGTCGACGCCGTCCGGGCGGAGCCGGGGTCGCGGCCGAGCCTGGACCGCGTGCCGGCGGACGAGCGCGGCACGGTCCGCGAGGTGACCGGCGCCGCGTTCGTGACCGGCTTCCGGTGGGCCGCCGGGCTGTCGGCCCTGCTGGCGGCCGTGGCCGCCGGAGTGGCCTGGACGGTGCTACCGCCCGACGAGGAGCCGTCGCCCGGTTTGTAGCTCGCGCCCGCACGCGCCGCCAGCGGCTGGCGCTTTCTGTCGGCGCGGTGGGTTCAGGAGAATCCTCGGGAACGCGGACGAACTCCGGCCCGGCCGGGCTCGTCCACCCACGCCCACCCCTCGCCGCCATGAACCCGTCCGACCATCCCGCCCACGACCCCCGCGGCCCGTTCGACCGGCTGGTCTCGTTCGACACGGTCGCCGAGCGGATCGCGTCGGTTCCTATCGACGGCTCGCCCGCCGACATGCGCCACGCCTACGCCTGGCTGATGCGCGGCGACGCCCTAGGGACGCCGATTCCGGTTGGCCGGCCGGCCCGCATCGGGCAGGTGCAGGGTTGGGCCATCCCGCCCGGACCGAACGCCGAGACGGCAGCGGACGTGGACATCCGCGTGGTCTGGCTCCACGGCGGCGGCTACGTGTTCGGCTCGCCCGAGACGCACTGGCGGCCGGTGGCCACGTTCGCGGCGGCGGTCGGCGAGACGGTGTTCATGCCGCGATACCGGCTGGCGCCCGAGGCGCTGTGGCCGGCCCAGCTGGACGACGCGCTCGACGTGTGCCGGGCCGTGCTGGACCGCGGGCTTCGGCTGGCGCTCGTCGGCGACAGCTCCGGCGGGCACCTGACGCTGGGGACGGTGCTGCAGCTGGCTCGCGAGAACCGCCCGGCGACGGTCGCCGCCGTGTTCTCGCCCAACGCTGACCGCACGGGCCTGAGCGACACGCGCGAGCCCAACTCCGAGACCGACGCGATGAACAACGCCGAGGACGACCGCCGCTGCGCCTCGATCTCGACCGGCCCCACGGATCTGCCCGACGACGACGTCACGATCTCGCCGCTGGTGGACGACCTGTCTCTGCTGCCGCCCATGCACGTCGAGGTCGGCGGGACGGAGGTGCTCTTGGGCGAGGCCCAGCTTTTGGCCAAGCGCGGCCAGGCCGCCGGCGCTGAGGTCTCGCTCCACGTTGAGCCCGATGCGTTCCACATGTGGCAGCTGTGGAGCCCCTGGCTCCCCCAGGCCGACGCCTCGCTCCAGCGTGCCGCCGAGTTCGTCACGTCCCACCTCGGCTAGTCCGCGCCGCGCTGGCGGACGGCCTCCGCCAGTCGGCGGCGTCAGGCCTTGCGGACGAACTCGGACTTGAGCCCCATCGGCCCGATGCCCGGAATCTTGCAGTCGATGTCGTGGTCGCCGTCGGTCAGGCGGATGTTCTTGACCTTGGTGCCCACCTTGACCACCGACGACGTGCCGCGCACCTTGAGGTCCTTGACCACCGTCACCGTGTCGCCGTCGGCGAGCGGCGTCCCGTTGGCGTCGGTCACGGCCGCCGCCTCCGGCTGGCGGCCGGCGTCCGCCAGCGGCTCGGGCGCGTCGGCCGACCACTCGTGGGCGCACTCGGGGCAGACGTAGGTGTTCGAGTACTCGTAGACCAGCGTCGAGCCGCACGCGGGGCAGGGCGGGAGGTCGCTCATCAGGCCAGGGCTTCGACTTCGGCGGCCAGCGTTTCCCAGCGTTTGTAGAGCGACTTCAACTCCGCCTGCGCCTTCTGAACGGCCTCCATCGTCTGCTGAAACTCCTTGGGCTTGGCGTAGAGGTCCGGGTCGGCCATCTTGGCCTCCAGCTTTTCCTTGGCCTCCTCCTTCTCGCCGACCGACTGCTCCAGGATCTCCAGCGCGCGCGCCGCCAGCTCTGGCCCCAGCTCCTTGGCCGGCGGTACGTCGCCGTCCTTGGTCATGCGGTACAACGCGTTGCGGGCCTCGGCCTCGCGCCGCTTGTCCTCCTTGGACTTTTTGCCGCCCGACGGCTTGGCCGCCGGCCTAGCACTGGCGGTCGGCGTCGGCGCGGCGGACGTTCGGTCGGCCGACCCGTCGCCCCGAGCTGCCAGCTTGGACGCCGTGCCGTGCTCGCGCTGCCACTGCGTCTCGGTGTAGGTGCCGTCGTAGGTCTTGACGCCGCCGTTCTCGACGTACCACACCGACTCGGCGACCTCGTCGATAAAGGCGCGGTCGTGGCTCACCAGCACGAACGAGCCCGTGTACTGGCGGAGCGCCTCGGCGAGCACGTTTTTGGAGACGATGTCGAGGTGGTTGGTCGGCTCGTCCAGCACCAGCACGTTGGCGGGCGAAAGGAGCGTCCGCGCCAGGGCCAGTCGGGAGCGCTCGCCGCCGGACAGGACGGAGACGCTCTTTTCGGAGTCGGTCCCCGAGAACAGGAACGCGCCCAGGATGGAGCGGAGCTCGGTGTCGGAGTGGCCGCGGCTCCGTTCCTGGATCGACTGGAACACGGTGTGGGACGGCTCCAGCGCCTCGGCCTGATGCTGGGCAAAGTGCGCCATCTCCGCCCGGCGGTCGACCGTCCGCTCGCCGTCGAAGTCCTCCGTCCCCAACAGAATCCGCGCCAGCGTGGACTTGCCGGCGCCGTTCTTGCCGACGAGCGCCACCTTGTCGCCGCGCTCCAGCGCCAGCGGCTCGGCGTGGTCGAACACGGCCGTCGTGCCGCCCTCGGGCGCGGGGTAGCGCTTGGAGAACTCCGACAGCTCGATCACCTGGCGGCCCGAGGCCGGCGGGTCGGGAAAGCGGAACCGCATGGTCGAGGCTTCGGGCGGCGGCGGCGGGATCCGCTCCAGCTTCTCTAGCATCTTGATCCGGCTCTGGGCCTGCTTGGCCTTGGTCGCCTTGGCGCGGAAGCGGGCGATAAACCGCTCGGCCTCGGCGATCTCCTTTTGTTGGTTGTCGTAGCGCGACTGCCAGTGGACGCGCCGCTCGACGCGCGCCTCCAGATAATGCGCGTAGTTGCCCGGATACGAGTCGATCTGGCCGCGCACCAGGTCAGCCGTCGAGGTCGTCATCCGGTCCAGGAAGTAGCGGTCGTGGCTCACCAGGACGACGGCGCCGGGGTAGCCCGTGAGGTACTGCTCCAGCCAGTCGATGGACTCGATGTCGAGGTGGTTCGTCGGCTCATCGAGCAGCAGCACGTCGGGCGTGCCGAGCAGGAGCCGCGCCAGCGCCACGCGCATCCGCCAGCCGCCCGAGAAGGTGCTCAAGGGGCGCCGCATCTCGTCCTCCGAGAAGCCCAGGCCAGACAGGATGGTGGCCGCCCGCGCCTCGGCCGTGTGCGCCTCGCGCGTTACCAGCCGGTCCTGGACCTTGCTGAACCGCTCGACGAGCGCGAAGTAGTCGTCGGAGGTGGGGTCGCCCGCCTCCATCGCCGCCGTCAGTTCTTTCGACTCGGCCTCCAGCCGGAGCACGTCGTCGAAGGCGTGGAGGGCTTCTTCGAGAGGGGAGATGGACAGGTCCTCCTCCTGGGTGTCCTGGCGGAGGAACCCGACCGTGGCGCCGCCCTCGTACACGACCTCGCCGCGGTCCACGGACTGCTCGCCCGAGATCACGCGCAGGAGCGTCGACTTGCCGGCGCCGTTCGGCCCGACCAGCCCGACGCGCTCGCCGCCGCGGACGGTCCAGCTCAGGCCGTCGAACAGGACGCGGCCGCCAAAGGCGAGGTGGAGGTCTTGGAGAGAGAGCATGGGCCGGGGGGAAGTCGGCCCAAGCTAGGGGCCCCGCGTCCGCGACACGGCGAAAAACAGGCGGATCGGCCCGCCCCGTCCCGCTGGCGGACGCCGCCAGCCGGTCGCGGTGAGGCGCCCGCGGTGAGGACCGACGTCAGTGGGCGTTGGGGTGGACGAACCCGCGCCAGACGGTCATGAGAACGATCTTGGCGTCGAGGCCCAGCGACCAGTTCTGGACGTACCACAGGTCGTACTCGATCCGCTTGGCCAGGCTCGTGTCGCCGCGCCAGCCGTGGACCTGCGCCCAGCCGGTGATGCCGGCCTTGGTCTTGTGGCGGAGCATGTAGCCCGGGACCTGGTCGCGGAACCGCTCGATCAGCGCCGGCCGCTCGGGCCGCGGGCCGACGACCGACATGTCGCCGCGGAGCACGTTCCAGAACTGGGGCAGCTCGTCCAGGCTCGTCCGCCGCAGGAACGCGCCGGCCGTCGTGGCCCGGCTCTCGCCGTGCGTCGACCACACCGGCCCGCTGGCGGCCTCGGCGTCGGTGGGCATCGACCGGAACTTGAGGATGTCGAACGTCTGGCCGTTGAGCCCCATCCGCCGCTGGCGGTACAGCACCGGCCCGGGCGACGAGAGCTTGACCGCGCCCGCGATGGCCGCCAGCAGCGGCGCGAGCACGACCAGCGCGGCGGCCGAGAACACCACGTCGGCCGCCCGTTTGACCAGGTGGCGCGCGTCGAACGGCGCCTCGTCGATGAGGTGGATCACCGGCAGGCCGTCGACGTCCGAGACGCGGCTGTTGAGCAGGAGGTCGAGCCCGAACAGGTCGGGCACCAGGCACAGGTGGGCCGTGTGGCGCGTGCAGGCCTCCGCGACCGCCTGGATCTTGTCGGCCGCCGAGAGCGGCAGCGCGGCGTAGACCATGTCCACGGCCTCGCCGTGGCGGTCCAGCACGGCGCCCACGTCGTCGATGGTGCCCAGAAGGCGGGGCGGGTCCGGCGGCTCCGGGTAGAGCGCGTCCGGCTCGGCAGCCACCTCGGCGCGGTCGTCCAAGAAGCCTATGACCTCGAACCCCATCCAGGGGTAGTGCCGGAACGCCCGCGCCAGCCGCTGCCCCGCCTTGCCGGCGCCCACGATGAGCACGCGCCGGACGTTGCGGCCCTGCTGACGGCCCCGCCGCAGCACCGCGAACACGCCGACGCGCAGCCCCACGAGCAGCGCCGACGCGATGCCGGCGAACAGCACCACGTGCAAGCGCGAGAACGAGAACGCGCGGTAGAAGAACAGCGCGCCCAGCGACACCACCAGCCCCAGGCCCACCGCCCGGGCCACGGACCACACCACCAGCGTCAGCCGCTGGGCCCGGCGGGTCTGGTACAGCCCCGACACCAGCAGCACGCCGCCCCACACCGCCAGCACGAAGGGCAAGAACCCGAGGTAGCGCGCCAGCGGGACCCACTCGGGCGGCGTCAGCACCTCGAACCGGACGGCCCACGCGAGCACCCACGCCAGCGCCACCAGCGCGAGGTCGACGCCGAACAGGAGGCGCTGGAGGAGGAGGCTGCGTTCGCGGAGCATCGGGCCGGCCAGGACCGGGGCGGACTAGCGTTTCAAGCGCTCAGAGGCGGGGGGCGGGTGGACGCGCAAGGTACACGACCCGCCCGGTTCGCCGGAGGGGGAAACGCCGGGACGGGACCGCCCGCTCCCCGGCGGCACCCCGGGCCACGCGCCCTCGCCCCGCTGGCGGAGGCCGGCCGGCGGCCGTCGTTACCCGGCCGGCGGGCCTCCCGGGGCGGACCACCGGCGGAGGGCGTCGGGGCCGTAGACGTGGGGGCCGGCGGGCCGCACGGCGGCGACCTCGACCATGGCCCGGGCCACGCGCTCGGCCTCGACGGGGCGCAGCGGCGACAGCGGTCCCCGGAGCAGCGGCGCCACCAGCGACCCGACCGCCAGCCCGATCCGCTCGCCCCACCGGACCTCGTCGCGGTCGCCGGCCAGCAGCGACGGGCGCAAAATCTGGACGGCCTCGAACCCGACGGCTTTGACCGCCTCCTCGACCTCGCCCTTGGTGCGCGAGTAGAGGAGCCGCGAGTCCGGGTCGGCGCCCCACGCCGACACGATCAGCGCCTGGCCGGCGCCGGCCGCCTCCGCCAGCCGGGCGGCCTGGACGGGGATCTCCAGGTCGACGCGCTGGAACGCGGCGTCCGAGCCGGCCGCCTTGCGGGTGGTGCCGAGGCAGCAGAACAGGTCGTCACACGCGAACAGCGCCGCCTGGTCGTCCAGCCGGTCAAAGTCGACGACGTGGTCCTCGTGCTTCTCGGACGCCGTCGGCAGCGGGCGGCGGCCCAGGGTGACGACGCGGCCCCAGCGCGGGTCGTCGGCGAGCTGGCGCAGCACGTGGCCGCCGACGAGCCCGGAGGCGCCGAGGAGCAGGGCGGTGCGGTCGGTAGGATCGGGCATAGCCGGAATAGGTGTGGTGGAAAAGAAGCGGAGGCCGCCAGCGTCTCTACTCCGGCCCGTGCTCGCGGGCGATCTCCGCGAGCCGCTGGCGCTCGGCGTCGGAGAGGGCGCGGTCGCGCCGCGCCATCACGGCCTGGGCCACGCGGAACGCCTTGTCGGTGCGGTAGGGCGCGAGCCCGTCGGCGCCGCCCCACGCGAAGCTGGGGACGTGGCGCGGCGGGAAGCCGGAGCCGAACAGGTTGCAGAACACGCCCACCACGGTCCCGGTGTTGAACATGGTGTTGATGGAGCACTTGGAGTGGTCGCCCATGAACAGGCCGGCAAACTGGCGGCCCGACGGCAGGAAGTCCTGGGCGACGGCGTCCCAGACCGTCACCTCGCCGTAGTCGTTTTTGAGGTTCGACGTGTTGGTGTCGGCGCCCAGGTTGCACCAGCGGCCCAGGTAGCTGTTGCCGAGGTAGCCGTCATGGCCCTTGGACGAGAACGAGTGGACGACGCTGCCGTGCACCTCGCCGCCCACCTTGGACCGCTCGCCGATCGCGCTCTCGTCCACGCGCCCGGCCGGCTTGACGGCGGCGCCCGGTCCCAGCCACACCGGCCCCTTGACGACCGCGTTCTCGCCCACCTCGGCGCCCTCCGCGATCCAGACCGGCCCGCTGGCGGCGCTCACCACCGCGCCGGCCCGCACGACGGCGCCCGGCGCGACGTGGATCTGCCCCGGCTCCGCCAGCACGGCGCCGTCCTCGACCGTCCCAGCGTGTTCCCCCAGCCCGCTCATCGATTCCAGGTCGCCGGTGATGCGCGGCCCCAGATCCGCGACCAGGTCCCAGAGGTGGGCCATCAGCGTCTCGCCCTCGACGGTCTCGGTCGGCACGCCCTCCGCCTGCTCCACTCCAAACGCCTCCGCCGCCATCCACTCCGGCGGCGGGCTGGGGTGCCAGAGCGCGAGCAGCGTGTCGCCTTGCACAAACGCGCGCGCCTCGGCACGCTGGCGGGCCGCGTCGACGGCGGCTGTGACCTCGCCCGGCCGCACGAGCCATCGGCCGTTGACGAACAGCGTCCCGCCCTCGACCGGTCCAGCCTCGGGGTGCTCCTGGGCCGCCACGCCCGCCAGCGCCGCTCGCGTGTGGAGCGCCAGCCGGTCGGGCGCGAAGGTGTGGGCGGCGCGCTCGGCCAGCGTCCAGGCGCCGACGCGAAGGTCGTAGGCGGCGCGCGTGAGCGCGAGCGGGGCCAGGTGCCCGACGTGGGCGTCCTCGAAGGGGCAGAGCGTCATGGTTCGGGGTTCGGGGTTCGGCACGCCGGCCCATCTCGGACCTCACGACCCGCTGGCGGCGCCGGTCCCCAACGCGCACGGCCCGTTTGCCGTTCGCCCGAACCTCCCCACGCCGGCCTCGTTCACTCTGGACCCTCTCCTGAACCTACCCGCCATGAAGTTCTTTATCGACACCGCCGTCCTCGACGAGATCCAAGAGGCCTACGACATGGGCGTCCTCGACGGCGTGACCACCAACCCCTCGCTGATGAAGAAGGTCGGCGTGAAGGACTTCCACGGCCACATCGCCAAGATCTGCGACATCACGCCCGGGCCGGTCTCGGCCGAGGTCACGGCGACCGACTACGAGGGGATCCTGTCCGAGGGCCGCGAGGTGGCCGACATCGCCGACAACGTGGTCGTCAAGGTGCCGCTGATCCTAGACGGGATCAAGGCCATCAAGACGTTCGCCGAGGAGGGGATCGACACCAACTGCACGCTGTGCTTTAGCCCGACCCAGGCGCTGGTGGCCGCCAAGGCCGGCGCGACCTACATCAGCCCGTTCATCGGCCGCCTGGACGACATCTCGTCCAACGGCATGGAGCTGATCCGCCAGATCGTCGAGATCTACGACACCTACGGCTACGAGACCGAGGTGCTGGCGGCGTCCATCCGCCACCCGATGCACGTGGTGGAGGCGGCCGAGCTGGGCGCCGACGTGGCGACGATGCCGCTGGACGTGATCAAGAAGCTGATTAAGCACCCGCTCACCGACGCCGGCCTGGAGAAGTTCTTGTCGGACTGGAAGGAGCTCCAGGGCGCGGAGTCGCCCAACGGCGCCGTCCACCGCGAGGCGTAGGCCTGGGCCCGCTGGCGGCGCCCGCGGGCGCCGCCAGCTAGCCGCCGGCCTCGGCGTCGCGCAGGCGGTAGACCACGCGGTCGATGACCGCCTGCTCCAGCGCGTCCTCCTCGAACCACTCGCCGTCGATCCACAGCCCCAGCGTCGTGCGGACGCCGGCGCGGATCGCGGCGCGCTTTTGGCCGAGCACCTTATCCTCGTCCTGGCCGCTGGCGATGGCTGCGCGCACCGCCTTGCCATCCAGCCCGACCGCCTCGGCGTGCTCCGCCAGTTGGTCGGGGCGCAGGCGGAGCTGGTGGGCGAACATCCGGTCGTGCATCAGCCAGAACCCGCCCTGGCGGGCCGCTTCCTCGGCGGCCATCGCGGCCGCGAGCGCGTTGGGATGGGGCCGCAACGGGAAGTGGCGGAAGGCGAACCGGATGCCGTCGGGGTGGTTCTGGCGCAGGTCACGCACCAGGTCGTGCACGTCCTTGGAGTAGGGGCACTCGAAGTCGCCGTACTGGACCAAGGTCACCGTCGCGTCGTCGTGGCCGGCGAGGTGGTCGGAGGCGGTGAGGGGCGGGTCGAGCGGCATCGGCGGAGGGCAGGGGGCGGGCGTCGAGGGGGCCGGCGCTAGGCGACGGCGTCGGCGCCGCCGGCCTGCTCGATGATCGCGAGCACCTCGGCGACGGTCGCGCGGCCCTTGTCGCGGGCGTACCACTTGCGGAGCTCGCGGTAGCGGGCGTCCTTCTCCATCGCCTGGGCCTCGGCGCCCTCGAACCACGCCTGGAGGTCGGCCGGGCGCGGCCCCCACCAGCCGCGCTCGACGCCGCGGCCGTCGAGCACGATCACGACCGGGATAGAGCGGGCGCGGCCGTTCGTCAGGTGCTCGTCCATCAGCTCCAGGTGCTCGTCGCGGTCCAGCACTCGGAGGTCCACGTTGCTCGCCTCGCGGGCGAAGGCCGCCAGCGGCGGGATGGAGTTGGACGCGTCGCCGCACCAGTCGGCGCTCAGCACCAGGAGCTGCCAGGTGCCGGGGGAGGCCTCGGCGCGCTCCACTAGGTCCGCCGGCACCGTGGCGCGGCGGTAGGCGTTGGTCCACAGGTCGCAGTTCTGCTCGGCGACGTCGAGGAAGCCCTCGAACGAGATGGCCTGGTCCCAGTCGGACTGGCGGGAGACGGTGTCGGGCGCGAGGTGGGTGGTCATGGAGTCGGAGAGGGGGACGAGAAGGGACGGCGCAGGCTGGGGCGCTCTTACGCGGGGGCGCGCCGAGCTTGCCGGCTGGCGGCGGCCGGCCGCGGGTGCGCTACAGGCCGGCGCGCGTGGCGGCCTCGCCCATCCCGTCGATGCCGATCTCGACAAACAGCCCCGTCGACTCACACGCCGTCCGGCCGTCGCTGCGGCGCATCACGCCGCGGACGGGGACCTTGGCGCCGGCGGCCTCGCCCAAGGTCAGCTCCACGGTCACGGTCTCGCCCAGCGACACCATCGACCGGAAGTCGACCTCGATGCGGGCGGCGACGGCCAGCCGGCCCGTGACCAGGACCGCCATGCCCATCGCCTCGTCCATCAGCGCCGCCAGCGCGCCGCCGTGGACGTGGCCCGGCGGCCCCTCGGCGCCCGGCCCGAACCAGGCGCGCGCCCACGTCTGGCCGTCGGCGTCGAAGTAGCGCACGCGCAGGCGGTCGCCGTCGGTGTCGGAGGACACGAACGACCGGATGCCGATGGACTCCCAGTAGGGCGCTAGCGAGTCCCAGCCGGGCTCTCCGTCTAGGTTGGCGTCGGTCATAGCTCGATCTCTTGCCCCTGCTCGGGGATGTGAACGGTGACGTCGGGGTGGGCCTCCTGGATGGCTTGCTTCATCCACTCCTTGGCCTCGGTCTCGCCGTGGACCAGCACGACGGCGCGCGGCTGGATGCGGTCGACGATGTCGACCAGGTCGCGACGGTGGGCGTGGCCCGAGAACCGGAACCGCTCGACCTGGGCACGGACGGACAGCGGCCCCTCGGCATCGTCGAACGTCATCTTGCCGTCTTCCTCAGCCGCCGCCGCCTGCAGGCGCTCGCCCGGCGAGCCCTCCTTTGAGTAGCCGACGAAGAAGATGCCGTTCCGCTCGTCGGAGACCATCCGCTGGGCGACCGAGAACGACGGCGTCTTCTCGAACAGCATCCCGGAGGTGACGACGAAGATGCCGGGGCGGGAGAACGCCTCGTTGAGCTTTTTGCCGCCGCGCGGCAGCCGCAGCTGGTCCACGTTGTAGACCTCGAAGTCGGGGTCCAGGCGCGGCGTCGACTGGCGGGTCTTGTCGTAGACCTCGGCGATGCCGCGCATGGCGCCGGCGGTGTAGACCGGGGTGTCTGGGGGGATGACGCCTTTCCGCTTAAACTGGTCAATCATGGCCAGCACGTCCTGGCTCCGGCCCAGGGCGAAGACGGGGACGAGCGCCTGCCCGCCACGCTCCAGCACGTCCGCCAGCGCGGCGCCCAACCGCTTCTGCTCCGCCTTGCGCGTGAAAGCCTCGGCGTCCGGGTCGGCGCCCAGCGTCGACTCCAGCAGGAGCACGTCGACGGGGCCGTCGGGGAAGTCGGCCTCGGGCAGGATGGTCTGGGGCTGGACCGACGTGTCGGAGGTGTAGAACAGCCGCCGCCGCGTGCCGTTCTCGTACCCGTCCACCAGCAGCCCGACGGCGCCGAGCACGTGGCTGGCGTGGTAGAAGGTGCCCGAAAGCGGCCCCTCAGCCTTGGAGCCGGCCAGGCTGAACGGGCTGTCGAGCAGGTGCGTGTCGTAGACGTAGCCCAGCGCCTCGGCCGTCTCGACGTCGAACACGGGCGCGGCGTCGGTCGAGCCCTCGCGCACGCGGCGCTTTTGCAGCCGCGCCGACGACGGCAGGAGCTGCTCGGCCAGCATGGCCGTGGGGCGCGAGACGTGGATGGGCGCGTGCGGCACCTCGCGCGCCAGCACGGGGAGGGCGCCCAGGTGGTCGTGGTGGGCGTGCGTGACCACGATGTGGTCGACGGGCCGCGGCTTGAGGAGCTCGAACGGCGGGAGCGCCGCGTAGCCGTCCTGGTTGGGGTCCATGCCGGCGTCGAGGACCAGGCCGGTGCCGCCGAAGGTGACGTGGTGGCAGCTTGCCGAGATGTCGTCGGTGTCGCCGAGAGAGAGGTAGCGCATCGGGGGGAGTCTAGATCCGAGGAGACTACCCCGGATCCTGAACGCCGACTCTGCGCTTTCCGTTAGATCGCCGGCCGCTGGCGCCCCGCCCCGGCGTGCCTGACTGGCCCGGCGTGCCTGACTGGGACGGGCGCCGCCCTCGAGCCCAGAGCACGGCCCAGGCCACGCCCACGCCGACCGCCAGCCCGACGGCGTCGAAGCCCCAGTCCGACCACTCGCCGCCTCGGCCCGGGATGCAGCACATCTGGACGACCTCGACGGCCCCGCCGACCGCCAGCCCGCCCAGCAGCACCCGGGGCCAGGCGCGCGGCCGGGCCAGCGTCCACATCAGCGCGCCCAAGAAGAACAGGGCGGTGTGCGCCATCCACTCGGCCTCCGCCGGAACGGTGGGCAGGGACGCCTGGGGCAGCGCGAACGGGATCAGCGCCAACGCCGTCAGGCTGGCGGACGCGATCAAGAGCGAGCGTCGCGTCACGCGTCGTCCTCGGCCAGCGCGGCGTGGGCCGCCGCCAGCCGGGCGATGGGCACGCGGAAGGGCGAGCAGCTCACGTAGTCCAGCCCGACCTGGTGGAAGAAGGCCACCGACGACGGCTCGCCGCCGTGCTCGCCACAGACGCCCACCTTGAGGTCCGGTTTCGCCGCCCGGCCGCGCTCGGTCGCCGTGCGCACTAACTCGCCGACGCCCTCGCGGTCCAGGACTTGGAATGGATCCGCCCCAAGCACGCCGCGCTCGACGTAGGTGGAGAGGAAGCGGCCCGCGTCGTCGCGGCTCAGGCCGAATGTGGTCTGGGTCAAGTCGTTGGTGCCGAACGAGAAAAACTCGGCGTGCTCGGCGATCTGGCCGGCCGTCAGGCACGCGCGCGGCAGCTCGATCATGGTGCCGACCAAGTAGTCCACCTCGACGCCGTGCTCGTCGAACACCTCCGCGGCGACCTCGCGCACCACGGCCTCTTGGTCCGCCAACTCGGCGGCGGCGGAGACCAAGGGCACCATGATCTCGGGCTGGACGTCGACGCCGTCGGCCTGGCAGTCGGCGGCGGCCTCGAACACGGCGCGGACCTGCATCCGGGTGATCTCGGGGTAGATCATGCCCAGGCGGCAGCCCCGGAAACCGAGCATCGGGTTTTGCTCGTGGAGCCGCTCCACCTGGCGCATCAGCGCGCGCGCGTGCTCGGAGGCGTCCAGGAGCCGGTCCATCTCGGCCAGCGTGTCGGCGCGCTGGAGCGCCAGCTTGGTCTCCGCCAGCCCGCCGGTGAGCTCCACCAGGTCGGGCAGGAACTCGTGCAACGGCGGGTCCAGCAGGCGGACCGTCACGGGCAGCCCGTCCATCGCCCGGAAGAGCGCGTCGAAGTCGGCGCGCTGGAGCGGGAGGAGCTTGCGCAGGGCGGATTCGCGCTCGCCGGCGCCGTCGGCCAGGATCATCTCGCGCACGGCCGCCAGCCGCTCGTCGCCGAAGAACATGTGCTCGGTCCGGCACAGGCCGATGCCCTGGGCGCCGAACTGGCGGGCGGTGCGGGCGTCGTCGGCCGTGTCGGCGTTGGCCCTCACGCCGAGCTGGCGGACGTCGTCGGCCCAGCCCATCAGCGTGTGGAAGTCGTCGCCCAGCTCGGGCTGGCGCGTCGGCACCTGGCCGATCAAGACGCGGCCTGTCGCGCCGTCGACGGTCAGCCAGTCGCCGGCGACAATGGTGTGGTCGCCGGCCGTGACGCGGCCCTGGGCGGTGTCGATGCGGAGTGCGTCGGCGCCGGCGACGCAGGGCGTGCCCATGCCGCGCGCGACCACGGCGGCGTGGCTGGTCATGCCGCCGCGCGCGGTGACCACGGCGACGGCCGCGACCAGCCCGTGGAAATCGTCGGGCGAGGTCTCGTGGCGGATCAGGATCACCGGCTCGCCGGCGGCCGCCTGTTCCTCGGCGGCGTCCGGCGTGAACACGGCGCGGCCCTGGGCGGCGCCGGGGCTCGCGGGCAGGCCCTCCGCCAGCACCTCGACCTCGGCGTCCGGGTCGACGGTCGGGTGGAGCAGGCTGTCGAGCGCGCCCGGCGAGACGCGGCGGACGGCCGTGGGCTCGTCGATCACACCCTCGGCCACCATGTCGACGGCGATCTTGACGGCCGCCGCGCCACTCCGCTTGGCGGTCCGGGTCTGCAACAGCCACAGCCGACCCTTCTCAATCGTGAACTCGACGTCCTGGACGTCGCCGTAGGTCGTCTCCAGGCGGCCGGCGATCTCTTTGAACTGGCGGAACGCGTCGGGCAGGTCGTTTTCCATCTCGGCCAGGGGCCGCGGCGTGCGCGTGCCGGCGACCACGTCCTCGCCCTGGGCGTTCAAGAGGTACTCGCCGAACAGCACTTTTTCACCCGTCGACGGGTCGCGCGTAAACGCGACGCCGGTGCCCGAGTCCCAGCCCTGGTTTCCGAACACCATCGCCTGGACGGTCACGCCGGTCCCAATGTCGTCGGCGATGTGGTGGACGCGGCGGTAGGCTCGGGCCCGGTCGTTGTCCCAGCTGCCGAACACGGCGGCGATGGCCATCCGGAGCTGCTCCTCGGGGTCGTCGGGGAACGGCGTCCCGTGCTGCTCGGCAAAGACCAGCCGCTTGGACGCGGCGACGACCTGGCGGAGCTGGTCGGCCGAGAGGTCGGTGTCGCGCCCGCCCTCGGTCTGGGCCTTGGCGCGGTCGAGCACGCGCTCGAAGCGCTCGGCGGGCATCCCCATCACCACCTCACCGAACATGGCGACAAAGCGGCGGTAGGCGTCCCAGGCAAACCGCTCGTCGCCGGTCTGGGCCGCCAGCGCGGCGGCGGTCTCGTCGTTCAAGCCCAGGTTCAAGACCGTGTCCATCATGCCCGGCATCGACACGGCCGCGCCGGAGCGGACCGACAGCAGCAGCGGGTTCTCGGCGTCGCCGAAGAGGCGGCCCGTCTCGGCCTCGACGGCCGCCAGCGCGGCCTTGGCCTGGCTCCACAGGCCCTCGGGAAAGTGGTGGCCGTGGCGCTGGTACGCCACGCACGCCTCGGTCGTGATCGTGAACCCGGGCGGGACCGGCAGGCCCGCGGCCGTCATCGCCGCCAGCCCGGCGCCCTTGCCGCCCAGGAGCGGCTTGTCACCCGCCGGCGCGTCCTCGAAGGTGTACGCCCAGACGTGGTCGCGGTCGGTCGGGTCGGGGGCGGTGGGATCGGGGGCGGGGGGGGCGGTCGGCATGGAGGGCGGGAGCGGTTTGGAGGTGAACACCGTCAACCAGCGTCGGCCCCCGAAGTGCCCGCCGGGCGGCGCGTGCGTCTGCGCCGTGCGATCCCGCAGACGGCGCCGCCGTCCCCGCCGCCACGTGCCGTTCCCCGCCGCCCGCTGGCGGCGCCCACGCGCGAGCGGTCGGGCTAGACCGCCACGGCCTCGACGTCCGCCAGCCGGAACGCCTCCAGCGTGTCGAGCACCACGTCGGCGTCGGCCAGCTCGGAGGCGCCGAAGCGTCCGGTGGCGACGGCCACGGCGACGCAGCCGCCGGCCCGGGCGCAGGCGATGTCGCGCGGCGTGTCGCCGATGACCACGACCTCGGCCGGGGCGACCGTCCGGCCCAGATGCGCCGTCGCCCGCTCGATGGCGACGGCCGGCAGCGCGTTCCGGTCCTCGTCGTCGCTGCCGAAGGCGCCGAACGGGAACTCGGCGCGGCCCAACGCGATGCGCCCAACCTTGGCATACGCCAGCGGCTCCAGGTTGCCCGTCAAGAGTCCCAGCTCGGCGCCGTCGCCCGCCAGCTGGCGGACGAGGTCGAGCGCGCCGGGCAACGCCTCGACGTGGGCGTCGACCAAGGCGCCGTGCATCCGCTCGGCGTAGGTCGTCGCGAACTGCTCGTGCGCGGCGTCCGGGTCGTCCACCTCGATGCCGGCCTCGACGGCCAGCGCCAGGATCTGGCGGAAGATCTGGCGGTCGGTCTTGCCGGAGAACGAGATGCTCGACGTGTCGAACGCCCGGCCGAACGTGTCCGTCAACGTCGCCTCGATGGCGCGGCGGCCGACGCCGTGGCCCTGGAGCAGCGTGCCGTCGATGTCGAACAGGAGGACCATGGGAGCGGGGGCAGAGAGCCGACAGGATGGAGCGGGCGCACAGCCCGGGGGGTGAGGAGCGGGTGAATGGAACGCCGGGCGCCCCGCCGCCGCCCGTCTAGCGGCGCACGCCGACGCGTACGGCGTGGGCCCCAGCGACGACCGGCAAAGCTGGACCCCGGCGACAACCCGTTGCCACCGGCCGGCGTACATCTTCCCGACCTGACCCCCGACCCGACGATGGCCGACCAGCCCACGCTTTTCGACGACTCCACCGACGCCCCGACGCCGACCGCCACCCCGCCAGGGACAACCGACAGGTCGGCGGAGCCAGCGCCAGCTAGCGCGCCGCTGGCGGACGCCGCCGACGCCGCGATGACGGACCTCGACGCCCGCGACACCCCCGAAGGGGACGGCGAAGCCAGCGCGCCGTGGGACACCGACGACCAAGACGCGCCGACGGTCGCCCTGACCATCGACCTGCCCGACGACGCCGGGATGGCGGATCTCGAAGACGGCACCGGCCGCGAGACGCTGTTCCTGGCCGACGCGATGGCGCTCGCCTACCGCGCCTTCTTCTCGATGAAGAACGCGACGCTGAACGCGCCCGACGGGACCGACACGCGCACGCTCTACGGCTTCGCGACGGCGCTCCTGAAGCTGTTGGAGGACGAGCAGCCCGAGCACATCGCCGTGGTCTTCGACAAGCTAGGCGGCCAGCCCACCTTCCGCGACCAGCTCTACGACGACTACAAGGCGCACCGGCCGCCCATGCCGTCCGAGATCAAGCAGAACATCCCGCTCGTCAAGCGGCTCGTCGAGGCGTTCGACATCCCCGTCCTGGAGGTCGAGGGCGTCGAGGCCGACGACGTGATCGGCACGCTCGCGCGCCGGGCCGAAGACGAGGGCGTCGACACGGTCATCTTCTCGGCCGACAAGGACTTCCGCCAGCTGCTGAGCGACCGCGTCTCGATGCTCCGTCCTCCTTATATGGGTGAGACGTTCGACAAGGAGACGCCCGAGACCTTCCGCGCCAAGTACGGCGGCCTGGAGCCGGCCCAGTTCGTGGACCTCCTGGCCTTGATGGGCGACTCGGCCGACAACGTGCCCGGCGTGCCCGGCATCGGTGAGAAGACGGCCGTCAAGCTGATCGACCAGTACGGCACCGTCGAGTCCCTGATCGAGCACGCCGGAGACCTCAAGGGCAAGCGCGCGCGCGAGGGCATGACCGACCACGCCGACGACGCGCGCCTGAGCAAACAGCTCGTCACCATCCTGACCGACGTCCCGCTGGCGGACGCCGACGGCGAGCCGCTCGACTGGCACACGCTGCGCCGGACGGACCCGGACCTGGACGAACTGGAGGACCTGTTCAACGAGGTCGGCTTCGGGACGCGCTTGCGCAACCGCGTCAAGGACTACGCCGCCGGCCGCGTCCGCCAGCGGGGCAGTGGCGGAGGGCGCCGCGCGTTTACGACGATCCCGGAGGACGACCCGTCGCTGTCGTTCGACTTCGGCCCGTACGAGCCAGTCACGGCCTTGGACGAGGACGCCGTGAGCTACACGACGGTCTACGAGCGCGACGAGCTGGACGCCGCCGCCGACGTGGTCGCGGACGCGCCGCACCTGTCGTTCGACACCGAGACGACCTCCACCGACCCGATGCGCGCGGCGCTAGTGGGCGTGTCGCTGGCGCAGCGTGAGAAGCGCGCCGTCTACGTCCCGACACCGCTGCCGGACGGAACGCCCGAAGCCGACGCGCTCGCGCCCATCCGCGCCGCGCTGGAAGACGCGTCGCTCCTCAAAGTCGGCCACAACGTCAAGTACGATCTGGAGGTGATGGCGCGGCACGGCGTGACGGTGCGCGGGCCGATCTTCGACACGATGGTGGCCCACTACCTCCTCAACCCCGAGGCCAGCCACAAGCTGGACGACGTGGCCAGCTTCCACCTCAACTACCGCCCCCAGCCCATCACCGACTTGATCGGGACGGGCAAGAACGCGCTGACGATGGACCAGGTGCCGGTCGAGGACGTCGGCCCGTACGCGTGCGAGGACGCCGATGTCGCGCTGCGGCTGGTGCCGATCTTGACCGAGGAGCTCAAGAAGATGGACGACGGCGCCGGCCGGCTGCTCCAGATCGCCCAGGACATCGAGTTCCCGCTCGTGCCCGTCCTGGCGGCGATGGAGATGGCCGGCGTCAAGATCTCGGAGTCCGTCCTGGCCGAGATCCGCGTTGGCCTGGACCGCCAGCTGGAGGAGTTGGAGGCCCAGATCACCGAGCAGGCCGGGCGGACGTTCGGCATCGGATCGACCAAGCAGCTGGGCGAGGTCCTGTTCAACGACCCGCCGACGGACGAGGAACGCGCTCAGGCCGAGCAGTGGGCGCAGGACGTGCGCGACAACGAGGCCGGCGAGGTCGAGGGCGACCCCGACGCCAAGCCCAAGACCAAAAAGCAGATTGCCGAAGAGGCGCCGACGTGGGGCCTGGGCCTGAAGCCCTTGGGCAAGACGAAGACCGGCAAGCCCAAGACCGACGAGAAAGTGCTGGCCGAGCTGGCCCAGGAGCACGCGCTGCCCGCGCTCGTGCTCGACTGGCGGAAGGTGTCGAAGCTGAAGTCGACCTACGTCGACAAGCTGCCCGAGCTGATCCATCCGGACACGGGGCGCGTCCACACCGACTTCAACCAGACCGTGACCGCGACCGGCCGGCTGTCGTCGTCCAACCCCAACTTGCAGAACATCCCGATCCGGACGGACCTCGGGAAAGAGATCCGCCGCGCGTTCGTCGCCGAGCCCGGCCACGTGCTGATGGCGGCCGACTACGCCCAGATCGAACTGCGCATCATCGCCCACATGTCGGGCGACGCCGGCTTGGTGGAGGCGTTCGCCGCCCAGCGCGACATCCACACGGCGACGGCCGCGACGGTCTACTCGGTCGACTACGACGACGTCACGCGCGACCAGCGCGACAAGGTCAAGCAGGTCAACTACGGCATCCCGTACGGCATCTCGGCCTTCGGGCTCGCCAACCGGCTCCGCATCTCGAACGCCGACGCCCAGGAGCTGATCGACCAGTACCGGGCCTCGTACCCGCGCGTGATCCAGTTTTTGGACGGGCTCGTGGAGGAGGCGCGCGACCGCGGCTACGTCGAGACGTTGTTGGGCCGCCGCCGCTACGTGCCCCAGATCACGTCCCGCAACCCCAACGACCGGGCCTACGCCGAGCGGATCGCGCTGAACATGCCCATCCAGGGGACGCAGGCCGACATGATCAAGATCGCCATGATCGACATCTCGGCCGGGCTGGCGGAGGTCTCCGCCGGCACCCGGATGATCTTGCAGGTCCACGACGAACTGGTGTTCGAGGTGCCCGAGGCCGACGTCGACGCCGTGGGCGACTTTGTCCGCCAGCGGATGGCGGAGGCGCTGCCGCTGGGCGAGGTGCCGGTCGTGATCGAGGTGGGCGTGGCCGACAACTGGCTCGACGCGCACTGACGCGGCGCCGGAACCCCCCGTTCGCACGGAGTCCCTAACAGCCGTCGGTGCGGTCGTGAGGGACTTCTGCGCTGCCCGTGGCTCCTCCGCGCGAACTCTCCCCCTCATTTGAGGGGGACAGTTCGCGCCGTCCGCTGAGCGACCACGAAGTGACGGCGTAGCCAAGCGATGGACGGCCTAACAGGGGGGCGTCTGTGCCGGCGAGAGGGTTAGGCCGGAGAGCAGCTCTGGTCTACCCACCCATGCAGCTCTACAACCGCCGTCCCCAGAAACCGCTCCGCCAGCACCTTCGCACGCACGGGACGTCAGCCGAGGCCGCGATTTGGACCCGGCTCAACCGGCGCCAGCTAGGCGGCTTCAAGTGGCGGCGCCAGTTCGGCGTCGGGCCGTACGTGCTCGACTTTTACTGCCCCGCCGCCCGGCTGGCGGTCGAGGTAGACGGCGCCGTGCACGACGGCCGCCAGCGGGAGGACGCCGAGCGGTCGCAGGCCCTTGCAACGCTCGGGATCGCCGTGCTTCGGTTCGAGAACCGGCTGGTGTTCGAGCCGCCTGCCGCCGCCCTGGCGCTGATCCTCGACACGTGCCACCAGCGGACTTAACCCGCTGGCGGCGCCCACCGCCAGCGAGGCGGGCTACTACTCCGTGGCCGCGGCCTCGACGGCGCGCCAGACGCGCATCGCGTTGCCGCCCAGCACCTTGCGGACGTCGTCCTCGGAGTAGCCGCGGCGCAGCAGCTCGGCGACCAGGTTGGGATAGGTCGAGACGTCTTCCAGCCCGACCGGCAGCGTCGGCCCGACGCCGTCGTAGTCGGAGCCCAGGCCGACGTGGTCGATGCCCACCAACTCGACCACGTGGTCGATGTGGTCGGCCACGTCGGTCATGTCCGCCAGGCGGAGCGGGTTCTCGGCCTCGAAGGCTTGTTGGAAGGCGTCGGCCTCGGGCGAGCCGAACCGCAGGCCGCGGGTCTCGAACTCGTCCGCCAGCCGCTGGCGCAGCGCGGCCTGGTCGTCCTGGACACGCTTGAGCAAGAACG
Organism: uncultured bacterium; assembly: GCA_947493945.1. GTDB lineage: Bacteria > Bacteroidota > Rhodothermia > Rhodothermales > Rubricoccaceae > Rubrivirga. Next base: position 194,271 of record CANLSR010000003.1, on the reverse strand, counting down.
ACGAGCCAAAGTTGATCTGGACCACGCCGCCGTTCTGGGCCAGCCGCCGGATCATGGCGTCGCTCATGTTGCGCTCGAAGCCCGGCGTAAAGTGCCGCGCCGACGAGTGGCTGGCGATCACGGGCGCCGCCGTGGTCTCCATCACGTCGTCGAAGGCGGCGTCCGAGATGTGCGACACGTCGACCATGATGCCCAGCCGGTTCATCTGGCGCACCACGTCGCGGCCGAAGTCGCTCAGCCCGCCGTGCGTGCCGGTCGTGTCGTAGGACGAGTCCGAGATCTCGTTGTCGCGGCTGTGCGTGAGGGTGACGTAGCGGATGCCGCGGTCGCGGAAGTGGCGCAGCGCCGCGAGGTCGCCCTCGACCGGCGCCCCGTTCTCCATGCCCAGCGCCAGCAGCACGCGGCCGGGCGCGCGGAGCCGGCCCACGTCCTCGACCGAGCGCACGACCGCGAACTGGTCGGGGTGGGCCCGGGCGATGGCCTCGACGCTGTCGATGAGCGAGTCCGCGAGCGCACGCGCGCCGCCGGTGGTCTGGTAGGGCGCCGGGATGTAGACGGACATGAACGCCACGTCGAGCCCGCCCCGAACGGCGCGCGGGTGGTCGAAGTCGCCGCTGGCGGTGGCCCTGGACACGTCGTCGGGCGCCTCGCGCAGCCGGTACGGCACGTCGATGTGGGTGTCGACGACGAGGGCGTCCTGGCTCAGAGCGCGGGCCCGGGCCTCGACGGAGGTGTCGGGCACGGCGGACGGTCCGCTGCATCCGACGAGGGCCAGGACGACGAGGGCGAGGAGCGGGCGCATGGGCGGGGGGAGGGGGCCAGCCGGGAAACTATCGGTCCCGCGGGCGGCGCGCACCGCCAGCGCGGCGGGCCAGTGCGCAGCGGAGGCGCGTCACCCGCCCAGCCAGTAGCTCAGCTTGACCAGGAACACGTTCGTCGGCGTGTCGCGGAAGATCCCGCGCACGTCGCGGCCGAACCGCAGCGCGCCGTCGGGCTCGAACCCGTTGCGCTGCTGCTGCCAGACCACGAACAACGCCGAGCCCGGCCGGTACTCCCAGCGCAGCACCGCGTTGCCCTGGAGCGCCCGGACGGTAAAGCTGGGGTCGTCGAACTCGGCCGTGCCGCCGTCGTCGCCGGTCACGCGGTACGAGACCGCGCCGTCGCCGTTCGTCAGGGTCTCGATGGAGCCGGCGCCCTGGCCGTAGACCGGCAGGTCGAGCTGGCCGGGCTCGGTGAGCTGGCGGAACGAGGTGTAGTCGCCCCGCGACACGAACGGGCGGAGGTAGGTCTGGAGCGACAGCGTGGGCGTGAACGTCCAGTTGAGCCGGGCGTTGAGCGAGACCGTCGTCTGCTCGATCGTGCCGAACACGTAGCGCCGGCCGAACGTGGCGTCCAGGCCCGGCGCGTCGAAGGCGCCGACGTACTGGCGGACGTCGTGCGAGAAGCCGACCTCGGGCGACAGGTCGATCGACAGCGACGACGAGGGCCGGACCTCGACGCCGAGCTCGGCGCCGTGGAACCAGCCGCCCAGCTCGTCGCGGCTGGCGCCGGTCCAGGCGTAGCCCGAGACCGCCTTCCGGTCGTCGGTCCAGGCGTTGAGGTTGAGGCGCCCGCCGGCCGGGTCCGTCATCAGCGGGCCGCCGCGCGTGCCCCGGTCGTCGACCGTGCGGGTGCCGGCGTTGCCGTTGACGCCGAAGCCCCAGAAGTTGCGGAACGTGCCGTCCACGTTGCCACCGACAAACGTGTTGGTGCGGTCGCCCGCGAAGTTCCAGGCCAGGCCCCCGAACACGTTGGCCCCCCACCGCTGGAACGCCCCCTGCGGCTGGTTCTGGTTGTAGATCACGACCGTGCCGCCGCCGACCTGGTCGGCGCGGGACTGGAAGCCGAGCCCGTTCGAGTCGAAGCCCGGCGACGTGGCGTTGGCGTGGACCCCGACCAGCCAGTGCTCCCCCGCCGTCTTGAGCAGGTTGGCCTCCCCGGTAAAGCCAGCCAGCGCCGTCCGCGTGGTGTCCAGCGTCAGGTGGCCGGCGTCGGGGCGTTGGTAGAGGCGGGGGAAGGCGCGCTGGACGCGTTCGAGGGCCCTCTCGCTGCCGGTGACCACGCTGCCGGCCACCTGCCCGTTCACGATCCAGTCGCCGAACGGGTGCTCCACGTCGAGCCCGGCGACCGTCGCCTGGGCGGGCAGCAGGTCCCCGATGGCCGCGTCGGCCGTGCTGCGGACGACCGACGTCGCCAGCCCCCCGACCAAGGTCCGGCCGAACGTAGCCCGGGCGCGGCCGACGGCGTAGTTCGTGGTCGGCTCGATGAGCGCCCGGTCGCTCAGCACCATCCGCTCGTCGGGGTCGAGGGCCTGGAACGAGCCGTACTCGGGGCCGGTCACGGCGTTGAGCACGCCGAACGAGACCCGGCCCACACGGCCGGAGAGCTTGGCCGCGCCCAGGATGGTGCTCTGCTGGGGGGCGTCGGTGTAGACCGTCCCGTTGTCGCCGGCGGCCTGCTCCGCCTCGTCCGGCACGAACGAGCCGCGCTGCGGGGCGCGGCCGATCCGCCGGGTGTAGAGCAGGTCCGGCCGGCCGTTGGAGAAGTAGCGGCGGGGCTCCATGGAGAACACGTCGGTCCCCTCGACGAAGAACGGCCGGCGCTCTTGGAAGAACAGCTCGAAGCCGCCCAGGTTGACCTGGGCCGGGTCGGCCTCGACCTGGCCAAAGTCCGGGTTGACGGTCGCCGTCAGCGTCAGGTCCGACGACAGGCCGTACTTGAGGTCGGCGCCGAGGCGGGGCGAGGCCTCGGTCGCGCGGTAGAACGGGTCGGCGGCGTCGCCCGGCGCGCGCTCGACCGAGGCCGCGAGGTAGGGCACGACCTCGAGCTGGCGGGGCGGCCGGAGCCCGCGGAGATCCGCCAGCGCGCCGAACCGGCTCACCAGGCCTTGCTCGGAGGGCAGGACGGGCGCCCAGTAGGACGTCTCGCCGGTGCGGAAGTGGATCCGCTGGAAGTTGAGGCCCCAGGTCTGGGCGCCGGCGCCGCTGGAGAAGCGGAGCTGGCTGAGCGGGATCCGGAACTCGGCCGTCCAGCCCCGGTCGTCGCGCGTGGTCGCCACCTCCCAGACGGCGTCCCACGACTGGTCCTCGTCGACGTCGTCGAACAGCAGCCGGTCGACGCGGACGCCGGCCGGGTTGACCCTGAACATGAAGGCCGTCCGGTCGTCGTTGTACGAGTCGATCATGACCGAGGCCCAGTCGGTCTCCAGGTAGGCGTCGCGCCGGCCCAGGCGGGCGTCGATCTGGCCCGGCTGGCTGTCGGCCATCCGCATCCCGACGTAGATCGCCGAGCCGTCGTAGAGCACCTCGGCGGTCGTCGGCTCCGAGGCGGCGGCCCCGGCGTCGGGCCGCTGCTGGACGAAGTCGCCGGCGGCGCCGGCCTGGCCCCAGGCCGCCTCGTCCAGGACGCCGTCCAGTTGGACGGCTCCGGCCTCGACGGCGTGGGCCGCCAGCGTGGGCTGGGCGTGTGCCTGGGAGGCGAGCAGTGCGGCGAGGGCGAAGGCCAGCAGGGAGAGCGAGCGCATGGTAGGGCGGAGAAGACGCCCTCCTCACGGATGGCGGGGCCCGATGGTTACAGCGAGTGCTAAAAATTTAGCATCTTCCCTGTGCCACTCCCCCGTTCACCGTCCGGCGCGGCCCGAACGCCTCACCGTCGCCCGCCGTCGGCCGGTGCAGCCGCCGGCGCGTGGGGGCGGGGCGGGGCGGGCGGGGCCGGCGGCTCGGCCACGCTGGGCGCCGGCCGCTGGCGGACCCGGTCGAGCGCGCGTCGGGCCTCGGCGCGGGCGTTCTCGCGGAGGGCCTGGCGGTCGATCTGGGCCAGCCCCCATTCGGCCTGGCGGAGCGCGTCGATGCGGAGGCGCGCGGCCGGGCCGTCCAGCCGCTCCAACTCGCGGATGGCGCGGCGGATGTCGGCACGCGCGTTCTCGATGTCGCCGTCGATGGCGCTGCGGATCTCGGCGCTCACGCCGTCCACGACGTCGGGGTCGACGCCCGGGCGGAGCGGTTCGACTTCTCCCACGTGCACCTCCGCTGCACGGGCCGAGTGCTCGGTCGTCTCCATCTCCTGGGCCACCTCGTCGATGGCCTCGGCAGACTCTAGGATGGCGTCCTCCACCTCGGCCCAAACGTCCAGGTGGGGCTCTGGCGCGGGCTCGACGCGGTAGAGCTCGTCCAGCGTGTCGGCGACGGCCGTCCAGTCGGGGAGCGGGGCCGCCGGCGCTGGCGGCGTCTGGGCCACGGGCTGGAGGGCCGCCAGCGGCGCGAGCACGCCGGCCGCCAGCAGCACGAGCGCCGCGCCCGAGACGCGGCCCATCCGTCCGCGCACGCGGGCGGGGTCGAGGATGGAGACCACGCGCGCCTGGACGGGCGCCGTCCGCGCCATCGGCGCCAGGCCGGCCAGGGCCAGCCGGTCGCGGCGGACGGCCCGGGCCACGCTCACCAGGTGCTCGGCGTAGGTCGAAGGGCGGGCGCCGTTCCGGAGCACGGCGTCGTCGCAGGCGTGCTCCCGAGCGTCGAGGAAGCGGCGGTAGCCCCACCACGCCAGCGGGTTGAACCAGTGGAGGGCGAGGGCGACCTGGGCGACGGACTGGCTCCAGGCGTCGCGCCGCGCCAGGTGCGCCATCTCGTGGAGCAGCACGGCCTCGCGCTGGTCGTCGTCCCAGGCGTCGGCGCTGGTGGGGAGCACGACGGCGCCCCGGCCCCATCCCCAGGCCACGGGCACGTCGAGCGCGTCGGAGCGGAGCAGGGGCACAGGCGCCGGCAACCCGACCAGCCGGCGGGCGCGCTCGGCCTGAACCGCCCACTCGTCGTCGGCCTCCGGCCGAGCCCCGACCACGACGCGCCGCGCCGCGAGCAGCGCCGCCAGCCACCCCAGCGCGACCGCCAGCGCGCCGGCGCCCCACAGGGCCGCCAGCCATCCGCCCGCCCGACTAGCGGTGCGCATCAGCGCCGACGGCGACCAGTGAGTGGTAGGCCACTCGTCTGCAAAGGCGAGTGCGGAGGACACAGACGTCTCCGTGTCGTAGCTGTGCTCTATCTCTATGCCGTAGCCGTCCTCCGACATCAGGTAGGAGTCGTGCTCCGTGTGGTCGCTGGTCTCCAAGCTGAACTCGTGATGGAGTTCCATGCCGTCCATGCCGTAGATGTGCCCGTCGCCGACGACGATGCCGCCCTCTGCATAGTCGTACACCACGTCGACGTCGGGCTCTGCCGCGGGCCACACGCCGACGGGCCAGCGCGGGCCGGTTGCCTCCAGCACGGGCAGCAGTGCGAGCGCGGCGAACGCGACTGCCCAGAGTCCATGCCGCGTCGAAGCCGAGGCGCCGCGCAGCACGCGCGCGACCAATGCCGCCGCTCCGAGCACGACCAGGCCCTTGACGGCGACGGTCAGGAGCGCAGTCATCGTCCCTGGGCGCGGGCGCGCCGGATCAGGTCGTCCAACCGGTCGAGGTCGTCGTCCGACAGGTCGGCCGAGGCCTCGTCTAATAGGGCCGCGACGGCGCGTTCGGGGGCGCCGCCGAAAAACGTCTGGGTCAGGTGGCGCAGGGCGCTGCGGCCGGCGACCTCGCGGCTCTGGACCGGCAGGTACACGTAGCGCGGACCGTCCTGCTCGTGGCGCGCGTGGCCCTTCTCCTCCAGGATCCGGAGGTGGGTGCGGACGGCGGAGTCGCTGGGCGGGTCGTCGAGCGCCGCGCGGACGTCGGCTGCCGAGGCGGTGCCCAGGCGGTGGAGCACGTCGAGGATTTCTCGCTCGCGGCGGCTGAGGCGGAGGGGCATGGGGTGTGTTAAAAACTTAACGGATGGTAGGGCTCGGCCGGCTGGCTGTCAAGAGGTGTGTTAAAAAAACAGCACGTCGATCCTCTGCCCGTTTCCGTCCGCCGTTCAGACCGTGCGAACCCGGAACCCGCGCCTCACGCTCGGGTCCCCACCGCCCAGGCCCCCACTCCGATGGCAGACTCTCCCGACACGCCCCGTCCCCAGGCCCCCGCCGGACTAGGAAACGTGAAAACCTTCGTGGCCGTCGCCAGCGGTAAGGGCGGCGTGGGCAAAAGCACCGTCGCCGCCAACCTGGCCGTCGCGCTCGCCCAGAGCGGCCAGAAGGTAGGGCTGCTCGACGCCGACGTCTACGGCCCGTCCGTGCCGCTCATGTTCGGCGTGCCGGCCGACGAGAAGCCGCGCGTCAACGAGGGCCGCCAGATCGTGCCGCTGATGCGCTACGGCGTCAAGCTGCTGTCGATGGGCTTCCTGGTGGACGACGCGCGAGCGGTGATCTGGCGCGGGCCGATGGTGTCCAGCGCCGTCCGCCAGTTCTTGGGCCAGGCCGCCTGGGGCGAGCTCGACACGTTGGTGCTGGACCTGCCGCCGGGCACGGGCGACATCCAGCTCACCATCGTCCAGACGGTCCCGCTGACGGGCGCCGTGGTCGTCTCGACGCCTCAGGACGTGGCGCTGGCGGACGCGCGCAAGGCGGTCAAGATGTTCGAGAACGTCCACGTGCCCGTCCTGGGCGTGGTCGAGAACATGGCTTACTTTACGCCGCCCGACCTGCCCGACCGCAAGTACTACCTGTTCGGTGAGGGCGGCGCCCAGCGGCTGGCGGCCGAGCTCGACGTGCCGGTGCTGGGCGCGGTGCCCATCGAGCAGGCCACGCGCGAGGCCGGCGACCAGGGCACGCCCATCGTGCTGGCCGAGCCCGAGAGCGCGTCGGCCCAGGCCTTCGTGGAGATGGCCCAGCGCACCGCCGCCGAGGTCGAGCGGCGCACGGCGGAGCAGCCGCCCACCCAGCCCATCGAGATTCTCTACAAGTAGACGAAGCCCGGACAGGAGCGCACCGGCCGCTCCGTTCTCTTCCCACGCTCTCTTTGTCGACCCCGCCCGTCGTATCTTCGGGCTCACCCTTTGCGGATATGGCCCACGCCACCCTCGACCCTGCTGACCCCGAGCTCCGCCAGCGGATCGAGGACACCCTCGACTCCATCCGGCCGTACCTGATGGCCGACGGCGGCAGCGTGCGACTCGAGAACGTCACCGACGACATGGTCGTCGAGCTAGCGCTCCTGGGCGCGTGCGGCACGTGCCCGATGAGCATGATGACGCTGCGCGCGGGCATCGAGCAGGCCATCCGGCGTGCCGTCCCCGAGGTCACGCGCGTCGAGGCCGTGGCGCCGGGCGTCGCCCGCTAGCACGACGCTACCGGCCGTCCGCGCCGAGCTGTCTGCCTCCCCGACCTGATGGAACTTGAGACATCTGGCGCCACGGGGCGCCCCTCCGGCGGCCTCCGCCGGCTTCACCACATCACGCGGATCGACATCGAGCCGTCCGACGAGCACCCCGGCCGGCACCCGACGCACGGCTGGCAGGTCCGCGCCCGGCGCGACGGCGAGCGCCAGTCCAAGTTTTTCGCCGACGCCCGCTACGACGACTCCGACGCGGCGCTGGAGGCGGCCTTCGCCTACCGCGACCAGCTCCTGGCGTCCATCCCCGACGCGCCGACCAAGCCGCGCAAGGCCTGGAGCAACACCGGCGTCGTGGGCCTGTCGCTGCGCGAGAAGACCAGCGGCCCGGCGCCCAAGCTCTACGTCCAGCTCAACTGGGTCAACGCGGCCGGCACGCGCAAGTCGGGCTCGTACTCCGTCGACAAGTGGGGGCTGCGGCGGGCGCTGTGGAACGGCTGCCTCAAGCTCTACCGCCAGCGCCAGAAGGCTGGCGCGCCCGTCGAGGAGCCGCACGTCATGTTCGCGCGCGCGCAGGAGCCGTTCCAGGACATGATCGTGGCTGAGATCGCCGCCGAGCAAGAGGCCGAGCGGCTGGCGGCGGCGGAGGCCGAGGCGACGAGCCGTCCCGAGACCACGCGGAAGCCGGCCGAGACGCCCGAGGCCCAGGTCGTCCGCGACGACGAGCGCGTCCGCCAGCTCGAAGACGCGCTGTTCGGGTAGCGGACGCGCCGGCACGTCTCACGCGGGCGTCTCACGCGGGGGGCATCCTCGCAAAAGGCTCCGACGGGGAGAAAGCTCTGGAGGGCTGTGTCGCGGGTCCGGGCGGTGCGTGGTCACGTGTCCTGGCCGCAGACTGGCGGAAAGGTCGGCCCGCTGGTTCCGGTGCAGCTTCGGGCGGTCCAGGACAGGTCCGCTGCGGTTGCGAATTGCGTCGTCTGCGCGCGGACGCCCTCGGCAGGCAATACCTCGCGGGTAGACGGGGTGGGTCAACCCGGCCGAACCTTACAGTGCTGAGCGAGACAATTATTGACACACCAAAGGGAACGACGCGCGCCGCGGGTGGATAGTAGGAACCGCGAGGGCGCAGATGCCTTCCACACTTCATCCTTATCAAGGTCATGGCAAAAACGAAATCCAGCCGCAAGAACACCGACTTCGACTTCGAGACGATCTCGGAGAAGGAGGCATCGGAGCGCCGAAGCGTCAAGGGAACGCGGCGCAGCAAGTATTCTCCCATCGGCGACCAGTTCGACAGTCTGAAGAAGGACAGCGTGCTGGCCTTCCAGGCAAGCAAGAACGAAGTCCAGGGCGTCCGCAACTACATGCGGCGGAACTTCGACGGCGAGCACAAGGTGAACAGCCGGCGCGCCGAAGGCGATATGTACGAGGTGCACATCTCGCGCGTCTAGGGCACACTCCTGGCACGCTCCGACGGGGCCGTCCGGTGATTCCGGACGGCCCCGTTTCGTTTGTGCCCCGGGTGGGCGCCGTGGGCGCCAGCCCCGGCGGCCTTGGACGACTGGAACGGCGTTGGCTAAGGAGGACGTGGAACTCCTCCTCTCTCCATGCGCATCCTCCTTACCGGCCACGACGGGTACATCGGGGCGGTCCTCGGCCCCGTTCTCCAAGAGGCTGGCCACGACGTGATCGGCCTGGACTCGGGCTGGTTCTCGGCCTGTGAGTTCGGGGACCAGCCGCCCGCGCCACCGTCGCGCCGCCTCGACATCCGCGACGCCGGGGTCATGGACGTGGCCGGGTTCGACGCCGTGGTCCACCTGGCCAACCTGTCGAACGACCCGCTAGGAGACCTCGACCCCGGCCTGACCGACCGCGTGAACGCGGGCGCCAGCGTGCGGCTGGCGGCGCTGGCGCGCGAGGCCGGCGCGCGGCGGTTCGTGTTCGCGTCGTCGTGCAGCCTGTACGGCGCAGCCGGCCAGGACGCCGTGACCGAAGAGGCGGGATTCAACCCCGTGACGCCCTACGGCCGCGCCAAGGTGGACGCCGAGGCCGGCATCCGGGCGCTCGCGTCGGACGCGTTCTCGCCGGTGTGCCTCCGCAACGCGACTGTCTACGGCGTCAGCCCGAGGCTGAGATTCGACCTGGTCATCAACAGCTTGACGGCGTGGGCGGTCGCGACCGGCGCGGTTCGCATGACCAGCGACGGGACGCCGTGGCGGCCACTCGTTCATGTTCAGGACGCGTGCCACGCGGTGTTGGCGGTGCTGGAGGCGCCGCGAGAGGCCGTCCACGACCAGGCGTTCAACGTGGGCCGCGAGGGCGAGAACTACCAGATCCGAGACCTCGCGCGCATCGTGGGGGAGGAGGTGGGCGGCTGCCGCGTCACGCTGGCGGACGGCGCCTCGCCCGACGCGCGCTCCTACCGCGTCAGCTTCGCCAAGATCGCCGAGCGCCTGCCCGGCTGGCGGCCGGCGTGGACGGTCCGCGACGGCGTGCGCGAGGTGCGCGACGCCCTCGCCGGGCGGGGTCTGTCGCCGGCCGTGTTCGAGGGGCCGCGCTACTCGCGCGTCGCCCGCCTGCGCTCGCTGATCGAGTCGGGCCAGCTCGGCGCCGACCTGCGGTGGACGGCGCTCGCGGACCACGCCTCGGCCGCGCCCACGCTCGTCGCCAGCGCCTAGCCATGCCGACCCTCAACGTTCCGGCCCGCCCCGACGGGACGCCCGCCGCCTTGCCGGCCGAGGTGCCCGACCAGGGCTTCCCGTGCCGCTCGTGCGGGGCGCCGCTGCGGTTCTCGGTGGTGGACCTGGGCCTCAGCCCGCCGTGCCAGAACGTGGTCCGGCCCGACCAGCTGGGCGAGGGCGAGACGTTCTACCCGCTGCACGCGTTCGTCTGCCACGAGTGCGCGCTGGTCCAGATCGACGCGGTGGTGCCGCCCGAGGCCATCTTTGAGGGCGAGTACGCCTACTTCTCGTCCTACTCCGACTCGTGGGTGGCGCACGCCCGGCGCTACGTGGACGACGTGGCCGAGCGGTTCAGGCTCGGGCCGGAAAGCCTGATGGTGGAGATCGCCTCCAACGACGGCTACCTGCTCCAGCACGCCGTCGCGCGCGGCATTCCCTGCCTAGGCATCGAGCCGGCCGCCAACGTCGCCGACGCCGCCCGCCAGCGCGGCGTGCCGACGCGGGTTGCGTTCTTCGGCCAGGAGGAAGCGGAGCGGATGCGTGCCGAGGGCATCGTGGCCGACGTGATCGCGGCCAACAACGTGCTGGCCCACACGCCCCACCTCAACAGCTTCGTTGCCGGGCTGGCGGTGCTGCTGGCCGAGCGCGGCGTGGCCACGGTCGAGTTTCCGCACCTGGTGGAGCTCATCGACGGCAACCAGTTCGACACGATCTACCACGAGCACTTTTCGTACTTCTCGTTTACCGCCGCCGAGCGCGTGTTCGCGCGCCACGGGCTGGTGCTGTTCGACGTCGAGACGCTGCCGACGCACGGCGGATCGCTGCGGCTCTACGCCCGCCACGCGTCCGACGCGAGCAAGCCCGTCACCGACCGCGCCCGCCAGCTGGCGGCGCGCGAGCAGGCCTGGGGCGTCGACGACCTGGCGACCTACGCGGCCTTCGCCGAGCGCGTGCGCGCGGCCAAGCGCGGCCTGCTCGACTTCCTGATCGACGCCCGCCGCCGGGGCCGGACCGTCGTGGGCTACGGCGCGCCCGGCAAGGGCAACACGCTGCTCAACGCCTGCGGCATCCGCACCGACCTGGTGGACTACACCGTCGACCGCAACCCGTACAAGCAGGGCACCTGGACGCCCGGCGCCCGGCTGCCGGTCTACGACCCGTCGCGCATCGCCGAGACCCGGCCCGACTACGTCCTGATCCTGCCGTGGAACCTCCGCGACGAGATCGCGGCCCAGATGAGCCACGTCCGCGAGTGGGGCGGCCAGTTCGTCGTCCCGATCCCGTCCGTCGAGGTGTTTTGAGGAGGTCCAGGGGTCGCCGTCCGCCGTTCGAGGACGAGGAGACCGCGTCCGGCCCTCAACTGAGCGCTCCCATGCAAGGCGTCTCCCGACCGGCGACGCGCTCCGCCAGCGCACAGTTCGGAATGCTGTCCGCCCCTCTTGTCATCCTGAGCTTGCCGAAGGATCTCAGCGCCAACCCCTCAAGCCGTTGGGGCCGGTGCCGACGGGCTGAGAGGCCGAGTTGAGATCCTTCGCGTTCGCTCAGGATGACACCAACTTGAGTTCTGCACTAGCGGCGCGGAGGGTCCAGACCGCGAACCCTGAACCGTGAACCTCCAGCCCACCTCCATTCCCGGCTGCGTCGTCGTCCGCCCCGAGCGGCACGCGGACGACCGGGGCCACTTTGCGCGCACCTGGGACGGCGCCGAGCTGGCGGCGGCGGGGCTCGACGGACGCGTGGCGCAGTGCTCGACGTCGTACAACCACGTCCGGGGCACGCTGCGCGGGATGCATTTCCAGGCGGCGCCTCACGCCGAGGCCAAGCTGGTGCGCTGCACGCGCGGAGCCATCTGGGACGTGTGCCTCGACCTTCGCCCTGGCTCCGAGACGTTCCGCCAGTGGCACGGCCAAACGCTCTCGGCCGACAACGGCGCGGCGCTGTGGATCCCCGAAGGCTGCGCCCACGGCTTCCTAACGCTGGAGGACGCGGCCGAGGTGCTCTACACCATCACGACGCCCTATGTGCCCGAGGCCGGCCGGGGCGTCCGCTGGGACGATCCGGCGTTCGGCATCGCGTGGCCGGCCGAGGTGCGGGCGATCCACCCGCGCGACGCCGGCTACCCGCTCGTCGCCTGACCCGCTGGCGGTCGCCGCCAGCGGGAGACTCGTCAGTCGTAGCCGGCCGCGTCGAGCATCTGGCGGGCCATCGGGGCGCTCCAGCCCTCGATGGTCTCCGGGCCGACGGCCACGAGCGGGATGCCGCCCTGGCCGCCCATCGCCTGGTACTCCCGCTGGTTCTCGGCGCTCGCCTCGATGTCGACGACGCGGTGGGGCACGCCCTCGGTATCCATGTACTCCCGTGCCTGCTTGCAGTACGGGCACCACTCGGTGACGTAGAGCACCACCTCGGGGCGCTCTCCAGGCGGCACGGCACGGGCGGGGGGCTCGACCGGCTGGCGGGCCGACACCCCGGCGCCGGGCAACACGGCGGGCGGGGCGTCGGCGTCGCGGGTTTCGACGCGGCAGCCGGCGGCGGCCAGGAGCAGCACGAGGGACAGGAGGGACAGGCGCATGGAAACGTCGGGGGATGAGGAGCGGCGGGCGCGGGGGTGGACGGCCTGGCCGGCGCGATTCGCACGTCGGGCGGCGGGATCTCCGACCGGGCGGGGCCGTCCGAGGGCGCCCGACCCACCGCCCCGCCCGCGCCGATGCCCGCCGAATCTGTCGATCATGCCGCCTTCGAGTTTGTCCACGCCGCGGGCGGCGCCGAGGAATATCGCCACCGCGGCAACGGGCTGTCGGTCCTGTTGGTGCCCGACGACGCCGCGCCGGTCGTGGCCTTCCAGGTGACCTACCGCGTCGGCAGCCGCAACGAGGGCGCGGGGCTGACCGGGGCGACGCACCTGTTGGAGCACCTGATGTTCAAGGGCTCCGAGCGCTTCAACCGCGACCTCGGGACGAGCGTCTTCCAAACGCTCCAGGCCGTCGGAGGCCAGATCAACGCCACCACCTGGTACGACCGCACCAACTACTACGCGCTGCTGCCCAGCGAGCACCTCGAAAAGGCGGTCGAGATCGAGGCCGACCGGATGCGAGGCGCCCGCGTCCGCGACGAAGACCTGGCCTCGGAGCGGACCGTCGTGCTCAACGAGCTGGACCGGGGCGAGAACGAGGCTCTGCGCAAGCTGCTCCACGCGACCTACGCCACAGCCTTCCAGGCGCATCCCTATGGGCACCCGGTCATCGGGTGGCGGAGCGACGTGGAGACCGTCACGGCCGACGGGCTCCGACACTTTTACGACACCTACTACTGGCCCCAGAACGCGACCGCGACCGTCGCCGGCCAGTTCGACCGCGCCGACGCGCTCGACGTGGTCGACCGCCACTTCGGCGCCATCGCCGCCGGACCCGAGGAGGATCCCGCCGCGCCCGAGCCGCTGGTCCACCGGGCCCTCGACGCCGCGGTCACGCGCGAGCCCGAGCAGCGCGGCGAGCGCCGCGTGACGGTCCGTCAGGCGGGCGAGCTGGGCGCCGTCCTGCTGGCCTACAAGGCGCCGGCCGGGCTCGACGAGGCCGCCGACGCACTCGACGTGCTGGTCCAGGTGCTGGCGGCGGGCAAGAGCAGCCGCCTCTACCGGGCGCTCACCGACCGCGGGCTCGCCACCTCGTGCTCGGCCTACTTTCCGCGCCTCCGCGACCCGGGCCTGTTCGTGGCGTATGCGACGCTGGCGCCCGACGTGACGCACGAGACCGCCGAGGCCGAACTCAAGGCCGCGCTGGCGGCCGTCGCCGCCGACGGGGTGACGGACCAGGAGCTCGCCCGCGCGCGCCGCCAGGTGGTCGCCGACGAGGCGTTCGGCCGCGACGGGCCGTACGCCGTCGTGGCCCAGCTCAACGAGGCCGTCGCCGTGGGCGACTGGACCTTGTTCGCCGACTACCGCGACCGCGTCGAGGCCGTCACCGCCGCCGACGTCCAGGCCGCCGCCGCCCAGATCTTGGACGACGACCGTCTGACCGTCGGGTGGTACGTGCCGGACGTGGGGCAGGCCCTTTGACGGCCGCCGGGTTGCCCGGGCTGGAGGCCCGGCTGGGGCGGTAGCGGATCACCGCCAGCGGGCGCGCGTGTAGGGCCGCCGTTCCCCGCAGAGACTTTGTCCGACCTCCACCTCGCCCCCCGCACCACCGACACCTCGGCCGGCCCCGCCCGGTTGCTGCTGCTCCCGACCGGCGTCCGCGACGTCGTCAGCTTCCGGGGCTCGTTCCAGACCGCGCCCGACTTCGGCGCCGACGACGACATCCTCCAGGACATCGTGGCGAGCGTGCTGGACAAGGGCACCCAGGCGCGCGACCGCTTCGAGATCGCCCAGGAGCTGGAGGGGCGCGGCGCCCAGGTCTCGTTCTACTCCGACGGCCTGCGGATGGGCTTTTCCGGCCGGGCGCTCCGCGACGACTTGGCCGAGGTGCTGGCGATCGTCGCCGAGCAGGTCCGCCAGCCGGCGCTCGACGCCGACGAGATCCAGAAGGCCGTGGTGCGGGCGACGGCCGGCGTCCGCCGCTCGCTGGAGTCGACGGGGGCCCAGGCGTCCGGCGCGCTCGCCCGGCGCCTCTACCCGCCGGCGCACCCCAACTACGCGCTCGAGCCCGAGACCGAGCTAGCGCGGTTGGACGGCGTGACGGTCGAGGCCGTCCGGGCCTACCACGCGGCCCACGTCGGGTCCGACGGGTTCACGCTGGCGGTCGTTGGCGACGTGTCGCCGGCGACCGCCGACGCCGTGGCCGACGCGTTCGGGGGCTGGCCCGCGACCGGCCGGACGGCCACGTTCGACGCGGCCGCGGCGCCGCTGCCGCCCGGCCGCGTCGAGGTGCCGATGGAGGACCGCCGCAACCTCGACGTCCACCTCGGCCACGCCGTCGACTTGCGCCGCGACAGCCCGGACTTCCTGGCGGCCTACGCGGGCGTGTTCGCGCTGGGCGGCAACTTCTCGGGCCGGCTCATGCAGACCGTCCGCGACGAGCAGGGGCTCACCTACGGCATCGGCGCCGGCCTGGGCGGCCCGTCGGTGGAGCACGACGGCCACGTGCGGATCCAGGTCACGTTGAGCCAGGAGAACCTGGCGCGCGGCGTCGCGGCCACGCGCGCCGAGGTCGAGGGCTTCGTCGCCGATGGCGTCTCGGCCGAGGCGCTCCGCCAGACGCAGACGACGCTGGCCGGGCTCCACGTCGTCGGGCTGGCGACCACCGGCGGGCTCGCGGCGCGCCTGCTGGTCAACGCCGAGCGCGGGTTCGCGCTGGACTACCTCGACCGCTACCCGGACCTGGTCCACGAGCTGACGACCCGGGAGGTGACCGAGGCCGTGCGACGTCACCTGCGCCCGGCGGATCTCCACGAGGCCGTCGCCGGGAGTTTGCCCACGTAAACGCCGCCGGGCTTCTCCTTATGCCGGTGGGTAGAAAGGATATTGACAGGTTCCACGCGATCCCCCCGGAACGAGCGGGCCGCCGGCCGGGTCGAACGAGTCCCTTTCCACCCCGCTCTATCATGGATCGCACTGCTGTTATCAACTCGTACGTCACCGACATGGCCTCGGTCGAGACCCACATCGCTGAGGCCGTCGAGCGCCAGGTCGGCTCCGACGAGATCAAGAAGTACCCCGAGGCCCTCCGCGTCCTGACCTCCCTCCACACCACGCTCCAGGGCCACGTCTCGAAGCTGGAGGCGTTCAACGAGAAGACGGACGGCGGCGGCCTCAAGGAGACCGTCAAGGACGCCGTCCTGGGCGCGCTCGGCGTCGCGGCCGGCTTCTACGACCAGATCCGCCAGACGGACAAGGTCTCGCGCATGGTCCGCGACTCGTACACGGCCACCGGGCTGGCGGCGATCAGCTACCACATGCTCTACACGACGGCGCTGGCGCTCAAGGACGACGAGCTGTCCCAGATGGCGCTCGCCAACCTCAAGGACCTGACCGAGATTATCGGCGAGCTGTCGGAGGTGGTGTGCACCGTCGTCGCCAAGGAGCTGGTGGACCAGGACAAGGCCATCGACCCGACGGTGGGCCAGAAGGCGATCGAGGCCACCCAGAAGGCGTGGCGGCGCGCGGGCGAGTAACCCGGACTCCGCACCGCTTTGGATTTTGGGGCCGCCTCTCCCGGGAGGCGGCCCCTCTTTTACGGCCGCCCCGCTGGCGGAGGCCGGCCGCCAGCGCGCGGCGTCCCGTCTCCTGCCGATCAGTACAGCAGGTTCGCGCCGAAGTCCGGCTCCGAGCCCTGGTCCAGCGCGTCTCGCCATCCTGCCACCTGCGGGATCCCGTGAGTCCACGTCGAGTCGAGGACGGCGAAGTAGGCCAGGACGGACGCGGTGTCTCCCGCCGCCAGAAGGTCGCGGGCCAGCGTCACGTTCGGCCCGAACGTGAGTTGGGTTGGGGCTGCGAGCGCCCGTCCAGCGACGATCAACTCGCGGCGTGCCGTAGCTCGGTCTCCGTCCGCGAGGGCGAGCCGGCCTTTGGCGACCGCCAGCTTCTCGGCCGCGTCGCTCCAAGTGGGAGGGTCGCCCTCACGCTCGGTGCGGAGGGACCCTAGCGTCTCCTCGGCCTCCCCGACGAGAGCTCGGGCCTCCGTCGTCTGTCCGACGTTGAGGGCGGCAACGGCCGCGTCCGATTGGTGGGTGACGAGGTAAGTAGAGAAGAGACGGGCGTTGTTGGCCGTGCCCAACTCCGACTGGCGGACGATGTCGAGCTGTTCGGCGGCCCGCTCGTAGCGGCACTGGTCGAGCGCCTGGCCCACGTCGTAGTCGCTCGGAAGGCAACGGGGGACCGCGTTGAGCGAACTGCGGAGGGCCAAGTGGCTCTGACGCACCTCGCCACGGCCCACGTGGGAGGGCCACTCGCACCCGGCGATAGAGAGAGCTAAGAGGGCGAGGGCGACGAGAACGCGCACCGAATGCGGCCTAGTCATCCGAGACGCGGATCATGGGGTCGTCGTCGGGCTCCTCGTTCCCGACCACCATCGACAGGACGATGTAGGGGACCAGCGCGGCGCCCTGGGTAAACACCATCGCGACGACCCACGCGATGCGCACGACGGTCGGGTCGAGGCCGAAGTAGTTGGCCATGCCGGCCGCCAGCCCGGTGAGCTTCCGGTTCTCGCGGTCCTTGAGCAGCCGGCGGCGCCCCTCGCGGCGGGCCTGGGCCCGGCGCGCCTTGGCCTCGTCGACGGCGCGGCTGGCCGTGCGCCCGGCGGCGCTCAGGGCGCGCTCGGCCTGGTCGAAGGCGCTCTGGGCGCGGCGGCCCGCCTCGTCCGTCGGCGGGCGGCCCACGGTCTTGGTCCGGCGCCGCTGGCGGCGTCGGCGGGCGGCGCGCTTGCGGGCCTTGGCGCGGCGGCGGGCCGCCGGGCTCCACGAGAGCACGCCGAAGCCGGTCAGCATGATGAGGACGGCGGCGAAGATGGGCAGGATCTGGACCAGGTTCTGGAGCAGCGCGCTGCCCAGCGGGAACAGGCCGATCAGCTGCAGGCTGTAGAGCGCGCCCAGCCCGATGAGCCCCATGCCGGAGGCGGTCTGGAGATTCCAGAAGCCGGCCTGCTTTTTCTCCTCGGTCTCCTCCTCCAGCTCCTGCTCGGCCATAAAGGCCGCGATGTCGTCGTCGGAGACGAAGCCGAACTCGTCGTCGTAGACGTCCTCCTGGGAGCGGGAACGGGGGCGCGAGCGGGTCGACATGGGAGGGCAGAGGGGGACGCGGGGGTACGGCGGAGCGCGCGTTGGGTTGCGACGGCCGAGGGCGTGGACACGCGTGCGCACAGGGGCCGACCGGGTGGAGAGGCGCAGGAGCCGCCGGACGGACGTGGGGCCTCGACGGGCGCGGCCGCCGGCGCCTAGGGGCCTCCGCGCCGGACCCACTCGACCCCGGCCTCGGTGACCACGGCGTCCAGTCGCTCGTCGTGGGGCTCCGACGGCACGGCGTCGACGAGGGACGCCGCGAACGCCGCGCCGGCCCGGAGCGCCGGCGTCTGCGCCAGGGCCGCGTCGTAGAAGCCGCCGCCGTAGCCCAGCCGGCTCCCGTCGCGGCCGAACGCCAGGCCCGGCACGGCGACCACCGCCAGCCGGGCCGGCTCGACCGGGGCGGCGTCCTCGGCGGGCTCGCGCAGGCCCCACGGGCCGTGCGCCAGGCCGTCGGCGCCCCCGAAGGCGCGCCACGCCAGCCGGCGGCGCCCGGCGACGACGGGCAGGGCGACGGTCACGCCGGACGCCCGGAGCGACTCGGCCAGGGCGCGGAGGTCGACCTCGCCCGGCAGCGGCCAGAACAGGGCCACCGCGTCGGCCGGGCCGCCAAGCCTCTCGCCGACGACCTCCGCCAGCCGGCGGCCGATCTGGGCGCTGGCCTCGGCCCGCGCCGGCGCCAGCGACTGGCGGACGCGGCGGAACCGCTCGCGCCAGGCGGCTTTCTCGGCGGCCACCTCCGCCCCAGAACGGGGCGCCCTAGACATGGAGCCCACCGGCGACACCCGACTCGACCGCTTCGACGCCCACCGCACCCGCATGAACGCCCGCATCCTGGAAGCGGACGGCGCGCACCTGGGCGTCAAGCGGTTTTTCAACCTCGACACGGCCGCCTACCGCGACGGCGCGCTCGACGGCCGCACCAAGGAACTGCTGGGGCTCGTGGCCTCGGCCGTGCTCCGGTGCAACGACTGCATCGACTACCACCTGGAGCAGTGCGCCGAGGTGGGCTTCGCCGACGACGAGATGATGGACGCGCTCAACGTGGCGCTGGTGGTCGGCGGCAGCATCGTGATCCCGCACCTGCGCCACGCCGTCGAGACCCTCGACCTGATCCGAGAGCGAGAAGCGGGCGCCTAGCGCCCTCACCGCTCGTGCGCGAACAGCCACGTCATAAGCTCGTCGCCCGCCAGGAGGCGTTGGGGGACGGCGTGGTAGAGCCCGTCGACTTCCCAGAACCGAACCTCCGCCCCGAGCTGGCCCGCGAGGGCCTGGACCATGGCCCGGTCCGGGCCGATGGGGTTGGCCGTGTCGGCGTTGCCGTGGACGACCCAGACGGGCGTCCGGGCCACCTCCTCCACGTAGGCGGGGTTGGGGACGCCCGCGATGGGGACCGCCGCGGCGAACAGGTCCGGGCGGAGGCGGAGCGCGTTCCAGGTTGTCGAGCTCCCCATCGAGAAGCCTACGGCGTAGATCCGTCGGTCGTCGATGGGGAGCCCCGTGCGCAGGGAGTCGATCAGGGCGAGAGCGGTGTAGAGCGGGGGGCCGGGACGCGAGTGGCGGCCGGGCGTCCCCGCCGGCCCGGAGTAGAGCGCCGAGCGCTCGGGCATCTGGGGCGCCAGCACGTAGGCCGGGAACCGCTCGCGGATCTCTTCCCGAGCCCACGTTTTCGGGAGGGCGTCGAGGTGGCCGACGTTGTCCGTCCCGATCTCGCCGGCGCCGTGGAACACGACGACGAGCGGGTAGCGTTGGCCCGCGTCGGGACGGGGCGGGGCGAGCAGCCGGTACGGGAGCGTGACGCCGTTGGCGGTAAAGCGGCCGGCGAAAAACAGGTCGGCCGGCAAGGCGCCGATGGACTCGACGGCCGCCGCGTCGCGGGCGCTGTCGGCGGCGGTGGGCGGCGCGACGAGCCGGGCGTCTAGGCCGCCGCGGTCGGCGGGCGGGGCGGCCGCGCAGCCGGCCAGGAGCAGGGCGGCGGCGACCGCCAGCGGGACGAGCCGGGTCACAGCTCCAGGTCCTGGTACGCGACCAGGGCGGGGAAGAGCGGGAGAAGGTAGCGCTGGC
Source organism: uncultured bacterium (assembly GCA_947493945.1). GTDB lineage: Bacteria > Bacteroidota > Rhodothermia > Rhodothermales > Rubricoccaceae > Rubrivirga. The sequence goes on along the minus strand of CANLSR010000003.1, from coordinate 174,603 downwards.
TCGTGACCAGGTACGGCATCCCGCCGCCGCCCGTGCCCGAGTCGTCGGCGACGTGGCGGCGGACGGTCCGGCGGTGGACCGTCAGGAACGAGCCGTCTGACGGCCCGTGCAGGGCGTCGTCGACCGACTGGATGCGTGACAGGACGTGGGCGAGGGCGCTCCGGGGCGCGCGGCTCTGGAGCGCGTAGGCCCCCTGGCGGGCGGCGTCGAGCCCGTCGCGCCGGGCGTTCTCGGCCGCCGCCGCGGCCTCCAGGTCGGCGCGGAACTCGTCGGTCGCCCGGCCGGCCGCGCCGCTGGCGGAGGCCCCGGGGCCGAGCGTGGCCCGGAACCGGTCGACGGCCCGGTCGACGTCGTCGCCGTGGATTCGGCGGACGGCGGGCGGCGGTGGCCGGTCCTCGCCCAACGCGGGCACGACCGCCAGCAGCGCGTGGGCGGCGTCGTCCAGGCGCGCGGCCTGGGCGGCGGGGTGGTCGGGCGGCGGCGAGGCCATCTCGGCCCCGCTCTGGAGCACCATCGGGTCGGCCAGGGCCACGTGGCCGCACGGCGAGCCGGTGTAGTGGCGGCCGTAGTTGTCGCCGGGGAACACGCGCAGGTCCAAGAGCGGGCCTTTGCCCAGCGCCCGCTGGATCAGCCGGAGCTGGGCGGCCTGGAACCCGCTCGACGGCTCCAGGTGGGCGCGGAAGTGTCCGAACTCGACGCGCGAGAACAGCACGTCGTCCTCGCCACCGCGGCCCATCAGCTTCATGATGGGCGGGAGCAGCTGTTGGGCGGCGTGCCTCAGCCGGTTGGCGGCGGTGATGGCCGGGCGCCAGACGCGGGCCGCAGCGCTCTCGTCGTCCACCTCGCCCTCGGCCAGCGCCAGCGCCACGCGGTCGGGGTGGGCGAGCAGCCGCTCGAACGTCGCCGTGACCACGGCGAGGTCGAACGTCATCTGCTTAAACACGACCTCGCACAGCTGGTGGACGATGACGAACGCCCGCTCGTCCGGCACCGACGAGGCCGGCGTGCCGGCGCCGAGCAGGTCCGTCAGGCCGAGGTAGCCGGCGTAGTCGAGCCCCAGGCGGCCGCCGTCGCCGGGCGCGTTGACCAGCGGCCCGCCGGCGTCGTCGCGGAGTCGGTTCGCCTCTGAGTCGGCGCGGACGGCGGGGTCGAGGGCGAAGGCCCACCAGGGATCGGGCGTCATGGGAAGGCGGGGGAGGACCCGCGCCAACCTACGCCCGCCGCCGTCGGGGAGCCGGTGCCCCTCGGCCGCGATGGGGCCCGGTGGAGCTCTCCAGGTGGTTTGCGAAGACTGGGCGATGCCGGATCTCTTATGTGGACTGAGTCTAGATTGATTTAGATCAGGTCCAGATAAGCGTGACTCACCGCCCCCCGCCCCCCTCCAGACGCCTTCCGGTCGCGCCGAAGCGAGTCCAGGAAGAGCGCCGGGTCGGCCGCGAGGGGGCCTCGTCGGCGTTCGCGTGGCTCGCCCTGCTCCTCGCCCTGCTGGCGGTTCCTGCCGTGGCGCAGACGGCCGAGACGGTGGTCGTCGGCCGGGTGACGGACGCGGAGACTGGCCAGCCGGTGGCCGGGGCCACGGTGCGCCCGACCGGCGGCACGCGCGGGGCCGCCGCCGGCGCCGACGGCCGGTACCTCCTGGCGCTGCCCCGCGCCGGGGCCCGCACGCTGGCCTTCTCGGCCGTCGGCTACCGGACGGCCGAGCGGGCGGTCGCCGCTCGCCGCGACACCGTCTGGCTCGACGTGGCGCTGGCGGCGGCGACGGTCGAGGCGGGCGCCGTCGTGGTGACCGCCACCCGGACCGCCAAGGCGCTCGAAGACGTGGCCGTGCCGACCACCGTGGTCGACGCCGAGGCCATCCGCCAGCAGGGGGCGGCCCGGCTGGGCGACGTGCTGGAGACCGTGCCCGGCCTGTTCCTCTCCGACGACCACGGCTCGGGCCTCCAGGTCCAGGGCTTCTCGTCCGACTACACGCTCGTCCTGCTCGACGGCGAGCCCATCGTGGGGCGGACGGCCGGCACGCTCGACCTGGACCGGCTGACGGTCGCGGGCGTCGACCGCGTCGAGATCGTCGAGGGGCCGTCGTCGTCGCTCTACGGGTCCGAGGCGCTCGCGGGCGTCGTCAACCTGGTGACGGCGCTGCCCCAGCCGGGCGTCGAGACGGGCGGCGTGCGGTTCGGGGCCGGCACGTTTGGCGAGACCGACGCGACCGCCGAGGGCGGGGTCGGCCGCGACCGCTGGGCCGCGCGCGCGTTCGTCAACCGCTACGCGTCGGGCGGGTATGACCTTGTGCCGGAGGAGTTTGGCCCGACCGTCCCCTCGTTCGCCGACTGGACGGCCGACCTCCGCGCGCGCGCCGATCTGGGACCGTCGCGTCTGAGCCTGGGCGCCCGGGTGGCCGCGCTGAACCAGACCGGGGCCGCCAACCTCCTCGAAGGCGGCGTCGACGTCCCCCACGACGATTCGGGCCGCCGCGTCGACTGGAGCGTCCACCCCGAGTGGGCGGTCCCGCTGAGCGAGCGGGTCCGGCTCAGGGCGACGCTCTACGGCGCCCGGTACACGACCGAGACCCAGTACCGCCGCCAGTCCGACGGCGTGCTCACGTCGTCGGACGACTTCGACCAGCGCTACGCCAAGGCCGAGGCCCAGCTCGACGCGCTGTGGAGCGCGCGCCACCTGACCGTCGTCGGGGCGGGCGCCATCGACGAGCGGCTGGCGGGCGACCGCTACGCGGCTGAGGCCGGGGGCGAGGCGCCGAACGCCCAGCAGGTCTACGCCTTTGCCCAGCACGAGTGGGAGCCGTCGCGGCTGGTCTCCGTCAACGCGAGCGCCCGGGTCGACGCGCACACGGACTACGCGGCGCGGTTGACGCCCAAGCTGTCGGTGTTGGTGCGGCCGGCCGACGCGCTCCGCCTGCGGGCGAGCGTCGGGAGCGGGTTCAAGGCGCCCGCCTTCCGCCAGCTCTACCTCGCGTTCACCAACGCGGCGGCCGGCGGCTACAGCGTGTTCGGCTCGACGCGGCTGGCCCGAGGCCTGGCCGAGCTGGAGGCGCAGGGCCAGATCGAAGAGCTGTTTTTCGACCCGTCGAGCCTCCGCGACATCCGGGCCGAGAGCTCCGTGGCCGTCAACGTCGGCGCCTCGGCCGACCCGTTCGGGTGGCTGACCGTCGACGTGGGCGGGTTCTGGAACCACGTGTCGGACCTGATCGAGACCCAGCCCGTCGCGCTGAAGACGAGCGGCCAGTCGGTGTTCGGCTACTTCAACCTGAACCGCGTGTACACGCGCGGGCTCGACGTCCAGGCGACGGCCCGCCTGCTGCCGGGGCTCGACGTGGCGGCGTCGTACCAGTTTCTCCAGGCTCGGGACCGCGACGTCGTGGACGCGCTCGCGACCGGGACCGTGTTCGGCCGCGACCCCGACGGCCGCGAGTACCCGCTCTCGGTGGGCGACTACGGCGGCCTGTTTGGACGCTCGCCCCACGCGGCCACGCTGCGCGCCACGTTCGTGCGCGGCGACGCCTCGGCCTCGCTCCGGGGCCGCTGGCGGAGCCGCTACGGCTACCGCGACCTCGACGGCAACGGCCTGGCCAACCGCGACGACGAGTTCGTGGCCGGCTACGCCGTCGTCGACCTCACGCTGACGCATTCGTGGGCGCTCCGGTCCGGCCGCCTGACGGCCCAAGCCGGCGTCGACAACCTGTTCGACACGACGCGCGCCACGCTGGTGCCGTCCATGCCCGGGCGCACCGTCTTCGCGTCGTTGGGCCTCTCGTTTTGATTTCCACCACCACGCGCCCCGTCCGGCGCCGACTCATGACCCGCCTCACCCTCTTCGCCCTCGCCGGCGCCCTCGCCCTCACCGCCTGCGACTCGTCCGAGCCCGACCGGATCGAGGACCTCGACGTCCAGACCGCCGCCGACGTCAAGGCCGACCCGAACACGGGCCGCGACCCGAACACGGGTCAGGCGATCAGCAACAACCTGTTCACGCTCTACGACCTCGACGCCGGCCAGGTCGTGCTCTCGTCGGACGAGACCGACCGCGCCGTCCGCCAGCGGGACTCGGTGTCGACGGTGTGGGACGTCGGGTTTCGGGGGACGACGATCATCGTCAACGGCGGGGCGAGCGGGCCGGGCGGGGGCGCCGCTCAGGTCCTGAAGCAGACGTTCGCCAGCGTGGCGTCGGCGCCGGCCTCGGGCTACGTCGCCGACGGCGCGAACACGACCTGCCCGGCGATCGAGACGCCCAACGGCTCCGTGCCCGGTTCGACGAACGCGATCTGCACGGGCAGCGACAACGGCTGGTACAACTACAGCCCGGCCCAGAACCTCGTCTCGCCCATCCCCGGCCGGACGATCGTTCTCAGGACCGGAGACGGGGACTACGCCAAGGTCCGCATCCTGAGCTACTACGAGGGCGCCCCGTCGGCGCCGGTGCCCACGACGGACGAGGACCGCTACTACACGTTCGAGTACGTGCTCCAGCCCGACGGCTCGCGCGGGTTCGCCACGACGCGGCCCGACGCCTGAGCCGCGGGCTGCCGCCCGGTCCCCCATCCCGCCGCGTAACGATGCGTCTCGCTGCCCTCCTCGTCCTGTTCGCCTCGTTCGCGGGGTGCGGCGGGAGACCGGCCCCGCCAGCCGCTGGCGGCTCCTCTGGAACGGCCGCTGGCGGCCCGGACGCGCCGGCGGTCGACGCCTCGCGCATCGTGGCCATCGGCGGGGCCGTCACGGAGACCGTCTACGCGCTCGGCCTGGGCGACCAGGTCGTCGGGACGGACCGGTCGAGCGTGTACCCGGGCGAGATCCTCGGGAAGCCGCGGCTGAACTACTTCCGACAGACGTCGGCCGAGGGCGTGCTGTCGCTCGGCCCGACGCTGGTGCTGGCGACCGACGAGGCCGGGCCGCCCGGCGTCCTCGGCCAGATCCGCGCGGCCGGCGTGCCGGTCGTGACGGTCTCGACGCCCGAGAGCGTCGGGGGCGCCGCCGGCCGGGTCCGCGAGCTGGGGCGCGCGCTGGGCCGCGCGGCCCAGGCCGACTCGGTCGTGGCCCAGATGGAGCGCCAGCTGGCCGAGGCGGGCCGGCTCCGGCCGTCTGCGCCGCCTCGCGTCCTGTTCGTCTACGCGCGGGGCGCCGGGCTCGTCCAGGTGTTCGGCGCCGGCACCCCGGCCGACCTCGTCCTCCGGCTGGCGGGCGCCGTCAACGCGGCCGGCGAGGTGGACGGGAACGTGCCACTGACGGCCGAGGCGGTCGCGGTGGCCCGGCCCGACGTGGTCGTGATCCCGTCGCGCAGCCTCGAAAGCCTGGGCGGGGCGGGCGGCCTGTTTGCCCAGCCCGGCCTGGCGCAGACGCCGGCCGGCGCCGCTCGCCGCGTGGTCGCCGTGGACGACGCGCTGCTGCTCGGGCTCGGCCCGCGTTTGGGCGAGGGCGTGGCGGCCCTCGCGCGCGGGCTGGCGGAGACGGCGGGCGAGCGCGCGCCGAGCACGACCGCCCGTCGATGAGCACGGTGGCCTCCGATCTGCGGGCCCCGGTCGCCTCCGGCGGCGCCCACGCCGCGGAGGGCGCGCCCGCGGCGCCCTCCGCGCTCGGCCGGGTGTCCGACCGCCGCGCGCGGCGCGTGCGGTGGACGGTGGCCGGACTCGCCGTCGCGCTGACCGCTGCGTGTGTCGCGTCGGTCGGGGTGGGCGCCGTCCCGATCCCGCCGAGCGCCGTGTTGGCCGCGCTGTCCGGGGCCGTAGGCTTGGACGGGGGAGCCGCGACGGACCAGCAGGCGGCCGTGCTCCTGTCCATCCGCTTGCCGCGCGTGCTCCTGGGCGTGCTCGTCGGGTCGGGGCTGGCCGTGAGCGGGGCGCTGATGCAGGGGCTCTTCCGGAACCCGCTCGCCGATCCCGGCCTGGTCGGCGTGTCGAGCGGGGCGGCGCTGGGGGCGGCGCTCGCGATCGTCCTCGCGTCGTCGGCCGGCGTGACGGCGCTCGCGCTGGGGCCGGCGCTGGTGGCCCTGTCCGCGTTCCTCGGCGGGCTCGCGACGGCCGCCGTCGTCTACCGGATCGCCACGCGCGGCGGGCGGACGTCGGTCGCGACGATGCTCCTGGCCGGCATCGCCATCAACGCGCTGTGCGGGGCCGGCGTCGGCGTGCTCGTCCTGTTCGCCGACGACGGCCAGCTCCGCGACCTCACGTTCTGGACGCTGGGGAGCTTGGGCGGAGCGACGTGGGCCGCGCTCGCGGTCGTGGCCCCGCTGGTCCTGGCTGTGGTGCTGGCGGCGCCGGTCCTGGCGCGTCCGCTCAACGCGTTGCTCTTGGGCGAGGCCGAGGCGGGGCACCTGGGCATCCAGACCGAGCGCGTCAAGCGGGTGGCCGTGGGCGGCGCGGCGCTGGCGGTCGGCGCGGCCACGGCGGCGGCCGGGCTCGTCGGGTTCGTCGGGCTGGTGGCGCCGCACCTGGTGCGGCTCGGGCTGGGGCCCGACCACCGGGCGCTCCTGCCGGCGTCGGCGCTGGCCGGCGCGCTGCTGGTGGTCACCGCCGACCTGGCCGCGCGGACGGCGCTCGCCCCGTCCGAGGTCCCCATCGGCATCGTGACGGCGCTCGTCGGCGCGCCCTTTTTCCTGTGGCTCCTGCTCCGCGAGCGTCCGGCCTAGCCCTCCCGCCATGCGCGTCCTCTCCGACCCCGTCCTCGCCGCGACCGCCCGCGGCACCGTCGCGCAGTGCGCGTGCTGCGCCGGGTTCGCCGTCGCCTTCGACGACGTCCAGGTCACGCTCCAGCCCGACCAACTCCGCGCGTTGTGCGCCACCGTCCGCGAGATCCAGGGCGAGGCCGACCGCCCCGGCGCGTGCTGGGGCTGGCGCGTGCGCACCCGGACCGCACGCGAGGACGCCACCTTCCACCTGGGCACCGCCGCCGCCGCCGAGCTGGCGGACCTGCTGGGCGCCGCCGTCGCCGCGCTCGACCTCGACGCCCTCCTCGCCAGCGTGCTCCAGACCGACCCCGCCTGATGCTCTCGCTCGATGACGTCACCGTCCGGACCGGGCACGCGACGCTCCTCGACGGCGTCTCGCTGGACGTGCGCCCCGGCGAGGTGCTGGCCGTCGTCGGCGCCAACGGGGCCGGTAAGACGACGGCGCTCCGCGTGCTCACCGGCGAGGTCCCGCCGAGCGCCGGCGCGGCGCGGCTCGACGGCGTGCCGCTGGCGGAGCTCGACGGCCCAGCACTCGCCCAGCGCCGAGCCGTGCTGCCCCAGGCCTCGGCACTGCCGTTCGATTTTGCCGTGCTCGACGTGGTGATGCTCGGGCGGACGCCCCACCGCGCCGGCCGCGACGCCGACCTCGCCGCGGCCCACCGCGCCATGCGTGCGGCCGGCATCGGCGCCCTGGCCGACCGCCGGTACCCGACCTTGTCGGGCGGCGAGCAGCAGCGGGTCCACTTGGCGCGCGCGCTCGCCCAACTCGACGCGCCCGGCGACGGCGCCCGCTACCTCTTGCTCGACGAGCCCACCAGCGCGCTCGACATCGCCCATCAGCACGCCGTCCTCCGCACGGCCCGCCAGCGCGCGGCGGCGGGCGACGGCGTGCTCGCGGTGCTCCACGACCTCAACCACGCCGCCCAGTACGCCGACCGCGTCGCGGTCCTGGCCCGGGGCCGGCTGGTCGCGTGCGGCCCGCCCCGCGACGTGCTCACGCCCGACGTCGTCGGCCGCGCCTTCGGGGTGGCCGTCGTCGTGACCGACCACCCGTGCGCGGCGTGCCCGCTCGTCGTCCCGATCCCCGTCGACTCGGGCGACGGCTTCTCCACCGACCTTCTTCCTCTGACGCTCCCCGCCCTCCCATGACCGAGACCTACGCGGCCTTCCGCGCCGAGAACCCCAAGACCCGCATCCGCGCCGCCGCTCGCGAGCTGGGCACGAGCGAGGCCGAGCTGCTCGCCACCGGCGTCGACGGCGACGCGACGCGCCTCCAGCCCGACTTCGAGGACATCCTCCACGCGCTCGAAGGGCTGGGCGGGGTCATGGCGCTGACGCGGAACGACGCCTGCGTCCACGAAAAGACCGGCGTCTACGAGCCCGTCCACACCGGGCTGTCCCACCGGATGGGCCAGGTGCTGGGCAAAGACATCGACCTCCGTCTGTTCCTGGGCCGCTGGCGGTCCGCCTGGGCCGTGGCGACGCCGTGGAAGGGCGGGGCCGACGGGCTCCGGCGGAGCCTGCAGTTTTTCGACGCCCACGGCGACGCCGTCCACAAGGTGTTCTGCACGAGCGAAAGCGACCTCGACGCCTACCATGCCCTGGTCGAGCGCTTCGCCGCCGCCGACCGCCAGCCGCTCGACACCGAGCCGCGCGCGGAGCCTCAGCCGGCCCGCCCCGACGCCGAGATCGACGCCGACGCGCTGTTGTCGGAGTGGGCGGATCTCCAGGACACGCACGACTTTTTCCAGCTCCTGGGCCGCCACGGCGTCACGCGGACCCAGGCGCTCCGGCTCGCCGAGGGCCGATTCGCCGAGCGCGTCCCGGCTGAGGCCATCCGCCAGACGTTCAAGACCGCGGCCGAGACGGAGCTCCCGATCATGGTGTTCGTCGGCAACCGCGGGTGCGTCCAGATCCATACCGGGCCGGTCGAGAAGCTGGTCCGGCAGGGCCCGTGGTACAACGTGCTCGACCCCGGCTTCAACCTCCACCTCGACGAGGCCGCCATCGACCAGGCGTGGATCGTCACGAAGCCGACCGAGGACGGCGACGTGACGGCCCTAGAGCTCTACGACGAAGCCGGCGACCAGATCGTCCAGCTGTTTGGCGAGCGCAAGCCGGGCCGGCCCGAGCGGACGGAATGGCGGGCGATCCTTGGCGATCTTCCCCGCGCCGTTCTCGCCTAATCTCGACATGGTCTCACGCACGCGCCTGGCGGCTACGCCGGCCCTCCTGGTCGTTCTTCTCAGCGGATGCGTGGTCGGGATCGCGCCCGTCTCGACCGCGCCGACGTCGGCCGCCCCTGCGGCGCGTGAGATCCCGCTCGACGTCCGGTGGGTTCGCCGGTCGGCGGAGCACGACGCGGTGTTTGCCCAGACGTACCGGTCCGCAGGCCGCCACCTCCGCGCCGTCGCCGACACGCTGGCGGCGGCCGACTGGGCCGTCGTCCTGGACGCTGATGAGACGCTACTCGACAACTCGCTCTACCAACGCGAGCGGGCCGAACAGGGGTTGGGCTTCACGCCGGATACCTGGGACGCGTGGGTCCGGCGAGAGCAAGCGACGGCGCTTCCCGGCGCCGCCGCGTTCGTGCAGCTGGTGGCCGAGTTGGGCGGCCGCGTCGTCGTGGTGACGAACCGGGCCGACGCCGTCTGCGACCAGACGCGCCGCAACCTCGCCAACGTCGGGCTCCAGGCCGACGCCGTGCTGTGCCAGGTCGGCGAGGAGGGCGACAAGAACGCCCGGTTCGCGTCCGTCGCCGGGGGCCAAGTGCCCGGCTTGCCGCCGCTGGCGGTCGTGATGTGGGTGGGCGACAACGTCCAGGACTTCCCGGGCCTCGGCCAAGACGTCCGCCTGGGCGGCGAGGGCGCGCTGGCCGAGTTCGGGGGCCGGTTCTGGGTGCTCCCCAACCCGATGTACGGCTCGTGGACGCGGAACGGCCCGCCCGAGTAGGTCGCGCCCGCCGCCCGCTGGCGGACGCCGCCAGCGGGGCGAGCTACCGGACCTCGACGCGGACGGTCGCCGTCTGGCAGGCCTCGCCGCAGTCGGGGCCGTTGGGGAACTGGCCGAGGTACACCGGCCGCGTCGATAGGCTGCCGACGCTGTCGCCGTCGCGGGTCACGTGGACGGCCACCTGGCCGTCCACTCGCCTGAGATCCAGGCGTAGTCCGCCACCCGAGACTACATCTGCGACTTGGCACGCCTCCGGTCCCTGCTCGCCGGGGATGCCCCCCGGCTTGATGGTAAGCGGGCAGGTCCTGTCCGATTCGGCCGTCTTCAGGCTCACCGTGTAGTCCCCCTCCGGGAGAGGTCCGTCGGGGCCGGCAAGGTCGATGTAGAGCGCGTCGACGCACCCGATCTCCGTGCAGGCGGCGGGCGCCTCGTCGCACCCGGCGAGCAGGGGCAGCGCGAGAACCAAGGCGGCAGACAGCTTCACGGACGGCGGCATGAGGGCGTGGTGTGGGGGAGCGGCCTAGCGTACGGATCCGCACTCCGCGACGCCGCAGGCGCCGGCGTTTTGCTTTGTTCTGCGTTTTCCGGGCCCGCGCCGCTGGCGGGCGTCGCCAGCGGGCGCGGCGTCGTGTTTCCCGCTGCTTTCACCGTCACGGCGCCGCCGGCCCTCTACCTTCGTGTCGCCTCGTCCCGGACACCCGGGCAGGGCCACGGCCGCACCGGCGGAGCCCCTCGGAAGGAGACGAGAGGCCTCCGCGCGACCCCGCCCCGCCCGCGCGGCCCGCCAGCTCTTGGCGACCGCTGCGACCCCACCGTCCCCCACCCGGCACCCTCCGCATGTTCGATACGCTGTCCGACAAGCTCGACGTCGCCCTCAAAAACGTGAAGGGCGAGGGCCGCATCAACGACCTCAACATCGCCGAGACGATGCGCGAGGTCCGCCGCGCGCTCCTGGACGCCGACGTCAACTACCAGGTCGCCAAGGACTTCACCAACAAGGTGAAGGCCCACGTCACCGACGACGCGGTGCTCCAGGCCGTCAACCCCGGCCAGCAGTTCGTCAAGGCGATCTACGACGAGCTGGTGTACCTCCTGGGCGACGTCCACGTGGACCTCAACAAGGCCAAGAAGCCGCCGACGGTGATCCTGGTGGCCGGGCTCCAGGGCGCTGGCAAGACCACGTTCGTGGGCAAGCTGGCCCTGTTCCTCAAGTCCAAGGGCCGCAGCCCGATGGTCGCCGCCGCCGACGTGTACCGGCCGGCGGCCGTCGACCAGCTCGAGACGCTGGCGGGCCAGGTCGGCGTGCCCGTCTTCTCCATCCGCGGCGAGGACGGGGTGCCGGTCAAGGACGCCGTCGGCGTGGCGACCCAGGCCGTCGCCGAGGCCCGGCGGATGGGCCGCGACACGATCATCATCGACACGGCGGGCCGCCTGCACGTGGACCAGGCGATGATGGACGAGGTGGTGGCCATCAAGCAGGCGACCGACCCCGACGAGATCCTGTTCGTCGTCGACTCGATGACGGGCCAGGACGCCGTCAACACGGCCAAGGCCTTCAACGAGCGGCTCGACATCGACGGCGTAGTCCTGACCAAGCTCGACGGCGACACCCGGGGCGGGGCGGCGCTGTCGATCCGGTCCGTGGTCGAGAAGCCGATCAAGTTCGCCGGGACGGGCGAGAAGCTCGACGCGCTGACCGAGTTCTTCCCCGACCGCATGGCCCAGCGCATCCTGGGCATGGGCGACGTGGTCTCGTTCGTGGAGAAGGCCCAGGAGCAGTTCGACGAGGCCGAGGCCGAGAAGCTCCAGCGCAAGTTCCGGTCCCAGGAGTTCGACCTCCAGGACTTCTACGACCAGCTCCAGAAGATCAAGAACATGGGGTCTTTGAAGGACCTCCTGGGCATGATCCCCGGCGTCGGCAAGGCGCTCAAGTCCGTCGACGTCGACGACGACGCGTTCCGCCACATCGAGGCCCTCATCCAGTCGATGACGCCCTACGAGCGGGCCACGCCCGAGTCCATCAACGGCAGCCGCCGCCGCCGGATCGCGGCCGGCGCCGGCATGGAGGTCCAGGACGTCAACGCGCTCCTCAAGCAGTTCCGCGAGATGAAGAAGATGATGAAGACGATGTCCAAGCTCCAGGGCAAAGGCCGCTCCATCGACCCCAGCCAACTCATGGCAGGCCGCTAGAGCGGCCGTTCGGTTCAGGGTTCGGGGTTCAGGGTTCGCCTGCTCCGACGCCCCGGCCCGACAACCCCCGACCGCGCCAGCGAAGGCGCAGCCAACCCCCCAACCCAGAACCGAGAATTATGTCCGTCAAGCTCCGCTTCCGCCGCATGGGCCGCCGCAAGGCCCCCGTTTACGGCTTGGTCGCCACCGACAGCCGCTCGCCCCGCGACGGTCGCTTTATCGAGGACCTCGGCCGCTACGAGCCCGTCGCCGAGCCGTCCACGTTCAAGGTGGACACCGAGCGCGTGCTCTACTGGCTCGGCCAGGGCGCCCAGCCGTCCGACACCGTCCGCAACCTGCTCCAGAAAGAGGGCGTCCTGCTCCAGTGGGCGCTGACGCGCCAGGGCAAGGAGGCCGACGAGATCGAGACCGCGCTCGCCGAGTTCCGGGAGCGCCAGCAGGTCAAGGCCGGTACCGCGACCAAGAAGACGAACGCCGAGCGCCGCGCCGAGGCCCTCCAGGCCGAGCGCGCGTCCGCCAAGGAGAAGGCGGCGCAGCTGGCCAAGGAGCGCGCCGAGCGCGAGGCCGAGCTCCAGAAGCAGCGCGAGGAGGCCGAGGCCGCCGCGCGCGCCGAGGCCGAGGAGGCCCGCGCCGCCGCCGCGTCCGACGCCGCCGACTCGGAGGCGCTGACCACCGCCGCCGACGCGCCCGCCGCTGGCGGAGACTCCGAGACGCCCGCCGCCGCCGTCACCGGCGAGCCCGTCGCCCAGACCTCGTCCCAGGCCGACGGCGACGACGACACGGCCGACGAGAAGGCCGACGCCGAGGCCGAGGGCGGCGACGCCGCCGTCGCCGAGGCCACCCCGGAGTCCGTCGCCGCCGAGGCGCCCGACGCGGCCGAGGAGCAACCCGCCGCCACCGCCACCACCAGCCAAGAGGTCGCCGACGCCACGGCCGCCGCCATGGCGGCCCAGACCGAGGCCGGCGCCAAGGAGGACGACGCCGTGACGGAGGCGCCCGCCACCGAGGCCCCCGACACCACGGGCACGTCGGGCGACCAGCCCGCCGGCGACACGCCGCCGGCCGCCGGCACGCCGGACGACCTGACGGCCATCTCGGGCGTCGGGCCGAAGTACTCTGGCATCCTGACCGACGCCGGCATCACGACCTTCGCCCAGCTGGCGGAGACCCCCACCGAGCGCGTCCAGGAGATGATCTCCGAGGCCGGCTCCTCGTCGCCGGGCAGCGAAGAGACGTGGCCCGAGCAGGCCCGGATGTTGGCCGCCGGCGACACCGACGGCCACGCGGCCTACGTCGAGTCGCTCAAGTCGTAGCCGCACGCCGGCGTACCCGGGCGGGGCTGGCACACGCCGGCCCCGCCCCTTTTTTGACTCCTATGTCCGACCCCGACCGCTTGCTCCTGATGGGCCGCGTCACGCGCCCCCACGGCGTCCGCGGCGAGATGAAGGTGGCGCCCGACACCGACGACCCCCAGCGGTTCGACGGGCTGGAGCGCCTGTTCCTCGGCGCCACGCCGGAGACGGCGCGCGAGCGCGAGGTGGAGCACGTCCGGTTCCAGTACCCCAAGGGCCGGACCGTCGTCCTGCTGTCGCTGGCCGGCGTCGACTCGGTCGAGGCTGTCGAGGACTTGCGCGGCGCCCAGGTCTACGCCGACCCCGACGACCTGCCGGCGCTCGAAGACGGCGAGGCGTTCTTGCACGACATGATCGGCCTGACGGTGATCGAAGTCGACGAGCACGGGGCCGAGCTGGGCGAGCTGGGCACGGTGCGCGACCTCTACGACGGCTCCCAGCTCCTCTTCGCCATCGCCCGCCCCGGCGCCCCCGACGTGCTCCTGCCCGACGTGGACGAGTTCGTGATCCGCCTGGACCTCGACGCCCGCCGCCTCTACGTCCGCCCGCCCGAGGGGCTCATCGGCGACGAGTAAGACGGGCCCGCCACAGGCGCTCCGTCCCCCACGCCACGGGCGCGCGTCGCCCGCGGCCCAGCCCGACCTGCACCCCCCCGCACCGTGATCCGCTTCGACCTCGTCACCGCGCTGCCCGACCTCGTCCGGAGCCCGCTAGACCACTCGATCCTGCGGCGGGCCCAGGACAAGGGGCTGGTTGAGGTCGAGGTCCACGACTTGCGTGACTGGGCGCCCGGCCGGCACCGCCAGATCGACGACGTCCCGTACGGCGGGATGGGCGGGATGGTGCTCAAGCCCGAGCCGCTCTTCGCCTGCGTCGAGGCGCTGAGCGAACGGCACGGCCCCTACGACGAGGTCATTTTTCTGACGCCCGACGGCGAGACGCTGGACCAGCCGATGGCCAACGCGCTGTCGCTCGCGGGCCAGCTGCTGCTCATCGCGGGGCACTACAAGAACGTCGACCAGCGGGTCCGCGACGCGTTGGTCACGCGCGAGGTGTCCGTCGGCGACTACGTGCTCTCGGGCGGCGAGCTGCCGGCGCTGGTGCTCATCGACGCCGTGGCGCGCCTGGTCCCCGGCGTCTTGGGCGACGCCGGCTCGGCGCTGAGCGACAGCTTCCAGGACGGGCTGCTCGACGCGCCCAGCTACACGCGCCCGGCGACGTTCCGGGGCCACGAGGTGCCGGCCGTGCTCCGCTCCGGCGACCACGGCGCCATCCTGGCGTGGCGCGAGGCCCAGCGCCTGGAGCGCACCCGGGCCCGCCGCCCCGACCTGCTCGCCGGCCCCGACCCGCTGGCGGACGACCCGCACGCGCCCAGCCCAGGCGAACCAGCCGCGCCGGGCGCGGCCGCCAGTCCGGCCCGGCCCGCCAGCGGAGCGGGCGAAGAATCCCCGTAGACCGCTCCGCACGCCCGGCCGGGCCCCCCGAATCTCTACCTTCCCATTTCGCGCCGGCCGCACGGTGGCGCCCTCACCCAGACCGACGACTGCTATGGCGACCGACCTCATGAGCCTCGTGGAGGCCACCCAGCTCCGCGACGACCACCCCGCTTTCGCCTCCGGCGACACCGTGCGCGTTCACGTGCGCGTGATCGAGGGCGACAAAGAGCGCGTCCAGCTGTTCGAGGGCGTCGTGATCGCGATCCAGAACGGCGGCGTGGCCGAGTCGTTCACCGTCCGCAAGATCTCGAACGGCGTCGGCGTCGAGCGGATCTTCCCGTTCGCGAGCCCGCGCGTGGCCAAGGTCGAGGTGGTCCGCTACGGCCGCGTCCGGCGCGCCAAGCTGTACTACCTCCGCGGCCTGCGCGGCAAGGCGGCCCGCATCACCGAGCGCCGCCGCAGCTAGCGCCGGCGGCCGGTGGCAGGGGCGGGCCCTCGCAGGCACGGCCCCCGCGTCCCCCGGCACCGCACCCCCGCACCCCGACCCGATGCGCCTCGCCGTCTGGCCCGTCCCGCCCGCGCTGGCGCTCGCGAGCGCCCTGGCCGACCTGGTGACGGAGGCCGTCGAGGTGGAGCCGCACGGGGCCCGTGCGCTGCTGGACGCCGGCCGGGTCGACCTGGCGCTGCTCCCGACGCTGGACGTGCTCCGCGGGCCCGACCCGCTGGCGGTCGTGCCCGGCGTGGCGCTGGCCGGCGAGCGGAGCCCCCGCCGCCGGCTGGTGGTCGGGAGCGCGCTCGACGCCATCGAGACCATCGGGTTCGACCCCCGCGACGCCCAGGAGTCGATCCTGACCCAGCTGGTGCTCCGCGAGCACTACGGCGCCACGCCCACGTTCGCCCTGGCCGATCCGGCCACGCCGCTCGCCGACGTCCTGGCCCGCCAGTCGGCGGCGCTGGTCGGCTACGGCGAGGCGCTGCCCCCGGGCACGTTCGCGCTCGACCCCGGTCAGGAGTGGACGGATCTCACCTTGCGGCCCTACCCGTGGGGCCTGCTCGCCGGCCTGGCCGACACCGTCGAGCCCGCGGCGGCCCAGCGCGTCCGGGCCGCCGTCCGCGCGGCGCCGCCGACGGAGGCGCTGGTGCAGGACGGCGTGGGCGTCTACCAGCTCACCCTCGACGGCTACGCCATGGACGGCCTGGACCAGCTGGCCGAGATGCTGTTCGAGACCGGCACGCTGTCCGACATCCCGGCCGTCCCGTTCGTCGAGATCCCGGACGAGGGGTAGGGCGTACCCCGCCCCCACGCACGACTCTACCATGGCAGGCGGCATCAAGATCATCACCACCAACCGCCGCGCCAGCTACGACTTCGAGTTGAGCGACCGCTTCGAGGCGGGCCTGGTGCTGACCGGGCCGGAGGTGAAGTCGCTGCGCGACGGGAAGGCCAACCTCCAGGACGCCTTCGTGCGCTGGCGGCCGGCCGGCATGGACCTGCTGAACCTCTACATCGGGCCCTACGGGCAGGCCGGCTACGCCGAGCAGGAGCCGACGCGCCCGCGCCGCCTGCTCCTCAACAAGTCGGAGATCGACAAGCTGCGCAAGGGGACCGAGGTCAAGGGGTTCACCATCGTCCCGACCAAGCTGTACTTCAAGGCCGGCCGCGCCAAGGTCGAGATCGCGCTCGGGCGCGGCAAGAAGACCGTCGACAAGCGGCAGACCATCGCCGACCGCGAGTCGAAGCGGCGCCTGGACCGGGTGATGAAGAGCCGCTAGCTCGGGGCCGGCCCTCCCGGCGAGCGCCGCCAGCGGCTCGGGCCGACCGCCCCGACGTCCCGCGCGGGGCTCTAGCCCTCGACGGTGAGGCGCACCTCGTTGGTGCCGCCGTCCCAGCGGTAGGCCGCCGCGTCGGCGAGCGAGCGGATCAGGTGGAGGCCGTAGCCGCCGGCGGCCCGCTGGCGGAGCGTGTCGGCGCGCGTCGGCGTCGGCGCCGTGGTGGGGTCGAAGCGCGGGCCGCGGTAGCGGACGGCGACGGTCAAGCGGCCGGGCCGGGCCTCGGCGCCGATCACGATGCGCGCGCCGGGCTCCAGGCTGTGCTCGATGGCGTTGGCCACCGTCTCGTCGACGGCCAGCACCAGCCGGCGCGCCGCCGCCTCCGACAGCCCGGCCCCCTGCGCCCAGCGCCCCACGCGGCGTCGGACCCGGACCAGCTCGTCCGTGTCTGCGCGCACGTGCAGGGCCTGGGGGGGCGCCATCAGAACGACGCGACGGCCGCGTCGACGGTGGGGTGCATGTCGAACACCGTCGGGAAGCCGAGCAGGTCGAACACCTCGAACACGCGCCCGGGCAGCGCCGCGATCTTGAGGTCGCCGCCGCCGTCGCGGGCTGGCTCCACGAACGCCATGAACACCCCGAGCCCGGCCGACGACACGTAGTCCAGGCCCGAGCCGTCGGCCACCAGGCGCACGTCGCCGTCGTCGAGGCAGGCCTGGAGCGCGGCCTCGAAGTCGGGGGCGGTGTGGGCGTCGAGCTCGCCGGTGAGCGCGAGCAGGCGCACCGGAGGCTGGCCGACGCGGCGGTCGAAGGAGACGGAAAAGTGGCTCATGGAAGCGGGGGTTGGGCGGATGGAAAGGCCGGGCGCTCGGTGACGGGTGGCCCGCTGGCGACGTCGGCCGGTGCGACCCCGCCGCCCCGGCCGGTCCAGCGGACGACCACGAACGTCGTGTCGTCGTCGGGGTCGTCGCGGCCGGCCCACGCGCGGTGCTCGGCGAGCAGGCGGTCGCGCAGGGTCGCCGCGTCGGCGCCGCGCTGTCCGTCCACGAACGCCGCCAGCCGGTCGTAGCCGTACTCCTCGCCGGCGTGGTCGCGCGCCTCGACCAGGCCGTCCGTGTACAGGACCACGGTGTCGCCGGGCGCCAGGCGCACGGTCTGCTCCACGAGCGTCTGGCGGAACAGGTCGCCGCGGCGGTCCAGCCCGATGGCCAGCCCGTCGCCGCGCAACATCCAGCGCCCGCCGTCGGGCCGCTCGCGGTCGCGGACGAGCAGCGTGGGCGTGTGGCCGGCGCGCGCCAGGGCCAGCGTCCCGGCCTCGGCGTCGAGGACGGCGTAGACGGCCGAGGCGAACACGCCCCGGCCGAGCGACGGCGACAGCGCGTCGTTGGCGCCCGCCAGCAGCTCGCCCGGCGCGCGCGTCAGCCGGCTGCCGGCCTGGAACACCCCCTTCATCTCGGCCATGTAGAACGCCGCCGCGGCCCCCTTGCCCGACACGTCGGCCACGATCAGCCCCAGGCAGTCGTCGCCCAGCCGGACCACGTCGTAGTAGTCGCCGCCGACCTCGCGCGCCGGCCGCTCGGCCGCCGCCAGCTCCAGCCCGTCGATCTGGGGCAGCGACTGGGGCAGCAGCCGCTGCTGAACCTCGCGCGCCAGGGCCAGCTCGCGCGCCAGCCGCTCGCGTTCGAGCGCGTCGGCGAACAGGTCGGCGTGGGAGAGAGAGAGCGCGGCCTGGCCGGCGAACGTGTCGAGCGCGGCCAGGTCGTCGGGCTCGAAGGCCTCGGGTGTTTTCCGTGTCACCACCAGGACCCCGCGCGTGACGCCGCCGGGGCCGGCGCCGGGGCTGCCCAGGGGCAGCGCCGCCAGGCTGGCCACGCCGTCGCCGGGCCGAGCGCGGACGCGGTGGTCGGCCTCGGCGCGGCCCAGCACGAGGGGCGCGTCCTGGGCGAGGGCGGCGCGGTAGAGGGCCCCGGTGTCGGCGGCGCGGGCGGCGTCCTCCAGGCTCGCGCCCTGGGCCGCGACCACGGCGGGCGTCAACGTCCCGCGTGCCGGGTCGGTGAGGGCGACCCAGGCGGCGTCGGCCAGGCCGGCCTCGACGGGGCCCCGGGCGATGGCGTCGGCGAGGGCGCCGCGTTCGAGCAGGCGGCCCGAGAGGTCGGCGAGCGAGCGCAGCGCCTGCCGCTCGCCGACCCGCTGGTCCTGGCGGTCGGCGGAGGGCAGCCCGAGCAGCAGCACGAGCGCGGCGGTGAGGCTGTAGAGCCCGCCCCAGGCCAGCGCCAACGTGGTCACGACGCCCAGCGAGCGGCTCAGGCCCGTGGCGTAGGACACCGACTCGACCTCGCCGCTGCCGTCGCCGACGAGCAGGACCGCGGGGCCGGCGGTCTGGACGTAGATCAGCCCGAGGAGCGCACCGGCGAGCGCGAGCGACAGCCCCGCCGCGCCCAGCCTCTGCCCCGAGGTGAGCGCGCCCACCCAGCGCTGGCGGAGCGCGAGCCCGGTCCCCACGACCACCGCTCCGGCCAGGAACGGGACCGTCGCGGTGGGCGGGTAGGGCGACGGCGGCCGGCCGGCGACGGCCAGCCCCGAGGCCAGGCCCAGCACCAGCAGCGCGAGCCAGGCCCAGACCGTCGCCGGGCGCCGCCGGTGGAGCACGAGCGGCCGCAGGCTCGCGAGCACCACGGCCGCCAGCCCGGCCTCGGCCAGCCCCACCACGCCGGCCCAGCCGGCCGTCGCCAGAGTCGTGGGCAGCGCCGTCTTGGGGTCGAGGGCCCCGCGGTCGACCAGGCCCGCCGCCACCGCCAGGCCCAGCACGGCGACGGCCGCCGCCAGCGGGACCGAGAGCGCCCGCAGCGCCCCGGTCCCCGGCGGCCGGGGGGCGGCCAGCGCCGCGTAGGCGAGCACGACCGCCAGCACCGCCCCGAGGTCCAGCCCCAACGCTACGCCCTCGCCCAGCGCGCCGACGGCCCGGGCCGCTCCCCACACGCGCACGCCGGCGACGGCCGCCAGCCCGGCCACGGCCAACGCCGCCAGCCCGGCGCGGCGCGGGCCGGTGGCGGCGACGGCGCGGAGCGAGCGGCGGAGGGGAAGCGTCGTGGCCAGGGCGGGGGAGGGGGCGGGCGCCGTGTTCGGGGCGCGTGGTCGCAGAGTTGCGAATATATCCGGCCGGTGGCCGGCAACCCTGACGACGGCGGCCCGTAGCGCCTCCGTCTGCCCCCCGCCCCGTGCGCACCCTCGTCTCCCGCCTCCTGCTCGTCGGCCTGCTCGTGGTCGCCGTCGTCGCCGTCGTGCGGCTGGCGTCGGGGCCGAGCGGGACGCTGGTCTCGCTCGACGGCCTGGAGGCCGACGACCTGGCGCACGACTCGTTCCAACTCGGCGCGCCGGGGGCGCTGGCCATCGACGCGTCCGGCTCGTACGAGGAAGCCGGCACGCCGGCCTCCGACACCACGATGGCCGCGACCGGCTGGATCGTGCGCCGCGACGACGGCGCCGTCGTCTGGCGGCTCCGGCCGCCGAGGCCGGCGCGCGGCACGCTGGTGAGCGCCGTCGACACCGTCCGGCTGGCGGCCGGCACCTACGACGTCTACTTCGCCAGCTACGGCGACCCGCTGGTGCGCGACCCCGGCCCGCGCGACGGGTCGCTGGGCGAGCGCGTCCGCGCCTTCCTGAGCCGGGGCGGGCGGTCGTGGGTGGGCGAGGCGGCGCGCTGGCACCTCCACGTGCGTCCGGCCGACGATGCCGCACGGTCGGCCGAGTCGCCAGCGTCTCCCCGCGACCCGGCGGACGCCGAGCCGGCCCCGGACTCGCTGCGGATCTGGCAGGCACGCGGCGTCCGCAACCGGTCGCGTCCTGAGGTGCTGCTCTCGGTGACCGCGCCGGCGCGCGTGGCCGTCCGCGCGGTCACCGAGATCACCGACCGCGTCGTGGCCGATGTCCCCTCCATCGTACGCCTGGGCCGGCGCGACACCGTCTGGACGGCCTCGGCCGAGGGCACGGCCTGGGCGGGCGGGTCGCTCAAAAACCAGATCGTCGAGGCCGAGGTGGCCCTGGAGCCGGGGATCTACCGGGTCGCCTTCGACGCCGACCGCTCGCACGGCTACGGCGCCTGGGCCGCCAACCCGCCCTGGCAGCCCTGGGAGTGGGGGATGGCGGTGAGCCGCGCCACGCCCGATGCGGCGGTAACGGTGCTGGACCCCGCTGCCCTCGACCTGCCGGTGATCGCCGCCTTCGAGTGCGTCGGCCCCGACGCCGACCGCCAGTCGGAGTTTACCGTCCCGGCCGCGACCGACGTGCTGGTGGTCGCCGTCGGCGAGATCGACTCGGGCTCGCAGTACGATTGGGCCGAGATCGAGCGCCGCACCAGCGACCACTGGGACGAGGTCTGGGAGATGCGCGACGGCACCATGCCCGCCGGCGGCGACGACAAAAACCGCCGCGCGGTCCAGGCGCTCACGCTGGAGCCGGGCACCTACCGCCTGCGCTACCGCACCGACGGCTCGCACGACTGCGTCGGCGGCTACAACGGCGACGGCGGGCCGGATGCGCCGCTGTGGGGCGCCGTGCTCTACGCCCTCGACCCCGACATCGACTTGGAGGCCTTCGACGCCCGCGACGTGTCGCCCGAGGTGGACGGCCTGGACTCCACCCCGCCGCAGCTCGGCTATCCCACGTCCGGGCTGCTGGCCGCTGCTGACTCCGTCGGGGACGGTCAGGACCGTCGCGTGCCGTTCGTGCTGAGCCAGGACGCCGAGCTGCTGGTGATCGCCGCTGGCGAGATCTCCGACACCCAGCGCTACGACTACGCCGCGATCGAACAGGAGGACGGGGCGGAGGTCTGGTCGATGACGTGGGACAACACGACGCCGGCCGGCGATGAGCTTCTCCATCGCCGCTTCCGAGGCCAGATCACGCTGGTTCCAGGGCGCTACGTTCTGCGCTACCGCACCGACGAGAGCCGCTCCTACGGCGACTTCGGGCCGGACAGCCGGGCGCTCTGGGGCGCTCGGGTGTACGACACCGGAGCCGACTCGCCGCCCGCTCCACCGCTGCCGCCAGCGGGGCGGCCAGAAGTTCTGGAGGTGGCCGAGACGCAGCCGCAACTGGTCGGAGGCCCGCAGGCGCTCCGGTCCCGCATCGACTACCCGCCGGGCGCCCGCCGCGACGGCGTCGAGGGGCTCGTGATCGTCGGGCTGATCGTGGACGACGAAGGGCGGCCGTCGGACCTGGAGGTCCTGCGCTCGCCCGACGACCGTCTGTCGGAGGCCGCGCTCGCCGCCGTCCGCGCCAGCCGGTTTACGCCTGGTCGCCAGGACGGCCGGCCGGTGCGCGTGCGGCACTCGATCTCCGTCCCGTTCCGGCTGCCACGGGATCGGTAGAGCCGCGGCTCGTTCGGCCGGCCCAGGCCCTCGGCACAAGGGCGCCCGCCTCAGACCGAGTCTGGGGCGGGCGCAAACTCGACCGACTGGCGCTCCGTCTCGCCGAGACGAGGCGCCAGCGGGGCAGCTAGTACCGGCGGCGGTTGGCGCGGCGGGCCTTTTTGGCGGCCTCCTTGCGCTCCTCGCGCTTGACGGCCGACGGCTTGGTGAAGGCCATGTTCTCGCGGTAGGTCCGGAGCACGCGCGCGCGGTTCACGGTGCGCTTAAAGCGGCGCAGGGCGCGGTCGATGGACTCTTTGTCGCGAACTTTGATGCCGATAGCCAAGGCGGTACCTGTCTGTGAGTGGGGGAGGGAAAGGCGCAGAGCGTAGCCCACCAAGCTAGAGGACGGCCGGCCGCCAACCAAGAACAGAGGTCCCGAGATCAGTGAAAACAGGGGGAAGGCGAGGCCGGGCCAGCACGCGAGGCGTCGGCACCTTGGGAACTGGCGGAGGAAACGTGGCGCCCGACTGGCGCCAGCCGCCGGCGAGCGGCAGCTTCCCGCTTCCCGCTTCCCGCTTCCCGCTTCCCGCTTCCCGCTTCCCGCTTCCCGCACCCATGACCATCGTCCTCGCCACCCGCAACCCCGGCAAGATCAGCGAGCTGTCCGTCCGCCTCGACGGCCTCGACGTCTCGCTGGTCACCGCCGCCAGCCTCGGCGCGCCCGAGGTGGACGAGGACGCCGACACGCTCGCGGGCAACGCCACCAAAAAGGCGCTCGCGCTCTGGGAGCACGCCGGCGACCCCGCGCTGGCGGACGACACCGGCCTGGAGGTCGATGCCTTGGGCGGCGCCCCCGGCGTCCACTCGGCTCGGTTTGCTGGGTCTAACGCGGACTCGAACGACAACCGGCGCAAGCTGCTCGCCGACCTCGCCGGCGCCGAGACCCGGACGGCCCGCTTCCGCACAGTCCTGGCCTACGCCGACGAGGATGGGGTCCGCACGTTCGAGGGCGTGTGCGAGGGGATCGTCGCGACCGAGGAGGCCGGGACGGCCGGCTTCGGCTACGACTCCGTGTTCCGGCCCGTCGAGGGCGACGGCCGCACGTTCGCCCAGATGTCGGCGGAGGAGAAGAACCAGATCAGCCACCGCGGCCGCGCCCTCGACGCCTTCGTGGACTGGATGCGAGCCGCCGACCCCACCCCGCACGCCAACCCGTAGAGACGCCCCGCTTGTCGTCTCCGCACAAGCCGCCGCACCCCGCTGGCGGAGGCGTTCCGCCAGCGGGAGACCCGACCCTCGAGACCCATGATCGCCCTCGTCCAACGCGTCTCACAGGCCTCCGTCCGCGTCGACGGCGAGGTCATGGGTCAGATCGGCCGCGGCCTGCTCGTGCTCTTGGGCGTCGTCGACGGCGACCGCCAGGCCCAAGGCGACTGGCTGGCGGACAAGGTGGCCGCGCTCCGCGTGTTCCCCGACGGCGAGGGCAAGATGAACCGGTCGCTCAAGGACGTCGGCGGCCGGGCCCTCGTCGTGAGCCAGTTCACCCTGGCCGGCGACGTGCGCAAGGGGACGCGGCCGAGCTACATCCGCGCGGCGCGGCCCGAGGCCGCCGAGCCGCTCTACGACGCCTTTGCCGCCCGGCTGGCGGAGGCGCTGGGCCGGCCGGTCGAGACGGGCCGGTTCGGGGCCACGATGGAGGTGGCCCTCGTCAACGACGGGCCGGTGACGCTGTGGGTCGAGCGCGAGCCGTCGCGCGGATGAGCGATCTTGCGTGCACACCGCCTCCCGACCGATGGTCCGCCTGCTCGCCTTCGCCCTGTTTCTCGTCGCCCTCGCCGCGCTGGCGCCCGCCGCCAGCGGCCAGCGGCTGGTGGTCCACGGCGGGACCGTCTACACCGTCGACGCCGCGCGGCCGACCGCCCAGGCGTTCGCCGTCGAGGACGGGCGGTTCGTCGCCGTCGGGACCGAGGCCGAGGTGCTGGCGGGCCGTGCCGACTGGCCCCGGATGGACCTGGACGGCCAGACGGTCACGCCGGGCCTGATCGACGCCCACGCCCACTTGATGGGGCTGGGCCAGGCGCTCCTCCAGGCGGACTTGGTGGGCACCACGTCCAAGGCCGAGATCGTCGACCGGCTGGTGGCGTTTGCCGAGACGCTGCCCGACGGCGCCTGGGTCACGGGCCGCGGCTGGGACCAGAACGACTGGGGCGGAGACGGCGGCTTCCCCACGCGCGCCGACCTGGACGAGGCCTTCCCCGACCGGCCGGTCTTCCTCGGCCGCGTGGACGGCCACGCCGGATGGGCCAACACGGCGGCCATGCGCGCGGCGGGCCTGGACCCGGACGCGCCGGCCCCGCCCGACATGGAGGGCGGCGCCGTCCTCCGCGACGACCGGGGCCGCCCGACGGGCGTGTTCGTGGACGCGGCCGAGGGGCTGATCCAAAACGCCATCCCCGAGCCCGACCTCGCGTTTGCCCAGGAGGCGCTGCGCCGGGCGCTCCAGGAGACCGCGCGCTACGGGCTCACGGGCGTTCACGAGGCCGGCACGCCGCTGGCCTCCGTCGAACTCTACCGCCAGTTCGCGGCCAGCGGCCAGTTCCCGATCCGCGTCTACGCCATGATCACGCCCGACGAGATCGGGCCGTTCTGCGACCGGAACCCCGCTGGCATCGCCGAGGACCGGCTGCGCGTCCGCTCGGTCAAGGTCTACGCCGACGGCGCGCTCGGCAGCCGCGGCGCCGCGCTGCTGGCGGGCTACGCCGACGACCCCGGCAACACCGGCCTGCTGTTCCGCCAGCCCGACGCGCTCCAGGCGACGGTCCGGGCGGCGATGGCGTGCGGGCTCCAGGTCAACACGCACGCCATCGGCGACCGGGCCAACCAGGTCGTGCTCGACGCCTACGAAACCGCCATCGAGCGGACGGGCGGCGGGCCGGGCCGCCACCGCGTCGAGCACGCCCAGATCCTGACCCTGGACGACATCGAGCGGTTCGCCGAGCTCGGCGTCATCGCCAGCGTCCAGCCGACGCACGCCACCAGCGACATGCCGTGGGCCGGCGAGCGGCTGGGCGACGACCGCCTGCGCGGCGCCTACGCCTGGCGCCGGCTGATCGACGCCGGGGCGCGGCTCGCGCTCGGCAGCGACTTCCCCGTCGAGCGCGTCGACCCGCTGCTGGGCTTCCACGCCGCCGTCACGCGCCAGGACGCCGACGACCGGCCGGCCGGCGGCTGGTACGGCAACCAGACGCTCACGCGCGCCGAGGCGCTGAAGGGCTTCACGCTGGACGCCGCCTACGCCGGATTCATGGAGGACGAGGTGGGCAGCATCGAGCCCGGCAAGCGTGCCGACTTTGTGGTTCTGTCCCAGGACGTGATGGCCGTCCCGCCGGAGCAGATCCTGGACACCGAGGTCGTCGCAACCTACGTGGATGGCCAGGCGGTGTACGAGCGCGACTAGACCGCGCCCCGCTGGCGGCTCTCGTTGGCGAGGCCGACGCACCTGCCGGCCGTCTCCGCCAGTCGGGCCGGGCGCAGGAACGGCCGGACGCGCGCTCGGTCTGGAACCCGCGCCGCTGGCGGTCGTGACCGACGGCCTCTCCGCCCGCGCCTCCGCCCATGCCCGACTTTGTCCGCGTCGCCGCCACCTCCGACCTCGCCGACGGCGAGATGCGCCAGGTCTCGGCCGGCGGCACCGACGTGCTGCTCGCGCGCGTCGACGGCCAGTTCCACGCGTGCACCGCGTTCTGCACGCACTACGGCGCGCCGCTGGCGACCGGCGTGCTCGACGGCACGACCGTCGTCTGCCCGTGGCACCACGCCGAGTTCGACGTGGCCTCGGGCGCGCTCTGCCAGCCGCCCGCGCTCGACGCCCTGCGCACGTTCCCCGTCCGCGTCGACGGCGACAGCGTGATGGTCCGGGTGCCCGACGACGCCGACGCGCACGGCAAGGGCGTCGACTACCACGAGAGCGACGGCCGCGTCCCCGAGATGGCCGACGCGTCGCAGCAAGCCGACGACCGTCTGTTCTTGCTCGTCGGCGCCGGCGCCGCGGCCCAGGCCTGCGCCGAGGAGCTCCGCGAGCGCGGCTACCGCGGCCGGCTGGCGATGATCACGCGCGAGACGCACACGCCATACGACCGCACCAAGCTGTCGAAGGGTTACCTCGCCGGCGACGCGGGCGACGACGCGCTCCGCCTGCGCGACGGCTCATTCTACGACGCCCGCGCCATCGAGACCTGGACCGACCGCGTGGTGACGGCCCTCGACCCGGACGCCCGGACGGTCTCGTTCGAGGACGGCGAGGACGTGGCCTACGACGCCGCCCTCGTCGCCACGGGCGGCCTCCCGCGCCGGCTCGACCTGCCCGGCGCCGACCTCGACGGCGTGCTCCTGCTGCGCTCGTGGCACGACGCCCAAACGCTGGTCAAGCGCGCCCAGGGCGCCCGCTCCGTCGCCGTCATCGGCACGTCGTTCATCGGGATGGAGAGCGCCGCCAGCCTCAACGGCGACGACCGCCAGGTGACGGTGATCGGCCGGGACGGGACGCCGTTCGAGAACGTCCTGGGCGCCGAGGTCGGCGCCGTGTTCCAGCGCGCGGCCCAAGACAAGGGCATCGCGTTCCGGCTGGGCGCCGACGTCCAGCGCGTCGAGACCGTCGCCTCGGACCCCGACGCCGGCACGCCGCGCCGGCTGCGCGTGGTGCTGGCAGAGGGCGAGCCCGTCGAGGCCGAGCTGGTGGTGATGGGCGTCGGCGTGACGCCGGCCACTGAGTTTCTCAAAGGCGCCGACTTCCGCCGCGACGACGGCGGGCTGGTCGTGGACGAGACGCTCCGCGCCGTGCCGGGCCTGTTCGCCGCCGGTGACGTGGCCGCGTTTCCGGGCGCGCACGGGACGGTCCGCATCGAGCACTGGCGGCTGGCCCAGCAGCACGGCCGCACGGCCGCGCGCAACATGCTGGTCGACGCCGACCCGACGGCTGTCCCCCACGCCTTCGACGGCGTGCCCTACTTCTGGTCCGGCCAGAACGGCGTCAGCCTGCGCTACGTCGGCCACACCCAGGAGTGGGACGAGGTGATCGTCGACGGCTCGCTCGACGACCGCCAGTTCGTGGCGGCCTACGTCAAAGACGGCGAGGTGCGCGCGATCGCGGCCGTCGGCCGCGACAAAGACGCGGCGGCCTTCCACCGGCTGATGGCGCGCGGCGAGACGCCCACGCCCGACGACGTCCGCTCCGGCGCGGATCTTCAGGTGCGCCTCAACGAGGTCGGCGACGACGGCTAGAGCTGGGCTCTCGGCGCCGTCAGGGCCGACGGTGCCGCGTCGCCCGTGTTGACCACGCCGGCGGGCTCGAACAGCACCATCTCGACCTCGGCCTCGGCGACGGGCCGGTGCTCTACGCCGGCCGGCACCACGTAGAGCTCGCCCGGCCCCAGCTCGACGGCCCCATCGCGCAGCTCGATCCGCAGCCGGCCGCGCACCACCCAGAACATCTCGTCCACGTCGTGGGTGTGCCACACGAACGCGCCCTGGACGCGCGCCACCTTGACCTCCTGGCCGTTCAGCTCGGCGACGACGTGGGGCCGCCAGTGCTCCGTGACGGACGCGAAGGCCTCGGCGAGGGCGACTTTCGGAGCGGGCATGAGCGTCGGGGCCTGCGGCGACACCGGCCGCCAGCGGCTGGCGCCGGCGGTCGGCGGGGCGGCTACGGCTTGGTGAGCGCGGTCAGAAACGAGGCGTCTCGTCCGGCCTGGACCCGCAGCAAAAACGTGTCGCCGCGCTTGACGTCGGCCAGCGCCGCCTCGAACTCGGCGACCGACGCGACGGGCTGGCGCTCGACCTCGGTGATCACCATGTTGGGCGTGATGTTCGCGTCGCGGAAGGCCTCGCTGGAGCGCTCGACATCCACCACGACGACGCCTTGGACGTTCCCGCCGAGCTGGCGGGCGGTCTGGGGCGTGACCGTCTGGAGCGTCATGCCCAGCACCTCGGCTCGGGCCGGCGCCCGTGCCGGCTCGCGCTGGCGGTTGGGACGGGCGTTGGGGTTGGCCTGGCTGATGTCCTCGGCGCTAGGGCGGCGGCCCAGCGTAACGCGGGCCGTCCGCTCGTCGCCGTCGCGGTTGTAGGTGATCTCGACCGCGTCGCCGGGCCGCTTGTTCGAGATCAGCGACACGATCTGGCGGTTGTCGGTCAGCGTCACGCCGTCGATGCCCGTGATGAGGTCGTCGACCCGGAGGCCAGCGTCGCTGGCCGGCGTCCGGCCCTCGGAGTCTTCGGAGACGCCGGCGACCACGGCCGCGCCCGGCCCGACGCCGTTGCGGCGGCGCAGCGTGGCCGGCGCCTCGCGGAAGGAGATGCCGAGGTAGCCGCGCTCCACGACGCCGTTGTCGATGATCTGCTCGACCGTCGAGCGGACGATGCTGGACGGGATGGCGAACGAGATGCCGTTGTAGGTGCCCGTGCGCGTGGCGATGGCCGAGTTGATGCCCACGATCTCGCCGCGCAGGTTCACCAGCGGCCCGCCCGAGTTGCCCGGGTTCACGGCCGCGTCGGTCTGGATGTAGTTCGCGATCGTCGGCCGGCCGCGCGGGTCCGTCGAGCCCGAAAAACGGCCCAGGCTGGAGATGATGCCCGACGTGACGGTGTTGGAGAGCTCTTCGGAGAGCGGGCTCCCAAACGCCAGCACCCACTGGCCCACCCGGAGCGCGTCGGAGTCGCCGAAGCCGACGGACGGGAAGTCGTCGCCCTCGACCTGGAGCACGGCCAGGTCCGAGAACGGGTCGGTCCCGACCACCTCGGCGTCCAGCTCGCGGCCGTCGAACAGGACCACCGACAGCTCGTCGGCGTCCTCGACCACGTGGTTGTTGGTGACCACGTAGCCGTCGGCGCTCACGAAGGCGCCGCTGCCCAACCCGCTCTGGTCGCCGCCGCCGCCGCCGCCGAACATGGAGAACGGGTCGCGCCGGCCCGTCGACAGCTTGGTGGCGCGGACCTGGACGACGGCCGGGTTGACGCGCTCGGCCACCGACGAGAAGGCCTGCCCCAGGTCCTCGGCCGTGGCGACGGCCTCCTCGTCGGAGGCGCGCTGGGCGTCGGCCTGGCCGAACAGGCCCGCCAGCCCGGTCAGGTTGGCGGCGGAGGTGACGAACACGATGCCGCCGAGCACGGCGGCCGCGATCAGGAGCGCAATGGAGGTGGCGCGCTTGGCGTCGGACATAGTAAAAACGCGTGGGTCTGTGCAGAAACAACGGCGGGCGTCGGGCGGG
Organism: uncultured bacterium; assembly: GCA_947493945.1. Taxonomy (GTDB): domain Bacteria; phylum Bacteroidota; class Rhodothermia; order Rhodothermales; family Rubricoccaceae; genus Rubrivirga. Next base: position 145,618 of record CANLSR010000003.1, on the reverse strand, counting down.
GTTGCCCGGCCCGCCCGGAGAACCGGCGAAAGAACGGGCGTCGCGCGCCGCTCGTGCCCGCCGGCCGCTGGCGGGGGGCGTCGGCGCCGGGAGCGGGCGGGGAACCGGACGCAGCGGCCCGCGCGAAACGAGCGCCAGCGCGCGGCGCCAGCGCGCGGCGCGAACGCGGACGCCGCTGGCGAGTCGGACCCGCATGATGTCGCCCGCCCAACTCGACGCCGCCATGGACCGCGCGCTCGCGCTCGCCACGCGCGGGGCCGGCGCGGTCAGCCCCAACCCGACGGTCGGCGCCGTCCTGCTCGGCCCCGACGGCGAGACCTGGGGCGAGGGCTGGCACGGACAGTGGGGCGGGCCTCACGCCGAGGTCTGGGCGGTCCGCGACGCCGAGCGGAACGGGCACGGCGACGAGCTGGACCGGGCCACGATGGTGGTCACGCTGGAGCCGTGCAGCCACACCGGCAAGACGCCGCCCTGTGCCGATCTGATTGTGCGACGCGGCATCCCGCGCGTGGTGATCGCCCAGGAAGATCCGTTTCCTGCCGTCGCCGGACGTGGCATCGCCCGGCTGCGCCAGGCGGACGTGGACGTGACGGTCGGCGTGCGCGGCAACCCGGCGCGGCGCTTTAACGAGGCGTTCCGCACGCACGTCGTGACCGGCCGGCCGCTGGTGACGTTGAAGCTGGCGGCCACGCTGGACGGCCAAGTGGCGACGTCCACGGGCGACAGCCGCTGGGTGTCGTCGCCCGAGTCGCGGGCGCGCGTCCACCGCCTGCGCGCCGAGACCGACGCCGTGCTGGTCGGCGCCGGCACCGCCCGCGCCGACGACCCGGCGTTGACCGTGAGATCCGTCCCGCTCGCCGACGGCCAGCTTCAGCCGCTCCGCGTGGTTCTCGACCGCACTGGATCGCTGTCGCCAGATCTGTCCCTGTTCACCGACGGCGCCGCGCCCACGCTGGCGGTCGTCGCCCAAGACGCCGATCCGGCCTACGCCGACGCCCTCCGCCAGCGGGGCGGGGCGGTGTGGACTGCGCCACTACGCGACGACCATCTCGACCTGGGCGCAGTCCTGGACCGCTTGGGACGCGGGGACGAAATGCCTGCCGGCGTTCGGCCTATCCAGTCGCTGCTGGTCGAGGCCGGGCCGGGCCTGGCCACCGCGCTGCTGGCGGCCGACCTCGTCGACCGCGTCTGGTGGTTCGTCGCGCCCAAGGTCGCCGGTTCGGGAACGCCGGCGCTGGGCGACTTGGGAACGGAGCGGATGGCCGACGCGCTCGGGTTCGTCGAGTCGCGGTGGGAAACCATCGGGCCGGACGCGCTCTTGGTCGGCTACCGCCGCGAGGTGTAAGGTCCCACGACGGCGGATCTCCACCCTGTCGGAAACGGTCCAAGGCCTTCTCCAACACGACAGACATGTTTACAGGGATCATCGAAGAGGTCGGCACCGTCGCCGACATGACGCCGCTGCAGGGCGGGCGGCGGCTCCGACTGGCGTGCTCGTTCGCCGACCAACTGGCGGTGGACGAGAGCGTGGCCGTCGACGGCGTCTGCCTCACCGTCGTGGCCCGAGACGCCGACGCCTTCGAGGCCGTGGCCGTCGAGGAGACGCTGTCCAAGACCGCCCTCGGCGACCGCCAGCGGGGCGACGGCGTCAACCTGGAGCGCGCCATGGTCCTCGGCGACCGCCTGGACGGCCACCTCGTCCAGGGCCACGTCGACGCGACGGGCACCGTCGAGCGGATCGACGGCCTGGACGACTCGCACCTGGTCTGGGTCCGCTACCCGCGCGACCACGCCCACTACCTCATCCCGCGCGGCAGCGTCACCGTCGACGGCATCTCGCTGACTGTGGCTCGGCTGGACGAGCCGCCCGGCACGTTCGCGCTGGCGATCATCCCCCACACCTGGGACCACACCACGGCCCAGCGCTGGGCCGTGGGCGACCGCGTGGATCTGGAGTTCGACCTGGTGGGCAAGTACGTGCTCCGTGCCACGCGGACAAACCGTCGTGAGGGGAACCCCGAGAAGGCAGACGAAGCGGCAGTTGGCTAGGGGCATTCCACTAGGCGCCCCTCGGGCAGAGCATGTGAGATTCAGATGGAGGCCTGCCACTCTGGTCGGAGGCGCCCCTTGGCACGGATCGTGGAAAGGGACGGGCATCCACTTGCAGTCCCTTCTATGAACGCCCTCCCGCTGTCCGCCCGTCGCATCGCCAGCCCCGCCGCCCTCCTGGTCCGGCTCGGCGCCGTCTCGGCGGCCCTTATCGGATTGGCCATGTTTTAGTCCGCGCTACGGTTTCTATCTGTGCCCGTATGAGGCCGAGCCCCGGGGTCCCGTCCGGCGATCACGTCCCGCCACCGCCCCCTGCTCGCCCCGTTTGGTAGATGTCGCTGCCCGCCCGGCCCCGTGCCGAGCGGGCAGCGGTGCGTTTGGGCCGTCTCGTAGCTTCCCGTCCGCGCCCGAGCCCCACCATGCAGCCCATCCTCGACCTCGACGTCCTCGACCCGGTCTCCTCCGCGCCCGACGCGCGCGGCGCCGACCGGCCCCGCGCGCTGGCGGCGCGCGTCGCCAGCGGCCCGAGCAACGGGCGGAGCGTCTTTATCGAGACCTACGGCTGCCAGATGAACGTGGCCGACTCCGAGCTGGTGGCCTCCATCCTGGGCGCCCAAGGCTGGGCGCTGGCGGACGACGAGGACACGGCGGACGTGGTCCTTATCAACACGTGCGCCATCCGGGAAAAGGCCGAGGACCGCGTGCGGCGCCGGCTCGTCCACCTCCGCGCCCGCAAAGAGCGCCGCCAGCCGGACCTCCAGATCGGCGTGCTGGGCTGCATGGCCGAGCGCCTGCGGTCCAGGCTCTTGGAGCAGGAGCGGCTGGTGGACCTGGTGGTGGGGCCGGACGCCTACCGCGACCTGCCGCGCCTGCTGGCCGAGAACCACGACACGGGCCAGGCCGCCGTCAACGTCCAGCTCTCGCGCGAGGAGACCTACGCCGACCTCGCGCCGGTCCGCACCGACACCAACGGGATCTCGGCGTTCGTGTCGATCATGCGCGGCTGCGACAACATGTGCGCCTTCTGCGTGGTCCCGTTCACGCGCGGGCGCGAGCGGAGCCGGCCGGTTACGAGCATCCTGTCCGAGGTCGGCCAGCTGGTGGACGCCGGGTACAAAGAGGTGACGGTGCTGGGCCAGAACGTGAACTCGTACCGCGTCGAGCACGACGGCGCGGCCGTGACCTTTGCCGAGCTGCTCTACCGGATCTCGCTCTTGTCGCCCGAGCTCCGGATCCGCTACTCGACGAGCCACCCCAAGGACTGCTCCGACGAGCTGCTCCACGTCCACCGCGAGCGGCCGACGGTGTGCGACTTTATCCACCTGCCCGTCCAGCACGGCAGCAGCGACGTCCTCAAGCGGATGCGGCGGACGTACACGCGCGAGCACTACCTCGACCTGGTCGAGCGCGCCCGCGCCATCGTGCCCGGCATCGCGTTCTCGACGGACCTGATCGCCGGCTTCTGCGGCGAGACCGACGCCGAGCACGCCCAGACGCTGTCGCTGATGGAGGCCGTCCGCTACGACCACGCGTTCATGTTCGCCTACTCGGAGCGGCCCGACACCTTCGCCGCCCGCAAGCTGTCCGACGACGTGCCCGAGGCCGTTAAAAAGGAGCGGCTGACCGAGATCGTGGACCTCCAGCGCGAGCACTCGGCCGCCAGCCACCGCCAGCGGGTCGGGGGGCACGAGGTGGTCTTGGTCGAGGGCGCCTCGCGCCGCAGCGACGACCAGCTGCGCGGCCGCACCGACACCAACCACATGGTCGTGTTCGACCGGCCCGCCGGGCTGGCGGCCGGCGACTACGCGGTCGTCCGCGTGGACGACTGCACGAGCGCGACGTTGCTGGGCTCGTTCGTCCGCCCGACGACGCTGGCCGCCGTCTCGCCGCTGGCGGGGGGCGTCCGCCAGCGGGACGGGGGGAGCGGGAGCGCCGCCTAAGGCTCGGGGTTCGCCCGTCGCCCGGGTCCGTGCCGGCGGGGTAGTTTGCCGGCCCCACCCGACACGACGGCATGGATCGGCAGGCTCTTCAGGAACGGTTCGGCATCCTGGGCGACAGCCCGGCGCTGCGGCGCGTGCTCGAGCGGATCCGCCAGGTGGCGCCGCCCGACATCACGGTGCTGCTGGAGGGCGAGTCGGGCGTGGGCAAGGAGCTCGTGGCGTCGGCCATCCACGGCCTGTCCAAGCGCCGCCACAAGCGGCTGGTGGTGGTCAACTGCGGCGCGATCCCCGAGGGCCTGATCGAGAGCGAGCTGTTCGGCGCCGAGAAGGGGGCCTACACCGGGGCCACCGACCGCCGGACGGGCTTTTTCGAGGAGGCCGACGGCGGGACGCTGTTCCTGGACGAGATCGGCGAGATGCCGCTCCAGGCCCAGGTGCGACTCCTGCGCGTGCTCGAAACGGGCCAGTTTAGCCGCGTCGGCGGCACGGCCACCTTGACCTCGGACGTGCGCGTGATCGCGGCGACCAACAAGAACCTGGGCGCCGAGGTCCGGCGCGGCGAGTTCCGCGAGGACCTGTACTACCGCCTGAGCACGGTCGTGCTCCAGATCCCGCCGCTCCGCGACCGCACCGAGGACGTCGTGCCGCTGTTCGAGGCGTTCGTGGCCCGCTACGCCCGTCAGTACGAGGCCCCGTTCCTGCGGCTGACGCCCGAGGCGGCGGCGCTGATGCAGCGGTACAACTGGCCGGGCAACGTGCGCGAGTTGCGCAACGTGGCCGAGCAGGCGGTCGTGATGGTGCGCCAGAACCCGCTGACGGCCGAGGCCGTGCGGCCGCTGCTGCGCGGCGTCACGGCCGGCGGCGGCCTGGCGCTGGCGGCCCGGCCCGGCACCACCGACGGGACGACGGAGCGGGGCCTGTTCTACCGGGCGCTGCTGGACATCCGCGCCGAGATCCGCGAGCTCCGGTCGATGCTCCAGGCCGGGGCGGCCGGCGGCGAGCCGGTGCTGGACCGTACGCTGGTCCAGTCCCCCTCGGACCCGTACACGTTCTTCGACCGCGAGCCCCAGCAGGAGGTGGCCTACGAGCCCCCCGCGCCGCTGCCCTTCGACGCCGCCGACACCCACTTCGAGGTCGAGGTCGAGGGCGACGACTACGGCGACGGCGCGGCCCAGGTGACGGCGCCTCAGGCCCCCGACTCCATCGAGGAGGTGCTCGCCGGCGGCCTGCCGCTGCCGACGATGGAGCAGGCCGAGGCCGCCCTGATCGCCGAGGCGCTCCGCCGCTTCGACGGCAACCGCCGCCAGTCGGCCGACGCGCTCGGCATCTCGGAGCGCACGCTCTACCGCAAGCTGAAAGAGGAATGAGGGCTCAGGAATCAGGAATCGGGAGGGGCCGGGGGCGGGTCGCGCGTCGCGTGGCCGCCTTCTGCTGCTTCCTGGTTCCTCTCGCCGGTCTGCTCCAGAGCTGCGGCGTGTACTCGTTCTCCGGCGCCACCATCCCGGCGCGGCTCCAGACCGTCGCCGTGCCGCTCGTGGAGGACCGGTCGACGGGCGGGCCGCCCGCGATGGACCGGCTGCTGACCGACGCGCTCGTGGAGCGCTTTGCCGACCGCTCGCGGCTGTCGCTCGAGCCCGACGAGGCCGAGGCGGACGCCGTGGTCCGCGCCACCATCGAGCAGTTCTCGATCGCCCCGGCGGCCGTCACCAGCGACGACAACCTGGCCTCGCTCAACCGCGTCAGCCTGGCGGTTCGGGTTGTGGTCGAGGACCGCGTCGAGCCCGGCGAGCTGCTCGCGCGCACGTTCACCGCCAGCGAGGACTACGTGCCCTCGGCGGGGCTCCAAGGCCAAGCCGACGCGGCGGCGGCGGTGCTGGAGCAGATCGCGCGCGACGCCTTTACCGCCGCCACCTCCGACTGGTGACGGCGCTCCTCCACGCGCTGGCGGCGCTCGTCGTCGCCAGCTACGCCGCGGCAACGCTCGTCCTGACCGCCCTGGGGCTCCACGCCGCCGTGCTGGCGGTCGTCCGGCTGGCGCGACCCCCGCGCCCGCTGCCGGCGCCAGCGCCTGGCGCGTCGTGGCCCGACGTGGTGGTCCAGCTCCCGGTCTACGACGAGCCGGCGCCATTGGTGGCCCGCGCCCTCGACGCCGCGCTCGCGACCGACTACCCCGGCCGCGTCGAGATCCAGCTCCTCGACGACTCGCCCCCCGAGGCCCGACGCGTCAACGCCAGGCTCTGCGCCCAGCGGCGCGGCGTGCGCCACTTGCCCCGCGACCGCCGCGACGGGTTCAAGGCCGGCGCCCTGGCCTGGGGCCTCGCCCACACCTCGGCGCCCGTCGCCGCGGTGTTCGACGTCGACTTCCAGCCGGGCCCGGGTCTGATCCAGGCACTCGTCGCCCCGCTGGCGGCCGACCCCGGGCTCGCGTTCGTCCAGGCGCGCTGGGCACACCGGCCGGGGCCGGGCGCGCTGGCCCAGGCGCAGGCGGCGGTGCTGGACGTGCACTTCGCCGTCGAACAGGCCGGTCGCGACCGGGCCGGCCTGCCGCTGGTGTTCAACGGGTCGGGCGGCGCCTGGCGCGTGGCGGCCATCCGGGACGCCGGCGGGTGGTCGGGCGAGACGCTGGCCGAAGACTCCGACCTCGCCTTGCGTGCCCAGGCGCGGGGCTGGCGGGCGCGGCTGGCCGAGGACGCAATCGCCCCCGCCGACCTGCCGGCCACCGTCGGCGCGTGGCGCCGCCAGCAGGCCCGGTGGGCCAAGGGGCTGGTCGAGGTCGGGCGCCTGCGCCTGGGCACGCTGTGGCGCTCGCGCCTGCCCGTGCGCGCGCGGCTGGCGTTCACGATGCACGTGGCCCTGTCGCTCAGCCTGCCGTCGCTGCTCGCCCTGGTCGTGCTCCACCCGGTCGCCGGCGTGGTGCTGGCGGAGGGGCTCGGGCCGAGCCGCGGGCTGGCCCTGCTCAACGTCGGCTACCTCGCGCTGGGGGGGCTGGTGCTGGCGCACGTCGTCGCGCTCCGCGCCCTCTACCCGGGCCGGTGGGTGCGCCGGTGGGCCCGCGTCCCCGCCGCCATGCTGGCGCCCCTGGTGCTGGTGGTGCCCGCCGCGGTGGCCGTGGCCCAGGCGCTCCGGGGGCACCAGACGCCGTTCCAGCGGACGCCCAAGGCCGGCCTGCCCGAACGCGAGCCGGCCCTGGCCGAGGCGGCGCTGGCGCTGTACTCGGTGCTGGGCCTGGGGGCCGTCGCGCTCATGGGCGCGTGGGGCGCCGTGCCGTTTCAGGCCCTGCTGGCGGCCGGGACCGTCGGCGGCGCGGTGGCGGTGGGGCGCCCCCGCCCGCGGCTCCGGGGGGGCTCGGCGCCTGGCCCAGCGGAAGAACGGGTGGAACAGACCGATTCCTTCCGCCCGGCCGAGGTTGCGCCGCAAGCCTGAGGGCGCTCCGGCGTAGCTTGCCCCACCTCCGGCTCCCATGACTCCGACCGACCCCACCCCTCCCGAGCCCGCCATCCAGGTGGCGGCCCGTCTGCTCGCCGAAGGCCACCCGGCCCGAGCGGCCGAGCACCTCGGGGCGCTGGTCGCCGGGGCGCCGACGTACGCGGCCGCCCACGTGCTCCGGGCGACGGCGCTGGAGGCGGCGGGGTTCGTGGACGAGGCCATCGTGTCGTGGGGCCGCGCGGCCGCGCTCGTGCCCCGGAGCCCGCTCGTCTACCGAGAGCGCGAGCGGCTGCTGGCGACGCGGCTGGCCGAGGAGCCGCCGCCCGACCTTCCGGCCGCCGAGCCGGACCCGTCGCGGCAACCGGCCCGGCCGCCGTCGCCGCCAGCCGACGGGCGCGGGCCGAGCTCGCCGGCCGAGATCCTCCCGCCCGAGGGCCGCCCGTCCGCGGCTGGCGGCGGGCGCCGGGGGGACCGGCCGCCAGACGACGGGCCCTCCGAGGACGGGGCCGGGTGGGGCCTGCTCGACGAGGCCGACGTGCCGACCCCGCCGCCGGGCGACACCGCCGAGCCCGACGTGATCTCCCCCGAGAACGCTGCGCCGCCTCCGACGCCGACGACGGCCGACGACCTAGACGCGCTCATCACCCAGCTCGAAGACGCGCCCCGGATCCGCCCCGACCCCGACTACCGCGGCCCCAAGGTCTCGCTCGACGCCGGCGACACGGACGACGTGGCCTCGGAGACGCTGGCCAAGATCTACGTCGCTCAGAACCAGTACGCCCAGGCGGCCCTGATCTACGAGACGCTCGCCGCTCGCCAGCCCGACCAGGCCGATGCGCTGCTGGAGCGCGCCGCCGAGCTCCGCCAGCGGCGCCCGTGATGCTGGAGCGCCTGCTGAGGCCCGGCCCGCGCGTCGTGGCCGGGCTGATGAGCGGCACCTCGCTCGACGGCGTCGACGCGGCCGTCGTCCGGGTGGAGGGCACCGGCGCCGGGCTGACGGTCGAGACGCTGGGCTTCCACAGCCAGCCCTACGACAGCGCGTTGCGCGATGCGCTGGCGGCGTGCGTCGAGGTCGCCACCTCCGACGTGCGGCTGGTGAGCCAGCTCCACGCGCGCCTGGGCGGCGCCTTTGCCGACGTGGCCGAGCGGGCGCTGGCCGACGCCGGTCTGGAACCCTCCGCCCTGGACCTGGTCGGCAGCCACGGCCAGACCGTCCAGCACGTGCCCGAGCCCGAGCCCTGCGCCGGCGTGCCGACGCGCTCGACGCTGCAGATCGGCAGCCCCGCCGTGCTGGCGGCCCGGCTGGGCGCGCCCGTCGTGGCCGACTTCCGGGCCGGCGACCTGGCCTTGGGCGGCCAGGCCGCGCCGCTGGCGCCGTACCTCGACCGCGCGCTGTTCGCCAGCGACGCCGAGGCGCGCGCGCTGCTCAACCTGGGCGGCATCGCCAACGTGACCGTGCTCGCGCCCGGACGCCCCGCCCTCGCCTTCGACACCGGGCCGGCCAACATGGTCCTCGACGCGCTCGTGCGCCGCCTCACCGACCTGCCCTACGATCAGGGCGGCCGGATCGCGGCCGCGGGCACGCCCGACGAGACGCTGCTCACCCGACTGCTCGCTGACCCGTACTACGCCCAGCCGCCCCCCAAGTCGACCGGCCGCGAGCACTTCGGCACCGACTTCGCGGATCGCCTGCTGGCGTCGGGCCTGGGCACGGAGGACCTGGTCGCGACCGCGACCGCGCTGACGGCCCGGACGGTCGCCGCCGCGGTCCGCCAGTGGGGCGGGGGCCCGGCGCGCGTGATCGCGTCGGGCGGCGGCGTCCGCAACCCCACGCTGATGGCGACGCTGGCCGACGCGCTGGCGCCCACGCCGGTCGAGACGACGGCGGCCTACGGCCTCGACCCCGACGCCAAAGAGGCCGTCCTGTTCGCCGTCCTGGCGCACGAGTGGGCCAACGGCGTGCGGACCGGCCTGCCGTCGGTGACGGGCGCCCGCGGCCCGGCCTTCCAGGGCTCGCTGACGCTGCCCTAGCGCCGGCGCAACCTGGGCCCGACGCGTCCGAATAGGAGAAGGCATCCCCCAGCACCTTTTGCACCCGCTGCCCCTGTGTCCATGACCGATTTCGAGCGGGACGAGTCCCTCAACGACCTCACGTCGGAGGAGCTAGAGGAGCAGGCCTTTGGGCCGGACCCATCCGCACGCCGTCCGAAGAGGAAGAGGCGCCGTCGCCGGAAGGAGCCCCGCGTGCTCCCCGCCGCGCCGTCGCCGGTCTCGGCGGCGCCCGTGACCCTGTTCTGCTACGCGTGCGGGGCGGAGGTCGACGCCCGCGCCGAGATTTGCCCGTCCTGCGGCGTCCGCCAGCCGGACCTGCGGGCGCTCCAGGGCCACGGTGAGAAGAGCAAGGGGGCCGCCACGCTCCTCGCCCTCTTCCTGGGCGGCGTCGGGGGGCACCGGTTCTACCTCGGCCAGACGAAGCTGGGCCTGGCCATGCTCCTGTTTTGCTGGACCATGATCCCGTTCGTCATCGGCGTCGTGGACGCGTTTCGGTACGTGCTCATGACCGACCGCCGCTTTGCGGCGCTGTACGAGCCCGAGCCGGCGACGCTCTCGCTCCCTCCGCGCCCCGTGCGGCGCATCAGCCCCGGGCCGGCTCGGGGCCGGGCCGTTGACGAGGCGGAGAAGACGGGGCCGGCCTGAACCGGACGGCCGCCGAGCGGGTAGGGGAGGGGAGCCACCCCCTGCCTCTATGTCCGAGATCCCCGAGTCCGCCCCGTTGCCTGACGGCGACCTCCGGTTTACGCCCGTCTCCGAGGTCGGCGAGTTCGGCCTGATCGACCGGCTGGCGGCCACGCTGGGCGACGCCGCCAGCGGCCGGGACCTGGTCGTGGGCATGGGCGACGACGCGGCGGTCTACCGCGTCGGCGGCGCCGGCGGGGACGGCGCCAGCCGCGTCCACGTGGTCACGACGGACGCCTTGGTGGAGGGCGTCCACTTCGACCGGACGTACGTGCCGCTGCGGGCGCTGGGCTGGAAGGCCATCGCCGTCAACGTGAGCGACGTGGTGGCCATGAACGCCCGGCCCCGCTTTGCGACCGTGTCGCTGGGCCTGCCCAACAACCTGTCCGTCGAGGGCGCCGAGACGCTCTACACCGGCATCACCCAGGCCTGCGAGCGCTACGGGCTGGCGGTCGTCGGCGGCGACACGACGGCCTCGGCCCGGCTGACGCTGTCGGTGACGGTCATCGGCGAGGCGATGGAATCCGAGATCGTGACGCGCGCCGGCGCCCAACCTGGCGACCTGCTGTGCGTCACCGGCGACCTGGGCGGCGCCGCGGCCGGTCTCCAGGTGCTCATCGCGGGCAAGGACGCCATGTCCGAGGGCGACGGCGCCGCCGAGAGCCGCCCGGACCTGACCGAGTTCGCCACCATCGTCGAGCGCCAGCTGATGCCCCAGGCGCGGCTCGACCGCGTCCAGGCGTGGGCCGAGGCCGGCGTCCGCCCCACGTCGCTCATCGACGTGTCGGACGGGCTGGCGTCGGAGGCGCACCACCTCAGCCAGGCTGGGACCGTTGGCGCGGTGATCGACGGCGGGCTCTTGCCCGTCCACGTCCAGACGGTGCTCGCGGCCCAGCGCTTCGACGCCCGCGCCGAGGCCTACGTGCTCTACGGCGGCGAGGACTACGAGCTGCTGTTCACGATGGCGGAGGCCGACGCGCCCAAGCTGGCCAAGGACACCTACGCCGTCGTCGGCCAGATCGTGGAGCCCGACGAGGGCGTCGTGCTGCGCCTGCCCGACGGCAATCGCGTCCCGCTCCAGGGCGGCGGCTACCGACACTATTAGCCGTTCTGCGCGTAGGGAGCGTCTACTCCGACCGCTCTGATGGCACGCGCACTGATGTGGGTTCTAGCGCTGGGGCTCCTGGCCTGGGCCGCGTGGCTGTGGCCCGACGTGCCGGCCCGCGTTCCCGTCCACTTCGGCCCCAACGGCCAACCCGACGCCTGGGCCGACCGTTCGGTGTGGTCGTGGTTTGGCGTTCCGCTCGTCGGTCTGGCGTTGGCGGCGCTCGCCGAGGCCCAGATGCGATGGTCACTGGCGCGGCCCGACGCGCCTGGCATCAACATTCCCAACAAGAAAGCCATCCTGGCGCTTCCGCCTGAGAAGCGAGCGCCGGTCTTGGCCCGCGTCGCGGACATCGTCTACGGGGCCATTGCGGTGGGGCTGGTCGCGCTCACGCTGGTCCAGCTCGATGTCTGGGCCGTGGCGCACGGCGCGGACGACGCTCCGTCGACGGTGGCGATTTCTGTCGTGGCGCTTGCCGGCTCGCTGGCGGTGCTCGTCGTCGGGCTGGTCCGCGTCAACGCCGAGCTCAAGCGCCAGCAGGCGGCGTAGAGCCTGAGCGCCTCCAGCAGGGCGGGGCGTACGACCCGCACCTCGCACCGAGTCCCGTTCCGAGTCCATCTTAGGTGAGTCGCCTTTCCCAAGACCGATGGATCCCTCAGCCAACCTCGCGTCGCTCCTTGCCCGCGTCGACGCTCTCCGCGACGAGATCGACGCCATGCGCCCGCTCACGGACGAGCAGGCGGGCCGCGCCATGCAGCGCCTCCGCATGGAGTGGACCTACCACTCGAACGCCATCGAGGGCAACTCGCTGACCTACGGCGAGACGCGCGCCCTGCTGATGGAAGGTGTGACGGCGCATGGCAAACCGCTCAAGGACCACCTCGATATTGAGCGACACCGCGACGTGATCCTGTACATCGAGGACTTCGTCAACAACGACGAGCCGCTGCGAGTGGACTTCGTCAAGGAGATTCACCTCCGGTTGATGGGGGAGGAGTACGAGATCAAGGCTGAAACCCCGAGGGGCACTCTTGTTCGCCGGATGATGCGAGGAGGTGACTACAAAGAGCACCCCAACAATGTCCGCACGCCGACCGGCGAGATTCATTACTACGCGCCGCCGCTGGAAGTCCCCGGCCGGATGGCGGACCTGATGGAATGGCTGTCGAGCGGAGAGGGTGAAGCGCTACATCCCGTTGTCCGGCTCGCCGTGTTCCACCATCGGTTTGTCGAGATTCATCCGTTCCCCGATGGCAACGGACGCACGTCGCGGGTGCTGATGAACATCCTTTCTATGCGCGAAGGCTACGTACCAGCGGTGCTCCGTCAAGAACGCAGGTCGGTCTACTACGGTGCGCTCGCGGAGGCAGGGGCTGGCGACGATGAGCCGATAGTCGGGTTCGTGGCGGAGGAGTTGGCTGAGACCATGGAACTGTATCTCAGGGCTCTTCGAGGTGAACCTGACCCTGAGTCATTCAGTCGTCGTGTGGCCCTTTTGAGCAGATCAGTCGATGGGCGGGCGCAGGAGAGCTTCACAGAGCGAGAGCTTCGTGAGCAGGCCGGGAGAGACTTCGTTCTACCTCTCATCCTGAAGACAAGAGGGAGGATCGCTGAACTCTCCCAAGTCGTCGGCACGCATGAGGAGGCTGTCATGGTCTTCGATTCGGCGGGAGGGATTTCCTACGGACGGAAGGCTGAAGACATGATCCGCAAAGGATTCTGGACACGCACTCAAGCTCAGTGGACTATTAGTCTTCTGAAAACACAGCCGGCCACGACGAAAATCGAGTACGTTCTCGACAGTCGAGAGGCATCTGTCTCGCTCTGGACCCGCCCTGCGTCAGTGGAGCGAGAGTATTCGCTTCCCCATCGACTCCCCACAGGCAGCGACGCGGATGAAATAGTTGAGACCGTGATGAGCGCAGCTCTCGACCAGATTGAGATAGCCATCCAGAAAGGGTCCGGGACAGGTTCGCCTTGATCGAACCTTCGCCCCGCTGGCGCCTCTCGTTCACGGCCGCCAGCGGGGCGGGGCGGTAGCTTCCGGGACTCCTTCCCGATCTGCACGCGCACGATGGAACTCGCTCCCCCGCCCGTCGCCACCCCGACTGCCACCGCCGTCTCGACCGGCGAAGTCCTCCAGGTCATCGGCCCCGTCGTCGACTGTGAGTTCGAGACCGGCTCGGTCCCCGAGATCCTGGACGCGCTCGAGATCGTCCGTGAGGGCGACGCCCCGCTGGTCCTGGAGGTCCAGCAGCACCTGGGCGAGAGCCGCGTGCGGACCATCTCGATGGACTCCACCGACGGCCTCCAGCGCGGCACGGCCGTGACCAACACCGGCCGGCCGATCTCGATGCCCGTCGGCGAGCAGGTCCGTGGGCGGCTGTTCAACGTCGTCGGCGAGGCCATCGACGGGCTGCCCAAGGTCACCACCAGCGAGCGGCGCCCGATCCACGCCGAGCCGCCGGCCTACGACCAGCTGGCGACGTCGGTCGAGGTGCTGGAGACCGGGATCAAGGTCATCGACCTGATCCAGCCCTACCTGCGCGGCGGCAAGATCGGCCTGTTCGGCGGCGCCGGCGTCGGCAAGACGGTGCTGATCCAGGAGCTCATCAACAACATCGCTAAGGGCCACGACGGCTTCTCCGTCTTCGCCGGCGTCGGCGAGCGCACGCGCGAGGGCAACGACCTGATGCGCGAGATGCTCGAGTCCGGCATCATGAAGTACGGCGACGCCTTCATGCACTCGATGGAGGAGGGCGGATGGGACCTGTCCAAGGTGGACATGGAGCTCTTGAAAGAGAGCCAGGCCTCGTTCGTGTTCGGCCAGATGAACGAGCCGCCCGGGGCCCGTGCGCGTGTGGCGCTCTCCGGCCTCACGCTCGCCGAGTACTTCCGCGACCAGGGCGGCACCGACGTGCTGTTCTTCGTCGACAACATCTTCCGCTTTACCCAGGCCGGCTCCGAAGTCTCGGCGCTGTTGGGCCGGATGCCGTCGGCGGTGGGCTACCAGCCCACGCTGGCGACCGAGATGGGGGAGATGCAGGAGCGGATCACGTCCACCAAGGCCGGCGCCATCACCTCGGTCCAGGCCGTCTACGTCCCGGCCGACGACCTCACCGACCCCGCCCCGGCCACCACGTTTGCCCACCTCGACGCCACGACCACGCTGTCGCGCGGCATCGCCAGCCTGGGCATCTACCCGGCCGTCGACCCGCTCGACTCCACGAGCCGCATCCTGACGGCCGAGGTCGTCGGCGACGAGCACTACCGCGTGGCCCAGGACACCAAGGAGCTGTTGCAGCGCGACAAGGAGCTCCAGGACATCATCGCGATCCTGGGCCTGGACGAGCTCTCGGACGAGGACAAGCAGGTCGTCAACCGCTCGCGGCGCATCCAGCGCTTTATGTCCCAGCCGTTCTTCGTCGCCGAGCAGTTCACGGGCACGCCCGGCAAGTACGTCCGCGTGGACGACACCGTGCGCGGGTTCAAGATGATCCTGGACGGCGAGCTCGACCACCTGCCCGAGGGCGCGTTCCTGTACAAGGGCGGCATTGAGGAGGTGATCGAGGCCGGCGAGGCCATGCTGGCCGAAGGCTAGAGGGACGCGGGGTGCGCCATGAGGCCCCCGCGTCCCTCCGTCCCGCATCCCCCATCCCTCCGTAGACATGGCTGACTCCCTGCTCGTCGAGATCGTCTCCCCCGACCGGACCGCCTACCGCGGCGAGGCCCGCAGCTTCCGCGCGCCCGGCGCCGAGGGGGCCTTCGAGGTGTTGCGCGGCCACGCGCCCATGCTGGCGGCCACGCGCGTCGGGACGGTCGAGGTCACGACGACGACCGGCGACCGCGTCCGGTTCGCCACCTCAGGCGGCTTCGTCGAGGTCCTGGACGACCACGTGATCATGCTGGCCGAGACCGCCGAGCCGGCCGGCGACATCGACGTCGAGCGTGCCCGGGCGGCCGAGGAGGGCGCCGCCGAGCGGCTGGCGGCGGCCACCAGCCCCGAGGAGCGCGCGGCCATCGAGGCCGAGCGCGACCGGGCCCGCAACCGCCTCCGCACCGCGATGGGCACGGTCTAGGGTCCGAGGGGCCCGCGCGGTCACCGAGAGCTCCAGACCGCTGGCCGGGGCCCGTGTTGCCGGCGCCCGCACCGGCGCCCGTGCTAGGAAGCGTCGCCGCGTGGGCGGGCGGCGCGCGCCGCCCGTGTCCCGTGCGTCGGTGGTCACCGGCCGCGCCTTGACACGCCACTCCAGAAGCCTTCGCGCAACGTTCTTGACGCCCACTGAGGCGCTGGCTACCTTGGGGCATCGGGTCGAGCACGCCCAGCCCCGCCCTCCAGGGCGAGCTCCCCGTGTTGAGCGTCCGGCGGTTTGACCGTCGGGCGCTCTCTTTTTGTGCCGACTGGCAGCGCGACCCGGCCGCCGGCGCCCGCCCGCCGGGCGCTACCTTTGCGGCGTATCCCCCCCGACCCGCGTTGGCGCTCTCCTACACGATCCTCGAAGGGCTGGCCGGCTTCCGCCGGGCCAAGCTGGCCGCGGCCACCAGCGTCGCCGCGCTCGCCATCGCGCTCGTCCTGATCGGCATCTTCGCGCTGCTGGGCTGGCAGGGCCAGAACGTCGCCGAGACGCTCCGCCAGCGGGCCAGCGAGGTCGAGGTGTTCTTGGAGGACGACACGTCTCCCGAGACGGCGACCGGCGTGGGCGACCGGTTGCGCGGCGTCGCCGGCGTCGACTCGGTCCGCTACATCTCGCGCCAAGAGGCGTCGGAGATCTTCGCCCAGGACTTCGGCGCCGAGGCCGACCTCTACGACGACGCCCAGTTCCTGCCCGCCAGCTACCGCGTGCGCCTGGGCGGCGACCACGCCTCGCCCGACTCGCTCGCCGCCTTCGTCGAGGCGGTCGGCGGGTGGTCGTCGGTGGACGAGGTCGCCTACGACCGGGCCTCGGTGGAGGCCGTCGAGCGCAACCTGCGCGTGATTTCGGGCGTCGGGCTGGCCGTCGCGCTCCTGGTGGTGGTGGCGGCGCTGCTGCTGGTCGGCAACACGGTCCGGCTGTCGATCTACGCGCGCCGGATGCTGATCCGGACGATGAAGCTGGTGGGCGCGACCAACGGCTTTATCCGCCGGCCGTTCTTGGTCGAGGGCGTGATCCAGGGGCTGGCGGCGGGCGTCGTGGCCGGGCTGGCGCTGTGGGGCCTGTACGGCCTGTTCTTGAGCTTTATCGCCTCCGCCGACGGCGGCGGGTCGGCGGTGGGCTGGCCCGGCGGCTCGCCGCTGCCGTCGATCCTGGCGCTCGTTGCGCTGGGCGTGGTGCTGGGGCTGATGGCGTCGAGCGTGGCCGTGCGCCGGTTTATCCGCCAGGTGCGCCTGAGCTAGCCGCGGCGCGGCGGCGGCCCCAACCGCTCCCACAGCGCCGCCACGCCCTCCCGGAACAACGTCGCCCCGCCCTGGCTCGGGTGGCGCACGTAGACCGGATCGGCGCCGACGGCCTCCAGCGCGCCCTCGGCCTTGCGCCCGACGGCCACCACCGCCTCCGGTTCCAGCACGCCGACCGTCGCCGCCAGCAGGTCGTGCCAGCGGCGCACCTCGCGCATGCCCGGCGTGCGGATCGTCAGCGGCTCGCCCGCTTTGTGGGGGTGCGTCGGGACGGCGTTCCAGGTCCAGAACCGGCCCCAGTGCGGCAGCATGGCGCCCCAGTAGATCGAGCCGCTGTACTCCTTGATTGGCTCGCCCGTCTCCGCGAACCGGCCCGACGTGGGGCGGCCGTGGACCGGGAACGCCGGGTCGAGCAGCTGGCGCTCGTTGGTGAACGGGACGCCCGAAAAGCGGCAGCCCCAGGGGCCGGGCGCCTCGGCCACGACCAGCACCTCGGGCCGGCGGCCGGACGACGCCCGCGCGACGGCGTCGAGCGCCGCCTCCAGGTTGGCCCGCCGGGTCGCGGGCGCCTCGGGCGAGGCGTCGCGGGCGTCCGTGTCGCGGTACGGGTTGAACATCCGGTCGCCGGCCGGTTGGTCGTAGAGGCCGTCGCGGTAGAGCGCGGCCAGCTGGTGGCGCCAGTCGGTCACAGGGTGTCGGTCACAGGGTGGGCAGGCGCGGGTTGACGACCTGGTTGAAGATGGAGCCGAACGAGTACGAGATGCCGACCGACCCGAAGTACGAGTAGCCCGTGGCCAACTCGAACTGGTTGGTCAGGATCTCGCCGTCGGTCGCGTTCTCGGCGCGGAGCCCGATCTGGTCGCGGACGAACTCGTAGCGGCCGTCGAGGCGAAGGCTCAGACCGCGGAGCAGCCGCAGGTCCACGCCGCCGCCGATCGACAGGTTGTACTTGTCGAAGCGGTCGGCGCCGAGGTACTGCGTGGCCCCGGAGAAGACGTCCACCGAGCCCCACGGCTGTGCAAACTCGGCCACGACGTTGACCCCGTGCTGGCCCAGCACCTCGCCGGTCTTCAAAAAGATGGTCGTGTCCTGGTACGCGACGGCCCGCAGGCTGGCGTTGTAGCTGACCAACAGCTGGCGCTGGGTGGACTCGGCGTAGGGGTAGAGGTTGTACTCGACGGCCGGCCCGATCTGGACCGACCCGTCGACGTTGGCGAACGTGCTCCGCGACAGGTTCGCCCCGACGCCCGCCGACCAGTGGCTCCCGAGGCTCTTGACTGCCCGGGCGCTGAGGCCGTAGCTCGCGTTGCTCGTCTCGAAGGTGGTGCTGTCGGACAGCTCGAACGCGTTGAAGTTGAAGCTGGCTCGTGGCCGGATGGACACCTTGAACGCCTCCGTCACGCGCGACGCCGAGAACGACCCGAACATGTTGCCAGACCTGGACTGGGCCTGCCCGCTGAAAAACCCGCGGCCGTCGACGCGGAAGACCCAGCTGTTCCACGGGTCGCGCTCGTCCTCGGCGCCACCGGCCGCCTCGTCGGTCGGCGCGTCGTAGGTCACGGCCAGGCGGTCGGCCAGGCCCGTGCGGCTGGCGAAGCCGGCCAGCCCGAGCGCCAGCCGCCCGAGCAGCGCGCGGCGCTGGTCGTCGTCGGAGGCTCCGGGCGGCGTCGACGTCACCAGCGTGTCTCGGCGGCCTTGGGCGGCGCCGCGCCGGCCCTCGAAGAGCAAGGTGTAGCGGTCGCCCCCGCCTCCGGTGTCCTCGTCCACGACGAGCACGTAGACGGCCGCGTCGGCCGGGTCGCGGACGAACCGCGCGAAGCCGATCTCGGTCTGGAAAAAGTCCTGGTCGCAGCCGGGCACGTAGCCCTGGCAGTCGACGAAGGTGGTGAGGCGGGCGCCGTCCTGGGCCGCCGCGCTGGCGGCGACGGTGAGCAAGGCGGCGAGGAGGAGCGGAAGGCGCATGCGGCGGGCGCGGGGGGAAGGCCGGGGAGAAAGTCTAGGCACGGATCGTGCCGGGAGGGCGCCCGCGGTGGGGCACAACGGAGCGGAGCCCGGGGAGGGCGTGGCGCCTCCGCTGTGGGCGCCGTTCCCGGGCCCGCACGTCGGGTCGCGGCCGGTCAGGGATCTGAGACCGCCCGTCTGCGTCCTAGCCGCCTCCACCTGACCGCCCCGCATGGCTTCCCTCTCCGCCCAGATCGCCGACCTTCTCGCTGAGACGGAACCCTTCGACATTCTCTCCGACGACGAGCGCCAGTCGCTGCTCCAGAAGATGACCCTGGAGCTCTACGCGCCGGGCGAGCTGATCCTGCAGCAGGGCGACGACATCCACCGCGCGCTCTACGTCGTCACCGAGGGCCTGGTGCGGTTGCAGGAGGCCGAGACCGGGCGGACCGTCGACATGGCCGGCGCCGGCTCGCAGTTCGGGTCGTACGGGCTGCTCCAGGGCGGCGCGCTGCCCTACGAGGCCCGCGCCGTCCAGCAGACGTCGTGCGCGTTGATCGCCGCCGACAGCTTTACCCGACTGGTGGACGAGAACGAGGCGTTCCGCGGCTACTTCGAGTCCGACATCCAGCGCTACGTCCGGATGCTGGACGAGGACATCGACGCGAGCGGCGCGTTCCTGCTCTTCGACACCACCCTGGGCGACGTGCTCCGGGCCGAGCCGCCGACGGTCGAGGTGGGCGCCACGATCCTGGAGACGGCCCAGGCGATGGCCCAGCTCGACAGCGACGCGGTCGTGCTCGTCCAGGACCGCGTGCCGATGGGCGTCGTGACCGAGGGGGACCTGGTCAAGCGGGTGCTGGCGGGGCAGATGGGCACGGGGGGCTCGGTGATGGACCTCGTGGAGCGCCCGCCGATCGCCCTCGGCACCAACGAGCGGCTGTTCGACGCCATGCGGACGATGATGCGCGAGCGGGTCCGCCGCGTGGTCGTGGTCGACGGCGAGGACGGGCGGCTCCGGGGCCTGCTCACGGCCGAGGACATGAGCCACTACCGCGGCCTGGACCCGGTGGCCACGACCGAGCGGCTCGAGCGCGCCCGCTCCGTCGAGGAGCTGGCCGGCCTGCGCGCCGACTCCAGCCGCCGCCTCTACCGGCTCTACCACCAGGGCGTCCACTCCGAGGACCTCCTCGACCTCGTGACCGAGGTCGACGACCAGCTCAAGCGCCAGGTGCTGCGCACCGTCGAGGCCGAGCTGGCGGCCGAGCTGGGCGACGACGTGTTCCGCGGGCCGTGGGCCTGGATCACGTTCGGCGCCTCGGGCCGGCGCGAGTCCGTGCTGCGGGCGTGGCAGGACAACGGCCTGGTCTACGCCGACCCCGACCCCGCCGACGCCGAGCGCGCGGCGGTCTACTACGAGCGGCTGGCGACGCGCGCCGGCAAGGCGTTTCAACAGTGTGGCTTCGGCGACCCGAAAAACGGCATCGACGCCAGCGCCGAGGCGTTCCGCCAGCCGCTCTCGTCGTGGCGGGCCGCCTACGAGGCGTGGGCCTCGGGGACCGACGCCGAGTCCACGTCGCGCGCCGCGCTCTGCTTCGACCTGCGCACGTTGTACGGCGACGAGGAGCTGGGCCAGGCGCTCCGCCAGGCCATCGCGGCCCACCTGCCCAACGAGCGGCTGGCCAAGATCCTGGCCCGCGAGGGCACCCGGATCGACATCCCGCTCTCGACGTTCGGCCGCATCGAGGTGGAGGAGGTCGGCGGGCGGACGGGCCTCGACCTGCGCAAGCGGGCCGTGCTGCCCATCGTGCGGCTGGCGCGCGCGATGGCCATCGACGCGTCGTACCTGGAGTCGGCCAACACGTTCGACCGGCTGCGCGAGGTGGCCCGCACCGGCCACCCGCTGGCGGCCCAGGCCAAGGCGCTGGTCCCGCCGTTCACGACGCTGGTCGACGTCCACCTGCGCGAGCAGATGCAGGCGGCCGAGCGCGGCGAGACGCCGAGCGACCTGGTGGACCCGGACGTGATGCACAAGAGCCAGCAGAACCTGCTCAAGGAGACGCTAAAGTCCGTCCAGTCCTCGCAGTCCGCCATCCGCAAGCACTACGGGCTGTAGCGCCAACGGGTCGCGGTCCGGCGCCGTCGCGCACTCGCGGGCCGTCCCGGCGTAGTCGCCCGGCGTGGCGCGCGTCGCGCCGTCGCTGTAGCGCCCCCGGCCGTGGTGCAACCGGCAGCTGGCCGGGCCGGGCGGACGTTGGAGCGGGGGAGCGGAGGCCGGCAAGCCGACGCACGTGGGGAGACAACGGCGCGGCCACGGCAACGACCGTGCACGGACGCGGCGGGCAGGGCGTTGAACCGCCCTCCCCAGACAGCGAGTTTGGAGTTGGCGCCCGACGCCGATACCCTACCGTCCGCCCCCGCACCCCGACCGTGGACCTGCGTCCCACCATCGCCCGCCCCGCCCCGCCTCGGCCCGCCCCGGCGCCTCCGCCGTCGCGCAACCCGGTGCGCCGGTACTGGCGGGCCGTGACCGACGCCGAGGCCGGGTGGGGCCGCCGGCTGGCGGTGGCCGTGGGCGTGCCGCTGGCGACGCTCGCCTGCGCCGGGGTGCTGGTCGTGCTGGCCGGCGCGGCGTACGCGTGGTCCCTCGTGCCCGAGTTGCCCGACGCCTACGCGCTCTCGCGGGCCACCCAGGCCCAGGCGTCCGTCGTGCTCGACGCGCGCGGCGAGCGGCTGACGCAGTTCGAGCCCGACTTCCGCGAGTGGGTCCCGCTCGACTCCATCCCCATCCACCTGGTCGACGCGCTGGTCGCGACCGAGGACCGGGCGTTCTACCGCCACGGCGGCGTCGACGCCCGGCGCACCGTCGGCGCCATCTGGGCGACGGCCCGGGGCGACCGCCAGGGGGGCTCGACGGTGACCCAGCAGCTCGCCCGCAACCTGTTCCCCGACGAGATCGGCAGCGCCAGCACGCTGGAGCGCAAGGCCAAGGAGGCGCTGGCGGCGCGCGCGATCGAGCGCGACCACACCAAGCGCGAGATCCTGGAGGCCTACCTCAACACCGTCCCGTTCCTCTACAACGCGTTCGGCGTCGAGATGGCGGCGCGGACTTATTTCGGCACGCACGCCCCCGACCTCACCGTGGCGCAGTCGGCCGTGCTGGTGGCGATGCTCAAGGGGCCGGACGCCTACAACCCGGTCCGCCAGCCCGAGGCGTCGCTGGCGCGGCGCGACCTGGTGCTGCGGCTGATGGCGGAGCAGGGCGTGCTGGGCGCCGGGGAGGCCGCCCGGGCACGGGCCGAGCCGCTGGGCGTGGAGCTGCGGACCCAGCCGTCGACGTACAGCGCCGCGCCGCACTTTACGGCCGCCGTCCGGCGCGAGATCGAGGCGTGGGCTCGGCCCCGCGGCTACGACGTCGACCGCGACGGGCTCGTCATCCACACGTCGCTGGACCTGGGGATGCAGCGCCAGGCCGAGGCCGCCGTCGCCGAGCGCGCCCAGCGCCTGCAGCGGACGGCCGACGCCCAGTGGCGCCGTCCGCCCCGGGCCGTCGTGGACGCCGCGCTGAGGAAGACGCTGGCCTACGTCCGCGCCCGCGACGGCGGCCAGGACGCGGAGGCCGCGCTCGCGACGGTCCGCCAGGACGCCGCGCTCGTGGACTCGGCCGCCGCGGCGGCCCGGCGCGTCGAGGTCGCGCTGGTGGCGATCCAGCCCGAGACCGGCGCCGTCCGCGCCTACGTGGGCAGCCGCGACTTTGCCGTCGACGAGTATGACCACGCCGGCGTCGCGCGCCGCCAGCCAGGCTCGACGTTCAAGCCGTTCGTGTTCGCGAGCGCGCTCCAGCGCGGCTACAGCCCCGACGACGACGTCGAGGGCGGCGCGGTGACCTACGACCTGGGCGGCGGCAAGACCTGGTCCCCGGTCGGCGGCACCTCGCCCGGCACCCTGGCCGACGCGCTCGCGTTCTCCAAGAACACCGTCACCGCCCGGCTGACCAACGAGGTCGGGCCGCACCGCGTGGCGCTGGTGGCCCAGCGGATGGGCGTGACGAGCCCGCTCGACGTGGTGCCGTCGATCGGGCTCGGCACCAGCCCGGTGACGCTGTTGGAGATGGTCTCGGCGTACGCCACCATCGCCAACGACGGGCTCCGGCGCCGCCCGCTGGTGGTCACGCGCGTCGAGACCGCCAGCGGCACGGTCCTGGACACGTTCGGCGGCGACGGCGCCCAGGCGCTGACGCGGCGCGACGCCCGCCAGCTGCTCGACATGATGCGCGGGGTGATCGACCGGGGCACGGGCCGCGACCTGCGCGCGCTGGGCGCGACGGGCGACCTGGCCGGCAAGACCGGGACGTCCCAGGACTACGTCGACGGCTGGTTCCTGGCCATGCGCCCCGGGCTGGCGGCCGGCGCCTGGGTGGGGTTCAACGACCAGCGCGTCCGGTTCCGCTCCAAGCAGACCGGCGAGGGGTCGAGGACGGCGCTCCCGGTCGTGGCCAACTTCCTGGCGCGCGTCCAGGACGGGCTCCCCCCGGCGAGCTTCCCGCCGCCGCCCGGCCGCTACGAGGCGCTGGTGTGGGACGTGGACGGCGACTCGGCGCTGGTCGACGACCCCGACGTGGCCGACGTCACCGCCGACGACTACGAGTGGTCCTACGGCGAGGACCCGTACCGGCCGGCGCCCCCCGACGCGCCCGACGTGGAGCGGCCCCCGGCCGACACGCCCGACCTCCGCCAGCCGCCGCCGGCCGAGCGCCGCGCCGGGTGGGGCGACGACCGCCAGCGCGCCGACCCGCCGCCCGCTGGCGCCGGCCGCGGCCGAGACGAGCCGGCCGCCCCCGCTCGTCCGCAGCGGCCGTCCCAGCCTCGGAACCCGGACGCGCCGCGCAACCCGAACAACCAGGGCGGCATGACGGCCCAGGAGATGATCGACGCGGCACGGCGCGGCGACGGATAAACCGCGGCGCTCGCCCCGCTGGCGACAACCGCCAGCGGGTAACGAGTGAAAGCGGACGGGTCGAGGAACGCGCGTGCGTCGGCGACCCTTCACCGGGTCCATCCCCCGGTACCCACGTGCCCCGCGTTCTCTTGTTCACCGGCAAAGGCGGCGTCGGCAAGACGACGTGCGCCGCGGCCACGGCGCTCGCCTGCGCCCGCCGCGGCCAGCGTACGCTGGTGCTCTCGACCGACCCCGCCCACTCGCTCGCCGACGCCGTCGACCAGCCGCTCGGGCCCGAGCCGCGCCAGCTGGCGCCCAACCTGGACGCGATGGAGGTGGACCTGTACTACTCCATGCGCAAGTACTGGGGCAACATGCGCGAGCTGGTCCGCGCCGTGCTCCGGTTCCAGGGCGCCGACGCCGTGGCGGCCGAGGAGCTGGCGGCGCTGCCCGGCATGGGCGAGGGCTCGGCGCTCTTGTGGCTCGACGAGTTCTACCGCTCCGGCGACTACGACGTGATCGTCTTGGACGCCGCGCCCACAGGCGAAACGCTGACGCTCTTGACGCTGCCCCAGGTGACGCAGTGGTGGCTCCAGAAGGCGTTCCCGCTGCAAAAGACGGCCATCAAGACCGTCGGCTTTGCCGTCCGCAAGACGACCGGCGTGCCGCTGGACCGCGGCTACGAGGAGCTCGACAAGCTGTTCGGCAAGCTGGGCGACGTGCAGGAGGTGTTGCAGGACTCCGAGGTGACGAGCGCCCGGCTGGTGATGAACCCCGAGCGGATGGTGATCCAGGAGGCCAAGCGCGCCTACACCTACCTCCAGCTCTACGGCTACGGCGTCGACGCGGCCATCGTCAACCGCGTGATCCCCGAGGACGAGGCCGGCGGCGTGATGGCCAAGTACGTCGAGGCCCAGGCCGGCTACCTCGACGAGATCGAACGGTCGTTCGCGCCGCTGCCCGTGCTCCGGGTCCCGCACCTGGGCCAGGAGGTGTTCGGGCTGGAGCTGCTGGAGCAGATCGGCGAGGGGCTCTACGCCGACCGCGACCCGGCGGCCGTCTACCACTCGGAGCCGTCCTACAAGGTCGAGAACGCCGGCGACGACTACACGGTGAGCTTGCGCGTGCCCGGCGCCGAGCCCGGCGACGTGGAGGCCGAGCAGTTCGGGGACGACCTCGTGGTCCAGATCGCCAACCAGCGCCGCAACGTCACGTTGCCCGCGTTCCTGGCCTACTACCGGCTGGCGGGCGCGACGGTCGAGGACGGCTGGCTCCAGGCCCAGTTCGTGCCGGAAGGGTAGGGCGCCGCGCGCCGCGGTCCCCCGGCGAGCGGTGGCCGCCGGGCGCGCCCTCCGCCAGCGGGGCGCGAGCCCGTCGGCGCCTGCGCGCCCTCGGTCCCGTTCGCGGGGCGCCGGCGGCCCGGCCGCCATCGCGGGCTGGGTTCTAGAAGTAGCAGGCAAGTAATCCGGATCGCGGCCGCGGGCGGGCAAGAGACGGAGTCGCGGGAGCGTTGGGGAGCCTCCGTTCCACCACGCCCCGGCCCATGCTCCGTCTCGCCTGTCTCGCCCTCGTCCTGCTCGCCTCCTCCGCCAGCGCCTGGGCGCAGTCGCTCCCGTCCCCCGCCCGCGCCTACCTCGGCGACTGGACCACCTACAGCGACGACACCGGCGAGGCCCAGTCGGTCATCCGCATCACCGAGGCCGACGGCGTGGTGAGGGGGCGGGTGGTCGAGGTGCTCCCCACGCGCGAGCACCCGCAGCCTGACTTTGTGTGCCACGACTGCGACGGCCGCTACCAGGGCGTCGACCTGCGCCAGGTGCCGCTGATCCAGGACATGACCTGGGACGGCGAGCGCCTGTCGGGCGGCCGCATCTTGGACCCGACCTCGGGCCGCCGCTACAAGCTGCTCCTGACGCTCGAGGGCGCCGACCGCCTCAACGTGCGCGGTTTCCTGGGCATCAAGGCGCTGGGCCGCACCCAGGTCTGGCGCCGCGCCCAGTAGCGCCGGCGCCGTCCCGCTGGCGACGCGCGCCGCCAGCGGGGCGAGGGCCTCAGGCGTCGAGGTAGATCCGGCCGCCGCGCTCGGTGAACTCGGCCGCCTTCTCGCGCATGCCCTCCGGGATCGCCGCCTCCACGTCCACCCCGTGCTCGGCGGCGTAGTCGCGGACGTCCTGGGTGATCTTCATCGAGCAGAACTTGGGCCCGCACATCGAGCAGAAGTGGGCGGTCTTGGACGCCTCCTTGGGCAGCGTCTCGTCGTGCATGGCGCACGCGCGCTCGGGGTCGAGGCCCAGGTTGAACTGGTCCTGCCACCGGAACTCGAAGCGGGCCTTGCTCAGCGCGTTGTCGCGCGCCTGGGCGCCGGGGTGGCCCTTGGCCAGGTCGGCGGCGTGGGCCGCGATCTTGTAGGTGATCACGCCCTCGCGCACGTCGTCGCGGTCGGGCAGGCCGAGGTGCTCCTTGGGCGTGACGTAGCACAGCATGGCGCACCCGAACCACCCGATCATCGCCGCGCCGATGCCGGACGTGATGTGGTCGTAGCCCGGCGCGATGTCGGTCGTGAGAGGCCCGAGCGTGTAGAACGGGGCCTCGCCGCACCACTCGATCTGCTTGGTCATGTTCTCCTGGATCATGTGCATCGGCACGTGGCCCGGCCCCTCGTTCATGACCTGGACGTCGTGGGCCCACGCCTTCTGGGTCAGCTCCCCCTGGACGTAGAGCTCGGCAAACTGGGCGTCATCGTTGGCGTCCTGGATCGAGCCGGGGCGCAGGCCGTCGCCGATGGAGAACGACACGTCGTAGGCGGCGCAGATCTCGCAGATCTCGCCCCAGTGCGTGTAGAGGAAGTTTTCCTGGTGGTGCGCCAGGCACCACTTGGCCATGATCGAGCCACCGCGCGAGACGATGCCCGTCCGCCGGCTGGCGGTGAGCGGCACGAAGCGGAGCAGCACGCCGGCATGGATCGTGAAGTAGTCGACGCCCTGCTCGGCCTGCTCGATGAGCGTGTCGCGGAACAGACTCCACGTCAGCGCTTCGGGCTCGCCGCCCACCTTTTCGAGCGCCTGGTAGATCGGGACCGTGCCGATGGGGACCGGGCTGTTCCTCAGGATCCACTCGCGCGTCTCGTGGATGTGCTTGCCGGTGCTGAGGTCCATCACCGTATCCGCGCCCCAGCGCGTGGCCCACGTCAGCTTCTCGACCTCCTCGGCGATCGAGCTCGTGACGGCCGAGTTGCCCATGTTGGCGTTGATCTTGACCAGGAAGTTGCGGCCGATCGCCATCGGCTCCAGCTCCGGGTGGTTGACGTTGGCCGGCAGGATGGCGCGGCCGCGCGCGATCTCGTCGCGGACCCACTCGGGCGTGATGACGGCCGGGATCGACGCGCCGAACGACTGGCCGGCGTGCTGGGCGAACAGGCCGGGGTCGGTCTCGCGCAACGCCTCCAGGCGCTGGCCCTCGCGGATGGCCACGAACTCCATCTCGGGCGTCACGAGGCCTCGGCGCGCGTAGTAGAGCTGGGTCACGGTCTGGCCCGCCTTGGCCCGTCGCGGGGCGCGAGCGTGCTCGAAGCGCAAGTGCCTGGTGGCGGGGTCCGCCAGCCGCTGGCGGCCGAACTCGGAGGTGGGCGCCGCCAGCCGGTCGGTGTCACCGCGCTCCTCGATCCAGGCGCCGCGCACCGACGGCAGGCCCCGGCGCAGGTCGATCTCGACGGCGGGGTCGGTGTACGGCCCCGAGCAGTCGTAGATCGGGATGTCGGGGTTGGCCACGCCGGCCTTGACGCCGAAGCTGGCGGCCGTGTCGGACTGCGACACCACGCGCATCGGCACGCGCAGGTCGGGGCGGGAGCCGACCACGTAGACCTTGCGGGATCCCGGCAGCGGGCGGCGGACCTCGTCCGACAACTCCTCGATGCGGGCGTGGGTGGCGGCGTCCGCGGCCTTCTTGGCGGCGGCGGTCGTGGGCATCTCCATGTCGGCGGTCCAGATCGTGAGGGGAATCTGGAAGCCGGGCGCCCGGCCGGCGGAAGACGTCCGCCAGCGGTGCGAGACCGGAAGCTCTCCCTACGCCGGTACGAACCGGATCAGGTGCGGAGGGTCTGTCTCAGTCCCGGTCGGCCGTCGTCGGCAGGCGGGACACCCCTGGCTTCCGCGCCCAACCTACCACCATCTCGCCCCGCTAGCTGCGCTGTCCCTTCGGGGTGGCGGCCGGCGCCAGCGGGGCGGGGAGCAGAGGAACTTCAGGGTCTTTAGCCGTCGCCCTTGACATACGTCACGGTAAACTCGATAGCCTCACCGGCGCGGGCCGGGATGTGGACCGGTACCGCGAGGAAGGCGGATAAGTCCTGAAAGACCTCGCTGGAGGATTCGACCTGGAGCGTCCCGAGATCGGCTTTACCCTCGTCGTCGAGTGTTACGCGGATCGTCGCTTGGGCACCGTTCGAGAGGTCAGGGGCGTACTGGCGGATGAGCGGGCCGTAAGTCGACCGGAGGAAGCGCTCCATCATGGCCGGGTCCTCCAACTCGGACACGTCGAGACCGGTCTGGGTGAGGTAGGTGTTGGGGTAGCGCGAGCGGACGACCTCGGAGTCGCTAGGGGTCGTGCTGTTGGGCAGCCGGAAGGTGATGGGAACGGCGAACCGAGTCCGCACGGCGCGGCCGCCCTCTCGGCCCGGCTGGAACCGCGCCGTCTCGACGACCTGGAGCGCGGCTCGGTCGAGCCCGTCGTTACCGGCGGTCCGCACGACCTTGGCGTCCTCGACCCCGCCATCGGCCCCGACGACAAACTGAATGACGGTCGTGCCCTCGACGCCAGCGCGACGCTGGAGCTCGGGGTAGTCGAGCCGCTCGACGAGACCTTCGAGCCCACCAATCAACTCTGGCATTTCGTCTACCACGTCGTAAACGTCGGTTGTGTCTCGTGTAGTGGCGAGGCTAGCGTCTGCGTCGGGAACCAGAGGCGTGGCCTGGGAAGCGCGGCGCTGTTTAGTTGGGGTGCCGTCGGGAACGGTGGCCGCGGTGGTCGCCGCCAAGCCGGCGGCGAGGGCGAGGGTCAGGAATCCGCCCAGGCGGCCCCAGCGGGCGAGCAGGCGGGAGCGAGTGGGGGAGAGGGGGGAGGTCATGGCGTCGATGCGGTGTTTGAGGGACGAGGAGCCTCCCGTCGTGCCCAGCGCAAGCGCAGGGGCAGGGAGGGAGACGTAGGAAAACAAGAGGTCGGCGTAGGTGCGGCGGCGGCCGGGGCAGGCGTCCAGCACGACGGCGTCGGCGGCCCGCTCGCGGTCGAGGTCCAGGCCGCGCCCCACCGCCCACGCCAGCGGATGCGCCGCGAAGGCGGCGGTGACCACGCGTTGGGCGACGTGCCACGCGAAGTCGGCCCGGCGGACGTGGGCGACCTCGTGGAGCGCCGCCACCTCGCACGCGGCATCGTCGAGGTCGGCGGGCAACGCCACTAGGGGCCGGCGCCAGCCCAGCGTGAACGGCGCCGCGCCGTCCGGCGCCACAACCGCCGCGACGGGCCGCGCCACGCCCAGCCGCTGGCGGGCGTCGTCGACGGCGCGTTGGGCCAGGGCGTCGGCCGGCGCCAGGCGGCGTCGGGCGGCGGCGACGTCGGCCAGCGACCGCGCCAGCCGGACGAGGTGGAGCGCCGAGAGGAGCCCGGCGGCCAGCACGGCCGCGCCCAGCGCTACGTCTAGGGCGGGCGGCCCCGCCAGGCCAGAGCCCGCAACCTCGCCGCCGCCCACCACGACGCCGGGCAGCCACTGGATCTGGGGCGCCCAGGCCAACGACAGGGCCGCCGCGGGGGCGAGCGCCCGGAGCACGACCGGCACCGCGACCGCCAGCGGCAGCGCCGCCAGCACGGCGCCGCGGACGGGGAGCGCCAGCGCCGCGCGGCTCCGGGCCAGCCGGAGGCCGGCCTCGGCCGCCAGCGCGAGCGCGGTCCACAGCGCGAGCGGCAGCCACAGGGCGTGGACCGAGGCCCGGCCCAGGTCCGCGAGGGCGTGGAGGTCAGGCATCGTCGTCGAGGGAATCGATGAGCTGGCGGATCTCGTCGCGCTCGGTCGGGCTCAGCGCCTCGTGCCGGGCCAGCGCCTGGACCAGGCTCGACGCCGAGCCGCCGAACACCTTGTCCAGGATGCCCGAGAGCACGGTCGCCTGGACCTCCTCGGCCGGGCGGGCGGCGGTGTAGACGTAGGCCGTGCCCTCGGCCTCGAAGCGGAGGTAGCCCTTGTCGGCCAGGTTCTTCAGGACCGTCATCACGGTCGTGTAGGCCACCCGGCGCCGCGTCAGGATCCGGTCGTGGACCTGGCGGGCCGTCGCCTCGCCCAGCGCCCAGACTTCGCGGAGGACTTCCATCTCGGTGCCGCCGAGAGGCGTGAGGGGGTTGCGCATGGCGGGTTCATTTGGTTCGTACTAATCATATAGTAGATCCGAGCCGAACGCAACCCTTTACCTGGCTTTTCTGCCGAGAACCGCCTTTGCGGCCCTCAATTTGCCAATCCGGCCGCTACTCGAACGGAGAAAAGTCCGGCGTGCGCTTCTCGAAAAAGGCCGTGAACGCCTCCTGCGCCTCGGGCGAGGCCAGCCGCTCGACGAACAGCGCGCCCTCGTGCGCCATCGTCTCGCCCACGGCGTCGGCCGTCTCGCGCCGCAAGAGCGCCTTCGACTGGCGGACGGCCTGGGGCGGCTTGGCGGCGAGCACGGCGGCCCGTTCCAGCGCCGTCTCCACCGGGTCCTCCACGACGGCGTTGACGAGCCCCATCTCGCGCGCCGTCTCGGCCGAGAACGCCTCGCCGAACAGCAGCAGCTCCGCCGCCCGTGCCGGCCCGACGATGCGCGGCAGCAGCAGGCTCGACGCCGCCTCCGGGACCAGCCCCAGGTCCACGAACGGCATCTTGAAGCGGGCGTCCGGCGCCGCGTAGGCCAGGTCGCAGTGGAGCAGGACCGTCGTCCCGATTCCGATGGCGGGCCCGGCGACGGCCGCGATGAGCGGCTTGGGGAAGCCGACGGCGTTGCGGAGGAACCGGAAGACCGGGCTGTCGGGGCCGGTCGGCGGGTCCATCATAAAGTCGCCCAGGTCGTTGCCGCCGGTGAACACGCCGCCGCGCCCGCTCAGCACGACCGCGCGCACGTCGGCGTCGCCGGCGGCCTCTTCGAGCGCGTCCGCCAGCCGCGCGTACATGGCGCGCGTCAGGGCGTTCTTCTTCTCGGGCCGGTCGAGGACGAGGTGGAGCACGCGGCCGTCGAGCGTGGTGGCGACGTGGTCCTGGACGGGGTCGGTCATGGGGGCGGAGGAGATCGGGGCGCCCAAGCTACCCGCCAGCGGCCGGCCGGGTCCTGGGGAGCCGCCCAGGACGGCGCGCGTATCTTCCGGCCCACTCTTCTGCCTCCCCATGTCGCTCCTCTCGTCCGCCGCTCTCGCCGCCCCGTCCGCCGCCTCCGTCGACCGCCTCCGTGCGTCCGACGCCCCGCTCGCGCTCCAGGGCGCCCTGGTCGTCGGCGTGGCGCTGCTGACCGCGCTGCTGGCCCAGTTCGAACTGCGGCTTTACCTGTGGGAAGTCCCGCTCACGTTGCAGTCGCTGGCGGTCTACGGCAGCGGCCTGTTCCTGGGCTGGCGCCTGGGCGCGCTGTCGATGCTGGCCTACCTCGCGCTCGGGCTGGTGCTGCCGGTCTACGCCGGCGGCGGGAGCGGCATCGAGCACCTGATGGGCGCCTCGGTCGGCTACCTGGTCGGGTTCCCGCTCGTGGCGCTGGCGGGCGGCCTCGTGACCGAGCGCAACCGCTCGTTTGGGGGCGTGCTGCTGGGGCTCGTGGCCGGCTCGGCCGCGCTGTTCGCGTGTGGCGTGGTCGGCCTGTATCTGGTCGCGGACCTGGGCTGGGGCCAGGCGCTCGTCAACGGCTGGGTCAAGTTCCTGCCGTGGGACGTGACCAAGATCCTGCTGGTGGCCTCGGTCTACGCCGGCGCCCGCCGCGCCACGGCCTGAGTTTTCCTCCTGCGTGTTGCCGCCCGCCGGCGTCGTCTGCTCCGGCAGAGGCGAACGGCGGGCGGCACTCGTTTACAGAGCCCGCGTTACCCGGTCGCGCGCACGCGCGGCCCAGAGTTCAGTCTCCATTCCCCCCGTTCTCATGCCTTCTCTCTCGTTTGCGGGCTCGCTCCGCTCCACGCTCGCGGCCGTCGCCGTCGCCTCGTTCATGGTCGCCGCCAGCGGCTGCGACACCACCGACGACACGGCGCTCAACGTGTTCGTCGCCGACTTCAGCTTCGCCCCCGGCGACTTCGACCCGCGAGAGTCGGACCTCAACACGCAGTCGTACGACGCCAGGGACGCCCGGGTGGTCCGGGGCAACCTCGCCGACGCGCTCAGAACGGCCGGCGACGGCGCGATGGTGATGGCCTACATCGACGCCGAGTTGGTGTCGAACATCGTTGGGGCGGACGGGAACAGGACGTGGACGCCGCTCCCCGTCACACGTTCGTTCGAGGAATCCGTCCTCGCACGTGACGAGAACGGAGACTTTGTTCAAAAGGTGGTGGGCTTTACGGCGTCCTACGAGTACTCGTTCGACAACCAAGATTTCTACTTCGACGTCGTGTCGTCCGCCGAGTACACGGACTTCGGCGACGACCGGTCGGTCTTGTTCGACTTTATCGTCCCGCAGCGCGTCGCCGGCGGCCCGGACGACATCGACCTACGGCTCGTCGTGATCCCGAACGAGCTCTACTACACGGCCCAGGCCGGCGCGCGCATCGACCTCCGCGACTACGAAGCCGTCAAGGCCGCCTACGGCCTGCCCGACTGATCCCACGCCGGGCTGGCGGTCGCCGCCGCTAGCCCGGAAGCCGCCGCGCGCCAACCGCGGAGCGAAGGTGGATGTCATCCTGAGCGCAGCGAAGGATCTCAGCGCCGACACCCCAGGTCATCGGCACCGGCGCCGATGGGCTGAGCGTCCGAGTCGAGATCCTTCGACAAGCTCAGGATGACAGAGTCAGAATGACGGAAGGTGCGTGCAGCGTCCTGGGCCGCGCTGGAGGCCACCGACCTACCGCAACGCTAGATCTCGTTCTGGGCCGTCCACAGCGTCGCCCGCTGGACGAACTCGTTGGTCGTCTTGAGGCCCATCTTCTGCTTGATGTGGACCCGGTGGGTCTCGACGGTCTTGGGCGAGAGCATCATCGCGTCGGCCACCTCGGCGGTCGTCAGGCCGTGGCCAAAGTGACGGAACACCTCGAGCTCGCGGTCGGTCAGGTCCGAGACCGCCGTCTCCGGCGCCGCGCCGACGGTGAGGTAGCTGCCCACGACCCGGTCGCGGAGCGAGTCCGACAGGTGGAGCCGGCCGTCCAGGACCGTCTGGATGGCCTCGACCAAGACCTCGGGCGCCTTCTGCTTGTCGACGTAGCCGCTGGACCCGGCGCGGATGGCGCGCTCGGCGTAGACCGACTCGTCGTAGGCCGAGAGCGTGAGGACCTTGACGTCGGGGTAGAGCGCGTGGATCTGCTTGGTGAGCTCGATCCCGTCCGACCCGCCGATCGAGATGTCGGTGATGACCAGCTCCGGGCAGGCCGACGACAGCAGCGCGAGCGCCTCGGGAGCCGTGGCCGCCTCGCCGACCACCTGGAGGTCGTCGGTCTTGGAGATCAGCGCCCGGATGCCCTCGCGCGTGATGGGGTGGTCCTCGACGAGAAAGATGCGATGCGACATGGTGGGAGGTCGGGTGGCTAGGGAGCAGGGCGGTCGCGTCCGCGCGGGTCGTGACGATACCGCCCGGGGGAGCGCAGCATGTGTGTCACAGGCTCCGGGCCAGTTTGAAACTACACCGGGCACGTCTGGAACGCCCGCGCGCGTTTCGGGTGAGAGCCCCGCCCTCCGCCCGACCCCATGCGATTCCGCTATTCCGAGTGGGACGCCGAACGCCACGGATCCACCCGGTCCACGTTCGACACCCTCCTCGACCTGTTCCAGCAACTCCTGCTCCACACCGGCGGCGACGCCGACGAGGCGCTCCGCTGGCTGACCGCCATCGACAAGGAGTACGGCCTGACCGACGACGAGATGGGCCTGGGCGACTTTATCGACGAGCTCAAGAACCAGGGCTACATCGACCGCGACGACCAGACGGGCGTCGTCTCGATCACGGCCAAGGCCGAGCGCGGCCTGCGCGAGCGGTCGCTGGAGGAGATCTTCACCAGCCTACGCAAGGCCGGCCGGGGCAACCACAAGACGCCGTTCGCCGGCGCCGGCTCGGAGCGCCAGCCCGAGACGCGCCCGTTCGCCTTCGGCGACGACGTCCACGACCTCGACGTGACGGGCACGCTGCAGAACGCGTTCAAGCGCGGCGGCATCGGCGACTTCAGCCTCCAGCAGGACGACTTCCAGGTGTTCGAGACCGACCACCACACGTCGGTCGCGACCGTCCTGATGATCGACCTCAGCCACTCGATGGTGCTCTACGGCGAGGACCGGATCACGCCGGCGAGGAAGACGGCGCTCGCGCTGGCGGAGTTGATCACGACGCGCTACCCCAAGGACACGCTGGACATCGTGGCGTTTGGGAACGAGGCGTGGGAGGTGGAGATGAAGGACCTGCCGTACCTCCAGGTCGGCCCGTTCCACACCAACACGCGCGCGGGACTGGAGCGGGCGCGCCAGATCCTCCGGCGCCGCAAGAACCGGAACAAGCAGATCTTCATGATCACCGATGGCAAGCCGTCGTGCCATTTCGAGAACGGGCGGATGTACCGGAACGCCTACGGCCTGGACCGCAAGATCATCAACAAGGTGCTGGACGAGGCCGCCATCTGCCGCCGCGAGGGCGTGACCATCACCACGTTCATGATCGCGCGCGACCCGTACCTCCAGGACTTCGTCCGCCAGCTGACTGAGGTCAACCACGGCCGGGCCTACTACGCCGGGCTGGACGAGCTGGGCGGGTTCCTGTTCGAGGACTACGTCCGCAACCGCCGCAAGCGCGTCCGCTAGCCCGCCGCCGGCCCGACGACGCGCCCGGGCCCCACGCCGAGGGCCGCCGCCAGCCGCCGGCGCGGCCCGGCTCGGACGGGTGGATTCGGTGAACGGCTTGCCCCGTCCGGGCGGGGCGCGCACCTTCGGAACCTCGTCCCCGCCCCTGCCCGTGCTCCCCCGCGTCCTCGTCGTCACGTACTACTTCCCGCCGGCCGGCGGGCCGGGCGTGCAGCGGGTGCTCAAGACCGTCCGCTACCTGCGCGAGGCCGGCTTCGAGCCCGTCGTGCTGACCGTGGACGACGGGGCCTTCCCCAGCCGCGACCCCGGGCTGGCGGGCGACGTGCCCGACGGCGTCGAGACCATCCGGACGCGGGCGCCGGACCCGTTCGCGCTCTACGCCCGGGTGACGGGCGGCGAGGGCGTGCCGACGGGCGCCGTCGACGGGCGCGGCTGGAGGGCACGACTGGCGCTGTGGGCGCGGGCCAACGTGTTCCTGCCCGACGCCCGCGTGGGCTGGGTGCCGTTTGCGCGCCACGCGGGGCGGAAGCGGCTGGGCCAGTCCGCCCGGCTGGCGGACCCGTTTGCCGCCGTGGTCACGTCCGGCCCTCCGCACTCGGTCCACCTGATCGGGCGGCGCCTGCAGAACACCGGCGTGCCCTGGGTCGCCGACTTCCGCGACCCGTGGACGGCCATCAACTTCTACCACGACCTGCCCATGAGCCGCGCCGCGCGCGCTCTCGACCGGCGCCTGGAGCGCCGCGTGCTCCAGCGCGCCGACGCCGTCACGACGGTCAGCCCGACGTGGGCGCGGCTCTTGGAGCGCCAGGGTGGGCTGGCGCCGGGCTCGGTTGAGGTCATCTACAACGGCGTCGACCAAGCGGACCTGGGCGCGGCCGAGGGCGAGGTGGTGCGCCGCGACGCGTTCGTGGTGTCCCACGTCGGGAGCTTGTACGCCACGCGGAACCCGACGGCGGTGTGGGACGCCATCCGCCAGTTGCGCGCGTCAGACCGCATCTCCAAACTGACGATCCGGCTGGTGGGCACCACCGACGACGCCGTCCGCCAGTCGGCCCAAGAGACCGGAGCGCCGGTCGAGGCCGTCCCCTACGTGACGCACGCCCAAGCGGTCCGCGAGCAGGCGCGAGCGGCGCTGCTGCTGTTGTCCATCGAGCCGTTCCCCGACGACGGCGGCATGATCACGGGCAAGCTCTACGAGTACCTCGCGTCCGGCCGGCCGGTGCTGGGCGTCGGCCCCAACGACGGCGACGCGGCCGCGCTGCTGGCGGGGAGCGAGGGCGGGACGATGCACGCCCGCGACGACGTGGACGGGATCGCGGGCGAGATCGAGCGCCACTACAGCGCCTGGGCCGAGGGCGCGCCGCTGGCGGGCGCCGCCTGGGACGCCGTCGCGCCGTACACGCGCCGCGCCCAGACGGCCCGGCTGGCCGACGTGATCCGCGGGCTCGGCGCCCCCCGCGCGCTGTGACCGTCACCGTCGCCGTGTGCACGCGTGACCGCGCGCCGGTTCTGACCCAGGCGCTCGACGACGTGCGCGCCGAACTCGCCGGCGCGCCCGGCGTCGAGGTGCTGGTGGTCGACAACGGCTCGACGGACGCCACGCCGGCGGTGATCGCCAGCCGGGCGGGGTGGCCGGCGCTCCGGTCGGTCGTGGAGCCGACGCCGGGCCTGAGCCACGCCCGCAACCGCGCCCTGGCCGAGAGCGCCGCCGACTGGATCGTGTTCCTGGACGACGACGCGTTCGTGCAGCCCGGCTGGCGGGACGCGCTGCTGGACGCCGTCGCCCGGCCGGGCGTCCGGCTGGTCGGCGGTCCCATCGAGCCGCGCTTCGAGGCGACGCCGCCGGCTTGGTTCGACCGGTCGATGAGCCGGCGCACGTTCGGGGCCGAGGGGCCGCTGCCGGACGCGGCGGCGCGGCTGGGGTTTTCGGGCGGCAACCTGGCCGTCCGGCGCGACGCGCTGCAAGCGGTGGGAGGCTTCGACCCCGGCCTCGGGATGGTCGGCGGGGCGCTGGGGCTGGGGGAGGAGACCGAGATGGCGGGCCGGCTGTTCGACCGGTTCGGCAACGTGACCTGGCACGCGCCCGCGATGGCCGTCGAGCACCTGGAGCCGGCCGCCAAGCAGACGGCGGGCTACGTCGCCCGGCGGGCCTTCCTCAACGGCCGCCAGTCGTGGCGCTACGCACACGGCGGGCGGGCGCGGCGGGCGGCGTGGAGCGTGCTCAAGGCCGGCAAGCAGGTCGCGACGGGGCTGGCGGCGGCGCCCGTCGGCGTTGTGCGGAGGCCGGCCTGGCACCGCGCGATCCGCGCCCTCGCGACCGGCGCCGGCGCGCTGGCGGGCGCCGTGGACGCGGGGCGGGCGCAGCCGGGCGAGTAGCGCAGGCCCGGCCTCCAAACTTCACGGCGGGCGGAAACGGGCGCCCGGTAGCTTGGGCGCATGGCCTCCTCCCAGACCCCGATCCGCGTCGCCATCACCAACGTGACGCTGGGCAACGGCGGCGACGCGGCGATCCTCTACGGCGTCGAGCGTGCGCTCCGGGCGGCGCTGCCGCCGTTCGCGACCACCGTGTTCGGCACCCAGCCCGAGGTGATGGCGCCGTACTACCCCGACCTGGACGTGGTGGACGGCCTGTCGAGCGTGGCCTGGCCCCAGATCGCCGTCGGCATCCCGGCACGCGCGCGCCGGGCGGTCCGCTGGCTGGAGCGTCGGCCCCGGCTGATCGCCGCCGCCCAGGTCTGGGCCGAGGGCCGCCACGAGCGCGCCCGCCAGCTGGCCGGCTCCGACGGCGCCCGGCCGTTCCAGGCGCTCGCCACCGCCGACCTGGTCGTCAGCTCCGGCGGCACCTACTTCGTTCCCGCCTATTGGCTCGGGCCTCGGCTCCTGGAGTTCGACGTGCTCCACGCACTCGGCAAGCCGTACGCGCTCTACACCCAGTCCGTCGGGCCGATCGGCGGCGACATGCCGCGCGACCGGCTGGCGCGCATCTTTCGGGAGTCGCGCGTGACGTTGCTGCGCGACGCCCGCTCCCAGCGCGAGGTGGAGGCGCTGGCGCCCGCCGCGCCCACGTCGGTCCGCGCCGACGCCGCGTTCGCGCTCGCCGACGCCGACACGCTGGCGGCCGCCGCCAGCCGGTCGTGGCCGTCGCAGCCGACCGTGGCCGTCTCGGTGCGCGACTGGCCCCACTTCGTCTCCGGCCCGTCCGACGCCGGCATGGCGCGCTACCGCGCGTCCGTCGCGGCGGGCGTGGCGCACCTGGTCCGGGCGCACGGCGCGCGCGTCCGGTTCCTCTCGACGTGCCAGGGCACGCCGGGCTACCGCTACGACGACTCGGCGGTGGCGCTCGACGTCTGGGACCTGCTTCCCGCCGACGTCCGCGCATCCGTCGAGGTGGACCGCCAGATGCACCGGCCCGACGAGCTGCTCGGCGCCTACCGCGCCGCCGACCTGGTGGTGGCCACGCGGATGCACGCCGCCATCCTGGCCTTGTGCGCCGGCACGCCGGTGCTGCCCATCGCCTACCAGTTCAAGACCGAGGAGCTGTTCGCCGCCTTCGGCCTCCGCGACTGGACCACCGACATCGAGACGATGACGCCCGCCGGCTTCGTCCAAACCACCGACCGCGTGCTGGCCGCGCTCCCCGCCGCCCGCGCCGACCTGTTCGCCAGCGTCGAGCGGATGCGCGCCGACGCCATGCAGGCCGGCGCGCTGGTCGCCGACGCGTTCGCCGCCGAGCTGGCGGCGCCGGCCGCCAGCGGCACGGGCGGCGGCGCGGTCTAGCGGTGCTCCGCCGCCTGTTTCGCCAGAGCAGCACCTACGCGCTCGCCAACGTGGCGGCCAAGCTGAGCGGCGTCGCGCTGCTGGCGTTCTACGGCGACCCCGAGATCCTGTCCACGGCCGACTTTGGCTTCCTGGGCGGCCTCAACGCCGTCATGATGTTCGGGCTCCTGATCGCGGGCGTGGGCCTGCCGCTCGGCATCCTCCGGTTCGCCTCCAACCCCGCGCTGTCCCCGGCCGACCGCGAGGCGGTTCCGGTCACGGCCCTGACGCTGGCGGTGATCTCCGGCGCGGTGTTCCTGGCCGTCGGCCTGGCGCTGGCGGAGGCGGCGGCCGGCGTGTTCCTCGAATCGTCCGGCCGGGCCGAGGTGATGCGCTGGCTCGTCGTGTTCATCGGCTTCAAGGTCGTCTCCGACGTGTCCTACACCGTCCTGCGCCAACGCGAGCGCGTCGGCGCGTTCGCGCTGCTGGGGACGGCCGAGGCGGCGCTGATGGTCGCGGCCGTGATCGCGTTCCTGCTCGACGGCCAAGGGCTGGCGGGCGTGATGAAGGGTTACGCGCTCTCCGCCGCCGCGATGGCCTTGGTGGTGACGCCGATGCTGCTGACGCGCGTCCCTCGGCGCATCCGCTGGGGCCTGGTCGGGCCGATGATGGCGTTCGGGGTCCCGCTCATCGCGTCCGGCCTGGCGGCCCGGTTCCTGAACCTGGGCGACCGGTACCTAATCATCTACCTGCTCGACGCCGAGGCGGCCGGCGCTTACGAATGGGCGGCGCGCTTCGGCGGCGTCGTCAACTCGTTCCTGGTCCAGAGCTTCGTGCTGGCGTTCACCGTGCTCGGGCTCAAGTCGCTCGACGAGACCGGATCGCCCGACCTCCACCGCCAGGCGTTCCGCCACTTTTCGGCCCTCGCCGGGTGGATGGTGCTCGGCCTGGGCCTGTTCGTCGCCGACGTGAGCCGGCTCTTGACCGACGTGCCGGCCTACATCGAGACCGAGGGGCTGGTGGTGCTGATCGCGGGCGGGTTCGCGTTCTACGGCCTGTACTACGTGGTCGTCAACGTGCTCTACGCCGCGGGGCGGACGCGCGCGGTCGCCGCCAGCGTGAGCGCGGCGGCAGCCTTGAACCTGGTGCTCAACCTGGTCCTGATCCCGACCGTGGGCATCGCCGGAGCCGCCGTCGCCACGCTGGTGTCCTACGCCGTCCTGGCCGTCGTGACCGCCCGGACGGCCCAGGCCTCGACGCCGGCCGACTACCCGTGGCGCGCGCTGGCCTACGTGGTGGCGCTGACGGCGGGCCTGTGGCTGGTGGCCGCGCCCACGGCCGGCTGGGACCTGCCCGCCCGGCTGGCGGCGCGCGCCGGCCTGGCGCTGGCCTACCTGCCCGGCCTGTGGCTGCTGGGCGTCTACGGCCCGGAGGACCTGGCACGCGCGCGCGACCTCGTCCGGCGACGGGAGCACGGCGGGAGCACGCCCGGCCCCAGCGAGGAGCGTTGAAGTCGGGCGGGGTCGGCGCTAGATTGCGGCCCCGGCGCACGTCCGCGCCGGCCCTCCCCAACCTACAGATCCAATGCCTGACGGAGATTACGGCAGTGCCCTCGGAATGGTCGAGACCAAAGGCCTGGTCGGCGCCATCGAAGCCGCCGACGCGATGGTCAAGGCCGCCCGCGTGAACCTGATCGGGAAAGAGCAGATCGGCGGCGGATTCGTGACCGTCATGGTCCGCGGCGACGTCGGCGCGGTCAAGGCGTCCACCGACGCCGGCGCGGCAGCGGCCGAGCGCGTCGGCGAGCTCGTCTCCGTCCACGTGATCCCGCGCCCGCACACCGAGGTCGAGGCGATCCTCCCGGGCCAGTAGCCCGGTGGCCGCCGACATCCCCGCCGGCTCGGCGCTGGGCCTGCTCGAAACGCACGGGCTGGTGGCCGCCGTCGAGGCCGCCGACGCCATGCTGAAGGCGTCGGCCGTCCGGTTGGTGCGCCAGGAGAAGACGGTCCCGGCGCTCATCACGCACGTCGTGGTGGGCGACACCGCGGCCGTCCAGTCGGCCGTGGACGCGGGCGTGGCGGCGGCGGCGCGCGTGGGCCGCGTGGCCTCAGCGCACGTGATCCCGAGCCCGTCGGACGACGTCTGGCGCGTGCTCCTTGGCGCCGTGCCCGGCCAGGCCCTGCCGCTGGCGCCGCCCGCCAGCGCGACGTTCGCCGACTCGGACCCCGACCCCAACGACCCGCCGCCGGCCACCGCCCCAGCGGCGGGCGACGACTACGACGACCAGACCGTCCGCGAGCTCCGTGTGCTGGCCCGCGACCGCGACGACGACCGGCTGAGCGGCCGCGCCATCTCGGCCGCCTCCAAGGACGAGCTGGTGGCGTTCCTGCGCGAGAGCGAGCCGCCCGCCGGCGGATGACGCCGGCCCCGCCGCCTCGGAAGCCGAGGCCGGGTCTGGCGACCCGCAAGCGCCTGCGCGCGCTCCTGCCCAGCTCCGGCGCCGAGCCCGCCGACGGCGAGGAGCCGCCCAGCCGCCGGGGGCTGGCGATGCTGCTCTCGCTCATCGTCGCGCTGGTGATGTGGTTCAGCTTCAGCATGCGCGAGACGTACTCGGTGACGCTGCGGCTGCCCATCGACATCGTGCGCACGCCGGCGGGCCAGGCCCTGCGCGAGGTGCCGCTGGAGGCGGCCACCGTGACGCTCCAGGGCGAGGGCTGGACGCTCCTCTCGCTCACCCGCGCCGTCCCCATGATCCGCGTCTACGCCGACGGGCCGAGCGTGAACCTGGCGGCGGCGCTCCAAGAGACCGGCCTGCCGGCGGGCGTCCAGATCCAGAGCGTCCAGCCGCAGTCGATGGAGCTGGCCCTCGACACCCGGACCTCGCGGCGGCTGCCCATCCGGCTGCGCCGCAACATCGTCACCGAGCCGGCCTACGACCTGCTGCGCCCGCCCCGCCTCCAGCCCGACTCGGTCGTCGTCACCGGCGCGCAGTCGCTCCTTGGCAGCCTCACCGACTGGCCGACCGAGGTGCTGGCGGCCCAGGACGTCACCCAGAGCCTGCGGCGGATGGTGGCCATCGCCGACACGTTCGGCGGCCTGCTCTCGCCGTCGGTCGACGCGACCCTCGTCCAGGTCGACGTGGGCGAGTTTACCGAGGCCGTCCGCGACCTCCCCATCGAGGTCGAGAACCTGCCGCGGGACGTGCTCGGCGTGCGCTTCGACCCGACGCGCGTGACGGCCACCTTCCGCGTGCCGGTCGAGGGCGAGGCCTACGACCGCGCCGAGGCCACCCCGGAGTTCCGCGCCGTGGTGGACTACTTCGACATCGCGCGCGACTCCACCGACGGCGAGGTCCCCGTCTCGGCCCGCTGGCCGGCCGACCTCGACATCCGCGACGTGACGCTGCTGCCCACGCGCGTGGAGTACTTCATCCAGCGGCCCGCGGAGCCGGTGGACCCGGGGGGCGCGGGGAACTAGGGCGGGCGGCCCGGCGGTTCGGCGGCGGTCGCTTTGATCGGTGGGCCGCCGGGCGACGGACGCGCGGCCCCACGAGCCCGCCGGCCCTACGCCCGACTGCACGTCGTGAGACGGCGCCCCGCCCGACGTTCCCCTGCCGTTCCCCGACGATGCTGTTCCTCGCCCTCGCCGTCACCTGCAGCCTATCGATCGCCGTCCTGTTCAAGGCGTCCGAGCGCCGTGACCTCGACCGGACGGCGCTGCTGACGGTGAACTACCTGGCCGGCGCCGCGCTGGCGGTCGCGCTCCAGGGCGTCGAGCCCGAGGGGAAGGTCACGGCCGGGCTGGTGGCGCTGGGCGTGGTGCAGGGCGTGCTGTTTATCGCCGGCTTCTGGTTGTTCTCGCTCGCCATCCGCGAGGCCGGCATGGGCCTGGCGGCCGGCGTGATGCGGCTGTCGGTGGTGGTCCCCTTCTGGGCCTCGTGGTTGGTCTGGCGCGAGGCGCCGACGCCGTGGCAGCTGGCCGGGTTGGTGCTCGCCGGCGTCGCCTTTTTCCTGGTCGCGCGCCCCGCGGCCGGGGCGCCGGGCGACCCGGGCCCGCTCGGGGCGTCGCCAGTCCAGGAACCCGGCCGCGCCGTGCTCCCCGCCTCGCCCGTGGCGAGCGCCGGCCGGACGGCCGCGGTGCTCGGCCTGCTGTTCGCGGTGGGCGGCGTGGTCGACGTCAACATGAAGCTGTTCGACGAGTCGTTCTCGGGAGCGGCGGGCGTGCCGATCTCCACGTTCCTGCTGTTCGTGTTCGGGGTGGCCTGCGCCGTCGGCGCGCTCGTGGTGACGGCGCAGGGGCTGCGGACGGGCCGCTGGCCAACCGCCGAGGTCTGGGCGTGGGGCGCCGCGCTGGGGCTGGTCAACTACGGCTCGGCCGAGTTTTTCCTGCGCGCGCTGGAGCGCCTGGACGGCACCGTGGCGTTCCCCGTCAACAACGTGGCTATCGTGCTGGGCGCGGCGCTCGTGGGCCGCGTGGCGTGGGGCGAGCGGCTCTCGCGGGCCAACCTGGCCGGGCTCGGCCTGGCCGCCGCGGCGCTGGTGCTGCTGGCGGGGTAGGGGCCGCCCGTGCCGCCGCTCGGCTGGCGGAGGCGCTCCGCCAGCCGACGGGCTCAGAGCGCCGGGACCACGCGTCGGCCGGCGTGCAACTCGCGCTCCTCAGCCACCAGACGTATTCGTCGACGTTCTCCTCGGCGGAGGGCGCCACGATGTGAGCCCACTCCCCGCCGCCGGCTCTCGAAGGGAGCCGGCCCCACGTCGTGCGGCACGGCGCCTCGCGCGCCGCTACGCCGCGCCCTGCTCGACCTCGCCGCGCGCCGGGTAGTCGTTGTCCTCGACAAAGTCGACCGCCTTTAGGAACGACGGCAGGTGCGGGCGGCCCCACGGCGCCGAGTTCACGGCAGCGTAGTACAGCGTCCCGTCGGGCCGGACGAGAAAGAGGCCGGGCTCGGAAAACAGGTCGGGCTCGCCGTCCTTGATGCCCTCGCTGAGGTAGAGTCCCCAGGCGCGGGCCGTCTCCCGAGACATCCCGTACGCGATCGGCACGCCCTCGACGGCCCAGTCCATCCGCGCCTTGCGCGCCCGCGCGGCCGTGTCCATGCTGACCGCGACCACCTCGACGCCGCGCTCGGCGTAGTCCGCCCGGACGTCGGAGAGCGTCTCGAGGTAGCTCTTGCAGACGGGGCAGTGGAGGCCCCGGTAGGCGACGACGAGCGTGAACGCCTCGGGCGACTGGTCGGCGAGGCGCCAGGTGCCGCCGTCGACGAGGTCGGCGGTGAGATCCGGGGCAGGCTGGCGGGGGAGCGGGGTCGTCGGCATGGGGGGCAGGGGGGATGGGCTCCGTCCACGAGCCGGGCCGCGTCGAGGTCCGCCGGCCGGCCGGATTTAACTGTCTGTCAACCCTAGAAGCGCGTCGGCGACGGCGCCGAGGTCGGGCCTCTGGCGTGGACCCGCGACGGCGACGCGCTCGTTGTCGAGTTCGACCTCCCCGCGCACGCCGTGGCCCCGGTCACCCTCGACGCCTGACCATGTCCGACGACGCGCTCCTCGCCGACCTCCAGCGGCACACGTTCGACTACTTCCTCTACGAGGCCAACCCCGACAACGGCCTGGTCAAGGACAACACGCGCGAGGGCGCGCACGCGAGCATCGCCGCCGTCGGGCTGGGGCTGGCCTGCTTCCCTGTCGCCGTCGAGCGGGGCTACCTCGACCGCGCCCAGGCCGTCGAGCGCGTGCTCGCCACGCTCCGCTTTTTTTGGGAGAGCGAGCAGAGCGAGCAGAGCGAGTCGCCCGGCGCGACGGGCCACCGGGGCTTCTACTACCACTTTCTCCACCTCGACTCCGGGCGGCGGGCGTGGGCGTCCGAGCTCTCGACCATCGACACGACGTTCCTCGTCGCCGGGGCGCTCCTCGCCGCGCAGTACTTCGGCGGCGGCGGCGACGAGGCCGAGGTCCGCCAGCTGGCCGACGCGCTCTACCGACGCGTCGAGTGGGACTGGGCCTTCAACGGCGGCCCGACCGTCTCGCACGGGTGGACGCCCGAGGGCGGGTTCATCCCGTACCGCTGGGAAGGCTACAGCGAGGCGCTCCTGCTCTACGCCCTGGCGTTGGGCTCCCCGACGCACCCCGTCCCCGAGGCGAGCTACGCCGACTGGCTGGGGACCTACGACTGGCGGACGCTCTACGGCATTGAGCACGTCTACGCCGGGCCGCTCTTTATCCACCAGCTCTCGCACGCCTGGATCGACTTCCGCGGCATCCAGGACGACTTCGTGCGCGCGCGCGGCGTCGACTACGCCGAGAACAGCCGCCGCGCGACCTACGTCCAGCGCGAGTACGCCACCCGCAACCCCCGGGGGTTCAAAGGCTACGGCCCCAACGCGTGGGGCGTGACGGCCTCAG
Source organism: uncultured bacterium (assembly GCA_947493945.1). Lineage (GTDB taxonomy): Bacteria > Bacteroidota > Rhodothermia > Rhodothermales > Rubricoccaceae > Rubrivirga. Next base: position 100,983 of record CANLSR010000003.1, on the reverse strand, counting down.
ACGGCCCCGGCCCGGCCGAGCACACCGTCGACGGCGAGGACCGCCAGTTCTGGGCCTACCTCGCGCGCGGCGCGCCGTTCGGCCCGGACGACGGGACGCTCTCGCCCTGGGCCGTGGTCGCGAGCCTGCCGTTTGCGCCCGAGATCGTGCTCCCGGCGCTCGCCCACACCAACCGCGAGCACCCTGAGGTCACGAGCACGTACGGCTTCAAGTGCTCGTTCAACCCGACCTTCCCCGGCGACGAGACGGCCGAGGGCGGCTGGGTCTCGGAGGGCTACTACGGGCTCGACCAGGGGCCGATCGTGCTCATGATCGAGAACTACCGGACGGGCCTGCCGTGGCGGCTCATGCGCGGCTGCGCGCCGCTGGCCCGGGGCCTCCGCCGCGCCGGGTTCACGGGCGGCTGGCTCGACGCCGCGCCCTGACCCGCCCCGCTTCGCCCTCGCGGCGTCGTCGCTCTCTCGCTCGCCACTCAAACTCTCGATGCCCGATTCCCCGCCCGCCGACTACTCCGACCTCCGCGCGCTCGTCGTCAACTGCACGCTCAAGCCGTCGCCCGCCCGCTCGCACACCGAACTCCTTCTCCAGGTCCCCGTCGGCATCTGGGAGGACCAGGGCGTTACGGTCGAGACCGTCCGCGCCGTCGACCTCGAGCTCGCGCCCGGCGTCCAGCCCGACATGACGGACCACGGGGCCGGCCGGGACGACTGGCCGGCGCTCTACGAAAAGGTGCAGGCGGCCGACATCCTAGTGATCGGCACGCCGATCTGGCTCGGCGAGCGGTCGTCGGTGGCGTCGCGGCTCATCGAGCGGCTCTACGCCATGAGCGGCCAGCTCAACGAGCAGGGCCAGTACGTGTACTACGGGAAGGTCGGCGGGTGCATCGTGACCGGCAACGAGGACGGCATCAAGCACGTCGCGCAAGGCGTGCTCTACGGCCTCCAGCACCTCGGCTACACGATCCCGCCCCAGGCCGACGCCGGCTGGGTCGGCGAGGCCGGGCCGGGCCCGAGCTACGGCGACGAGCGCGACGGCGGCTCGCGCGTCGGGCTCGACAACGACTTTACGCGCCGGAACGCGACGTTCATGGCGTGGAACCTGGTCCACCTCGCGCGGCTCTTGAAGGACGCCGGCGGCGTGCCCGCCTATGGGAACCAGGAGAGCGCCTGGGCCGACGGGGCGCGCTTTGGCTACGAGAGCCCGGAGTACCCGTAGCGCGCGTCGCCGGGGCGGCGTCTCAGGCCGTGTGGTGGAAGGCGGTGCAACTGGCCGAGCGTCAGTCTGCCGCTGTGGCCTCGGCGGCGAGGCCGGCGAGGGCATCCGAGATCGTCTGGAGCGTGTCCTGCTGGCTGCTGAGACCGTGACGGCCGGCGAGGTAGAACGGGTCGTTGTACGCCAGGAACACGTCGCCCTGAGCGTCCTGCCACACGAGCACCTTCTGCGGGAGGTCCAGCCCCACCGACCGCGCGTCCCTCATGAGCGGCGTCCCGAGCCGCGGGTTGCCGAAGGCGAGCACGCGCGTCGGCCGGAGCTCCAGCCCGACGCTCGCCGCGTTGGCCGCGTGGTCGAGCTCGAAGACGACCGAGAGCGGCGACTTGGCCTCGACGGCGCTCCGGAGCCGCCGGAACGTCTCGTCGGCGCCATAGGCGCTGGGCACGACGACGAGCCCCTCGCCCGGCCCGATGCTCCCCGCCCCGCTCTGCCCGACCGTCCCGCCCGTGGCGCTCTCGACGAGGGACCGGAGAGCGCCAGCGACGTCGTCCAGCGTCGACACGCCCGCCAGCCCGTGCCGGGCGGCGAGGTAGTCGGCGGTGTTGTAGAGGGCGTACACCGCGTCCCCGTCCTGGTAGGCGAGCACGCGCTGCGGGAGGTCGATCCCGGCCGTCTGGTTGCGCTGCATGAGCGGCGTCCCGAGCCGTGGGTTGCCGAAAAAGAGGACCCCGGTCGGTGGAAGGTCGAGCCCGACGCCGGAGGCGTTGGCCGCGTGGTCGAGCCGGGCGACGACGCTGACCGGCGGGAGGCCCTCGATTTGGGCTTCGACTGCGTCGAGGGTGGCCGCGGCCGACTGGCGACTCTCGGCGGACCCCGTCCCGGCGACCGCCGGCGGGCGGCTCCCGTCGGGGGCCGTGCTGGAGCACGCGGCGAGCGCGAGCATGAGGACGGGAGCGAGCTTGGACGTCATGGAGAGCTGGGGTGGACACGGGGGAGCAGGGGTATGCGGCGCGCCTAGTGGACGACGAATCTGCGCGGCGTCTTCAAGAACGCAACCGGCGGCGACGTCCGTGCTTGACGCTGCGCCGTCAGGCGCTCGCCCCACTCCAGCTCGGCCACTGACATCGGCATCTCGGCCAACCACCGCTGCCCGTACGCCGCGCGAGGCCCCGGGCGTCCTCCCGAGACGAGCGGACGCCGGCGCGGCAGAGCGCCTACGCCGCGCCCGACTGGCGGAGGAGGCCGGAGCGCCGAGCCCGCTGAGACGGAGCGCCCCGCCGACGCGCAATTACAGGCTTTCCGAGTCGCCGTGCACGCCCTCGCCCGTCGCCAACGCGTCGCTGGCGGGCGGCGGCGCGATGGCGGCGACCTCGATGCCGGTCTCCTCGTCCTCCTCGATCACCACGCGCGCCACGTCGGCGATGGCATCGTTGGACTTTAGGGTGAGCACGCGGACGCCCTGGGTGTTGCGGCTGTAGACCGAGATGTCCTGGACGGCCATCCGGATCATGATGCCGGCCTCGGTCGCCACCATCAGCTGGTCGTCCGGGAGCACGCTCTTGATCGCCACCAGCGGGCCGGTCTTGGCCGTCGTCTTCTGGGTCAGGATGCCCTTGCCGTTGCGACTCTGGACGCGGTACTCGTCGAGGTCCGTCCGCTTGCCGTAGCCGTTCTGCGAGATGGTGAGCACCTGGGCGCCGTCGCGGCGGATCGCGATCATGCCGACCACCCGCTCGCCGTCGGGCAGCCGCATCCCGCCCACGCCGCGGCTCTTGCGGCCCATCGCGCGCACGTCGGACTCGTGGAACCGGATGGCCTGGCCTTCGGACGAGCCCAGGAGCACCTCGGTGTCGCCGTCGGTCAGGTGCGCCTCGATCAGCTGGTCGCCGTCCACGATGTCGATGGCGATGATGCCCGTCGAGAGCGGGCGCTTAAAGGCTGCCAGCGCCGTCTTTTTGACGCGGCCGTTCTTGGTCCCCATCAGCACAAAGTGGCTGTCGAGGAACGCGTCGTCGCGGAAATCCTCCTTCTTGATGGCTAGCACGGCGCGGACGCGGTCGTCCTGGTCGATCTGGACCAGGTTGCGGACGCTCCGGCCCTTGCCCGTGCGGCTCCCCTCGGGCACGTTGTAGACGCGGAGCCAGTAGCACTGGCCGTGGTCGGTGAAGAACAGGAGGTAGTCGTGGGCGCCGGCCGTGAACAGGTGCTCGACGAAGTCCTCGTCGCGCGTGCCCGTGCCGCGGTGGCCCGTGCCGCCGCGGTTCTGGGCGCGGTACTCGTCGATCGCCGTCCGCTTGACGAGCCCCTGGTGCGTGATCGTGACCACGACGTGCTCGTCGTCGATCAGGTCCTCCAGGTCGATGTCGCCGCCGCCCATCACGTCGATCTCGGTCCGGCGCGGGTCGGCGTACTTGTCGGCCACCTCGCGCAGCTCGTCCGCGATGATCTGCATGCGGAGGCCGCGGCTGGCCAGGATGCTCTGGAGCCGCTCGACCTCCCGGATGATCTCGGCGTACTCGTCGGCGATCTTGTCGCGCTCCAGGCCCGTCAGGCGGCTCAGGCGGAGGGCCAGGATGGCGTCCGCCTGGGCGGCCGAGAGCCAGGGCTGGGGCCGGAAGTCCTCGCGCGTGAGCGCGTAGCCGACGGCCTCGCGCGGGCCGGTGACCTCGACCGGCGCCTGGGCGGGGAGCGCCAGCCGCTGGCGCTGCTCGTCGGTGAGCCGCTGGGGGTAGAGGCCGGCCATGAGGTTGGCCCGCGCCGCGTCGGTGTCGGCCGAGTGGCGGATGATGGCGATGACGGCGTCGAGGTGGTCGAGCGCCACCGTCAGGCCCTCCAAGATGTGCGCCCGCTCCTCGGCCTTGCGCAGCTCGAACTCCGTGCGCCGCACCACGATCTCGTGCCGGTGGGCCACGTAGTGCTCGATCATCTCCTTCAGCCCGAGCGTCCGGGGCCGCCCCTGCACCAGGGCGATCATGTTCATCCCGAACGTCTGCTGGAGCTGGGTGTACTTGAAGAGCTGGTTCTTGGTGATCTCCGGGACGGCGTCGCGGCGCAGCTCGAGCACGATCCGCATCCCGTCGCGGTCGGACTCGTCGCGGAGGTCGCTCACGCCTTCGACCTTCTTGTCGCGGACGGCGTGGGCGATCTTCTCGATGAGCGTCGACTTGTTGACCTGGTACGGGATCTCGGTCACGATCAGCGCCTCGCGGTCGCCGCGCAGCGTCTCCTCGTGGGTCTTGGCGCGCATCACGACGCGGCCCCGGCCGGTCCGGTACGCCTCCCTCACGCCGGAGACGCCGTAGATCTCGCCGCCGGTCGGGAAGTCGGGCGCCGGGATGTGCTCCATCAGCGCGTCGAGCTCGATCTCGGGGTCCTCGATGTAGGCGACGATGCCGTCGACCAGCTCGCCCAGGTTGTGGGGCGGGATGTTGGTCGCCATGCCGACGGCGATGCCCGAGGCCCCGTTCATGAGCAGGCCCGGGAGCGCGGCCGGCAGGACGGACGGCTCCTCCAGCGACCCGTCGAAGTTGGGCGTGTAGTCGACGGTCTCTTTGTCGAGGTCACGGAGCAGCTCTTCCGCCAGCCGCGTGAGCCGGGCCTCGGTGTAACGCATGGCCGCCGCCGAGTCGCCGTCGATGCTGCCGAAGTTGCCCTGGCCGTCCACCAACGGCCCGCGCACGTTGAAGTCCTGGGCCATGCGCACCAGCGCGTCGTAGACCGACTGGTCGCCGTGGGGGTGGTACTTGCCCAGCACCTCGCCCACGATGCGCGCGCTCTTTTTGTGGGCCCGGCCCGCCGCCAGGCCCAGCTCCTGCATGCCGTAGAGCACGCGCCGCTGGACCGGCTTGAGGCCGTCGCGCACGTCGGGCAGCGCGCGGCTCACGATCACCGACATCGAGTAGTCGATGTAGGAGGACTTCATCTCCTCCTCGATGTTGATCGGGATGATGCGGGAGGAGCTGTCGGGGATCTCTGCCATCGGGGCCGGGGGGGCGAAAAACGGGGGACGAACAACCGGGATAAGATACCGCCGCCCGGTGTCAGCCGCCCGTCAGCGGGGGCGCCCAAACCGGTCCCCTCGCGCGCCCGGCGAGCGAGTCCGCCTAGGGCAGGTTCGGGTCCGTCGGGCGCGGCCGAGCCCGACCCGGCCCATCGCCGGGGGCGGCCCGGGCTTTGTGCGGGCTTCGGCCCCGCCGTCCCGGGCGCCAGCGGTCCTGGAGCGCCGGCGGCCCGGAGCGGCGGCGGTCTCCAGGGGTCCCCGCACAGAGCTGGCCGTCGACGGGCGCGCGTTCGTCGTCCCGGGAGGCCCCGGCCAGGCCGTCCTCCCGCGGCCGCGTTTGGGTGGGCGGTGAGGGACTCGAACCCCCGACCCTCTCGGTGTAAACGAGATGCTCTAACCATCTGAGCTAACCGCCCGTCCCGCTGGCGCCCCGCCTGGGCGCGGACGGCGCGCCGAGCCCGCCCGGCCAGGGCGCCAGTCGAACGAGAGAGGCCGGCCCACGCGCACTGCGCCGGCCGGCCTCGGAGCGGGAAACCGGACTCGAACCGGCGACCCTCAGCTTGGGAAGCTGATGCTCTACCAACTGAGCTATTCCCGCAACGCGCCTGCCCCGGGGGCCGACGGAACGACGAAGGTACGCGGGGCCCGGCCTTGGCGTCAAGCACGGCGGGGCCGCCGCCGAGGCGAAGTCAACGGCCCTTCACGCGGGCGACCCCGGCGCGCGCTCTATCTTTTCCGCCCGCCGCTTGTGCCGAGCCCGGCCACGCGGCGTCTTCGTGTCTCCCCGCCCGGCCCGACCGGGCCGTCCGCCGACCGCGCCCCAGGCGCCCCCCGATGAAGCGCACCTATCAGCCCAGCCGCCGCAAGCGCGCCAACAAGCACGGCTTCCGCAGCCGCATGGCCACCAAGAACGGCCGGAACGTCTTGGCCCGTCGCCGGGCCAAGGGCCGCCGCGACCTCACGGTCAGCGATACCAAGTCGGGCAAGTAGCCCGATGGCCGCCGACGCCCCGCGCGCCCACGCCTTCCCGCGCTCGCGGCGGCTCAAGCGGCGGCGGCTCATCCGGCCCCTGTTCGGCCGCGGCACCTCGCAGCGGGCCACCGCCGGCACCGTGGTGGTCCTCCACCGCTTGGTGCCGCGCGAGGCCACCGGCCGCGACGTGGGCCTCCAGGTCGGGTTCGCGCCGGGTCGCCGGAGCACCAACGCCGTCCGCACGCGCGTCCGCCGTCTGCTGCGCGAGACGTTCCGCCAGCACCAGGGCCGGCTGCTCGCCCGGATGGCCGGGCGCGCCGACTGCCTGACGCTGATGGTGCTCTACCGCGGGCGCGAGGGGACGGCCTCGGCCGACATCCGCCGTGACCTGCCGCGCGCGCTCGACCGGCTGGCGGACGCCGTCCCCAGCGGGGCGCCGGGCGCCGGGCCCCCCGCACCCCCCGACGCGCTCGCCCCGTAGGGCAGGCCGCCGCCCGGCAGCGCCGGGCCTCACCGATCCCCACCGACGTGGAACCCCAGGGCCTCGACCGCACCGCAATCCTCGGCATCGTCCTGATGTCGATCATCCTGGGCATCTGGATGATCCAGACGGCCCCGACCCAGGAGCAGGTCGCGGCCCAGCAGGCCGCCGCCGACTCGGTCGCCGCCGCCCAGGCCCAAGCGGCCGGGCCGGAGCCGGCCGTGATCGAGGACGCCGACCGCGAGCTGGCCCCGCCGTCCGACTCGGCGTTCGTGCGGGCGCTGGGCCGCCCCGAGCGGCTCGTGACCGTCGTCACCGACCGGTACCTCGCCACGTTCTCGACCCAGGGCGGCACGCCGGTCTCGTTCAAGCTCCGCAACTACGACCGCTCCGAGACGGCCGAGCCCGTCGAACTGGTCTCGGACTCGACCGGCGCGCTGGCGGTGGGCGTGCTGCCGGCCCGGGGCGACTACCTCGACACGCGCCTGCTCTCGTTCACGCCCGTCGTCGACGGCCAGCCGTTCATGGGCGACACGCTTAGGATCGAGGAGGGCGAGGGCGACATCCGCTTCGAGGCGCCCGTGGGCTCGGGCGCGCTCCGGTTCGTCTACGGCTTCCACCACGACTCGTACGACGTCGACTTCCGGATCGAGACGCCGGGCACGGACCTCCTGGCCCAGGGCGGCGGCTACGAGCTGATCTGGGACGGCGCCGTGCCCCAGGCCGAGGCCGACCGCCAGGGCGAGGCCCAGCAGGCCGGCGCGTTCGTCCGCACCGGCGGCGACACCGAGTCGCTGGTCCTGAAGGAGCCCGGCGCGCTCGAGCCGCTGGTGCGGACGGGCGACGTGGACTGGGTGGCGGTCAAGACCAAGTTCTTCATCGCCGCCGTCATCCCCGAGACGCCGGCGACGGGCGCGCGCCTGACGGCCCGGCAAACCGGCGAGGCCGACGAGCCGGCCAGCGACTTTGCCCAAGAGTATTCCGCGCGGCTCGAGATGCCCCGCCAGCCGGCCGGCGAGTCCGCCGAGTTCACGCTCTACCTCGGCCCGCTGGAGCTGAACCGGCTGGCCGACTACGGCCTCTACGACACGGTCGACTTTGGGGCCTGGGTCGGGTTCGTGATCCGGCCCATCGCCCAGTACGTCGTCGCGCCGGTGTTCGCGTTCCTGTCCACGTTCCTGCCCAACTACGGGCTGGTGATCCTGCTGTTCGCGGCGCTGGTCAAGCTGCTCCTGTGGCCGCTGACGGCGGTGAGCTACCGGAACGCGGCCAAGATGCGCGAGCTCCAGCCGCAGTTGACCGCCGTCAAGGAGAAGTACGGCGACGACCCGCAGAAGCAGCAGCAGGCCATGATGCAGGTGTACAAGACGGCCGGGGTGAACCCCCTGGGCGGCTGCCTGCCGATGCTGCTCCAGTACCCGCTGCTGATCGCGCTGTGGCGCTTTTTCCAATCGACGCTGGTCCTCCGCGGCGAGTCGTTCCTGTGGGCGGCCGACCTGTCGGCGCCGGACCCGGTGCTCAACCTGCCGTTCACGATCCCGTTCGTGGGCAACTTCCTGTCGGGCTTCACGATCCTGATGGTCGTGTCGATGGTGGTCTCGATGAAGCTGTCGATGTCGTCCGCCAGCGGGGCGGGCGGGGCGCAGCAGAAGATCCTGATGTACCTGATGCCGGTCATGTTCTTCGTGTTCTTCAACCGGTTCCCGTCGGGTCTGTCGCTGTACTACCTCGCGTTCAACATCTTCTCGATCGTCCAGCAGCGGATGATCAACAAGCAGGTCCACGACGCCCACGAGCGCGGCGAGACGCCCGAGATCGACGCGGCGGCGGAGCAGGTGGACCGGGCGACGAGCAAGAAGAAGCGCCGCCCCGGCCGTCGCGGCGGGCTGACGGCAGCGGCGGTCTCGAAGAACGGCCGCGCCGGCTCGCCGAAGGGCAAGCGGTAGGTGTGCGGTGCGGGGTACGTGATGCGGGACTCTCCTGACCGGCTCCGGGGCTCCGACGCGCCCCCCGCCGACCGCACCACCATCGCGGCGCTGGCGACGGCGCGCGGCACGGCGGCGCTGGCGGTGGTGAGGGCCAGCGGGCCGGACGCGGTGCCGATTGTCGCGAGCCGGTTCTCCAACGCCGAGCTGGCGGAGGCCGCCGGCCGGACGGTCTGGGTAGGCTGGTTGCGCGACGGCCGGGGCGTGGCGGTGGACCAGGTGGTGTGCACGGTCTGGCGCGGGCCGCACTCGTCGACCGGCGAGGACGTGGTCGAGGTCACGTGCCACGGCGGCGACGCGGTCGCCCAATCGGTCCTGCGCGTGCTCTACGACGCCGGCGCGCATCCGGCTCAAGCCGGCGAGTTTACCCAGCGCGCGTTCTTGAACGGGAAGCTGGACCTGGCCCAGGCCGAGGCCGTCGCCGACCTGATCTCGTCCGAGAGCCGGCTGGGCCTTCGCGCGGCCGTCTCGGCGCTGCGCGGCGGCGTGTCGGACGCCGTCGAGGCGGTCCGCCAGTCGCTCGTCCAGACGGCGGCGCTGGTGGAACTGGAACTCGACTTTGGCGAGGAGGACGTGGCATTCGCCGACCGCTCCCAACTGGCCGACCTGCTCGCCGACGCCGACCGCGAGCTGTCGGCGCTCGTCGGCACGGCCCGGCTGGGCGCGCTCGCCCGCGACGGCGTGGCCGTGGTGCTGGGCGGGCGCCCCAACGCCGGGAAGTCGACGCTGCTCAACGCGCTGACGGGCCAGGACCGCGCCATCGTCTCGCCCACGCCGGGCACGACGCGCGACGCCGTCGAGGCCGAGGCCGAGCTGGGCGGCCTCCGCTTCCGGTTCACAGACACGGCCGGCCTCCGCGACACCGCCGACGCCATCGAGGCCGAGGGCACCCGCCGCGCCCGCGCCGCCATCGACGCGGCCGACGTGTTGGTCTACGTCGTCGACGCGACGGTCGGGCTGGACGACGAGGAACGGGCGTTCCTGGACGGCCTGGCCCGACGCCGCGAGCTGGCGGTGCTCGTGGTCGAGAACAAGGCGGACCTGTTGGACAGCGGGGGGCGCCGCCCGAGCGGCGAGGGCGCTGCGGCCGTCCTGCGCCTCTCCGCCCGCGACGCGCTCGCCGACTCCGCCGCCCTCGACGCCCTCCGCCGCTCGCTCGTGGCCGCCGTCCGCGCCGAGGGGCTGGACGCGGCCGGCGCGGGGCTCGTCGCCGTCAACGAGCGGCACCGGCGGCACCTGGGCGCGGCGCTCCAGGCCGTCCGCCGTGCGGCCGAGGGCCTGGGGCGGGGCGACGGCGGCGACACGCTGGCGCTCGACCTGCGCGCGGCGTTCCACGAGCTGGGCCTGGTCACGGGCGCGGTCACGACCGAGCACGTGCTCGACGCCGTGTTCTCCCAGTTCTGCATCGGCAAGTAGCCGCCCGGAGCCCGCCGCGGCGCGCCCGCCCAGCGCGCCCGCCAGCGGGGCCCGTCTACGGCACCTCCACCACGCGCGCCGGCCCCTCGTTGCCCGCCCGGTCGACCGCCGAGACGGCGACGGCCCGTACGTCCGGCCCCAGCACCTGCGACCGCTCGCCGCCCGGGCGCACGGCCCAGCCCCACGCCCCGCTGGCGCCGCGCGTGCGCACGACCCAGTGGCGGACCGGCTCGAGGTCGCCCTCGGCCCAGATCGCCCGCCCGCCCGAGATGCGTACGCCCGGCGCCGGCGGCACTTCGTTGTCCAGCCACGGCGAGGCCGGCACGAGCGCGGGCGTGGCGTACGGCCCGTCCGCCAGGTCCTGGCCCAGCGACGACGGGCCGGGCAGCAGCGCCTTGATCGAGAAGTGGACGGTCCCGGTCGCCTGGGGGTCGGCGCGGACCATCTCCACCTGGTCCACGATCTCGCTCGGGCGGTAGCCGCCCACGTCGGGCAGCGTGCGGCTGTCGTAGAGCCCGGGCCACAGGTGGCGGCCGGCCGCGTTCTGCTCGCCCCACCAACCGAGCAGCGCCGGGAAGCTCTGGCCGCGGCTCGCGATGGCCCAGTAGAGCTGGGGCGCGAGGTAGTCCAGCCACCCGTTCTGCTGCCACTTGCGGGCGTCGGCGTAGATCTCGGAGTACTGGTCGAACCCGGTCACGCCCGCCGGATTCCCCGGCCGCCAGATCCCGAACGGGCTGATCCCGACCTTGACCCAGGGCTTGACGTCCTTGACGTCGCGGTAGAGCCGCTCGATAAACCGGTCCACGTTCTGGCGCCGCCAGTCGTCGCGGCCCAGCGTCTCGCCGCTCGCCTGGGCGCGGGCGTAGGAGTCGGCGTCGGGGAACTGGACGCGCCGGCCGCGCTCGGTGACGGGGTAGGGGTAGAAGTAGTCGTCGAGGTGGACGCCGTCGACGTCGTAGCGGCGGACTACGTCCAGGACCACGCGCAGCGAGTGGTCGGAGGCGTCGGGCTCGCCGGGGTCGAGCCACAAGTAGTCGCCGTAGCGGCGCACCAGGTCGGGCCGGCGCCGCGCGATGTGGGCTGGCGACATCCGCCCGGCGGCGGACGGGTGGCCAGCGCGGTAGGGGTTGAACCAGGCGTGCAGCTCCAGACCGCGCTCGTGGGCCGCGTCGACGGCGAACGCCAGCGGGTCGTACCACGGGTCGGGCTCCTGGCCCTGGCGCCCGGTGAGGTAGCCCGACCACGGCTCCAGCGACGACGCGTAGAGGGCGTCGGCGGTGGGGCGGACCTGGAGCACGACGGCGTTCAAGCCCAGGGCCACCGACCGGTCGAGGAGCGCCAGCAGCTCGGCCTGCTGGTCCCCGGTGCGGAGGCCGGGCCGGCTGGGCCAGTCGATGTTGGCGACGGTCGCGATCCAGGCCCCGCGGAACTCGCGCGCCGGGCCGGGCAGCGACTCCGCCGGGACGACGGTGCCGCCCGCCATCGGGTCGGGCGGGGGCGTCGGCGCGGGCGGCGCGGGGAGCGGAGCCGGCGGCCGGGCGGGCGCCGGAGGCGGCGCTTCGACGGGCGGGGCGGGCACGGTGGTCCAGCAGCCCGGCAGGGTGCCGACCGCCAGCGCGGCGAGGACGAGGACGGCGAGGCGACGAGACACGGGGCGACCGGGAGGGCACGGAGTTTACACCGGCCCCCACGCCTCGGCCGTGCCAGCGGCCGGCGGCTGGCGCCAGCTGCCGGCGGAGCGTCGGCGGAGAGCGGCGGCGGGCGGAACCGGGCGCGCCGGCCGCGCCTACAGCCGGACGCCCCCTGATCCCCGTGACCCACACCTCCCTCATCCCCCTCCGCTGGTCCGACCTCGACGCCGTCGGCCACGTCAACAACGCCGTCTACCTCACGCTCTGCGAGCAGTCCCGCATCGAGGCGCTCGACGCCCTCGACGCGTCCGACTGGGACGAGGCCGGGCCGGTCGTGGTCGCCGCCTCGATCCGCTACCTCCGGCCCATCACCACGCCCGGCACGGCCCGCGTCTCGGTCACGTTCGGCGAGCCCGGCCGCACGTCGCTGCCGACGACGCAGGCGGTCACGCTGGACGGCGAGGACGCGCCCGCCGCCGAGGCCGAGATCACCTTGGTCTGGGTCGACCACTCGACGGGCCGCCCGACGCCGGTGCCGGACGCCCTGCGCGAGCGCCTGCGCGACGCGGGCTAGAGTCGGCGGCGGTAGCGAGCGGGCCGGGCAGATCGGAGTCCGTCCAACCCTCGTCGCGGCCTCGACGTTGAACCCCGAAGACGTGGGGGGCGCCGACGCCACGCACCGACCTGCGGCGGCAGCCTGCCCGCCGGCGCTAGCCCTCGTCCTGGAGGCGGTCCGCGCTCGGGGGCCGAACGAGTTGGAACGCCGTAGCCATTCCCCTCCCTTGGGCGGCCGCGTCCAACTCCGCCAGGAGCGCGACGACCCGGGCGCTCTCCCGCCACGCCACGTAGTCCGCCATGTCGTGGAACGCGAACTCTGCCCGGACCTTCTCGCGGGGCGACTCGGTCCGTGACAGGTCGAGCCTGGCGAGGTGGGGGTCGTTCGACAGCGCCACGACCACCTCGGGGACCGGGGCGTCGCTCGTGGGGACCGTCACCTGGAGAGAGAACGCGATGGAACTGGCCTGGGCGTCGGCGCTAGAGGCGGCCGGGCCCTGCGCGAGCGCGGACGGCGCGAGGGCGAGCACGACGGTAAGGAGGAGGGCGCGCACAGGCTCAGAGGGGGTGTAGGCTGCCAGTATAGGGCGGGCGGGCGCGCCGGGCCAAAGCCGCCCCGCCAGCCGCTGGCGCCCTACGCCGTCGCGCCGCCGCACGAGGAGCCGGCGCCGGCCGTGCACCCGTAGCAGTGGCGCTCCGTGCGGACCGTCCGTGCCTGCCACGCGCCGAGGTCGAAGTCGGCGACGGTGGCGAACGGCACGGCCGCGTCCATCTCCAGCTGCTGGTTAAAGTCACAGTCGTAGACCCCGCCGTCCCACCCGACCGAGACCGTGTTCCGGCACATCACGCCGTCGATGGCGCCGGGGTTGAAGGCGCTCAGGAGCCGGTCCATGTAGGCCGCCAGCTGCCCCTTGTCGATGAGCCACTCCAGGTAGCGGCTCATCGGCATGTTGTTGAGGGCGAACAGGCGGTCGAACTGGACGCCGTGGTTCCGCTCCAGCGCCGCCTTCCACTCGCTCTCCAGCGACGCCTGGGCGCCCGCCAGGAACGAGCCGACCGGGTTGGTCACCAGCGTCAGCACGCGGTCCGGGTGGCCCTGGCCGTAGCCGGCCTCGTTGAGTTGCCCCAGCGCGCGGATCGACTTTCCATACGTGCCGTCGCCGCGCTGGGCGTCGGTGCCGAGCTGGCGGTAGTGGGGGAGCGAGCACGCCACCTCGACGCCGCGCTCGGCGAGCCACTCGGGCAGGTGCTGGTAGCGGCGGACCGTCAAGATGGTCAGGTTGCAGCGGTCGATCACGTGGAGCCCGCGCGCGACGCACTCGTCGACGAGGTACTCGAAGTGCGGGTTGAGCTCGGGCGCCCCGCCCGTCAGGTCGACGGTGTGGAGCGAGCCGCCGTCGGGGTGGGCCTGGATGTGGTCGATGGCCTGGAGGCACGCGTCCACGGCGGCGCGGTCCATGTTCTCCTCGGTCCGGTCCGGCCCCGAGTCCACGTGGCAGTGCCGGCACGTCATGTTGCACAGCTTGCCGATGTTGACCTGGAACACCTCCAGCGCGGCCGGCCTCAGGCCCTCCGCCCACCCGCTCGCCACCAGGTCGCGGTGGAAGCTCCCCGTCCCGCTCGGGCCGGCCGCCAGCGGTACGGCGTCGAGGGCCGCGATCTGGGCCGCCGGCTCCGCGAGCGGCGTGCGGCGGCCGTACAAACTCGTCGTTTGCTTGGGGCCGTCCATGACGTCGGCCATGAGCTCGGCCGAGAGGACGGGGAGGGAGATCGCGGCGTCCCCCGCTGTCGCGGGGCCGGGCGTGCCGGGAGAGCTGGACATGAGGCGGGGGGAAGGTCGGGGGCCAACGGGCGCCGGCCGCTGGCGGTCGAGGTCAGCGGCGATGTGCGCGGTTGTCTGACACGGGCCGCCCGGCGCAGAGCGGGCGGCCCGCCGGGCCCGCTACATCGTCTGCGCCTTGACGCCGTCGAGCATCTGGAGGCCGTGGACGAGCGAGGCGCCGCCCCGGATCGCCGTGGCCACGTGGACGGCCTCGGTCATTTGCTCCAGGTCCGACCCCTTGGCCAGCGACTCCTGCGTGTACGCGTCGATGCAGTACGGGCACTGGACCGTGTGGGCGACGGCGAGCGCGATCAAGGCCTTCTCGCGCGCCGTCAGCGCCCCGTCCTCGAACACCTTGCCGTAGTAGCTGAAGAACGCGTCGGCGAGGGGCCCGGAGCCCTCGGCGATCTCGGGAAAACGGGGGAGGTGCTCGGGCTTGTAGTACGTGTCCACGGGGGCAGCAAAAAGGGGAGGGGGAGCGGGGGGCGAGCGGCGTTTGCGCGCGGTGGCGCACGCGGAGGTTGTGGAGCGCCTGCGGGACGGATACCTTACGATCCGGCTCACCCTCCCATCCCGCGGTCCGCCGCGCGCGCGCTGTGTCCATCGTCGGCTGGTTTCTTCTGCTCGTGGTCCTGGCCGTCGCCGGGGCCGTCGCGGCGCGGCGCCTCCGTGGGCTGCCGGCCCGGCCCGACGCGCCCCCGCTGCGGCCGACCGACCCCACGGACGACCTCGCGTCGCTCGGCCTCTCCGAGGCCCGGCCCGCCGGGGCCCGGCCCGTCAGCGAGCGGGCCGCGCCGCCGGCGCTCCGGCCCACGCCCACGTCGCACCGGTCGTCGGTGCTGATGCCGCCGGCGAAAGACGCCGAGCCCCTCGACATCGAGCCCCGCCCGGGCGGCGTGCGGCTGGGCCACGACGCGCCCTGGAACGGGCGCGCGGTGCCGCTGCTGCTGGGCTCGCTGAGCGCCCACAGCCGGGGCCACGTCGCCGTCGTGCGCCGCGACGGGGGCGAGTACGCCGTGGTGGCCCGGACCGACGGCGGCCCGCTGGCGCCCGTGCGCGCCGACGACCTGGACCTCGACGGGCCCCGCGACCTGGGCGCCCAGGCGCTCGGCCCGCTGGCGTCGATGGTGGGCGGGCCGGCGCGGGCCGTGCCCGTCGGGCCGCTCGTGGTGCTGGTCGGCGGCGACGGCAGCGACGGCCCCGCCGCCGACCGCTACCTCGACCTGCTCGCCGACCTGACGCCCGGGGCGTCGGCGTCCCTGCTCAAGCCCGACCCGGGGGCGCCCGACCGGCCCGCGCCCGAGCCCGCCGACACGGGCCGCCAGCCGGGCGAGGCCCACGTGCCCCGCTCGGTGCTGATCGCGAACGAGCAGGAGGACGCCCACGCCGAGGGCCGCCCGCTCGCCTTCGCCCTGGTCACGCTCGCCGACGCCGAGGGCCGGCTGACCCAGGACACGCCCCAGGCCGTCGCCGTCGCCGAGTCCGCGCTCCGGCGACGCCTGGAGGAGACGGAGGGCGTGCGGCGGGTCGAGCCGTTCGGGGACCTCTTGTTCGGCGCGTTCATCGACCGCGACCCCGAGGGGACCGCGGCCTGGTGCGACGCGCTGGCGGCCGGCGAGCCGCCGCTGTTCATCGGCGCCGTGGCGCCGGCCGACGGTGAGCCGGCCGACATCCGCGACGCGGCGGCCGAGGCGCTCCGCGACGCCTACGACCGCCGCGGCACGCGCGTCGTGGTCGCCTAGCCCTTCGGGCCGAAAAAGTACCAGATCAGCAGGCCGCCGACAGGGAAGAAGAACACCAGCGCGGCCCAGAGCAGCTTCGAGCCGGTGTCGGCGGCGCTGTTGGCGATCTTGACGAACGCCCAGATGTCGGCGATCAGGATGAGCAGGCCGCAGACGCCGCCGCCGGCGCTGCCCAGCAGGTCGCCGACGTTGCCGCCGACGCAGCCGCTCAGCGTAACCGCCAGCGCGGTGAGGAGGAGGGCGGGGAGGAGGTGTAGACGAGACATAGTCGGAGAGAGGAGAAGGGAAGGGCTGAACCCGCCGGCGGACGGTACGATCCCGCGCCCCGCTGGCGGTCGCGGCGAGCGCTGGTTGGCTGCGCCGTCCAGCTAGCGCTGGTTGGCTGCGCCGTCCGGCTAGCGCTGGTTGGCTGCGCCGTCCGGCTAGCGCTGGTTGCCGCGCACGACGCGCTGGCCCCACACCAGAAACAGCAGCACGCCCACGATGGGAATGCAGAACAGGGCGATCAGCCCCACCTTGGCGCCGATGGCGAGGTAGGTCTTCCAGGTCGCCAGCGACGCCAGCAGCGCCAGCACGACGTTGAGGACGGCGATCAGCGTGAGCAGGAGCGTCTTGGCGAGGCCGGCCAGCGACGCGGCGAGGACGAGCGACATGGGGTTCGGGAGAGATCGGGCGGCTCTACGGCACATCCGCCCCACGGGTTGCGCCCTGCCTTGCTGCACGTCCCCGCGCAGGCCTCGGGGCGCTAAGCCACAATTTTATTGGAACGCATCAAGAATTTTAATATAATGCAGCTTCTCCCCACCGCCGCGGTCCCTCTTACTGCTCTCCTATACCATGTCACGAGTCTTCGTCTGTCTTGCCTTGGCGGTCAGCCTCGCCCTCAATGGCTGTGACGTCTCCAACTCGGCCCCTGCTGTTCCCTCCCTCGCTAGCTTTCAAACCGACCTCAAGCGCGGCTGCGACGCCGCCAAGGCGTGGGCCGAGGCTAAGGGCGACACCCTCCCGACTTCATGGACAGCTCTGTCTACGCTCCCGCCAGAGTACCGAACCCAAGTCATGGACCGGCTTACCGCTCCTGGGCGCATGGCAATTTGGATCGCCCAACTCGACTACTACATCCGCGAGGGAAGCGAGATGACACAACCTCAGCGCGCCGCCCTCGCCGACCTCCGCAATGCGCTCCGACCCACCATGTTCGAGCCTGGCTCAAGCGAGCTTGTCGAGGCCGTCGACTTAGAGGCGCTCCAAGTCCTCCTCGGCCGTGAGACCTCGCGTCGGGTCTTGTTTGATGTCGGATACCCGTTCCAACCCGACGTGTTGGGGGGGGCTGCCCAAGGCCTGAACGGAGTTTCCCAAAGTAGCTTGACAACAACCCACAACTCGACACCCCAGCAGATCTGCAACTGCAATAACCAAGACGGCAACTATTGCGAGACGTACTTCGGACCCGGAGCGGGCTGCTACTCGAACGGTGGTTGCGATTCGACTCCGACTGGGTGCGGCCCGTTCGATACAGCATCCTGCACAGGTAAGTGCTCGCAGGAGCCCGGCGAGCCACTGCCAATCGACGATACGTACTGCGACTACAACCCCTGCGAGACAGACTGCTCGCAGAACCCGTACTCGAATCAGTGCCAATGCGATGTGTACCCTGGGAGAGAGGGATGCCCCGGAAGTGGTGGCTACTGCGATTTGCACCCCAACGCGCCCTCGTGCAACTTCGGCGACCAAGTATAATTGATTTCGGAGCCTCCCGCAGGGGCGGTCCGGCTTCGGTTGAGCCGCCGCTGTGATTATTGTATTGATGACTTGATCGAAAGTCACTTGGGTTTTCTGCCTCCCATGATGGCTATGCTCTCACTAGACCTCCGCTGCGTCGAACACGATGGTGAGGGCCTCTGGCATAGAGCGCGTCCTAGTTGCCTCGCGTTCAGGAGATCGAGGACAAAGTCGACGGCGACGCGGGTGGTGGTCTGGTCGTAAGACTCGTGGAGGTGACTGGGATCGGCACGGCGCCGGAGAACCTAACAGCCCTGCGCACGCAGGCGGGGCGGTCGGAGAGAGCGAGGAGCTTTCGGTGCGTCCGGCTGGCGGTGCGTCCCGCCAGCGGCTCGCGTCTTCTGCTGACCGCGGAACTCTCCGACCTCTCACGGACCTGGCCGCCAGCGGCGCGGTAGGTTGGGGTATGCGCATCGGCAGCCTCGACCTCGGCCCCCGCCCGCTCCTCCTCGCCCCGATGGAGGACGTCTCCGACCCGCCCTTCCGCCTGATCTGCAAGCGGTACGGCGCCGACCTGGTGTACACCGAGTTCATCTCGGCCGGCGGCCTGACCTACGGCGCCGAGGGATCGGTGCAAAAGCTGGAGTTCTACCCCGAGGAGCGGCCCGTCGGCATCCAGATCTTCGGCGGCGACCTCGACCAGGTCCGGGAGGCGGCCCGCATCGCCGACGCCCAGGAGCCGGACCTGGTGGACATCAACTTTGGGTGTCCTGTCAAAAAGGTCGTCTGCAAAGACGGCGGCGCGGGCATCCTGCGCAACCTGGCCAAGATGGAGGCCATCACCGGGGCCGTCGTGGACACGGCGACGCGGCCAGTGACGGTCAAGACGCGGCTGGGCTGGAACGACGAGTCGATCCAGATCGAGGACGTCGCGCGGATGCTGGAGGCCACCGGCATCGCCGCGCTGGCGGTCCACGCCCGCACGCGCGCCCAGATGTACCGGGGCACGGCGCGGTGGGAGTGGTTTGCCCGCATCCGCGCCGCCCTGCACGACATCCCATTCATCGGCAACGGCGACGCGACGACGCCGGAACGCGTCCGCGCCATGTTCGAGGAGACGCCCGTCGACGCCGTGATGATCGGGCGCGGTGCCATCGGCAACCCGTGGATCTTCCGCGACGCGCGCGCGCTCTTGGAGACCGGCGAGACGCCCGACCCGCCGTCGTGGGACGAGCGCGTGTCGGTCGTGGCCGAGCACCTGACGCTAAAGTGCGCCTGGCTGGGCGAGCGCAAGGGCGTGCTGGAGATGCGGAGGATGTACGGCGGCTACTTCAAGGGCCACCGCGGCGCCAGCCAGCTGCGAATGCGGCTGATGGAGCACGGCGAGCGCGATCCCGTCCTGGACCTGCTCCACACCTGGCGACCCGAAGACGAGGAGCTCTCGGTGCCGGTCGCCCGCGCCGTCCGGCCAGCCGCCGTTCCGGCGCGGCTGCCGGCCAAGGCGAGGCTTCCCGTGGGCTAGGCGCTGCTCTCGCCTCGCTGCGGCGCCCGCTAGCGGGGCGCGTGTAAGGTCGGAGGAGACGTCGTCCGAGCCGAACCGCGCGAGTCGGTCGTCGTGAGCGGGCGCGATGCCCACGCCCTCCGCCCGCCCGACGAGCGCCGCGTCCCCGAGCGTCGGCTTCGGGACGCTGCTGCGGTCCAACCGCGACGTCCGCCTGCTGTGGGGTGGGACCATCGTGTCGCTGTTCGGCGACTGGTTCAACACGCTGGCGCTCTACCGGTTGGTGCTCGACCTGACGGGCTCGGAGACGGCGCTCGGGGGCGTGTTCCTGACCAAGCTCTTGCCGCTGGCGCTGGCCTCGCCCATCGCGGGCGTCCTGGCCGACCGCCTGGACCGCCGCCGCCTGATGATCGGCGCCGACCTGGTGCGCGCCGTCATCGTGCTCGGGTTCCTGCTCGTCCGCGACGCGGGCGACCTGTGGCTGCTCTACACGCTGGCGGCGGCCCAGATCGCGGTGAGCGCGACGTTTACGCCGGCCAAGAACGCGGTCCTGCCGCTCATCACCCGGCCGAACGAGCTGCTGACGGCCAACGCGCTGCTCTCGGCCACGTGGTCGATCATGCTGGCCGTCGGCGCGGCGGCGGGCGGGCCGGTCGTGGACGCCTTCGGCACCGACGTCGTGTTCTGGCTCGACGCCGGGACGTACCTGGTCAGCGCCGGCTTCCTGCTGTTCTTGCGCGTGCCGCCGCGCACCGTGGCGCGCGAGCTGGGCGGCGTGGTGCGGTCGGGCCTGCGCCAGGTCGCCGACGGCTGGCGCTACCTCCGCCAGCGGCCGGCCGTGGGCCGGATCGCCCTCGTCAAGGCCACGTGGGGCGTCGGCGGCGGCGGGCTGATGTTCGCGCTGGCGCTCCTGGGCGACGGCCTGTTCCCCTCGGCCGGCACGACGGGCATCGGGCTGCTGTTCGCCGCGCGCGGGCTGGGGACGGGCCTCGGGCCGGTCCTCGCGCGGTCCCTGTTCCGCGACGCCCGCCGCTGGCCGACGGTGCTGGCAGCGTGCGTCGTCGCGAGCGGCCTGGGCTACCTCGGCATCGCGCTCGCGGCGGACGCCCGGTGGGTCGTGGCCGGGCTGGTGGTGTTCGCGCACGCGGCGAGCGGCGCCAACTGGGTGCTCTCGACCACGCTGCTCCAGGAGCGCACCGAGGACGACTTCCGGGGCCGCGTGATCTCGACCGACTGGCTGCTGGCGACGTTGGTCCAGAGCGCGTCCATCTTCGCCGCCGGCGGGCTGCTGGAGGCGGGCGTCGGGCTGGTGCCGGTGATCGCGGGGCTGGCGCTGCTGGAGATGGCCGCGGGCGTCGCGTGGGGCCTGGCGGTGGTCCCGGCCGAGCGCCGCAGTACGGACGGGACCGGAGGGTAGAGGATGGTGAGCGGGGCGGCGTCTGCTCTGCGATTTGAAGCTGCTCGGTAGGGGCGTATTGCAATACGCCCCTACGGCGTGACTCTGAACCTCTACTCTGGCGCCATCTTGCCGCCTGTTCCCTAGGCCAACCCGAATGGGACCGGACGCAGACCTCGCGCTCTCGAACCGCCAGCGGGCGGGCTCAGGCGGCGGCCCGCTCTTGGTCGGCGTACTGGAGCTCGTAGAGGCGGCGGTAGAGGCCGTCGGCGGCCAGCAGCGACTGGTGGCTTCCGCGCTCGCGCACCACGCCCTTGTGGAGCACCAGGATCTGGTCGGCGTGCTGGACGGTGGACAGGCGGTGGGCCACCACCAGCGCCGTCCGCCCCTCCATCAGTCGGTCCACGGCCTGCTGGACCATCTCCTCGGTCTCGGTGTCGACCGACGAGGTGGCCTCGTCCAAGACCAGCACGGCCGGGTCGTAGAGCAGCGTCCGGACGAACGAGAGCAGCTGGCGCTGGCCTAGCGACAGCGTCGCGCCGCGCTCGCCCACGTCGCTCGCGTAGCCGTCGGGGAGCGCGTCGATAAACCGGTCGGCGCCGACCAGTCGGGCGGCTTCGGCGATGCGCTCCGGCGGGAGGTCGGCTCCCAGCGTCACGTTCTCGGCGATGGACCCCGAGAACAGGAAGACGTCCTGGAGCACCAGGCCCACCTGGCGGCGGAGCTCGTCGAGCGGCAGGTCCTGGACGTCGACGCCGTCGATGGTGACGCGGCCGCGCTGGGGCTCGTAGAACCGGAGCAGCAGCGACAGGATGGTGCTCTTGCCGCTCCCGGTCGCGCCGACCAAGGCCAGCGTCTCGCCGGGCTCAGCCGTGAACGAGACGTCGCGGAGCACCCAGTTCCAGTCCGGCTGGCGGTCGCCGCCAGCGGGCGCGCCGTCTCCGCCGACCTCGGGCAGGCGCTCGTACGCGAACCACACGTTCTCGAAGGCGATGCGCCCGGCCGCTCGGCCGGCCAGGTGCTTGGGCTCGGCGGGCTCGGGTAGCGACTGATCGTCGTCCAACAAGTCGAACACGCGCTCCGAGGCGGCAAAGGCGGCCTGGATGGAGTTGAGCTGGTCGGACAGGTTGCGGACCGGCTCGAAGAACATCCGCACGTACTGGACGAAGGCGATCAGCGTGCCGACCGTCACGGCCTCGCGCATGGCCTCGGTCCCGCCGAACCAGATCACGAGCGCCAGCGCGGCCGACGCGATGATGTCCACGACGGGGTAGAACAGCGCGTAGTAGTGGACCGTCTGGACGTGGGCGTCGCGGTGGGCGGCGTTGACGGCCTGGAAGCGGCGCTGCTCCTCGGCCTCGCGGCCGAAGATCTGGACCACCGACATGCCCGTCACGTGCTCCTGCATGAACGCGTTGAGGCGGCCGACCTGCTTGCGCGTCTCGCGGTAGGCCGTCCGCATCCGGCGGCGGAAGGCCTCGGTCGCCAGGATCATGGGCGGCAGCGCCAGCATGGCCACCAGCCCCAGCTCCAGGTCCAGCGACAGCATAAAGTAGCCGATGAACACCAGCCGGGCGAGGTCGCCCAGCATGGTCACCGCGCCGGCCGAGAGCAGGTCCGCCAGGGCCTCGATGTCGCTGGTGGCGCGCGTGATGAGCGTGCCCAGGGGCGTCTTGTCGAAGAACGCCAGCCGCTGGCGCTCGACAAAGCGAAAGACGCGCGTGCGCAGGTCGTAGAGCGCGTGCTGCCCGATCCACTGGGTCAGGTAGCCCAGCCCGAAGTAGGCGATCCCCTCGCCCAGGAGCACCAGCGCCAGCAGCCCCACGATCCGCAGCAGGCCGGGCACGTCGCCGGCGACGATGTGCTCGTCGACGGCGATCTGGACCAGCCGGGGCCGCAGCGGGCCGAGGAACGCGACGGTGAACGTGAGCGCCAGCGCGCCGACGACGAGCCAGCGGTAGGGCCACAAGAGCGCCCCGAGGCGGCGGGCCAGCTTGCGCGGCGGGCGCTTGAGAGGGGTGTCGTCAGCCACGGCCCAGCGACCCCGGCCCGGCGGGCGCGGTTCCGGCCCGGCCCGCTGGCGGTCGGTCTCCGCCAGTGCCTCACATTGGCGGGCAAGGCGCGTGGGGAGTCTGGACGACGTCGGGTACGCGCTGCTCGGCGAGGAGCGCGCGGGCGCCCCGGGCGACGTCTGCCGCCCCAGGGGGACGGCGCTGGCCGGCGGGGTCGGACCCGTGCCTGACGGCGTCTCCCACCGCTGCCGAGCGCCGGGGCGACTTCGAGACGTCCGTCGCCTGGGCGCTGGCGAAGTCGCGGGGGGGCTCTGGGCTACCGCTTGACGGCGTACCGCTCCAGCTCGACGGCCGCCTCCGTCTCGGGGAACACCTCGCGCGCCTCGGCCACCAGCGGCGCCGGGTCGTTGTAGCGCGCCGAAAAGTGGGTGATCAGCAGCCGCCGGGCCTCGGCGTCGCGGGCGACCTGGGCGGCCTGGCGCGCGGTCGAGTGGCCGACTTCGCGGGCCCGCTCGGCCTCGGCGTCGGTGAACGTGGCCTCGTGCATCAGCAGGTCCGCGCCCGCCGCCAGCTGGCGGCCGCCGTCGCAGGGCATGGTGTCCAGGACGTAGGCGAAGCCGGCGCCGGGGCGCGGCGGGCCGAGCAGGTCGGCGGAGCGGACGGTCGCCCCGTCGGCCAGCGTCACGTCGCGGCCCGCCTTTAGGGCCTCGAACTGGTCGCCCTCGGTGATCCCGGCCGCCCGCGCGCCTGGGCCGTCGAGCGAGCCCGGCCGCGTGTCCTCCTGGTAGCGGTAGCCGGCGCAGAACACGCGGTGCTCTAGGGGCCGTGCCTCGACGGTGACGCCGTGCCCTCGGTACACGACCTGGTGGCCAAACCCCTCCGCCAACTCGACGTAGCGGATCGGCAGCGACCCGTCGCTCTTGATCCCCGGCATGGCGCGCATCATCGCCTGGATGCCCTCCGGCCCGACGATGGTGAGCGGGTCCTCGCGCTCCAGCATCGCCAGCGTGGTCACCAGTCCGGGCAGGCCGTAGAGGTGGTCGCCGTGGAGGTGGGTCACGAACACGGCGTCGAGCGGGCCGCGCGTGAGCCCGCCGCGCACCATCTGGAGCTGGCTGCCCTCGCCGCAGTCGAACAGCACGCTCCGGCCCTCGCGGCGGACGACGGTGCCGGCCAGGTGGCGGGTCTGGGTGGGCAGGGCAGAGCCAACGCCCAACGGGACGACTTCGAACATGGGGTGGGGGGACGGGGCCCCCGTCAACCACGGCCCCCCGGCGGTGTTCGCCGCCCCGCTGGCGGTCGCTCTCCGCGAGCGACCCGACCCGCCGACGCGCGCCGCCCGCTGGCGGAGGTCGTGGTCGCGCCGGGGAGAACGAATAAACTGGAAATGAAACCGCTGGCGGCAACTCCCGCCCCGGCCTGCGGTTGGCCCGGTGCCCCAGCCAGCTACCGGTCGCATGCGCTCGCTCTCCGCCCTCCTCCTCGTCGCGCTCACGCTGCCCGGGTGCCAACGGCTCGAGGCCGCCCGGTCCATCCAGGTGGAGGAGGCCGTCGAGGCGGCCACGGCCGACCAGCCCATCACCGGCCGCCCGGCCCCGCTGGTGGCCGACTACGACCCGACGGCCGACGGGCTGCGGTTCCCGGGCGAGGTCCACCTCCGCAACGTCCGCCAGCTCACGTTCGGCGGCAACAACGCCGAGGCCTACTGGAGCCCCGACGGCCAGGAGCTGATCTTCCAGAGCGACTGGGGCGCCATCAACGACCAGGGCTGCGACCAGCAGTTCGTGATGTCGGCCGCGCGCGGCGCCGGCGAGACGGGCGACGGCGCCGAGCTGGTCTCGACCGGCCAGGGCCGGACCACGTGCGGCTACTTCCTGAGCGACGACCGCATCGTCTACTCGTCCACGCACGCGGCGGCCCCGGCCTGCCCCGTGACGGCCGCCAGCCGGACGGGCCGCTACGTCTGGGACGTGTTCGGCACCTTCGACATCTACGCCGCCGACGCCGACGGCTCCAACCCCGAGCTCCTCATCGGCGGCGAGGGCTACGACGCCGAGCCGACCGTCAGCCCCGACGGCCGGTTCGTGATCTTTACCTCGACGCGGAGCGGCGACCTGGAGCTGTGGCGCTACGAGGTGGCCACCGGCGACCTGCTCCAGCTCACCGACGAGCTGGGCTACGATGGCGGCGCCTTCTTCTCGCCCGACGGCTCCCAGATCGTCTGGCGCGCCTCGCGCCCGACCGGCGCCGAGGCCGACGAGTACCGCCAGCTTCTGGCCCAGGACGCCGTCCAGCCGGGCGAGCTCGACCTCTACGTCGCCGACGCCGACGGCCAGAACAAGCGCCGCGTCACCACGCTGCCGGGGGCCAACTGGGCGCCGTTTTTCCACCCGTCCGGCCGCAAGATCCTGTTCGCGACCAACCACCACACCCTGGCCGAGGGCGGCCGCGAGTTCGACCTGTTCCTAGTGGACCTCGACGGCGGCGAGCTGGAGCGCGTGACGTTCAGCGGCACCTTCGACGCGTTCCCCATGTTCTCGCCCGACGGCACCCGCCTGGTGTTCGCCAGCAACCGCCAGGCCGACGGCGTGCCCACGCGCGACACCAACGTGTTCGTGGCCGACTGGGTCGAGACGCCCACCGACGCCGACCGCCTCTTCCGCACCCGCTAGCTCACGCCCGGCTGGCGGAGGCCGTCGGCCGCGCGATCTTGCCCGCCGCCCTCCTCTCCGCCATGAAGCGCCTCCTCGCCGTCGCCCTGCTCGCGGCCACGCTCGTGGCCTGCGACTCCAGCTCCGACGAGGAGCCCGATCTCAGAGTCCGCGTTGCGACCGACGTGCCCGCCGGCCTGGACGGAACCGGGCAGTTCACGCTCTACTCGTTGCGGAGCGACTCGGTCGTGGTCGGCGCCGACAGCGCCCAGCGCGCGTCGACGTGGTGGGACGTCGGGTTCCGCGGCACCGAGGTCATCCTCAACGGCGGCACCAGCGGGCCGGGCGCCGCCGTCGGGGTCGTCGTGGACACGGCGTTCCAGGCCGTCGAGGACGCGCGCGGCGACGCGTTCGCCTACCGCCGCGACGGCGAGTCGGCGTGCCCAGACGCCGTAACGCCCGCGGGCCTCGTGACGAATGTTCGGCGCGCGGTCTGCCCCGGATCCGGCAACGGCTGGTTCGTCTCCTCGGCGCCGGGCGATCCCGACGGAATCATCCAACCCATCCCGGATCAGACGCTCCTCGTGTGGCTGGGGGACAACTCGGGCTACGCCAAGGTCCGGTTTCTGAGCTACTACCAAGGCGGGCCGCCGCCGTCCGAGATCACGGGCTCGTCTCGGGGCGGGTTCTACACGTTCGAGTTCGTGGCCAACGACCAGGGCCCATATTTCGTCGAGCCTGAAGAGTAGCGCCGCCCCGGCCCCGCGCCGCCGGCGGGCGCGCCCGTCGCGCATCCGTCCGCCCCACCCATCCAAACCCGATGCGCCCGCTTCTCACCCTGTCGGCTCACGTCGTCGTTTGCGCCCTGGCCCTCGGCGCCTGCGCCGACGCACCGGCGGAGGAGCCCGCGACGGTCGAGGTCCGCGGCGTGTTCGTCGAGTCGATGTACGACGGCCAAGCGATGCTGGTCAACCACGAGGCCATCCCCGGCCGGATGCCGGCCATGCGGATGGCCTTCCGGCTCGCCACGCCGGCCCTGCTCGACGGCATCGCCGGGGGGACGCCCGTGCGCCTCACGCTCGACAGCACGTCGCTGGAGGTCCTGGACGTGGACGGGCTGCCGTCCGGTACGGCCTTGGAGCTGGGGCCTGACGCTCCAGACGGCGCGGGCGCCGTGGCCCTCCCGCCCGAGTCTGAGTAGGCCGCACGCTGGCGGTCGCTGTCGTCGCAGAGGAGGCAAACGAGCCGAGGCGCCGACGCGGACCCCAGAGCCTGCCAGCGCTCCGTGTTCCAACTGGGGGCTGAGCGCGCCGTGTCGGTTGAGCCCGGACGAGCACCGGCCTCGGGTTGGCCGGCGACCTCCGCCAGCCGCGCGGATGACAGCGGGCACGTGGAGACCTCGGGGCAGGACTAGACCGGCTAAAGAGGAATTATTTCGCCAAGCCTAAATGCAAAACGGTTTCGCCGAGCCTAAACTTGGACCCCGACCAGACAGCGGCTTCGCTCCGCTACCAGCCATGTCCCACACCCCCGCCGTCGAGGATTACCTCAAGTCGATCTACGCCCTCGGCCGGACGGGCGAGGCGGCCACGACGTCTGCGCTGGCGGAGCGGCTGGACGTGGCGCCGGCCTCGGTGACGGGGATGCTCAAAAAGCTGGCGGCGTCCGGGCTCGTGGACCACGAGAAGTACCAGGGCGCCCGGCTGACCGAGGCCGGCCGGCGGGTCGCGGTCGAGACGATCCGCCACCACCGGCTGGTCGAGACCTACCTCCACCAGGCGCTCGGCGTGCCGTGGGACCGCCTGCACGACGAGGCGGAGGCCTGGGAGCACGTCCTGAGCGAGGACCTGGAGGCGCGGATGGACGCCGCCCTCGGGCACCCGACGCACGACCCGCACGGCTCCCCGATCCCCACGCCTGACCTGGTCCTGTCCGAGCGCGAGCTGGTGCCGCTGGCCCGGCTGGAGCCGGGCCAGCAGGCGACGGTCGCGCGCGTGAGCGACCACGACCCGGCGCTGCTCCGCGCCGTCGGCGCGGCGGGCCTGTTCCCGGGCGTCCGCTTCCGGCTGGCGGCCGTCACGGCCGGCGGGTCGGTCCTGGTGGAGCTGCTCTCGGGCGACCGGGCCGGCGAGACCGTCGGGCTCGACCCCGAGTCCACCCCCTCCCTTTTCCTCGACGACATCGAATGAACGCCTGGACACCCGACCGCCGACCGCCGACCGCCCACGGGCTCCGCCAGCGGCTGGCGCTGACGCTGGCCGCGGTGGTCGCCCTCTCCGCCTGCGGCCCGGCCGGCGGCGCCGCCACGGGCGACCTGGCCGACCGCGAGGTCCGGGTGGTGGCCACCACGAGCATGCTCGCCGACCTGGCGCGCGAGGTCGGCGGCGACCGCGTCGACGTGGACGGGCTCATGGGGCCGGGCATCGACCCGCACCTGTACCGGCCGCGCGAGAGCGACGTGGCCCGGCTGGTCGGCGCCGACGTCGTGCTCTACAACGGCCTGGAGCTGGAGGGCAAGATGGGCGAGGTGCTGGAGCAGGTCGAGGGCCGAGGCATCGTCGCCGAGCCGGTCGCCGAGATCATCGGCCCGGACCTCCTGCTGGCGCCGGCCGAGTTCAAGGGCAACCCGGACCCCCACGTCTGGATGGACGTGGCACTCTGGCGCCAGGTCGCCGGGTCCGTCGCCGACGTGCTCGCCGCCCTCGACCCGACGCACGCCGAGGCCTACGCCGCCAACGCCCAGGCCTACCAGGCGCGGCTGGACAGCCTCGACGGCTGGGTCCGGCAGCAGGTCGAGCGCGTGCCGGCGGACCGGCGCGTGCTGGTGACGGCCCACGACGCGTTCAACTACTTTGGCCGGGCCTACGGCTTCGAGGTCAAGGGCCTGCAGGGCATCTCGACGGCGACCGAGGCGGGCACGGCCGACGTCCGCGACCTGGCCGTGTTCGTGGCCGAGCGCCGCATCCCGGCCATGTTCGTCGAGACCTCGGTCTCCCAGCGCAGCATCGAGGCCGTGCTCCAGGCCGTCCAGGCGCGCGGCTTCGACGTCCGCATCGGGGGCAGCCTGTTCTCGGACGCCCTCGGCGACGCCGGCACGCCCGAGGGGACGTACGAGGGGATGATTCGGCACAACGTCTCGACCATTGTTTCGGGGTTGGCTGGGGATCAGGCGCGTGGTTCGTGATGCGTGACTCTCAACCGGCGGCCTCCGTGCGCGCTTGGTCCGGCTCGGTCCCCAAGGACGTGCGTGATGGCGCGATGTGGCGAATGGAAGCCTACCGGCTCGGCCTCTACGTTTGCGACACCGCGTGGAATGACGTGGCGGCCCTGGGAGAGGACGTTCGCACGCGGAGCCTCGCCGATCAACTCAACCGCTCTCTCGGATCGATCAGCGCCAACATTGCCGAGGGATACTCCAGAGACGGCGGGCGCGACCGCGCGCGTTTTTTAGAGTATGCACTCGGGCCTGCGCGTGAGGCTCGTGATTGGTCCCTCGAAGGTCGCCGTGTTGTCGGTGCCGAGCGGGCCGAGTCTCAGATCCGCGTGCTCACGTCCATCGTTCGTCTGCTGACGGTGACGTCCAGGAACGAGCGAGATGTCCACCTCCGCGAGCCGTCCGTTCCCTACACCCTCGACAGTGACGATGACGCCCACGACTAGCGCCAGCGGTGCGGGCCGAGGCCCACGCACCACGCACCACGCGCCCAACTCCCCGGCCATCGACGTCGCCGACCTCACCGTGGCCTACCGCGACGAGCCGGTCCTGTGGGACATCGACCTGGTCGTGCCCGAGGGCGTGCTCATGGCCATCGTCGGGCCGAACGGGGCCGGCAAGACCACGCTCGTCAAGGCCATCCTGGGGCTGCTGCCCACGGCCGCCGGCCGCGTCGAGGTGCTCGGCCAGCCGCTGGCGGCGACGCGCCGCGCGGTCGCCTACGTGCCCCAGCGCGGCTCGGTCGACTGGGACTTCCCGACGTCGGTGCTCGACGTGGTGCTGATGGGGACGTATGGCCGGCTGGGGTGGATCAAGCGGCCCGGGGCGCGGGAGAAGGCCGACGCCCGGGCGGCGCTGGAGCAGGTCGGCATGGCCGACTTTGCCGACCGCCAGATCGCCCAACTCTCGGGCGGCCAGCAGCAGCGCGTGTTCTTGGCGCGCGCGCTGGTCCAGGACGCCCGCGTGTACCTGATGGACGAGCCGTTCCAGGGCGTCGACGCGACGACGGAGCGGACCATCGTCGCGCTGCTCCAGCGCCTCCGGGAAGAGGGCAAGACGGTCCTGGTGGTCCACCACGACCTCCAGACGGTGCCCGAGTACTTTGACTGGGTGCTCCTCCTCAACGTCCGCCGCATCGCCGCCGGCCCGGTGGCCGAGGTCTTTACCGACGCCAACCTGCGCATGGCCTACGGCGGCCGCGTCCCGTTCCAGGCCAGGTCCGAGGAGTCAGGGGGCAGGGGCCAGGAGCCAGGAACTCCCGCCCCGCTGGCGGACGGCGAGCGCCAGCGGGGCGACGGCACGCCTCCGCATCCCGGGTCCCCCGCCCCGAATCCCTCCAGGCTGTGATCGAGTTCGACTACACGCTGCGGACGGTCGCCTTGGGCGCGGCCGTGCTCGGGCTCTCGTCCGGGGCGCTCGGCGCGTTCGCCGTGCTCCGCGGCCAGTCGCTCTTGGGCGACGCCATCAGCCACGCCGCCTTGCCCGGCGTAGCGCTGGCGTTCCTGCTGACGGCCAGCAAGGCGCCACTCGTGCTGGTGATCGGCGCCGGGCTGGCGGGCTGGGTGGGCACGCTGTGCGTCATGGGCATCACGCGCACGAGCCGCGTGCCGTACGACGCCGCGCTGGGCATCGTGCTCTCGGTGTTTTTTGGCCTGGGGATGGTGCTGCTGACGTACCTGCAAGCCCGGCCGCAGGCCAGCCAGGCCGGGCTCGACACGTTCCTGTTCGGCCAGGCCGCCGCGCTCGTCGGCCGGGACGTGGCCACGATGGCCGGCATCGGCGCCCTGGCGCTCGTGCTGATGGGCGTGTTCTGGAAAGAGTTCAAGCTGCTCCTGTTCGACGCCGACTTCGCGGCCGTCCAGGGCTTCCCCGTCCGCGCCCTCGACATCGGCCTGACGACGCTCCTGGTGGTCGCCATCGTGATCGGCCTGCAAACCGTCGGCGTGGTGCTCATGAGCGCGCTGATCGTCGCGCCCGCCGCCGCGGCCCGCCAGTGGACGGACCGGTTGATTGGCGTCGTGGCTGGGGCGGGCGCCTTCGGCGCGCTGAGCGGGGCCTCGGGCGCCATCCTGAGCGCGACCACGGCGCGCCTGCCGACCGGCCCGACCATCGTGCTGTGCGCCACGGCCGTCGTCGTCGTCAGCCTGGCGTTTGCGCCCCGGCGTGGGTTGGTCTCGGCCTGGCTGCGGGGCCGCCGCAACCGCCAGGTGTTGCGCGTCGCCGGGACGCTGGAGGACCTCTACACGCTCGCCCTCGGCCACGCCGACCCGCACTACCCGCACCCCGCGGCCACGCTCCGCACGATGACGCACAGCCCCGACGCCGTCGAGCCCACGTTGGACGCGCTCCGCCAGCAGGGGCTCGTCGAGGCCCGGGACGACGCGTGGGCGCTCACCGGCCGCGGGCTGGCGGAGGCCCAGCGGCTGGCCAGGGACCGAGGGGAGGGGCGCGATGCATGAGTCCCTCGTCCGCCGGATCCCTTCGGCGCTTCTCGACACAAACCGCCAGTCGCTCCTGAGGTTCGTCGAGCACGCAGCGAGACGGTCGGCCCCCACGCACCACGCACCGCGCACCACGACGTGACCCCGCAACTCGAAATCCAGGTCATCGCCGCCGTCACGGCCGCCGCGTGCGCGCTGGTGGGCGCGTTCCTGGTCCTCCGCAAGACGGCGCTCCTGTCCGACGCGATCAGCCACGCGATCCTGCCGGGCATCGTGCTGGCGTTTTTCCAGACCGAGAACCTCAACTCGCCGCTGCTGCTGGTGGCGGCGGCCGTCACCGGCGTCGTCACCGTCGCGCTGATCGAGGCTCTGGGGCGGACGCAACTCGTCAAGCAGGACGCCGCCATCGCGCTCGTCTTCCCCGCGCTGTTCTCGATCGGCGTCGTGCTGATCTCGCGCTACGCCTCGGGCGTCCACCTCGACATCGACGCCGTGCTCCTGGGCGACCCCGCGTTCTCGTGGATTCGCCGATTCGAGGTCGGCGGGCGCGACCTGGGGCCGCAGGCGCTGTGGCTGATGGGCTCGGTGCTGGTGGCCGTGGCGGCGTTCGTGGTCGCGTTCTACAAAGAGCTCAAGCTGAGCACGTTCGACCCCGCGCTGGCGGCGGCTCTGGGCCTGGCGCCGACGGCGGTCCACTACGGGCTGATGACGCTGGTGTCGGTCGTGGCCGTGGGCGCGTTCGACGTCGTCGGCTCGATCTTGGTGGTCGGGCTCATGATCGCGCCGCCGGCCGCGGCCTGGCTGCTGACCGACCGGCTGCCCGTGCTGCTGGCGCTCTCGGTCGCGCTGGGCGTCGTCTCGGCCGTGGCGGGCTACTGGCTGGCGCGCGGCCTGGACGTGTCGATTGCCGGCGCGATGGCCGTGGTGGCCGGCGTCGTGTTCACCGTCGCGCTGGCGTTCGCGCCCGACCGCGGCCTGGTGGCCCAGGCCCGGCGCCGCGCCCGGCAGCGGGTGGCGTTCGCCGAGCGGATGCTCTTGGTCCACCTGCTGCACCACGAGCACACGCCCGAGGCCGAGACGGAGTGCCGCGTGGGGCACTTGCAGGAGCACCTGCGCTGGGAGCGGTCGTTCGCCTCGCGCGCCGTCAAGGCGGCCGAGCGCGGCGGGGCCGTCCGCCGCTCGGGCGACCGGCTGGCGCTCACCGCCAGCGGCCGGGAGGCGGCCCAGCGGGCGATGGTGGCCTAGGGGGATCAGGCGACAGGAGGCAGGAATCAGCGGGCAGTTTGGCCATTGTGGGTAGCCGTTCCTCGCCCGATCCCTGATTCCTCATCACTCTCCCCTCGCCTACGTCTGAAGCACGCCCGAGCGCCAGACCTCCATCTCGGGGTTGTGGTCGGCCATCTCCAGGCCCGTCGCCAGCCACTGGCGGGTCTCGCGCGGGTCGACGATGGCGTCGACCCAGAGCCGGGCGGCGGCGTAGACGGACGAGGTCTGCTCCTGGTAGCGCGCCTCGATCTGGTCCAGCCGCGCCTGGCGGTCCTCGTCGCTGAGCTCGATGCCCTGCTTGTTCAACGTCCGCTCCTCGATCGAGAGCAGCGTCTTGGCGGCCTGGGCGCCGCCCATGACCGCGATCTGGGCCGTCGGCCAGGCCAGGAACAGGCGCGGGTCGTAGGCCCGGCCGTTGAGGGCGTAGTTGGCCGCCCCGAACGAGTTGCCGACCACGACGGTGAACGTCGGGACGACCGAGTTGGCGACGGCGTTGACCAGCTTGGCCCCGTCCTTGATGATCCCCGACTGCTCGGCCCGCGTGCCGACCATGAACCCGGTCGCGTCTTGGAAAAAGATCAGGGGGATGCGCTTCTGGTTGCACTGCATCACGAACCGCGCCGCCTTGTCGGCCGCGTCGCCGTAGATCACCCCGCCGATCTGCATCTCGGACGCCTTGCCCTTGGGCGCCTTGGCGCGCACGACCTGCCGCTGGCTCGCCACGATGCCGACCGACCAGCCGTCGATCCGGGCCGTGCCGCACACCAGCGTCTGGCCGTAGCCGGCCTTCACCTCCGTCCACGACTCGGCGTCGACGATCCGCGCCAGCACCTCGCGCGTGTCGTACGGCTGCTGGCGCGACTCGGGGAAGACGCCCAGGACCGAGTCGGGCTCGAACGCCGGCGCCCTCGCCTCGTCGCGCGTAAAGCCGAAGCGGGGGAGGGGCCCGAGCCCGGCCACCAACTCGCGGATGGTGGCGAGGCACGTCGCGTCGTCGGGCATCTTGTAGTCGCAGACGCCCGAGATGTCGGTCTGGGTGGTGGCGCCGCCCAGCGTCTCCACGTCCACCTCCTCGCCGATGGCGGCCTGGACCAGGAACGGGCCGGCCAGGAACACGGAGCCCGTGCCGTCGACGATCAGGCTCTCGTCGGACATGATCGGCAGGTAGGCGCCGCCGGCGACGCACGAGCCCATGATGGCCGCGATCTGGGGCACGCCCAGCGCGCTCAGCCGGGCGTTGTTGCGGAAGATGCGGCCAAAGTGGTCGCGGTCGGGGAAGATCTCGTCCTGCATCGGCAGGAACACGCCGGCCGAGTCCACCAGGTACAGGATCGGGATGCGGTTTTCGAGGGCGATCTCCTGGGCCCGGAGGTTCTTCTTGGCCGTGATCGGAAACCACGCGCCGGCCTTGACGGTGGCGTCGTTGGCCACGACCATGCACAGCCGCCCCGAGACGCGGCCCAGCCCCATGACCGTGCCGCCGGCGGGGCACCCGCCCTCGTCCTCGTACATCCCGCGCCCGGCGAACAGGCCGAGCTCCTGGAAGTCGGAGCCGTCGTCGACCAGGGCCGCCACGCGCTCGCGCGCCGTCATCTTGCCGCGCTGGTGGGCGCGGGCCGCGGCCTTCTCGCCTCCGCCCCGGCGGACCTCGGCGGCCTGCTGCTCCAGCGCCGCCAGCTCGCGCTCGTGGAAGGCGACCCGGCGCTCGTAGGCCTGGCGGAGCGGGCCGTCGTCGGGGACGTCGGTCCCGAGGGGGAAGGGGCGGTCGGTCTCGGGGGCGGCGGCGGTCTCAGACATGGGCGTGCGTCGGTGTCCCGCAAGCTACGGAGCGGCCCCGGTCCATCCCGCCCCGCTGGCGGCGGCGGCCGGCACGCGGCGCGTACCCCGCCGCCGGCGACCTCGCCAGCGGGGCGGACACAAAGAAGCGGCGCGCCCCGGGGAGCACGCCGCTACAGATCGGCCGAGGCGCGGCCTAGAGGAAGGCCGACATCTTCTGCATGATCACCGCCCGGTCCTCGCCCGTCTGGGAGTGGATGAGGTTGACCATCTGGCTCAGGTCGCCGCGGGCCTTCTTCATCTCGCTCTCGTCGAGGTCGTCCCAGGTCGAGAGGATCTGCGCTTTCATGCGCTCCCAGTTGTCGGTCATGCGCTTCTTACCCATTGTACGGTTGGCTGTGTCCGGCCCGGACGGTGACGGCTATCGGTCTCTGAAACTACGAGGGGGCGGCGGACTCGACAAACGAAGCCCCTGTATGAAGTCGCGCCTGGACGGGGTGGAAAGGGGCCGGCGCTAGCGGCCGGCCGACGCCCGACCTAGACCCGAACTTCCAGGCCCTCCGTCGCCAGGCCGGTGGCCGGGAAGAGCGCTTGGGCCTGGGCGCAGATCCGCGCCAGGGCGGCGTCGTCGTGCGACGGGTCGTGGTGGAACAGCAGCAGGTGGCCCACGCCGACCCCGGCCGCCAGCTCGGCGGCGTGCTGCCAGGTCGTGTGGCCCCAGCCCTCGCGCAGCGGGTACTCATCGGGCGTGTACTGCGCGTCCGAGATCAACAGGTCGGCGCCGGCGCAGACCTCGCGCATCCCCTCGTCGTGGGCCGGCGAGCCGTGCTCGTAGTCGGTCGCGTAGACCACGACGGCCCCGTCACACTCGATCCGGTAGCCGTGGGCGCCCTGGGGGTGGTGGAGCGGGAACGGGAGCACGGTCATCGGGCCGACCTCGAACGGCTCGCCGTCGCGGACCTGGTGCGTCTGGGTCGCCGCGGCGAGGTCGCCGAACGGGACCGGGAAGTACGGGTGGGTCATCTGGCCGCGCAGCAGCGCCAGCATGTGCTCGTCGTCGGTGGCGGCGTAGAACCGGACGGTCTGGCTCGGCGTGTAGAGCGGCGCGAAAAAGGGGAGCCCCTGGAGGTGGTCCCAGTGGAAGTGGGACAGCGCCAGGTGGATCTCGCCCTCGCGGCCGGCCGCGCGCGCCGCGAGCGCGTAGCCCAGCGAGCGCGCGCCGGTCCCGGCGTCGAGCACCAGCGTGGTGCCGTCGGCGGCCACCACCTCGACGCACGACGTGTTGCCGCCGACCTTCAGGAAGCCGGCCTCGGGCGTGGGGATGGAGCCGCGCACGCCCCAGAAGCGGACGGTCAAGCGGGCCGGGGGGGAGGAACGGTCGGGCATCGGCCTAAGATCGCATCCGCGCGGTGGGGGAGACGCGCGAGCTGGGCCGCGGGCCGCTGGCGCCGGGCGTCGGGGTCACAGGTGGTAGCGGCGCAGGCCGACGGCGGTCTCCAAGAACAGCACCTTGAGCACCGCCGCCGCCGGCACGCCCAGCGCCATCCCCATGACCCCGCCGATCTTGCCGCCGACCAGGATCGCGAGCAGCACCAGCACCGGGTGCATCGACACGTTCTTGCCGGTGATCCAGGGCTGGAACACGACGTTCTCGACGGTCTGGAGCACGACGTAGAGGATCACCACGGCGGCCACCTGGTCCATCCCGCCCGTGGTCACGACCGAGACCAGGACGGCCAAGGCGGCCGAGACCACGAACCCGACGTAGGGCACGAAGTTGGCCAGGCCGGTCACCAGGCCCAACACGAGGTAGTAGTCCACGCCCAGGACGCCCAGGCCCAGGGCCGTCGAGGCGCCCACCAGGAGCGCGATCAGCGCCTGGCCGCGGAGGTAGCCGCCCAGGCTCGCGTCGGCCTTGTAGACCACCGTCATGGCGAACTCGAAGTAGCGGTTGGGCACGAACGCGAGCAGCCGGCGGCGCAGCGTGGGGCCGTCCTTGAGCAGCGCGAACAGCACGAACGGGACCACAACGGCATTCCCGATCGTCTCCAGCGCGTCCGGCACGTAGCCGATGAGCGGGCCGGCCTCCGGGTGGACCGCCTCGCGGATGGAGTCCACCAGGCCCAGGTCGTGGGCCTCCACGAAGCCGAGGCGGGCCGCCAGCGCGGCCTCGGCGTTGCTCACCAGCGTCAGCAGCTCGCCGTTGTCCCACCGCACCTGGAGCGAGGCCACCTGGCCGACGACGACGGGGAGCGCCAGCGCGACCAGCAGCGCGCCCGCCGCCAGCACGCCGGTGAGCACGAGCGCCGCGCCCAGCACGCGCTCGACGCCGCGGCGCTCCAGCGCGTCGACGAGCGGCATGAGCAGGTAGGCCAGCACGGCGCCCATCAGGACGAGGCTGGCGATGTCGCTGGCGATCACCGTCAGGGCGACGAGCCCGGCCACGGCGGCGGCGGTGGCCCACGCGCTCAGCCGGCTGGCGGTGGTCGCGGGCGGGGCGTGGGCGGGCTCGGGCCCCGACGGGGCGCGGTCGGGGCCGCGGGCCCGTCCGCCGTCTTGCGGGGGCAGGACGGCCGGCGGGGCGTCGGCGAGCACCTCAGCCATCGGTGGAGAGGCCGGCGGCCTCCCGGAGCTCGTCGCACTCGCGCGTGAGCGCCTCGACCTCGTCCGACACCTCGACCAGCCGGAGCCCGACCAGCCGGGCCAGCGACAGCAGCACCTTGACGCCCAGCCGCGGGTTGCGGTCGAGCAAGCTCAACAGGTCGGGCTGGAACAGGCTCAGCAGCGTGCAGTCGGTCTTGGCGCGGGCCGTCGCCGTGCGGATGACCTCGTTCAAGAGCGCGATCTCGCCGAAAAAGTCGCCGTTGGCCAGCTCCACCAGCTCGCGGCCGGTGGGCTCGCTCTGGATCGAGACCGCCCCGCGCACGATGATGTACATGCCCAGCCCCGGCTCGCCCTGGACGAAGATCGACTCGCCGGCGACGTAGTCGCGCCGGTGCAGCAGCCGGCGGACGGCGTCGATCTCGCGTCCCGTGAGGTCCTCGAACAGCGGGATCCGGCCGATCAGGTCGTCCTCGGACGACGACGCGGCGCCGCCGAGCAGGCTCTTCCAGAGGCTTTGCATGGGGTGGGGGAGATGTAGACGGCCGGGGCAAGCTAAACCCGTGCCGCTCTCCCGCCCGACGGGCGCCAGCGGCCGGGCGCCAGCCGCTGGCGCCAGCGGTCGGCGGGGCGGCGCTAGGCGGCGCGCTCGGCGGCCGTCGCCGGGATGACGACGCGGAAGACGGTCCCCTCGCCCTCCACGCTCTCGAGCTCCATCCGCCCGCCGTGGACCTGGGTCACGATGTCGTGGGCCAGCGACAGCCCCAGGCCGGTGCCCTCGCCGGACGGCTTGGTGGTGAAGAACGGCTCGAAGATCTTGGCCTTGACCGCGTCCGAGATGCCGGTCCCGTTGTCGGCGACCTCGACCGTCACCTGGTCGCCGTCGCGCCGCGTCCGGGCGGTCACGGTGGGCGTGTAGCCGGGGCCGTCGGCGCGCGCGCGCGCGCCGACGGCGTGGAACGCGTTGGTGAGCAGGTTGATGAGCACGCGGCCAAACTCCTGGGGCACGATCTCGGCCTCGCCCGCGGCGTCGTCGAAGTCGCGGGCCACCTCCACCTGGAAGTCGGACTCGTTGGCGCGGGCGCCGTGGAAGGCCAGGTTGAGGTACTCGTCGACGAACGTGTTGACCACCACGCGGCCGCGGTTGTTGGCGCCGCCGCGGCTGTGGAGCAGCATCGAGCGCACGATGCGGTCGGCCCGCTGGCCGTGCTCGTGGATCCGGCGCGCGTTGTCCTGGAGGTCGTCCAGGATCGGGCCGAGCTCGTCGAGGACCTCGGCGCTGGGCCGGTCGCCGGCCTCGGCCATCTCCTGGCGCAGCTCTTGGGCCAGCTCGACCGAGAGGTCGGCAAAGTTGTTGACGAAGTTGAGCGGGTTCTTGATCTCGTGGGCGATGCCGGCGGTCAGCTGGCCCAGCGACGCCAGCTTCTCGGACTGGACCAGCTGGGCCTGGGTCT
The DNA here is from genome assembly GCA_947493945.1 of uncultured bacterium. GTDB lineage: Bacteria > Bacteroidota > Rhodothermia > Rhodothermales > Rubricoccaceae > Rubrivirga. The sequence goes on along the minus strand of CANLSR010000003.1, from coordinate 63,133 downwards.
CGCGCAAGTCGCGGAGCGAGGCCTCGAGCTGGAGGTTGGCCTGGGCCAGCTTGTCGTTGGCGGCCTGGACGTCGCGCGTGCGCTCGATCTCGGCGGCCTTCCGGTCGTTCTCGGCCTTGAGCGCGGCGGCCTCGGCGGTGGCCTTGCGGTGCTCCACCTCGGCCGTCTCGGCGCGGAGCTCGGCCTCGCGGCGCTCGGCCCGCTCGCGCTCCTGGTGCAGCAGCCGCGTCCTCTGCCAGCGGTCGGCCTGGACGAGCCCGAACAGCGCCAGCCCGGCGAACGCCAGCAGCGCCCACCAGGTCCGCCACCACGGCGGGGCCACGTGGACGGCGATGGACGCCGTGCGGTCGCCGAACCCGACGCCGTCGGCGTTGGCGGACTGGACCTCGAAGGTGTAGTCCCCGGCCGGGAGCGAGCTGAAGGTGGCCTCCCGGGTGGTCCCGACCTCGCGCCAGTCGTCGTAGAGCCCCGCCATGCGGTAGCGGTAGGTGTTGGCGGCGGGGTCCGAAAAGTGGAGCCCGGCGTACTGGATGGTGAGGTACGCCTGGTCCGGGCCGAGGCGGATCTCGTCGGCGACGGGCGCGGCGGCCTCCAGGACGCCGTCCGGCTGGGGCTCGACGCGCTGGCCCGCCACCTGGACGCCGGTCAAAATGACCTCGGGCGGGTTGGCGTTGATCGCGCGGAGGTTCTGGGGGTAGAAGGCGAGCAGGCCGCGCGTGCTCCCGAAAAAGAGCTGGCCGTCGGGGGCGAGCGCGGCGGCGCCGTTGAGCGACAGGTCCGCGCCCTGCGTCCCCAGGCGTCGGTAGAACGCCTCGGTGACGGGCTCGAAGCGGGTCAGCCCGCCGCTGGTGCTCAGCCACAGGAACCCCGTCTCGTCCTCGACGATGCCCAGGACCGCGTCCCCGGGCAGGTCGGTGTCGGCGGCGCGGTAGCGCGTGAACCCCGCCGCGACGTCGTCGGTGTCGAGGCGGTGGAAGCCGCCCTCGGTGCCCACCCACAGCGTCCCGTCACGGCGGGCGTGGAGCGCGAGCACGGCGCCGTCGGCGAGCGCCGCGGGGTCGTCCGGGTCGGGCCGGAGGCACGTGAAGGCGCCGGCGCCCCCGGCCCGGTCCAGGCGGCACAGCCCGGCGCCGGTCCCCACCCAGAGCGCCCCGCTGGCGTCCTCCGCCAGCGCGCCGACGCGGTCGCTCGCCAGGCCCGACGGGCCCTGCCGGTAGACGCGGGACCGGCCCGTCTCGCGGTCGACCAGCATCAGCCCACCGGCGCGCGTGCCGACCCAGAACTGGCCGTCGCGCGTGTCGAGCATGGACGTGACGGACACGCCGCCGGTCTGGCCCGCGCGCGGCCCGCGTTCGACCTCGGCGCCGCGCGCGCGGTACACCCCGTCGCCGTCGGTCCCGACCCAGACGGCCCCCTGGCGGTCCTGGTGGAGCGCGGTGGGAGTCAGCGCGCGCCCGTCCGGCCCCTCGATGGCCAGGTGGTCGAACGCGCGCTCGTTCGGGCTCCGGTCGAGCGAGCGGTCGGTGGCGACCCAGAGCCCGTCGTCGGTGCGGAGCACGGCCCGGACGTCGTTGCTGGACAGCGAGGCCGGGTCGGCGGGGTCGTGGCGGAGGCGGAGGGCCGTGCCGCGCGCCCGGTCAAAGCGGTCGAGCCCGCTAAAGGTGCCCACCCACAGGATGCCCTGGCGGTCCTCCATCAGCGCCGAGACGTCGTCGCCCGAGAGCGAGCCGGGGTCGCCGGGGACCGGCTCGTACACGCGGACGCCGTCGGCGCCCGGCGTCAGGCGGCGCAGGCCGCCGCCCAGCGTGCTGACCCAGGTCGTCCCCCCGGCGTCCTCGTAGACGTCGGTCACGTTCTGGGCGTTGATGTCGGCGCCGATGTCGAGGGGCGCGAACTGCCCCGAGGCGGGGTCGACGGACCACAGCCCGCTGCCCATCGTGCCGACGAGCAGCGCGCCGCGGCCGCTCGGGGCGAGGGCGGAGACGTTGAGCCCGCGCTGCCCGCCCTCCGCAGCGGGCCGGAAGGCCTGGTAGCGGCCGTCGCGCCGCCGCGCCAGCCCGCCGCGCGTGCCGACCCACAGGTCGCCGCCGGGCGCGAGCCAGAGCGCCGACACCTCCTCGCGGGGCAGGCCGGCGTCGGCGCGCTCCACCAGGTCGACCGTGCCCCGGGCGGTCACGTGCGCCAGCCCGCCCGCGGTGCCCACCCAGACGCCGCCGGCACCGTCGGCCTCGACCGCCCGCACGTTTTGGGAAGGCAGCCCGGAGACGCGCAGGAAGCGGTCGCTAGCCGGGTCGTAGCGGTCGAGCCCGGCGCTGGTGCCGGCCCAGACCACGCCGCCGTCGCCGGCGGCGAGCGCCTGGACCACGCTCCCGCTCAGCGACGTGGGGTCGTCGGAGCGGAGGTAGCTCGTCGCCGTGGCGCCGTCGTAGCGGGCCAGGCCGGCGTCGGTCCCGACCCAGACGAACCCGAGCGCGTCCTGGACCAGGCTCTGGACGCTGCCGCTGGGCAGGCCCTGGTCCACGCCCAGGTGGCGGAACGCGATCGCGTCGCCGTCGACGGCCAGGTCGGTGCCGGGCTGGCGGGCCTGGGCCGAGAGCACGCCCACGGCGGCGGCCAGCAGCGCGGCCAGCGCGAGGGCGGCGCCGGCGAGGAGCGGGCGGCGGGCGCGGCTCACCGGAGCAGCCGCCCGAAGGCGTCGGCGGCGGCCGGCGGCACCGACGAGAACCGGATCTCGGCCTGGCACGCGTCGTCCGGCCCGGGCGTCACCTCCAGGATCTTGCCGTAGACCTGCGCCGGGCTCCCGTCCAGCTCGAACGTCAGGCGGACGTCGGTGCGCGGCGGGATCTCGGCGGCGATGGTCGCCCGCGCCCCGCTGGCGGAGAGCGCGAGGACCTCGCCGGCGTGGTCGTCGTTGGTGACCTCCTTGCCGTCGAGCACCGCGATCCCGAACGGGAGCGGCTCGCCCAGCTCCGTCAGCGCCGGCTCGCCGTGGGGGACGGCCTGCTCGCCCGCCCCGGCGTCGGTGACGCCGGCGACGGTGACGCCGGCGACGCTGTGGATCGCGATGGGCTCGGCGAAGCCCTTGAGGGCCACCCGGCGCGTGCTCTCCAGCCGGACCGGGCCGGCGTCGCCGCCGGCGGCCTGGTAGGTCGGGTCGGTGATAAGCACCTCGCCCGGCACCGCCAGCGTCTGGACGCGGCCCGTCAGGTTGACCGGGCTGCCCACGACGCCGTACTTGGCCCGCGTCGTGGAGCCGATGGTGCCCACCACCACCTCGCCCGAGTTCACGGCCGCCGTCATCTCCAACGTCGGCAGCCCGCGCTCGGTCAGGTCCGCGTTGACGGCCGCCATCCGGGCCTGCATCGCGACGGCGCAGGCCGTGGCCCGGCTCGCGTGGTCGGCCATCTCCAGCGGCGCGCCGAAGATGACCAGCACCGCGTCGCCGATAAACTCGTCGATGGCCCCGTCGTGCGCGTCCACGACCTCGGTCATGGCGCTCAGGTAGACGTTGAGCAGCTCCACGACGCGCTCGGGCTCCAGGCGCTCGGCGATCTGGCTAAAGCCCGAGATGTCGGACATCAGCACCGACACGTCTCGCTTCTCGCTGGCCGCCACGGCGTCGGGGTTGGCCAGGACCGCGCGGGCGATCTTGTCGGAGAGGTAGCGGTTGATCGTCTGGTGGACGCGGTCGGCCTCGCGGTCGCGCTCGACGGCCGCGTTGGCCTGGTCGAGCGTGATCTGGAGGTCGCCCATGTCGATGGGCTTGGTCAGGAAGTCGAACGCGCCCTGGTTCATGGCCGTCCGGATGTTCTCCATGTCGCCGTAGGCCGTCACCACGACCGAGCGCATGCGGCGGTCGAGCTTGCCGATCTCGCCCAGCAGCGTCAGCCCGTCCATGCGCGGCATGTTGATGTCGGTCACGACCACCTCGATGCTGTCGTCGGCCTGGAGCTGCTCCAGCGCCTCGACGCCGTCGGAGGCGAACACCAGCGCCACCTCGCCGCTGCGGACCTTGGACCGGAACTTCTGCTGGATCAGGGGGACCAGGTCGGGCTCGTCGTCGACGAAAAGGATCTTGATCGTCTCGGGCATGGAGAGGCGGGGGGAGACGAAAAGTAGAGACGGGACGGGGGAGGGCGCCCCGTCGCCGCCCCGGGCGTCTGCTAGATTCGAGAGGCGGGGGCCAGAAAAGGCCCCGGACTCGGGTACGGCCATCGGCCGGTCTCGGGTTCTGCCCCCATCCGATCCCACCACGTTTCGTTTATGACGCCCACACGCGCCAGCCGCCTCGCCGTTTTAACTCTCGTGCTCGCGGCCTCGGCCGGTGCGACGCCGCTCGACGCGCCGCCCGACTCGGCCGACGCGTTCTCGTGGGCCCGGAGCGCGGTCCAGGCCCGGCGCGCCGTGGAGGCCGCCGAGGCCGCCACCGACCCCGGCCTCCAGGCCGACCTCTCGGCGGAGGCGTTCTACGCCGCGACGGCGCTCGCCACCAGCGGCGCGGGCGACCAGCCGTCGGTCCGCGAGCTGGTGGTCCGCGCCCAGGCGGCCTACGAGCCGCACCACGGCGCGGCGCTCGCGCTGCCGCTGGCGCCCGACGAGCTGGCGGCGCTCCGGGGCGCCGCGCTGGCGGCGCTGGACGACGACTTCGCGCCGCCGCTGGTGGACCCGGCCGTGCTCGCGGCCGAGCGCGCCGCCGCCGCCCGGATGGCGGCCGCCGCCGCCGCCGAGGCCGAGCGGGCCGCCGGCCCCGCGCACCTGTTCTACCCCGCCGAGTCCGCCGCCCTCGTGGACGCCCAGCGCGCCGTCGCCGCCCGGCTCTCGCGGACGGCCCGCCGGGGGCGGGGCACGCTGCGGTCCATCGAGCGGACGTTTAAGCGCCGCGGCCTGCCGGTCGACCTCCGCTTCGTCGCGGTGATCGAGAGCGCCCTCGACCCCCAGGCCGAGAGCTGGGCCGGCGCGCGCGGGCTGTGGCAGTTCATGCCCGAGACGGCGGCCGAGTTCGGCCTGGACTCGCTGACCGTCGCCGACCCCGGCGCCTCGACCGAGGCCGCCGCGCGCTACCTCCGCCAGCTGACGCGGATGTTCGGCGGCGACGTCCAGCTGGCGCTCGCCGCCTACAACTGCGGGCCCGGACGCCTGCGGCGGTTGGTGCGCGACCACCGGCGCGAGACGGGCGAGACGCCCACGTTTTGGGACCTCCACGCCTCGCTGCCGCAAGAGACGCAGGACTACGTGCCGCGCTTTATCGCCGTCGCCGAGGCGCTGGGGTAGCCGCTCGCGGCGGCCGTGGGACGGCCCTCCGCACGCCGACCCGGAGCGCCAGCGGCGCGTGAGCCCCGCGCTGAACGGCGGGTGGCTCGCACGCGGTTCGGAGTGCTGTACGCCCTCCTTGTCATCCTAGGCGACGGCGCAGCCAACGCGAAGGTCCTCCACCCGAAGGGAAGGCGCAGCCAACTCGGACGCTCAGCTCGTTGGCACCGGTACCGGCGGCTTGGAGGGTCGGCGCTGAGATCCTTCGGCAAGCTGGCTGCGCCGCCACTCCCGTGGTCAGGACGACGCCAACGTGAGCTCTGCACTAGAGACCCGACCCCGCCACCCGCTGGCGGCGCCCGTCGACGAGGTTGAGTGAGGCATGCGCCGGGCTGGTTCAGGCAACGCACTAGGGGCCTTCACGTTTGTCTCTTGTGCGGAACTGGTGAGGGGGCTCGGGAGGTCTCGTGACCCCTGACTCTCCACCAACCCACCAGTTCTATGTTCTACCACGACGGCGGCAAGCTCCAGTACGAAGTCCGCGTCGACACGCCCAACCCCGTCTTTGCCAAAGCGCTCCAGCAGGCCATCGGCGGCGTCCAGGGCGAGATCCGCGTCTGCCTCCAGTACCTGTTCCAGGCGTGGGGCGCGCGCGGGCCGGCCAAATACCGCGACATGCTCCTGGAGACGGGCACCGAGGAGATGGGCCACATCGAGATGCTGGCCACGGCCGTCGCGCTCAACCTCGAAGGGGCGCCGCTGGAGCAGGACGAGGCGGCCAAAGACCCGATGGTCGCCGCGGCGCTGGGCGGGATGAACATCCAGCACGTGATCACGACCTGCATGGCGGCCATGCCCGTCGACGCCTCGGGCGTGCCGTTCAACTGCTCCCACGTCTACGCCAGCGGCAACACGGCCGCCGACATGCTGGCCAACGTGACGGCCGAGTCCACGGGCCGGATGCTGGCCTGCCAGCTCTACCGGATGACCGACGACGCGGGCATGAAGGACATGCTGGCCTACCTCGTCGCCCGCGACACGATGCACCAGAACCAGTGGCTCGCGGCCTGGGAGGAGCTGGGCGGCCGCGACAACCACCCGATCCCGAACAACTTCGACCAGAGCGTCGAGCCGGACGAGTTCAACTACTCGTTCCTCACTTTCGGCAAGGACGAGTCGGTGCCGCAGCCCGAGGGCAACTGGTCCGGCGGCGAGAGCTTCGACGGCCGCTCGACGTTCTCGATCGAGCACATGACGCCGCGCGGCGAGAAGCCCGACCTGGGCATGGCGAGCCCCAAGGCCGCCGTCCAAAAGGCACAGGAGGATCAGGGCCTGATCGACAAGATCCTCGGCAGCTAGACGCTCTCCCCGAGGGACAGGCCTGGACTCGAGCGGCCTCTTTAGAACCGGCGTTCCGGCGGAACCGGCGTTCCGGTGCGCCCGGGAGTGGGGAGGTCCAGGCACCCACTCCGCGCCGCCCGGAGGTGATCCCCCGCAGCCGCAACGGGTCACCGGACCGCTGCGCGAGACGCGTTAGTTTCCCGTCCCGCTGGCGCCGACCGCCAGCGGGGCACGTCTGATTCCCACCCTCCCGATGACCACCGTTACCACCGCCCAGGCCACCGCCATCCTCGACGCTGCCCAAGAGAAGGCCGAGTCGATGGGCATCAAGCAGAACATCGCCGTGGTCGACGCCGGCGCCAACCTGCTGGCCTTCCGCCGCATGGACGGCGCCTGGCTCGGCTCCATCGACATCGCCATCACCAAGGCCAAGACGGCCCGCTTTTTCGACATGCCGACCGGCGACCTCGGCGAGCTGTCGCAGCCGGGCAAGAGCCTCTACGGCATCGAGCACTCCAACGGCGGCCTGATCTCGTTCCCCGGCGGCATCCCGCTCATGGACGGCGACGGGGTGATCGGCGCCGTCGGCGTCTCGGGGAGCTCCGTCGAGGACGACCACGCGGTGGCCCAGGCCGGCGTGACGGCCCTCGACTAGTCTACCGAGACGCCGACGCGTCCTCCTCCATCTCCGCACGCATGGACCTCCAGATCTCCGGCCGCTCGGCCGTCGTCACCGGCGCCGCCGGCGGGATGGGCTTGGAAACGGCTCGGCTGCTGCGCCAGGAGGGCGTCCGGGTGCTGATGACCGACCTCGACGCCGACGAGCTGGCGCTCTCCGTCGAACTCGTCGAGTCCGACGGCCTGGGCGGCGACGGCCTGCGCTCGGTCGTCGCCGACCTGGGCAGCCAGTCGGGCGCCCACGCCGTGCGCCACGCCGTGGACTGGGACCTGGACATCCTGGTCCACACGGCCGGCATCACCGGCGCCAAGGGCGACCCGCTGACCGACATCACCGAGGACGACTGGCGCGAGGCGTGGGACACCGACCTGATGTCGGCCGTCCGCATGGCCAAGGCCGTCATGCCCGGAATGCTGGAGCGCGGGTGGGGCCGCGTCGTGTTCGTGACGAGCGAGAACGTGGCCCAGCCCTACGACGACGAGGTGGTGTACAATGCCGCCAAGGCGGGGCTCTTGACCTTCGCCAAGGCGCTCGGCCAGCGCTACGCGCCCAAGGGCGTCCTGGTCAACTCCGTCGCGCCGGCCTTTGTCGCGACCGACATGACCGACGGCATGATGGAAAAGAAGGCCAACAAGAACGACGAGTCGATGGATCAGGCCATCGACGAGTTCCTCGACGACAAACGCCCGCATCTCGTGCTCGACCGGCGCGGGCGCCCGGAGGAAGTGGCGGCGGTGATCGCATTTTTGTGCTCCGAGCGTGCGAGCTTTGTCGTAGGCTCCAACTACCGCGTCGACGGCGGATCGGTCGCGTCGATCAACATCTAGCCCTAGGTTCTGGCCATGTCCCCACCTTCTACTGTCAGCGTCACGATCACCGTCAACGGCGAGGCCCAGCGCCTCGACCTCGACCCGCGCGCCAGCCTGCTCGATACGCTCCGCCTCGGGCTCGACCTCAACGGCACGAAAAAGGGCTGCAACCAGGGCGCCTGCGGCGCCTGCACCGTGCTCCTCGACGGCGAGCGCGTCAACGCCTGCCTGGTGCTGGCGGTGACGTGTGACGGCCAGAAGGTGACGACGGTCGAGGGCATCGGGATGCCCGACAATCTGCACCCGTTGCAGGACGCCTTTGTCGAGCACGACGGGTTCCAGTGCGGCTACTGCACGCCGGGCCAGATCGTCTCCGGCGTCGCGCTGCTCGCGGAGGCCGCCAGCGGCCAGCCGAGCGTGGTGGACGTCGACCTCTCGCCCGACTCGGCCGCCCAGTTGTCGGACGAGGAGATCAGCGAGCGCATGAGCGGCAACATCTGCCGCTGCGGCGCCTACCCCGGCATCCGCGCCGCGCTCCGGCAGGCGGCCCAAACCATCCAGCCCGCACGCGCATGACGCCCTTTACCTACCACAAGCCCGCCTCCGTCGCCGACGCGCTCGCGCTGCTGGCGGACCGCCCCGGCGCGATGCTCCTGGGCGGCGGCACCAACCTGGTGGACCTGATGCGAAAGGGCGTCGAGACGCCCGACCACTTGGTCGACGTGCAGGACCTGCCCCTCGGCGAGATCTCCGAGACGGACGACGGCGGGCTGCGCATCGGCGCGCTGGTGTCGAACACGGCGCTGGCGGCGCACGACCGCGTCCGCCGCGACTACCGGATGCTGTCGGAGGCCACGTTGGCCGGCGCCTCGCAGCAGCTCCGCAACCGCGCCACGACCGGCGGCAACCTGCTCCAGCGGACGCGCTGCTACTACTTCACCGAGCCCGGCTACCCGTGCAACAAGCGCGAGCCCGGCTCGGGCTGCCCGGCCAAAGACGGCTTCAACCGCATCCACGCCATCCTGGGGGAGAGCGACGCCTGCATCGCCACGCACCCGTCGGACATGTGCGTCGCGATGTCGGCGCTGGACGCCGTGGTCGAGATCACGGGGCCAGGCGGAGACCGGACCGTGCCGTTCCCGGACTTCCACCTGCTGCCCGGCGACACGCCCAACGTCGAGACCGTGCTCGAACCCGACGAGATCATCACGGCCGTCACGCTTCCGCCACCGTCCGACCTCAGCCGCCAGTCGGTCTACGTCAAGGTCCGCGACCGCCAGAGCTACGCCTTCGCCCTCGTCTCCGTCGCCGCCGGGCTGGCGCTGGGCGCCGACGGACAGGTCGAGGACGTGCGGCTAGCCTTGGGCGGCGTGGCCCACAAGCCGTGGCGCGCCTTTGACGCCGAGAGCCTGCTCCGCGGCGGCCCCGCGAGCGACGACGCCTTCCGCCAGGCGGGCCAAGCCATCGTCGCCGACGCGACGGGCTACGGCCACAACGACTTCAAGATTCCCCTCGCCCCGCGCACCGTCGCCGTCGCCCTGGGCAAGGCGCTCGCACGCGCGCAGCGCGCATCCGGTGATGCCCGATGACCACGACCCAGACCACTCCCATCATCGGCCAGGCCACGCGCCGCGTTACCGGGCCGCTCAAGGTCTCGGGGCAGGCGACGTACGCCGCCGAGTTCTCCAAAGACTTCGGGCCGGAGCTAGCGCACGGTGTGTTGGTGACGACGATGGCCGCCAGCGGGCGGATCTCGTCCATCGACACGGAGCAGGCGGAGGCCGCGCCGGGCGTCGTCAAGGTGTTCACGCACCTCAACGCGCCTGAGCTTCCCTATGAGGAGCCGGTGATGCGGCCCCAGGTGCAGCCCCAGGTGGGCGACCCGCTGCGTCCGCTCCAAACCGACCAGATCTTTTTCAGCGGCCAAACGGTGGCCGTCGTCGTGGCGGAGACGCTGGAGCAGGCCGAGCACGCGGCCACACTCGTTCGTGTCACGGTCGACGAGACGGCAGCCGACACCGACCTCCACGCGGCCCACCAGCGGCCCGAGGCGGACGAGAAGCAGGACACGCCGCGCGTCTCGGCGCCCAAGAAGCCGGCCGAGAACGGCAAGATGACGGGCCGCCCGTCCGACGTGACCGTCGGCGACCCGGATGCCGCGTTCGAGTCCGCCGCCCACACGGTCGACCTGGACGTCGAGATCAAGACCCTCGTCAACCATCCCATCGAGCCGCACGCGACGATTGCGTGGTGGGAGGGCAACACGCTCACGGTCCACGACAAGACCCAGTGGGTCGACAACGCGCGCCACAAGCTGGCGCTCGCGTTCGGCATCCGCCAGGAGGAGATCGACCTCAAGGTGGACGCGCTCAACACGGTCAAGGACGCCGTCGAGGGCGTGCTGGGCGTCCAGGAGTCGAGCGTCCGGGTGATTACACCGTTTACCGGCGGCGGCTTCGGCTCGGGGCTGAGGACGTGGCCGCACACGTTCCTGACGGCGATGGCGGCGCGCGAGTTGGACCGGCCGGTCCGACTGGTGCTGACGCGCGCCGAGATGTTCACGTCGGTCGGCCACCGGCCGCACAACCTCCAGCGCGTCCGGCTGGCGGCCGACGCCGACGGGCGCTTGCAGAGCGTGATCCACGAGGGCTGGCAGGAGACGTCGCTGTACGAGGAGTACACGATGAACCTGCTCAACACCACGCGGATGGCCTACGCCACGCCCAACCTGCGCACGACGTATAGGCTGGTGCCCTTGAACATCCAGACGCCGACCTCGATGCGGGCGCCGGGCGAGTGCTCAGGTGCCCACGCCCTCGAGGTGGCGATGGACGCGCTGGCGTACGAGATCGGGATGGACCCGCTGGAGCTTCGCCGCCGCAACAACGCGACGCACGACGTCCAGGGCACGCCGTTCTCGTCCAAGCACCTGGCCGAGGCCTACGACCTGGGCGCCGAGAAGATCGGGTGGGCTGACCGCCCGCTCGCCCCGCGCTCCATGCGCGACGGCGACGACTGGGTCGGGCTGGGCGTCTCGTCCACGTTCTACCCGGCCAACCGGATGAAGGCGTCGGCGTCGGCGCGGCTCTTGCCCGACGGCACGGCCCAGGTCCACTCGGCCGCCTCCGACATGGGGCCGGGCACCTACGTCTCGATGACGATGGTGGCCGCCGACACGCTCGGATTGCCGCTCGACAAGGTCAAGTTCGCCCTGGGCGACTCCGACTTTCCGCACGCGCCCGTCCACGGCGGCTCGATGACGATGGCGTCGGTCGGCCCCGCCGTCAAGGCCGCGTGTGAGGCCGCGATCCAGGCCGTCATCGAGTTGGCGGTCGACGACGACGCCTCGCCGCTGGCGGGCGCCAGCGCGGACGACGTGCGGCTGGAGCACGGCGAGCTGATCGGCCCGGGTGGGCGCGAGACGCTGATGGCGGCCGTCGCGCGGCACGGCGAGCCCGTCGAGGCCACGGCGTCGTTGGGGCCGAACAAGCTCCAGGCGCTGATGCCGTCGGACTACGCCTTCCACTCGTACGGCTGCGTGTTCGCGCGCGTCCGCGTGGACGCGAGGACGGGCGAGCCGCGCGTCGAGAAGGTGGTGGCGGTCAACGACGTCGGCAAGGTGATCAACCCGACCACGGCGGCCTCCCAGACCATCGGCGGCGTGGTGATGGGCATCGGGATGGCGCTGATGGAGGAGGCGATCCTGGACCCGAACTTCCACCGCTACGCCAACGACACACTGGCCGAGTACCACGCGCTCACCAACCGCGACGCGCCCGAGATCGAGGCCCACTTCGTCGGCGAGCCGGACTACGAGCTGAACCCGCTGGGCGCGCGCGGCGTGGGCGAGATCGCGACCGTCGGCACGTCCTCGGCCGTCGTCAACGCGATCTACCACGCGACGGGCGCCCGGGTGCTGAGCCTGCCGGCGACGTTGGACAAGCTGCTTTGAGGTTCGTGGTTCAGGGTTCGGGGTTCGACTGACAGAGCACCGCGACGGATTGAGCCTCAGTCTCTCCGTCCGTCTCCGCGCCAGTTGCTCCCAATAAGTGCGCCCGCTGAGTCCACCAGACGACGAACCCTGAACCGAGAACCCTGAACCCCGTGAGAGAGCTCCGAGACATCGCCGCCCGTGCCGAGGCGCTCCGCCAGCGGGGCGACGCGTTCGCCGTGGCGACGGTGGTGCGCGTCGACGGCTCGGCGTTCCGGCGCGAGGGCGCGCGGATGCTGATCGAGGCGGACGGCCGGGCGACGGGCGCTGTCAGCGGCGGATGCCTGGAAGGCGAGGTGATCGAGCAAGCCCGCGCGGCGCTGGCGGACGGCGCGGGCCGACTGGCGAGCTACCGGCTGGGTGCCGAGGACCCGATGTTGGACGCGGTGCTGGGCTTCGGGAGCGGTTGCGACGGAACCGTCTGGCTGCTCATCGAGCCTGTGCATTCTGGCAATTGGGACCTCGGACCGCTCGCGGCAACGGCCGTGCTCGGCGGCCGCCAGTCGGGCACGCTGGCGACGGTGTTCGCGGCGGACGAGCCTGGGCTGGTGGGCCTCCGCCGGCTGGCACTGGGCGCCGACGTGCGGTCGGAGCTGCCGGACGGATTGGACGCGGCGGTGAAGGCGGCCGGCGCCGTCGAGCGGGCGGCGGTGGTTCGGGCAGAAGGCGCCGAGGTTCTGGTCGAGCCACTCCGCCCGCCCGTCCACCTCGCCGTGTTCGGGCACGGCCCCGACGCCGTTCCTCTCGTCCGGCTGGCGGCTGAGTTGGGCTGGGCGACGACGTTGGTCGGAAGCCGGCCGCGCCCCGAACTGGAGGAGCGGTTTCCGCAGGCCGACCGCCACACGGTCCTGACCCATCCCGAAGACGTGTTCGGCCGTGTGCTCGTCGACCGCCAGACGGCGGCCGTCGTCCTGACGCACGTCTACCTCCAAGACCGCGCACTCCTGCGCGAGCTGCTGACGTCGGACGCGTTCTACGTCGGCGCGCTGGGCTCCCGGGGCCGCGCCGCCCGCTTGCGCGCCGACCTGGACGACGCGGGGTTGGACGCCGCCGCCGTCGCCCGTTTGCGCTCGCCGGTCGGTCTAGACCTGGGCGCCGAGACGCCGGCCGAGATCGCGCTCGCCGTCACGGCCGAGGTCCTCGCCGCCCACCGCCAGCGCTCGGCGCGTCCGATGGTGGACGCCGTCCGGCCGACCGACGCCGCGTGCAGCCTGGTCTCTCGGTGAGGCTCACGGCCGTCGTGCTCGCCGCCGGCCAGTCGTCGCGGATGGGCGCGGCCAACAAGCTGCTGGCCGATCTGGGCGGACGCCCCGTCCTCGACCACGTCCTGGATCTCGCCACCGGTCCGCCGTTTACGGACGCCGTCGTTGTCACCGGTTGCGACCGTGCCGCCGTCGCCGAGATCGCCCGCCAGCGTGGCGTGCCGACGGTCCACAACGGAGCGTGGGGAGAGGGCATGGGCGCGTCGCTCGCCTGCGCCACCGCGGCTCTCGGCCCCGAAGCCGACGGGCTGGCGGTTCTGCTGGGCGACGTGCCGCTGATCCGGCAGGAGACGTTGGTCCGGCTCGCTCAGGCGTGGCGCCAGTCGCCGGCGCCGGCCATCGCGCGGCCGGTGTGGCGCGGACGGCCCGGCCATCCCGTGATCTTCGACCGCGCCTTCGTGCCCGACCTCCTCGGCCTCCGCGACGACGACGGCGCCCGCTCCGTCCTCCACGCACACGCCGACCGCCTGGTCCGCGTCGAGACCGGCGACCAAGGCGTGGTGCTGGACGCCGACACGCCCCAGGCACTCGCCATCCTCCGCGCCCGCTGGGACCAGTGATTCGGTGAGTCACGCCAAATCGGGCTGATTCGTCAGTGATTCGGTGGACCTGACCAAGCGGTGCCGCATCACTTCACCGACCCGTCGGCGCCGACCGCCAGTGTCAAGCCACGTCCGGGTTGGTGGTGTACGTCCCGACGATCTCAGCCTGGTCCAGCACGTGGCCCTCGAGCGCGTCCACCACGTCGGCGCCTCGGAAGTCGCCGTCGGCCGAGAGGCCCAGGCTCTCGGTGTCGAGTGCGTAGACGGTGACGTGGTAGTGGTGCAGGCGCTCGTCGTTCCAGGGCGGGCACGGGCCGTCGTAGCCGCCGTAGGTGCCCTCGCGAGGTGAGCCTTTCAGGAAGTCCGTAAAGTCGTTGATGCCCTCAATGCCGAGGCCGCTCCGGCCCGGCTCTTTGCCGCCCTGGGTGACGCCGTCCGACGCCGCCCCCTCGGCGACCTCGGTCGTCGTGGCCGGAAGGTCGACGGCGAGCCAGTGGTAGAAGTCGGTGCGCTCGGCGTCGGCCGAGATGACCTTGCCCTCCTGGCCCGCGTCCGAGCCGTCGGCGGGCACGTCGGGGTCGCGCATCACGATGGCGAACGACCGGGTGCCCTCCGGCGCGATGCTCCAGGCCAGGTGCGGGCTCCGGTTGCCACCGTTGGCCGTGTGGCGGTCGTCGCCCGACGCCGTGCAGAAGGCGTACTCCGGGTCGATGGGCTGGCGGTCGGCGAGCGAGGTGCTGGTGAGTCGCATGGGGAGGGGAGAGGGAGGGCGGTGAAAACGGCCCGGCCCGATGCAGGTTCTTCCAGCCGGCCCCTCGGCCACGCCCAAAAAACAACCCGCCCGACGGTTTCCCATCGGGCGGGCCGGCAAGCAGGGAGGTCCCTGTCTTAGAGTCACTCCGCCGAAGCGGAGTGCTACTGCAAGATACGACCGAGCCCCGCCCTTCGTGCCCGGCACTCGCCGCCAGCGGGGACATGCAGCGGGACGGCGGGTACTCGCCTGGAGAGACCCTTTCGCCCGTCCACCACGCCGCCCGTGACCCTCCCCGACTCCGACGCCGCCCGCGAGACCCTCGACCGGGCCGAGAGCGGGGCGCCCGCCGCCGGCCACGCCGTCCGCGACCTGTTCTCGACCGACGAGATCTTCCAGCGCGTCGTCGCCACGGCCGACGAGGAGTTTGTCCGGTCGTCGCGCCTGCTGTTCTTTTCCGGACTGGCGGCGGGCCTGAGCATCGGGCTCTCGTTCGTGGCGCGGGCCGCGATGACGGCGGCCGTGCCCGGCGACGAGTCGGGGCTGATCGGCGCGGTCCTGTACCCGGTCGGGTTCCTGCTGATCGTGCTCGGGCGCTACCAGCTGTTCACCGAGAACACGCTGACCCCGGTCACGCTGGTGCTGACTCGGATCGCGGCCGTGCCCCAGCTTCTCCGGCTGTGGGGGATCGTGCTGCTGGCGAACGTGATCGGCGCGGCCTTGGTGGGGCTCGTCCTCGCCACGACGGGCGTGTTCGACGCCGACACGGCCGTCGCGGCGCGCCAGATCGCGCTGCACGGGCTGGAGGTGCCGGCCGGCGCCCTGTTCTGGAAGGGCGTGTTCGCCGGCTGGCTCGTGGCCTCGATGGTCTGGCTCAACCACGCCGCGCGCGACACCGTGACGCGCTTCCTGATCGTGTTCGCGATCATGTTCCTGGTGCCCGCCGCCGACCTGTTCCACTGCATCATCGGCGCTTGCGAGATGTTCTACCTCGTGTTCCAGGACTCGGCCTCGCTGGCCGACGCGGCCCAGTTTTTCGGGGTCGTGGTGGCTGGCAACACCGTGGGCGGCGTGTTGCTCGTGGCGCTGCTCAACTACGGTCAGACGCGCAAAAAGCGGTTCCCCGACCGCGACGTCAGCCAGGCGTCGCTGACCTGGCGCGAGTTCATGTTCGGCGTCGGCCGCGGCAAAGAGGCGGACGCCCAGGCCAGCAACGCGCCGCTCACGCGCGACGACGACATCGAGGGCGCCGAGACGGGGTCCATGCTCGACCAGGCGGTCCCGGACGCGCCAGAGCCCGAGGGGCCCGGTGTGGCCTAGTCGCCGCAGACCGCAACGCCCCGCTGGCGGAGGGCGCCAGCGGGGCGAAAGGTGGAGAGGGGGCCTAGCGAATGGCCGGCAGGGGCGTCGCCCGAGCGAACGCGCTCCTGCCCGTTCCCGGCCCCTGCGCCCCGCGTGCTAGTACCGAGTCGTGACCGACTTGCGCTTGAGCGCCGACAGCCAGCGCGTGATGTCGATCCCCTTGGGGCACGCCTGGACGCAGTTGAAGATGGTGTAGCACTTCCACAGCCCGTCCTTCGAGTCGACCACCTTGAGGCGCTCCTCGGGCTCGGTGTCGCGGCTGTCGAACACGTAGCGGTAGGCCTTGAGCATGGCCGCCGGGCCGAGGTAGTCCGGGTCGGCCCACGTCGAGGGGCACGAGTGGGTGCAGGCGCCGCACATGATGCACTTGGTGGCGTCCTCGATCACCGCGTGCTGCTCCGGGCTCTGGATCCGCTCCGTGACCGGCACGGCCTCGTCGTTGATGAGCCACGGCATCACCGCGCGGTACTTGTCGAAAAAGCGGCTCTGGTCCACCACCAGGTCCTTGACGACCGGGGCGGCCGGCAGCGGCTCGAACGTGACCGTGTCGCCATCGGTGAGCCCCAGGTCCTGGACCAGGATGGAGCAGGCGAGCTGGTTCTCGCCGTTGATCTTCATCGCGTCCGACCCGCAGATGCCGTGGGCGCACGACTTGCGGAAGGTCAGCGTGCCGTCCAGGTGCCACTTGACGTAGTGGAGCAGGTCGAGCGCCCGGTCCATGGCCTCGGCCGGCACCTCGAACTCGTCCCAGCGGGGGCGCTCGTCGGTGTCCGGGTTGAAGCGCTTGACCTTGACGGTCAGCGTCATGTCGGCGACGTTGCCGCCCGAGCGGCGGCGCGGCTTGATCCCCTTTTCGGCGTCCTCGACGCGGTCCTCGACCGGTTCGGTGACGGGGGTGGGCTCGGACAAGGCGGTGGTGTCAGACATCTCTTGAGAGGGATAGGGGATGCGGGATAGGGGACGCGGAACGCACGGCGCGTCCCGCATCCCTCGTTCATCCCTCCAGTGCTAGTACTTCCGCTCCTTGGGCTGGAACTGGGTAATGACGACGTCCTTGTAGCCGATCTCGGTGCCGCCGTTCTGGTCGGTCCAGATCAGCGTGTGCTTGAGCCAGTCGCCGTCGTCGCGCTTGGAGTAGTCCTCGCGCAGGTGCGCGCCCCGGCTCTCGGTCCGGTTGCGGGCGCTCTCCGTGATCGACTCCGCGTAGTCGACCATGAACTGGACCTCGACGGCGTCCATCAGGTCGGTGTTGAACCGCTTGCCCTTGTCGTCGACCGTGACGTGGGCGGCGCGCTCGCGGAGCGTCTGGAGCTCGCCCATAGCCTCGCCCAGCGTCTCGTCGGTGCGGTAGACCGAGACGTTCTTCATCATGGTCTCCTGGAGGTCCGTCCGCACCACGACCGCCTTCTCGCCGGTCGTGCGGGCGACGATCTCGTCCAGGCGCTCGCGCACCGGCCGCTCCGAGCCGTCCGCCAGCGGCTGGCGCTCGGCGCCGGCCTTGACCTGCTTGGCCATCTCGATGCCCGTGCGGCGGCCGAACACGACCAGGTCCAGGAGCGAGTTCGTGCCCAGGCGGTTGGCGCCGTGGACCGAGACGCAGGCGGCCTCGCCGCACGCGAAGAAGCCCTCGACGGTGTCGGAGCGGTCGGCGCTGCGCACTACCTGGCCGTCGATGTTGGTCGGGATGCCGCCCATGGCGTAGTGGCACGTCGGCGCCACCGGGATCGGCTGCTTGACGGGGTCGATGCCGAGGTAGACGCGGCTGAAGGTCGAGATCTCGGGCAGCTTGTGCTCCAAGACGTCCTTGCCCACGCCCGTCATGTCCAGGACCACGTGGTCCTTGCCGTTGACGCCGCGCCCCTCGCGGATCTCCTTGTAGATGCACTGGCTCACCATGTCGCGCGGGGCCAGGTCCTTGACCGTCGGCGCGTAGCGCTCCATAAACCGCTCGCCCTCGGAGTTGCGCAGGATGCCGCCCTCGCCGCGCGCCCCCTCGGTGATCAGGATGCCCAGGCGGTAGAGGCCCGTCGGGTGGAACTGGATAAACTCCATGTCCTCCAGCGGGAACCCGTTGCGGAGCGCGATCGCGAACCCGTCGCCGGTCCCGGCGTGCGCGTTGGACGTCGTCTTGAAGGCCCGGCCGTAGCCGCCGGTCGCGAAGCACGTGATGGCCGCGTGGAACGTGTGGACCTCGCCCGTCAGGATCTCGTACGCGATGCACCCCGAGACCGCGTCCGTCGAGTCGTCGGGCTTGACCAGGTCCAGGACCTGGAACTCGTCGTAGAACGTGACCTTGTTCTTGACGCACTGCTCGTAGAGCGTGTGCAAGATCATGTGGCCCGTCCGGTCGGCCGCGTAGCAGGCCCGGCGCACCGGGGCCTCGCCGAAGTTGCGCGTGTGCCCGCCAAAGCGGCGCTGGGCGATCTTGCCCTCGCGCGTCCTGGAGAACGGCACGCCGTAGTGCTCCAGCTCGATGATCGTGCGGGGCGCGTCCTGGCACATCTGCTCGATGGCGTCCTGGTCGCCGAGGTAGTCCGAGCCCTTGGTCGTGTCGAAGGCGTGCCACAGCCAGTGGTCCTCCTCCTCGTTGCCCAGCGCCGCGCCGATGCCGCCCTGGGCCGCGCCGGTGTGGGACCGGAGCGGGTGGAGCTTGGAGACGACGGCCACGTCGGCTCCGCCTTCGGAGGCGTACAGGGCCGCCATGAGCCCGGCGCCGCCCGCGCCGACGATGACGATGTCGTGTTCGTAAACCATGGGAAGCGGAGGCTGAGAGCGTAGGGAGGGGACGGCCGGACGCCGTCGGGAGCGCCGCTGGCGGTTGCCGCCGGGCGTCTCCTCAGGAAAGGCCCGGGGCTAGAGGGGGGCCCACTCGAGCCCGGCCACGACCACGGAGTAGGCGCCGATCACGAACAGCACCAGCGCCAGCGTCCACGAGAGCGCCGTCGCGCCGACGCGCGCCATGTCGTTGCGGATGTAGTCGGTCAGGATGTTGTTGAGGCCGTAGAACCCGTGGTGCAGCGCGAAGGCCAGGAACAGCAGGTTGAACCCTTTCCACAACACGGCATACACCGGGTCGCCCAGCCGGAGCATCAGGATCTCGTAGGGCGTCGGGCCGGCGGTCTCGCCGGGCGGGTGCGTCGGGCCGGGCGCGTCGCCCTCGACCTCGCCGAACCGCGTGTCCTGGGCCGGCACCACGCGCGGCTGACCGGCGGGCACGAGCGCCCCGTCGCGCGCCTCGGCCCGGCGGACCGCTTCGGCGGCCTCCTCGGAGTAGCGGGGCAGCACGCCCGCCTCGGCCTCCTCGGCGTTCACCACCGAGTGCGAGATCGACGCCGTGGTGCGGTCGTAGTGCTGGACCCAGAAGTGGGTGATCAGCAGGAAGATCAGGAACGTGCCCGTGATCCGGTGGACGAACCACTGGAAGGCGCTGGAGCGGGCGGTGCGGCCGTAAGTCGTAGCCATAGTCAGGGGGTCGCGGCTGGCGGCGCCGACGGGCGGCGCCAGCGGGCGGCTAGCTGTTGAAGTAGTCGACGAGGGCGGCGATCGACGGGTAGCCGCCGACCACGAACAGGACGGCGGCGACCGCGCCCAGCGTCCAGAACAGCTTGCGCTGGTTCGGGCTCCAGCCCATAAAGTCGATCAGCACGATGCGCAGCCCGTTGAGCGCGTGGTACACGACGGCCCCCAGCAGCAGGAACTCGCCCACCTTGAAGATGGGGGCGTGGTAGCTCGTGATGAGCGCGTTGTAGGCGTCGGGGTTGGTGATCGCCTTCAGGCCCCAGATGTGGACCACCAGGTAGCCCACCAGCGCCAGCCCGGTCAGGCGGTGCAGGATCCAGGCGAACATCCCGACGCGCATCTTGTAGCGCTGGACGGGGGCGGGGCGAGCGGGCGCAGCGGCGACGGCCATGACCAATGTCGGTGGGCGGAGGGGGACTACCGGGGGCTACGGACCAAGGTTTCAGTTTGAATTGAAAGTTTGACCGGGCCGTGCCCCAAGGTACGCCTGCCCCCGGCCGCTTGTCGACTCTGCCGCGCTGGCGGAGCCGCTCGGCGACGGAGCCCGGGCGGCGTGTCGCCCCTCCGTTCCCCGGCCCCGCGACTCCCCCCGCTACCTCCGCCGCGCCTCCCGCGGCCCCTGTGCTCTCGCCCGACGACGCGCTGGCGGGCAGCCCCCGCCAGCGGGACGAAGCCGGGAGGCGGGGGAGGGGCGCGAACGTAAAAAGGGCGCGCCCCTCGCGGACCGCGCCCTCTCACGTCGTCGTGGCCCAGGCGCTAGCTGCGCTCGCCGACCGGCTGGACCGTCTTGTCGCGCGGCCCGACGTACTCGGCGCGCGGCCGGATCAGCCGGTTGTCCTCCCACTGCTCCAGCAGGTGCGCCGTCCAGCCCGTCATGCGGCTGATGGCGAAGATGGGCGTGTACAGGTCGGTCTCGATGCCCAGCAGGTAGTAGACGCTCGCCGAGTAGAAGTCGACGTTGGCGTCGAGGCCCTTGGTGTCCTTGACCGTCGTCCGGATCGTGTCCGACATCTCGAGCCACTTGGTCTCGCCCTTCTCCTCCGACAGGTCGGAGAGCATCTCGCGCAGGATGGTCGCGCGCGGGTCCAGCGTCTTGTACACGCGGTGCCCGATGCCCATGATCTTCTCCTTGGCCGCGATCTTGCGGTCGACGAACTCCTGGGCCGTCTCGCCCGACTCGTCGAGGGCGATCAGCGTCTTCATCACCTCGATGTTGGCGCCGCCGTGGAGCGGCCCCTTCAGCGCCCCCATCGCGCCGACGACGGCCGAGTACATGTCGGACAGCGTCGACCCGATCACGCGCGCGGTGAATGTCGAGGCGTTCAGGCCGTGCTCGGCGTGGAGCACCAGCGCCGCGTCCATGATGGCCTCGGCGGCCGGGCCGGGCGCCTCGCCGTTGAGCATGGTCAGGAAGTCCGAGGCCGTCGAGCCCTCCTGCGTCGGCGGGATCGGCTCCTTGCCCTTGCGGATCCGGTCGAAGGCCGCCAGCAGCGTGGGCAGCTTGGCCGTCAGGCGGACCGCCTTGCGGTAGTTGGCCTCCGGCTCCATCGTGTCGGCCTCGTCGTCGTAGGCCGAGAGCATCGAGAGCGCCGTCCGCATGGCCGCCATCGGGTTGGAGTCCTTGGGCGTGTGGTGCCGCAGGTGGTCCAAGAGGTCCGGGTGGACCGGCCGCGCCTCGCGCAGCTGGCGGTTGAGCTCGTCGAGCTGGCCCTGGGTCGGGAGCTCGCCCTTCCACAGCAGGTAGGCCGTCTCCTCGAACGAGGCGTTCTTGGCCAGGTCCTCGATGGAATAGCCACGGTAGACGAGCTCGCCCTTTTGGCCGTCGATGGCCGAGAGCTGGGTGTCGAGGGCGGTTACGCCTTCGAGACCACGGGACTTGGTAGGGGCGGGTGCAGTCTGGGACATCGTCGGGGGAGGGGTCAGGCAGGGGCTGTGGCGCGCACAGCGAAACGGAGTCAGGCGGTTACACCAAACCAGCGCTGGGGTTCGCCGCCCGGGGGGAATGAGAACGGCGCGAGCCGGTCTTCCCGGAGGATTCAGAGTGAAGCGCCGTCCGTCCGCCAGCGGCGCGCCGCCGCGCGCGCCTCGGGCGCCGCTCTCGCAGGCTCTTCGCGGACGTCCCGCGGGTGCCATGCGTACCTTTTCCACGTCGGCGTCTGCCCTTCCGGTAGGCCCACCGGCCTGCCTTGCGCGCAGTGGCCCCGCTACCGGCCACCGCCGACGCCCCGCGTCTAGAAGCGCCCCATGCTGCACCTCGTGCACCACATCGTCCGCGTGATCGCCCGTTGGGCTGCGCTCCTGGCCGTCAGGCCCGGCAGCGGCAGCGACGTGCGCGATACGCCCCCCCCTGCGCAGAGTCCCGCGCGCGCCCTGGCTCGGCCAGACCGGCGCCGCGCCGCGCCCCGACCCGGCCCCCGGCCGGTTCCGCGTGATCGGGCCTCGCGCCCTGCCCCCCTAGCTAGTGAAAAAGCAAATCGTCATCAACGCGAGCAAAGACCGCTCGAGGATCGCCATCGTCGAGAACGGCGAGCTGGTCGAGCTCTACATCGAGACGCCGGATAACGTCCGCTCCATCGGCAACGTCTACCTGGCCAGCATCCAGAAGGTCATGCCCGCGCTGCGGGCCGCCTTCGTCGACGTCGGCCAAAAGCAGGACTGCTTCCTGCACTTTTCCGACCTCACCGACAACCTCCCCCAGCTGCTGGCGCTGGCCGGCGAGGACGTGCCGGGCCTGGACGAGCCGGTCCTGTCGCTGGCCCCGGCCAAGCGCGTCGCCGACGACGAGGACGAGCCCGACGTCGAGGAGACGCTGGAGGTGGAGCCGGCCCCCGAGGAGTCGCGCAGCCGCCGCACCAGCCGCCGCCGCTCGCGCGGTCGCGGGCGGGGCCGGGGCCGCGGGCGCGGCCGCGGCGGGCGCGAGGAGGAGGAGGAGCAGGAGGAGCCGAAGCGTCGCGCGCTGCCGTCGGTGATCGACCTGTCGGGGCCGTCGAAGCCGCGCCGGTCGGCGCCCGAGCCGGCCGAGGCCCCGGACGACAAGCCGGCGGACGAGCCCCAGGGCGAGCCCGAGTCGGACGCGTCGTCGGCCGACGCCAGCGCGTCGGTCGAGGCGGCGGCGCCGGAGAAGAAGACCACGCGCCGCCGCACCCGCAAGACCGCCGCCGACACCGACGCGCCGTCCGCTGGCGGCGACGACGCGGACGCCGAAGAGGCCGCCGACACCGAGGAGCCGAAGAAGAAGCGCCGGCGCGGCAGCCGCGGCGGGCGCGGGAAGAGCGCCGACACGTCGGCCGACGGGTCCGAGGACGACGCGGCGGACGAGGGCGCCGACGAGCCTAAGGCCGAGCCCAAGGCGAAGGCCCGCAAGCCCAAGACCGAGAAGGAGCCCAAGGCCTCGGAGGCGGACGACGCTGGGACCGAGGACGAGACCGGAGACACGGACGAGCCGGCGGCCAAGCCCGCTCGCCGCCGCTCGCCGCGCAAGAAGGCCGAGCCCGACGCCTCGGACGCGGCCACGCCGAGCGCCAGCGGGGCGGGGTCCAAAAAGACGGCCGACGCAGAAGCGGACCCGGCCAAGGGCGAGGCGGCCACAGGCAAAAAGGCCAAGGCCAAGCCGAAGCGGTCCACGCGCGTGCTGCCGGCCACCCTCGACCTGACGTCCAGCGCCACGTCGTCGGCCAAGGGGAGCTCCCGCACCAAGCCGTCCGACGAGCCCTCCGCGCGGGCGGAGGCCCAGGACTCGGCAGACGAGGAGGCCGACGGCTCGAAGGCGAGCTCCGGCCGCCGCCGCACCCGCTCAGCCGAGAGCAAAGCGGACAAGCCGTCAGGCCGCTCCCGGTCCGCCAGCCAGGCGTCCGACGACGACGAGGACGTCGACGAGACGTCGCCGCGCGGCTTCAAAAAGCCGACCCCGAGCCCGTCGCGCAAGAAGGCGTCGGGCCGCGACCAGGACGACGCCGACGACACGGAGGAGGACGAGGCGCCGTCTCGCAGCCGCCGGTCTGGCGGTCGCCGTGGGCAGCGCGGAGCGTCGAGCGACCAGGCCAAGGAGACCGCCGCCGGCGACGAGTCCTCGGACGACTCGGAATCGTCGGGCCGCTCGCGCCGACGCTCGTCCGGGCAGGGCCGCCAGTCGGGCGGCCGGTCCTCGGACCGCTCGTCCGACCGGGCCTCGGAGGGCTCGTCGTCCTCGAAGGACGAGGCGTCGGACGCCAAGGCCTCCGAGGGCAAGAAGGAGTCGAGCGGTCGCAGCTCTGGCCGAGGCGGCGGGCGCGGCTCCAGCGGCCGTGGCTCGAACGGGCGCAGCTCGAACCGGGGCTCGATCCCGTCCAACGAGGAGCTCCTCAAGCGCGACGGCCGGATCATCGTCAAGATCACCAAGGAGGCGATCTCCAACAAGGGGCCGCGCGTCTCGACCGACCTGTCGCTGGCCGGCCGCTTCCTGGTCCTGGTGCCGGCGGCGGACTACGTGGCCGTCTCCAAGAAGATCGAGAGCGCCAAGGAGCGCCGCCGCCTGCGCACGCTGGCGACGAGCCTCAAGCCCGACGGCTTCGGCGTGATCGTGCGGACGGTGGCCGAGGGGCGCGACGCCAAGAGCCTGGACACCGACCTGCGGCTCTTGGCCGACAAGTGGCGCAAGATCCAGAACAAGCTGGACGAGAAGCCCAACCCGCCGGTCCTGCTCTACCAGGACGTCAACATGGTGTCGTCGGTGATCCGGGACCTGTTCTCGGAGGACTACGACCGGATCCTGGTCGACGACGAGAAGGTGTTCCGCAACGTCAAGGCCTACGTCAAGGCCGTCGCGCCCCAGATGGCCGACAAGGTGGAGTTCCACAAGGGCCGGGGCCAGGTCTTCCGCTCGCTGGGCATCGAGAAGCAGGTCGAGGAGGCGTTCGCCAAGCGCGTCAACATGCGCGGCGGCGGCTACCTGTTTATCGAGACCACGGAGGCGATGCACGTCGTGGACGTGAACTCGGGCCGGGCCGGGCGCGGCAAGAGCCAAAAGCAGAACCTGATCGACGTCAACGTCGAGGCCGCGCGCGAGGTGGCCAAGCAGCTCCGGCTGCGCGACCTGGGCGGCATCATCGTGGTGGACTTTATCGACCTCAAGTACGACCGCGACCGCCGCAAGGTGACCGACGCGCTCAAAAAGGAGTTCGAGAAGGACCGCGCGGTGACCAAGCTGCTGCCGATGTCCGACTTCGGGCTCGTCCAGATCACCCGCCAGCGGCTGCGGCCCTCGATCACGGCCGGCGCCGTGGACGAGGACGGGGAGCCGCTGGAGGGCGCCGATGCGATGGAGGCGGCCGGCGCCAGCGAGATCGTCCAGCCCGGCAAGTCGCTCGACGTCGGGATGGAGCCCGAGCCGGAGGAGGAGACCCCCGCCCGCGGCGACGACCGCCGGGGCGACGACCGGCGCGGCGAGCCCCAGTCGGCCGAGCCGCGACAGACGCTCTCCCCCGAGGAGTCGACGCCCCAGGCGCTCGCCGGGCGCCTGCGCGGCTGGCTCGACCACTACCGCCAGTCGGTCGACGAGAAGTACCGTGGCCGGCCCATCGTGGTCCGCGTGCACCCGCTGTTCGGGGCCTACCTCCGGCGCGGCTTCCCGTCCACGCTGACGCGCTGGCGGCTGGCCATCCGCGGCATCGCGTTCTCGATCGAGGAGGACGCCGCCGTCGACCCGCTGGCGTTCGACGTCCGCGACCAGAAGTCGGGGCGGTCGCTGCTCAAGAAGTACGACGCGTGACGGGTCGAGGGGCAAGGGACGCGGGGTGAAGGGACGGGCAGAGCGGCCTTCCTGACCCCGCGTCCCCCGTCCCGTATCCCTCCATCATCGCCATGAAGCCCGCCGCCGCCGTCGCCGCGTTCGAAGAGGTCCTGGGCCAGCTCGGGGTCCGGGTGCGGCGCGAGCGGGGCGGGTTCCGGGGCGGGCTGTGCGTCGTGGCCGGCGCGCCGACGGTGGTGCTGAACAAGCTGCACCCGGCCCAGGCGCAGGCCGTGGTGCTGGCGGCGGCCGTGCGCGAGCACGGCGGCGCCGACGGGCTCTACCTCCGCCCGGCCGTCCGCGCCGCGCTGGAGGACGCCTGGGCCGACGCCGAGCGCGGGGAGCTGGCCGAGGGCGCCGACGATGACTGACCCCGACCGCCGGCCGGACGCGGGCCGCCCGCTCGCCGAGGCCGACCGCCAGCCGGACGCCGACCGCCAGCCGCTGGCGCCGGCGCTGACCGTGACCTTGCTGGGCACGGGCACCTCGACGGGCGTCCCCGTCCTGGGCTGCGGCTGCGCCGTGTGCACCTCCGACGACCCCCGCGACGCCCGGCTCCGGACCTCGGCGCACGTCGTGGCGCACGCCGACGCGGGCGACGTGCACCTCCAGATCGACGCCGGGCCGGACTTCCGCACCCAGGCGCTGCGCGCCGGCTTGACCGCCGTGGACGCGCTCCTGGTGACGCACGAGCACTTCGACCACGTGACGGGGCTGGACGACCTGAGGCCGTTCTTTTTCCGCATCAAAGAACCGATCCCCGTCTACACGTCCGAGCGCACCGCCGACGCGCTCCGCACCATGTTCCGCTACGTGTTCGAGCGGACGTACCCCGGCGCCTCGGTGCTGGACCTCCACCCGGTCGACGGCCCGTTCACGGCCGCCAGCCGCACGGCGCCGGCCGCGCGCGTCGAGGTGACGCCGCTGAGGGCGCCGCACGGCCGGTTCGAGGTGATGGGGTTCCGGATCGGGACGTTCGCCTACCTCACCGACGTGGGCGCCGTGCCAGCGGAGACGCGCGCGGCGCTGGCTGGCGTCGAGACGCTGGTGCTGGACGGGCTCCGGCCCGCGCCGCACCCGACGCACTTGACGTTCGCCCAGGCCGCCGAGGTCGCCGCCGACGTGGGCGCGCGCCAGACGTGGCTCACGCACGTGACCCACGACGTCCGCCACGCCGACGCGCACCTGCCCGACGGGGTGGAGTTGGCCTACGACGGGCTGGTGCTGGAGATACCCGCCCCGGCCCCGACGGCCTGACCCAGCCGGCCGGCGCGCCCACGTACCTTCCGGCACCCGCCGCCCCTCCATGCCCGACTCGTCCCTCCGCCCCGGCGTCCTGGTCCTCAACGGCCCCAACCTCAACCGCCTGGGAGTCCGCGAGCCCGAGACCTACGGCGCCGCCACCCTGGCCGACCTGGAGGCCGACCTCCGCCGCCAGTTCCCCGAGCTGGCGCTCCGGTTCGCCCAGCACAACTCCGAAGGCGACCTGATCGACGCGCTCCACGGCGCCGACGCCGTCGAGACGGCGGGCGTGGTGTTCAACCCGGGCGGCTACGCCCACACGTCGGTGGCGCTGCGCGACGCGGTGGCCTCGATCTCGACGCCCGTCGTGGAGGTCCACATCTCGAACGTGTACGCGCGCGAGGACTTTCGGCACGTGTCGCTGCTGTCGGCCGTGTGCGCGGGCGTGATCACCGGGCTCGGGCTGGCCGGCTACGCGCTGGCGGTCCGCCACGTCGCGGGGTCGGTCTAGATGGCGGAGCCCACAGACGACGAGCCGCGGCCGTCCCCCGAGTCGGTCCCGGAGCCTCAGAACGAGCCCTCGCCCGACGCCGCGCTGGCCCCGAGCGGCCTGAGCGCGCCCGCCGAGGGCGCCGAGACCCTGAGCGAGGCCGACGCCGCGCCGGGCTCTCCGGCCGAGGCGGCGCGGCTGGATCCTGTCATGGACGAGCCCGCGCCGGTGGGCCAAGCGGCCGAGTCTGCACCGACGGACCCCGCCAGCGGGGGCGCCATCCTGGTCGCCGCCGGCATCTTCGCCAGCCGCGTCATCGGGCTGGTGCGCGACCGCGCCGTGGCCTTCTTTTTCGGGAGCGGCGCCTTTGCCGACGTGTACCGGCTGGCGCTCCGGGCGCCCAACTTCCTCCAGAACCTGCTGGGCGAGGGCACGCTCTCGGCGTCGTTTATCCCCATCTACAGCCGGATGCTGGAGGAGGGACGCGAGGAGGACGCGGGCCGATTCGCCGGGGCCATCTTCGGGATCCTGGCCGTGGTCGCCTTCGGGGCCGCGGCCCTGGGCGTGCTGCTGGCGGAGCCGTTCGTGGCCGTCATCGCGTCGGGCTTCCTGGACGACGCCGACAAGCTGGCGGCCGGCGAGATCGTGATCGACCGCTACCAACTGGCGGTGACGGTGACGCGGCTGGCGTTCCCCATGACGGCGTTCCTGGTGCTGAGCGCGTGGTGCCTGGGCGTGCTCAACAGCCACCGCCGGTTCCTGATGTCCTACTTCGCGCCGGTCGCCTGGAACGTGGCGCTGCTGGCGGCGCTGTTCGGCGGGGCGTACCTGTACCTGGACGATCCGCTGGGCATCGGGGACCTGGCCGTCGTTCCGGCCGACGCGCTGAGCCGCGTGCTGATCGCGGTCTTCGTGGGCGGCATCGCGGGCGGAATCCTGCAGTTCGCGGTCCAACTCCCGACCGTTCTGAGGTTGCTCAAGGGCTTCCGGCCGAGCCTGTCCTTGGACGTCAAGGGCGTGCGCGAAGCCATCGCGGCGTTCGGTCCGGTCGTGCTGGGGCGCGGCGCCTACCAGCTCTCGGGCTACCTCGACTTCTGGCTCTCCACGTTCGTCGCCGCCGGCGCGCTCGGCGCCATCGGCTACGCCCAGACGCTCTACCTCCTGCCGATCTCGCTGTTCGGGATGAGCGTCGCCGCCAGCGAGCTGCCCGAGCTGAGCCGCATCTCGGCCTCCGAGCTCGACGAGTTCCTGGGCCGCGTCGCGGGCTCCATCCGCCAGATCTTCTACCTGATCGTCCCGACCGTCGTGGGCTACCTCGGCTTCGGCGCCCTGGTCGTCGGCGCGTTCTATCAGACGGGCCAGTTCGGCGCGGCCGACACCTGGCAAGTGACGCTGGTGCTGGCGGCCTACTCGCTGGGCATGGTCGCGACGACGGCCGGGCGGCTGCTCCAAAACGCGTTCTATGCCTTGAACGACACCAAGACGCCGGCCAAGATCGCCGTCTGGCGCGTCGCCGTCTCGGCCGTGATCGGCGCCGGGCTGATGTTCCTGCTCGACCGGTTCAGCGTGGCCCAGGTGATCGGCGTCTCCAACGACGGCGACCCACTGCGGCTGGGCGCCGTCGGGCTGGCGCTGGGCTCGGCGGTGGGTGCCTGGGTGGAGTTGTGGCGCCTGGTCGGCGCGCTCCGCCA
This sequence comes from uncultured bacterium, assembly GCA_947493945.1. Classification (GTDB taxonomy): domain Bacteria; phylum Bacteroidota; class Rhodothermia; order Rhodothermales; family Rubricoccaceae; genus Rubrivirga. The sequence continues at coordinate 34,440 of CANLSR010000003.1, read as the reverse complement.
GCACGACCCTCGGTTCCGGCTGCCGTGGGACGGCGCGCTCCAGATGGCCGGGCTCGCCGGGCTGGCGGCGGTGCCGGCCGCGCTCGTCCGCTGGCTCGTGCCGATGGGCGGCGTGCCGGTCTGGCTCTACGGCATCGGCGTGATCGCGCTCTACGGCCTGTCGTACCTGGCGCTGGGCCACCTGGTGGGCCTGAAAGAGTCCGACGCCTGGGTCGGCCGGTTCCTCCGCAAGCTGAAGCGCTAGCTCCGCCCGCGCCCTGCCGAGCAGCGCCGCCAGCGGGTGGTGGCTGCGGCGGAACGGGTGGGCGGTGCCGCGCCGCAGAAGGGTTGGTCCTACCGCGCTCCCGACTCATGAAAGCCAAGGCCGAAGAGACGTTCACCGACAAGTACTCGCTCGTCTTCGGCGTCGTGCTGACGTTGATCGGCGTCGTCGAGACGTTCGTGACCCCCGATCCCGGCTCGTACTTCGGCCCGGCCATGCTCATCTTTGGCCCGTCGATGCTCCTCTACTGGTGGAGCGGCAGGACCGGCAACACGACGATCCGAGCCGTCGCCAACGTCGTCGCTGGCATCGCGGTGGCTGTTGCGCTGTTCGGCATCGTCAACGACCTCTTCCTGTCCTAGCCCCGCCTGTAGGAGCTGGGACAACGAGTGACACGGCCGTGGTTGAAGTCCAGGTCATCGAGCCGAGCGCGACGGCGAGCCCGTGACACGCTGGCGGCACCGACGGGCCGGACCTTCGGGACATGGACGACCGCCCCGGCCGCTACTATCTCTGCTCCTACTGGCCGCTCGTCAAGACGCTGGGCGGGCGCCGCGCCGTCGAGGCGTTCGGGCTGCCGCCGTACGCCAACGGCATGAGCCGCCGTGAGCCCGACTTCGAGCACCCGCTCCCGGCGCTGACGTCGTCGAGCCGGGGTCGGGGCTTCGTGCCCCGGCTGGCGGTCGGCGACGCCGTCGTGTTCACGACGACCAAGGGGCGGTGGGGCGGCGTGCCCGGCCGGGCGGCGCACTGGCGGCTGGTGGCCGTGCTGGAAGCCGTCGCCCGGTTCGAGACGCACGCCGACGCGGCCCGGTGGTACGCCGAGCGCGGCCTGCGCCCGCCCGGCAACCTGGTCGTCGACGGCAACCCGCCGCTGCCGGTCCCGCTGACGATCCACCACGGCCGCGCCCACGACGGCGACTGGGACGCCGTGTGCGCCGCTCGGGCCGCCGACTGCGGGACGGTCCTGGCGTGCCAGACGCGCCTGCTCGACCTCCACGACCCGCCGCCTGTCCTGACCGACGACTGGCTGGCCTTGTTCGGGACCGTCCCCAACACCCGGACGCCGCCCGAGATCTCCGAGGCCCAGTTCGACCGGCTCCTCGCCCTCGCCGACGCCCGCCGCGACCCGCTGGCGGACGCGGCCCGCCAGCGCCGCGCCGCGTAACGGCGCTTGGCGCTGGCGTACCCTGTGCCCCCACCTCGCACCCAACCACGTGGCCGGATACCGCGGACACCTCGCTGGCGCCACCGTCTTCTACGGCGTCTACCTCGCCGGGCTCGCGCTCGTCTACTCCGTCGACCAGGCGTACCTCCGGCTGTCCGACGCCGAGCTGGTGGCGTATCCGGTCGCGCTGTTCGGCCTGTGCCTGATGTTCGGGCTCTGGCCCGACGTCGACACCAACTCGAAGGGCCAGAACCTGTTCTACTCCATCTTCTTCGTCGCCGACGTGGCGCTGATCGGCACGCGGCAGTTCGAGGAGGCGGCCTACCTCGGCCTGTTCTGCATCCTGCCGGCGCTGGGCAAGCACCGCGGCTGGACGCACACGCTGTGGGCGATGCTGCTCATCCCGAGCCCGCTGCTGGTGCTCCCGTACGTGCTCACGCCCGACCGGCCGCTGTCGGGGCTCCCGTTCTACGGCGCGGCGGTGGTGGGCTACTTTAGCCACTTGGTCCTCGACGGCCTGATCGTGCCCATCCCCGGCCGCCGCCGCTCGGGCTGGCGGTAGCGGCGGCGCGTGAACGAAACGGAGGGAGGGCCGTACACCGCGCTCGCTCCCCCTCCTCCTGATGCTGTTTGACTCGTGGGCCTCGCTGGGCAAGGTCCTGCTGGCCGTCGTGATCACCTACCCGCTGCTGATCCTGGTGCTCCGCCTCGGCGGCAAGCGGACGCTGTCGAAGATGAACGCCTTCGACTTTGTCGTCACCGTCGCCATCGGCTCGCTCGTCGCCTCGACCGTCACGAGCGGCACGCCGGTCGTCAACGGCGTGGCGGCGGTGGCGATGTTGGTGGCGCTCCAGACCTTCGTGACGTGGGTCTCGGTCCGGTCCAACAGCTTCGAGGCACTCCTCAAGTCGCGTCCGACCCTGGTGTTCCACGGCGGCCAGTTCATGGAGGACGCCATGCGGAGGGAGCGCGTCACGCGCGAGGAGATCCGGACGGCGCTACGCAACGACGGCGTCTCTCAGGTGGAGGGCATCTCGGCCGTCGTCCTCGAATCCGACGGGACGTTCTCGGTGATGAACTCGGTCGATAGCGGGAAGGCCGAGGCGCTCTCCGGCGTGCGTGGCGCCGCGAAAGAGTGGGACATCGACCCAACGAAGGGCGCGTTCGCCAGCCGCCCCCCCGACTCGACCACCTAACGCGCGGGCCCCGCTGGCGGACGGGCTAGGCGAGCCGGCGCGCGAGCCCGGCGGCGACGGTCGCCCCGGCCACGGCGGCCGCCAGGCGGAGCGGGACCGGGTCGGGCACCGGCGGCGGCACGGCCACCAGGCCCATCTCGTCGGCCAGCGCCGGCATCGCCCCGTACCGGTGCCCGACGGGGACCTCGACGGCGCCGTCCAAGGCCCGGAGCCGCTCGGCCGCACGCGTGGTGATCGGGAGCCCGTGCCCGGCGGCGACCACGGCCGGCCCGAGGTCCGCGAGCGCCCGGATGCTGGCCCGCGTCGCGCCCCAGTCGGGCGTGAACGGCACCGGCGGTCGGTCGAACACGCGCGGCTTGGTCACCTGGGCCGTCCAGCTGTCCAGGTCCATCGTCGCGAGCGCGTCGCCGGCCAGCAGCGCCCGGTCCCGCTCGCGCCACAGGCTCACGTGGCCCGCCGAGTGGCCGGGCGTCGGCAGCCACCGCCAGCCGGGCGCGCCGGGCACGGAGCCGTCGGCGGGGAGCGGGTGCACGCGCGTGCCCAGGTCGCAGCCGTCGCTGGGGAAAAAGCGGCTCAGGAAGGCGATGGCGCCGCCCATCGTCGGGTCCTGGGGCGCGTAGGCCGACCGGCCCGTCAGGTAGGGCGTCTCCATCGGGTGGGCGTAGACCGGCACGTCCCACGCCCGGGCCAGCGCCAGCGCCGAGCCGGCGTGGTCGAAGTGCCCGTGCGTGAGCACGATGGCCTCGGGCCGCGCGCCGGCGCCGAACCGGGCCCCGACGGCCCGGCGCACGAGCCCCGCCGCCCGAGGCAGCCCGGTATCCACCACGACGAACGGCTCGCCGGGCCTGCCGACGAGGTAGACGTTGACGAACGCGACGGGCACGCGCGCCAGGCCGGGCGCGAAGGGGTCGAGCAGGAGCGACGGCATGGTCGGGGGAGAAAGGGCGCTCTCCAACGACCGAGCGCCGGTCTCGTTCTGAGACGCCGAGCGCCTAAACCGCCAGCGGGGCGACTCGTGTTCCGCTACAGCGTTACCGTCCGCTACAACGTCACCGAACTCGGTGTGCCGTGGCTGCCGCGCACTCGAACCGCCAGCGCCGAGCCCGGCTGGCGGTCGCCGTAGGGCGGAGATTCGTGGCACGGATTGCCCGGTCCACCAAACCACGGACCGACCGACTCACTGAATCACCGACCCGCCGCTCAAGCGACGGCGCTGCCGACGTACTCCAGCGTCCCCGCCTCCGCGTCCAGGCGCGCCGGCAGGCCGATGGGCAGCGTGTACACCGGCGACACGTGCCCGATGGGCGCCCCCATCACCGACGGGCAGCGGTAGCCCTGGAGGTGCCGGCGGATCGTCTCGCTGGCCGTCCACGTGGACCCGCCGGAGCCGCACGACGCGCACTGCCCCCAGGCGATCCCGGCCGGGTCGCGCAGCGTCCCCGCCAGTTCGAGCTGGACCAGCATCCGGTCGAGCCTGTAGGCGTCCTCATCGACCTCCTCGAAAAAGACGATGTGGCCGTCGAAGTCGGGCAGGTAGCCGGTGCCCGCCAGCCCGGCGATCACCGACAGGTTGCCGCCCACGACCGGCCCCTCGGCCACGCCGGGCCGGACGGTCTGGGTGCGGTCGCGGTTGAGCCGCGTCTCCGGCCCGACGACCGGCGCGAGGCCGTGCACCAGCGTCTGGACAAAGCTGCCCGAGGTCAGGCCCTGCCACGTCGACACGCCGACGGGCCCGTGGAACGTCACCAGGCCCGTGCGGGCGTAGATCGCCAGCAGCAGGGCCGTGATGTCGGAGTAGCCGACGATGGGCTTGGGGTGGGCCGCGATCTCGTCGTAGTCCAGCAGCGGGAGCACCCGGGCGCAGCCCCACCCGCCGCGCACGGCCAGGATGGCGTCGATCTCGGGGTCGCGGATCATCGTCATAAAGTCGCGGGCCCGCGCGGCGTCGGTGCCGGCCAGAAACCCGAACCGGGACAGCACGTTGCGGCCGACCTTGGTCCGGAAGCCCAGCCCTTCGAGCGCCGTCACGGCGGCGTCGACCTGGTCCGCCGAGCGGAGCACGCCGGCCGGCGCCACCAGCCCGACGGTGCCGCCGGCCGGGAGCCGGGGCGGGAGCCGGGCCGCGCGCGGGGTTGCCGGCGGCCGGGCGTCGCCGCGCGGGACGGCCATGACCTCGGCCGCCTCGACGGGCGGAGGCGCCAGCGGGGGCAGCGGGACCTGGACGGGCGGCTCGGGAGGGGCGGGCGTCAGGCCCCACGCCGCGCCGCAGCCGGCCAGCGGGAGGGCCGCGGCGCTGGCGCCGAGCATGCGCACGACGTCGCGCCGGGAACGGGGGCGGGGGGGAGTCATCGGCGGGGGGGAACGAGGACGGTGAACGTACGGCGCCCGGGCGTCCGCACGCGCGGCGCCCGCCCGTCGGAACCGGCCCCCGACCCGCTCGCGCGGCGGGCCACGGGCCGCTCTCGGCGGCCTACCTTCCGGGCGTCTCCCCCGACCGACCCTGTGGCCCGAATCATCCACGCCGGCGACACGCCGGCCAAGCGCCGCCGCGCCCACACCCGAGCCTCCGCCGAGGCGCTCCGGCTGCTCGCCCAGCGCCCCAGCCTGGCCGCCGGCGCCTTCGACGACGAGGCCAAAGACCTCGTGGCCTACCTCGCCTTCCACCTGCGCGGCATCGGCGACACGATCGAGGGCAGCGCCCAGTCTTGGGACGACCGGAACTACTGGAAAAAGGCCGAGCAGCTGCGCGCCGACTACCGCTGGGCGCCCCAGACCGCCGACCGCCTGGAGGCGCTGGCGGTGGCGGGCGACTGGCCCGACGTGGTGCCCGAGCTGCTGGGCCTGATCCCCAAGTTCGCCGACGTCAACATCGGCAAGATGACGCGCGACGCCGACCACTGGGTCGGGGCCTACCGCGCGCTCGTTCGCCGCGCCGCGTGAGCCTGCGCACGCGCACCGAGGGCGGGCGGACGCTGGTCCACGACCCGATCCGGCGCCGGTGGGTGGTGCTCACGCCCGAGGAGGGCGTCCGCCAGCGGCTGCTGGCCGACCTGGCGGCGCTGGGGTACCCGCCCGGCCTGCTGGCGGTCGAGCGCGGCGTGGCGTTCGGCGGCAAGACGTGGCGCGCCGACGTCGTGGCGTACGGCCGCGACCAGCGCCCGGCGCTCCTGGCCGAGTGCAAGGCGCCCGGCGTGGCCATCGCCCAGGACACCTTCGACCAGCTCGCCCGCTACAACGCCGTCCTGGGCGCGGGCGTCTTGGTGGTGGACAACGGCGAGGCGCGGTACTGCTGCGTCCGCGACGGCGCCGGCTGGCGGTTCGTCGAGGCGATCCCCGCGTTCGGTGCTCAGTGAGGCGTCGAGCCCTCTGCCAGATAGAGCTCGATCGGGTGATGGGGCACGGCCTCCCCCAACGAGTCATCCCCGCGAAGGGGACGGGGTCGTCAACTCCTGACTCCAGCCCTCCAGAACACGTCATCCTGAGCGCGCGACCCCGAAGGGACGGCGCAGCCAAGGAGCTCGACGCCGACGCTCCAGGTCATCGGGACCGGCACCGACGTGCCGAGAGCCGGAGTCGAGATCCTTCGCCTGCGGCCTCTGCTCAGGATGACGGAGTGACCGTACGGCACTCCGGGCCACTGCACCAGAGGCCCGTGCACCACGCCTCGGCGCCTGGTCTCCGCCTCGTTCGCTCTGCGCGCCTACTCCGCCAGCAGCGTCAGCGCCATCACGGCGATCCCGAGCAGCATCATCGCCAGCTGCCCGACGGCCTTGGTGGCGGGGTAGCTGTGGCGCCGGTTGAGCTCGGGGATCAGGTCGCTGCCGGCGATGTAGAGGAACGCGCCCGCCGTGATGGGCAGGAGCCAGTCCGACAAGCCGTCGACCTCGGCGCCGACCGTCAGCACCAGCGCGGCGCCGACCAGCCCGCCCAGGCCCGCCAGGAAGTTGTACACCAGCGCCCGCCGCGGCGAGTAGCCGCCGTAGACGAGCACGCCGAACGTGCCGATGCCTTGGGGGATCTCGTGCAGCATGACCGCTAGGGTGGTGACGACGCCGGTCTGGATCGAGACCATATAGGCCGCGGCCACGATGGCCCCGTCGATCAGCTTGTGGGCCACGCTGCCGACCAGGTTGACGAGCGCGAACGGCGCCGGCTCGCCGCTGGGGCCGACCGCCAGGTGGGCGTGGGCGTGGCCCTGGTGGCTGTGGCCCGTCGCGCCCTCGATGGCCTCCGGCACGCCGTGCTGGTGGTGCCAGTGGAGGAACTTCTCCAGGACGAAAAACGCCAGGACGCCGGCCAGCACCAGCAGCCCCGTCTCAGGGCCGTCGCCCAGCGCTTGGTAGCTCTCGGGGATCAGGTGGAGCATCGCCCCGCCCAGCATCGCGCCCACGGCGAACGCGACCAGCAGGAACACCAGGCGCTCCAGCCGCGCCCGCCCCAGCGACAGCGTCAGCGCGCCCGCCAGCGAGGCGAGCGAGATGGCGAGGACGGACAGGAGCGCGGCGGCCGGGGCGTTCACAGACGAGGGGAGAGGGGCCGGCAGACGCCGCGCCGTCCGGTCCGCTTACTGATACCCTTTCCCTTCGCGCTCGGCCTTGTCGACCAGGTCCTTGTCGAGCGGCGGCGCCGTCGGCTTGTCGACGCCCAGCGAGCCGGGGTCCTGCGGGCCGGCGTTGACCGTCGGGGGCACCTCCTCGGACAGGTCCTCGCTCGAACCGGGCTCGTTGCCCTCGCCGACCTTGTCCTCGACGTAGTCGGGCCGCTCGTCGCGCAGGTGGAGGGGGTCTTTTTTGGTAGAGAGGTCGGCCATCGGAGTGTAGAGTGGGGGCGGTGCTACTCAGGCCGCGCGGTGTGGTTCGGGCGTCGAGGACGAGTTCTGCCCAAACGCCTCGTGCCGCTGGCGGCCGCCGTCGCCAGCGCGCGGCGAGTGCCGGTCGTGCTACGTTTCCTCGCTCCTCCCGGCCGGCGGCCCGCGCCGCCGGCGCCCACCCGACCGCTGCTCGCTCCCGCCATGCCCCGACTCCCCCTGCTCGTCGTCGTCCTGCTCCTGTCGTCCGCGTGTCGGGCGCAGCGGTCGCCCACGCCCGCGCCGGTCCGGGCCGAGCGCGGGATGGTGGTCTCGGCCGAGCGCCACGCGTCCGAGGCCGGCGTCGAGGTGATGCGCGGCGGCGGCAACGCGGTCGACGGGGCCGTGGCGACCGGCTTCGCGCTCGCGGTCACGTTCCCGGTGGCCGGCAACGTCGGCGGCGGCGGCTTCATGGTCATCCGCTTCCCCGACGGCACCGCGACCACGGTCGACTACCGCGAGACGGCCCCGGCGGGCGCTGGGCGCGAGATGTTTGTCGACTCCGCGGGCGCCATCCGGCCCGACCTCAGCCGCCGCGGCGCGCTCGCCTCCGGCGTGCCCGGCTCGGTCGCCGGCCTGCTCCACGCCCACGGCCGCTGGGGCCGCGCGCCGCTGGCGGACGTGCTCGCGCCGGCCATCCGGCTCGCCGAGGGCTACCCGCTGAGCGGCGCCGAGGCCGAGCTCCTCAACGCCTTCGCCGAGCGCTTTGCCGCCTACCCCGGCACGGCCCGCCACTTTACCCAGCCCGGCGGCTACCGGCCCGGCCAAACGTTCCGCCAGCCCGAGCTGGCCGAGGTCCTGCGCCGCATCCGCGACCAGGGCCGCGACGGGTTCTACACCGGCCAAACCGCCGACCTGATCGTGGCCGAGCAGCGGCGCGGCGGCGGCCTCATCACGCACGCCGACCTGGCCGGCTACCAGCCGGTCGAGCGGGCGCCGGTCGTGGGCGACTACCGCGGCCACCGCATCATCTCGATGCCGCCGCCGTCGTCGGGCGGCGTCGCCCTCGTCCAGATGCTGGACGCCGTCGAGCCGTTCGACGTCGGCGGGCTGGGCTTCAACTCGTCGGGCACGGTGCACCTGATGGGCGAGGCCATGCGCCGCGCCTTCGCCGACCGCGCCGAGTGGCTGGGCGACCCCGACTTTTCCTCCATCCCGACCGAGGCGCTGACCGCCGAGGCCTACACGCGCGCCCGGATGGCCGACTTCGACCCCGTCCGCGCCGACTCGTCGGTGGCCCTGGGCGCCGGCCAGCCCCACGAGTCCGCCCAGACCACGCACTACTCCGTGGTCGACACCGACGGGCTGGCGGTCTCCACGACCACGACGCTGAACGGCGGCTTCGGGTCGCTGGTGGTGGTCGAGGGCGGCGGCTTCTTCCTCAACAACGAGATGGACGACTTTACCTCGGCGCCGGGCCAGCCCAACATGTTCGGGCTGGTGCAGGGCGAGGCCAACGCCATCGAGCCCGGCAAGCGGATGCTCTCGTCCATGACGCCGACCATCGTCGAGGACACCCAGGGCCGGCTGATGCTGGTCGTCGGGTCGCCGGGCGGGCCGAGGATCATCACGGCCGTGTTCGAGACCATCCTGAACGTGGTCGACCACGGGATGGACGTGCAGGAGGCCGTCGCCGCGCCGCGCGTGCACCACCAGTGGCTGCCCGACGTGCTCTACGCCGAGCGCCAGGCGCTGGCGGGCGACGTGGTGATCGGGCTCATCGAGCGCGGCTGGAGCGTCGACGAGTCCGACGGCTGGTGGGGCCGCGTCGACGCCATCGAGGTGGCCTACGACGACGCGACCACGACCACCGACCCGTCGGGCCTGGACGCGGTCGAGGCCCAGGGCGCCGGCCGCGTCCTGCTCGGCGGCGCCGACCCGCGCGGCCAGGATGCCGCCGCCGGCTACTGACCCGCTCGCCCCGCTGGCGGCGACCGCCAGCGGGGCGGATGCAGCGCGGCCCCGCCGGCAAGGTGCCAGCGGGACCGCAGCTAGGCCGGACAGGGTTGAGCGTTAGTTGCTCACGTCGCAGTCGTTGTCGGCTTGGATGTCCGTCGTCTCGATCGGCGTTAGCTGGTTGCCGTCGCGGAACTGACCGATTACGCCGACGAACGCGAAGGGACCAGTCGGCGCGGCCTCGCCGTCCACGTTGCCGTCGCCAGCGCGCGGAGTCCGGAGAGTCAGCGAGCCCGACGCGTCGGTGACGGTGTAGCTCCGGTTTGCCTCGAACTCTCCGACAGGCGACGAGAAGGTCAAGTCGGTCACGCACACCAGCTCACTCTCGTACGAGTCGCCGGAGCCGGCGAGCGTCGCCAGGGTCACCTTCTGGGGAGACGGGACGTTCTCCTCCGAGACGACCGAGAACGTGATCTCGCCCTCCGAGACATCGGCGGGGGTAAAGCACTCGTCGCTCGGCGCCACGATCTGCTTGAGGCCGCCGCCGGGCACGACGTTGTCTGGGAAGCCGGCCACGCCGAACTCGCACAGCTTGCCCGTCACCTGGACGCGCGTGCCGGCCGAGATCGCGCCGTTGACGGTGGCCTCGCCAAAGGGCGAGTCGCTGAATGCAAACACCGCGATGCCGCCCGTGCCGTCCTGGAGGTAGGTCAGCCCGCCCTCCGTCCGGGTCACGACGCCCTCGACCGTGGCCATGGTCAAGTTGTCCCGCGTCCGGATGTCAGCGATGGACGGCGTGCCGATGTCGAGTTGGAACTGGCGATCGCGGCCGATGACGGCGCCGTTGGTCGCCTGCTGCAGCACAAAGATGGCGCTCTCGGGAGCCTCGCTCTGTCCGTCGTCTACGACGTCGAGCGTGACGACCTGGGTGTCAGACTCGCCCGTCAGCTGAACTCGGGCCACCCGGTTGGCGCCGGACGCCTCGCCGAAGTTGGTAAAGTCGCGGTCGTAGAAGATCGAGTCGCCGGACGCCTCCTTCGAGGCGGCGTCAGCGTAGAGCACCTCGACGGTGTAGGTCTGGCCGGCCTGGCCGCCGGTGAGCTTGACGGGGATCTCGACGCCTGTGTCGGACTCAGCGGCCGATGCTGAGGAGGCGCCGAACTCGATGGTCGGGGCGTCCGCGGCGGCCTCCTCGACCGAGTCGCAGCCGCTGGCGGTGAGCGCCAGCAGGGCGGCGAGGAAAAGGGAGATGCGCATAGGTCTGGGAGCAGCGGCGCGCCGTGGGGCGCGCCGTGGGGGAAGGTCTAGAACGAGTACTTGACGCCAAACCGGAGCTGCCAGCGCGAGGCGAGGTCAAACACGTTGAACCGGCTGTCGTCCAGCTTGTCGGTGAGCGTGTCCTCCTCGAAGCTCACGACCGGCTTGCCGAGGTCGTCGGCGGTCACGATGCGGCCGGCCACCGTGTTGCCGATGTCGCCCTCGCCGATGTAGCGGTCGAAGTCGAACGCGTTGAGGTTGTTGAACGCCGTCCCGCGCAGGCGGCCCCAGTCCGAGTCGAGGAAGTTGAGCAGGTTCACCAACGTGATCTCCAGGTCGACGCGCTGGCCGCGGACGGTCTCGATGCCCTGATTGAACTCCAGGTCCAGGCGCGTCTGCCACGGGGCGCGGCTCGAGTTGCGCTCGGCGAACGTGCCGCGCGCGTCCCGGAGCCCGTCCTCGCTCTCGATAAAGGCGTCCGCCAGCGCCCAGTTGTCGCTGGTCAGGAAGATGTCGGTCTCGTTGGCCGGGATAAAGGCGAGGTCGTTGAACCGCTGGCCGTCCGAGTTGGCGTCGCCGGCGTAGATCCACGAGTACGGCTCGCCGGCCTGGGTGTCCAGGAACAGGCCGATCTGGCTCGAGAACCGGTCGGCGTAGCGGGCCGTGTAGTTGAGGTAGCTCAGGATGCGGTGGCGCACCTCGAAGTCCGCCGTGCCCAGGCCCGGGTCGTTAATGTCAACGTTCTCGTTGAACTGCCAGTTCGAGATCGCCCGGCTGGAGGTGCCGTTGTTGACGTTCTTGGCCCGGTTGAGCGTGTACGAGAGCGAGCCGCCAAAGCCGCCCTCGGCGGGCGCGCGGCGCTGGAGCTGGACCACGCCCGAGGCCGTGTACCCCTTCGAGGAGTTCTCCAGCAGCAAGGCGTTGGTAAAGTTGCCGTTGAGCCGCGCCGGGTCCCCGTCCTCGCCGTAGAGCGGGCGGCCGTAGGCGCTTGTCCCGACCTGCTCCAGGTTCAGGTTGCGGTAGACGATGTCGTTGATGGCCTTGGAGTAGATGCCCTCCAGCGTCACCACGAACCCGAGCCCGAGCTCCTGGTCGAGGCCCACGTTGGTGCGGAAGACCTGGGGGAACTTGAAGTCGGGGTCGATCAGGTTGATCTCCGTCGTCTGCTCCGGCGAGAGCGCGCCGCTGGTGACCGGCGTCGGCTGGTCGCCGGGGTTGCCGGTGCCGCCGAAGAAGCCGGCCTCGTCGGCCGAGATCACGCCGTCGCCGTTGAGGTCGTAGTCCTCGCCGTCCAGGCGCGTGTCCAGGCGCGCCAGGTCGGCGCCGGTGTTGGAGAACTGGTTCGAGATCCAGACAAAGGGCGTCCGGCCCGAGAAGATGCCCGTGCCGCCGCGGAGCTGGAGCGAGCGGCCGGTCAGGCCGTCCATGCGGTAGTTGAAGCCGAGCCGGGGCGAGAAGAGCGGGTTGCCGCTCGCGGTGTTGCTCGTCGAGTAGGCCTCGCCGTCCTCGCGGACGAACGCCGGCGCCAGCTGCTCGGTCGTCCCGTCGGGGCGGACGGCCGTGACGCCCGACACCAGCGGGTTCTCGACCGGCTTCTGGGACACGATGGGCACGTCGACGCGCAGGCCGCCCGTCAGGCGCAGCCGGTCGGTCACGTTCCACTCGTCCTGGGCGTAGAGGCCCACCTGGAAGGCGCTGAACTCCGAGCGCGGCTGGAGGTCGGTGTTGACCGTCCGCTGGGGGACCCCGTCGGCGTCGAGCCGCAGGCGGCCCTGGTCGTCGAAGTCGTAGCTCGACGCGTACGAGAAGAGGTAGCGCGTGGGCAGGCCCAGCCGGAACAGGTCGGTCGAGGTCGGGTCGCCGGTGACACCAGCGATGGTCACGTCGTCGCCGAAGTCGGCGATGTCGAACTCGTAGCTGCCGTAGTAGTCCTGGATAAACAGGTTCGAGAAGTCGTAGTACTGGTTGCTCGTGCCGACCGTGATCGTGTGGTCGCCCTGGAACATCGTAAAGTTGTTCGTGAACTCGAACAGGTTCTGGTCGAGCGCGTTGGCCTGCCTAAACCGGTCGACGCCCAGGCGCACCGAGTTGTCGCCGTTGGTGAACACCGCCGCCTCGGGGAAGGCCTGCTCGGGGGCGCTGTCGTCGCGGATAAACGTGGCCACAAACCGCGCCTCGTTGGTCGCGTTGTTGCCGATCCGGGTGTTGAGCTGGGCCGCGGTCGAGTTCTGGACGCTCGTGAACTGGTAGCGGCGGGCGGCCAGGTCGAACGTCCGCCGGGAGCGGCTCACGCCGTCGTCGTCGCTCGCGTCCACGAAGTTGTGGCGGATCGACAGGCGGTTGTCCGGGTTGATGTTCCAGTCGAGCTTGCCGAGCAGCTTGGTGCTCGCCCGGTCGTTGGTGATGACGTCGAAGGAGCCGCCGTCGTAGCCGTAGATCTCGTCCGCGATGTTCGAGACGGCGGTGACCTCGTCCAGGGTCAGGTTCGACTCGTTGGTGGCGCCCGAGCCCGCCAGACCGGTGTTGTCCGGGAACTCGCTCTGCTCGCGCTCGCCCGAGATGAAGAAGAACACCTTGTCGCGGATGATGGGGCCGCCGAGGGTGAACACGCCCGTGCCCTCCTGGAAGTTGGAGAACTCCTCGTTGTTGATGACCCCGATCAGGTCGGCGTTGCGGCCCAGCAGCCGGGCCGTGCCCCGGAACTCGTTGGTGCCCGACTTGGTGACGGCGTTGATCTGGCCGCCGGTGAAGCCGGACGCGCGCACGTCGTAGGGCGCGACCTCGACGTTGAACTCGGCGATGGCGTCGATCGAGATCGGCTGCGTGCCGGCCTGGCCGCCCGGCGTGCCGGAGCCGGCCAGCCCGAACACGTCGTTGAGCGTCGCGCCGTCGACCTGGATGTTGTTGTAGCGGTTGTTGGCGCCGCCCAGCGACGACGAGCCGCCGCCGGCCGAGAGCGGGTTGAGCCGCGCCAGGTCGGTCAGCGACCGGTTGATGGTCGGGAGCGCCTCGATGTCCTCCTCGGACACGTTGGTCGCGTTGCCCGTGCGGCTGGCGGCGATCACCGCGCCGGCGCCCTCGGCCGTCACCGTGACCTCGCCGATCTGGGCCGCGTCCTCCGCCAGCGCGAAGTCGACGGTCTCGACCTGGCCCAGGTTGAGCGTGAGGCCCGTGCGGCTCGCGCTCTGGAACCCGATGTAGCTCGCCGTGACGGTGTACGGGCCGCCGACGCGCAGGCCGCGCAGGTCGTAGCGGCCGTCGGCGCGCGTGATGCCGCCGAACCGCGTGCCGGACGGCTCGTGGACGGCCACGACGTTGGCGCCGATCAGCGTCACGCCGTCGGCGTCGCGGACGACGCCCGTCAGCGCCGACGTGGTGCCCTGGGCCAAAGCCGTGGGCGCGAGGAAGCCCAGCAGGAGGGCGGGGAGGAGGAGTCGCAGAAGGCGCATGTCCGGGGGAGCGTGTGGGATGGCCCGTGGGGTGAGGTCGGGAGCCGCCTGAAACTAGGCCGCTCCTCCGTGCGCCGCGTGAACGATCCGTTGAGTCATCACACGGTAACGGCGGACGTCCGGGCCACCGACCAGAATGCGGGGAGGGGACTCCATTTTGACCTTGTGCCCCAGACACGGCAGGCCTCCCCAACGCGCCGGCGCTCGACGCAGAAAGCCACCCGCCTGGGCGCGTCGCCAGCGGCGCCGGTCCCTCCGTGAACGTCCGAGTCGAGGTCCTCCGCTCTGCCCAGGGTGACGTCTTTGAGCCCCCGCGCAAAGCCCAGGCCCACGCCCCGCCGTCCGCTGGCGGGGCCTCAACGGACTTTCCTCAGCGACCGGCCGCCGCCGTCCGCGATCTTGTGCCGGCGGGCGCGTCCAGGCCCGGGCGCGCCGCCCTCCACGTCCCACCGCCGGGCCTGCCCGCACCCAGCCACCGCCCCATGCGCCGCCTCCTGATCCTCCCCGCCCTGCTGGCGGCCGTCGCCAGCGCGGCGGGATGTGCCGGGCCGTCCGAGACCGCTAGCCCGGCACATCCCGCCGCGGCCGCGCCGACGCTGGTGTTGGTGTCGCTCGACGGCTTCCGGTGGGACTACCTCGACCGCGACGTCGAGGCGCCGACGCTGCGCTGGATCGCCGGGGGCGTCCGCGCCCAGCGGCTGGTGCCGGTGTTCCCCAGCAAGACGTTCCCCAACCACTACTCGCTGGTGACGGGCCTCTACCCCCAAGCGCACGGCATCGTGGGCAACACCATGCGCGACCCGGAGCGGCTGGTGGACGGCCAGCCGGCGCGCTTCTCGCTCTCCAACCGCGAGGCCATCGCCGACGGCCGGTGGTGGGGCGGCGAGCCGATCTGGGTGACGGCCGAGCGCCAGGGCGTGCCCGCGGGCACGGTGTTCTGGCCCGGCTCCGAGACCGCGATCGGCGGCGTCCGGCCGGGTCGGTGGCTGCCGTACGACGGCGAGATGCCCTACGCCGCCCGCGTCGACACGGCCCTCGCGTGGCTCGACGCGCCCGACCCGCCGCGCCTGGTGACGCTCTACTTCGAGGCCGTCGACGACGCCGGCCACCGCTACGGCCCGGACGCGCCCGAGGTGGACGCGGCCATCGCGCGCGTCGACTCGGTGCTCGCCCGGCTGGTCGACGGCCTCCGCCAGCGCGGCCGGCTGGACCAGACCGACCTCGTCGTGGTGAGCGACCACGGCATGGCCGCGCTCTCGCCCGACCGCGTCGTGCTGCTCGACGACGCCCTCGACCTGGCCGTCGACGACGTGGACTGGGGCGAGACGGTCGGCGTGTGGCCCGGGCCGGGGCGCGACGCGGACGCCGTCGTGGCCCGGATCTCGGCGCTGCCCCACCTGACGGCCTACCGCAAGGAGGACCTCCCCGCGCGCCTCCACTACGCCGACAGCCCGCGCATCCCGCCCGTCGTGGTCTTGGCCGACGAGGGCTGGATGGCGTCCTCGCGCGCCTACGTCGCGCGCAACCCGGACCGGCCCTCGGGCGGCGGGCACGGCTGGGACAACCGGTTCCCGTCGATGCACGGCATCTTCCTCGCACGCGGCCCGGCGTTCCAGACCGGCGCCCGGCCGGACTCGCTCCAGGCCGTCGACGTGTACGGCATCGTCGCCGGGGTGCTGGGCCTGCGGCCGGCCCCCAACGCCGGCGACGCCTCGGCGGCCGGCCAGGTGCTCCGCTAGCGCCCCGCCGCCTGCTGCTGGCGGCGGGTCTCGGCGGAGACGCGTTCCGCCGCCTCCAACACGCGCATCACGTTGCCGCCCAGGATCTTGCGGACGTCGGCCTCGGAGTGGCCGCGCTTGAGCAGGCCGTAGGTGATCCAGGGCAGCCGCGTCGCGTCGCCCAGGCCGTCGGGGAGGCTGGGGACGCCGTCGAAGTCGGAGCCGAGCCCGACGTGGTCGGCGCCGGCGACGGAGACGGCGTGGTCGATGTGGTCCAGCACGTCGTCCAGCGTCGTGGGGCCGTCGCCGAGGTACTCGGGGTAGAAGTTGACCATGGCCACGCCGCCGTTGGCCGCCAGCGCGGCGAGCGACTCGTCGGACGCGTTGCGCGCGTGGTCGTGCAACGCGCGGCACGACGAGTGGCTCAGGATGACCGGCGCGGCCGTGACGGCGAGCGCGTCGGAGAACGTGTCGTCGGAGACGTGGGAGAGGTCCACCAACACGCCCAGCCGATTCATCTCCGCCACCAGCTCGCGGCCGGTCTCGTTGAGGCCGTTCCAGCGCGGCGCGTCCGTCGAGGCGTCGGCGAACAGGTTGGTGTTGGTGTGCGTCAGGGTGACGTAGCGGATGCCGTTGGCCCACATCCGGCGGAGCACGTCGGCCGAGCCTTGGAGCGCGTGGCCGCCTTCCAGCCCCATCAGCGCCGCCCGGCCGCCCCGCTGGCGGATGGCCCGGACGTCGGCGGCGCTCCGGGCGATCTCGACGCCGTCGGTGGCGTCGGTCTGGCGCAGGAGCTCCTCGATCATGGCGATGGCGCGCTGGGTCGCGCGTTCGTCCTCGCCGTAGCTGCGGGCGACGTAGATGGAGAAGAAGGCGCCGTCGAGCCCGCCCTCGACCATGCGCGGGAGGTCCACGTGGTCGCTGCGGTGGCGCTGGCCGAGCTGGTAGCCGCGGTCGAGCATCAGCGACGGCGTGTCGATGTGCCCGTCGATCACCAACGCGTCGTAGTGGATGTGGAGCGCGTCGGCCCACAGCGGGTCCTGGGCGATCAGCCGGTTCGCTTGGGCCTTGGGCATCGCGATCACGCCGCCGTCGCCGGACTCAGACGAGTCGCTGGCCGCCGCGTTCGAGGCCTCGCTGGCCGGCGCCGCCAGCGGGGCGGGCGGGCCGTCCTGGGCGCAGGAGAGCGTGACGCTGAGCATGAGGAAGGACGCGAGGAGCGCGGAGGGAGCCGTCATCGGGGCCGGGGGCATCGGGGGAGTCTACGCCCCCGCCGCCGGCTCCCGGCCCCCGCCCCGCTGGCGGCACGTCGGGCCGGGGCCTCCGGCCGGCGACCGCTCTCGGATCAAGGCGAGGCGAGCGCGTCCTCGACCACCGCTCGGACGCCGCGCTCTACCCGATGGTCCAGGTCTCGCCCGAGGCCAGGAGCGCCGCCAGCTCGCCGCGCCCGCGCTGGCGAGTCACCTCGGCGACCTGCTCGTTCAAGAGCGCGTCGTAGGTCGGCCGGTCCTCCTGGTAGAGCACGCCGAAGGGGCGGGGCAGGTCGGCGTCCCAGAACAGCTGGTCGGCCATCAAAAAGGCCAGCGACTTGTCGGACGAGTCGTAGGTCAGGCAGTCGGCCGCCGTGCGGCCGCCGTCCAGGTCGATGGAGCGGACCTTGAGGCCGTCGACCACGAGCCCCTTGGTGCCGTTGGCGTAGACCGCCGGCTTGCCGTGCTCCACCATGATCGCTCGGAGGGGCTTCGAGTCGCGCTCGGTAAAGTCGAAGAAGGCCCCGTCGTTGAAGATGTTGCAGTTCTGGTAGATCTCGATCAACGACGTGCCGCGGTGGGCGTGGCCCGCCTTGAGCACGGCCTGCATGTGCTTGGGGTCGCGGTCCAGCGTCCGCGCCACGAACGTGCCGTCGGCGCCGAGCGCCAGCGCGGCGGGGTTGAACGGGTGGTCGAGCGAGCCGTACGGCGAGGACTTGGTGACCTTGCCCACCTCCGACGTGGGCGAGTACTGCCCCTTGGTCAACCCGTAGATCTGGTTGTTGAACAGCAGCACCTGGAGGTCCACGTTGCGGCGGAGCATGTGGGCCGTGTGGCCGGCGCCGATGCTCAGCGCGTCGCCGTCGCCGGTCACCACCCAGACGTCCAGTTCGGGCCGCGTGGCCTTGAGGCCGGTCGCGATGGCCGGCGCGCGCCCGTGGATGCTGTGGAAGCCGTACGTGTTCATGTAGTACGGGAACCGCGACGAGCAGCCGATGCCCGAGATGAACACGACGTTCTCGCGCGTCTCCGCCAGCTCGGGCAGCGCCCGCTGGACGGCCGCCAGCACGGCGTAGTCGCCGCAGCCGGGGCACCACCGGACGTCGGCGCCGCTGACGAAGTCCTTGCGGCTGAGCACCGGCAGGCCCAGCGCCGCCCCGTCGCCCTCCGGGTCGATGGTGCGGGCCTGGGGCGGGACGGCCGGCCGGGGCGCACCGGGCGGGCGGGCGGGCTTCTTCGACGGCGGGAGCTTCGGCCCGTCGGCCTTCCGGGGGCCGCCGCCAGCTGGCGGCATCGTCGGCGTGCGGGGGGCCGGCGTGTCGGGGCCGGTCTCCGGGATCGCGGGCTCGCCCGGCTCGCCGTCTACCGGGGGCACGGCCGGGGCCTCGACGGGCTTGCGGGTGCCGGCCGGCTGGGGCGTGTCCGGGCGCGCGCCCTCAGCGCCGCGGGGCTGGGGCGGCGTGCCTCCGGGGCGGGCGGCGGAGTCGTCGGGGGGGGGCATAGCAGGAAACAGATGGAGAGTGGGAGTGGCGAGTAGAGCGGGAAGGGGAGGGGCCCCTTACCCGTCACCCCTCGCTCATCACTCCGTAAATCGCGGCCTCGATCTCGCGCGCCTGGAACGGCAGGCCCTGGACCTTGCTCAGGCTGCGCGCCGGCACCAGGAACCGCTCGCGGAGGATCCGCACCAGCTGGCCGTTGTTGAGCTCGGGCACGAGCACGTGGCGGAACCGGCCGATGGCCTCCTCCAGGCCGGGCGAGAGCGGGTTGAGCCAGCGGAGCTGGATGTGGCCCACGCGGTGGCCCTCCGCCCGCGCGCCCTGGACGGCCTTTTTGATGGCGCCGTACGTCGAGCCCCATCCGACCACCAGCACGTCGCCGTCTTCGTCGCCCTCGACCTCGACGGGCGGGAAGGCGTCGGCGATTCGGGCCACCTTCTCGGCCCGGGTCTCGGTCATCCGCTGGTGGTTCTCGGGGTCGTAGCTCACGCCGCCGGTGCGGGCGTCCTTTTCCAGCCCGCCGACGCGGTGCTCCAGGCCGGCCGTGCCGGGCCGGGCCCACCCGCGCGCCAGCGTTTCCTGGTCGCGGACGTAGGGCAGGAACGCGCCCTTCCCGCTCGCGGGGTCCACGGCGTCCGAGAGCGCCGCGCTGGCGGTCTCGGCGAACGAGACTGAGA
Organism: uncultured bacterium; assembly: GCA_947493945.1. Taxonomy (GTDB): domain Bacteria; phylum Bacteroidota; class Rhodothermia; order Rhodothermales; family Rubricoccaceae; genus Rubrivirga. The sequence continues at coordinate 15,225 of CANLSR010000003.1, read as the reverse complement.
TGTCGGGGAGCGCGTCGGCGTCGGGGACGAGCCAGGGCTCCGAGCCGTTGCCGAGGTAGCCGTCCGAGAGCACGATCACGGGCGTCATGTACGTGAGCGCGATCCGGGCGGCGTGGAAGGCGGCCAGAAAGCACTCGCCCGGCGTGCGCGGCGCGATCACCGGCGTCGGCGTGTCGCCGTTGCGGCCGTAGATGGCCATCAGCAGGTCGCTCTGCTCCGTCTTGGTCGGCATCCCCGTCGACGGCCCGGCGCGCTGGACGTCGATCACGACGAGCGGCAGCTCCACCATCGTCGCCAGCCCCAGGAACTCGCCCTTCAGCGCCATGCCGGGGCCCGACGTGGCCGTCACGCCCAGGGTCCCGCCAAACGACGCCCCGATGGCGCTGCCGATGGCCGCGATCTCGTCCTCGGCCTGGAACGTCTTGACGCCGAACGCTTTGTACTTGGCGAGCGCGTGCAGCAGGTCCGAGGCCGGCGTGATGGGGTACGTCCCGTAGAACACGTCCAGGCCCGACTTGGCGCCGGCGGCGACCAGGCCGAGCGCCAGCGCCTCGTTGCCGCGGATGGCGCGGTAAGTGCCCGGGGGAAGGTCCGCCGGGGCCACTTCGTAGCGGGCGACGAAGCTCTCGGAGATGTCGCCGTAGTGGTAGCCCTTGTCGAGGGCCCGGAGGTTGGCGTCGCGCAGGTCGGGCGTGGCCTCGAACTTGGACCGGATCCAGTGCCGCGCCGGCTCCACGGGCCGCGTGTAGAGCCAGAGCGACAGGCCGAGCGCGAACATGTTCTTGGCCCGGTCCATCTCCTGCTTGCTCAGGCCCGTCTCCGCCAGCGCCTCGTGCGTCAGGCGCGTCAGCTCGACGTCGTGGCGCTCGTAGCCGTCCAGCGTGCCGTCCTCCAGCGGGTTCGCGTCGTAGCCGGCCAGGCTCAGGTCGCGGTCGCCGAAGCTGTTGGTGTTGACCAGCACGGCGCCGCCGGCCCTGACGCGCGGGAGGTGGACCTTGAGCGCGGCCGGGTTCATGGCCACCAGCAGGTCGATCTCGTCGCCCGGCGTGAGCACGCTGCCCGAGCCAAAGTGGAGCTGGAAGCCCGAGACGCCGTAGAGCGTGCCCGCGGGGGCGCGGATCTCGGCCGGAAAGTCGGGGAGCGTGGCGAGGTCGTTGCGGGCGTGCGCGGTGGCCAGCGTGAACTGGCCGCCGGTAAGCTGCATCCCGTCACCGGAGTCGCCGGCGAACAGGACGACCACGTCGTCGAGGGCCTTTGTGGGCGTCGGGGCGGGGGCGTCGGTCATGGCGTCGGTACGCGCGGGGGGTGCCTGTGATTCGGGGTCGGACGCGCAGGTGGGGGCGTGGAGGCCGGTTCGCGCCGTTTTAACCCTGGCGGCGCGCGCTCTCCATCCGCCCCGCTCCACGTCCTCGTCCGGTCAGGGAGGGGGCCTGCACGGGCGGGCCGGGTGTATTCATGGAACACACGGGCGCTGGGGGCCGGTAAGAGCCGGGCCCTTGGGCCTCCCCCTACGTTGATGTCCCGCTCGTTTCTCGACCTGTTCCCCCGGCCCAAGCCCGTCGTCGCGGTCATCCACGCCGGGCCGTCGCCGGGCGTGCCGGGGAGCCGGGGCGTCCGGGCAGCGGTGGACCGGGCCGTCGCCGAGGCCCAGTTGCTGGTGGAGCTGGGCGTGGACGGTCTGCTGGTGGAGAACGCGCACGACGCGCCCGTGCTGCCCGAGGACGAGACCGGCCCCGAGGTGGTGGCCTACATGACGCGCATCGCCGTGGCGGTGCGCCGCAGCGCCGGCCGGCTGCCCGTGGGCGTGCGGATGCTCGACGCCGCGCTGGCGGCGCTGGCCGTCGCCCACGCCGCCGGCTGCCACTTCCTCCGCGTCGACGGCTGGGTGTCGGACCCGGCCGCCGCCGGCCGCTTCCACCGCTACCGCCAGTCGCTCGGGGGGCCGCCCGTGCCGGTGCTGGCCGACCTCCGCCCGACCGACGCCGACCAGGTCCCGGCGCTCGTGGCCGCCACCGAGGCCGCCCGGCCCGACGCGCTCCTGCTCCTGGGACCGGCCGTCGGGCAGCAGCCCGTGCCCGGCGCCGTCGGGGAGGCCCGGCGCCGGGCGTCGCTGCCGCTGTTCTGCGGCGGCGGCTTGGACGGCTCCAACCTGCACCACTACAGCGACGACGCCGACGGCTTCCTGGTGGGGAGCGGGATCAAGGAGAACCGCCGCTGGCAGGCGCCGGTGTGCGAGTCGCTCGTCCACGAGTTGGTCGGGGCCGTGGAGTACGCGCGCGGCCAGGAGGTCCGCCAGTAGCGCGAGGACTTGTGGGCCGGCCGATCCGCTGGCGGAAGAACCCGGGCTCGGGGCCCGCCGTTCGACGGCCACTCCTCGCCTCCGTCATGGTCTCCTACGACGCCACCACCGACACCGTCCGCATCACCGTCCGTCCGGCGTACCTCGACGGCAAGTCGGACGTGATCGAGCGCCGGTTCGCCTTCGCCTACTTCGTCTCCATCGAGAACCAGGGCGGCGACGAGATCCAGCTGCTCCGGCGCCACTGGACCATCACCGACGCCGAGGGGCACGTCCAGGACGTGGAGGGCGAGGGCGTGATCGGCCAGAAGCCCGTGATCGCGCCGGGCGAGATCCACGAGTACCACTCGTTCTGCGTGCTCCGCACGTTCGAGGGCACGATGGAGGGGACGTACCTGATGCAGCGCGAGAGCGGGTCCCGCTTCAAGGCCCAGATCCCGCGCTTCCACCTCCGCGCGCTGACGAACTAGGCGCCCCGGCCTCCGCCGCCAGCTGGCGGCCCAGGCCGAGGCTCTGCGCTGCGAACGCCGTAGCTCGACCCGCCGGCCGCGGCGGCGAGCGCCGAGTCTGAGCGGCCCTGAGACCGCCCCCAGCCCCGGGTCCGGTCACGCGACGGCCGGCGGCTCGAAACGGCGCAGGCGGAGCGCGTTGGACAGCACGAACAAGCTCGACAGGCCCATCGCCGCCGCGCCGAACACGGGCGAGAGCAGGACCCCGAACGAGGGGTAGAGCGCGCCGGCCGCGACGGGGATCAGGACCACGTTGTAGGCGAAGGCCCAGAACAGGTTCTGGCGGATGTTGCGCAGCGTGGCCGACGAGAGCGCCCGCGCCGAGACGATCCCGCCCAGGTCGCCCGACATCAGCACCACGTCGGCCGACTCGATGGCGACGTCGGTGCCGGTCCCGATGGCCACGCCGACGTCGGCCTGGGCCAGGGCCGGCGCGTCGTTGATGCCGTCGCCGACGAACGCGACGTGGGCCGGGCGGCCGTCGCGCCCCTCGGCCTGGAGCGTGCGGACGGCCTCGGCCTTGTCGGCCGGGAGCACCTCGGCCAGCACCTCGTCGATGCCCAGCTGGCGGCCGACGGCGTCGGCCGTCCGTTGGTTGTCGCCGGTCACCATCGCCACGCGCAGGCCGCGGGCGTGGAGCGCGTCGACGGCGGCGCGCGTGGTCGGCTTGATCGGGTCGGACACGGCGAGCACGGCCGCCAGCCGGCCGTCGACGGCGGCGTAGAGCGGCGTCTTGCCCTGGTCGCCCAGGCGCGCGGCGGTGGCGGCGAACGGCGCCACGTCCAGTCCCAGCGACGCCATGAACCGGTCGGCGCCCACCTCGACGCGCCGGCCGCTGGCGGTCCCGCGCACGCCCATGCCGGCGACGGCTTGGAAGTCGGAGACGGCCGGCACGCCGAGCCCGCGGTCGGCGGCGGCCTCGACGATGGCACGCGCGACGGGGTGCTCGCTCGGCCCCTCGACGGCGGCCACGAGCCGGAGCAGCGCGTCGTCGTCCAGGTCCAGGCCGTCGGCCCGCTCCAGGTCGGTGAGCGTCGGGCGGCCCTCGGTCAGCGTGCCCGTCTTGTCGAGGGCGACGACCTCGACCTCGGACAGCGTCTGGAGCGCCTCGCCCTTGCGGAACAGGACGCCCATCTCGGCCGCCTTGCCGGTGCCGACCATCACCGAGACCGGTGTCGCGAGCCCCATCGCGCACGGGCAGGCGATGATGAGCACGCTCACCGCCGCCACCAGCGCGTACGTCAGCGCCGGGTCGGGGCCGATGGCGAGCCACACGGCGAACACGACGGCCGCGACCGCCAGCACGGCCGGCACGAACACCGCGACGACGCGGTCCGCCAGCGCCTGGATCGCGGGCTTCGACGCCTGCGCCTCCTCGACCAGGCGGACGATCTGGGCCAGCGTCGTGTCGCCGCCGACGCGCTCGGCGCGGAAGAGGACCGACCCGGTGCCGTTGACCGTCCCGCCGACGACCTCGGCGCCTTCGCTTTTCTCAATCGGAACGGGCTCGCCGGTCACCATCGACTCGTCCACATAGCTCGTCCCCTCGGTCACGACGCCGTCGACGGGCACGGTCTCGCCGGGCCGCACGCGGACGACGTCGCCCACCACGACGGACTCGATGGGCACGTCGACCTCGGCGCCGTCGCGGACGACGCGCGCCGTGGCCGGCCGGAGCGCCAGCAGCCGGCGGATCGCCTCGGACGTGCGGCCCTTGGCTACCGATTCGAGGTACTTGCCCAGCAGGATGAGCGTGATGACCGCCGCGGCGGCCTCGTAGTACACGTGGACGGCCTGGTCGGGCAGTACGCCGGGCAAGAACGTCGCGACGACCGAGTAGCCGTAGGCCGCCGTCGTGCCCAGCGCGACCAGCGTGTTCATGTCGGGCGAGCCGTGGCGCGCCGCCGCCCAGCCCGTCCGGTAGAACCGCCAGCCCGGCCCGAACTGGACGGCCGTGCCCAGGGCGAAGAAGACGAGCCAGAGCGTGCGCATCGGGATCACGCCGTCGAGCCATTCCATCCCGCCCGGCACCAGCATCGGGACCATGTCCAGGAGCAGGATGGGCGTGGTCAGCGCGGCGGCCGTGACCAGCCGCCGCTTTAGCGACAGGCGCTCGTGCTCGCGCGCGGCCCGCTCGGCGTCCTCCCCGGAGGCGCCGGCGTCGGCCTCGATCACGTCGTAGCCGGCCCGCTCGACCGACTGGCGGAGCGCGTCGGCGGTCACGCCCGGCGCCGTCCGCACGGTCGCGCGGTCGGTCGCGAGGTTGACGGTCGCGTCCAGCACGCCGTCGGTAGCGCGGAGGGCTTTTTCGACGCGGCCGGCGCACGCCGCGCACGTCATGCCGCCGATGGCCAACGTCGTCTGGTCGGCGCGGACGTCGTAGCCGGTCTGCTCGACGGCCTCCGCCAGCTGGGCCGGGCTGACCACGGCCGGGTCGTAGCGCACCGCGGCCCGCTCGGTCACCAGGTTGACGGCGGCCGACTCGACGCCCGGCGTCCGGGCCAGCGCCTTCTCGACGCGGCCGACGCACGCGGCACACGTCATGCCGCCGACCGACAGCGTGGCCTCGGCCACCGCCGTGCCGCCGCCGGCGTCGGGGGACTGGAGGGCGGGGGGCGAGGCGAGGGGCGTGGACATGGGGGCGAAGGCTTGGGGGACGCCAACGTCGGCAAAACGCTCTGGCGCGGGCCGTGCTCTAGACGACGCGGCCTCCGCGCGGCCTACCGAGCGCTCCGTGAATCCGCCGTTCTGACGCCTCCGCCGCCGGCCGCTGGTGGGACCGCCAAGCGAGTCGCCGGGCGGCGCCGGCCTACAGGCGGACGCGGAGGGCCAGCGCCGGCGGGCCCGTCCCCGGCTCCAGCCCGACCACCACGTCCTCGCTCACGTCGAAGTCCGCCAGCTCGGCGAACACGTAGGCGTCGAAGGCCTGGAAGGCGTAGGCGACCACGGCCGCCAGCACGCCGATGTCGCGCCGGCCGCGCGCCTGGTCACGCGGGCCGGTGAGCGCGGCGAACTGCTTGGAGCCCTCCGCCTCCCACTCGTCCTCGAACTCCACGAGCGCCTCGTCGCACAACCCGACGCGTTCCGGCGTGGAGTCTCGGTCGCCGTTCGGGTCGTCGGGGTTGCAGCCGGCGTAGCGCGCCGCCAGCTGGAGGCGGCGGTAGCGCAGCTGGCGGTCGACGGCGTAGACCACGCCGCCAGCGACCAGCGCCGCCGCGATGGGCGCCTTGACCGGCTGGCGGTTGTAGACCTGGCCCAGGCCCGGCAGCAGCAGCGCGCGCGTGACGGCGGCGCGCGGCGTCCGCTGGCGGCGGCTGTCGGCGGCCGCGACCGGCTCGCCCAGCGTGACCGCCAGCGTGTCGGGCCGGGGCGATGCCAGCGAGTCGACGGGCTGGGCCGCGACCGCACTCGCCGCCAGCCCAGCGAGCACCAGCGCGACGGCCGCCGCGAGACTGCGCACGGGCTACTCGCCCGCCAGCCGGGCGACGACGCGCTCCAGGTCGTCGACCGAGTAGTAGGCGATCTCGACCGCGCCGCCGCCGTCGGCGCGGTGCTTGATCGTGACCCGGCTCGACACGTGCTCGCGGAGCCGGCTCTCGAAGGCCTCGATCTGGAGACGGTCGCGCTGGGGGAGCGACGCCGTTGCCGGCTCGGCCGCTGGCGGATCCTCCTCGGCCGTGCCGCCGTCGCGGAGCTCGCGCGTCCGCGACTCGACGTCGCGCACCGACAGGCCCTCGTCCAGGATCAGGCGGTGGAGGTCGAGCAGGTCCGTCTCGTCCTCGACGCCCACCAGGGCGCGGGCGTGGCCCGAGGACAGCGCGCCCTCCCGGAGCGACGCTTGAACGCGCGGGGGCAACCGCAAGAGGCGCAACGCGTTGGCGACGGTCGGCCGGCTCTTGCCCACCTTGTCGGCCACCTGCTCCTGGGTCAGGCCCACCTCCTCCATCAGCCGCTGGTAGCCCAGGGCCACCTCGACCGGGTTGAGGTCCTCGCGCTGGACGTTCTCCACGATCGCCATCTCCAGCATCTCCTCCGTGTCCGCCTCGCGGACGTAGGCGGGGATGCGCTTGAGCCCGGCGCGGCGGCTGGCGCGCAGCCGGCGCTCGCCCGAGATCAGCTCGTACTGCCCCTCGCCCAGCGAGCGGACGGTGATGGGCTGGATGATGCCCAGCTGTCCCACCGACGCCGCGAGCTCGTCCAGGGCCGCCTCGTCGAAGTCCTTGCGCGGCTGGTACGGGTTGGGGCGGATGGCCTCCAGCTCCAGGTCGGCGACGCGGCCCACCAGCCGGCGGCGCTCCTCGAAGTTGTAGAGCCGCGTGCGCGAGCCGCCCTCCTCGGCCGCGGAGTCCGGCTGGGAGGGGAGCAGGGCGGAGAGGCCTTTGCCGAGGGCCGCTTTCTTAGGGGACGCCATGGGGGGAGGGCTTAAGCGGAAGGGGTGTCGCCGTGGGGCCGGCCGCCGGGCGGCGTCGCGCGCGAGGCCAGGACCACGCGGCTCGGGTCGGGCGTGCCGTCGCCGTCGGGGGCGTCGGGGGAGGGGGGGCGCGGCGCGGCGTCGCGCTCCCGGCTGGCGGCCGGCGGGGCCGGCGTCGGCGGGGCCGGAGCCCGCGGGCTGGCGGTCGGCGTGGCCGCGCTGGGCGTGGAGACGCGGGGGGCCGGGGGCGGCACCTGGAGGTGGGGCGCGTCGTCGAGCGGCGTGCCGTCGGCGCCCTCAGGGGGCTCCTGGAAAAAGCGCTGGTTGTTCCGGATCGTCTCCGCCGCGACGGCCATGTAGTTGCGCGCGCCCGACGAGACGGCGTCGTAGAGGAGGACCGGCTTGCCAAAGCTGGGCGCCTCCGAGACCCGGACGTTGCGCTGGACGACGGCCTCGAACACGCGGTCGCCGAAGTAGCGCCGGACCTCGGCCGCGACCTGGTTCGACAGCCGCAGGCGCCCGTCGAACATCGTCAGGAGCACGCCCTCGATCTCGAGGTTCGGGTTGAGGTGCTGGCGGACGATCTTGATCGTGTTCAGCAACTGGCCCAAGCCCTCCAGCGCGAAGTACTCGGTCTGGACCGGGATCAGGACCGAGTCGGCGGCCGTGAGCGCGTTCAGGGTCAGGAGCCCCAGGCTCGGCGGGCAGTCGATCACCACGAAGTGGTACCGCCGACGGACCCGGGCGAGCGCCTTCTTCAGCACCCGCTCGCGCTCGAACAGGTCGATCATCTCGATCTCGGCGCCCACCAGGTTGATGTGGCTCGGGATCACGTCCAGGAACGGCATCTCCGTGTGGAGCGCCGCGTCCTCGACGGCGACGGTGCCGGTGAGCACGTCGTAGATCGACGAGGCGACCGTGCGCGGCTCGACGCCCAGGCTGGACGTGCCGTTGGCCTGGGGGTCGGTGTCGATCAGCAGCGTCGGGTGCTCCGAGGCCGCCAGCGAGGCGGCCAGGTTGACCGCCGTCGTGGTCTTCCCGACCCCACCTTTCTGATTCGCGACCGCGATGACCTTGCCCATGACGGGGGCGCTGAGTGGGGGGACGGAGAGTCCGGCCGCTCGTGGGGCCGGGGTGCGGCGCCAATATAGAGCCCGTCGCGCGCCCGAACCGAGGCGCGCTCGGGTCGCGGTATCCACAGCCCACCTCTGAGGCGGCCTGAGGCCCTGGCCTCAACCCGTTGCGCCGCATCAGGTAGGGCGAGCACGTGAAGGGCAGTCTCAACAGAAACCCCGGCTGACGCAGGCGCCAGCCGGGGTTGGGTCGGGTGGGTCGGGCCGGTTGTCGTCCCCCCGGACAGATCGCCAGGCTCAACCTCACTCGATGCTTGAACGATAGGGAACAGAAGGTTCCACGTCAAGGCCCCGGTCCAATTTCGGTGAAGGAGGCGGTGAAACCCGAGGGCCGACTTCCCGATATTGCGGCCCCTCCCCGCCTCCGATGCACATCCACTCGCTCGAAAACCGGTCCTTCCTGCTCCTGGTCGCCCTCGTCACGTTGGCGTTCGCGTGGACCATCGGGGGGTTCCTGCTCCCGTTGTTCTGGGCCGTCGTGCTGGCGGTCCTGTTCACGCCCATGTTCCGCTGGTTCGAGCGGCGGCTGCGCGGCCACTCGAACACCGCCGCGCTGCTGACGCTGCTGACGGTGATGGTGGCCGTGGTGGCCCCGCTGGTCGCGCTCGGCGCGATGGTCACCCAGGAGGCCGTGGGCGTCTACGAGAACGTGTCCACCGGAGCGATCGACATCACCGAGCCGGTGGCGACTGTCGAGCGGCTGGTGCCCCAGCTGGTCGTCCGCGCCGAGGAGCTGGGCGTCGACTTTGACCAGATCCGCAGCAACATCGCGAGCTCGGCCCTGACGGTGAGCCAGGAGATCGCGACGCGTCTGCTCAGCGTGGGCCAGGGGGCCCTGCGTTTTACGCTCCTGCTGGCGGTGGCGCTCTACGTCCTGTTCTTCTTCGTCCGCGACGGGAGCGACCTCCAGGCGATGGTGGTCCGGGCGCTGCCGCTGGGCGACCCGCGCGAGCGCCGGCTCATCACCAAGTTCGTGGCCGTCACCCGGGCGACGGTCAAAGGCACGTTCGTGATCGCGGCCATCCAAGGGGCCATCGGCGGCGTCGCGTTCGCGTTCCTGGGCCTCGGCTCGCCCGTGTTGTGGGGGGTGCTGATGGCCGTGCTGTCGCTGCTGCCGGCCATCGGCGGCGCGCTGGTGTGGGTGCCCGCCGTCGTCTACCTCCTGATCTCGGGGGCGTGGGGCAAGGCCCTCATCCTGACCGGCGTCGGCGCCGGCATCATGGGCACCGTCGACAACGCGCTCCGGCCGATCCTGGTGGGCCGCGACGCGGGGATGCCGGACTACATGATCCTGCTCTCGACGCTGGGCGGGATCGGCACGTTCGGGTTCTCGGGCCTGGTCCTGGGGCCCATCGTGGCCGGCCTGTTCCTGACCGTCTGGGACATCTTCGCCGAGGAGTTCGGCCCGGCCGACGACGACGTCGCGGTCCCCGGCGACCACCCGGCCACGGCCGCCGCCAAGGAAGACGACCCGGCCGAGCTGGCGCTGGACGACCCGCCCCCGGTCGGGGCCGCCGCGCGGGCCGACGGCGATGGGGCCGAGTCCGCGCCGCCTCCACCCGTCTCCTCGCCCGACTGATCTTTGGGGTGCCGGCGCGCCCCCTGCGCGTCGCGCCCAACCTAGGCGCGAGTTGCTGGCGGCGCGCGCCGTCAGGGCGGAGCCGAAGGGCCGACACAAGAGGGCGGACACAAGAACGCCCCGGCTGCCGAGGCAACCGGGGCGCGAGTCGTCCGGCCGGCGGACGCCGCCAGCGCGGGGAGGGCGGCGCGGAGTCTAGCTCTGGGTCTCGCCCTCGTCGACGACCTCGAAGTCGGCAGCGTCTGCCACGGAATCCGCCTGGTGCCTGCCGGTGGACGACGCCGAGCGGCGCCGGGTCAGCGGAGGCCGGCGGCGACGGTGCGGGCGAGGGACTCCATCTGGTCCAGCGTACACAGCGCCGGCCGGGCCTCGTGGATCTGGGTGGCCTTGAGAGACGCCATGCTGGCCCCGGCCGAGAACGCGACCGCGTGCTCGGCGTAGCCCAACGGTCCGCCTGTGGGCGCCGCCAGCGTCCGGGCCACGCCGCCGTCGCCGAGATCGGCGAGGGTGCGCGAGGTGCCGCCGGTGGCCGCCGCCCCCTCGATCTGGACCATGGTTTGCGCCTCCACAGCCGAGCGGGTGGCGTGGACCGTCAGGACCAGTCCCACGTCGCCGTCAGCGTTCAGGTAGCCGCGGCTGCACTCGTCGGGACCCTCGGCGACGGCGTCGCCCTGGACGCCGCGGACTCGGCAGACCCGGGCCACCTCGGCGTCGGGCAGGAGCGTGGCACAGTCGAGGCCAGCGCCGCCGGTGCCCCTCACCGCCCCACTGGCGGCGTCGGCGGCTTGGCGGACGGCCGCGTCGGCGGCCTGCTCGGCCGTTCGTTCGGTGGCGCGCTCGGCGCCGCGCTGCGCACCGCGACGGGCGGAGTCGGAGAGGGTCTCGCAGCCCACGAGGGCGAGACTGAGAAAAAGACAGAGATGCACAGACATCGGGGTGGGGGAGGGAGGGAAGGGTCAGTCACGAAGGCGCTCGACGACGCCGCGCGCCAGGGTCTCCATCTGGTCGAGGGTGCAAACCTCCGCCCCCGACTCGTCCGGCATCACGGTCGACTTGAACTCGATGAGGTCCGTGTTCGCCGCGACGGAGAGCACGCGAGTGCTCATGCGCGCCTCTGGGAGCTCCTGCACAAAGCGGGTCGCGGCGTCGCCCAGGCCCGGGACCGAACGCAGGTCGAGCGGGGAGTCGAAGTCGCTGGTGACTCCTTGGGCGGCGAGGGACGTCCTGGTGTCGGAGTAGCGCGACACGATGAACACGAGCCCGCTCATGTTGCCGGGGACGGCGTATTTCCGGTTGCACCCCGTCGCGCCCTCGTCGGAGAACGGGTTCGGCACCAGGCGAAGGCCGGAGACCCTGCAGACCCGCTCGACCTCCGCGAGGGGAAGCACGGTGTCGCAGGCCGGCAGCGCTGCCACCGCTGGGGCGGGCGCCTCGACAACGGGGTCTCCCTCCGACGGTGCTTGGGCCTCCCACTCCGAGACCGCCACGGCCGCCCATTCGTGAACCTCCGGAGTCTCCGCTTCCGCGTAGACGGGCGCGCCGGCGAGAGACGGGAGGTCGCTCGCTTGGTACATCTCCCAAAGCGCATCGGTGGTCACGCTGGCGTCGTTCCTGTCGCCTCCCAGGGTGATGGTGAAGCGGTCGGCCAGCATGACGTAGAGGAAGGTCTCCCCACCCTCCATCGTGTACGTGCGGGCCATGCCCCCGTCGAAGGTCTGGAGGTCCCCGATCTCGCCGGTCTCGTTCGTGTCCATGTGCTTGGCCTCTGCGACAAACGATATCTGGTAGTCGCGGGTGACCGGGTCGTCTATCAAGTCCGTCACCACCACTTGGACCGTACTGGATCCGTTGTTGCTGTAGCGGGCGGTGACCGACGCCCATCCTGTCGCTTCTCCCTCGTCGTCGAGTCGGACCGATCCGGGTCTGGGCTCGCGCGTGCCGATGCGGGCGGGGACGTACGCGAGGAGCTGGGGCGGCGAGAGCCGCTGACGAACGGCCGGGTCGTCCGACACCAAATTGACTTGGATGGGGGCAATCGACCGCGCGGACTCGGTCGCCGAGTCGCCGGGAGACGTGTCGCTGCCGCAGGCGAGAAGTACGAGGGTCGAGCAGAGGGCCAGGGGACGCATTGATAATCAGGGAGGAGGGCGATCCTCCCACGATAAAGGTTTTGCGGGGAATCTGATATTCCTTATTAACAAATAGTTGAGCGACGTGCGAGCGCTCCGTCCGCCGCGCACAAAAAAACGCCCCGGCTGCCGAAGCAACCGGGGCGCGACTCGTCCCGCTGGCGGGCGCCGCCAGCGCGGGGATGGGTAATGCGAGCTCTAGCTCTGGGTCTCGCCCTCGTCGACGACCTCGAAGTCGGCGTCCTCGGCGCCGTCGCCGGCGGGCGCGCCGTTGGCCTGCGCGTCGGCGGCGGCCTGGGCCCCGCCGGCCTCGGCCTCGGCCTGCTGGGCCTTGTACAGGTCCTCCGACGCGGCGCTCCAGGCCGTGTTGAGCTGCTCCAGCGCCGAGTCGAGCTGGTCCACATCCTGGCCCTTGTGGACCTCGCGGAGCCGCTCCAGGCCGGCCTCGATGGCCGCCTTCTTCTCGGCCGGGATCTTGTCGCCGTACTCGGCCAGGTTCTTCTCGGTCGAGAAGATCAGGCTGTCGGCCTGGTTCAGCTTGTCGATCGACTCCTTGCGCTTGGAGTCCTCGGCCGCGTTCTCGCGCGCGGCGCGGCGCATGGTCTCGATCTCGGCGTCCGACAGGCCCGACGAGGCCTCGATCCGGATCGACTGCTCCTTGCCGGTCGCCTTGTCCTTGGCCGAGACCGACAGGATGCCGTCGGCGTCGATGTCGAACGTGACCTCGACCTGGGGCAGGCCGCGCGGGGCCGGCGGGATCCCGTCGAGGTGGAAGCGGCCGATGGTCCGGTTGTCGACGGCCATCGAGCGGTCGCCCTGGAGCACGTGGATCTCGACCGACGGCTGGTTGTCGCTCGCCGTCGAGAACGTCTCCGACTTGCGCGTCGGGATGGTCGTGTTGGCCGGGATCAGCGACGTCATGACGCCGCCCAGCGTTTCGATGCCCAGGTTGAGCGGCGTGACGTCGAGCAGGAGCACGTCCGAGACGTCGCCCGAGAGCACGCCGCCCTGGATGGCCGCGCCGAGCGCCACCACCTCGTCCGGGTTGACGGACCGGTTCGGCGCCTTGCCGAAAAACTCCTGGACCGTCTCCTGCACCTTGGGGATGCGCGTCGAGCCGCCGACCAAGATGATCTCGTCCACCTGGTCCTTCGAGAGGCCGGCGTCGGCGAGCGCCTTCTCCATCGGCGGGATGGTGCGGCTGATGAGGTCGTCGACGAGCTGCTCGAACTTGGCGCGCGTCAGCTCCAGCGTCAGGTGCTTGGGGCCGTCCTGGGTCGCCGTGATAAACGGGAGGTTGATGGTCGTGGCCGAGGCCGCCGACAGCTCGATCTTGGCCTTCTCGGCGGCCTCCTTGAGGCGCTGGAGCGCCATCGGGTCCGTGCGGAGGTCGATCCCGTCGGTCCGCTTGAACTCGTCGGCGATCCAGTCGATCAGCCGCTGGTCGAAGTCGTCGCCGCCCAGGTGCGTGTCGCCGTTTGTGGACTTGACCTCGAACACGCCGTCGCCCAGCTCCAGGATGGAGATGTCGTAGGTGCCGCCGCCCAGGTCGTAGACCGCGATCACCTCGTCCTCCGACTTCTTGTCGAGCCCGTACGCCAGCGCGGCGGCTGTGGGCTCGTTCAGGATGCGCTTGACCTCCAGGCCCGCGATCTGGCCGGCCTCCTTGGTCGCCTTGCGCTGGGCGTCGTTGAAGTAGGCCGGGACGGTGATCACGGCCTCGGTGACGCGCTCGCCCAGGTAGTCCTCGGCGGTCTGCTTGAGGCGCGCGAGCACCATCGCCGAGATCTCCTGGGGCGTGTAGAGCTTCTCGTCGCCCCCGGCCTCGACGCCGATCCGGGCCACGCCGCCGTCGCCCTTGGTGACCGTGTACGGCACGGTCTTCATCTCCTCGGCCACCTCGTCGTGCTGGCGGCCCATGAACCGCTTGACGGAGAAGATGGTGTTCTGGGGGTTGGTGATCGCCTGGCGCTTGGCCGGCGCGCCGACGAGCCGCTCGCCGTCCTTCTTGAACGCGACGACCGACGGGGTGGTCCGGCCGCCCTCGGCGTTAGGGACCACGACGGGCTCGTTCCCCTCCATGACGGCGACGACGGAGTTGGTCGTGCCCAGGTCGATGCCAATAATCTTGGCCATGATAGTGTAGTGTGTGCTGAGTTGAGGGGCCGCCCAGGGCGGCCGTGGATACGGTGTGGTGGCTACGCCGAGCCCGGGCGAGAGATCCGGCCGCACGGGCGGCGGCCTGACGCTCTGACGGGATCGGCCAGCACGAGGGGAGGGGACAAGGGGCGTGCCAGCCGGCGGGGATTGCCGTTATGACAGGCGGCTTTAGACGATCCTCAACGGCCGCGCCCGACGGGGTATCTTGGCGTGCCCCGATTCCTGGGCTCTGCCCGAGATGAAACACGTCCCGAACGCCCTGACCATCGGCCGCATCGTCGTCGCCCCGGTGTGCCTGTACCTGCTGTGGGTGGGGGGCGTGTGGGGCCACGTCGGTGGGGCCACGCTGTTTATCCTGGCCGCCATCACCGACTGGCTGGACGGGCGGCTGGCGCGCGAGTACGGCGTGTCGTCGCGGTTGGGCCAGTTCCTGGACCCGCTGGCGGACAAGATCCTGGTGCTGGGCGGCTTTTTCCTGGTCCCGTTCCTGGAGCCCATCGGCCGCGGGCTGGCGGCGCCAGCGGGGGCGTGGCTGCCGTGGCTCGCCATCGGCGCCATCGCGGCGCGCGACGTCGCGGTGACGGTGCTCCGGTCGGTGCGCGAGCGCCAGAACCGGCCGCTGGCCACGTCGTCGGCGGCCAAGTGGAAGACGGCGTGGCAGCTCACCTTCCTCATCACGGCCTTCGTGTTCCTGGCGGGCACGCAGCTGCGGGCGCTGGGCGGCTCGCTGGGCGCGCTGGGCCACTTCCTCTACGCCGCGCTGGTGTCGCCGGCCGCGCTGGTGTTCCTGGTGGTGACGGCGGCGGTCACGGTCTGGACGGGGGTCCTGTACTTCCGGCCCCCGCCCGCGGTGACGGTATGACGCCCAGGGCCCCTCGGGCGCCGTCGACGCACGAACCCGGACGCCGCGCCGTGGCGTCCCCCCGCCCCGTGGCGTCCCCCCGCCCCGTGGCGTCCCCCCGCCCCGTGGCGTCCCCCCGCCCCGTGGCGTCCCCCCGCCCCGTG
>CANLSR010000002.1 GCA_947493945.1 uncultured bacterium | reverse complement strand
CGAGCACCGGGTCGGCCTCCATGTCGCGGTAGAACGCGTGGACCACCGCGCGCACGTCGTCGGGGGTCTCGATGTCGGGGAGGTCGGACATGGGTCAGGTGCAGAGGAGCACGCCGCTGGCGACGAGCGCCGCCAGCGCCAGGGCGAGCGCCGAAAGCGGGAGGGTCGAGGGGCGAGTCATGGCAGCAGACGTGGCGCAGGAAGGGCCGCTAGAGCGCGGGCGTGCGCCGCAGGATCTCCGGGTGCTCGTCGCCGCTTACTTCCAGGATGCCGACGGCCCCCTTGTTGAAGGCCCGGAAAAGCGCGTGGTCGACGAGCGTGTAGCGCCCGGGGATGTCCACCAGGAACTCGACGATGGTCGAGCCGCCGGCCGGCACGCCCGTCGTCTGCACGTCGCCCTGGTTCACGGCCGTCCCGCCCTCGCCGTAGACCCGGTCGAACATCTCGCCGATCACGTGGAAGCTCGACGTCAGGTTGGGGCCGCCGTTGCCGACGAACAGCCGGACGGTCTCCCCCACCGACGCCTGGAGCGCGCTCTCGCCCGTCATCGAGCCCACGCGGCCGTTGAACACGACGTACTCGGGCTCCTCGTCCACGGCCTTCTCCAAGTCGAACGGCTGCAGGCCCGGCTCGCCCGTCTTGCCGGCCGTGTAGAACTCGCTCTGCATCACGTAGAACTCCCGGTCGACGGGCGGCAGGCCCCCTCTGGGCTCGACCAGGATCAGCCCGTACATCCCGTTCGCTACGTGGAGGCCCACCGGCGCCGTCGCGCAGTGGTAGACGTAGAGGCCCGGCTTGATGGCCCGGAACTCGAACGCGGTCGAGTGGCCCGGCACGACGAGCGAGATCTCGGCGCCGCCGCCGGTCCCCGTGACCGCGTGCAAGTCGATGTTGTGCGGGACGGTGCTGGACGCCGCGTTGGCCAGGTGGAACTCGACCAGGTCGCCCTCGCGGACGCGGACGAACGGGCCGGGCACGTCGCCGTCGAACGTCCAGAACGTGTACTCGACGCCGTCGGCGAGCTCCTTGGTGAGCTCGACGGTCTCCATGTTGACGACCACGCGGGAGGCGTGGTCGCGCGTGACCGGCGGTGGGACGTCGGGGGCGTGCGTCAGGACGGCGACCTCCTGGCCCACGACCTCGGGCAGCGTGACCTCGGCGGTCTCGACGAGCGCGCCGCTGGGGCCGGCGCTGCCCGCCGAGCCGCGGCCGACGCTGAACGCCGTCAGCCCGACGAGAGCCACCACGGCGGCCGCTGCGAGGGTGAGGAGGAGGGGGCGGGTCATGGGACCGGGGCGATGCGATCAGGACTACAGGGTCCTGATTAGGTTCAAAAAAACTCAGCGTTCGTCGAGGGCGAGGGCGAGCCGGAAGTCGCCGGCCTGCGTACGGGAAGCGGTGTCGGCCAGCGTCGCGCGGGCGAACATGTCGTGGACCCGGGCGCGCGCGGGCACCCACTGGTCATGGAGTGGGCACGGCTTCCGGTCCCCACAGCCAGGGAGCCCAAGAACACACGCGGTAAAGATGTCCGACCCGTCGACGGCCAACACCACCTCCATGACCGTGATGCGGGCGGCCGGGCGCGCCAGGGCGACCCCACCAGCCGGCCCGCGCATGGACGTAAAGACGCCGGCGCCGGTGAGGTCCTGGACGGTCTTGGCGAGGAACGGCCGGGGGACGCCCAGCGCCTGGCTGATCTCGCGGACGGCGACGTAGGACGCCGGGTCGGCCGCCGCCAGGTAGAGGGCGGTGCGGACGGCGTACTCGCATCGCTGAGAGAGGATCATGGCAGTCGGCGGTATTTAGGACCAATTAGTCCTTAATGGCAAGATCTCTACTCGTCCACTTCCCGCCGGGTCCCCCCTCACCCAGAGTTCACAGTTCACGCTTCGACCTAGGCACCTAGACATCTATGTGCCTAGCTCTACTCGCAGCGTTTCACCCCGCTGCACCGAGCTTTCGAGGATCGTTGCTCGCCGAGGACAGCGTTCCCAGCGGAGCGAAAGCACCCAACCCCTCTCGCTCTCCGGCTGTGTCGGGGACTACGGTGGCGGCGTTGAGGACGCGGTCTACCTGGCGTCGACCCGGACGACACCTTCACCATCTCCAGCCAGTCGCGCCAGTCGGGCGCGCCAGTCAGTCGCGCCAGTCGGGCGACGTGAGCACGACCCACCCGTGCAGCGTGGGCCCCTGGGCGACCCGTCCGAACGGTACGGGTCGGTGGACGACTTGCTCGCCGACGTCTGGCCGATGGCTCGGCCCCGAGCCGCTGGCGCGCCGGTCTGGCTGGGGCGCTGGCGATGGTGGTCCTGGGCCGGTGGGCGGCCCGGGGGCAGTGGACTAGGCCCCTAGACGCCGACTTTATCCGTAGCGAGTTGCACGAATGCCTCCAGACCGCTAGTCTACAGGACTAGGCATCTAGGCCTAGGCCCCTAGACCATACCCCATGCGCATCGTCACGTTCTCGAACCTCAAGGGCGGCTCGGCCAAGACGACCTCGACGCTCGCCGTCGCCGCCGAACTCGCGCGGCGCGGCCGGGCGGTGCTGGCGGTCGACCTCGACCCCCAGGCGACGCTGACGACCTCGGCCGGGCTGGAGCCCGGCCCGGCCGCGGCCTCCCTCCTCTCGGGCGAGGGGTCGGCCGAGGACGCGCTCGCACGAGTGGCCGACGCCTCGGGCGGGGCGACGCTCTCGCCCGGCGGCGCGCTCCACGTGCTCCCGGCCGACCGCCGGCTCCTCCGGCTCGAACGGACGGCGCCGGTCCAGCTCTCGCGCCGCCTGCTCGCGTTCGTCGACCTGGTCGAGGGCGACTACGACGTGGCCGTTATCGACACGCCCCCCCAGGCGTCGGCGCTCGTCACGGCCGCGCTGGCCTCGACCGACCTTGTCCTGGTCCCCGTCGCCAGCGGCCGGGGGGCGCTCGACGGGCTCGGCGACGTCGTGGAGTTGACCGAGCGGTTCGGGACGGCGCCCGTGACAGGCGCGTTCGTCACCCGCGTCAACACGTCGAGCCTCCACGACCGCGAGCTCGTCGAGTACGTGGCGGGCCAGGTCTCCGGCCCCGACGGCGGCCCCTCCCTCAAGTCGTTCGTCCGCGAGACGGTCCGGGTCCGCGAGGCCGAGATGGCCCGGGTCCCGGTCCCGTTCTACGCCCCCGCGTCCACGGCGGCCCAGGACTACGCGGCCTTGGTGGACGAGGTCGAGATCCTGTTGGACCGGGCCGGTGACTAGACGCCTAGCATCCTAGACCTATAGCACTCTATCCCATGAGCAAGCGCAAGCCCCGCATCACCCCGGCCCGTCAGGGCGGCGCCTTCGATGGCGTGTTCGATCCGCCCAGCCCCGATGCTCCTGCTGAGGCGCCGTCCGCCAGGAAGGCCCCTGCGGAAAAGCGGCCGGGGGCCCCCCAGCCCGGCGACCCCACCTACGACCGGACGGTCCAGGCCAATTGGAACGTGCCCGCCTGGCTCCGGGCGAAGGTCCGCGCTGTGAAAGACTCGGACGGGACGAGCCAGAACGAGGTCGTGACCGCGGCCCTCGAACGGTACGTCACCGAGCTGGAAGAGGGGAGGGGGGAGCCGTACCCCGTCCAGGCCCGCCACTTCGAGTAGCCATGACGGAGGGCGCGGCGCAGCAGCGGCGGCGGTCCCCGCGCGACGTCCGTCTACGGGGCGGGCTTGCGGGGCTAGCGCTGAGCGCGCGGGCACTCGGCACTCGCGCCAGTTACACGTCGAGACTGCCACGCAGGCTCGACACCGCTCAACGCCCGGCACCGCCAGCGCTCCACGAGGTCAGGTCGTCGCGGTCGGTCTGAGCACGGATGCCGCCGCCGCGCTGGCGGAACCCCTCGCCAACGGCTCCTGACCCGGTAGCGTCGCCGAGTTGGAGGAGCCGATCGCGGCATCGCCCGGCGAGCAGCGTGGAGAGGACGTCCGGCCGATCTAGGTCGAGGTTGGATCAACGGGTCCCTGTTGGCCTAGATGTCTAACCCTGTAGGTGTCTAGGCGCGATCAAGTGCCACCCCGTACTGTGGCGTGAGGGCTTAGCGCCTTGGTGGGTTGCAGCGGAGTGTCCTGGCCCGATCTGACAAGCCTCTCGCTTCGACCGGTTCACGGACCGTGAACCTCAGCGCCTCGCTGGCGGCGACCGCCGCCCTGCGCCCCGTCGGCCTGCTGGCGGAGGGCCCGCCCGAGGATCGGACGCCAGCTCTCCGGAACTGACCGCGACCCGTTCGGGCCCACCAGCTCACCTGGTGGGGGAGGGAAGGGCGCTACCCAGGGCCAGGGCATTGAGCTCTCGCACGCCGTCGGGACACCGGGCTGTGTTCTCGTCCGTGCACGGCCGGCTCGATGACCGGCCCCGCCAGTGGGTGACGCTCCGCAAGGGGAACGTGACGGTCACGCCCGTGGCCTCCAACTCGGCCCAGTCCCAGGCCCCTGGCGCCAAAGGCGCACCGTTGGCTCGTGCTGGACGAGGCCAAGGTCGCGCACCCCGCTCGGACTCAGAAGAGGCGGGACCCCTGCGCCCGCTCGCCGTCGGTGCCAGACGTTCGCCTTGACACTGGGGGCGTTGGAGATGGCGTTTCTGAGCGCGCGTCCCGGCCGGGCAGTATAGGGGCGGGCTCGGAGACCTATCATCCTAGATCCCTATGACTCTAGATACCTAGACCCCTGCCCGTTTCCGTCTTTTTCTACCGCGGCTGCCGAGTCGGGGGCAGAGGAGGGGCGAGAAATCGCCTGCGACACTACGCGTCCCCGCGTTAGGCCGGCGTCCACGGACCGTTCTTCCTCATGCTTGCCTACACGAGGGCCTCTCCGTCTCAGTCCACCTCGAACCGGACCACCCGGTCGCCCGCGGTCGCGAACAGGGACCGGCCGCCCTGCCCGAACGCCACGTTCGACGCCAGCGGCGCGAGGTCGACGCGTCCCTGGAACTCCTCCTCGGGAGAGAACACGTAGACGCCGCCCGGCCCGCCGCCGACGAGCGTGCCGTCGCCCGCGACCGCCAGCCCGTCGGGCATCCCGGTCTCGAACGTCGCCTCCGGCGCCCCGAGGAGCGTGCGCGGCGGGCCGAACGCGCCGTCGGCGCGCACGTCGAACGCGACCCAGCGCCCGTGCGGCGGCCGGGAGTCGGTCGCGTACGCGGCCCGGCCGTCGGGCGAGAAGGCGATCCCGTTGGGCGCCCAGAGCGCGTCCGAGGCCAGCGTCACGGCGCCGGTCGCGGCATCGACGCGGTAGATCCCGCACACGTCGGTCTCGCGGCGCGGGTCGTCGAACGCGCCGTCGAGCCCGAACGGCGGGTCGGTCAGGTAGACGGCGCCCGAGACCGGGCACACCGTGACGTCGTTGGGCGAGTTCAGCCGCCGCCCGCCGGTGCGCGTCGCCAGCGGCCGGCGCGTCCACCGGTCCTCGTCCAGCACGAACACGCCGCGCTCGCCGTGCGAGCACAAGACGACCCGGCCGTCGGCGTCCAAGGCCAGGCCGTTGGCCCCGTGCTCTTGGCCGGGCGGGTGCGGGTCGGAGGTGCCGGACGGGCGCAGGAATACCTCGCGCGTCCACACGCCGCCGGCGGCTGGCGGACGGAGCAGGAAGACCGTGTTCGCCTTGACGTCGCTCACCAACAAACCGCCGAGTCGGTCGACCCAGAGCGGCCCCTCGGCCCAGCGGAAGCCGTCGGCGACGACGGTGGGGGCGTGCAAGGTCATACGGCAGGAGGGTGCGGAGGGGTGAGGGGTGACGACGCGCGTTCGAGGGACGACTAGGACGCCGACTTTCCTGAGTCGGGGCGTCCCCCGTTCAAGACGGCAGGCGTGAGCGAGGCGCGGCCGACGGTGGCAGGGCCTGACCCCGCTCGGTGAACCCTCCGGCGGGCGGCGCCCCGTAGAGCCACGGGCGCGCCCAGCGCGTCGCCAGCGGCATCACGGGGTAGGTGAGCACGCACGAGAGCACGACGACCGTCACCGCCAGCGGCCCGGGCAGGCCGCCGAGCAGCCGGCCCAACGTTGCGTTCGCGATCAGCAAGAGCGGGTAGACGCAGGCGGCGCTGAGAACGGCCCGCTTCCAGAACGGCGCGCGCGCGCCCGGCGGCGCCAGGTCGAACCACAGCTCGCGGCCCGTCCCGTGCTGGAGCACGCGGTGCGCCCCGGCGATCTCGCCCAACGACTGGCGGAGGTCGGCGAGCGCGTCCGACGCGAGCCACGCGTCGCGCGGCGCCGTCCCGTCGAACCGGGTCAGGACGGTGTACAGGACGTCGTCGCCTTCGGAGTGGCGGACGACGTCGACCGACTGGAAGCCGGCCTGTTCGGCCACGACGCGGTGGAACGTGGCCAGCCACGCCTCGTAGCGCTCGCGCTCGCGTCGGGGCACGCGCTGCACGACGGCGACCGCGGCCGGGCCGACCTCCGCGACGGCGCCCGCCTCGGCGTCGAGGCGGGCGGACGGCGGACTAGGCACGGTCCACGCCGGAAAGCTCCTGGATGACCGTCTTGTACTCGACAAAGTCCTCCATCGCGGCCACGCCGTTGAGCCGGCCGAGCCCGCTCCGCTTGTAGCCGCCCTCGGCGCTCTCGTCGTAGATGACGGCCCAGTTGTTGATCCAGATCGTCCCGGCGTCGATGCGCCGCGCGATCCGGAGCGGGCGGTCGACGTCGGTCGACCACACGGCGGCGGCGAGCCCGTAGATGGAGTCGTTGGCGAGCGCGACGGCTTCGTCCTCGGAGTCGTACGCCTGCATCGTCAGGACCGGCCCGAAGGTCTCTTCCTGGACGATGTCCATCTTCGAGTCGGTCACTTCCAAGAGCGTCGGCCGGTAGAAGGCGCCCTTCGCAAGCGGACCCTCCGTGATCGGACCGCCGCGCGTGACGACCGTCGCGCCTTCGGTGATCGCCTTCTCGACGACCTCGTCGACGCGCTCGACGTTCGGTCGGTCGATGAGCGGTCCCATGTCGCTCCCAGAGTCGGCGGCCGGTCCGGCCTTGACGGCCGCGATCATCTCGCCCAAGCGGTCGCGGACCTCGTCGTAGACCGAGCGATCGACCAAGAGCCGGCTGCCGGTCATGCAGAACTGGCCCGCGAACGTGGTCAGCGACTTCACGATCACCGGCAGCGCCTGGTCAAGATCAGCGTCGGCGGCGACGACGTGGGGCGTCTTGCCGCCCAACTCCAGGCCGAACCGCTTGATCATCGGGGCGCCCGCCTCCAAGATGGCCGCGCCCGTCGACGTGCTCCCGGTAAAGCTGATCGTCGGCACGTCGGGCGAGGCGACGAGCGCCTTCGAGCCCTCGGGCCCCGACTCGTGGAAGATGTTCAGGACGCCCGCCGGCAAGCTCTCGACGCTCGCGAAGACGCGGTACATCGCCGCGTTCGTCTGCGCCGTCTGGCCCGGCAGCTTGCCGGCGACGGTCGTCCCGGCCGCCAGCGCCGGCGCGAGCGAGCGGATAAACAGGATGATCGGCGAGTTCCACGGTGCGATGATCCCGGCCACGCCCATCGGCTCGCGGTAGACCGTCGTGTACTTGCCGGCGGCGACCTCGACGGCGCGCCCGCCCTCGGCGAGCGCCAGCGCCGCGTAGAAGCGCAACTTGGACGGCGCCATCGTGACCTCGAACCGCGCCTCGTCTTTGACCTTGCCGTTTTCGAGCGACAGGATCTCGACGAGCTCGTCGGTGGCGGCCTCGAAGCGGTCGGCCATCTCGTTGAGGACGCGGGCGCGGAGCTGGCGGTTGGTCGACCAGTCGCTCTCGGTAAAGGCGCGCCGGGCGGCATTGATGCAGGCCTGGGCCTCGGCCTGGCCGCCATCGGCATACGTGCCGATGACGTCGTAGGTGGCCGGGTCGATGCTGTCGGTGTGGGTGTCGGAATCGACCCACTCGCCGTCGATCCAGTGGCGGGCGTGGGAGTCAGGGGAGGACATAGGAACGTGTGTTGTGGTGGGGTGGGGTAGCGGTGTGCCGCGACGAAACGGGTCGCCAGGCGGCGCGCGTTCAGGTGCCGACGTGGGGCGTGGTCAGGACCGGAAGACCGGCCTCGATCTGCTCCCGCTGCGCCTCCAGCCACGGCGGGAGGACGAGCGTCTCGCCCAAGTGCTCCGGCTCCTCGTCGCGCGCGAAGCCCGGCCCGTCGGTCGCCAGCTCGAACAGCACGCCGCCGGGCTCGTGGAAGTAGACCGACCGGAACCAGAAGCGGTCGATGGGCGGGGACGGCCGCAGGCCGACGCGCTCGATGTAGCTCCGGAGCGCGTCCTCCTGGTCGTCGTCGCGCATCCGCCAGGCGACGTGGTGGACGCCCCCGGCCCCGCCGCGTCCGGGCGCGGCGTCGGCGACGATTTTGACGTCGGCATAGGTGCCCGAGCCGCCGCCCGGCGCCGCGTAGCGCTGCCAGTCGCCGTCCTCAGCGATCTTCTCCATCCCCATCACCGCGGTGAGCAGCGTCTCGGTGGGCTCCGTCGCGCGCTCCCAGATCCGCACCGCGTGCAGCCCGCGCACCTGGTGCTCGGCCGGGACCGGGCTCTGCGTCCACGCCACGAACGGGCGCTCGTCGTCGGTCTCGACCAGCGCCAGCCGGAGCCCGTGCGGGTCCTGGAACGGGAGCGCCCGCTCGCCAAACCGCGTCTCGACCTCGCCCGTCGTCACGCCGTGCTCGCCCAGCCGCTCCTGCCAAAAGTCCAGGCTGCCGGCGGGCACCGCCAGCGGGACCTCGACGACCTGGCCTGCGCCCGCGCTCGCCCGGCTGGCGGTGGGGAAGGGGAAGAAGGTGAGGTCGGTGCCGGGCGTGCCCACGGCGTCGGCGTAGAACAGGTGGTAGACGTTCGGGGCGTCCTGGTTGATGCTCTTCTTGACCAGGCGCATCCCCATCGTGCCGACGTAGAAGTCGACGTTTTCCTGGGCGTCGCCGGCCAAGGCGGTAACGTGGTGGATGCCGTGCGGGGCGGGCTTGTGTGCGTTGGGTTCCATGAGGGTGTGTGGATGAGCACGCCGGCCGGGCTGCCCGGATGTGCGGATAGATGTGAGAGCGTGCGACCTTGTCAGTCGAACCGGCAGGGCGTCGGGGTGTCGCGCTCCGAGTCGAACTGGACGATCATCAGCACGGCCGGCTCGTCGCCCGCCGTGCCGGAGCGGTGCCCGCTCTTGCCGTCCCGCTCGACCGTGCCCTGGTCCTCGCCGAACGAGATCTCGCCCGGCCCGAACGTGCGCCGCTCGCCGTCCATCGACTCGACCCACCAGGCGCCCGAGACCGGGATGATCCACTGCGGCGCCGGGTTCTCGTGCCACGTGCCAACCCAGCCGACCGGCAGGACGGTGAACAGGACCGTCATCCCGTCGTGGTGCTTTTGGCCCAGCCACTGCGGGTCGGCCGGCGGCGAGATCGACTCGAGCTCGAACGCCGTCATGTGGCAGAGCCGCTGGCGGCTCACGCCGCCGTCGTCGGTGTAGAGGTGCCAGTAGGGCACGCGCGGAGTTTCTTGGTTGTCGGCCATCGGATCGGGAGTCGGGTGCGGTACGGGCCACAGGCCGCGAGGCGTGGTCCCGCTGTGGGCGCTCCGCCACGGTCGGGGAGCGTGTGCGGTCGGGCCTACGGGGTCGGGATCGTGATGTCGGGCAGGCTGGCGCGCACCGCCTCCACATCCTCCACGCCGGGCGGCAGGCGGAGCTCGCGGCCGAGTGCGCCGGCGGGCTCGTCCAGGTCGAAGCCGGGGCCGTCCGTGGCCACCTCGAACAGCACGCCGCCGGTCCGCTGGCGGTCGCGGAAGTAGATCGAGCGGAAGTAGGACCGGTCCTTCGTCTCGGTCACCTTCACCCCGTCGGCCGCCAGTCGGTCGTGGAGCGCGTCGCGCTCGGCGTCCGTCCGCGCCCGGAAGGCGACGTGGTGGACCGTGCCCAGGCCGTTCTTGGCGTCCGGCGCGTCGGCGTCCTCGACGAGTTCGACCATCTGCCCCGGGCCGCCGCCCTGGGCCAGGGCGAGGTAGCCCGTCTCGGTCTGCGTGGTCTCCATCCCGAACCCGTCGGCCAGGAACGCGGCGACGGGCGCCGCCTCTCGGACGCGGAGTTGCACGCCCAGCACGCCGCGGAGCGCCACGTCGGCGTCCAGGCCCGGCGCGCCGTCGCGGTCGTCGTCGCCGAACGCGACCGCCAGCGGCAGGCCGGACGGGTCCTGGACCAAGAGCGCCGGGCGCCCCATCGCTTGGCCCGCCTCGCTCGCGACGCCGCGCTCGGCGAACCGCTGTTCCCAGAACGCCTGCGAGCCCGCCGGCGCCGAGAACACGACCAGGCTCGTGATGCCGACGCCGTCCGTCCCCTGGCGTACGTCCTTGCTCCCGTACGGGAACGTGGTCATGACGCTGCCCGGCGTGCCGGCGGCGTCGGCGTAGTAGAAGTGGTAGACGTCGTGGTCGTCGAAGTTGACGGTCTGCTTGATGAGGGACAGGCCGAGCGTGCCGGCGAAAAAGTCGAGGTCCTCCTGGTCGCCGTCGGTTGTGGCGGTGACGTGGTGGAGGCCGGGCGTTTGGAAAGACATGTCAGAGGGAGTGAGTGGGAAACAAAGGGGGTGACGTGCCGCGGTTTAGTCGGCGTCAGAGGCCGGTGGTTGGCGTGCCGATTGGGCCTTCTCCTTCTCGTACGCCTGCTGCTCGGCGTCCTGCTGGCGCTCCGTCTGGGCGTGCTCGTGCTGCGCCTCGGCCCGCGCCCCCTCGCCGGGGCGGCCGCGCGGTCGGCCCCTCAGCTCCGCCACCCGGTCTTCTTTCCCGTACAGGACGAGCGAGTCGCCGACGTGGAGGCGGTACGACCCGCGGGGGACGACGGCCGCCGTCTCGTCGGGGCGCAGGATCGAGAGCACCGTCACGCCCTCCTCCGGCAGGTCCAGCTCCCGGAGCGTCCGGCCCGCCAGCCAGGTCCCTTCTTCGACCTCGAAGCGGACCACCCGGAACCCCTCGCTAAGGTGGAGCAGCGCCTCGTAGTCGCGCACGGTGAGCGTGGTGTAGCGCCGCAGGACGTGCTCGATCAGGCGGTCGAGCGCGCGGCCAAACCGCCGACTCCTGAACAGCGCGAACAGGGCCGCCACGCCGGTCACGAGCAGCAGCATCCGCCGGAGCACGACGGTCGTGCCCGACGGCTCTACAAAGGAGAGGATGCCCGTGCCGAGGATCGTCACCAGCCCCGCGCTGTGCAGGAGCATCTGGGTCATCACGATCCGGCGGCGGGCCGGGTGGCTCGTGATGTGCTCCGACTCCGAGGTGGTGAAGCCCGTGCCGGTGGAGACCGACCGGGCCTGGAAGCGCGCCACGTCCTCGGACAGGCCGGTCAACATGAGCGCCTTGGCGGCGACCTGGTTGATCAGCACCGAGAGCGCGACGAACAGCAGAAGCGTGAGCAGTGCACCCATACGGTTTCAGCCACCTCCGTCCGTTTCGAGGCCCGTGTCTAGAACGCGTCGCGGCCCCTCCCGGGCTAGGCCGGCACCTCGCATTGCTCGACCAGCTCCCCGCTCGTGCCGTCGCTGTTGTGGCGGAAGAGCGTGCCCCCGTCCGTCCCCTCCGTCCACCACTCGAGCTCGTCGCCCACGTAGCGGGCGCCGCTGCCCGAGACCGCGATCTCCATCTGGAGCGTCTGCCCCTCGTACTCCACGACGGCCGTGTCGTCGGTCGGGTAGGAGGCCACGACCGTGGCCCCGCTCTCGCACGCGTACGTGGTCTGCGCGGCGGGGTCGGTCGCGGGCGTCGATTCGACGACGGGGTCGGGGCCCGTCACGACGACGGCGTCGTCCTCGGGCGAGGCGCAGCCGGCGGCGGCGACGACGAGGAGGGCGGTGAGGAGGCGCATGGGAGGCGGGGTCGTGTGCGGGCAAACGGGTGGACGCTTGGCCGCTGGGGGTTAGAAAAAAGGGGAGCCGGCCCCGGTCAGACGTCCACGGCGTCCGGCTGGCGGAGCCTGTCGACCCAGGCCGCCAGCGCGTCGAGGTAGCGGCCGAGGTACGTGCGTGTCGTCTCGTCGACCAGCCGCCCGTCGTCGTCGAACTTCTCGTGGGCGCGCGCGACCAGGATCTCGGGCTGGGGCATGCAGAACGAGTTCGTAAACTCGAACGCCTGCCGGAGCTGGCTCTGCCCGCGCGCCGAGCCGGTCATGCCGGGCGAGGCGCCGATGATGCCGACCGGCTTGGCGCCGAGCGGCGCCGACCGCGGGGGGCGCGAGGCCCAGTCGACGGCGTTCTTGGTGACGGCCGGCACGCCGTGGTTGTACTCCGGCGTGGCGATCAGGACGCAGTCGGCGGCGCGGATCGCGTCCTTGAGCGCCGCCACGCGCTCGGGGTCGCCCTCGGCCTCGACGTCGGCGTTGTAGAGCGGGACGCCCAAGAGGTCGAAGACGTCGATGGTCATGCCGTCGGGCGCGAGCTCCTGGGCGGCGCGCAAGAGCGCGCGGTTGTAGGAGCCCTCGCGCAGGCTGCCGGCGAAGGCGAGGACGCGGGTCGGGTGCGGGGTGCTCATAGAGGACGGGTCGTGGTGGTGGGACGGGGCGGGAGGGCTACGCGTCGGACGGCGGCGGCGGCGGCTGGCGCTCCAGCCGGTCCCGGTCCCAGTCGGCGAGGTCGGCGGCGGCCGCGTACGTGCTCTGGAGGAACGCCAGGAGCACGGCGTCGGGGTCGTCGGCCGCGCGGACTGCCTCGTAGGGCAAGACGAACTCGCCCAGGTCGTCGTGGAAATAGGCGGCGTCGGGCTCGACGGCCGCGCCCTTGTACCCGTCCGGGGCGGGGTAGGCGTAGGCGTAGAAGGCGGCCTCGCCCAGGCCCGCGCCCGGCCAGAACCCGGCGCTCGCGAGCTCGCGCGAGTACGCCTCCTCCATCACCCAGTCGGCGCAGTTGGGGACGCCGCCGGGGTGCGGCGGCGCGTCGCGCCCCGAGAACCGCGTGACGGCCAGGTCGAAGGCGCCCCAGAAAAAGTGAACGGGGCTCGACTTGCCCAGAAAGCGGGAGCGGAAGTCGGTAAACACGCGGTGGGCCTGGACGAGCACGCGCCAGTGGCGGTGGGCCGCGTCGGCGTCGTAGCTCGCGTGCTCGGTGTCGTCGGCGAACGGCGTCGCCGTCTCCAGCTCGACGGGCCGGGCCAGGATGTCGACCCGGATGCCCAAGCCGTCCAGCGCCTCCATGAACGAGGCGTAGAACGCGGCGACCGTCATCGGTTCGAGCGCGAACTGGCGGCGCTCGCCGCCGGTGGTGGCGATGCGCAGCTGGTGCTCCACAAAGTCGAACTCGACCTCGAAGCCTCCGTGCGACGGGATGAGCCCGGTCGAGAGCCCCCGCGCGGTGACGTAGAGCGGGACGTGCCACGAGTGGTTGACCCAGGGCGTCCCCTCCAGGCGGACCTTGCCAACGACCTGGGTCCAGCGGTGCAACGTGTCGTAGGTGTCCTGCCAGTCGTCGAGCGGGAGGGGAGGCCAGGTCATGGGTCGGTTCGGGGGGAGGATGCGCGCGCGGGCCGTGCGAGGGAAACCAGGCTGGGCGCCGCCCTTAGCAGGCGAGGTAGTCCAGCAGCTCGTGCACAAACTGGACCTCGTCGTCCACGACCGCGTGCGTGCTGCCGGGGTAGACGCGCTTGGTGACGTCGCCGCCGAGCTCCGCCAGCACCTCGGCCGAGCGCTCCAGACGCACGAGCGGGATGTGGGGGTCGCGCTCGGCGCAGCCCAGGAAGACCGTCGTGCCGGCGAGGTCGCCGCTGTAGTCGAACGTCTTGTCGGCGTAGGTGCCGCCGGCGCCGGCCAGCTCCGGCTGCGGCGTAGCGTCGTCGGCCTCGCCGGTCCCGATGAGCCCGCCCGAGAGCGCGACCACGCCGCCCCAGCGCCGGGCGTTCCGCGCGGCGTACTCGGCGGCCAGGCACGCGCCCTGGCTGAAGCCGGCCAGCACGACCTGGGAATCCGCCACGCCCAGCTGGCGGGCGTCCCCGACGGCGCGCTCGACGGCCGCCAGCGCCCCGCTCAGCGCGGGCTCGTTGGCCGCCAGCGGCGCCAGGAAGCTGTTCGGGTACCACTGCGGCACTCCTTGGATCGTGCCCGACTGTGGCGCGAGCACCGTGACGCCCGGACGGGCGATGGCTCGCGCGAGCGGTTCGAGAGACGCTGCGGTGGCTCCGCGGCCGTGGCAGAACACGACGACGGTGTGCGGCGAGTCGGCAGAAACGAGCGTCTGGACGCTGGATTCGGTGTGGGGATCGGTAGTCATCAGTAGGGGAGGGAGAGGGGGGCCAGACGGGCCTCGATGCGGTCGCGCTGCGGCTCGTACTGCGGCGGGAGCTGGAGACTACGGCCCAGTTCGTCCTCCGCCTCGTCGGTGGCGAAGCCGGGCGGGTCGGTGGCGACCTCGAACAGGATGCCGCCGGGCTCGCGCGTGTAGACGGAGTGGAAGTACTGGCGGTCGATCTGGGGCGTCGGCTGGAGGCCCATGCCCAGCAGCGTCTCGCGGACCTCCATCTCGGCCTCGTCGCTCGGCACCCGGAACGCGATGTGGTGGACGGTCCCGGCGCCCTGGCGGCCCGCGCCGTCGACGGCGTCGCACGACAGGTCGACGTAGCGGGCGCGGTCGGCGGCGTCGTTGACGAACCGGATTCGGCCGTCTTCCTGGCCGTGCTCGCGGTAGCCGTAGGCGTCAGTGAGCACGCGCGCCGTCTCCTGGGGCGCGCGCGAGCACAGCGTGACGCTGTGGAAGGCGCCCAGCGCGGACTCGACCGGGACCGGCCCGTCGGTCCACTGGCCGTCGACGCCGTCGGTCTCGATCAACTCAACCACCAGCCCGTCGGGCGCGCGCAGCCGCAGGCCCGACTCGCCGAACCGCTCGAACGTCTCGCCCACGTCCTCGCCGGCCTCCGCGAAGATCTCCTGCCACCGAGCGATGGCGCCCGGCGCCACGTCGTAGGCCGTCGCCGTCGTCTCACCCCGGCCGGGGCGCGCCGGAGCGGCGCCGGCCCACGGGAAGAACGTCAGGACCGAGCCTGGGCGCGCCTGGCCGTCGGCGTAGTAGAGGTGGTAGGTGCCCGGATCGTCGAAGTTGACGGTCTTCTTGACCAGCCGCAGACCGAGCCGGCCGGCGTAGAAGTCGACGTTCGCCTGAGGCGCGCCGGTGATCGCGGTGACGTGGTGGAGCCCGGTGACGGGGGAGGCCATAATCTTAGAGGAAAGGGGAGGAGACGTGCGAATCCCGGAGGCCGGGCGCTCGCCGAACGCTTGGCGGGAGGGACCGATCGGCGTTGCCCGGTCGGCTCTACCGACCGGGCGCAGTCGCCGACCGCGCTTACTCGGCCATCACGATGACGGCCTTGGCGTTGACGAACTCGCGCACGCCGAAGCCGCCGTGCTCGCGGCCGTAGCCGGAGTCCTTGACGCCGCCGAAGGGCATCTCCGGCCGCGCCAGCGAGAAGCCGTTGATAAACACCATGCCGGTGTCGAAGTGGTCCTGCGCGAGTGCAATGGCGCGGTCGGCGTCTTTCGAGAAGATGCCGCCGCCCAAGCCGAAGCGGCTGTCGTTGGCGATGCGCATGGCGTCTTGGTCGTCTTTCGCGTGGATCAGCGAGGCGACCGGGCCGAACAGCTCGTCGTCGTAGGCGGGCTGGCCCGGGGCGACGTTGCCGAGCACGGTGGCCGGGTAGTAGAACCCGGCGGCGTCCGGCACCTCGCCGCCGCACAGAATCTCGGCTCCGTTCTCGACGCTCTCCCGCACCTGCTCGTGGAGATGGTCGCGCAGGTCCTCGCGCGCCATCGGGCCGAGGTCGGTGTCCTCGGCGGTCGGGTCGCCCCACGTGATGGCTCGCATCGCCTCGACGAAGCGCTCGCGGAACTCGTCGTAGACGGCGTCGGCGACGATGAAGCGCTTGGCGGCCACGCACGTCTCGCCGTTGTTGAAGATGCGCCCCATTACGCACATCGGCACCGCGACGTCGAGGTCGGCGTCTTCGAGGACGAGGTAGGCGTCGTTCGACCCCAGCTCCAGGACGGTCTTTTTGAGCTCGGCGGCCGCCTTCTTGGCGACGGTGCTGCCCGCCTCGGGGCTGCCGGTCAGCGTGACGCCGCGCACCCGGTCGTTCGCGATGATGCTGTCCGACTGGTCGTGGTCGATGATGAGCACGGTGAAGAGATCCTTGGGCAGCCCAGCGCCCTCGAAGAGGCGGGCCAGCAGCTCGGCCGAGCCGGTGACCGCGGGCGAGTGCTTGAGCAAGACGCCGTTGCCGGCCATCAGGTTGGCGATGGCGTAGCGCACGACCTGGTAGGCGGGGAAATTCCACGGCTGGATGCCGTAGATCACGCCGGTGGGCGAGTACGTGATGATCCCGCGCGTGCCGTCGGCCAGCTCGCGCTCCTCGCTTTCGAGCTGGGCCGGGCCGTGCTCGGCGGTGTAGTCGCAGATCGAGGCGCACAAGTCCACCTCGCCCTCGCCATGCGCGGTGAGCTTGCCCATCTCCTGCGTCATCAGCGCGGCCAGCTCTTGCTTGTGGTCGCGCAGCGCCTGGCCGATGGCGGCGATCGTCTCCGCACGCTCGCTCACAGGCGTATGTCGCCAGTCGAGGAACGCTTGGTGGCAGGCCTCGACGGCCGCGTGCGCCTCGGCGTCCGTCATCAGCGGGTAGCGCTCCAGCGTCTCGCCGGTGGCCGGGTTAACGGTGACGTGAGCGTTTTCGGTATCGGTTGCGTTGGTCGTACTCATGGGGTTCGGAGATATGGAGGGAAGAGAAAAGGGGGGCGCCGCAGGTGCAACGCAGGCCGAAGCGTTCGGCGTAGACGTCCACGCCCGCCTTGGCCCCACCGATGGTGGCGGAGCCCAGCGGCGGCGGCATCGTCGTAATGCGCAGAGAAGACGTGGAACGAGCGCCCCGCGCGGGGCGCTCGCCAGTCATCGAGCCGCTGGCGGCGGGCGTCAGCGGGGCGCGCTAGCCGTTGATCTTGTCGGTGTACTCGACCAGGCGGCGCGCCTGGTGCTTGATCGCGGCGATGGACTCGTCGGACACGCCCGAGCCGTCGGCGGTCACGGTCGCGCCGTAGGGGTTGCCGCCAGCGGCGAAGATGGCGTCGTCGGTGTAGCCCGGGGGCACCAGGATGCAGCCCCAGTGCATGGCGGTGATGTACAACGTCTGCAACGTCGTCTCCTGGCCGCCATTCGGGTTCTGGGCGCTCGTCATGGCCGTGAACGTCTTGTTCGCGAGCGCGCCGCTCTGCCACAGGCCGCCCAGCGTGTCGATGAACGAGCGCATCTGGCTCGCCGCGCCGCCGAAGCGCGTCGGGGACGAGAAGACGTAGCCGTCGGCCCACTCCATGTCGTCGGGCGTGGCCTCGGGCACGTCCGAGGTCTTTTCCTGCTGGGCCTTCCACGCGTCCTGGGCGTCCACGACGCCCTGGGGCGCGGTCTCGCGCACCTTGCGGAGACGGACCTCGGCGCCGGCCGCTTCGGCGGCGTCCTTGGCGGCGACGGCCATCTGGTGGTTGTGGCCGTAGGTGGAGTAGTAGACGATGGCGATCTTGCTGGGCATAGGTCGAGGAGGGTTGATGGGACGTGAGCGCCGTCGGTACAGGCAGTAGAGGCGCGGGGTCCCCCTCCTACTCCGCAAAGCGTGTCGCGGTCGTGTCCGATCCCCCGGATGCCCTGTCCTGCCGTCCAGAAGCGCCGAGGTGAGCGAGGAACGAGGGCGACCACCGGGGATACTAGGCGCTCCCTCCACCCGGCCGTCCATGGACCCGCTCTCCCTCGCGCTCGCCGCCACCGACGTCAAGAGCGTCGTCCACGTCGCCGTCGAGCTTTCCGGGCCGTGGGCGTTCGAGGCGTCGCCCGGCCCGGGCCAGGCCGATCTCGTGCTCGTCTCGTCCGGGGCGGCCGTCGTGGAGGCGGCCGGCGAGGCCGTCACGCTGGCCGCCGGCGCGGGCGCCGTGCTGCCGCGCTCGGTCCCCTACGTCGTGCGGTCGCCGCGCGGCGCGGCGGCCGAGGCCGTCCCCATCGGCGCCGTGACCGGCGCGTGCCCCGCCGAGCAGTTCGAGCGCGTGCGCCACGACGCGCGCCCGGCGTCGGCCGAGGCGACGGGGCGGCCGGACGGCGCGGCGCCCGACCACGTCGTGCTCGGCTCGCTCCTGATCGAGGACGCCGGGGCGAGCCCGCTTATCGAGGCGCTGCCCCCGGTCCTGGTGCTGCCGCCCGAGGCGGCGCCGTGGGCGAGCCAGACGCTGGCGCTCATCGCCGACGAGTCCCAGGCGGGGCGCCCGGGCGCCTCGGCCGTCGCGGCCCGCCTTGCCGAGGTGTTCCTGCTCCAGAGCATCCGCGACTACGTCGAGGGCCTGCCCGAGGTGTGCCCCGACGGGGGCGACCGGGCGAGCTGGCTCCACGCCTTGGCCGACCCCGACCTGGGGCGGGCGCTCCTGGCCATCCACCGCGCGCCCGAGCACCCGTGGACGGTCGAGGCGCTCGCGGCCCAGGCGTACATGTCGCGGACCACGTTCGCGGCGCGGTTCGCCCGAGCCGTCGGGACGCCGCCACTGCGCTACGTCGCCCGCTGGCGGTTGCACAAGGCGGCCCGGTCGCTCCGGCGCGGGGCGGCCGTGTTCGAGGCGGCGGCCGACGCCGGCTACGGGTCCGAGGCCTCGTTCTCGAAGGCGTTCAAGCGCGCCACGGGCGTCTCGCCGAGCGAGTACGGCGGCGACGGCGCCTCCGACCTGTCCGAGATGGGCCCCTACCTCGACGCGGTCGAATTGACGCCGCCGATGCGGAGCGCCAGCCCGACGCCGGGCTAGCGGCCGCGGCTGGCTACGGACGTGGGCCCGGCCGGGGCCCCGGAAACCGTGGCCGCCCGTCCGGTTCGGCGGCGCCCGGGCTCCACGCGGGGCGCGAGACGTTGACCCGGCCTCCCCCTTCTCCTGCTATGCCCGACGCCTTCCGCCTTACCCGCATCGTCTCCACCGCCGCCGGCGGCACCCGGTTCGCCACGGCCGACGTGCCCCTGGCCGACCAGGGAATCATCGGCCGGATGAGCGACGCCGCCGACGCCGGGACGGTCCAGTTCCGCGAGACCGACGACGACTACGACTGGGACTACCACGCCGCCCCGGCGCGGCAGCTGATCCTGCTGCTCGACGGCGAGATCGAGATCGCCTGCACGGACCGCGACGCCGACGGCCAGCCGGTCGGGACGCCCGACGTGCGGCGGTTCGGCCCGGGCGACGTCCTGCTGGTCGAGGACGTCGACGGCCACGGCCACAAGACCCGCCAGCTGTCGGCCGGCCCGCGCCGGTCCGTGTTCGTGACGCTCGCGGAGGGCGCGCTCGCGGTCTAGGCCAGCCGAGCGGCGCCGAACGCCGACGGCCGCGCGACATACACCTCCGCCTCCCCCGACCCACTGTCTGTATGCCGCGCACCCGGACCGCCCTCCTCGCCACCGGCGCCCTCGGCCTGGGGGCCGCCGCCCTGCGCCGCTGGCGGCACCGCCCGCCGCCGGTCCCGCCCGGCGGGCGCCCGCTGCGCGTCGTCTGCGTCGGGGCCGGGTTCGCCGGGCTCCGCCTGGCACACGACCTCGACGGCCAACCGGTCGAGCTCACGCTCGTCGACCGCAACAACTACCACCTGTTCCAGCCGCTCCTGTACCAGGTGGCGACGGCGGCGCTGGAGGCCGAGGAGATCGCGCACTCGGTCCGCGGCGTCCTCCAGGGCCAGGCCAACGCCCGGTTCCGGATGGCTCGGGCGACCGGCGTGGACTGGCAACGGCGCGAGCTCCAGACGGCCCAGGGCGAGCCGATCCCGTTCGACCGTTTGGTGGTCGCGGCCGGCGCCGAGACGGCGTCGTTCGGCGTGCCCGGCGTGGACGAGTTCGCGTTCGGGCTCAAGCACCTCGAAGATGCCGTCGCGCTTCGGAGCCACACCATCCGCCGGTTCGAGCGGGCCACGCTCGACCCGGCCGAGATCGACCGCGGCGCGCTCACGTTCGTCCTCGTCGGCGGCGGGCCGACGGGCGTCGAGATGTCGGTGGCGCTCGTGGAGCTGTTCGAGATGGTGCTCGAGCGCGACTTCCCCGAGCTCGACCTGTCGCGCGCGCGCGTGATCCTGGCCGAGGCCGGCGACAGCGTCCTGTCGGTCTACGACCGCGACCTCCGCCAGTACGCGCTCGACCAGATCCGCCAGCGCGGCGTCGAGGTCCGGCTGGGCGCCGCCGTCGAGCGCGTCGAGGGGGCGGACGGGCAGGCCACGGCGGCGCTCATCGACGGCGAGCGCGTCCCGACCCAGACCGTGCTGTGGGCGGCGGGCGTCCAGGCCGCCGGGCTCGCGGCGACGCTGGGCGTGGAGCAAACCCGGGGCGGGCGGATCACGGTCGGGCCGGACCTGGCGGTCCCGGGGCGCGACGGCCTCTACGCCGTCGGCGACATCGCGGCCGGGCCGGAGCCGCTGCCCCAGCTGGCGCCCGTCGCGCAGCAGCAGGCCCGCTACGTCGCGCGCCGCCTGGCGGCCGAGGCGCGTGGCGAGTCGCCGGGCGCTGAGCCGTTCCGCTACCTCGACAAGGGGACCATGGCGACGATCGGGCGCGGCGCCGCCGTGGCCGAGGTCCCGGGTGGGATCAAGCTGACCGGGTTCGTGGCGTGGCAGGCGTGGGCCTGGCTCCACCTGACGCTGCTGGTCGGCTTCCGCAACCGGGCCAACGTCTACGTCAACTGGGTCTACAACTACTTCACCTACGACCGCTCGGCCCGGTTGGTGCTCGACCGCGAGCGCGTGGCGGGCCTGCTCCAGCGCGCCGTCGACGCGCCGCCCGCCGACGCGTGAGGCGGGCCCAGCGCGTCCGAGACGCCAGCGCGGAACGTCAGGCGCGGGCGGCGCGCAGGCGGGCGGCGGCCTTCCGGCCCCGGGCGGCCACCGTCTTGTAGAGCCGGACCGCCAGCCCGGGCGGGGCGCCGATCAGCTTGACCGGCCCCGCGCCGGGCAGGCACGCCTCGACCGGCCGCTCGCGGAGCACCGTCCGCAGCAGCGCCGACGCCCCTCGTCGCGGCCCACCTGGCCGTCCAGCATCCGGGTGCCCACCGCGCCCGGGTAGACGACGCTGACGGCCCCCCCGTGCTCCCTCAGCTCGCACGCGATGGACACCGAGACCCCCGCACGGCGTGCTTGGCGGTGCAGTAGAGCGCGTTGCCGGGCGTGTACCCGACGCCCGCCAGCGACGACACGTTGACCACGTGCCCGGCCCCCTGGCCGACCGTCTTCTCGGCGGCCGCCTTCGAGCCGTAGAGCACGCCCTTGACGTCGACGTGGAGGTCGACCTGGCCGCCGTCGACCTCCCAGATCCAGCCGGGCGTGAGCACGCCGGCGACGTCGCACACCACGTCGAGGCGTTCGAGCTGGGCCGAGGTGCCGCCGAAGGCGTCCTCCAGCCCGTCGCGGTCCAGGTCGCACAGGACCAGCCGGTGGCCCCCGGCGGCGAGCAGGTCCGCGGCGAGCTGGCAGCCGATGCCGCTGGCGGCGCCGGTGATCAGCGTCACCGAGGGGTCGGACGTGGACCGGGTCATGGGGCGGGGGAGGGGCACCGGCCCGTCGGGACAGGGCGGGCCGCGTCGTGGCTAGGCCGCCGTGCGGGCGGCCGGCGTGGGCGTCGCGGGGGTTCTAACGTGGGCCTGGCGTGTTTCCCGGCCCCAGCCGTCGGTCTCCCTGGCGGCCCCGCCGAAGCCCGCTGCCCCAGCCGCTCAGGTTGCAAAGGCGGTCCTCCCGCCAGTGCCCGAGTCCCACGCGCCCAACGCCGTCGACCCGGCCGAGTCGTGCGTGCCGGCCGCCTGCACACGCACGAGCGTGCTCAACGCCGCCGCCCGCACCGAGATGAGGGCCTCGTCCGGCTCGGCGACCGGCTCCTCGAAGGTCCGGTACCGGGAACGATGTCCGAAAGACTCGGCGACGGCTGCGTTCGTGGTGGGGCACGCGCTGCGCTCGTAGCGGGGGAGCGGGATGTGAGGCCGGGCGTGCGGGTGGCGTTCTCACACGGGCCACGTCTGCTGCGTCCACGCCTGGTCCCAGAACATCCACTCGTAGCGGGCGCTGGCGGCGAAGGCCGTTACGGCTCGGTCGCGCTCGGCCTCGCTGGCGGCGTCGGCGGAGCGCTGGAGCCGCTCCAAGAGGTGGCGCATGTAGTCGTTGAAGCCGGGGTCGGCGTAGGTCCGGAGCCAGTCGGCGTAGGGGTGGGCGTCCTCGGGCGCGCCGAGCTCGGCCAAGAGCCGCTGGCCCAGGTCGACGTAGAGCCACGGGCAGGGCGTGAGCGCGGCCACGGCCTCGACCAGGCTGCCGCGCTGGGCCTGGGCCGTCATGTGGTCCCGGTAGGCCCGGGTGGTCGGCGTGAGCTCGACGGCGGCGATGTCCGCCGGCCCGTAGCCGAGCTTTTCGCCGTAGCCCGCGTGGAGCTCGCCCTCGACGACGAGCGCCAGCCGGGCCGCGTCGATGAACCACAGCTTGTCGGCGGGGGCGGGGCACCGCGTCGAGACGAGCGAGCAGGCGTCGGCGAACGCCTGGAGGTAGCGGGCGTCCTGCATCTGGTAGAACCGGAACCGTTCGGCGTCTAGCGACCCGTCGGCGAGGGCGCGCACGAACGGGTGCGCGAACGAGGCGGCCCAGGCGTCGCCGGCCGCCTCGATGCAGCGTCGGGCGAAAGGAGGGACCGGGAACGGCTCGGTGCTGGCGGACTCGGCGGGCGGCGCGGAGGAGGGGGACGGCATGGATTCGCGGCGGGTGGGTAGGGGAGGGGCACGCGAAGCCAGACGCACAGTGCGCGCTGGGGCGAAGCTTCCCTACGCCGGTACCAACCGGATCAGGTGCGGAGGGACTCTCTCAGTCCACGCCCGCGACCGAGCGCGGACACCCCTAGCCTCGCGTGCGGCGCCAACGCCGCAGCCCGCTCGGGGTTCGAGGGTCGCGTGGGGACCCTCGGCCCGGTAGGCGGCGGCCCAGGCTCCTCGCCCCGTGCCTCCGCGGGCCACTTACGGGGCCGCTCCGTCGGCCTTCACTGTGTAGTGGATGGTCTGGGCGACCACCTTACCGCCTTCGATCCAGAACGAGTCCGCCCCGTCCTCCACCCGGGCCGTCTCGCCGTGGGCGGCCCACCCGAGGAAGGCCATGTGGCCCTCCACCAGGCGCGTCCGGTACTCGTACCTGGCGCCGGGGAGCTCGTCTTCCAGCATCGCCGCGAGCTCCTTTAGCCCGTCGTGCCCGCGGAAGACGCCGCGGTCGGTGAGCACGACGCAGTCCTCGGCAAAGTTGCGGCCGATGTCCTGTTCGAACTCGTGCTCCTGGCTCAGCCGGAGGTGCTCGTCGAAGACCTCCTGGGGGGAGCGCTCGCTGGGGTCGGTCATGGGGTCGAGTTGCTGGGCCACACGGGCCTAGGCGTTGGGCGGCTGGCGGGTGAGTCGGGCGGTGGAGGACGGCCCCGTCCTCGGGGGGCGGACTCGTACGGGGCACTGGCGGGGCCCCGGTCGTGAAACCGGCGCCGCAGGCCGCCAGCCCCGCGAGCGCGGACGCTCTCTCTGGGGGCGGCGCCCCCGCTCAA
The DNA here is from genome assembly GCA_947493945.1 of uncultured bacterium. Lineage (GTDB taxonomy): Bacteria > Bacteroidota > Rhodothermia > Rhodothermales > Rubricoccaceae > Rubrivirga. Next base: position 530,246 of record CANLSR010000002.1, on the reverse strand, counting down.
CATAGCGCCACGCCCCGTCCACCGCAGAGCGTTGGCCCATTGGTTTTAGGACCTTAGGTGGCCCTCATCGCGTTGGCCTCGTGCCCTCCCCGTCCACGGCTCGGTCCGTGGGCGCCTTGCAGCACCAGGCCCCACCGCTTCCACCGGACCCACCATGACGTCCCCCACGCCCCAGATCCCCCCGCGTCGCCTTTCACAGCCCACGCCAGAGGGGGCGCCGCCCCAGCCGCCCGGCGACCAAGAGCCCTCCCCAGAGGACGACGAACAAGCCGTTCGTGCCCGGGAGGCCGAAGTGGACGCGGCGCTCGACATGACCTTCCCGGCCAGCGACCCACCGGCCTGGCCCTCGGGCCGGTCGACTCGGCCCAGGGGGCGCTGAGGCTTCCGGTCCCGAGGGTGAGGGGGCGCCCGGAGACCGAGGGGCGCCCCGGCACGTGCTACTCGAACTGGTCCACGGCGCCGGCCATGCGCGCGAACACCTGCTTCCACGACTTGCCGTAGGGGTAGAAGCCGTCCTTGTCGCCGCTCTCCCACTTTTGGCGCATGGCGTCGGTGTCGATCTTCCAGTCGGGCCGGACCTTCCGGGTGACCTCGCGCAGGTCCTGGTGCAGCTCGGCCGTGGAGGGCCGCCCCCAGTACCAGTAGCCGTTGTAGACCTTGGCGATCTTGAGCCCGGGCTCCAGCACGAACGTGTGCGGGATCATCGGCTTGTTGTGCGGGTCGGTGTACTCGTGGATCTCCAGGTCGTCGGCGATCTTGCGGTCCTTGTCGTAGAGGAAGGGCCAGTCCGCCCCGACGCCCAGGCGCAGGTCGTTGAGCAGGACCAAGTTGTTGTCGGTCGTGACCGACACCAGCCGGGTAAAGCCCACGGCGCACTGCCGCGAGAACGGCACGAGCTGGTGGAGCTGCTGGCGGTCCTTGGGGCAGTAGATGCCGCGGTGCAAGGTGAGCACCATCGGGTCGTCGCCCTGGAGCAGGGACAGCTTCCGCTTGACGCCGGTGTGGTCGGGGAGCTCGAAGTCGGGCAGCGTGGCGCCCTCGCGGATGTCGTCGCGCATGGCGATGGGGGGGAGGGTTGGCGTGTGGTTGCGGAGGTCTCCGCTCGCAGGCCACGTCCGCCAGCGCGACGGGCGTGCCCGCGAGCGGCGGCGTCTTCTCACGTGGGAGGCCGGTGTCGGGTCCCGGGCGCGGCGGGTTTTCGGGACGGCCGAGCCGGTGCCGTGGTTCGAGGGCGGCGGACGACCCCGGCCGCGAGGCCCGCCCCAGCCCGCCGATCCAGGCGCGGCAACCGGCCTAGGGCCGGAGCGTTACGGTCGCTCCGGCGCGGGCGACGGGAGGTAGTCCCTAGGACGCGGCGGGTCTTTCCCAGCACGTGAGGAACGATGCGTAGCAAGGGACACGTACCGAGCAGCAGAGACCACTCCGACGAACCGACGCCATGTTCAAGCCCAGCCTTCTCGCTGCCCTCCTCGCCGCGTTGCTGACGGCGTGCAGTCCGGCGGCGACGCTGGCGCAACCCGACAGCCCGGACGCCGCCGCCCGTTCGGCGGTCACCTCCTTTATCGAGGCGTGGAACGCGCACGACGGGGCGCGGCTGGGCGACCAGTTCACCGCCGACGCCGACTTCGTCGGCATCTCCGGGCAGCGGTGGCAGGGGCCGGCCGAGATCGCGAGCGTCCACGCGGAGTCGTTCGCCGGGCGGTACGACGAGAGCGTCTTCGCGGTCGACGGCGAGCCCACGGCCGTCTCCGTCCGCCCCGGCGTGGTGCTGGCCCACTGGCGGTGGACGATCTCCGGCGTGCGCGACACCGACGGCGACCCGACCCCGCCGTACAGCGGCCTCTTTACCTGGCTGCTGGTGGATCGCGACGGGGGCTGGCGCATACGGGCCGCTCACAACACCGTCATCGACGACTAGACCATGAGGCGATCCCTGATTACGCTCTCGGCCCTGCTGCTGACCCTGGGCCACCTGACCGCGTCCGCGCAGACCGACGGCCGGACCGTCTCGCTGGCGGCCTACGCCGACCGCGAGATGCTGCCCGACTTTACCGAAGGCCCGTGCCCCGACATGCCGCGCAGCCTGACCCAGGTCGACGGCAGCCTGTACCGACACACGAGCCAGGCGATTCCCTCGCTCCACAGCGGATTCGTCTTGGTCACGGACGAGGGCGCGCTCGTGATCGACCCGGCCGGGACGTGCTCGGCGAACTGGCTCAAAGACGAGATCGACTCGCGCTTTGGCGTCCCGGTCCGCTACGTCGTCTACACGCACGCGCACTTCGACCACATCGCCGGCAGCCAGGTGTTCCAGGACGCCGGCGCGACCGTCGTCGCCCACGAGAACGCCGTCGAGCCCGTCGTCGGTGAGAAGCTCCCCACGGCGGTGCCGAACGTCGTGTTCGACGACCGCACCACGATCACACTCGGCGGAGAGCTCGTCGAGCTCGTCCACGTCGCGCCGAGCCACTCGAACAGCATGACCCTGGTGTACTTCCCCAGGCATAAGGCGCTGCAATGCACCGACATCTGCCAGTCGGACACGTTCCCCTACAACGACTTCCTCGACTTCTACTACGACGGCTGGATCGAGTCCCTGGACTGGGTGATCGGGCAGGACGTCGACGTGATCGACATCGGTCACTACACGCCCGCGACGAAAGACGACATCGTGGACCTGCGGGAGTACATGGTCGACCTTCACGGCCAGGTGCTCGGTCTGGTCCGGGAGGGGCAGCACTGGGACCAGCTGTACCGGAATGTGGAGTTCAAAAACGAGTACAAAGAGTGGTACGGCTACGAGCAGATGCGCATCCTCAACATCCTGGGGATGTACCGGTGGGTCACGAACCACCGTCGCGGGGTGTGGTAAGCGCGGGACCGGTGGGGACCGGCTCGTAGTCCACGCCCGACTTGGGGGTTCGTCCTCAAAGGCCAGACGGTGAGCCGAGTGGGCCGCGGCCTAACTTGCGCGTCCTCGAAAATCGACCCCTCATGAACGACTCGTCCACCACCCCCGTCGCTTCCCTGAACGAGCTGATGTCGGCGCTCTCCGGCGACGGCCCCCGCACCATCCAGCTCACGGCGTCGGTGGCCTGCCCGCACGCGATCACCCTGCCGCCCGGCGTGTCGCTGGTCGGGACGGACCGGGACCGCTCCGTGCTCAGCTTTGCCCACGGCGACGGCGTCGGCCTGACGGCGGACAACCGGGTCTCCGACCTCACCGTGATCGCCACGCCCGCCGCCCGTGCGATCTACGCCCAGGCCGGGACCGCCGACATGGGCACGCTCAAGCTCGGCAACGTCGCGGTGACGGGCCAGGTGTCGATCATCGCCCGGACGGGCACCGACGCGCTCGACCTCGTCGTGGACGGGCTCCACGTCGCGGCCTGCGACGCGCGCCACTACAGCGAGCAGCCGCAGAAGTACGGCGTCAACGTGTACCAGGGCGCGCTGACGGTCTACAACTTCAACAGCGACGACGCCTCCCGGGTCACCGCGTCGCTACGCGACGTCAGCGTGGGTGCGCCGAACGCGCCGGTCCTGGGGTCGGGCGTGTTCGTGAGCGGCTTCGGGGACGAAGGCGGGCAGGTCGAGCTCGACACGCTCACGACGGGGGCGGTCTACTCCACCGGCATGCTGCCCGCCGGCACCGCGAACATGATCACGGGCGGCGTCTTCGTCGTTTACGGCGTCCACGCGAGGCGCGTCGAACACTTGGGCGAGACCGTCACCTACGGCGTCAACGACATGGTGCTCGACGCCTGGGGCACGGTCGATACCTGGACCGTGCGCGCGCCGGTGACCTCGTACGGGCCGAGCGCGATCGGCTTCGTCAACTTCGGCACCGTCGGCGAGTTCGTGGCCGAGGCCGCGGTCACCACGCACGGGCTGGGCGCGCGCGGCTTCAACCAGTACGACGGCACCGTGGAGAGCATCCGCTTCAAGTCCATCGAGACGTTCGGCGACGGCTCGATCGGCATCCAGGTGAGCAAGCCCGTCGGCACGGTCCGGATCGACGAGAGCGTGACGACGCACGGCTCGGTCGGCAACACGTTGGTCAAGGGCGTGAACGTGGAGCTTCCCGCCCAGGCGTTCAGCGTGCAGTCCGGAGGCGAGGTCGACCAGCTGGCGGTCGGGGGCGACCTGGTCACGCACGGCGCCGAGGTCTCGACGTACGCCGTCGAAGGCGGCCGGGTGCTCGCGATCGACGTCCAAGGGAGCGTGCTCGCGCACGGCGAGGGGTCGGACGCGGTCCGGGTCTCCGACGGGGGGGCGACGCCGTTGACCGGCGTCCGCGCGCGCGCCGACGCGGGCGAGGCGCTGGTCGAGACGGGCGGCGAGGTCACCGACCGGAGCGGCTTTTCGGCGACCTGACCGCGACGAGCGACCCAGAGCGTTCGGCCTCCACCCGGTACCGCATCCGTGGCGGCGGCTCGTTCACGCTCGGCGCCGTGGGCGTCGCCCTCCGCCACCAGCGAGAGGCGCCAGCGGGGCGCGAGCGAGCGCGGTGAGCCGTCCTGCTCTGCTCCGGTCGGCTGGCGGCCGTGCGGCTCGAGGTCGTGGACGCACCGGGCTGCGTCGCTGTGGCCCGTGCCTTGACGCCCCGGTAGGCGTCGCGGAGTCGTTGTCCAGGGGACCGCCGTCTGTCGCCAGAGGGTGACCGTCTACGGGAGGGACGGACCCGTGACGTCTGGGGAGGGGGTCTTTCGTGGGTCTCCTGTCCCGTAAACCATCACCTACGCGCGACGTGGCCGAGCAAAGGTGACCGTTTACGGGACTCGTCGTCGTTTAAAAGGGTTTAGAAAGAGTTTAAATACGTTTGCGCTCGGCAAACCCCTGTGTCGCACAGGGATGCGGGGACACAGGTGACCGTCTACGGGAGCAAAGGTGACCGTCTACGGGAGCAAAGGTGACCGTCTACGGGAGCAAAGGTGACCGTCTACGGGAGTAGCCCTCGTCCCGTAGACGGTCACCTTCTGTGGACAACACCGATAAAGGTGACCGTCTACGGGAGAGCGATAGGTGATGGTTTACGGGACGAGGGGGGTCAGCGACAAGGTGACCGTCTGTGGGCCGGCGCCGATCACCTTTCGCCGTATCCTCCCACCCCGCCCGGTCCCCGCCTATGCCGAGTCTGCCCGCCCCTGCCGAGGTCCTGCCCTTGCCCCCGGGCGGCGAGCTGAAAAAGCACGTCGGCGCCGTCCACGTCAAGGGCCAGCTCTCGCTCTTGCAGCGGAAGGTCTCCAACGTCCTGCTGCTCCGGGCCTACGAGGACCTGCCCAACCCGGAGGTCTTCGAGCACGAGATCAAGCTCAGGACGCTCGCCGAGGTCTCGGGCTTCGACTCCAACGACCACGCCCTGTTGCGCGAGGCCCTGGAGGCGCTGGCGGGCACGACCATCACCTGGAACATCCTGGACGCCGAGGGCGCCGAGGAGTGGGGGGTCTCGACGTTCCTCGCCCAGGCCGTCGTCAAGGGCGGCGTCTGCCGCTACGCCTACGCCCCCGACCTCCGCCGCAAGCTCTACAACCCCGAGGTCTACGCCCGGATCAACCTGGCCGTCCAGGAACGGTTCGGGTCCGGCTACGCGCTCGCCCTCTACGAGAACTGCGTCCGCTTCCGCAAGGTCGGCTCGACCGGCTGGATCGGCCTCGACCGCTGGCGCGATCTCCTGGGCGTCGAGCCCGGTCAGTACCCCGCGTTCAAGTACCTCAACCGCGACGTGCTCAAGCCGGCCGTCGAGGAGGTCAACCGCTACTCCGACATCCACGTCGAGCTCCACCGCAAGCGCGAGGGCCGCCGCGTCTCCGCGCTCCGGTTCTCGGTCCGCGAGAACGACCAGCTCGCGCTCGACCTCGGCAGCGCCGCCACCAAGGCCGCCGCCCAGGCCTCGGCCACCGGCGAGTTCCCCGACAACCTCCCCGACCCCCGGGCCCTGGCCCCAGACGCTGAGGCGCTCTTGGGCCCGCTCCAGCGCCGCCTGGTCGCCTTCGGGCTGAGCCAGGCCCAGGCCCTCGACCTGTCCACCGAGTTCGACGCCGCCCGCGTCGCCCGTAACCTCGACCATGTCGAGGCCGAGGTCCAGGCCCGCCAGGACACCGGCCGCCCCGTCCACAACGTCCCCGCGTTCACCGTCGCCGCCGTCCGGGGCGACTACGCCGCCAGCGGCGGCGTCGCACCCGTCGTCCAGCAGGCCAAGGACAAGAGGGTCCAGGCCAAACAGGCCCGCGCTCAGCGCGCCCGCCAGCGTGAGGAGGAGAGGGCCCGGGCGGCCCGGGCGGAGCGCGAGAGGGGGGAGGCCTACGCCCGCGCCCTCGACGAGGCGTTCGATTCCCTCCCCGAGGCCGGTCAGGACGCGCTGAGCGCCCGCGCTGCCGTCCGCATGAAGACCGAGGCCCCCCAGGTCTACGCGTGGTACCAGGCCGAGCTGGCAGACGGGACCGAGGAGGCCGCCATGCGTCCCTCCGTCCGGACCACGCTCCGCGCCATCCGCCGCGACCTGCTCGCGGCGGATGGCGAGGGGCCCTGAGTCCCGACGACGAGCCTTCTCGGGTCGGGACCGGCCTCGCGATCGTTAGCCGTGCCTCACCCGGGGACGTTCAAGGCTCCGCCACGGAGCCCCAGGGTTCGTAGCGTCGGTCGGCTGGCGTGGCTGGCGGTGGCCTGGACCCCCGAGCACGTCAGCTGGCGGTCCGGCGCCAGGGCTTCCTCGCGCTTCTCTCCGTCTGCAGCGCCGCCGGCGGGCTCCGCTCCTCCCACACCGGCCGGCACCGCTCGTCCACGCCGCCAAGCAGGCGGCCCCGCCGTGCGGTTTTCTCTGGGCGCCTGGGGTAGGTTTCCGTTCCCCCTCCGCCTCCCAATGGCCCGCCCCTTCGTTACGCCCGTCGGCCTCCTGGCCGGCCTCGTGGTCGCCCTCTCCGCTCAGGCCGCGCTTGCCCAGCCGGCCGACCTCATCTTCTCCGAGTACGTCGAGGGGTCCAGCTTTAACAAGGCCGTCGAGCTCTACAACCCGACCGCCGCGCCGGTCGACCTCGGCGGCTACACGCTCGAGCTCTACTCCAACGGGAGCCCCGCCCCCACCCAGACCGTCGCCCTCTCGGGCACGCTGGCCCCGGGCGCCGTCTTCGTCGCCGCCCACCCCTCGGCCGACCCGGCCGTCCTGGCCGTGGCCGACCTCACCGACGGCGCCGTCGTCAACTTCAACGGCGACGACGCGGTCGTGCTGCGCCAGGGCGTCGTCGCCGTCGACGTCATCGGCCAGGTCGGCGTCGACCCCGGCTCGGCCTGGGGCTCCGGCCTCACCTCGACCCAGAACCGCACGCTCCGCCGCAAGCCGGCCGCGTGCTCGGGTGACGCCGACCCCGGCGACGCGTTCGACCCGGCCGTGCTCTACGACGGCTACGAGCAGGACACCTTCGACGGCCTGGGCACCCACACGGCCGCGTGCGGCAGCGGCCCCGGCAACACCGCACCGTCCTTCACGGCCGTGCTCGCCGATCAAGCGGTCGCCGTCGGCCAGGATCTCCAGTTCGACTACGACGCCTCCGACGCCGACGGCGACGACCTCACGTTCTCGCTCGTCACCGGCCCGCCCGGCGCCACCATCGATGCGGCCACGGGCCTGTTCAGCTGGACGCCGACGGCCGCCGACGCCGGCGAGGCCTACGCCGTCACCGTGACGGTCTCTGACGGCTCGGCCGGCACCACGACCTCGGCCACGCTCACGGTCCCCGGCGCCTCGTCGGTCACGAGCGGCGTGTTCTTCTCCGAGTACGTCGAGGGCAGCTCCAACAACAAGGCCGTCGAGGTCTACAACGCCACGTCCGAACCCGTCGGGCTGGGGAGCTACGAGCTCCAACTCTATTTCAACGGCAACACGTCCCCGTCCACGATCTCGCTCTCGGGCACGCTGGCCCCGGGCGCCGTCTACGTCGTCGCCCACTCCGCGGCCGACCCGGCCGTGCTCGCCGCGGCCGACCTCGTGACGGGGGCGCTGACCTTCAACGGCGACGACGCGGTCGCGCTCACCAACGGCGCGGGCGTGCTCGACGTCGTCGGCCAGATCGGCGTGGACCCGGGCGCGGCCTGGGGCACCGGCCTGGCCTCGACCCAGAACCACACGCTCCGGCGCCGGCCGTCGGTGTGCACCGGCGACCCCGACGGCTCCGACGCCTTCGACCCGGCCGACCAGTTCGACGGCTACGAGCAGGACACGTTCGACGGGCTCGGCGCCCACACGGCGTCCTGCGGCACGGGCGGCGGCGGCCGGTTCTCGAACGTGCTCACCAGCACGCTCGTCGACGCGGGCCAGACGGTGGCCGTCGACTACGACGCGGCGGGGGAGGGGGCCGGCCTGAGCTACACGCTCCTCGACGGCCCAGGCGGCGCGAGCATCGACCCGGCCACGGGCGCCTTCTCCTGGACGCCCACCACGACCGGCGTCTACCCCGTCACGGTCGTCGCGACGGGCGGCGGCGCCAGCGCCGACACCACACGGGCCGTCGTCGGCGTGCGCGGCGTGCTCTTCGCCGGCCAGACCGGCGCCGAGCTCCGGGCCTCGGTCCGCGCCGCCTACGCCCCGGCCCAGACGCTGGGCTACGGACCCGCGCGTGACGTGATGTACGGCGAGGTCGACCGGGGGCCGGACGGGACCGTGGTCGGCGTCTACACCGGGTTCTCGGTCTTCTTGCCCGACGACGTCGACCCGAGCTCGTACCTGGCCGAGAATGGGATCAACGCCGAGCACACGTGGCCCCAGTCCAAGGGGGCCGCCGACGAGCCGGGCCGCTCGGACCTCCACAACCTGTTCCCGGCCAAGGACAACGTGAACTCGGCCCGGAGCAACAAGCCGCTCGCCGAGGTCCCCGACGCCCAGACCCAGGCGTGGTACAGGCTGGGCGAGTCCCAGTCGGCCATCCCGACGACCGACATCGACGCCTGGAGCGAGTCGGCCGAGACGGCCTTCGAGCCCCGCGAGGTCCACAAGGGCAACGCAGCCCGGGCGGCCCTCTACTTCTACACCGTCTACGAATCGGTCTCCGACGCGGCGTTCCTGGCCGTGCAACGCGACGACTTCGTCGACTGGGTGGCGCTCGACCCCGCCGACGGTGACGAGGTGGAGCGGACGTACGAGGTCTCGCTCCGGCAGGGCAACGTCAACCCGTTCCTCTTGGACGCCACGCTGGCGGCGCGGGTGGTCGAGGACTTGGACGAGCCGCCGTCGGCCGTCGTCGCGACCGTGGCCCAGGCCCGGGCGCTCCCCGATGGCACGCTCGTCACGGTCACGGGCGTCGTGACGCGCGCCGAGGGCCGGCTGACGCGGCTCCAGGACGACACGGCGGGGATCGCCGTGTTCCAGGCGTTCGGCGGCCTGCGCGACGCCGTGGACGCGGGCACCGTGGCCGGGGGCGACTCGCTCCGGGTCACCGGCACGCTGGCCTCGTTCAACGGGCTCCGCCAGATCACGCCCTCCGGCCCGTCGCCGAGGTTCGAGGTGCTCTCTCGCGACAACACGCTCCCGGCCCCGGTCCGTCTGACGCTGGCCGAGCTGGCGGACGGCGGGGAGGCGGTCGAGAGCGAGCTGGTGTTGGTGAACGGGCTGACGGTCCAGACGACCGACGAGACGTTCCAGCCCGACACGTCCTACCCCGTCACCGACGGCACGGCCACGGCCGTGCTCCGGACCCCGGGCGAGGGCGACGGGCTCCTGGACGGCGAGCCGGTGCCCGGGGGACCGGTCGCGTTCGTGGGCGTGGTGGGCGAGTTCCGGGGTGAGTACCAGCTCGTACCCGTCGAGGCCACCGACCTCCAGCGCCTCTTGGCCTGCTCGGCGTCGGCGCCGCTGTCGTTCGACTTCGACGGCAACGGCTCGCCCACGACGGTCATGGCGGGCGACTTCGACGCGGTCGGCGCCGACCCGGTCTTCGGCGAGTTCGCCGGCGTGCGCAACGAGTCCGCCAGCGGCACCGCTGGCAGCGGCGCCAGCGGCACGGCCGTCGACCTCTCGGCGTGCTCGTTCGTGGCCTTCGACCCCTTCACCGAGCGCGTGACGTACTCAGCGGTCACCCCCGGCACAGTGGCCCAGGAGAGCGCCTACGTGCTCGCGACCCAGAACGGCGACCAGGCGTTCGGACGGGCCGACGCGCTGCCCGACGGCCCGGGCGCCTTCGCGCTCGTCGAGGGCACGGCGGTCGCCGGCGAGAGCGTCCAGACGGTCTTCGGCCGCATCGTGGCCGCGGTGGTCTACGACCGCGACCGGTCGGTCTTCGGCTCCATCGGCGGCGCCGCCACCCCGGCCGACCTCCAGGCCTTCGCCCAGGCGCTGGCCGCGGTGGCCGGCGGCGCGGTGGCCGGCGAGGAGGACGCCGAGGTGGAGGTGGCGCTCGTCGCGGCGCCGAACCCGGTGTCGGGCTCCGGCTCGGTGTCGTTCGGGCTGGCCACGTCGGGCGACGTGACGGTGTCGATGTACGACGCCCTGGGCCGCCAGGTGGCGGTGCTGGCGTCGGGCGCGTACGGACCCGGCCGCCACACGGTGCCGCTGGGGGCCTCGTCGCTGCCGACGGGCGTCTACGTCGTGCGCGTTGTGGCAGGAGGCGAGGCGCGGACGACGCGGGTCACCGTGGTCCGGTAGCGGCCGGCCGCCGGGCGCACGACGTCGGGCGCCCGGCGGCGATGTCACGGGCGCGCCGCCGTCCGTACCGGCGGCGCCACGGCTCGGCGGCCGTTAAGCTCGGTTATCGGGAGTGCGACTGGCAAAATCGATCCTGCTGGGACGCGGAGCAAGAGCGCTCCGGAGCCGTAGACTGCTCCTATGTCCGCTCTGCCCTCCACCGACGCCGTTCGCGCCCGGCTCTCCGGTCTGCTCCCGGAGCTGCGGGACCGCTACGCTGTAAGGTCGCTCTCGATCTTCGGGTCCTACGCCCGCGGTGAGCAGACGGAGGCGAGCGACCTCGACGTGCTGGTCGAGTTCGACGAGGTGCCGGGGATGATCACGTTCGTCGGCCTGGCCCGACTACTGGAAGACCGGACCGGCCTAGCCGTCGACCTCGCCACGCGCCCGATGCTTGGGCCGGAGATCGAGCCCGGCGTCGAGGCCGACCTCACCGCTGTATGAAGCGGCCGGTGGCCCAGCGGGTCCAGGACGCGCTCGACGTGATGGACCAGGCCCAGGCGTTTGTGGGCCAGATGCGGACGGACGAGTTCGCGGCCGACGAACGGACGGTGTTCGCCGTCGAGCGGTGCTTCACGGTGCTCGGCGAGGCCGTCCGCCACGTACCCGACGACGTCCGGGCGCGCTACCCCGACGTCCCGTGGCAGGACATCATGGGGATGCGGAACCGGGTGACGCACGACTACCTGTACACGGACAAGGAGATCATCTGGCGCACGGTGCAGGCCGACTTCCCGGCGCTCCGGCCGCTCCTGGAGCGGGCCGGACTACGGCCACCCGTACAACGACTGGAACGTCGACCTCCTGCGCGTCCTCGGCGGCCGGCGGGGTCCGTCGCCGGCGTCCCTGGCCGACCTCGCCGCGCTCTCCGGCATCCCGGCCAAGCTGGGCGCCGGCGGGCCGGTCTCGGGGGCCGACGTGGCCGACCTGTGGCTGGGCGGCCGCCGCGACGCGATCCGCGCCTACAACGAGTGCGACGCGGTGACGACCTACCTGCTGTGGCTCCGGGCCGCCCGGCTGGCGGGGCTGTTCACCGGGCCGGAGCACGCGGCCGAGGAGGGGCGCGTCGAGGCGCTCCTGGAGCAGCACGCGGCGCGGGGCGACGCCCACCTGGAGGCGTTCCTCGACCGCTGGCGGACGCTGCCGGCCGACCCGCTCCGCGACGGGCCGGAGCCCGAGGCGTCCAGGCTCGTTGCGGACGCCGCTGTCCGGTAGCGCGCACGCCGGAGCTAGCCTGGCCCCATGCCCCGCGACCACTACCTGTTCTCCAACGGACGCCTCCGCCGCCGCCAGAACACGCTCTGGTTCCAGCCCGCCACCGCCGAGCGCCGGCCGGGCGACCACCCCGACGACACCGGGGCCCCCTCGGGCTCGCTCGCCGGCGACAAGGCCGTGCTCCCGGTCGAGGCCGTCGACGCGCTCCACCTCTTCGGCGAGGTGGACCTCAACTCCAAGCTCGTCGTGTTCCTGGGCCAGCAGCGCATCCCGGCCCACGTCTACGACTACTACGGCAACTACGCCGCCACGCTCTACCCGCGCGAGGACCTGCTCTCGGGCCGGCTCACCGTGGCCCAGGCCGAGCACTACCTCGGGCGGTCCAAGCGCCTGGCCCTGGCCCGCGCCTTCGTCGGGGCCTCGCTGTTCAACGTCCGGCGGACGCTGCTCTACCACCAGAAGCGGGCGGCCGACGCGGCGCCCATCACCGACGCGCTGGCGACGGTCGAGCGCGAGGCCGAGCGCGTGCCCGGCGAGCCGGACATCCCCGAGCTGATGGCCGCCGAGGGCCGCGCCCGCGACGCCTACTACCGCGCCTGGCCGGCCGTGCTCGGCCCGTCGACGGCCGCCGCGTTCCCCTACGACGGCCGCACGCGGCGCCCGCCCCAGAACGCGCTCAACGCGGCGCTCTCGTTCGGCAACGCGCTCTGCTACGGCCTCTGCGTCAAGGCGCTCTACCGGACCGCCCTCGACCCCACGGTCTCGTTCCTCCACGAGCCCGGCGACCGCCGCTACTCGCTGGCCCTCGACCTGGCCGAGGTGTTCAAGCCGCTCCTGGTCGACCGCGCCATCTTCCGGCTGCTCAAGACGGGCCGGCTCCGGCCCAAGCACTTCGAGCCGCGCCTGGGCGGCGTCTACCTCACCGACCCCGGCCGGCGGCGGTTCGTCGAGGCCTGGGACGAGCGGCTCCGCCGGACGGTCAGGCACCGGGGCCTGGGCCGGCACGTGTCCTACGAGCGGCTGGTCCGGCTCGACGCCTACCGGCTCGTGCGCCACCTCACCGACCCGGCCGAGGCCTACGTCGGGTTCCGGGCCTGGTGGTGATGCCGTACGTGATCGCCGTCTACGACGTGGCCGTCGAGCGAGACGCGAGGGCGCTGGGGCTCTTCCGCCGCTACCTGGCCCACGTCCAGAACTCGGTGTTCGAGGGCGAGCTGTCGCCGGCCCAGCTGGCCGAGCTGGAGGCGGCCGCTGCGGCGCTCCTCGACGGGGACGACGCGGTGGTCCTCTACGCGCTCCGGACCAAGGCCTACTCCGAGCGTCGGTCGCTGGGGGCCGACCGTGGCGCCCCCGGCCCCTTCGTGTGACGCCCGCCCGCGTCGTCCGCCAGCGGAGCCGGTGGGCGAAGCCGAGTCCCCAACGGGCCGCTCTCTTGTACGCCTCCTCGTCGAGTGTACGCCTCCTCGTCGAGCGTCAGAAGGGGGCGGTGTCGGCCCCGGAGGCCTCGCGCTGGCGGACTGCCACGCCCAAAGCCGCGGGCTCGAGTTCGGCCCCGACGTACTCGGACACCGGGTCACCTCTTGAAGAGCCGGGGGTCGACCTCCACGGCCTCGGGCTCCCCGTAGACCACCGAGGACGCCCGGGGGTGGGCCGGGTTGAGCACGTAGTTCGCCTCCGCAGGGAGCACCACGCTCGGCACGCGCAGCACCAGGCTCCTCTGCGAGCGGGCCCACGCGCCGCCGAGGTCCTGGGTCGACCGCGGGGAGGGGAGGGCCCTCCAGTCAGCCGGGAGGGGGGCGGCGGCCGAGACGTCGCTCGTCTCGAACGTCGCCGGGACCATCACGTAGTCCGCCAGGTCCCCCGGTCCCCTCACCTGGGTGAGCACCTCGAGCACGGAGAGCGCCCGGCTGGCCGAGAGGTACACCACGGGCACGCGCTTCGGATTCCACCGCCCCCCGTACTCGGCCGCCCCCTCGCCCGAGAACGCGGTCTCGGCGTAGCGGCGCCGCGTGGTCCGCCAGGCGGTGGTCGTCGGTACAGGCCCCACGCTAGGCCGGGATCCCGTGCTCGATGCGGCCCAGGAGGTCCTCGACCGCGCGCGCGCCCGGTTCGGTGTCGGCGTACGCCAGGGGCACTAGGCCCCCGAGCCCGTACTGGGGCCGCTTCAGCCACTCGCCCCCGTCCTCGACCGACCCGAACACGTCGGCCGCCCGGTCGACGAGCCGCGCCAGCCGGTAGGCCCGCTCGCTCTCGTCGCGGTCCAGGCGGCCCGCCTTGCGACGCCGGGCCAGCGTCGAGGTGGGGATCGAGAGCACGTCGGCCAGCCGGGAGGCCGAGACGCCGAGGGCCGCGGTGAGCGCGTCGATGCGCCCGGCGGGGAGCCCCTCCTTGAGCGCCCCGATCACGACCTCGGTGTCGCGCTCGAGTTCGGGGAACGCCCGGTGCCAACGCGCACGAGCTGTGGGGAGAGTGAGCATGGTATGGGTTGCCAGGTGGGTCTTCGAACGTACCCACCTGGGAATAGTTGCGCAAGGGGTCCTCCGGGGCCCCTGCGCGCCTGATACGCGCTTTGACGAGACCCGCGAACGCCGTCTGGTCGTCCAGCCGGGCGATCCGCTCCGGCGTGGCCTCGAAGCTCATCCGCAGCGGGCGCTCGACGGTCACCTTCAAGAACCCGAACTCCCGGTTCTCGAAGACGCGCGAGACGACGCGGGTCTCGGCCTCGCTGCCCGCCGCAACTTGGGCCGTCTCGCCGTCGGCGCCAGCCCCGTATATCCGGGTGAGGTGGTCGATCTGGGCGTCCGTGATCTCGTTCCGCTTGCTGTTCAGGCTCTTCTGCATCTTGCGGTAGAACCGGGTCCCGTCGATGAGCTGGACGCGACCGTGCCGCTCCGGTGGCTTCCGGTTGGTCACCAACCAGACGTAGGTGAAGATGCCCGTGTTGTAGAACAGCTGGTCCGGTAGCGCCACCACGGAGTCGAGCCAGTCGTTCTCGATCACCCACCGCCGGATGTTCGACGGGCCGGCCCCGGCGGCGCCCGAGAACAGCGGGGACCCGTTGAACACGACGGCGATCTTGGACCCGACCGCGTCCTCGTCGCCCTCGACGTACGGGTGCATCTTCGAGACCATGTGCTGGAGGAACAGCAGCGACCCGTCGTTGATGGGCTGGAGACCGGCCCCGAACCGGCCGTCGAACCCTAGCTCGGCGTGCTCCTTGGCGACCACCTTCTTCTGGTCCTTCCACTCGACGCCGAACGGCGGGTTGGCGAGCATGTAGTGGAAGCGACGGCCCTCGAATGCGTCGCCCGTCTTCCCGTCGCCCAGCGTGTCGCCGAGAGCGACGTGGCTCGTGTCCTCGTCCTTGATGAGCATGTCGGAGCAGCAGATGGCCCACGACTCGTCGTTGTACTCCTGGCCGAAGAGGGCCAGGTTGGCCGTGCTGTTCTGGCCCAGGATGAGCTTCTCCGACTCCGAGAGCATCCCGCCCGTCCCGCACGCCGGGTCATAGATCTCGCGGTAGATGCCCGGCTTGTACACGTCCATCTCGCCGGTGTAGACGAGGTTGGCCATCAGCCGGATGACCTCGCGGGGCGTGAAGTGGTCGCCGGCCTCCTCGTTGGCCTGCTCGTTGAACCGCATCACGAGGTGCTCGAAGAGGTAACCCCATCTGCAAGTTCGTGATCCGGTCCCGGTGCAGGTCCACCGCCGCCATCTCCTTGACGGTGAACAGCCGGTTGCTCGCGTCGAGCTTCTCGATCTGGTCCTCGAACCCGAACCGCTCGAACACGGCCCGCGCCGTCGGCGAGAACCCGTGGATGTAGGCGGCGAGGTTCTGGGCGATGTTCTCCGGGTCGCCCAGGAGCTTCTTGAACGTGTAGGGGCTCGTGTTGTAGAGCGGGTGCTTGCGCTCGGGGTCGGCCGCCCGGCCTAGCATCCGGTCCATCGCGTTCTCGGGCGTCTCCGCCGCCGTCAGCCGCTCGTACTCCGCCAGCACGGCGTCCTTGCTCTCCTCCAGCACGCAGTCGAGCCGCCGGAGCACGATGATCGGCAGCATGACCAGACGGTACTGGGGCGGGCTGTAGGGGCCTCAGAGCCGGTTGGCGATCTCCCAGATCGTGCCCTTGAGCTGTTCGTTAGACTGGTGGGTCATACGGCGGCCGTCTCCTTAGGAGCCCCGGGTAGAGGCACTAGGAGACGGGAAAAAGCGAAAGGAGAAGAGAGCGACAAGGATACCCACCCCGGACCTGGCGGGGAAAGACCGCGCGCTAGGCGGAGGGATGGCCCGTACAGAACAGGAGCTCTCAGCCGCCCATCGTAAGGCGCGGCGAGACGCGCGCCGGACGGCTCCCCCCGCTGGTCGTATTCGGCCGCCTCATGCGCCTATGCCGCCTGGGCTGCGAAGTGGTTCAGAGCGATGGCTCCGCGCCAAACGTCACACGAACGTCGTTGCCTATACTCTAGCCCCTTTCCTCCGCACCCATGCCCGCCGTCCTGGACCAGCACATCGAGATCACGCCCGGCGTCTGCGGCGGCAAGCCCCGCATCGCCGGCCACCGGATCACGGTCCAGAACGTGGCCTTCTGGCACGAACGGGAGGGGAAGACGGTCGACGAGATCGCGACCGAGTACGACCTGTCGCTCGGCGACGTCCACGCCGCGCTCGCCTACTACTACGACCACAAAGACGAGGTCGACCGCCGGACGGCCGAGGGGGAGGCGTACGCCGAGCGGGCACGGGCGGAGGCGTCGTCGCCCCTGAAGCAGAAGCTGGGAGACCAGGCGTCCCAGTAGAACGTGTCCCGGTCCGGGGAGCAGCTATTCCGACCGTGAGCGCCATCCGGTTCTACGTCGACGAGCACGTCCCGAAGGCCGTCGTGGGTGGGCTCCGTCGCCGGGGCATCCAGGTCGTCCGCATCCTGGAGGTCGGCCTGCTGGGCGCCAGCGACGAGTCCCACATCGCGTTTGCGAGAGACCAGGGGCTCGTCCTGTTCACCCAGGACGACGACTTCCTCCGACTCGCGGCGTCCCACGACCACGCGGGCGTCGTCTACGCCCGGCAGGGGACGTCCATCGGCGACGTCGTGCGCGGCCTGGTCCTCATCGCGGGCGTCCTCGACGCCGAGGACATGGCCGGTCAGGTCGAGTACCTGTGACGCTGAGGTCTTGGCTAGGCTAGGCAGGCGCCTCCCAGCGACGATATCCAAGTCTCCTTATCACGCCTGCGGCCCGGGCTCACCCCCGCTGAGCGCCTGGAATGGACGATCTGTCCGTGGCCACGGGTTTAGAGGTTGAGGCCGGAGATCTCGTCGGCCTCAGTTACTGCCAAGTCAGCTGGGCTACGCCCCCTCGGTAGCGCTTCGCCACGACGGACACGGTGATGGAGTCGGCCCCACGACTCAGGGGCCCTCGCGAGGCGGGTGAACGCACCGGGTCCGGCTTCCGTCGGATTCGCAACCTCAACGGGCACCGGGTAGAGCCTCGTGGAAGCCCTGCAGTGGGGCGGTTGACCCCTACCACAGTCACCACACGGGAGGGGAGCGTCCCGCTGGACTCCTGACAGCGCCCCTCACTGGAGGCCGGCCTCTGACAAGTAGTGGAGCAGGATTGTCCGGTTGGCGAAGCCAATCGACCCGTTAGGCGGCACAGGGGGACGTCACGTGCGGTTTTTGGCCTCCTCGACACAGCGTGTCCGAGGGTCATTGGTCAGCGGGGTCCTCGCTCTTGCAACCGCTCTAGAGCCCAGGGGAGGCGTTCGAGGTCGGCTACCGGACGATCCTGCGCGTTTACTTGTCGGACCCCAGGCCCAGTGATCTAGCCGTCCCGAACGCGCTGAGGTTGAGGGCGCGGGCGGCGACCGCCGTGGTGTCGGCTAGGACCCGGCCCGCCGGCACGGTAGGCGGCCGGGTCAGCAACGCGCCCCGCAGCTGAGCAGTCCCCCCGTTCGCTGGGGCGGCGAGAGCTGGCACCGACACGGTGAACCGCGATCCCACCCCGAGCTCGCTCTCCGCCGTGACCTCGCCTCCCATCAGCGCCGTCACCCGTCGGACGAGGGCCAGCCCGAGCCCGTTGCCCTCGTGGGTCCGGGCGTGGCCGTCGGAGACCTGCCAGAACTCCTCGAACAGGTGCCGGAGGTCGTCAGGCGAGATCCCGATCCCCGTGTCGGAGACCTCGACGCGGAGGCGCGTCCCGTCGTAGCGGACGCGGACCTCGACGCGCCCGTCCCCTGTGGGACGCCCCTCGGTGAACTTGACCGCGTTGCCGACCAGGTTAGAGACCACCCGGTCGAGCAGTCCGGAGTCGAGGGTCAGCGCCGGCATCCCGGGCGGCACACCGACCGCGACGAGGACGCCCTTGGCTGAGGCCAGGGGGTGGACGTCGCGGACGGCGGCCGCGAGCAGGGCACCGACGTCCGTCGGGCGAGGGGACGGGTCCATCCGGCCCGCCTCGATCTGAGCCAGGTCGAGCACCGCGTTGATCGTCCCCAGCAGCCGCTCGCCACCTGACCGGACCGAGACGGCAAACTCGCGGAGGTCGTCGGGGACCTCGTCGGCGAGGACCTCAGCGAAGCCCAGGATGGCCGTGAGCGGCGTCCGGATCTCGTGGCTCATGTTGGCCAGGAACGACGCCTGGTGCCGCCCCATCCGCTCGGCCTTCACGCGGGCCTCGTCGGCCGCCTGGTGGGCCCCCCGCTCGGCCCGGAGGGCGATCTCGCCCTGGGCCGCGGCCGCCGTGGCCACGAGCGTCGCCACGTCGTCGGGCGACCACTCCCGAGGCTCGACGTCGACGGCGCAGACCGCGCCGAGCACGTGGCCGGCCGGCGAGCGGAGCGGGACGCCGAGGTAGGCCCGGGCCCCGAGCTCAATCACGGCCCCGTTGTCGCCCAGGAGCGGGTGGCCGCGCGTGTCGCCCACGACGAGCGGCTCGCCGGACGCGACGACGTGCTGGCACATCGAGCGGGCGAGCGAGACGGTCCGGTCGGTCTCGGGGAGCCCGTGCACGCTCTTGAAGAACGAGCGGTCGGAGCCGACGAGGGTGACGAGCGAGATCGGGGCCCCGGTGGAGCGTGCGGTGAGCGACGTGAGCCGGTCGAACTCGTCCTCGGGGCCGGTGCCGGGGAGGCCGGTAGCGGCGAGCGCGCCCAACCGGTCGGGGTCGAGCACGGCCGCCGCCGCGGCCGGGTGGAGCCCCTCAGGGGCAGGTTCGGTCATCGAGTAGGAGCTAATTGGACGCATCGGTAGGGGGCGATGGCAGCTGAAGCCGGCGGCGATGCCGCTGGGAGCAGCCTGTGGCGGCGGCGCCTGTGACGTTGAGCGCCTCGTGAGACCGGAGACGACCGGGGGCTCAGCGAGTCGATCCCGGTCCTCCCCCCCAGCGCCCACTGGCTCCGTCTCGCGCTGCGTCCGGTCTCCAGTGGACGAGCGTCGGCCTGGGTAAGGGGAGGAACCAGCCGGTCCGGCGCTCGGCGTGGGTACCGGCCGGCCTGGACAGGGTGACCAGGTCGGCCGCCGTCGTCGACCGGAGGGGGCCGTCTAGAGCTTGTCGAGGACGACGGTCCTGGAGGTCGTCCCCTTGGGCATCCCCTCGATCTCTCCGTCCTTGCCGGCCCGAATCACCTCCGCGGCGGCGCGGCGGGCGTCGGCCCGGGGGTTCCGGGCGAGGTAGAGCGCGACGGCGCCGGTCACGTGAGGGGCCGCCATCGACGTCCCGCTCATCATGGCGTACTGGCCGCCCGCGGCGCCCGAGACCACGTAGTCGCCCGGCGCGAGCAGGTCGAGGACCGACCCGAAGTTCGAGAACCGGCGAGAGAACTCCTCGTCACCGTCGTAGGAGCCGACGGTGATCGCGTCCGGGACGTGGGCCGGCGACACGAGCGAGGCGTTGACGGCGTGGTTCCCGGCCGAGACGACGACGGGGACGCCGAGGTCGATCAGAGCCGTCACCGCGTCGTCGAGCGCGTTCTGGGCCGTCGAGCCGATATACGCCCCGACGCTCATGTTGAGGACGGCCGGCTTCGACGGGTTCGCCTTTCTCCACGCCGCCACGTGGTCGACGGCCTCGATGAGCCGCGACATCGGGGCGCCGCCGTACGCATCGAAGACCGAGAGCGCGTGGACGCGGGCGCCCGGCGCCACGCCAACGAGGCCGACCTCGTCGTCGAACGCCGCGATCGTCAGGGCCACGTGGTTCCCGTGCGTCGTCGAGGCCGCGCGGGCGCCGGCGGGGAGGAAGCTCCGGTGCTCGACGACGTTGACCTCGGGGTGGTCGATGTCTGTGTCGATCACGAACACGTCGACGTCGACGGTCCCCTTCTTGTCGCCCGACTTGGCCGACGAGTCCTTGCCCTTGATCGTCTCGATGTTCCAGGGGAGGAGTTGGTCCTTCGGCGCCTTGACCTTGTAGTCCTCGTCGGGCTCGCCGTCCCAGTCCTTGCTGAGCGGGACGAACCGGACGCCCTCGTCGGGCGTCGGGATGGGGAGGTCGGGCTCGACGAACTTCACGTTCGGGTCGGCGACGAGGCAGTCGAGAAGGCCGTCGAGGCTGTCGGCGGAGACGGTCCCAGCGAAGCCGGAGAACGACTCTCGGACGTACGAGCGGCGGCGGATCCCCTGCTCGCAGAAGGCGCCGGCGGCCTCGGGGTCAGAGACGTTGCTCTGGAACGTGACGACGAAGTCGACGTCGCCACCGCCCGCGACACGGGCGTTCGCCTGGCCCTGAGGGGCCGCGAGGTCCCAGTGGCGGAGCTTGGCCGTGGCCGCTGGCGGCGCGTCCGGCGGCGTGTCGACGACGGCGTCGCATCCGGCGAGGCCGACGAGCCCGGCAGCGGTGAGGGTGAGGGTACGGAGGGTCATGGGGAGGTTGGGGGGGGGGGGGTGGGTGTCCTCCCCTCACGCATCAACAGACCTGCCGGGGTGCCCGTCGTCTCGGCACAGGATGGTTCCGCCCCTTCACTCACTGCTTCCGGGGAGCGAGCCTCACACGGCCGCGAGGTGTACCAGACCAGGACTCAGATCGAGACGGGCCGCTGGCGCCGCGGTCAGTAAAAGAGGAACGGGCCGTGGCGGAACGACACGCGCAGACGGCCGCTCTCCTCCCGTCCGGGGCACGGGGCGGGGGAGAGCGGGGGGTTCGGACGGGCCCGCGCGAGGGCCCCGTCCTTGCTCTGCAGACGGCCGCCACGACACGCCCCCTATGCGGACCCTGCTCCCCCTCCTGGTCCTCGTCACGTGGGCTGCCCCACACGCCGCCGACGCCCAGGTCCCGAGCGGGCGCCCCAAACCGACCTCGATCCTCGACCCGTCCAAGCTGCCGTCCCAGTACGACGTCATGGCGTGGTCCACGGACGAGGGACTGCCGCAGAGCACCGTCGAGGCCCTCGCTCAGAGCGCCGATGGGCACCTCTGGGTGGGCACGCAGGAGGGGCTCGCCCGGTTCGACGGCCGCCGGTTCACGGCCGTCCCCGTCGGCCGGGGCGGGCTCTCCGACGGCGACGTCCAGTCGCTCGCGGCCGACGCGCGGGGCGGCATCTGGGTGGGGACGGGGAACGGCGGTCTCGCCCACGTCGACCGCGACCTCCGCGTCCAGAGGTTCGGCGTCGACGCCGGGCTCCCGAGCCCGACGGTCTCCGCGCTCGCCCTCACCGCCGACGGGGCGGTGTGGGCCGGGACGCGCGACGGGCTGTGCCGGCTGGACCCCGCCGCGGCCCGGCCGCGCTTCGCGTGCTCGGTGGCCGGGCTCCCCGACCCCCACGTCCGGAAGCTCCTCGTCGGCCGGGACGGGACGCTCTGGATCGGGACGAGGGCCGGGCTCGCCCGCCGGAAGGGCGACGCGGTCGGGTCGCTCGTGGGGCGGGGTGGAGCCGCCGCCGAGCCCGTCACGGCGCTCGTCGAGGACGCGCGCGGCGCCCTCTGGATCGGGACCCTCCGCGGCCTCGGCCGGCTCGCCGGCGGGTCCGTCTCCGCTCCCGCACGGGCGGCGTCCCTCGAAGGGACCGAGGCGACGGTTCTCTACGCCGACGGCGGCGCGCTCTGGGTGGGGACGTACGGGGCCGGTCTCGTACGGCTCCAGGGGGGGGCGGCCGATCCGCTGAGCCAGGCCGCCGGAGCCGACCTTTCCGTCGTCCGCGCGCTCCTCCGCGACCGAGAGGGGAGCCTGTGGGTCGGGACGGGCGGGGCGGGGCTCGTCCGAATCCGCGACGCCAAGTTCACGCCGTTTGGGGGGGGCGAAGGGCTCGCCGACGACGGCGTACTCACGACGTCTGCCGCCGCGGACGGGACCGTCTGGGTCGGTACGAAGGGCGGTGTCTCGGCGGTCCGTGGCGGACGCGTGACCGGCCAGATCGGCACGGCGGACGGGCTGCCCAACGAGGTGGTCGCGGCCGTCCTGGCCTCCCGCGACGGCTCGGTGTGGGTCGCGCCCGACGGGGCCGGCCTGTGCCACCACCGCCCGGCCCGACCGCTCGCATGCTACAACGAGGCCGACGGCCTCCCCGACGCGTACGTGCTCGCGCTCTACGAAGACCGGGCGGGGCGGCTCTGGGTCGGGACCGACGGCGGGCTGGCCCGGTGGGACGGCGCCCGGTTCGTGGCCGTCCCCGGCGCTCCTGACGCGCCGGTCTCAGCCCTCGCCGAGACGCCCGACGGCGCGCTGTGGATCGGCACGTTTCGGGCCGGACTCTGGACCGGCCCGCCGGGCGGCCCGTTCGAGCGGGTCGGCGACGCCGACGTGCTCGCGCTGCTCGCCCGGCCCGGCGGGACGGTCTGGGTGGGGACGCAGGGGCGGGGGCTCCTCCGGATCCGCTCCTCCCGTGGGGCGCACGCGGTCCGGGCGTTCGGGGTCCCCGAGGGGCTCCCGAGCAACAACGTGCTCGCCGTGCTCGACGGGGGCGACGGCGCGCTCTGGCTGAACACGAACCGCGGCGTGGCCCGCGTCCCGCTCGCCTCGCTCGGCGCCGTCGAGGCGGGGCGGGCCGACCGGCTGGCGGTCCGCCTCTACGGCCGGGCCGACGGCCTCCGCGACGCCGAGGGCAACTGGGGCGCCCAGCCGTCGGCGGCGCGCGCGCCCGACGGGTCGCTGTGGTTCCCGACCAACGGCGGCGTCGTGACGGTCCACCCCGCCCGCGTCCGCACGAACCCGCGCCCGCCCGACGCCGCCGTCCAGCGCCTGGCCGTCAACGGCCGGCCGGTCCCGCTCGGGGCCGCCCCCCCCCGCGTCGGGCCGGGCGCCGGCGACGTCGCGTTCGACTACGCCGGGCTCAGCTTCTTCGCGCCCGACGCCGTCCGCCACCGCTTCCGGCTCGACGGCCGGGACGAGGGCTGGACCGAGGCCGGCGAGCGGCGGCAGGCGTTCTACACCGACCTCCCCCCGGGCGACTACACGTTCCGCGTCGAGGCCGCCAACAACGACGGCGTCTGGAGCGAGGGCGGGGCGGCCGTCGCGTTCACCGTCCGCCCGTTCTTCTGGCAGACGGGGTGGTTCGCCGGGTTGATGGGGGCCTCGTTGCTCGGCCTCGCCTGGGCCGGCTACCGGGCGCGGACGGCCCAGCTCCGCCAGCGCCAGCGCCAGCTCGAGGCGACGGTGGCCGAGCGGACGGCGGAGCTCGCCGACGAGAAGGCGGAGACCGAGCGGCTCAACGCCGAGCTCTCGGACTTTAACGAGACGCTCCAGGAGAAAGTCCGCGAGCAGCTCGAGCAACTCGTCCGCGGCTCGAGGCTCCGGAAGTTTTTCCCTCGGAAGGTCGTGGACCGGATTCTAAACCAGGAGGCCGACGTCGCCGTCGCCGCCGAGCGCCGCCGCGTGACGGTCGTGTTCACCGACCTCGCCGGGTTCACGCGGCTGGCCGAGACCACCCCGCCCGAGCGCGTCACGGCGCTCCTGAACGAGTACCTCAACGAGATGGTCGGGCTCATCGACGCCTGGGGCGGGACGCTCGACAAGATCATGGGCGACGGGATCATGGTCTTGTTCGGGGCCGCCGACGACATGGACCCCGAGCGCCAGGCCCGCCAGGCGCTGGCGATGGCGGCGGCGATGCAGGCAGCGATCCGCCGGCTTGGGGCGGGGTGGCGGGCCGGCGGACTGCGCCAGGACGTGGGCCTCCGCGTGGGCGTCCACCAGGCCGAGGTGACGGTGGGGACGTTCGGCTCGGACGACCTCGTCGAGTTCACGGCGATCGGGCGGGGCGTGAACCTGGCCGCCCGGCTCGAAGGCGCGGCGCCGGTCGGCGGCGTCCTCGCCTCGTTCGACGTGTTCGCCCTCGCCGGCGACGACCTCGCGTTCGACGCGCCGGTGGCCCTGCGGCTGAAGGGGATCGAGGGCGACGTGCCGGCCTACCCGCTCTCCCTCAACGCAGGTACTCTCGACCCAGACACCGCCGACGCGGACGCCGTCGGGGCGACGGCCTGAGCAGGCCTCCGGGTCGGCCACGGCCGGTCAGGTCTGCGGTCACCTCGCCCGCGTCCGCGGCCGGACCTGGGGCTACGCGACCACCGCCAGCGGGAGCCGGGCGTGGAACGTGGCGCCCCGCCCGGGCCCCGCGCTCTCGGCCGCGACGTACCCCCCGTGCTGGACGAGGACCGCCCGCGCGACCGTCAGCCCCACGCCCAGCCCCTCGTGGTCACGCCGGTCGGGGTCGGCGACCTGGACGTAGGGCTCGAAGATCCTCTCGAGGTCCCCCGGCGATAGGCCCCGCCCCACGTCCACGACCCGGACGTGGACCTCGTCGCCGTCCACGGCGCCTTCGACACTGACGGCCCCGCCTGGTGGCGAGAACTGGACCGCGTTGCGAATGAGGTTCCCAAACGCGAGCCGGAGCCGGACGCCGTCGCCCTCGACCAGGAGCGGGCCGGGCGAGAGCGCGAGCGTCACCTCGGAGTCGGCCACCACGTCGCTGAGGAGGGCCGAGAGCGAGACGAGCGTCGTGGGGTGCGCCCCGAGGTCGCCCTGGACGCCGGCCATCACGTCGAGCGTCTCGACGAGGTCCATCATCCGCTCGCCGGCCCGGACGACGGCGCCGGCGTGGGCGTAGAGGTCGCCGCAGACCTCCTCGGCGAGGATCTGGCCGAACCCCAAGACCGCGGTCAGTGGCGTCCTGAGCTCGTGCGACGTGATCGAGAGGAAGTTCGTCTTGAGCCGGTCGAGCTCGGCGAGCTGCTCGTTCGCCCGCCGGAGCGCCTCCTGCTGCCGCGCGTCGCGGATGGCGACGGCGGCCTGGGCCGCCACGATGAGGAGGGCCTCGGCGTCGTCCTGCATGAACGCGCCGGCGTGGGGGTTGAGGGCCTGGAGGACCCCGACGGGCTGCCCGTCGATCCGCATGGGGACGCCGAGCAGCGCCCGGGTCTGGAACCCCGTCGCGGCGTCGGCCTGCCGGAAGTGCCGGGCGTCGGCGTCGGCGTCGGCTGCGTAGAGCACGCGGTTCTCACGGAACGTGGCGCCGGCCAGGCTCCCCCCGATCGGGACGAGCGTGCCGACAAGGGCCGCCCCCGCCTCGCCGGACGCGGCCGAGAACCGGAGCGCCCCGGCCCGCTCGTCGAGGAGCAGGACCGACGCCGCCTCGCAGTCGAGGACGGCCGTCGTCGTCTGCGCGATGAAGTCGAGGAGGCGGGCCGTGTCGTTGAGCGCGTTGAGCGCGACGCTGACGTCGAGGAGCCGTCGGATCCGAGTCAGAACGACGCCGGGTGAGACCTCGGCGCGGCCGAGAGGAGCGGTTTCGGTGAGGACCATGCGCTGGGTATCGACGGTCCCACTCGCCCTGTTAAGGGAGTCCCGGCGTCGGCGCGGCCGGGGCTGGAGCCGCGCACGGACCCGCAGGTCATCCCCGGTCTCTCGGAGGCCCGTTGCTTCGGGTCGCTTGGGGTACGTGACGGAGCCGCCCTCGCCGCCCTCGCCTGAAGACCCCGCCGAGCAGTTCCAGCAGCTCCTGGACAGCGCCCGGGAGTACGCCATCTTCATGACGGACACCGACCGACGGATCACGACGTGGAACGCCGGAGCGGAGCGGGTCCTCGGGTGGACCGAGGAGGAGGCCCTCGGGATGTCCGCCGACGTCGTGTTCACGCCGGAGGACCGGGCGGCCGGGCCCCCCAAGGCCGAGATGGAGGAGGCCGTACGGGCGGGGCACGCCGAGGGCGACCGGTGGCACGTCCGGAAGGGCGGCGCCCGGTTCCGGGCCACCGGCGTCATGACGGTCCTCCGCGATGGGGGCGGCGCCCTCCGGGGCGGCCCCCCCCCCCCCCCCCGGGGCGGGACCCTCCGCGGGTTCGCGAAGGTCTTCCGCGACAACACCCGGCAGTGGGAAGGGGACGAGGCCCTCCGCGACGGCCCCGCCCACGCCTTCGCCGACGCCGCCCCGGCCATGACCTGGGTCACCGACCCCTCCGGCGCCTGCACGTTCCTCAGCCGGGCGTGGTACGAGCACACCGGGCAGACGGAGGGGGAGGGGCTCGGGCTCGGGTGGCTCGACGCCGTCCACCCCGACGACCGTGGGGCCGCCCGAGCCGTCTTCCTCGCCGCGAGCGAGCGGGGGGAGCCGTTTCGGGTCGACTACCGCCTCCGCCGCCACGACGGCACGTACCGCTGGGCCTTCGACGCCGGGCGCCCCCGCCTGTCCGATGGGGGGGAGTCGCTCGGGTTCGTGGGGTCCGTCGTCGACATCGACGGCCGGAAGCGGGCCGAGGAGGCCCTCAGCCGGTCCGTGGCCGATACTGCCTTCCGGGCCACTCTCGCCGACGCGCTCCGCCCGGTCTCCGACCCTGTGGCCGTGCAGGGCGTGGCCGCCCGCGTGCTCGGCGAGCACCTCGGGGCCAACCGCTCGTTCTACGTCGAGTTCGACGACGACGGCGAGCACTTCGTCGTCCACCGCGACTACGCCGTCGGCGTGGCGAGCTTCGTCGGGCGATACGTCGCCGACAGCTTCGGCCCCTCGGTGATCGCGTCGCTACGGGCCGGCGAGCCCTTCGTCGCACCCGACGTGGCCGACGCGGAGGGCTGGACCGCGGACGAGAAGTCGGCGTACGCGGCCGCCGATGTCGGCGCCTACGTCGCCGCCCCGCTCGTGAAGCGCGGGCGGCTCGCGGCCGTCCTCGGCATCCACCAGCGCGAGCCGCGGGCGTGGACCGCCGCCGAGGTGGCGCTGGTCGAGGAGACGGCGGAGCGGACGTAGGCGGCCGTCGAGCGGGCCTGCGCCGAGGCCGCGCTCCGCGAGAGCGAGGGGCGGCTCCAGAACGCCCTCGCCATCGAGACCGTCGGCGTGCTCTTCTGGGGGCCGGACTTCGAGCTGGCCGACGTGAACGGCGCGTTCCTCGAGATGACGGGGTTCTCGCGCGAGGGGGCGCTCGGCAAGACGTGGCAGGACCTGACACCGGAGGAGTACCACGCGGCCTCTCGGCACGCGGTCGTCCAGATCGAGACGTCCGGCGTCAACGAGCCCTACGAGAAGGAGTACTACCGCGCGGACGGCTCGCGCTTCTGGGGCCTCTTCGCCGCCCGCCAGATCAGCGAGACGGAGACGGTTGAGTTCGTCCTCGACGTGACCGAGCGGAAGGAGGCCGAGGAGGCCCTCCGTCGCCTGAACGAGACGTTCGAGGACCGGGTCGAGGAGCGGACGGCCCAGGTCCGGGCGCTCGGCTCGAAGCTCGCCGTGGCCGAGCAGGAGGAGCGGCGTCGGCTTGCCCACCTCCTCCACGACGACCTCCAGCAGAGGCTCTACGGGCTCTCCATGACGCTCAGGCTCCTCGTACGGGCCCCACCTGAGCGGGACTGGCTCGCCGAGCAGGCCGGGGGGATCCTCGACGAGGCGACCGATCTGACGCGGACGCTGGCGACGGAGCTGAGCCCGGCCGTGCTCGAGACGGACCGGCTCGCCGACGTCCTCCGGTGGCTGGCCGAGTGGAAGCGGAAGCGGCTCGGGCTCGACGTCGAGGTCGCCGGCGACGCCGACGTGCCCGACCCGGCCCTCCGGACGCTCGTGTACCACCTCGTCCGGGAGCTGCTGTTCAACGTGGCCAAGCACGCCGACGGGCACGTGGCGGTGACCGTCGAGGACGATGGGGCCGGGTTCGACGTGGCCGTGCTGGACGGGCCGGGGGACGGGTTCGGGCTCGCGAGCGTGCGGTAGCGGCTGGAGGCCGTCGGCGGGCGGCTGGGGGTCGAGTCCTCGCCCGGAGCGGGGGCACGGGTGACGATCACGGTCCCGCACGAGGTGGCCGGTGAGGGGTGGCGTCCTGGCTCCGTGCGACGCGGCCGCAGGCGCCGTGACCCCGCCGTCCAAAGCCGGCCGACTCCTCCGCCCCACCGAGGGTAGCGAGACGGATGGGGTTGGGGTTCTTGTAGCACCGGAACGGATCTGGGCGCTTTGGGCAGCGGAGGGGTCCCCCTGCGGCACCGAGGCCGATCCCACGAGAGTGACCCACCGAGAAGGACCTCCTCCTTGACGGGGACGCCCGACCCACTCCGCTCCCTCTAGGCCCTCCTAGGAGGGCCTGGAGGCCCGCCTTTCCTGATAGGGACACCAGCTAGCTAGCGGTTGGCGCCCAAATCTGTTCCAGTGCTACGTATCCCCCGGATCGTGAAGGAGGCCCGTGTGGGGTGACCGTTTGCGGGAGGCCGACCCCTCGATGCCTCCTCGAACAGTGCGCGCGCCAGCCCGGAGCCACGTCTCTCGCTGGGAGGGATCGGAGCTCGTTTTACAGGCGCTTGTTATCCTGTTTCGCAAGCACTTGCAAGCGTAGGCACGGTGTGGCCCTTGACCATGCGGTTTCACCTCTCACCCATCGTTCGGCGCGCCCTTCGGAGGGTGGTCCCCTTTGGGGTGATCTGGTTCGTGCTGGCGCAGGTCTTTTCGATCTCGGACTATGCGGCGGGCGGCGGCGCGGTCGCGACCACCGACGGGTCGGCCATCGAGGTCGACGCGAGGGTGAGGCTGTTTGCTAACCTGGCCGTCGCCGTTGTGGGGTGCCTGGTCGGCGCCGTCGAGCTCCTGTTCCTCAACCGGCGGCTCGCCGCGCGCAGCTTGGGCACCAAGCTCGTCGCCAAGACGCTGTTCTACGCCGTCTTCCTGACTGGGGTCGTCGTGGTCACATTCCCCGTCGCTGCGGCGCTGGAGATGGACACGGGACTGGCAGATCCCCGGGTCTGGGACCGACTCCAGGCGTTCGCCATCAGCAAGGAGAGTCTCAGCACAGGCGTGCAGCTGGCCACCTCCCTTGTGGCTTCCCTGTTCTACGCCGAGATCAGCGAGCACATGGGACCCCGCGTGCTGACCAACTTTCTCTCGGGGCG
This sequence comes from uncultured bacterium, assembly GCA_947493945.1. Taxonomy (GTDB): domain Bacteria; phylum Bacteroidota; class Rhodothermia; order Rhodothermales; family Rubricoccaceae; genus Rubrivirga. The sequence goes on along the minus strand of CANLSR010000002.1, from coordinate 501,082 downwards.
CTACCACACGCCGAAAGAGGAGCGGCGGGTGTTCCTGTTCTCCGACATGAAGTCGTCGACGAGCACCACCGAGCGGCTCGGCCACGCCCGCTACTTCGAGTTCCTCCGGGCGTACTACAACGCGCTCGCCGCCGCGATCGTCGACCACGAGGGCGAGGTGTACCAGTACATCGGCGACGAGATCGTGGTGTCGTGGACCGAGAAGGACGGGCTCCGCGATGCGGACTGTGTCCGGTGCGTTCTGGACATGAAGCGGGACCTGCGCGCGAGGGCAGGTTGGTTCGAGGACCGCTTTGGGGTGGCCCCGGACTTCCGAGCGAGCCTTCAAGTGGGACCCGTGACGACCGGCGAGATCGGAGCGCTCAAGAAGGAGATCGTGTTCACCGGCGACGTGCTGAACCAGACGGCTCGAATTCAGGCGCTCTGTAAGCCGCTCGGAGCTGACGTCTTGGTGGGCGACGAGCTGGTGTCGCGCCTGGGCACCGGCGAGGGGTGGGTGTTCCGGTCGGTGGGGCACCAGGAGTTGCGCGGGAAAGACCAGTCGGTGGAGCTGTTCGCGTTGGAGGACTCCGTCGTCGAGGCTGCGGATGAGTCTGAGCGCTCCGGGGTCGGCCAGACTCGCCCGTCGGTTCCACCCCGGCCCGTCGACGCTTCGAGCCTCATCTCGGGAGGACTCTAACCACCTGACCGTTCCGAGCCTCCAAGTCGGTGGCTTGGCGAAGGATCAGCGAGGCCCCGCTCGGGAGCTGGGCCGCGTCGCGGACCCGGCCCACGACGTCGAGCAGGATCGGAGTCCGGTCGGTGCCAGGGTCGTAGGCGATGAGCTGCCGCTGGGCGAGAGAGCACGCCGCGGAGTCCGCCGTCCTCAGCAAAACGTCAAGGCCTGAAGGAGGACGGGACGGCTATGAGGCCTCTGACAAGTACTGCTTCGTTAGCGGCCAGACGGGGCGCGGCCGAGGGGGATCAGGGAGTACGGGAGGGTCCAGATGGGCGTAGATGGGACCCTCCCACACGAGCCCCGAACCCTTGATCACGACGCCGACGCCGAAGGCATCGCCCAGCCCGCTCCCTGGGCTCGCCGTCTTCCTCGACCCCCTCCCGCGCTCTGCCGGGTCTACACGCCGGCGCGCTCCCCAGGCGGACCCCGCGTTCGAGAACCCGTCCCGCTCTCTACGTCCGAGCCGCAGGGAGCTACAGGCTTCACGGAAGGAGGGCTGCCTTCGGCACCGGCGGGTCCGGGTATGCTGCCCAGGCGTCCCGCATCTCGACCGTCATCCGCCCGTACCCCGGGGGCCTGGGATGCCGCTCATGCGCTGTGTGCCAGAGCGCTCGCTCCACCAGCTAGAGATAGGTGGAGCCATTATTGCAGTCTGCCCACAACTGACACGTTGGGGACGGGGCCAAGGTCAGCAGAGCTGTGCTCCACTGGTCTGACACAACCGGTTCCATAATGGCTTCCGATAACCGGGAGTTATGGGAAGCGGGTGCCCCCGCCTGAGGCTACCTTCACCGCGAGTGAGTTGCCGGGTCGAGGTGGCCCAGACTGCAATAACAGACACACCGATGCCCTCCGACCTCGTCCGCCAGCCGACCGGCCCCCGCGCGCTCAGCCCCGAACTGGCGGCCGACGCCGAGGCCGCCCGGCGGTTCGCCCGAGCGGCTCGGTCCGATGCCACGCTCCGGGCCTACCGCTCCGACTGGGCCGACTTCTCCACGTGGTGCGAGTCGCGGTCGCTCGGCTCCATGCCGGCCGCGCCCGAGACCGTCTCCTTATACATAGCGTCGCGCGCCGAGACCGGGCCGGACGACGATGCCGGTCAGCCGACGGCGCCCCTCAAGGTGGCGACGTTGCGGCGGCGGCTCGCGGCGATCAGCCAGGCCCACAAGCTCGCGGGCCTGGAGAGCCCAGCCCTCAGGAGTAAAGAGCCGTTGCACTCGGTGTGGGCCGGCGTGACCCGGACGTTGGGGACGGCGCCGCAGAAGGTGGCCCCAGCGCTCGCTGCCGACGTCGTCGCGATGGCCACCCAGTGCGACCAAGCCGTCCAGCTGGCGGAGGCTTTGGGCGACGACGCCAAGCCGGGGGCCGCGCTCCGAGCCCGGCGCGACAAGGCGATGCTCCTGCTCGGGTTCGCCGCGGCCCTCCGCCGCTCCGAGCTGGCGGCCGTCGAGGCCGGGCACCTCGCCTACACCCCGGACGGCCTGAGGCTGCTCATCCCGAAATCAAAAAGCGATCAGGAGGGGGCGGGCCAGGTCGTCGGCGTGGCCTACGGGGACCGGCCCGAGACGTGCCCCGTCCGGGCCGTCCGCTCGTACGTCGGTGCCGCGGGGCGCGCTTTGGCGGACCAGGGGCGGGCCTCCCCCCTCTCGGGGCCGGTGTTCCGGGGCGTGGACCGGTGGGGCCGACTCGGACGGCGCGCGCTCACGGGGCGTTCGGTCGCCGACGTTGTCAAAAAGCACGCGGCGGCGGCGGGGCTCGACCCGGCCCTCTACGCCGGGCACTCGCTGAGGGCGGGGTTCGCGACCACCGCCGCCCGCGCGGGGAAGCCCGACCGGGCCATCCAGAAGCAGACCCGGCACAAGTCGGCCGCCATGCTCGCCGAGTACGTCCGCGAGGGACGGCTCTTCGACGACAACGCCTCTGAGGGGATCGGGCTGTAGATGCTTCGGCCTCGTCTGGAGGAGCAACCGTTGCGGCACCCGAGAGGGAACCGGAACGTGAGCAACACAACTGATGTAACCGATCCGTATCCTCTCGGCATTGTGGCCCCCACTGATCATGCCCGCCTCTCCCCCCAGCCGGTACGTCCGCAAGCAACTCAGCGTCACCCCCGAGCAGGACCGGGCGCTCAAACGGCGGAGCCGGGAGCTCGGCGTGTCCGAAGCCGAGCTCGTCCGCCGCGCGCTCGACGCCGCTCTTGCCGACGCTTTGGCCGCCCCGCCCGCGGGCTCGCCCTTGGACGAACTCCTCGCCCACACACGCCAGCTCGGCGAAGGCCGCCGCCTGGAGGGGGGGTGGGACCGGGAGGCCCTCTACGATGACCGGGGCTACGGGCGCGACCGCGGCGACGCGGCCGAGGCGTAGCCGTGGCCCGCTACCTCCTCGACACGAACGTCCTCGTCTACAGCGTCGACCCCCTCGACCCCGGCAAGCAGGACCGCGCGCTCGCCGTCCTCGCCCGCGTCGGACGGCCGAGTCCGGTCGGCCCCTCGGCGGTGCTCCCAGCCCAGGCCCTCGCCGAGTTCTCGCGCGTCACCCTGTTCCGGCTCAAGCCGCCGGTCCCGCCCGACCGCGTCTACCACCAGATCGGCCTCTACGAGCGGACGTTCCCGGTCGTCCCGCTGACCCCGCCCGTCGTGCTGGAGGCGGTCCGGGGCGTCCGGGACCACCAGCTCCCCTACTACGACGCGCAGATCTGGGCGGCGGCCAAGCTCAACCAGGTGCCCGTCGTGCTCAGCGAGGACTTCGCCTCGGGCTCGACCGTCGAGGGCGTCACGTTCGTTGACCCGTTCGACCCCGCCTTCGACACCAGCGAGCTGTAGGCCTACAGCTCGCTGGAACAAGACGATGCTCACCCCCCGACCCCGTCCATTCCGCCTGTTCCAGACGCCGAGTCGCACGTTGCACTCGCGGGAGGGGGGCGTCCCCCCATCTGAGTCCCCCCATCTGAGCTGTGAGCGCGCGGACCGATTCGGGCAGTCCAGGCCAACTACCGGACCCCAAAGACCCCGGGGACGACGTACAGCGGCGTTTCCGGTACCAGGGGTCTGACAATCACTGGAACGGAACTGTACGGTAGGAGGGGCAGCGTTCGGGCGAGACCTCTGCGAGCTGCTCCTTCCGCCGCCGGAGAGCGGGGACCAGAGCTGACCCGCGCGTAGTCGTCGTGAGGCGGACTAGCTCCTGCCGGATCGCCGTCAGAAGAGGTGAGCCTGGGCAGGACGGGAAGCCGCTACGGCTCGCGCTCCCAGGTTCCCTCGACGGCCGCCACCATCTCCGACGCCGGGACCCCGAGCTCGGCGCCGAGCCGGAGCATCGTCTCAAGCGCGGGCTGGCGGAGCCCACGCCCCATCGACGGCACGCTGGGCGAGGTGCTCACCTACGAAGCCCACTTCGACCGCTTCCGACCGTCCGTCCGGGGCCGCTGGCGGGAGCAGCCGGGCGAGGGGGCTGGGGTGCTCTATGACCTGGGCGCGCACCTGGTCGACCAGGCCCTGGTGCTTTTCGGCCCGCCCGACACCGTGTGGGCCGACCTCGGCGCGCAGCGCCCCGGGGCGGAGGTCCCCGGGGCGGAGGTCCCCGGGGCGGAGGTCCCCGGGGCGGAGGTCCCCGACTATGTTCACTTGGTGCTCCGGTGGGGACGGCGGCGGGCCGTCCTCCACGTGGGGACCGTCGTGGCAGGGCCGGGCCCTCGATTCGCGGTGCACGGGACGGGGGGCTCCTACCTGTCGTTGGACTCCGACCCCCAAGAGGACGCCCTGCGCCGGGGCCTCCGGCCTGGGGGGGACCGCTGGGGGCTGGCGGTCCCCCCGTCCTCGGGCTCGCTCGCGACGGTCCACGATGGCGAGGTCCGCCACGAGACCATAGAAACCTTCCCGGGGGACTACCCGGCCTACTACGCGGCGCTGGCTCGCGCGATTCGGGGGCAGGGCCATGATCCTGTGCCTGCCGTCGCAGGACGCGACGTGGCCCGCGTGATCGCCGCGGCCCAGACCAGCTCCCGGCGGGAACGGGGTGCCCCGGCCCCAGAGCCCCAAGCGCGCGGCGTAGGCGAGGTTGGCGACCTCGGTGGCCCCGGTGGCGCTTGCGTAGACGACGCGGGCGTTGGAGAGCCGGTCTTGCAGATCAACGACCGCCAGTGCCCGTTGGGATCCTTTCCTGACCCCACGTGAGCCTTGCGTGTCCAGCGCTGAACTCGCGTTGTGCGACTCGTCGAAAACGATGACGCCCTCGAAGTCTGCTTCTTCTCCTCCACCCGAGAGCCAGGCGACGACCTGCTCCAGCCGGTCGATGCCGGTCCGGGCGCCATCGCGTTCGCGGGGCTGGCCCTTCAAGGTGTCGTAGCTCGCGAAGCAGACACCATCCGTCTGCTGGATGGGTCCCTTGCAGGCTCCCAGGTCGAAGACGAAGTCGGCCGGTCCGCCCAAGGCGGTCCAGTCGCGGACGGCGTCGCGCATGAGGTTCCGGTTCTCGGACACCCAGAGGGCGCGGCGGCGGCCCTGGAGCACGTTGTCGAGCAGGATGGCTGCTGAGGTGTTGTGGGTCACGATGAAGTCGTCCGTGACGTAGAGACGGCACTCCGCCTCGACTGCGATGCACTGACACTCCCTCTCGCCCACGTACTCGACCGACTGGACGTAGCGCCGGGCCGGGTACTTCTCGCGCGGGCCGCACCGCTTGGCCTTCCGGCGGAGACGGAACGGGGCCAGCCGGTGGGTGAGCGTGATCGTCGTCGCGTAGCAGTCCCGCTTGGGCGTCTTCTTGAGCCGCTTCCGGGCCACTCCTCCAAGCGACTGCACGAGGAAGGCCACGTCGTCGGCCAGCCGCTCAGAGGTGGTGTAGTGGACAGTCACTCCCCGCTTGTCCGCGTATCCGTCGGAGTCCATGAGCCCTCGGAGCACAGCGAGCCGGACGTCGACCGTGTTGAAGAGGTAGTCCTCGGGGACCCACTTCTCCCACGCCCGCTTCCCGCAGAGCCCGAGCGCACGGACGCCGTTCACGACCGGATTCCGGTTCTTGGGGAGCCCCCGCGTCGTCCGGGTCCCAGCCGTGACATCGTAGTGGTACTCCCGCGACGGGACCTTCCGGAGCCTCGCGCCCTCGGGAAGTGCTGCCCGGGTCCGCTCGACCATCTCGGCCTCGCCGAGCGTGAGTTGGACGCTGCTCTTGCGGATGTTCCCGTCCCCGATCATGACGCCCAGGAGGTACGGGTCGAGCGGGACCTCGCGGGCCTCGAACTCAACCGGGGCCACGAGCGGGACCGAGTGGCAGAGGTGGAGCGACTCGCTGATCTCGCGGAGCGTCCGGACATCGGGCTTGGGGTGGTCCACGCCCCACCCCTTCTTCTGGTAGTACCGCTGGCGCTTCGTCTGGGTGAGCCACAGGTGGTCGTCCGTGCACTCCGTCGCCGAGCCGTCCGAGAACGTGACGCGGTGGACGGCCATCTCGCCCTGGGGAAAGACGCCGGTGACGCGCGTGGGGCGGCCGTCGTCAGAGACGACGAGGCCGCCGACCTGGACCTCGCCCATGAGCGTCCACCCCGTTGGTGTGAGGACTCGGGCGTGAAGTGGCTGGGTGCGCCCCTTGCCACCCCTGTCCCGTCACCGACGAAGAACCCCTGCCTTGGGCCGGACTCCCCGCCCTCGCCGGGCAGATGCTCGGCGTGAGCCGCACCCGCCCGGCAGACGGTCTCGAGTTGGGCGTCGGACAGGACGCCCCGGGTCACGAGTCGCCCTGGGAGTGTTGGGCGGTAGTTGCACGGCGGTGCGCTGGCGGCAGCCATAGCCGCCGACTCGACCAAGCGCGTTGGGTGCGGGCAGGCCCCAGGGACTCGGATGCTCGGGCAGTAGGCGTCGAACACGGACGCTGTGAGCGCGCCCGTCTGAGTGATGGCCTCGGCGGTCTCGACCGCCAGAGGCTTCGCGCCCGAGAAGGGCCACGTGGGCGCGGATTGGCGGGGGGACCCATGAGGCCTCTGGCGCAGTGCCGGAACGCCCAGGCAGGCGATGCGGGGTGCGAGCAGAGCGAAGAGGTCGAGTTGTTCGACCGGGTTGCTGGTCGCGCTCGTGGCGACGTGTGGAACGGAAGGAGCCACGGGATTTCCGGCTGGCTGGACGTGCGGAGCCACGGCCCGGGACGCTCCCCGGCGGGCCGGAGCCCAGTTCCCTTCTCCCCACTCCGCTCACCTAACGGTCCACTCGGACGGGCCCGCTCTCAGGAATCGATGAGGGGTTGGTACCTTCACTGCTGTGCCGGAATGGTGAGCACGGCCTCGCTGGCATGGCCCTCGACGCCGGGTTATCGACACACAGTCACTTCACGGCGACCTTCCGGGCGTACGCCTCGCGGACGCCGAGTACCGCCCTGAGCGTACCGGTGCCGGGTGGGGGCAGAGGACGAGCTGAGCGAACGGCAGGTCGGCGCGTATGGGATGGTGCTGATCTATATTGGTGCCTCGGCAACATTTTAAGATCGTCCATGTCTTTCACTGGCTTCCCCATGGCCGCGGGCATGGCCTCCCTCCTGGTCAGCCTGCTTCTGTCGATGTGCGCCCCTCCTAGCCCTTCGCCCCTGTCCTCTGGAACAGCCTCTGCGGGAGGCATCACGCTCACCTGGACGCATGAAGGCGACGCGCTCCGATGCCGCGTCCAGGCGCCGACGACCGGCTGGGTGGGCGTCGGCTTCAACGAAGCCGACGGGCTCTCCGGGACCCATCTCGTGATGGGCGCCGTCGTGGACGGCGAAGCCGTGGTGTCCGACCGAACCATTGTGGCCCCGGGTGACCACCGCCCCGTCGAGGCGGTCGGTGGGGCGTCGGCGCTGAGCGAGGTGAGCGGGACGGAGCGAGACGGGACGACGGAGATCGCCTTCGCTCTGCCCGCTGCAACGAGCGACGCATGGTCGCACGATCTGCGCGAGGGCACGACGGTCCACCTGCTCCTGGGGTACAGCGTCGCCGACGACTTCGACCATCACTCCCGCGTACGCCGCCACCTCGTGGTTCGCTTGTAATGGATGACCTGCTGCCTGTCCGGCCCCGCCCCCGGCATGTCCACCCGGCGGGTCTGGCTCGGCTCCCGCACCTCAGCCAGGTGGTGGTGGTCGGTGGACTCGTCGCGTGCTCGGGGCAGGTGGCCCTCGACGAGCACGGTGTAGTAGTCGGTGGGCTCGACCTGGTCGCCCAGACCGACCGGATGTTTCAGAACCTCGGACTAGCCCTGGCAGCGGTCGGCGGGTCTCTGGCCTCCGTGATCAAACTCACGCTCTACGTCGTCGACTACGACGCGCGTGACCTGCCGACCCTCGTGGGCGCGCTGAGGTCTGCGTTCCCGGCGGACCGAATGCCCGCCAACACGCTCGTGGGCGTCCAGGCGCTGGCCCGCCCAGGCCTGCGGATCGAAGCCGATGTCTGGGCCGTCGTGCCTGATGCCGCGTTTCCGGGATGACACTGCCGCTCCCGATCTTGACCGATTCCGCTCTCCACTCCTGATGCCTGACTCCACCGACCCCATCGCCGATGTCTCGTCGCTCGACGTTGCCCTCGCGTACCGCGTCCACCGTCTCGCGCGGCTGCTCCGGGTCCATCTCACCCGTGTGCTCGCCGACGCTGCGCCCGGCGTGTCGCCCGAGCAGTGGTTCTTGCTGTTCCGCCTGTCCGAACGCGACGGCCGGAGTCAGTCGGACCTCACCGACCCCGTCCTCGACGACCGGCCGAACGTCTCCCGCCAGGTCGCCGGGCTCGTCGAAGCCGGGCTTATCGCGCGCGCGCCGGACCCCGACGACGGCCGGCGGTCGCTGCTCTCGCTCACGGCGGCGGGCCGGGCGCAGGTCGACACGCTGCTCGGGACCGTCGTCGAGGAGCGGGGCAAGCTGTTCGCTGGGGTGACGGCCGACGCGCTCGGCACGTTCTCCGAAGTCCTCGACGTCCTCACCGGGGCGGTGAGCGGCGCCAGGGCGCAGGATTGACGGGAGGAGACGCACGCTGTATACTGTTGCCTAGGCAACATTTATGCTCGTGTCTCCCTACTCTTTCGACGTCGCCGTTCTCGGCTCCGGGTTCGCCGGCTCGGCGCTCGCGGCCATCCTGGCCCGCCAGGGGCTGTCGGTAGTCGTCCTCGAGGCCGGCATGCACCCACAGTTCGCGATCGGCGAGTCGATGATCTTGGAGACCTCGGAGACGCTCCGAGCCCTCGCCGCGCTGTACGACGTGGCCGAGCTGGCGTACTTCTCGGCCGAGCCCTACCTCCGCCGGGCTGGGACGAGCCACGGGGTCAAGCGCCACTTCGGGTTCCTACGACACGGCGCCGACGGGCACCATGACCCAGCCGATCCGCTCCAGACGTTGCAGGCGGTCATCCCTCGCGAGCCGCACGGCCACGAGCTCCACCTGTTCCGTCAGGACGCTGACGCAGCGCTCGTTCACGCCGCCGTCCGCTACGGAGCGGACGTCCGCCAGGGGACGCGCGTCGAGTGCGTCCGCCTCAACGCGGATGGCGTGCGGATCGATACCGCTGCGGGCGAGGTGCGCGCGCGCTTCGTCGCCGACGCAACCGGCCCACGCTCCGTGCTGGTCCGCCAGCTCGGGCTGGCGCCGAACGATCCGAGATTGCGGACGCACAGCCGGGGCTTCTTCACGCACATGGTGGACGTGCGAGCAGCCGGGCGTACAGCGCACCGGTTGCCCTTCCGGATGGAGGAGGGGACGATCCATGACGTGTTCCCCGGAGGCTGGCTCTGGCGGATCCCGTTTGGCAACCACCGTCGGTCCACGAACCCGCTGACGAGCGTCGGTCTCGTCCTCGACCCGCGGGCGTGGCCGGACCGTCTCGATCTCTCGCCAGAGGCCGAGTTCGAGGACTTCGTCTCCGGCTTTCCGGCGCTCCACGACGTGTTCGCGCGCGCGCGGCCCGTCCGCCCCTGGACGCGGACGGGCCGGATCCAGCACCGTCCCACGCAGACGGTCGGAGACCGGTGGGCTCTCGTCGGGCTGGCGGCCGGGTTCGTCGACCCTCTGTTCTCGAAGGGGCTCTACGCCTCGCTCCACGGCGTCGCCCTGATCGCCCACGCGCTCCTCTCCGCTCGTCAGCCCGACGGGTCGCTCGGGATCGTGCCCGCGTCGGCGCTTCAGACACTGTCAGCCGCCCAGGCGCGGTTCCTCGACGCCAACGACCGAATCGTGTCCGCGGCCATGGCGTCGTGGGCCGATGCGCGTCTGTGGAAGCCGGTCTCCGTGCTGTGGCTCCTGGGCGCCTACGCCGAGTTCTCGCGTCTGCTCTCGCTCCGATTCCAGACCGGCCAGGACCGTGACGCCTACACGGCGGGCCTCGCCCACCTCGGACTCGTCGGGGGTGGGTTCGAGGGCTTCCGGACGCTTTCGGACCGGCTCACGGACCGCGTGCTGGCGACTGACACGTCCAACACCCGAGCCGTCGAGGAGACGGCCGCCGTCCTGCACCGCGCGCTCGAAGCCGTCGAGTGGATGCCGTCCGAGTTCCGCGCCGTGCTCCGGGGCCGGACGCACCTGAGCCGGCAGAAGCTGCGCTTGGCCGAGGTCACCCGGCCCGGCGGGGTTCTCGGGCGCGGCGCCTTCCGCCGTGCCATCTTCGGCGACCTCTCTCTCGGGCGAATGGCGGCGGCGTTCGCCCGTGACAAGATGATGTACGCGCACCCCTCGTGAGCTAGATCCATCGACGGCACCGGACGTCCTCTCCGCCGGGAGGCCTTCCTTGCGGAGTACCCTTCGGCGTGCGTGCTCATCACGCACGCAACCCTTTGTCTCTGCAACACCTGACAAACAATGGCCGACGATCTTCTGCCCCTCGCCACGACGGTGCTGTACGCCGACGACGTAGCCCGGGTGGTCGAGTTCTACCAGCGCGCCGTCGGGCTGAAACCCCGACTCTACGACGCGGACAACGGCTTCGCCGAACTCGGGGCCGACGGCCGGATCGCCGTGGCCTCCCACGCGGCCGGTGCCCTCATGATGCCGGACGCCTATCCGAAACCGAACGACGGGCGGCTGCGTGGCGTGGAGCTGGCGTTCTACGCCACCGACGTCGGTGCGGCGTTTGAGCGCGCCGTCTCGGCGGGCGGCCGTCCCATCACCCCGCCTCGCGAGATGCCCTGGGGCCAGACCGTCGCCTACGTCGAAGATCCTGCCGGGACGATCGTCGGCCTCGTGACGCGCGTCGAGCCGAGCGCCTGACGCCATGCGATGGCTCCCGCTCGTCGTCGCTCTAATCCTCGCGCTCGCGCCCTGTGGCGCGGCGCGAGGAGGGCGAAGAGGTCGAGCTGCTCGACCGGGTTGTCCGTCGACCGTGAGGCGACGTGGGAAGCGGAGGGAGCCACGGGATTTCCGGTTGGCACGGAGTGCGGAGCCACGGCCCGGGACACTCCCCGGCGGGCCGCGCCCGTCCCCCTCAGCACCCCACCGGCCCGGCCTCATCACCCCGCCGGCGGAGGCGTCCGCCTCCGCCGTGGAAGTCTACCCGGCTCGCCAACCGCAGGAGCGGGGCAGACTCGACTCGAACGATGTGGTCGGTGCTCCTCGAGTGTGTGGCTCGCAGCCCGAGACCGACGGGCGGTCGCGGGGTCCCCCCGAGAAAGCCATCGAAATGCCCGACGCGAAGGCCGCAATGAAACAGGGTGACGAACCGCTGGGTCAGTAGAACCTGGCCTCATGGCTTCCGTGCGCCGTCCGCTACACAGCGCAGCCGGTGTAGAGCCGACCTTTTAGTTCCAGCGGAGCACCCGGCACTACATTGTGGACAGGATGATCCTAAATAAGGTTGCCGCTCATGCTCCTCTCTTTACGTTGTGAGTACGCCGTCCGCACCGCGCTTTACCTCGCGGCGACCGGCCGGACCGATTACGTCGCCGTCCGCGAGATCAGTGAGGCGCTCGGCATCCCCCGCCACTTCCTCGCCAAGACGGTCCAGCCCCTCACCGCTTCCGGCGTGCTCGTGTCGATGCGCGGCCCGGCCGGCGGCCTCGCCCTCGGCCGCTCCGCAGATCGGATCACCATCGAGGACATCGTCCTCGTCGTAGACGGAGCCGACGTGTTCACCGAGTGCGTCCTGGGACTTCCCGGATGCGGCGACCAGAAGCCGTGTCCGCTCCACGACCAATGGGGGCCGGTCCGTGATCGACTCCACGACCTGTTCGTCGACGCGACGTTGGCAGACGCCGTCGCCCACACACAAGCCGACGACTTCCGCCTCGGAACCCTCTGACCCGTCGTGCTTGTTCTGGCCCCCGTTCCTACCGAACAGGCCGATCTCCGCCGTCGAGTTCACGGCTTCGGCTGAGGACGACGGCCCTTCACCAGCACGTCTCTCAGCCGCGACAGAGCCGTGTGAGGGACGATGCACCGTCCATCTGGCTCCACCCTACGCCTCAGCTGTTCCATGCCCACCCTCCCGGACATCGAGACCGAGGCCGACGTCCGCGCGGTCGTCCACGCCTTCTACCGCGACATGGAGGCCGACCCCGTCCTCGGCGTCTACTTCGCCGGGCTCGACTGGGAGGAGCACCTCCCCAAGATGGTCCGCTTCTGGTCGTCGGTGGTGTTCCAGACCGGCGCCTACCGGGGGCGGCCGTTCGACCCGCACGCCCGGATGCCGGGGCTGAGCCGCGAGCACTTCGCGCGCTGGGTGGAGCGGTTCCACGGGACCATCGACGGGCTGTTCACCGGTCCAAACGCCAGTCTCATGAAGGCGCGCGCCGAGCAGATCGCGGGCGTGTTCCAGGTCAAGCTGGGCCTGTGGCGGGTGCTCGACGCGGCATGAAACGATCCGCCGCCCTCGAGCCGCTCTCGCACGACCACCACGAGGGCTTGGCCTTCGTCGCCCGCCTCCGCCGCGCCCGGCGCACGGGCGAGGACTCGGCGCCGCTGGCGGCCGAGGTCGCCGCGTTCTGGCGCGAGCACCTGGTGCCGCACTTCCAAGAGGAAGAGGCCTTCGTGCTCCCCATTCTCAAAGACGGCGCCGCGCCGCTGGCGGCCCAGATGGTCGAGGAGCACCGCGCGATCCGCGCGCTCGTGGAGACCACCAGCGCGACGCCGGACTCGTGGGACGGCTTGGTCGCTTTCTCCGACGCGCTCGCCGCCCACATCCGCTTCGAGGAGCGCGAGGCCTTCCCTGCCGCCGAGCGCCTGGCCGACGCCGAGACGCTGGCGCGGATCGGCAGCCAGATCGACGGCTCTCGACGCTCGCTGCCCCCGCTGAGCCTGCCGCCCGACGAGGTCCGGCGCCTCGGCTACCGCGTCGTCGACATGATCGTCGACCACGTCGAGACGCTGCCCGAGAAGCCCGTCTCGACCGTCGGGACCCGGGCCGAGCTGGAGGACTCGCTGTGGGAGCCGCCCCCGGAGCAGGGCGCGCCGCCGGACGCCGTGCTCGACCAGCTCCAGCGCGACGTGTTCGCCCACGTCTCGCACGTGGATCACCCCCGGTTCTTCGCCTTCATCCCCGGCCCCAGCAACGTCGTCGGCGCCTTGGCCGACGCGCTCGTGAGCGGGCTCAACCCGTTCGCCGGGACGTGGCTCGCGGCCTCGGGGCCGGCGATGGTCGAGCTCGTGACGGTCGACTGGCTGTGCCGGCTCTGCGGCCTGCCCGAGACGGCCGGCGGCCTGTTCACGAGCGGAGGCTCGGCCGCGACCCTGACGGCGCTCGCCACGGCCCGCCACGTCCGCCTCGACGAGCAGACGGAGGGGGCCGTCGTCTACGCCTCCGACCAGACGCACTCGTCCGTCGCCCGCGCCTTGCGCACCTTGGGCTTCGCCGACGACCAGCTCCGCACGCTCCCCTCCGACGACGCCTTCCGCCTCGACCCCGAGGGCCTCCGCCAGGCGGTCCGCGCCGACCGGGCGGCGGGGCGAACCCCGTTCTGCGTCGTCGCCAACGCGGGCACGACCAACACGGGCGCCGTCGACCCGCTGGCGGCGCTCGCGGACGTCTGCCACGCTGAGTCGCTGTGGCTGCACGTGGACGGGGCCTACGGGGCCGCCGCCGTCCTGAGCGAGCGGGGGCGGACTCGGCTGGCGGGCCTCGACCGCGCCGACTCGATCACGGTCGATCCGCACAAGTGGTTTTTCCAGCCGTACGAGATCGGCGGCCTGCTCGTGCGCGACCGGGACGGGCTCGCGGGCGCCTTCCGCACCGGGGCCGAGTACCTCGAAGACGCCCACCGCGACGAGGCGGGCGAGGTCAACTTCGGGGGCGCCGGTGTCCAGCTCTCGCGGCGGTTCCGGGCGCTCAAGCTGTGGCTCTCGCTCAAGGTGTTCGGGCTGGCCGCCTTCCGCCAGGCCGTCGAGCACGGGTTCGACCTCGCCGAGTTGGCGGAGCGGACCGTCGGTGCGATGCCGGGCTGGGAGGTCACCAGTCCGGCGGGGCTCGGGATCGTCACCTTCCGCTACGCGCCGGACGACCTGCCGGGCGCTGAGGCCGACGCCCTCAACCGCCACGTTCTCGACCGCCTGCGCGCGAGCGGCTTCGCCATGCTCAGCTCGACGACGCTACGCGGTCGCGTGGTGCTCCGCCTGTGCCCCATCAACCCCCGCACGACCGAGGTCGACGTCCGGGAAACGCTGACCCGTCTGGACGGCTTCGTCCGCGACGAGCGGGAGCCGTAGCCTGAGGCGATCACCGCTCTTGGTCTGCACTCGCGGAGTTCTGTGCGCTCGCGGCACGCACGGAGGGCTCCAGGTCCAGCGTCCGCACCGCCCCCACCGCGCATTCCCAGGCGCCGGTGCAGCAGAGCCCGCTTATGGAAGCGTCCTCGAAGGCGTCGAGCGCCGCGCGGAGGCATGCCTCGCGGACGGCCTCCGCCAGCCGGATGGCTTCAGGCGATGGAGACGGCTCGCTCACGGGGCGGCGGGCTCTTCCGGGGCTGGAAACTCGTACGTGCAGGCCGGCGCCCCGTCAGGGATGTAGGTCACGCGGCTGATCCGGTCGTCGAAGATCTGCTCGAAGAAACGGGCCTCGAGTTGGCACGGCAGCCGCGTGCGCTTCACGGCCTCCGGGAACGGGCAGTTGCACTCGCGGATGACGAGACCACACTCCCCGCGCTGCACCTCCGGCATGAACCCCTGCTCGCGCAAGATCTCCGCCAGCACCCGGAGCCGCTCCTCCTCGTCGCCGACGGGGACCCGGCCGAGCCGGTGCTCCACGTCGCGCAAGCGCTCCTCCCAGTAGTGCTCGAAGAACGCCCGGATCGTCTCGACGTCCCCCTGCTGCTGGAGGTAGTCCAGGAGCCGCCCGAGGAGCACGTCGTCGCGGGAGGGAAAGAGGGTCTCCGCCTGGGGTGTGAGGCCGTAGCGGAGGCTGGGTCGGCCGCGCTTCTGCTTTTTGGTCGTGCGTTCGACGAGCCGGTCGCGCTCGAGCTGGCCGAGGTGGTGGCGGAGCGTGGGATGCGTCAGCCCGGTGGCAGCCTCGGCGTCCGCAAGCGAGATCAGGCCCCGGCGCTTCATCAGGAGCAGGAGGTCGCCTTTCGTGCCGGTGGGGAGGAGCGGGGAGGTCATAACACAGGAGCGAGAAGCGCGGGGGCTCGACCCGCCAAGGTATGCCGGGAGAGAGGTTCAGTTTTTAAAAGTGATAATTATCTATTTTAACCTTGAAAGGGATGCCGTGCCCGTCTACCTTGCCGGCCTTCCACTCCCCGTGACCCATGTCCGCCACGACCGACAAGAAGGTCCTGGACGTCCGGCCGATCCCACCGGCCCAGAAGCACGCCACCATCTTCGCCACCTTCGACGCCCTCGCACCGGGCGACCACTTCGTGCTCGTCAACGACCACGACCCGGTGCCGCTCAAGCACCAGTTCGACTTCGTGCGCAAGGGCCAAGTCGGCTGGGAGTACATCGAGCAGGGGCCGGAGCTGTGGCGCGTCCAGATCTCCCGGCTGGGAGACCAGGCCGCAGCGGCCTAAACGCCTTCCCTCCTCCGAGGCCATGCGACTCTTGCTGAGCAGCGACGCGCTCCCCGACGCCCCGTTCGAGGCGCTCGTGGCAGCGGCCCGTCGGCGCGCGCTGGCGGGCCTGGAGCTGACGCTCGACCGGGGCCAGGGCCACGGCGCCGATGCCTCGGCGTGCGCGGCCCGTCACGGCGACGCCTGCTTCCTCACGACCCCGCCCGACCTCCCGGTGGCCTGGCTGGCGCTGCCGGCCGACGCCCCGCTCGGCCTGCGGACGGTGTGGGCGAGCGCCGCCGGCCGCTTGGGCGCCGGCGTGCTGCTCCGGCGGCCGACGCCCGAGCCGCTGGCGGTGCCCACGGCGCTCGTCCACGGCGCTCGTCCACGGCACGGACCTCGACGCGGCCGACCGTGCCGCCCGTTGGGCGGAGACGCACGGCGCCGGGACGGCTTGGGAGGTTCGACCGGCCGACTTCGACGCCGACCTCTGGGCGTCCGTGCTCGACGCCACCGGGCCTCGCCTGGCCCACGTCCGGCTCCTGGGTGCAGGTCCTGAGGCGGAAGCGGGCGGGGCGGAAGCGGGCGCCGACGGCACCGGATGGCTCTTCGGCCAGCTCGCGCTGCGCGGCTACTCCGGCACCGTCACGCTGGCGCCCTCGTCGCCCGACGTCCTCCGCCAGTGGGAGCCGTGGCTCCAGCGCGGGCGCGGCTGGGGCTGCGGGACCGCCGCCGAAAAACAGGCGGCCGCCCGTGCCCGAGCCAGGACCCTTTCCCCTGACCCATGACCGACCTCCAGACCCCGCACGTGCTCGACGTCCGCGCCGTCGAGCCCGAGCACCGCTTCGAGACCATCATGGGCGCCTACCACACCCTCCAGCCCGGCGAGACGCTCGAGTTGGTCGTGGACCACGACCCGGAGTGCATGTACTACACGCTGCTGGCCGAGCAGGGCGCCGACGCCTTCGCCTTCGACTACCTCGAGCGCGGCCCCGTGACGTGGCGCGTCCACGTCACCCGCCGCTGACCGTCATGGAGCCGACCCGCACCGCTATCGCCGACGGACTGCGCACGGTGATCGACCCCGAGGTCGGGCTCAACATCGTGGCCCTCGGCCTGATCTACGACCTCCAGCTCGACGACGGCCAAGCGACGGTCCGCCTCACGATGACGACGCCGGCCTGCCCCATGTCCAGCTACATCAAGCAGCAGGTGGGCGCCGTGCTCCAGCAGACGCGCGGGCTCACGGGCGGCGTGGTGGAGCTGGTGTGGGACCCGCCGTGGGCGCCGACCATGATCGAGCCCGAGGCCCGCGAGGCCCTCTTCGGCGGCCGCCGTCCCTACTGATTCCCCTCCTCCCATGCCTGACGTATCCGAACCCCGCCCCGAGCCGCTGGCGGCGATCACCGAGGCCGAGCGCGTCGAGCTCGACGTGCGGCCCATCTTGCGCGACGGCGGCGAGCCGTTCTCGGTCATCATGAAGGCCGTCGGCGAGGTGCCGCCGGGCCACGTGCTCCGGCTGCGGGCCACCTTCAAGCCGCTCCCGCTCTACGGCGTGATGCGCGCCCGAGGCTGGAAGCACTGGGTCGAGCACGGCGAGGGCGACGACTGGATCGTCTGGTTCTACCGCACCAAGGACCACCGCTGACCCGACCTGCCAGCGGGTCTCTCCCCCCTCAGCCATGCCGTACGTCGTCGCCGAGCCCTGCATCCACTGCAAGCACACCGACTGTGTCGAGGTGTGCCCCGTGGACTGCTTCTACGAGGGGCCGAACTTCTTGGTCATCCACCCCGACGAGTGCATCGACTGCAACGCCTGCGTGCCGGCCTGCCCCGTCGAGGCCATCTACGCCGACGACGAGCTGCCGGAGAGGTGGGCGCACTACGCCCAGTGGAACGCGTACCTCGCGCCCCAGTGGCAGGCGCTCGGATACAACATCACCGCAAGAAAGGAGCCGCTCCCAGGCTGCGAGGACGCCAAGACCACGGAGCGGACCGAGGAAGACATCCTGACCTGGGAGGGCGCCAAATGAGAGAGATCCCCAGATCCCGCCGCGAAGACCCCACGCCTCGGCGGAGGCGACCGATGCGGTCCACCGATTCCTCCGTCCCGACCGACGCGAGCCCGACCGACGCGAGGCCCACTCCCCCTCCGCTCCGGCTTGATCCGGTGCCGCTCTTCGACCCCGCCGCCGTGCAGCACGTCGCCGCCACGGAGCACGCGCGCCACGTGCCGGGCCAGACGCAGGGCACGATCCTCCTCCAGACCGACCGCATCCGCCAACTGCTGCTGGCGGTGCCGGCGGGGATGACGATGCCCCGGCACCGGGCGACGTGCGACGTGACGATCACCGTCGTCGCGGGCACCGGCGCGCTCACGCTCTCCGCCAGTGGGGACGCCGAGGCGGTCGCGCTGCGGCCGGGCGTCCACCTGTTCCTGCCCTCGGGGACGCCGCACGCCGTCGAGGCCGAGGCGGACCTGACGCTCGTCGCCACGTTTGCCGACGCGGCCCCCGAGATCCAGTTCGACGAGCCGTTGTCTGCGAGCGACCCACCACCGCCGATGCCCTGACCGCTCGCCCCTCTCCTCTCTGCTAGCGCCAGCCGACCTCACCTGATGGGGACATCATCCTGAGCAGAGGCCGTCGGGCCGGAGTCGAAGGATCTCTGGTGCTTCCGTCGTTCCCGACCTGCTTGGTCCCCCGATCCGAGTCCGCCCTCGACAGAGATCCTTCGACAGGCTCAGGATGACACGACCGCGAGCCATCGAACCCCACGCGATTCGACGTCAGACCCGCACCCCTGCACCTCCGATCCTCCTGGCGTTCTCCCTTCCCTTGTCCCCCCGTTCTCGATGTCCACCCTCCCCCCCGCCGTGACCACCTCCATCCTCGACCGCGCGAGCTACGTGCCCGGCAAGGTCACCACCAGCGTGATCCTCCAGACGGACCGCATCCGGCAGATGCTGTTCTGCGTGCCGGCCGCCGGCCAGCTCCACGAGCACCGCGCCTCGTGCGACGTCGCGCTGGCGGTGGTCGAGGGCCGCGGGTCGATCACGCTCGGCGACGAGCCGCCGGTCGCCCTCGCGCACGGCGAGCACGTGTTCATGCCCGCAGGAACGCCCCACGCCGTCGCCGCGGACGAGAACCTGTGCCTGCTGGCCACATTCGCCGAGGCGACCCCCGAGATCACGTTCCGCAAGCCCGACGAGCAACCCGTCTGACGCCGCAGAGCAGACGCTCGGCCGACAGACCGTCCGAACCGACCGCGATCCGCTCGTCGAAGCGTGGGCCGGGTGCCCGGCCGATACGCGGGCGGCCACTGACGAGGCGAGCCGCCAGCTCGCACCCCGCTGATTCACTCGACTCGGGGCGGGCGCAGCGACGGCCGGCAAACGCGCCTCGCGCCAGCCTCTCCCCTTCTCATGACCGACCGACCGTGGACCCGGACCCCGCTCCTGGCGCTGGGGATGCTGGCGCTGCTGGCGGGGCTGTGGGCCGGGCTCCTCCGCCTCGGGTGGTCGCCGGACGCGCCGCGCCCCACGCTGGCGCTGCTGCACGGGCCGCTGATGGTGTGCGGCTTCCTGGGCACCGTCATCAGCCTGGAGCGCGCCGTCGCGCTGGGGAAACCGTGGGCCTACGCGGCGCCGGTGCTGACGGGCGCGGGCGGCGTGCTCCTGGTGGCGGACATCGGGACGTGGCACGGGCTGCTCCTGATCGCGGTAGGGAGCGCCGTGCTGGTCGGCATTTTCGCGGCCGTGCTCCGGATCCAGTTCCAGCTCTTTGCCGTGGTGATGGCGTTGGGCGCGGTGGCGTGGCTCGGGGGGAACGTCGGCTGGCTGGGCGGCGCGAGCGTCGTCCGTGTGGTGCCGTGGTGGCTGGGGTTCCTGGTGCTCACGATCGCGGGGGAGCGGCTGGAGCTGAGCCGGATGCTGTTCCACGCGCCCCACGTCGAACGGCTGTTCATGGTACCGGCGGGGCTGCTCGGCGCGGCGCTGGCGGTCGTGGCGGTCGTGCCCGAGGTGGGGTGGCGCCTCGTCGGCGCGGCGCTCGTGGCGCTCGCGGCGTGGCTCGCCCGCTACGACGTGGCCCCCTTCACCGTCCGCCAGTCGGGGCTGACGCGCTTTGTCGCCGTGTGCCTGTTGGCAGGCTACGCCTGGCTGGCCGTCGGCGGCGCGCTGGCCGTCGCGTTTGGGGGCGTCGTGGCCGGGCCGGCCTACGACGCCGTGCTGCACGCGGTCTTCGTGGGGTTCGTGTTCTCGATGATCTTCGGGCACGCGCCGATCATCTTCCCGTCCGTGCTGGGCGTGCCGATCTCGTACCGGCCGCTTTCTTACGCACCGCTCGTGCTGCTTCACCTCTCGCTCGTGCTGCGCGTGGCGGGCGATCTTCTCCTGATCGGCGGCGCCGCCGGGGCGTACCCGCTGCGCGCGTGGGGCGGGATGCTGAACGCCGTCGCCGTCGTGCTCTTCCTGGCGCTCACCGTTTACGGCATCGTAGCCGGTCGTGTCCGTCGCGTCGCGCCGTCTCTCTCGCCATGACCTCATCATCCACAAAGCGGATCTGGACCGTCGGCCACTCCAACCGCGAGCTGGACGACTTCCTCGACCTGCTGGCGGACGCCGGCATCGAGCGGATCGCCGACGTGCGCCGCTTTCCCGGCTCGCGCCGCCAGCCCCACTTCGGCGCCGATGCGCTGCGGGCGTCGCTGGACGAGCGCGGCATCGCCTACGCCCATTTCCCCGACCTCGGAGGGCGGCGCGGAAAGCCCGCCCCGGACTCCCCGAACACCGGCTGGCGCGTCGCCTCGTTCGCCGCCTACGCCGACTACATGGCGACCGAGGCCTTCCGCACGGGACTGGAACAGCTGGAGGCCGCCGCCCTAGATCGCCGCACGGCCATGATGTGCTCCGAGGCCGTCCCCTGGCGCTGCCACCGCCGCCTGGTGGCCGACGCGCTCGTGGTGCGCGGCTGGGAGGTCCTCGACCTCATGGCGCCGGGCCGCGTGGCGTCCCACGCGCTGACCGATTTCGCCTGCGCCAGCGGCACGTCGCTCACGTACCCTGCCGATCCGTAAGCCGACGCTCTCATGACGGCCGAGACGTCCCCCGCGATTCACGCCCTCCACGTCGGCCTGCCGCAGACGCTCGGCGACCCCAGCCGCCAGCCGTGGCGCTCGGGCATCGTCAAGGCCCCGGTGGCCGGGCCGGTCCACCTCGGAGAGACCAACCTCGACGGCGACGGGCAGGCCGACCTCCGCCACCACGGCGGCCCCGAGAAGGCGGTCTGCGTCTACCCGCTCGCCCACTACCCGTACTGGACCGAGCGGCTGGGGCTGGCGCTCGGCCCCGGAGACTTCGGCGAGAACGCCACGATCGCGGGGCAGGACGAGGCCTCGGTCTGCATCGGCGACGTCTTCGTCGTCGGCGAGGCCCTCGTGCAGGTGAGCCAGCCGCGCTCGCCGTGCTGGAAGCTCGCGCGGCGCTGGGATCGAAAAAAGCTCGCGCTCTGGGTTCAGGAGACGGGGTACACGGGCTGGTACCTCCGCGTGCTGCGGACCGGCCGGGTCGAGGCCGGGCTGGCGGTCGTGCTGGGCGAGCGCCCGCACCCCGAGTGGACGATCCAGCGCGTCAACCAACTCCGCTACCGCCAGGTGGACGACCGCGAGGCGGCCCGCCAGCTCGCCGCCTGCCAGGCGCTCTCCGAGGGCTGGCGCGAGCGCTTCCGCCGCCTCGCCGCCGGACAGAGCCACGACGAGGCCGCCCGGCTCACCGGCACCCCGCGCACGCCGTGATGCCCGTCGCCCTCACCATCGCCGGCAGCGACCCCAGCGGCGGCGCCGGCCTCCAGGCCGACCTCAAGACGTTCCAGGCCCTCGACGTCTACGGGATGTCCGTCGTGACCGTCGTCACGGACTGCGCGACCGACGAGGGCGTGCAGGCGGTCCACGAGGTCCCGCCCGTCTTCGTCGCCCGCCAGATCGAGCGCGTGTGCCGCGACATTCCGCCCGGCGCGGTAAAGACCGGGATGCTCCACCGCACGGCCGTCATCGAGGCGGTGGCCGAGGCGGCCCAGCGGCTCGTCTTCCCCGCGTTCGTCGTGGACCCCGTGATGACCACGCGGCGGGGCGAGCGCCTGCTCTCCGACGGCGCCGAGCACGCGCTCGTGGAGCGCCTCGTCCCGCTGGCGACCGTCGTGACGCCGAGTCTGCCCGAGGCCGAGCGGCTCACGGGCCTCCGCGTCCGCTCGCGCGCGGCGATGGAGCGAGCGGCCGAGGCCCTTCTCGCCCTCGGCGCACGTGCCGTCGTGGTCAAAGGCGGACACCTCGGCGACGACCAGCACGCCCCGGACTTTTTTCACGACGGGAGCGAGGGGCGGTGGCTGGAGGCCCGACGGGTCGCCCGCGTGATGCACGGCGCGGGCGACACCTTCGCCGCCGCGATCACCGCCAGCCTGGCGCGAGGGCGCGGGCTCGGCGAGGCCGTCGACGACGCCAAGCGCTACGTGACGGGCGCGATCCGGCACGCGCCCGACCTCGGCCACGGCAATGGCCCGCTGGCGCACGCCTGGCGCCGCGTAGACGCGTGACCGGCCCACGATCGGGGACTGAGGAGCGGGAGACCCTCTCCGTTTAAAAGTATTTTATCTCTATTAACTGATCGTTCATGTTCCACGTCCTATGCTGAGTGCGTGCCCTCAGCCCGAGGTGGGCGCTCTCCTCTTGCCGATTTGGACCGATGTCCCTCTCCCGCGTCGCCCCGCCCCGCTCGAGTCTCCTCCGCCTGCTCGGAGGCCTCGCGTTCGTCTGGGCGGGGATCGTCGTCGGCATATCGTTTCTAGAGGCGCCGGTCAAGTTCACGGCGCCCAGCCTGACGCTCCCGGTCGGGCTCGACGTGGGGCGCCACGTGTTCGCGGCCCTCAACCGGACCGAGCTGGTCCTGGCCCTCGCCAGCGCCGTGCTCGTGTGGTCCGCCCGCGCGCGGCGCGGCGTCTGGATGGCGCTCGGGGTTGCCTGGCTCGTCGTGCTGGTGCAGACGGCGTGGCTACTGCCGGCGCTCGACGCACGAGCCGTCGTCATCATCGCCGGAGGCCATCCCCCAGCGTCGACCGGGCTGCACCTACTCTACGGGCTGGCGGAGGGGCTGAAGGTGCTGGCGCTGCTCGCCGCCGGCGGGGTCGCGTCCCGACCGGCGGTTGCACCTCGACCCGACGCAGCCGACGCCGCGCCCCGCTCGGCTCCAGTCGCTCCGCTCGATTCGTCCCCGATTCCTGCCCTCTCTCACACCCCGATCTCCGACCCATGATCGTCCTCCGCTCCGTAACTCTTTTCTCCCTGCTCGCTCTCGCCGCGTGTGGAAGGTCCGAGCCGACCGACGTCACCCTCCAGCCCGTCGGCAACGAGATGCGCTACGCGCAGACTGAGTTCTCCGTCGCGGCCGGGCAGGAGGTCACGATCATCTTCGAGAACACGGCCACGAGCGAGGCCATGCATCACAACGTCGTCGTGCTCACGTCCGACGACGACGCGGTCGCGAACCGGGTCGGGCAAGAGGCGATGTCCGCCGGGGCGGCGACCGACTTCATCCCGGACGATCCGGCCATCTTGGCGCACACGCCGATGTCGGCACCGGGCGAGACGGTGCGGGTCACGTTCACGGCGCCCTCGACGCCGGGCCGCTACCGCTACATCTGCACCTATCCGGGCCACTACGTCTCGATGCAGGGCACGATGACCGTGACCTGATGGACTACACCTGCATCCCCGACCTCGAAGCCCACGTGGACCGGGTGGTCGCCCAGGCGCGGCGCCCGACGGAGCACGTCCAGGGGCGCGCCCTCTACACGGACGACCACGTGAAGGTGCTGGCGTTCCCGTTTGAGGCCGGACAGGCGCTCGACGAGCACACGGCGCCGCACCCGGCTGCCCTCCACTTTCTTCGCGGAGAGGCCGATGTGACGCTCGGTCCCGACGCGGTGGACGCCCGCGCCGGGACGTGGATTCACATGCCGCCGGGCCTGCCGCACAGCATCCGGGCACGGACGGACACCGTGATGCTGCTCCTCGTCTTCCTTTCCAGGGACCCTGACAGCGATGGTTGACCCCGCTCCGCATCCTCTCCGCCCCTCCTGGGAGACGTCTCCCAGGGCCGAGCGCGTCCGCGCCCGCCTCGGGGAGGCCGAGGCGCACCTGGAGGCAGCCTGGGAGCGGCTCAGTGCTCGGCCGCCCGACCACCAAGCGGCCCTGGCGGAGGTGCTGGCCTCGTTCCGCGCGTCGCTGCTGGCGTTCCTGAACGACTACGGGGCGACGCCAGACCCGGACGCCCCGCTCGACGTGCTGGCGGAGCGGGCCGTGCGGTGCGGCAGCGTCCTCAAGACGGTCGTGCATCGGGCCATGCTCCTCGCCGAGCGGGCGCCGGCCATCCGGCAGGCCAGCCGCCTGTCCGTGGCCGACCGGGAGGACGTCGAGACGGGGGGGTACATGGCCCGCAACCTCGTCCAAACCGTGCAGGCGGGGCTTCCGGCCGTCCTCCGCTCCGCCGCATGGGAGGCACCCCCGACCTCCACCCCTTCCCCACAGCCATGAACGAGCACGACTCCCACGCCGAGCGCACCCGGGGCGGGTTCGTGATCGCGCTGTACCTGGCCTCCGCCCTGCTCCTCCTCTACATCGTCTTCCGGGTGGTCCTAGACCATCGGGACCGTCTGGCACGGCCCGACGACGCGACGGCGCAGGCCGTTACGCCACCCCCTTTCATCGACCGAGCATGAGCTACGCCCCTCTCCTCGTCGTCATCGGCGTGCTGGCGGTCGGCGCCGGCGTCACCCTCACCGTGCTGTTCCGGGCGGACCGGGCCGGCCTGTTCCGCCGACTCTCGGCCGGAGCCACCGTCCTGTTCGACGACGCCGAGCCGATGGGGCGCCCGCAGGATCAGCTCTTCGCGCCAGATGACGTCCGGCCGGGCCGCCAGCCGAGCGCCCAACCGCCCCCCACCTCATGAGCCAGCCCGCTCCGTCCCTCACCACGACCGAGGCGGTCCCCTTGGGAAGCCCGAGCCTCAGCGACGCCGTCCCCGTGGACGCCGCGAGCTGGCGCCGCCGCGTCGACGCGTCGGCGCGGCTCCCCGTGCTGGCCTACGTCCTGAGCGGCGTCGTGTGGCTGCTCGTCGGGACCGTGTTCGCGCTCTTGGCCTCGTTCAAGCTCCACGAGGCCGACTGGCTGGGAGAGACGGCGGCGCTCACGTTCGGGCGCGTGCGCCCGGCCCACCTCGCCACGATGATCTACGGCTGGCTCTCGATGGTGGACGTCGGGATCATGATCTGGCTGTGGGGGCGGCTCTTGAAGACCGAGGTCCGCCACCCCTGGGTGCTCCTCGCCAGCTGCGCGCTGTGGAACGTCGGCATGGTCGTCGGGACGGTCGGGCTGCTGGCGGGGTTTTCCACCGGCGTCGAGTGGGTGGAGATGCCGGTCGCGGCCTTCTTCTGCATCGTGCCGGCGCTCGGGCTGGTGGCCTTCGCGCTCCTCTCGTCGCTGGGGCGTCGCCGGGTGCGTCACCTTTACATCTCGGTGTGGTACCTCGGCGCGTGCATGCTGTGGACGCCGATCCTGCTCGTCGCGGTGCTACTGCCGATCTACTCGGGCGTGCCGCACGCGACGGTCAACTGGTGGTTCGCCCACAACATCCTGGGGCTGTGGCTGACGCCGGTGGGGTTGGCGGCGGCGTACTACTTCATTCCGAAGGTCGTCGGCCGGCCAGTGTACTCGTACCACCTCTCGTACCTCGGCTTCTGGACGCTGGCGCTGTTCTACAACTGGGCGGGCGTGCACCACCTCGTCGGGGGGCCGCCGCCGCAGTGGCTCGTGACGGTGAGCATCGTGTTCAGCGTGATGATGATCATCCCAGTGCTGGTCGTGGCCGTGAACCACCACATGACGGCCTTCGCGCGGATCCGGCGGGTGCTCTACAGCCCGACGCTCCGGTTCGTGGTGTTCGGGGCGATGAGCTACACCGTGGTCAGCCTCCAGGGGGCGCTCATGCCGTTCCGGTCGCTGATGGAGGTGACGCACTTCACGCACCACACCATCGCGCACTCGCACCTCGGCGTCTACGCCTTCGCCACGATGGTCGCCTTCGGCTCGGTCTACTACCTCCTGCCGCGTGTGACGGGCTGGGAGTGGGCGAGCCGGCGGCTGATCGCGCTCCACTTCTGGACGACCGGGCTCGGCATCGGGATGTACGTCGTCGGGCTCACGGTCGGCGGCATCCAGCAGGGGCTGCTGATGAACGACGCGAGCGTCCCGTTCCTCGACGTCGTGATCGCGACGAAGCCGTGGCTCTGGAGCCGGTCCATCGCGGGCGTGCTGATCACCGTCGGCCACCTGACGTTCGCCTGGCTCGTCTGGCAGATCGTCCGCCACCGAGGACCGGCGCCCGACGGCCCGGTCTACTTCCGCCCGCCGCCGACGGGCCTCTTTGGACGTGGCGACGGCGGCCGCGCTCCGGTCGCCGACTCGTCCCTCCTCTGAGCCATGCTGACCCGCCCCGCCCTCCTGTTCCTCGGCGCGTTCGCCGCCATCCTGATGAGCTACACGGCGCTCTCGCTGGTGCCCAAGATGCAGCTCGCCACCATCGAGCCCACGCCGGGCACCGAACAGCCCTTCGGCGCCCAGGTCCAGGGCCGGGAGATCTACATCCGCGAGGGGTGCGTCTACTGCCACACCCAGCAGGTCCGCGCGCCCGGCTACGGCGCCGACGTCGAACGCGGGTGGGGGCCGCGCGGCTCGCTCCCCGGCGACTACGTCTACGACTCGCCCCACCTGCTGGGGACGATGCGGACCGGCCCGGACCTCCGCGACATCGCCAGCCGCCAGCCCTCGGCCGACTGGCACTACGCCCACTTCTACAATCCCCGCTCGGTGAGCCCCGGCTCGGTCATGCCGCCCTATCCGTGGCTCTTCCGAACCGTCGAGGTCGGGCCGGGCGGGGCGCCGGGCAACGCCGTCCCGCTGCCTCCCGAGTTCGCACCGGGCGACGGGCTGGCGATCGTCCCCACCGGCGAGGCCGAGGCGCTCTACGCCTACCTCATGACGCTCAAGCTGGAGCCCGTCGAGGCACCCGCGCCCAGCCCAGCCACCGAGTGACCGCCATGCCCGACGACACGCCTCCGATCCCAGAGGGGACCGGGGACCCCATCCAACCTGCGCTCGCCACGGCTGGCGCGGCCGAGGAGACCGAGCACGACGAGCCGCTCGACCAGCTCTCGCCGTACTTCCGCGAGAGCGTCTTGGCCCCGGAGGGCGGCGAGACCCCGTCGACGTGGCTGTGGGTCTCCCTCTTCGGCGTCGTGTTCTTCTCCGTCTACTACCTCGGCGCCAACGTCGGCGACTTCAGCCCGTACCCGT
Organism: uncultured bacterium; assembly: GCA_947493945.1. Classification (GTDB taxonomy): domain Bacteria; phylum Bacteroidota; class Rhodothermia; order Rhodothermales; family Rubricoccaceae; genus Rubrivirga. The sequence continues at coordinate 474,060 of CANLSR010000002.1, read as the reverse complement.
GGCTCCGGCACCCCGCCGAGACGGCGTCGGTCGCCGCCGCCGCGCCCGTCGCCGTCGACGGCGCGCAGGTCTACCAGACGAAGTGCCAGGCCTGCCACCAGGCTGGCGGCGAGGGCGTCCCCGGCTCGTTCCCGCCCCTCGCCGGCTCCGAGCTGGTACAGGGCGACAAGGGCGTCGTCATCCGGGTCCTGCTCCACGGGCTGAACGGCCCCGTCGAGGTCGCCGGCGCGACCTACAACGGCAATATGCCGCCGTGGGCCATGCTCTCGGACGAGGAGATCGCCGCCGTCACCACCCACGAGCGGTCGAGCTGGGGCAACGACGCCGAGCCGATCACGGCCGACGAGGTGGCGGCCTTGCGTGAGGCCCTCGCGGGCCGCGCCCAGCCGTGGACGGCCGAGGAGCTGGCGCAGCCCGAGAACCAGGGCCTCCCGGCGACCGCCAGCGGGGACGCGGCCGCGCCCGACAGCGCCGCTTCGCCCGCCGACTGACTCCCGTGACCCGCTGCGCCCACTGCGACCTGCCCGTGCCGGGCCGGGGCGTGCCCGGCGGCGACGGCGCGGCCTACTGCTGCACCGGGTGCCGGATGGTGGCCGAGGTGCTCGGGAGCGAAGACGCCGAGACGCGGTCGCCGGAGGAGCAGGCGCTCCTCTACCGCCTCTTCGCCGGCGCGCTGCTGGCGGGCTTCACGATGGTCCTCTCCGTCGCCATCTCGTCGGGCTACGGCTTCGGCGCGGTGCGCGCGCTCCGGAGCGACGTGGACGGGGCGCACTGGGTGCTCCTGCTGGCGGCGGTCCCGGCGCTCGCCCTGCTCGGCCCGCCCGTGCTGAGGACCGCCTTGGGGGATCTCGGGCGCGGCCGGCTCACGCTCGAGGTCCTCTTCGCGCTCGGCACGACGAGCGCCGTCGCCGCCAGCGCCGTCTCGTTCGCGCGCGGGACCGGCCCGGTCTACCTCGAAACGGCCACGATGCTGCTCGCGCTCTACACGCTCGGCCGCTATCTCGACGCCCGGACGCGGGGCCAGACCACGCGCGTGCTCCAGCACCTCTTGGACGTGCCGACGACGCCCGTCGACCGGCTGAGCCCTGATCCCGGCCCGGTCCCCCCCGACCACCTCCGCGTGGGCGACGTCGTCCGGGTCCGCGCCGGCGACGTGCTCCCGGTCGACGGCCAAGTCGTTCAGGGCCGGGGGTTCGTGGACGAGTCCCGGCTGACGGGCGAGAGCGCGCCGGCCGCGAAGCAGCGCGGCGCGTCGGTCTTCGCGGGCACCGCCAGCCTCGACGGCGCGCTCGTCGTCCGGGTCACGGCTGCCGGCGCGGCGCGCCGGCTGGCGCGCGTGGAGCAGCAGATGCACGACGCTCTCGCCCGACCGGCTCGGATCGTGCAGACGACCGACCGGGTCCTCCGCTGGCTCGTCCCCGCCGTGGTCGGCCTGGCCCTCGTCACGTTCGCGGGGTGGTTCGTGGTGGCCGGGTTCGAGCGGGCGCTCTACGCCTCGCTCTCGGTCGTCCTCATCGCGTGCCCGTGCGCGCTCGGGCTGGCGGTGCCGCTCGTGCTCCACGTCGCGCTCGGGACCGCGGCCCGGCGGGGCCTCCTGGTCCGCTCGGGGCAGGCGCTGCTCGACCTCGGCGACGTGCGCGCCGTCGCGCTCGACAAGACCGGCACGCTCACCGCGACGGCGGCGGGGTCGGTGCGCATGATCGTGCCCGGCGGACGGGGGGCCGACGTGCCGACACTCGCCGTCGCCCACCGCTCCACCAGCGGCTCCGCCAGTGGGGACGGGCAGGCGGCGGGGTGGCCCGTGCTGGCGGAGCCGGGCTCCGAGGACCAAGCGGAGCACGACCGGCTGCTCGCCCTCGCCGCAGCCGTGGAGGGGGGCGTGCGGCATCCGCTCGCCTGGGCCGTCCGCGCCGAAGCTGAGGCCCGGAGGCTGCTCCTGCCCAACGTGATCGAGGCCCACGTCGTGCCCGGCGCCGGGGTGCGCGGGCGGGTGTGCGATGGAGGGCTCCTCCGCACGGTGGCGGTGGGGAACGCCGGCGTGCTGGACGGCGCGCTCGATGCCTCCCTCTTCCTCGACGAGGCTCGGTCGGTCGAAGCGGGGGGAGGCCGGGCGCTGTTCCTAGCCGTGGACGAGCACCCCGTCGCCGTGCTGGCGGTGGCCGAGCAGCCCGTGGCGCACGCCGGGGCCACCGTCGCGGACCTGCGCGCCCTGGGGCTCACCGTCGAGGTGCTCTCGGGCGACCGGCCGCAAGCCACGCGCGCGCTCGCCGAGCGCCTGGGCGTGCCGTTCCAGGGCGGCGTCTCGCCCGAGGCCAAGCTCTCCCGCGTGGACGCGCTCCGCGCCGCCCACGGCCCGGTCGCCATGGTCGGCGACGGCATCAACGATGCCGCCGCGCTCGCCGCCGCCGACGTCGGCGTGGCGCTGGCGCACGGGGCGGCCCTCGCCGTCGAGGCCGCCGACGTGACGCTCTACGACGCCGACCTCCGGGGCCTGGCGTGGCTCGTCCGGCTCGCCCGCCAGTCGCAGCGGACGATCCGGCAGAACCTGGTCTGGACGTTCGCCTACAACGCCATCGGGCTGGCGCTGGCCGTGGCCGGACTGCTGCACCCACTGGTCGCCGTGGTCGTGATGGCGCTCTCCAGCGCGTTCGTGACCTGGAACGCGGTCCGTCTCGGCGCCCACGTGTCTGCCCACTCCCCCCCACCCCGCGCAACTCGATGACCGCCGCCGCCCTCGCTGCCGCCTTCGTGTTCGGCTTCGCCGGCAGCCTCCACTGCGTGGGGATGTGCGGACCGCTCGTGCTGCTGCTGGCGCAGGACCGCCCCTCGGTGGCGCAGCTCCACCTTCGCCAGGCACTCTACTACAGTGGCAAGACTGGGGCCTACGCCCTCTTGGGGGCCATTGCAGGCACACTCGGCGCCGGGCTCGGCGGCCTCTTCGCCGGCATGCAGGACACGCTGAGCATCGTGCTCGGGGTGGTGCTCATCGGGATGGGGATCGGCCTCCTTCGCAACGCGCGGTGGCTGGAGGGCGGCGGCGCGCTCGCCCGGCTCCCCGGCTTCCGCGCCGCGGTGGCGTTTTTCATGCGCCGCCGGAGTCCGGGCTCGACGCTCGCGCTCGGCTTCCTCAACGGCTTCCTCCCGTGCGGGCTGGTCTACGCCGCGCTCGCGATGGCCGTCGCCTCGGGCTCGGCGCTCGGCGGCGCGCCCACGATGGCCGCCTTCGGTCTGGCCACCGTCCCGGCGCTGTTCGCCGTCGTCACGTTCGGGTCGCTTCTCCGGTCGCGGTGGCGCGCCGGGCTGAGTTGGCTCGCGGGCCTCGTCGCCGTCGTCGCCGGGGCGGTGACCGCGCTACGGGGGACGCCGTGGATGGAGCACGTGGTGCACCTGCTCACCACGCCTGAGCGGAGGCGACAGCACTCAACGTCCGGCCACCGACGGAAAGTGCCGCGAGCATACGTGGCTGCTGGCGCGCCTCCCCACGCCCGTTCCATCGCCCAGGAAGAACCCCTGGCGTGGCCCCGACTCACCGCCCTCACCGGGCAGATGCTCCCCGTGCGCGCCGCCAGCCCGGCAGACGGTTTCGAGCTGGGCGTCCGAGAGGTGCCCACGGGTCACGAGGTACTGGGGCAACGTCGGCTGGTAGTCGCACTCGGGCGCCGTGGCCGCCGCCATCCTTGACCGGGAGTCAGGTCGAGGCCTACCGCACATGGCGGAGGTCGCAGCCGCGCCGCCCTGCACCGCCCCGCCGTTAGCCCTGGACCCCGACCACTCCGTAGCCCCCTCGACATGACCCTGCCGCTCCGCCACCCGCTCGCCTGGACGGTCCGGGCCGCGGCCGGGTTCGTGGTGGCCTGGACGGCCATCTCGTTCGCCGTCGCCGCCACCGTCTTCGACGCGTCAAGCGACATCGTCAACGTCGCGCTCGGGCTGGCGAGCGCGTGGCTCGAGCTCTCGTACTTCCCGCGCCGCGGCCTGCGGCTGGCGCCGGTCCCCGCGATCACGCTGAGGACGGCGTTCTACGTCGGCGTGACGGCCGCCGTCCTGACCGTCACGTTCGGGCTCGGCCCTCGCGGGGCCGCACAGGGCGACGTCTGGCAGGCCTACGCCGGCGACGCCTTCCGGGACTTCGCGACGTCGGGGAGCAACGCCGTCGTCCTGGGCCTGGTGGCGCTCGCGAGCGTGATCGTCAACGGGGCCCGCCAGGTCCGGCTCGTCCTGGGGCCGGGCACGTTGTCGGCCCTCGTGCTCGACCGGTACCGCGTCCCGGTCCGCGAGGAGCGGGCGTTCCTGTTCCTCGACCTCACCGACTCGACCGGGCTCGCCCAGCGGCTCGGCCCCGCCGCGTACCACGCGTTCAAGAACGACTTTTTCGCCGACGTCGCCGGGCCCGTCTTGGCGACGGGCGGGCGGATAACCCAGTACGTCGGCGACGAGGTCGTGGTGACGTGGCGCGTAACGGGCGGGCGGCTGGCGCGGCACCCGGCCGAGACGCTGTTCCTGCTCGACGACGCCGTCGCGCGCCGGACCGGCCACTACCGCCAGTCGTACGGCGAGGTCCCGGTCTACAAGGCGGGGCTCCACGCGGGCGGGGTCGTCACGGCCGAGGTGGGGACGCTCAAAAAGGACCTCGTCCACACCGGCGACGCGGTCAACGTGGCGGCCCGGACCGAGGGGCAGTCCCACGCGCTCGGGGCGCGGCTGCTCGTCTCGGAGGCGGCGCTGGGGCTGGCGGCGCTGCCGGGCGGGGTCGAGGCTGAGCCGGTCGGGGAGGTCGGGCTGAGGGGACGCACGGGGGGCGTCGGGCTCTACCGCGTCGGGCCCTCTGCGAGCCCTGCGAGCGACGGACTGGCTGCCGAGTCCCCCGCCACGCTCGTCCTTGCCTGAGCGCCCGACGCCGACGAACTCTTCGCCCCGACGAGCCCGTGCTCCACGCGACGACGTGTCCGGTCCGCGCGGCCGGCCGATTGGCAGGCCGTAGTCGGGGACGGGCCGGAGTACGGCCCGCCAGTCGGCCGGGGACTCGTCGAGCTGGCGACACTGGCCGCGGGGGAGACCGCCCCCACCGGCACCCAGTCGGCGACGGTGAGGGCGTCGGCGCGTCGGACCGGCCGGGCCCGCACCACACGACCGTGCCGAGGGCGTCGAGGAGGGCAGCCGTCCGGCGGATTGTCAGGCGTGGCCCCACGGGCGGTTCGGGTGGAACGCGAGGTCCAGAGACCCCGCCGCGGAGTCGGTCGGGGGCGTCTGGCAGGGCCCCACGACGGCCAGAGAGGCGACGGGCGGGCGGCGAGGGGAGACATCGCCGGGGCGAGAGCGTACGGGGGGACCAGTCTGCGCACCTCCACCCCGTACCCTATGACGTCCGTCGCCGCCGGGATGCTCCTCGTCGGAGCGCTCGTCGCCCTCGGCGTCGCGTCGAGCCGCCTCTCGTCGCGCCTCGGCCTGCCCGTCCTCGTCCTGTTCATGGGCGTGGGGATGGCGGCGGGGTCCGAGGGCCTGGGCCGCGTGGCCTTCGAGGACTACGCGCTCGCCAGCGCCGTTGGCACGGTCGCCCTCGCGCTCATCCTGTTCAACGGCGGACTCCAGACCCCGCTCGCGTCGGTCCGCACGGCGTGGCGCCCGGCGCTGGCGCTCTCGACCGTCGGCGTCGCGCTGACGGCCGGGCTGACGGGCCTAGCGGCAGCCTGGGTGCTCGGGATCCCGCTCCTGCACGGGATGCTCTTGGGCGGCATCGTCGGCTCGACGGACGCCGCGGCCGTGTTCTCCGTCCTACGGTCGAGCGGGCTCCGGCTGCCCGACCGGCTCGGGGCCACGCTCGAGGTCGAGAGCGGCTCGAACGACCCGATGGCGCTCTTCCTCACGGTCGCGCTCACCGGCCTTGCGGCGGGCACCGCAGACTCGGCAGGGTCGCTCGCCATGCTGTTCGTGCTCCAGTTCGGCGTCGGCGCCATGGTCGGGGCCGGGGTGGGCCGCCTGGCCTCGTGGGTGGTCGGGCGCGCGGGGCTCGACGCGCCGGGGCTCTACCCCGTGCTCGCGGTCGCCTTCGGGCTCGTCGCCTTCGGGGGCGCGGCCGTGCTCGGCGGCAGCGGGTTCCTCGCCGTCTACCTCTCGGGGATCGTGCTCGGCAACGGCCGGCTCGTGTTCCGCCGCGGCACGCTCCTCGTCCTCGACGCGACGGCGTGGCTGGCCCAGATCGCCCTGTTCATTCTGCTGGGCCTGCTCAGCTTCCCGAGCCGGCTCTTGGAGGTCGCGCCCGAGGGTCTGCTGATCGCGCTCGTGCTGGTGTTCGTCGCGCGGCCGCTGGCGGTCGCCGCGTCGGTGGTCCCGTTCGGGTTCGGCGCGCGCGACGTGGCCTTCCTCTCGTGGGGCGGGCTCAAGGGGGCCGTCCCCATCACGCTCGCCACGTTCCCACTGCTGGCGGGCGTCCCCGGCGCCGAGCTCCTGTTCGACGTCGTGTTCTTCGTCGTCCTGGTGTCCGCGCTGGCGCAGGGGTGGTCGCTCTCGGCCGCGGCTCGGTGGCTGGGGATCGGGCGCCCGGCGCCCCCCCAGCCGCCGGTCCGCGTCGAGCTCCACGCGCTCCGCGAGCTCGACGGCGACGTCGTCGACTACACCGTGGCGCCGTCGGCGCGCGTGGCCGGGCAGGCGCTCCGCGACCTCGCGCTGCCGGACGGGGCCGCCGTCACGCTCGTCGTCCGCGACGGCCACATCGTCGTGCCACGGGGCCCGACGGAACTCCGCCCTGGAGACCACGTGTTCGTCGCCGTGCGGTCGGAGCTCCAGCCGCTCGTGGACCGGCTGTTCGACCCGGACGCCGCGACGCCTCCGCTGGCCCCCGGCCTCGCCGTCGAGTTCCCCGCCACGTCGACCCTCGGCCAGCTCCACCGCTTTTTCGGCCTCCCGGCGCCGACGTGGTCGGAGCGGACGCTGGACGAATCGCTCGATGACGGCGGGCCCGGTCTGGGACCGTTCGTGCTCGGGCCGGGCTCCGAGCCCGGCCTCGTCCGGCTCACGGTGTTGGAAGAGGGTGGACAGGGCGGGGACGATGGCGAACTCCTCCAAACCGTCACCAGCACCGAGAGCGGAGACGGGGGCGACCGCGAGCACGGAACGCCGTCGAGTCGATAGCCCTCGCTTGCCGGTCGCGGAGTCCGTCACGTGCTGGAGGTGGCCGCCAGCTCCCGGCGCCGCGACCGTCCCGTCCGGACTCCGTGCGAGGTCCCCCCTCACCTACCTGTCGGGTGCGGAGCGCCCCTTCCCTGTCCAGGCCGTCACAGTCCCGTATCGGGCAGAGGGACAGCGGGCGGCTCAGGTCCTCGCAGGCGCGGCACTCCGTCGGCTCGGGGTTCGGAGCGAGAGCGGGCTGCACCTCACGCGCGGCGGCTTGCGACTCCACGCCACCGTCGAAGTCGTGGAAGGCGGGTTCACGCACCGCGTAGCACACTCGGGGCCCGCGGCCAACGGGGGCACGGTGGGCCGGCTCTGACCTTAGCGGGCGAGCAGCGCCGTTGCTTTAGGAGCCGGGACCGTGGGCGCCAGCGTCTCCAAGAGCCTGTCGCCCCGGAGGACCGGGAAGCCCGCCTGCTGCGGGCATCCGCAACGAGCACCTTGCGCAGCATCGGCCTCCCCTTCTCGCTCAGCCGCGCGAGCCTCTGTACTGGCCGCGCTCGCGCAGCCCGGATATTGTTAAGGGCGGCCCGGAGGAGGCTGATAACAAGAGCGGAACCCTCAAACCCCCACCCTCCTCCGACCCATGACCACCCGCGTGTGCACGGGGTCCGACGTGGCCTCCGCCCTCTCAGAAGTCGACCACGCCGTGGCCGCCGGGCTCCGGCCGACCCTGGCCCTCGCGTTCTGCGCGCCCGACCACGACATCCCCGCGCTTGCCGCCGCGCTCGGCGAACGCGGCCTGGCCGTGGTCGGGGCGACGACGGCCGGCGAGATCGCCGACGCTTCCGTGCTCGTCGGGGCGTGCACGGTCATGCTGTGGGAGGCGGCCCCCGAGTCCTTCGCGGTGTGGGCAGGGCGGCGGGCGGACGGCGAGACGACGGAGACCGTGGCCGGGCGCCTTGGCCGGGCTGCCACGGCGCGGTTCGAGCGGCCCGTCGTGCTCGCCTTCGCGTCCGGCGTCCGGACCGACGGCGACGCCGTTGTGCGCGGCGTGGAGGCCGGAGCAGGTCGCCCGCTCCCGCTCTTCGGCGGGCTCGCCGGCGACGACCTCCGCATGGTCGAGACCCTCGTGTTCACGGCCGACGGAGCCCTCGACGACGGCGTCGCCGGGCTCGTCCTCGACGGCGACCGGTACCACGTCGAGGGCACGGCGACGAACGGGTGGCAGGCCGTCGGCGTCGAGAAGACGGTGACGCGGTCGGACGGCAACGTCGTCTACGCCCTCGACGGCGAGCCCGTGCTCGACGTCTACGGCCGGTACTTCGACCTCGGAGACCTCCACGGCGGCGGGGCCCAGATCGTCGTGGAGCTCGGCGTGCAGTACCCGCTCAGCGTGCGGCGCGCCGACGGGACGGCCGTCGTCCGCGCCCCGTTCCTCTCCGATCCGGAAACGGGCGGGCTCGTCTTCGCGGGCGCCGTGCCCGAGGGGGCCGCCGTCCAGTTCTGCATCCCGCCCTCGCTCGACGTCGTCGACCGCGTGGTCGAGGAGGCCGGGGCGCTCCGCGAGCGGCTGCCCGACCCCGACGCCGTCCTCCTCATCTCGTGCGCGGCCCGCTACACGGCGCTCGGCCCCATGGTCGAGGACGAGGTGGCCGGCCTGCACGGGCTGTGGGGCGCGCCGCTGGCTGGCTACTTCTCTTACGGCGAGTTCGGAGCGGCGGCCGCCGGCGCGAGCGACTTCCACAACGAGACGTGCACGGTCGTGGCCCTCCGCGAGCGGGCCTCGCCGTGAGCGCCCCCCCGCTCCAGGCGCTCGCCGACCTCGTCGGGGCGGCCGTGCCCGACGCCGAGGCGCGGGCCCAGGCGCTCGACCTCGTCCGGACCGCCGAGCGCGAGGCGGCCCGCGAGGCGTTCCGGGCGGCCCACCTGGCCCGGGAGAACCGGTCGTTGAGCAGCCTGCTCGCCCAGACCTCCCGGGACTTCGGGAGCAGGGAGGCCGAGCTCGTCGAGGCCCGCGAGCAGGCGGAGGCGTCGGCCCAGGCGAAGTCCGAGTTCCTGGCCAACATGAGCCACGAGATCCGCACGCCCATGAACGGCGTGATCGGGATGACGTCGCTCCTGCTCGACACGGCGCTCGACGCCGAGCAGCGCGAGTTCGTCGAGACCGTGCGCACGAGCGGCGACGCGCTCCTCACGCTCGTCAACGACATCCTCGACTTCTCGAAGATCGAGGCCGGCCACCTCAACCTCGAGGCCCACCCCTTCGACGTCCGCCAGACGGTCGAGGACGCGCTGGACCTCGTCGCGCAGCCGGCGGCCGCGAAGGGCGTCGAGCTCGCCTACGTCGTCGGGGACGGCGTGCCGGTCTCCGTCGTCGGCGACGCGAGCCGGGTGCGGCAGGTGCTGGTGAACCTGCTCTCGAACGCGGTCAAGTTCACGGCCGAGGGCTCCGTCTGCGTCCGCGTCTCGGCCTCCCCGCCCGACGTCGAGGCCGGCGGGCGGACCGTGCTCGGCGTGGCCGTCGAGGACACCGGGATCGGGATCGCCGCCGACAAGCTGGACCACGTGTTCGGGAGCTTCACCCAGGCCGACGCCTCGACGACGCGGCGGTTCGGGGGGACCGGGCTGGGCCTGGCGATCTCGAAGCGGCTCGTCGGGCTGATGGGCGGGGAGGTCGTGGCCGAGTCGGAGCCCGGCGTCGGGTCCACGTTCTCGTTCACGGTCGACGCGACCGTGGCCCCATCGGAGCGCCGGGTGTTCCTCCGGCCTGAGCAGCCGGCGCTCGCCGGCCGCCGCGCGCTGGTGGTGGACGACCACGCGGTCAACCGCGAGGTCCTCACGCAGCTGGCCGCGCGGTGGGGGATGCGCGCCGACGCCGTCGCGTCTGGCGCCGAGGCCGTCGCCGCCGTGGGCACCGCCGCCGACGGGGCGGACCCGTACGACCTCGTCCTCCTCGACATGCAGATGCCGGACCTCGACGGGCTCGGCGTGGCCGCCGCGCTCGGGGCCGGGGCCGCCCCGCCGCCGCTGATGGTCCTGCTCACGTCGGTGGCCCGCGACGCCGCGCTCCGCGGGCGGGCCGAGGCCGCCGGCGTCGCGGCCGTCCTCTACAAGCCGACCAAACCGGCCCTCCTCTACGACGTCCTCGTCGGGGCGTTCGCGGAGCGCGGCGCGGTCGCCCCGCCCCCGCCGCCGGCAACCGAGGCCACGCGGGACGGGTCGGGGGGCGGCCTCGCGATCCTGCTCGCCGAGGACAACGTGGTCAACCAGAAGGTGGCCCTCCGCATCCTCGAACGGCTGGGCCACGGGGCCGACGTGGCGGCGGACGGGGCCGAGGCCGTCGCCGCCGTCCGCGCCCGGGCCGCGCACGGCCGCCCGTACGACCTCGTGCTCATGGACGTCCAGATGCCGGAGCTCGACGGGCTCGAGGCGACCCGCCAGATCCGGGCCGCCGACGTCCCCCAGCCCCGCGTCGTCGCGCTCACGGCCAACGCCATGCGCGGCGACCGCGAGGCGTGCCTCGACGCCGGCGCCGACGCCTACCTCACGAAGCCGGTCAAGCTCGACGACCTCCGGGCCTCCCTCGCGGAGGTGGCGGCGGCCGAGGGCGGGGGCGTATGACGGTGGCCGGCTAGGCGGCGACCCGGCGGCCCCAGTACAACGCCGCGGCATCCGCGGCCGCCGGCGCTCGTCCTACCGCGACCAATGGAACGGGATTGTACGGTAGCGCTCACGACCGGTGGGCGCCCAGCCAGCCCAGACGTCGGGACTCCCCAACGGACGTTTCCAGATCTACAAAAGGGCCGAGGCGCAGACGGCGAACCAGCGGTCACCCCCGTTCTGGCCACCGTCGAGACGGCGCCGTACCCTGCCTTGTCGCCGACGCCCGCCATGAAGACACACGTCGCCCCCCTGTCCGTCCCCGTCCGGAATGCCACCAGGGCTACCGGTGTCGGTCTCCTCTCTCCATGAGAGTCCACCGAGCCGACACGCAGGCCGGGCCGGGCGTGAGCGTGTCTGGGCCGAGGCGCCCCGGCCCAGGTGCGCCCTGGGACGGCCGGGCGCTCGTCGTCGGGGCCGGTCCGGCGGGCCTGATGGCCGCCGAGGTGCTCGCCGGGGCCGGCCTCTCGGTCGTCGTCGCCGACCAGATGCCGTCGCCGGCCCGGAAACTCCTGATGGCGGGCAAGTCCGGCCTGAACCTCACGAAGGTCGGTGACCCCGTCGACGCGGGGTACGGCGACGTGCCGCCGGCCTTCGCCCGTGCGCTCTCCGAGTTCGGCCCCGACGACGTCACGCGGTGGGCCGCGGGCCTGGGCCAGGAGCTGTTCGTCGGGTCGACGGGCCGCGTGTTCCCCGTCGCGATGAAGGCGTCGCCGCTGCTGCGCGCGTGGTTGGGCCGGCTGGACGGGCTCGGGGTGGACCTCCGGACGCGGTGGCGGTGGGAGGGCTGGCGCGACGGGCGGGCCGTGTTCGACACGCCCGGGGGGCCGCAGGACGTAGACGCCGACGTCACCGTCCTGGCCACGGGCGGCGCCAGCTGGCGGCGGCTGGGCTCCGACGGCGAGTGGGCGGCACAGATGCCGGGGTCGGTGGCCCCGTTCCGGGCGGCCAACGTCGGGCTCCGGGTGGACTGGTCGGCGCACATGGCGCGCTGGCACGGCGCGCCGCTCAAGGGGCTCGCGTTCTACGCCGGAGACCTGGCCAGCCGGGGCGAGGCGGTGGTCACGGCCAAAGGGCTCGAAGGCGGCGGCATCTACGCCGTCAGCGCGGCCGTCCGGGACGGGGCGCCCCTCGTGGCCGACCTGCTGCCCGACCTGTCCCACGCCGTCGTCGCCGAGCGCTTGGCACGGCAGGGTCCGAAGCCGAGCCTCGCGACCCGCCTGCGCAAGGCCCTGCGCCTCGACGGCGCGCGCGCGGCGCTCCTCAACGAGTTCGGCCGGCCGTTCGGCGCGGACGTGTCTCGCACCGTCAAGGCGCTCCCGGTGCGCCACGCGGGCGTGCTGCCAATCGACGAGGCGATCTCGACGGCCGGCGGGCTCCGGTTCGACGCGCTGGACGGGTTCCGGTTGGCGGGGAGGCCGTCGGTCTACGCCGCCGGCGAGATGCTCGACTGGGAGGCCCCGACGGGCGGCTGGCTGATCACAGGCTGCCTGGCGACCGGGCGGGCGGCCGCGCGGCAGGCGTTGGCCGATCGGGGCGTGGCCGCGGGCAGGTAGGCCGGCACCACGGTCGAGCGCCCGCGACCGCCCCCCGCTCCAACTCGAGGTCGGGGCCGGAATTCCCCGGAGCTGGGACGACTCGGCCGAGGTCGGCCGCTAGGAGGTCGGCAGCGCCGGGACGCCCGACGGCAAAGAGCGCCTCGCTTAGGCGGCCGCGCCCCGGGGCATGGCGTCCAGGAGCGTCTGGCACGCTTGGGAGCACTCGCGGCAGCACTCCATGCAGACGCGGCAGTGGTCGTGCATGTCGGCGTGCTTGGAGCACTCGTCGGCGCAGGCGTCGCAGGCGACGCGGCAGGCCTCGAGCTGGGCGCGCAGGACCCCGTTGTTCGGCTGGGTCTGGCGCGAGAGCGCGCGGCCGGTCGTGGCACAGATGTCGGCGCAGTCGAGGTTGGTCCGGATGCACCGTCGGAGGTCCATGTCGCCATCCTCGTCGAGGCAGGCGTCGGCGCAGGCCGTGCAGCACTGCTCGCAGGCGGAGGCGCTGTTGACGAGCGCGACGATCTGGTCGAGCGGCTTGGACGGGTTGGGGTGCTTGGAGAGGATGTCCTGGGTCCGCATGGGGGTGTGGGGGTTGTGGGAAGGGGGCCCGGTGGGCCAGGTAGTGACGAACGAGGGGCTGGGCCGTTCGGCCTACGACCTGAAATGGTTCACAGGTGGCACGCCGCGGCCCCGTGCGGGGACCACGGGCAACAGGTCAGGCCCGCCCCGGTGCGGCGTGCGGGCTCGCGCCCTCGCCCCGCTGGCGGCGGCTGCAGAGGTCGGCGGGCCCGGAGGGCGGCGCGTCCCGCGGAGACCGCCAGCCGGGCACGACGGCGTGCGCCCGGCCCCTGCGGTGAGGGCCGGGCGCACGGGACTCGAACCGAGACGGGAGGCTAGCTCCGGACGATCCGCCCGCAGGCGACCGGGAGCGTGGCCGCTGCCGGGAGGCCCGGGAGCGTGCCGACCGTGGCCGGGAGCGTGTCCGTCGTGCCGTGGATCACGATGACGTAGTTGTCGAGGTCGATGGTGCCGTCGGCGCCCAGCGTGCCGATGGGGTCGTCCCCGTTGTCGTCGTCCTTGACCAGCGCGGCCCGGAGGGCGGCCATCGTCGTGGACTCCGAGTAGTCGATCGACGTGCCGGTCGGGAAGCCGGGGACGTTCTGCGCCTGCGTCGAGATGTCGTCGTCGAGCGGGAGCAGGATCGAGCCGTAGCGCGGGAGCCCTTCGAGAACGTCGACGAAGCCGTCAGAGTTGGCGTCGTCGGCCATCGTCGGGCACACGGCCTGGGCCGTCACGGTGCCGCCGGGGGCGCCGTGGATGTGCTGGGGGTGGGCGGTAGCGTCGAGGTCCTCGCCGTCGATCTCGACGGTGAAGTCGTCGTCGTCCATCGTCAGCTCGGCGGTGCCGGTGACGCCGCTGCCGTTGAGGGCGGCAAACTGGACGGTGAAGTTGTCCTCGTTGTCGTCGTTGGAGTCGCAGCCGGACAGGGCGGGCGCGGCGACGAGCGCGGCGAGGAGGGGGAGAGCGAGTGCTTTCATAGAGGGGGACGGACCCGAGCGGGCCTGTGATGAGAGTAGGGCCCCGCCGTCCGAGAGGTCACGGAGGACCGGGAGGCGAGGCGTGTGGGGGTCAACGGTCGGGGCGTGGGCCAGTTGAGAAGCGAGCCTGAAATCACAGGGAGCCGGCTCACAGGGCCGCACGGAGGCCGCGGGGACCGCGATGTGCCCCGCGCCGTACGCCCGCGCGGGGCCTCATCTCTACGCGCCCGGGCCTCGCCGCACGGGCTACTCGACGGTGAGACGGCGGGCGTTGACGGCCACCACGACCGTCGACAAGCTCATGAGCACCGCGCCGACGGCCGGGCTCAGCACCACGCCCCACGGCGCGAGCACACCCGCCGCCAGCGGGATCGCGACGACGTTGTAGCCCGCCGCCCACCACAGGTTCTGGACCATCTTGCGGTACGTCGCCCGCGCGAGCGCGATCACGCGGACGACCGCGCGCGGGTCGGACTCGACCAGGACCACGTCGGCCGTCTCGACCGCCACGTCCGTGCCGGCGCCCACCGCCAGCCCCACGTCGGCGGTGGCCAGCGCGGGCGCGTCGTTGACGCCGTCGCCGGTCATGGCCACGACGTGGCCCTCGGCCTGGAGCCTCTGGATCTCGGCGCTCTTCTGGTCCGGCAGCACCTCGGCGATGACCCGGTCGATGCCCAGCTGGCGGGCGACGTGGTCGGCGACCTCCCGCTTGTCGCCGGTCAGCATGACGGCCGCCAGGCCGAGCTCGTGGAGCCGGTCGATGGCCTCGCGCGACTCGGGGCGGACGACGTCGGCGAGGGCGAGGGCGCCGAGTGGGCGGGGCCCCTCGCCCCCGACCACGTAGACGACCGTCTGGCCCTCGCGGCCGAGCACGTCGGCCCGCTGGCGGAGCGTGTCGGGGAAGCGGACGGCCGCGGCCTCGGCGGCGCCGGGGCTGAGAACCTGGACCGTCCGGCCGTCCACGGTGGCGCGGACGCCCTTGCCGGTGACGGCCTCGAAGTCGGCGACGGCCGGGGGCGCCAGCCCGCGGTCCTGGGCCGAGCGGACGACGCCGGCGGCGATGGGGTGCTCGCTGCCGCCCTCGACGGCCGCCGCCAGCGCCAGCAGGTCGTCGGCGGAGACGCCCTCGGCCGGGAGCACCTCGGTCACGCCGAACCGGCCCTCGGTCAGCGTGCCCGTCTTGTCGAAGACGAGCGTGTCGAGGTCGCGCGCGCGCTCGAACGCTGCCCGGTCGCGGATCAGGAGCCCGTGGCGGGCCGAGGTCGACGTCGAGACGGCGACGACCAGAGGGATCGCCAGCCCCAGCGCGTGCGGGCACGCGATGACCATGACCGTCACCGCCCGCTCGATGGCGAACGCGAGCGGCTCGGCCGTGGCGAGCCACCACGCCAGGAACGTGATCACGCCGACCGAGATCGCGGTGACGGTGAGGTAGAACGCGGCGCGGTTGGCGAGGTCCTGGGTCTTCGACTTCGAGGCCTGGGCCTCGCGGACGAGGGTCACGACCTGGTTGAGGTAGGCGTCGGCGCCGGTCTTGGTGACCTCGACGGTGAGCGAGCCGGAGCCGTTGACCGAGCCCGCGATCAACTCCTCGCCCTCCCCCTTCTCCACAGGCACGGACTCGCCGGTGAGCGCGGCCTGGTTGACGGCCGACCGCCCGTCGAGGACGGTCCCGTCGGCGGGGACCTTCTCGGACGCCCGGACCAGGATCCGGTCGCCGGGGCGGAGCTGGTCCGTCGGCACGTCCTCGACGTCGCCGCTGGCGCTCAGCCGGTGCGCCTCGTCCGGCATCAGGCGCGCCAGCTCCTCGAGCGCCCGGCTGGCGCCCATCACGCTCCGCATCTCGACCCAGTGGCCGACGAGCATCAGGTCGACGAGCGTGGCGGTCTCCCAGAAGAACAGGTTGCCCTCCAGCCCCAGCACGACGGCGACCGAGTAGACGAAGGCGACGGTGATCGCGAGCGCGACCAGCGTCGTCATGCCCGGCCGGCGCTCGGCCAGCTCGTCGCGGGCGCCGGTCAAGAAGGGCTCGCCGCCGTAGACGTAGACGACGCCCGCCAGCACGGCGAGCACCCAGACCGATCCGGGGAAGGCCCACTCGACGCCGGCCCGGCCTTGGAGCATGGGGCTCAGCGCCAGGACGGGGACGGTGAGCGCGAGGGAGACCCAGAAGCGGCGCCGGAAGTCCTCGACCATTATCGCGTGGTGGTCGTGGTGGCCGCCGCCGCCGTGGTCCATCTGGGAGTGGTCCATCCCGGCGTGCCCCCGTGCCGCTGGCGGAGGCGCCGTGGACCACCGCCGCGTGATCGGCGGCCTGGTGCGCGCGATCACGCGCGTCGTGCGCCTCGACCGCACCCTCGCGGCCGTCGTCGTGGGAGCCGTGGGGGCCTTCGCGAGCGGCTTCGCGGAGCTCGGCCTGCTTGAGTCCCGGAAGATCCGCATGGTCGTGGTTCATCGGTCTCGGGGCGTTTCGGGTTGGGTCCTACGCGCTCCTGGACGCCAGGGGCCACGTGGGCACAAAAGCCTCTCAGGTCGCGGGCCGAGGCATCAGCCAAGGCCTTATTTACACAGTGCCTGTCGCCGTGCCGTCCATGCCCTTGCCCAGCGTCGACGGGACCCCCATGTTCCGGTGGAGACCGGACGGGCCGCTGGCGGACGTCGTGAGCAACCTGGTGGGAACGCGGTGAAGTACACGCCCGAAGGGGGGACCGTGTCGGTCCGTCTGACGCACGCCAGAGGCTCGGCCCGGCTGGAGGTGGAGGACACCGGGGCGGGGTTCGACGTCGCCACGTGCGAGCGGCTGTTCGACCGGTTCTTCCGCGCCGACACGCCCGAGGTCCAGGCCAAGCCGGGGAGCGGACTGGGGCTCGCGATCGTCAGGGCAACCGTCGAGGGTTACGGCGGCACGGCGGGGTGCGCGAGCGACGGGCCGGGGCCCGGGGCGACGTTCTGGGTCGAGCTGCCGTACCTGGGCGACCGCTAGGCCTCAGCGACGCGATCCTCGGGGCCGCCAGAGCGGACCGCACGAGGGCGTGCGCCCGGGCCGCCAGAGCGGACCACCACGCGGCGGAAGCCGAAGCCCTCGGAGCCCCCCGCCGCAGCAGTCCGACCGCCGCCGCCTCGACCAGTTCGAGATCTACGGAGAGGCCGAGCGAGGAGCGGGTCTCCAACGTCCGGCCCCGGTGCGCCCACGGCAGCGAGGGAGCACCAGCGGGCGGCCGGGTCCAGGGAGAGAGGTACAAGACCCGGCCGGGGGCCAGAGGGTGGCCTCCGCGCTGGTGATGCGGCGGTCACGGCGCTGCGGCCCCCGAAGACGCACCTCCAGCACGCAGCGACACGACGGCGATGGGCCTCAAGTAGGCGCTGGCGTGGCTCGGTGGGGTCCCCCGCACGGGCGCGCGGGAGTTCTACTTCGCACGGCTGGCAGTGGCCGTCGGGGGTTGCCAGCGGCGTCCGCCCTGGAGACCTCCCGAGAAGGCCGCCGTGGAAAAGCCCGCATCCCCTTGGTTGGTAACACCCTGTGCAATAGAATGTTACCAGCGCATGGCCCGGCCGCCGGATGCCCATGACTTCCAACCTTACCACCCGTGGACTTCGCTGATCGTACCCTCGTTCGCCTTGCAGACGCGAACGAACGAGCGGCCCTCCTGGGCTCGAGCGAACTGGAGCGGGTGCTCCGAACGGCCTACGACGCCGATTCCCTCGGGCTCAGCGGACCGTTCGCAGGCGTGTTCGACCGGGTCGACCTGGGGGGCTCTCTCAGCCGGTCCGTCGAGCTCGACGGGCACTGGGCGCGCTCCGGCACCGCCGAGCGCACCGAGGCGCGCATGGAGCTCCGAGGGCTCGCCGTCCCAGGCCCGACCGTCGATGCGCTCTGGGAGGGGGCGGTCGTCGCTCGCGCTTCCGCCGACACCGCGACGGTCACCGCTGTGGAGGTGGACTTGCCCGACGTGGGCGGGGTAGACGACGCCGTCGTGGCCGACCTCGGCGCGCTCCCGGACGACCCCGCCGCGCTGGACGCGGCGCGGCGGGCCGTCATCCTGGAGCGCCTCCGCGCGACCCTCGACCAGCCTGGCGCCGTCGGGGACGCCCACCTCGACTCGCTATTCCGGAGCGTGGGCGCCGACGACGCCGGCTCGTTCCTCCACGCGATGACGAACGGTGCGACGGTCCCGCTCCGCATTTCGTTTTCGGACAGCCCCACGGGGCCGCTCTCCCCACGCCGCCTTCCGATCACCGCCCTCGTGCTCATCCGCGACGTCGGCTTCTCCCTGACGGGACTCCTGCACGAGAGCCGGCAGGCTCTCGACCACCTCCGCGCCAGAGGCGCCGCGCCCCCTCCGGACCCCGGCCTCCCCAGGCGCCACGGCCTCCTCGCGCTGTGGCTCGTCCCGGAGAGCGTCCTAGACGACGACGACTGGCCCGGGGGCGGCTCCGGGAGTGCCGCCGCCCGGCGCACCGCCCGCGCCGAGGCGGCCGCGGCCTGGCTCAGTCTGCTCGGCATCGTCCTCGTCCCTGTTTCGGCCTAACCCATAGCCATAGCCCGGGCCGTGCGCCCGTCTACCCATGCCCGATGCTGCGTACCCCTTTGTAGAGGTAGTCATCGACACCTCCGGACTGACCCCGGTCGCCCGGCGCTCGCCCGGCGTCATCGCCATCGTCGGCACGACGCCGAACGGGGCCGCTGGCGGCACCGCCGCCGTGAACACGCCCCACCGCGTCGACACGCTGGACCAGGCCCACAGCCTCTTCGCCCGGGTCAACGCCGACGGGACGGTGAGCCGGACGCCGCTCTCGCGCGCCATCGAGGTCGCGCTCCTCCAGGACCCCCGCCCGTCCAAGATCTACGGCGTGCGGGCCTCCGGCGCCGAGTACGCCGCCGCGCTCACGGCGCTCGACGCGGCCGACGACGTGACGTTCGTGGCGATTGCCGAGGAGAGCGACGTGGGCGCCGCCGCCAACGGGAGCCCCGCCTCGGGGCTCACGGCGCTCAAAGAGCACGTCGAGTCGGTCTCGGCAGGGGGCTTCCGCCGCGTCGGCGTCGCGATGGTGGACCCGGCGACGGCGCGCTCCGACACCTACGCCGCAGACGTGACGGCCGCCTACGGGGCGCTCGCCAACTCCGACGGGCGGATGGTCCTCGTCGCCGCCAGGGGCGCCACCGGCGACCCCGCCGTCGCCGCGATGGCCTCCATGGCGGGCTACCCGCCCCACGCGTCGCTCGTGCTGAAGCCCGTGCGCGGGCTCTCGATCCCGCTGGAGAGCCAGTACGGCCCCTCAGAGATCACCGAGCTCTCCGAGGCCGGGATCAACCCCATCATCGACCCGGCCCTCGTCGTCGGCGAGGGGCTCCACTTTGCCGAGGCGCGGACGTTCGGCGGCGCGCCGCTGCTCTACGTCGACCTCGTGCGCGTGCTGGACGACATCGAGTTCCGCCTAAAGGCGGGGCTGGTGGGCCTCGTCGGAGACGCACGGATCACCAAGGCGGGGATGATGCGGCTCAAGGGGTCCATCCGCGGCATCCTCGGGCCGCTGGAGCGCGACGCCGTGATCGACGGGTTCGCCGTCCAGATCCCCGTCCTCGACATCCTCTCGATCCCGACCGAGGCCCGGACGGACACGGACAACGCCGTCGTCCGCGAGGCCCGCGAGGCCCGCCAGGTCGAGGCCCTCGTCGCGATCACGTACGGCCCCGCCGTCCACCGCATCCGCGTCCGTCTCTCCCCCACCTTCTAGCCCCCTCCCCTCATGCCCGACTGGAATTCGCGGCTCACCGTGATCGCGGACGACGAGGTCGTCACGCCCATCGACTCGTTCTCGCCCTCGTTCTCGCTGGGCGCCGAGGCCCTCCACTCCATCGAGCAGACCCACGTCGGCGTGGTCTACTCGCCGCAGGCCATCACCTTCTCGATGACCGTCAAGGCCATCGGGGACTCGGCGGCGCGGCTGACGCGGCTGGCCCTCGAGGGCTCCCGGTTCGACGTGATCCTGCAGGAGGCCGAGGGGGACTCGTGGTCGTTCGCCCAGATCATCCTCAGCGACTGCCTCATCACCAGCGCGACGCCGACGCCGGCCACGGTCTCCGGCACGCCGGCGGCCACGTTCTCCGGCTTCAGCATGGCCGCCACGGCCGACTACAAGTCGAGCGAGTTGGAGGACACCACGCTGCCCTAGGCCATGGCTGAGAACGACCCGCCGAGGCGCGGACCGTCGGGCGCGGGCGGGCGCGCGGCTCGGGTGCGCGAGACGGGCATCGCCCTCGTCCACGAGGGCGAGCTCGTGCTCCCGGCCGCCGGCAGCGAGGCCCAGGCCGAGCGCGTCGCTAGCGACGCTCAGGCCGTGATCCACTACCACTTCCCGGTCGAGATCGAGGTCCGCGCCTCGCCCGAGGCCGTCGACCCCGAGGCGCTGGTCGCCGCCGTCCTCGACCGGTTCACGCGAGGGCTGGACGCCCTCTGACCACGCCCAGCCACTAGCCGTGCCCGTCCGCGTCTCCGTTCCCCTCCGCATCCGCACGGACGCCCGTGCGCTCTCAGAGGCGCGCGCGGACGTCGCGGAGGCGCTCTCGGCCGCGGCGGGGCGTGCGCTCCGGGCCTCGCGCGAGGTCGTGCTGGAGGAGCGCGGCGGCTACGTCGGCGTACGGCTGCACCCGCCCGAGATCGCGTGGACCGGCGACGGGCTGGGCGAGGTCCCGTCCGCGCTCCGCGCCGAGGTCGAGGCCTGGCTCGACGACGAACTCGCCGCGCTGGCGGAGGCCGCCGGCGTGCTGGACGCGGCGGGCCTCGCCGCAGAACTCCCGGAGCCCCTGGCGCGGCTGGCGACCGAGAGCCCCGACCCCGTCCGCTTCCACCCCGAGCTGCTCCGGTACGTGATCCCGAGCTACGACGGCGGCGGGGACGCCGTCGCCGTGCCGGTGGACGCGCCGCCACCGGCGGCCCGGCGCGAGGCCGTTCTGTGGCTCCCCTTCGGCAGGGTGCGGGGGCGCCTCATGGAGCGGACCCTGGAGGCCGTCGGGCGGTACGGACCGCTGGACACGACGGGGCCGTTCGGGGTCGTCTACGCCTACCAGGACGGGCTGGGCTTTCTGATCCAGGTGCCCGCGTCGGACGGCTCCCACGAGACCTTTGACTTTGCCCTGCCCGGGATCGGGCGCCCGGGGTACAGCGAGGCCGCGGGCCGGTGGGAGGACCGCTCCGGCATCCCGCCCCCGGCGCCGGCCACCCTCCGCGTCCACGGCCCGTTCGCGTCGCCGGAGGACGCGGCGTCGGTGGTGCAGACTCGGGCGGAGTCCATCGTCGGCCAGATTCATAAGCCCGCCGCGCTCTCGCAGGAGGAGTTCGACGCCGCGCTGGAGGAGGTCCTGGGGCGTATCCGGACCGCCTGGCTCGGGGGCCTCTCGGCCACGAGGCCCCACCTGCTGGAGCTCCGCATGGGCGCGTACGTCGGCTACTTCCCCGTCGGGGAGCCCGTCCACTGGACCGGTGAGGCCGACCTGTTGCCGCTCACTGAGGTCGTCCTCCGGCCCGAGCGCGACGAGGACGAGGACGCGCGCGACGACGCCGGCGCTATCGCCGGGGACGACGGCGCAGCCGCTGGCGAGGGAGGGGCCTCCGGCGGAAGAGGGGCGCAAGGCGGCACCGGCGGGGCGGGCGCCAGGCGGGGCATCGTGCGCACCGCCCGGCCGGGGAGCGGCGCCAGCGGCCCGCTCTACCCGCCCTCGCAGTACCGGAGTACGGAGGCGGCCGACTGCTCGGCGTTCGAGGCGGAGCCGTCGCTCGACGGCCTCGGCCCGGACGGCCAAGGGCTCCGCGACGAGGTCGAGGCGCTCGCGGCCACGCTGGAGATCCGGCCGTGTGCGCACGCCGGTCGGTTCTGCCTCAACGCCGTGCGCGCCATCGCCAGCCGGGCGGCGCAGGTGGGCGCGCACGCGGTGACCTCGGAGGGACAGACGGCGGGGTTCACCGAGCCCGTCCCGAGCGAGAACGGCAACCTCGGCGCCGTCCAGTTCGTGCCGACGGCCTCCCCGGCGATCCAGTTTTTCCGCCACCTCGCCCGGCTCGTGCCGCGCGTGAAGCTCCTGGCGCAGTCGGTCCACGCGGTCTACGGGCGCCACGCCGACGCCATCGGCGGGACGTGGAGCGGCGACTCGACGGCGTGGGCGCTCCAGCTTTTCAAGGCGTTCTCGCCTGCGCTCGACCGCGCCGTCGCGGCCGTCTTCGTCCAGACGTGCCGCGTCCTGCTGATGCAGCTCCTGCGCTCGTCGCAAGGCCACATCCAGGCGCGGCTGAGCGTGATCGTGCCGTACGCGCAGCAGTTCGAGGCGGTCGTCGTGCCGCGCCTGGCACGGATCGAGGACCTTACCGAGCTCCGCGACGAGCTCCGCGACTACGAGGCGCTCAAGGCCGCGCGGGACCTCCTGGGCCACCCGGCCTCCGGCGCCGTCGCGCCGCCCGTCACGCTTCCCATTTTGCCCGGCCTGAGCGGGTCGCCCTGGGCGGACGCCGCCCGGGACCTGGTGGAGATGATGATGGAGGCCGAAGCCCGCGCCGACGTGGGACCTGGCCAGCACGAGGACCGGGGCCGCGTCGTCGAGGTCGGCGGCACGCCGCGCATTGCCGACGGCAGAGGCCGCTACCGGACCCTGGCGCAGATCGAGGAGGACATCGTCGCCAACCGGGGAATGATCGAGGCGGTGGACCCTCTCATCAAGCAGTTCGTCGAGTTGGACGAGGTGATGGACCACTTCCGCGACCCCGGCGTGGGCGTGCGGGAAGAGCTGGAGTCCGTCCTGAACGAGATGGCGGAGCACAACGCCGAGATGCAGGGCAAGGTGGCGGCCGGAAGCATGTTCGCGTTCCGCGCCACCGCCATCCGCGAGAGCGTCCCGACGCGGACGGTCCCGTACTCCCGCTACGCGCTCGGCGGCATCCACCTCGTCGCGCACGAGGCCATCGGCGAGTTTTTCCGGGGCGACAACGCGTACGGCCAGGGGATAAACCACCTCTTCGGCGTCGAGCAGGGGCGGGAGCAACTCGGGATGGTTCTCGAAGTGGCCGGGCTCGTGGCCCTCGCCGTCGTGTGCGCGCCCCTGGCGGTGGCCGTCGGCGTCGGCACGGCGGTGTACCACGTGGCCGAGGCGGAGGAGCGCGAGAGGCTCTACGGCGCCCTGATCGACCCGGAGCTGGTCGCCTCCTACGCCGACATCGAAGCCGAGCTGTTCGGGGCCTACCTGGGCCTGGCGTTTTCCGTCCTGCCCGGAGCGGGCAAGGCCGTCGGCAAAGGCGCTTCGGCCGGCGTGCGGACGGCCACCCGGCAAGGCGTGCGGGGGGCGGCGCGGACGGGGCTCGGCCACCTCGGCCGCGCCGCGCGGCTGGGTCCGGGCGGGCTCGCGCGGGCGGGCTTTGCGGGCGCGCGGCGCCACCTTACACGCGCCGTCGCGGAGCAGATGAAGCGCGACCTCCTGGAAGAGCTCGCCAAGGAGATCGTCACCGACCGCGTGGTGGACCTGCTGCTCCAGCAGGTGCTCACGCCGGTGATCCAGAGCGTCCACCGCGAGAGCGCGCTCTCCGGCCCTGCCGGGGGGATGCGGGGCGCCCAGGAGACGATCGCCGGCGAGCGCGCGCGCCGGGCCGCCGCAGAGAGGCGGGGCCCGGGCGGCTCGACACCTCCCACATCCCCGTAGCGCCGTGGCCCTGACTCGCTACCGTTTCTTCTCGCGAGAGCTCCGGGGGATCAACCCCCAGACGCTCGTCGACGCCACCCCGAGCTTGGTGGCCTACCGCCAGCGGCTGGCCGCCTCGTTCGGCCCCCCGCCCGAGCGCTACGACGCCTTCCTCCGGCGCTTCCTGGTCCACGCGCTGGACGCCGTCGAGGAGCAGTTCGCCAGCCGGCTCGACGGCCGGATCGAGACCGTCGTGCGGCTGCGCGGCGAGATCCAGGCGACGTACCAGTCGCTGCTCAACCCCGCCACGCTCGCGGGCAAGACCGACGTGCAGCTCCGGCAAGACCGGCTCGACCTCGAACAGAGGTTCCGTGACTTGGAAGAGGCGACCGAGGCGCTCCGCACCGACATCGAGGGTTTCCACGCCGGGGACTACGTGCCTCCGCCGGACGCCCCCCTCCACGGCGACACGGCCGCACTCGCCGACGAATACGCCTACGCCGACGACCCCGAAACGGGCGACCTCTACGTCCCGCGCCCCGAGCGCGCCGCGCCAGAGGACGTGCCCCACGAGGCCGAGCCCACGCTCGACCTCGACGACCCGCTCGACCCCAACCTCTTTACCCGAGCGCTGGACAACGAGGACCTCCCGGACATCTCGGACCAGTTCACCTACAACGAGACGGTCCGCCCCGACGGCTTCCGCGAGGTGGAGGTCTCGGGCGAGCTCGGCGTGCCCGGCGAGGTCCGCACCCACCGCGACGAGGGCGCGCAGTCCGCCATCTCCAGCGGGACGGGCGATCACGCGGCGCACCTTGTCGCCAACATCTTCGGCGCCTCTGGCGGGCCCGAAAACCTCTCGGCCTTCAACTGGGGCACCAACCTCAGCAGCTACAAGCGGCTCGAGAACCACTGGGGCCGGCTGCTCCTGGCGGGCGGGGAGGTCTCCGTGCGCGTGACCGACGTGTTCCCGCCGGGCGCCGGGGACCGCCCGAGGTCCCGCGAGGTGCGCTGGACCGAGACCGCCCCGGACGGGAGCGTCTCTCAGCAAGAACTCACCTTCCCCAACTTCCACACGCCCGAGAGCCGCGCCGCGCGCGGGCTCTAGCGCACGCCGCCAGCGGCCCCCTTTCGCATCCATGGCCCTCACCGCGAGCTACCAGAACTACGGCACCGTGCCCTCGGCCGTCCTCTCGGACGGGGGCCTGTTCACCGTGCCGCTGTGGGCCGTGACGGCGATGAGCCTGTCGCAGACCTACCACCTCCCCGCCATCGGCTCCACGGGCGCCAAGGCCGTCGTCGGCACGCACACCGACTCGCTCACGCTCAGCGGGCTCCTCGTCGGCGCCGAGCGCGCGGCGTGGAAGGCGGCGCTCGAAACGCTCGCCGAGGTCGGCGCTAGGGGCAGCGCCGTCGCGGGCTACACCGGCGGCGCCGTCGCCGGGCTCATCCTCGTGACGGCGCTCACGGTCCGCACCGACGTCTACGTCAAGAGCCTCCAGTTCAGCGTCGGCACGGCCAAGCGAGACGCCATCGAGGTCTCGCTCTCGCTGGACCACCTCCCGCGCCCCAGCGGCCTCGGCAAGCTGATCGACGTCGTCGGCAGCGTCGGCGTGGGGCTCCTCACCGACGGCCTCGGCAACTGACATGACCCCACACGCCGTCCTGCGAGAGCTCGTGCCCGAGGCGCCGCTAGCGACCCCACCGGCGGGCCATGAGCTCGTCGAGAGCCGGCTCGTCGGGGGCGTCCCGAGCGCCGTCCAGGTGGGGCCCCTGGCGCTCGTGCTGCTGCTGCCCTCGGGCCTGGCGAGGACGTGGCGCGAGGCGGCCCCCGGGCGCGTCGTCTCCGACGCGGCGTGGGAGCGGGCGCCCCACCTCGCGCTGGCGGACGCGCCCGTGGCGACGCCGGTCCGGCCGCCGTTCCGGCTCGTCGCCCGCGACGGCGCCGTCACCACGGCCGTCGTGCCGCTCGTCGCCGGGCGCCGCCAGCGGCTCCCCGACGCCTCCGGCGGGGGCGTGCTCGACCTGGCGCTCTTGGGCTGGACGATCCGTGCGGGCACGCTCCAGGGGCCGGGCGACGTGGGCTCGCGGCTGCGACTCGCGTGGCGCCCGGCGGCGCAGGCCCCGGCCGAGTTCGCGCCGCTACCGCCCAACCGGTACCTCCTGCCGCGCCTCGTCCCGGGCCTCCGGCTGGAGTCCGCGCCCCTGGCGCGGGCTCGTCTCGCCCCCACCCTCAGCGTCCGCCCCCGCTCATGAGCCTGCCCCTCCTCGACTCCTCCGACGACGTGACGGTGGGCAACGTGCCCGGCTGGGCGCTCGTGCTCTACGGTGCGGAGCCCGACGCCGAGGTCTCGGGCGACCCCGTCCTCACGATCACCGACGACCAGTACCACGCCGACCTCCAGGCGACGATGCCCGGCGGGCTGGAAGCGGGGACGTACACCTTCAAGGTCCGGGGCGTAACCGAAGGCGACTACGTCCGGCTCAAAGAGGCGGAGGTGGCCCGGCTCTACCTCTACTGGCGCGACGTGAACGGCACGGTCGCGGGCTACTTTATCAGCGTCGCCGACGCCTTGGTCGGGCTCCCCGACCTCGTCTCGAAGGAGGGCGCGCCCGAGGACGGAGTGGTCGCCGAGCTGGCGGTCAAGAACGTGAAGCGCTCCGCCGACGGCCTGCAGTACGTCGCGGAGATCACGGCGCAGGAGCGCGTGGCCTCGCGGCTCAAAGGCCGGGTGTGCGCCGACCTGAGCGCCGCCGACCCGTTCGGCGCGGCGGAGAACCTCGTCCGCGACCGCGTGCCCTACGAGCTGCACCGCCCCAGGCAGACCGTCCCGCCGCCGACGGGCCACGAGCCCGAGGAGGCGTCGCCGGAGGTCGGGCAAGCCCGCATGGACGTGCTGACAGCGTTGGGCGCGCGGATGCGCAAGCTGGGCTCGCTCCCGGCCCAAGGCATGGACGGCCGCCCCGTCTACCTCATCCGCGACGGCCGCCTCCACATCGGCCGACGCGACATCGACGCGGAGCCGGCCGTGGACCTCACCGCCAGAGGCGGCCTGCTCCACGTCGAGAAGAGCGGGAGCGTGGCCCGAGACCCCAACGAGGTCCGGTGCGAGGACGGCGAGGCGGTCGGCGGCGCAGGCTCGCGCTCGCTCTACACCCTCACGCTCAAGGGGCGGCCCGACCTCAAGCCCGGCCACGTCGTCCGCTTTGGAGCGCCGGAGGCCGAGATCGAGGTCGCGGCGCCGGGCAAGCTGGGGGGCGTCGCGGACTACTTCACGGGCGGCCTCCTGCCGTCCCTCACGGGCGAGATCGACTCCAAAAACCAAGTATTCCTCCACCTCAACTCCGTCGAGCACAGGCTGGGCACGACGACCGGCTTCGTGACCACCGTCGTCGGCGTGCGAGGCGCCTCCGGCGACTGGTGGGACCACCACTCGCCGCCCCGCGGCGGAGGCGAGGAGGCCGACGACGGCGACGCGACGCCCGAGGCCCGGGCCGCGCGGGCCGTGCAGCGCCACGCCCGCCGCCACGCCTCGGCTCACCGGTTCCCCGAGGCCGGCGAGGTGCGCGCCCACACGGTTACGGGCGAGGCGGAGCCGCCGGCCCAGACGCTCGGCCTCTGGCGGGGGCTCGCGCCCGGCGACGGCCGCGCCCACGGCGCCCGACGCCTGGACATCCAGCGCACCGACCCACACGCCGTCGCCGGAGTGCCGTACCTCACGCCGTTCGCGTGGGGACGCTGCGGCCTGGTGCTGCCGTACTACCCCGGCGTCCGGGCGCTTCTGGCGCACCGCAACGGCCGCGAGGAGGACTCGGTGGCCCTCGGCGCGATGTGGGAGTCCGGGCAGGGGCCTGCGGGGGCCGAGGCCGGCGACTGGTGGCTGAGCCTGCCCACCGAAGTCCCCGAGGCCGAGCGCTCCTCGCTCGCCGACGGCAAGACGCCAGAGGCCTACGCCGGCAAGGTCACCCACGACCTCACCGACGCCAGCGGCAACCGCGTCATCGAGGTGGGCGAGCTCACCATCCGGATCGGACGCGAGGCGCTCGGGGCCGCTGGCGGGCGCCCCGGCCGCACGCCGGAGGCCGACTCGGTCACCATCGAGCACGCCGACGGCAACGCCCGCCTCGTGATGAAGCCCGACGGCTCGGTCCTGATCCAGGGCACGAGCATCGCCCTCGACGCAGGTGACGGCGACATCACCATGAGCGCGAACAACGTCAACGTGTCCGTCCAGGGCGCGATGGACGTCAGCTAACCCTTCCTATGCCCGCCGTTCTCACCGAGTCAAGCACCGTCACCTGCGGCCACGGCCCTGCCAGCGTCAGCACGCAGGGGCAGTCGAAGCTGACGGTCGCCAACGCGCGCGTCCTCGCGCAGGGCGGCGTGGCGGGCAAGGCGGTTTCGGGGTGTGTCACGCAGGATGACACAAACACCGGGACGTTGAAGTGCAGGTTGGTCGCTGCAGTCACAACGGGGGCGGCCTCCAAGCTCACCATCGGCGGCGCCCCCGTGTTCCTGGACACGCTGGCCGGAACGACCAACGGCAACCTGGGGGCGCCGCCGCCGCCGCCGATCTCCGCCACGGCGGGCCAGACCAAGCTCACCGCCCTCTAGCCATGTCCGACGCCGACCGCCAGTCGCTCCGCCGCACCCGACTCCTCGGCCGCGGGCTCGCCTCCGAGCCCGTCGTGCCCGGCTTTATGGCGCTCGGGCGCGACCTCCGCCTGGCCCCGGGGCCCTCTGGCGTGGACTTCGCGCGCGTCGAGGGGCTAGCCGCGCTCACGCAGGACCTGGAGGTCGCCCTCACGACGCGCCTCGGCAGCGACGTGTTCAACACGCAGTTCGGCTTCGACGGCCTCGACGCCCTCGCCGACGAGGTCACGCCGCTGCTCATCCGCGAGCGCGTCCGCATCGCCGTGATCGCGGTCCTGCGCCGCGACGCCCGCGTCGCGCAGATCCTCGACGTCACGCTCGACGGCGGCTTCGACCGCCCGCCCGCGGGCGGCCGCACGCTCGACGTCCGCGTCGCTTTCCGAACGACCTCCGGCGACGAGGCCTCGCTCGCCGTCCGCCCCGCGCTCTGATGCCCGAGACCCCACGCCCGACTTCTGGCGCTCGGGTCCCCGTCCGGGCCCCCGCCTCCTGACCCGCACCCCGCCATGCCCGAGTCCCCGACCACCCGCGTCGAGACCGCCGACGTCCTCGCCATCGACGACGCCGTGACGCGGTCGACCGGCGGCGGGGCCTACGGCCTGACCGAGGCCGGGTTCACCGCCAAGCCGTACGCCCGCCTCATCGCCGAAAAGCTCGCGCTCGCGCGTGCCCTCTTCGGCGACGACCTCGACCTCACCTCCGGCTCCGCCATCCGGAAACTGCTCGAGGTCTCGGCGCTCGAGGACGCCCGGACGTGGGCCGCCCTCGCCTCCGTCTACGACGACTCGTTCGTGAGCACGGCCTCTGGCCAGGCGCTCTCGCGGCTGGGCGAGGAGCTGGGCCTGCCGCGCCCCCAGGAGCAGGCGAGCGGGACCGTCCGGCTGGTCCTGTCGGGGGACCTCCCCGCGGGCGCCGCCAGCGCGACGCTGCCGCGCGGGGTGCGCCTCCTCTCGCCCGGCGGCCACCACGCCGCGCTGGACGAGACCGTCACGCTCTCGCCGACGAGCCCCGACCGCGACGCCGCCGTCGTGGCCTTCCACCCCGGCCCCGGCCACAACCTCGACCCGTCGTCCGCCGACGCCGCGGGCGACGCGGCCCAGGCGCTCGACCGTTTCCACCCGCTCGACCCGGCGGTGGCGGCGCTGTTCGGGACCGACGAGGTGCCCGTCACCGTCGAGCACACCGAGCCTCTGGTGGGCGGCGAGGCGTTCTGGCCCGACGAGCGCTACCGCGCCCTGTTGCTCCGCGCGCCGCGCTCGCTGTGGACCGTCGAGGCCGTCGAGATCGCCGTCTCGCTCGTGCCGGGCGTCCGCCGCGTGCAGGTCCGCGACGCCTTCGGCGGGCTCGACATCCGGCAGTCCATCTTTGGCAACTTCAACTTTATCGAGCGCCTCTTCGCCACCGAGCGCGACCTCGCGAGCCCGTACTACTTCTCCGTCCTCATCGCGCCGACGCCGGCGGCCATCTGGGCGGGGCCGGACGGGCTCCGCGCCTCGGTCGAGTCCGCCGTCGAGGACGTCCGGCCGGTCAGCATCTTCCCGCGCATCGAGCGGGCCCGCGAGGTCGGCGTCGGCGTCTCGGCCAAGCTCGTCGTGCGCGGCGTGCCTCTGCCGGCGGGCTCCCGCGCGACGGTCAACGCCTCGGAGGCCGCGCGGGCTCTCAAGGACCGGCTCATGGACCGGCTGCGCCGCTCGGTCGAGACGCTGGGCTTCGGCGAGCCCGTCCGCGCCTCCGAGGCCGTGTGGGCGCTCATGAGCGAGCCCGGCGTGACCGACGTCCTCGACGTCCGCCTCCTGCGCTACCCGCCGAGCTTCGACGCCGCCCGCCTCGGCGCCGGCGCCGCGCCAGAGGCCTTCCCCTGCGGCGAAAACGTGCCGCTCCAGGCCGACGAGGTCCCCGTCTACGTGGACGACCCCTCGGCTCTCGTCATCGTCTAGCCATGGCCGCCTCCCCCGACCTGCGCGGCGCCGCCTCGCACCTCCACATGGCCGCCCACCTCCCCGGGCCGTTCGCGGCCGGGGCCGCCCTGCGCCGGCTCGACCTCGACGCCGAGGGGCGCGTGGCCGTGACGCAACGGACGCGCGAGCCCGCGGTGCTGCTCACGCTGGCGGCGCCGATGGGGGACGAGCGGTTGGTCGTAGAGGCCGAGGCCGGCGACCGGCCCCTCGCGCCGCTGACGTTCGAGGCGTACGCCGAGGCCGGGGCGTTCCTGCTGCTGTACCGCCCCGACGTGGAGGAGGCCGACCGGATGGCGGCGCCGTTTACGCTGAGGCTCCGCGCGCGCCGCGCCGCCGGGGGGGCGGGCGCCGACGTGCCCGTGACGGGCGTGTGCGAGGTACATCTGGTGGAGGGGCTGATGGGCCGGATGCTCGTCGCCCTGGGCGCGGAGACGCCGCGCCTCCGCAGCCAGGCGCGGCGCCTCGCCGCGTCGCGCCGCCTAGAAGGCGCCTCCGGCGCCGCGTTGGACCGCCACGGCGCCGACCTCCGCGTGCCCCGGTTCGACGACGACATCGTCGCGCGCGACGGCCAGATCCTGACCGTCACCGCCCGCGAGGACGACGCGGACTACCGGCGGCGGCTGGCGCTCTACCGCCCGTTCCTGGTGCCCTCGCGCCGCGCCGTGCTGGCCCGGCTGAACGGCCCGGGCGAGGACGACGAGCCCGCCCGAGGCCCGCTCGCCGCGCTTGGGGTGGCCGCGAGGGTGCGCCTCGTCGAGGCCGACGACCCCTTTGCCCTCGCGGTCCACCTCGTCGAGGCCGGGGACGGCGGGCTCCGGGGGGCGTTTCTGGACTTTGTCCGGCGCGTGCACCTCGTGATCCCGGGCCCCTCCGGCGCCCCCCTCCACCGCGCCCGCTACCTCTCGGCCGAGCAACGCGCGGCCGACCGCGCGCTCCGCAGGAGGCTCCGCGACGGGCTCACGCTGCCAGACCGCGCCGCCTTCGCGCCCGGCCTCGCCGCCGCGCTCGACCTCGCCGTGCGCTGCCGACGGGCGCTCGGGCTCGGCACGCCCTGGCAGGTGTTCCGCGCCCAGGACGAGGCCGCCGGGAGCCGCTACGAGCTCGGCCTCGGCGCCGACCTCCGCCCGCTCACCGACGGCCAGCTCGCGGCCTTCGCGGAGGCCGTCGCCGGGGTGCATGGCGGGGGGGGCCTGCCCGACGCGGACCCGGCGACGCTGGAGGCGGTCCTCGCCATGAGGCCCGCCGCGCTAGAGGTTGACCCCGACGGCGAGTGGTTTTTCCGCGCGTGCGGCTTCCAGACCGTCCACCGCGTCTCGACCGGCATCGTGTACGTCTCGCCCCTGGCGGGCTTCGGGCTCGTGATCGAGGGGGCCAGCGACGTCGCCCCGGGTGGGTCGCTGCCGCTGGCGGCGCGCTACCACGCCTCCGGTGACCCCGGCCGCAACGCGGCGCTCGCCGAGGCGCTCGTTCGCGCCGACCGCGCGTGGCGCGCCGGCGGCGGCGAGGCCTGGACGTCGGTCCCGGACGACAGGGCGCCGGACGTGTGGGCCGAGGCGCAGCCGTACGGCGAGGCGGGCGACGTCCTCCGCGCCGCCGGGCTGCCGCTGGCGCCCGAGCCCGCGCGCCAAGGCGAGAGCCTGAGGCGGATCTCCGGCGAGCTCGTCGAGACCCTCGTGCTCCCAGACCGGCTGGCCGCGTCGGTCCGCGCGGGCGAGTCCCAGGCCGTGGCGCCGCTGCGCGAGCTCGTCGACGCGCTGACCTCGGCGGGCGTCGCCGCCGCGCTGCCGCTGGCGACGGGCGCGGGCGGGCTCGCCCTCGTTGCGAGCGCGATCGGCCTCCCGGAAACGGGCGCCAACCTTTCGGGCCGGCGTACGACCGGCTTCCGGTGGTACCCCGTCGCGCTCAGCGGCCCGGAGCCCGCCCTCAAGCCCATCGGCAGCCGGACCGTGGTGCGGCCCCGGGCGCCCGGCCTCACGGCCATCGTCGTGCTGGGCTACGCGCGCCGCGGCGCGACGGACCCGTACGAAGTCCGCGCCGAACTCCCGCCCGAGTCCGCGCTGTCGATCACCCAGTACGAGTTCCTCATGAACGCCCTCGAGCACCTCCACCCGCTCGGCGTCGAGGTCAACACGTTCGGCCTCCGGCGTGGGCACGTGGACCTCGGCGACGGCCCGGCGCCGCTCCCGCCCTCGCTCGCCAAGACGTTCCGACCGTTCCGACCGACCTCCTGACCCCCGCCGTTATGCCCTCCCCGATCCTCGAATACCAGGGCCGCCCGATCTCGGACCTCTTCGACGACCTCATCGCCGCCGACGTCCAGGAGTCCGTCGCCACCGGCGTCATCGCGGGCCTCCTGCTGGAGAGCGTCGGGAAAACGCGGCGGCGGTTCGCGTACGACGCCCCGTTTCCCGCCGAGGACCCCGCCTGTGCGTCCAGCTTCGCGCGCACCTTCGAGCACGAGGACTGGATCGACGGCGAGAGCGTGGTGCAGGCCGAGACGACGGCCTCGGAGCTGGGGTTCAACGCCCGCTTCCACCGCATCGAGCGCGACATCGACACGCTCGGCCAGGAGCTGGCCCGCGCGTTCGCGTGCATCGGTGAGATCCGCGAGGGGCTCCACGACGCCCTGGAGGAGATCAAGGCCGAGTTGAACCGCGTCAACGGGGACATCCACGCCTGCTGCCACGACGCGCCGGGGCCCGTTCGGCCGCTGCCCTTCCCCGGTGGTGGGCTCCAGCCCATCCCGATAAACCCGCCCGTCTTAACGCCGGGCGGCCCCTTGACCCCGACCAACCCGTTCCCGTTCGGGCCTGGAGGTGGGTACTACGGGTACCCCACCGGAACGGTGTACCCCGTCGATTTCGGCGTTCAGGAAATCGAGGGCGTCCGCTACGAGATCCTCTACGACCGCGGCGAGCTGGTCGTCATGCCGGCAGACGTCGTCGTCGCGGCAGGCGAGGGGATCACGCTGGAGGGCGGGATGAGCGGTTTCGTGGCGAGAGACGAGGTGCAGGACGTGTTCGCCAGCGGCGGCCTGACCGCCGCCGAAGTGCGCGAGCGTTTCGGCGACGACGTCCTCCCCGGTGGCGGCACCGTCGCCGACGCCCTCCGAGGCGCCGACAGTCGCACGCGGTTCGCCTCGGCCGACGACCTCGTCTCGGAGGTGGGCAGGCTCAGGACCGAGGAGGCGCTCGCAAGTGGCGACCGGGCCGAGGCGATCTCTAAGTTGGGGCTGCCCGCGGAGGGGACAGCGGAGGCGCGCGTCGAGACGTTCGGGGCGCTCTCGAAAAAGGAGCGGCTGGCGCTGAAGCGTGCCGGCGTCAGCAGTGTGGGCCAGCTTGCAACGATGGACGCCCAGGACGTCGCGAGAGCGGCGCGGCGCGGTGGGGCCGTGCTCAGCACCGCGGAGGCCGCGCGGGTCGCGGGCCTCGCCCGAACGGCCGGTCGCCTCGGTGGCTTCGGGCGCTAGGCTCCGTTACGTGGGTGAGACAGGTTCGCGGTCTCCCCCGCCCCCGCTACGCTGCCCCTTCCGACCGGCGCGAGTGGTCCCGCTCGAAACGCCCTCGACGCCGTGCGCTCCCGTGGGCGTCGGCCCGCGGAGGGCGAGCGCCAGACGGTCGGGGCGGCCGCGGCTGGCGGCTCCGCGGCGGCGGCACTCGGCTGGATCAAGCGCGGGCTTGGGTGACGGGGCCTTGGGCTCCACTGTCAGCTACGGGGCCGCGGCGAACGCCCGGAGCCAGGCGGCGAAGAACGGGTCCTCCAGCGCGTACCGCACGCTCCCCCCCTCCTGCTCCTCCCGCGCCACGCCGACGTTGACGAGCGCGCGGACCGCCGTCCGCATCGTGCTGAGGGGGAGCTTGTAGGTCGAGAGCACGGCGCGGCTGTAGAGCCCCGTCCCGCCGCCGGCCACGAGCGCGAGCAGCGCCTTCTGCTGCGTGCCCGTGAGCCCGTTCCACGTCTGGGTGTAGAACGGGTCGTCGCGGCGGACGAGCCGGTCCAGCACCACCCCCACGTCGCCGGCCGAGAGGGGCGGGCCCGGGGCCTCCGCCTGAGCGCGGGCCTCGGCCCAGCACTCGTGCGCCAGCCGCTGGACGTTGTACGGGACGTCCTCGGAAAGGTCGAGGGCGGCCTCGACCGCGCCGTCCTCGATGGCGAGCCCGGCCGCCTCGAAGCCTGCGCGGAGGAACGGCCGGAAGTCCTCGCGGGGGACCGGGCCGACGAAGAGACGCGCGCCCAGCCGGTAGAACGGCCGTCCCTCGTCGCCGGTCATCTGGGTCAGCATCCGGGTCTTCGAGCCGGCGAAGACGTAGGCGAGGTGGTCATGGGTCTGGACGGCGGCCCGGACCTGGCCCTCAGCCTCGACGCCGCCGGCCTCGACGACGGCCTGGAACTCGTCGACCACCACGGCCACCGGCCGGCCGGCGCCCGCCGCCAGCCGGTCGAGCCCGCCCAGCGCCTCGACGAGCGTGGCCTCCTCCGACCGGGCCGGGGCCGCCCCCAAGGACGCCGAGAAGGAGTCGTCGAGCGGGTTGTAGGAGAGCTGGGGCCGGAGGCCGCCGAAGGCCTGCTGGATCTTGTGCCCGGCTTTCTTGACCGGGCCGGTGAGCGACTGGGCCGCGTCGGCGACGATCCGCTGGGCCAGGAGCGTGAGGGTGGGGAAGGCCTCGGCGTTGTAGCGGAGCACGACCACGCCGTCGGCCGTAGCGCGCTCGGCGGCGGCGCGGAGGATGGAGGTCTTGCCGAAGCGGCGGGGTCCGATGAGGAAGAGGCGACCGCCCTCCCCCATCGTCTGCCGTACGGTGGCCACCTCGTCCACGCGGTCGGCGAGCTCGGTGGCGGAGAGCTCGCGCCCGAACTCGAAGGGGTTTCGCATGGCGTTGCGCTAGTTGATGCTGCGCAATATAGCGCAGCGTTTATTTGCATAGCACAAAGGTCTAGTATCCTCCCGGGCGTCGTCCTGCAGCCTCCGTCTGGCAACGGTCCTGGCGACCGAGCTTCAAGCAGCAGTGGCGCCGAACCGCGGCTCGGGCGGGAACCGTAGACGGGCCTCTCCCCGCCAACGACCGCCCGTTGCCTCCCCGGGACCCGCGCCGCACACCGTCCCGAGAGTCGTGTGACACCTGCCCCGGCCAGTCCATCTCGGACTCGACCCCGGCCCTCTCGCGGGGCTGGCCGCTGAGCGCGTCGTGGTTGGCGAAGCGGACGCCCTCCGCACGAGAGATCGGCCCCTTGCAGGTGGCGAGGACGATGTCGACCGGGCCACAAAGCCACCTATTCGCAGACCGCGGCGCGCATCAGGCTCCAGTTTTCGCGCGCCCGCCGACGCCCACCAGCGCCCCTGGATCACGTCGTCGAGGACGACCGCCGCAGACTGGCGGCCCTTGCCCACCCCGGCCCCGACGCCGTGAGCGTGCCCGTCTGGATCAGGACCTGCCGAACAATTTAGAGGTATTCGCCTTCTTTAACGGCTTATACTACGTCTCCCTTCCGCGCCCCGAGCAGGGGCGCCCGTCCTCGCTATGGCCCGCGCTCGACGACCGATCTCCCCCGACACCTGGCGCGCGACGGGCTGGGCGCTCGGGGTGACGGCGGCGCTGGCGGTGCTCATCGTCGTTGGCTCCCGCAACCTGGAGCACTTCGACGCGGCGCTCGTCGGGTACACGTTCGCCGTCCTGTTCGCCACGTTCGGGCTGACGTACCGGTACGCGATGTGGCTCCGGCGCCCGCCGACGGGCGTCTACTGGCGGCGCGGGTGGCAGGCGTTTTTCCGCCCCAGCCGGCTCGGACGCAACCTGGGCGTGGGGGCCAAGCGCGTGGGCTCCGAAGTGCTGGCCAACCGGTTCATCTTCAAGCGCGGCACGTTGCGGGGCGTGACCCACATGCTCATCATGTGGGGCTGCCTGATCGCCGTCGCGATCACGTTCCCGCTCGTGTTCGGGTGGCTCTACTTCCGGCCCGTCCCCGGCGACCTCGCGTTGTACGAGGCCGTCGTGTTCGGCTTCGCGGCGTTCCGGTTCCCGCACGGCTCGGTCATCGGCTTCTTCCTGTTCCACGGACTCGTGTGGTCGTCCTTCCTCGTCATCGCGGGCGTGATGCTGGCGATGCGGCGGCGGATGCGCGAGGAGGGCGCGGCGGCGGTCCAGCGGTTCGCCGAGGACTTTATGCCGCTCATCCTGCTGTTCGCCGTCAGCGTGACGGGCCTGATGCTGACCGCCAGCTACACCTGGATGAGCGGGTACGCCTACGGCTTTATCGCCATCCTGCACGCCATCACGGTCATCGGGACCTTCCTGTGGCTCCCGTTCGGGAAGTTTTTCCACGTGTTCCAGCGGCCGGCCCAGCTCGGCGTCGGGTTCTACAAGGACGCCGGGCGGGACAGCGAGCCGGCGCTGTGTCGTCGGTGCGGGCACGCCTTCACGTCCCGGATGCACGTCGAGGACTTGATCGAGGTCCAGCGCCAGCTCGGCTACCGCTACGAGATCGCGCCCTCGGGCGGCGATGGAGCGGCCGGCGCCCAGGTCGAGCACTACCAGTGGATCTGCCCGCCGTGCCGCCGCGCCTCGTTCGTGACCGCGCAGGCGCTCGCCTGGCAAGGCACGCGGGGTGGCGAGACGCTGCCCACGACCGGCGGCCCACTCCCGATGCCCGTCTTCGCCAACCCCGGCCTGGGCGAGGGGCCGCTGGGTCCCGAGGACGCCGCCAACTTCCACCCCTGACCCCGCCCCGCTGGCGGGCGGCTTCCGCCAGCGCGGCTCTGCACCATGAGCGACCCCACCCCGACACCCGGCCTCGACCTGGACGCCATCCGCGAGTTCGGCCCGTACCTCCAGTACGCCCGCGACATGCGCGTCGACACCGGCGTCGAGCCCGACCGGATGGTCAAGACGCACTGCTGCTTCTGCGGCCAGCAGTGCGGGATGCAGCTCAAGGTCAAGGACAACGCCGTCGTGGGCGTCGAGCCGTGGTACGACTTCCCGTTCAACAAGGGCATGATGTGCCCCAAGGGGATCAAGCGCTACCTCCAGCAGAGCCACCCCGACCGGCTCCTGCACGCCTACAAGAAGGACGCGTCGGCGCCGTCCGGTTTCTCCGAGATGGGCTACGACGAGGCCATCGGCCGCGTCGCCGCCGAGATCGACCGGATCCAGGCCGAGCACGGCCCAGACGCCTTCGCCATCCTGTCCGGCGCCAGCCTGACGACGGAGAAGACGTACCTCATGGGCAAGTTTGCCCACATGGCGCTCAAGACGTCGAACATCGACTACAACGGCCGGCTCTGCATGGTGAGCGCGGCGGCCGGCAACAAGAAGTCGTTCGGCGTCGACCGCGCGGCGAACCCGTGGAGCGACATCCTGGGCGCCGACGTCGTCTGGATCAGCGGGGCCAACGTGGCCGAGTGCGCGCCGATCACGACGAACTACGTGTGGCAGGCGCGTGAGCACGGGGCCAAGGTGATCGTGGCCGACCCGCGCATCACGCCCATCGCTCGGACGTGCGACCTGTTCCTGCCCGTGAAGCCGGGCCGCGACACGGCGCTCTTCAACGGGGTCCTGCACCTCATGATCGAGCACGACTGGCTCGACCACGACTTTATCGAGGCCCACACGGTCGGGTTTGACGCGCTGACGGAGAGCGTCCGCCAGTGGACGCCCCGGCTGACGGCCGAGGTGACGGGCGTCGCCGAGAAGTCGATCCGCCAGGCGGCCGAGTGGTGGGGCCAGGCCTCGACGAGCTTCCTCATGCACGCGCGCGGCATCGAGCACC
Organism: uncultured bacterium; assembly: GCA_947493945.1. Classification (GTDB taxonomy): domain Bacteria; phylum Bacteroidota; class Rhodothermia; order Rhodothermales; family Rubricoccaceae; genus Rubrivirga. The sequence goes on along the minus strand of CANLSR010000002.1, from coordinate 436,177 downwards.
ACAGCCGCGGCGTCCAGAACGTGATGAGCGCGATCAACATCGTGCTCGCCTCGGGGCGCATCGGGCGCGAGCACTGCGGCTACGGAACGATTACGGGCCAGGCCAACGGCCAGGGCGGCCGCGAGCACGGCCAGAAGTGCGACCAGCTCCCCGGCGGGCGCGACCTGGGCAACCCCGAGCACCGGGCCTACGTGGCCGGCGTGTGGGGCATCGAGCCCGAGGAGCTGCCCCAGCCCGGCGTCGACGCCTACGAGATCATCCGCAAGATCGACCAGGGCGAGATCAAGGGGCTGCTGAGCGTCTGCTTCAACCCGGTCGTCTCGCTGCCCGACAACAACTTTGTCCGCCAGGCGCTGGAGAAGCTCGACTTCTTCGTCGCCATCGACTTCTTTATGAGCGCGACCTCGCGCTACGCCGACGTGGTCCTGCCGGGGTCGCTCCAGGAGGAGGACGAGGGAACGGTGACCCAGCTGGAGGGCCGCGTCATCAAGATCAACCCGGCCGTCGACCCGCCGGGCGAGGCGCGGCAGGACTGGCGGATCATCCAGGACATCGCGCGCGCGCTGGGCCGCGAGCGCGGGCTGACGTTCGCGGGCCCGCGCGAGATGTTCGAGGAGCTGCGCGTGGCCTCGAAGGGCTACACCAACGACTACTCCGGGATCACCTGGGAGCGCGTCGAGGACAACTACGGCGTGTTCTGGCCGTGCCCGTCCGAGACGCCCGACGGCGTGCCCGAGCCCGGCCCCCAGGGGACCGTCCGCCTGTTCGAGCCGGGCTCGTGGAACCCGATCGCCCAGGGCGCCGGCCCGTTCTACTTCCCCGACGGCCGGGCCCGGTTCAACGTGACCGAGTACGTCGGCCCGACCGAGGACGTGGACGACGCGTACCCGGTGATCCTGACGACCGGCCGCGTGGTGAGCCAGTTTCTCTCGGGCAACCAGACGCGCCGGATCGGCCCGTTGGTGGACCACTACCCCGAGCCCAAGATCGAGATGCACCCGCACCTCGCCCGCCAGTTGGGGATCGCCGACGGCGACTGGGCGACGGCCGAGAGCCGGCGCGGCAACTGCACGTTGCGCGCCCAGGTGGTCAAGACCATCCGGCCCGACACCGTCTTCATCCCCTACCACTGGGCGGGGCGGAAGAGCGCCAACCAGTTGACGATCTCGGCCCAGGACCCGATCTCGAAGATCCCCGAGTACAAGGTGTGCGCCGTCCGCGTGACGAGGGCCGAGGCGCCGCCGGCGTACGAGACGAAGCTCCAGCCCCAGCAGTGACCGCCCCGACGCCCCTGCTCTCCGATCACGACGCCACGGTCCGCCAGCGGCTGGCGGCGGCGGCGCCCGAGGCCGACCTCGACGCGGCGTGGGCGGCGTATCAGGACGCCCGCATCGCGGGGCTGTGCCACGAGGGCGCCTGGGAGGTCGCCCTCGGCGCGCGGACCGAGAGCGCGCCCCCCTCCCCCACCGACCTCCGCCCGTAGCCCCGCCGCCCCGTGCCCGTGCCCGAGACCCTGGAGTTCTTTATCGACCCCGCCCGCTGCATCGGGTGTCAGGCCTGCGTCCAGGCCTGCGCCGAGTGCGACACCCACAGGGGCCAGTCGATGATCCAGCTCGACTTCGTCGACCGCGCGCGCTCGACGCAGACGGCGCCCGTCGTGTGCATGCACTGCGACTCGCCGACGTGCGCCGAGGTCTGCCCCGCCGACGCCATCAAGCGGACCGAGGACGGGGTCGTCCACTCGGCGCGCAAGCCGCGGTGCATCGCGTGCAACAACTGCGTGCTGGCGTGCCCGTTCGGCGTGCCCAAGATGGACACCGAGGCGCAGCTCATGATGAAGTGCAACCTGTGCTACGACCGGACCTCGGTGGGCCTCAAGCCCATGTGCGCCTCGGTCTGCCCCAGCCAGGCCCTCGCCTTCGGGACGCGCGAGGAGATGGCCCGGCTCCGCCCCAACGCCCGCCCCGTCAACACCTTCCAGTTCGGCGCCCAGACCATCACGACCAAGGTGAACCTGATGGTCCCTGCCGACAACGTCGACTGGGTGGACGTGACGGCCGCGATGCACGAGCCGACCGTCACCCACGACCTGCTCGACGACGTGTTCGGGGGCGACCTGTACCTCGACCTGCTCCCCGACGCCGTTCCCCTCCCCGACCGCCCCGCCCAGGCATGACTCCCCGCGCCCCCCAGACGCCGCTCGACCCGGAGCGCCGCACGAAAGCGCCCGACGGCCTGCCGCTCGACGCCCAACCCAAGTGGCGCCGCGACTTCCCCATCGACTGGCCCCAGGACGAGTACGTCGGCCGCCGCGACCTGGTCAAGTTTATCGTGCTCACGAGCGCGGCGTTCGTCGTGGGCCAGGGCTACATCGTGGCGAAGAGCCTGGGCCGCCGCCGCCGGCCGGCCGCCGCGGGCCTGGCCGTCGCCCGCGTCGACGAGCTGGCGGTCGGCGAGGGCAAGACGTTCCGCTACCCCGAGGGGAGCACGCCGCGCCTGTTGGTGCGGACCGGCGCGGCCTCGTTCGTGGCCTACGACCAGCAGTGCACGCACCTGATGTGCCCGGTCGTCCCGGCCGCCAAGGGCGAGGGCCACGGCGGCGTCTCGGTGTCGCCGGACGGCGGCGGGCTCGCGCTCCACTGCCCGTGCCACAACGGGTGGTTCGACCTGGAGACCGGCCGGCCGACGGCCGGGCCGCCGCGGCGCCCGCTCCCGCGCGTCACGGTCGAGGTGCGCGACGGGACCGTCTACGCGACCGGCGTCGAGGAGGGGACGGTATGAAGGCTCCGCCCCCGGACCGTACGCCCCCCGAGCACGTCGCGTCGGGCCGGACGACGGCCCAAGGCGCCCGGTTCTCGCGCGCCCAGCGGATGACGATCGTCAACGGCATCCTGGCCATCGTGGTCCTCATCGTGGTCCTCCAGCTGTGGCTGCTCACGGCGTCGATGAACGCGATGCTGGGCGGCGACCACGGCGTCGCTGTGCCGGCCGCCCTGGCCAGCCTGGTCTGCCTCGGCCTCAACGGCGGCCTCCTCTGGTACCTCTACCGACTCGACGGATGACGCCCGACGCCCCCCCCGCTCCACCGGCCGAGACCGACCGCCAGCCGGGCGCCACGCTCCCCCTCACGCTCGCGACCCTCGCGCTGGCGGTCAACTTCTGGGCCTGGAACCTGCTCGGGCCGCTCGCGCCGACCTACCGCGAGCTGCTGTCGCTCACGCCGCTCCAGGTCTCGCTGCTGGTGGCCGTCCCGGCGCTGATCGGCTCGCTGGCGCGGATCCCCATCGGCGCGCTCACCGACCGCCTGGGCGGGCGCGTCATGTTCACGGCCGTGACGGCGCTCACGATCCTGCCGGTCCTGTTCCTGTCGGTGGCCGACGCCTACCCGTCGCTGCTCGTGGGCGGGCTGTTTTTGGGGTTGGGCGGCGCCTCGTTCGCCGTCGGCATCCCGTTCGTGAACGCGTGGACGCCGCCCGAGCGGCGCGGGCTGGCGCTGGGCATCTACGGCGCCGGCAACGTGGGCACGGCCGTCTCGGGCTTCCTCTCGCCGTCGATCGCCCAGAGCCTGGGCCGGCCGGCCGCGTTCTGGGTCGTCGCCGCGGCGCTGGCGGCGACGGCCGCCGTGTTCTTTGTCTTCGGCCGCGACGCGCCGGGGCGGACGCCCTCGACGGGCTCGATGACCGCGCGGTTCGCCGAGGCCGTCAAGCTGCCCATCGCGCGCGACCTCGCGTTCCTCTACGCCGTCACGTTCGGCGGCTTCGTCGCCTTCGGCGCCTACCTCCCCACGTTTCTCGTCGACGCGTACGGCCTGGAGGTCGCGGACGCGGCCCTGCGCGCGGCCGGGTTCGTCGTGCTCGCCACCGCGACGCGGCCCGTGGGCGGGGCGCTGGCGGACCGCTTCGGCGGCGTGCCGGTGCTGCTCGTCTCGCTCATCGCGATCGGCGTGGGCGCCATCGTGACCGCGTTCGAGCCCGACATCGTGACGGCGACGGTCGGGTTCCTGACGATCGCGGCGGCGCTCGGCGCCGGCAACGGGGCCGTGTTCGCGCTCGTCGGGCGGCGCTCACCGCCGGGCCAGGTCGGGAGCGTGACGGGGCTCGTCGGCGCGGCCGGCGGGCTGGGCGGCTTCTTGCCGCCGATCGTCATGGGGCTGGTGGTGCAGGCGACGGGCTCGTACGCCATCGGGCTGATGCTGCTGTCGGACGTGGCGTTCGCCGGCGCCATCTACGCGGCGTGGCGGCTCCGCGAGGTGCGCTTGCCGGGCGGCCCGTGACCGCCGCCGTCGGCTCCGTCCTCGCCGATCACGCTCGCCTCTTGCCCACTGTCCGCCGCCGTCGCGGCGCCGCTGGCGGAGGCGCCGGGGAACGTGGCCCTCCCCACGGGAGTCGCGAGGCGGCCGTTCCGGAGTCCGGGGCCCGGACCTGTACCTTCCCGCCCCATGCCCGTCCCCCACTTCCCCGCCGGCACGAAAGGCGAGCTGCTGCTGCTGATCAAGCGGCGCGGCGAGGTCTCGCTCGACGACGCCGAGGCGGCCACGGGCCTCACGCGGCCCACGCTCCGCCAGCACCTCGGCGGGTTGGAGCGCGACGGGCTGGTGGTACGGTCTACGCAGCGCCAGCCACGTGGCCGCCCGTCCCTCCGCTACGCGCTCGCGCCCAGCGCCGAGACGCTGTTCCCCTCGCGCGACGGGCTGCTCCTGGGCCGCCTGCTGGACTACCTCCTGGACCGCGGCGAGGACGGCTTGGTGCGCGACTTTTTCGAGCGCTACTGGGACGAGCGGCTCCGGGACGTCCAGGCCCGGCTCCGCCAGGTCCCGGCGGGCGACAGCGCGGCCCGGCTGGCGGCGCTCGGCGAGGTCCTGCGCGAGCAGGGGTTTATGCCCGAGATCCGCCAGGACGGCGGCGTCACGATCCGCGAGTGCAACTGCCCGTTCCCCGAGGCCGTCAAGCGGACGCGGCTGCCGTGCCGGCTCGAGTCCACGTTTTACGAGCGGCTCTTCGACGCCCCCACCGAGCGCGTGACGTACATCCCGGACGGGTTCGCCGCCTGCACCTACGAGTTCGCCGGGCCGCCCGATGCCTAGGGTCTCCGGGTCTGTGCGCGGGGAAACGGGAGCACGTTCGCCGGGGCCGGCCCGAACGCCTCGCCCATCGCCGGCGCCAGCGGCGAGGCCGACGGACCAACGCGAGGCGGGGGCGGCTAGATCACCCGGCGTCCTCCGGCGGGTACGTCAGCGCGCCGTCGCAGACGCGGGCGAAGCCGGTCAGCGCGTGCGGCGAGACGCGGCCCGGGGCCATCACGTCGAGGACCTCCCAGCCCCGCACCAGGAGCGCGTCGGCGACCAAGCGGCGGTGGCAGCGCCAGGGGACCGCCTCGGAGCACATCATGGCCGTGCGGCGCTCCAGAGCGGCGGCCTCCAGCTGCTCCAGCCCGTCCCCAAACGCGTCCGTCGCCATGTAGTCGGCGTAGGCGCCGAACGAGGCGACGCGCCACCCCGTGTTGGGCGAGTCCTCGGCCGGTTTGCCCCGCCGCCCGCCCAGGGCCGGGACGTGCACGTACGCGACCCCGCGCTCGGCCAAAGCCTCGCGCAGCGCGTCCCCCCCGAAGTGGGGCTGGCGGCGCGAGCCCGGAAAGCGGCGGACGTCGGCCACCTGCTCGATGGCGGCGCCTCCGAGGAGGTCGAGAAAGTCCTCCAGAGAGCGGTTCGAGTGGCCGACGGTCCAGATACGTTGGTTAGGTGCCATAGGGAGAAGAAGGAAGCGGCGCCGCGGCGCGTGGCGGCGCCGCAAGATCACGACTACGCCGGAGGCGCGAGCCGGCCGGCCACCGTCTGGACCAGGTTCCGCGCCGTGTACCAGCCCGTCTCCACGTCCTCTCGGTCCCTGACCGTCGGCTTCGGCGACCGCCCGATGGCCGGCGCCCGGTCGGCGAGCACCATGGCCCGGTTCACGACCGTCTTCAGCACGCTGTCGTTCCGCACGGCCCGCCCCGCGAGGGCGCCGAGCGGGGCCTCGGCGTCGGGCGTCGCCCCGCACTCGGTCAGGAACGCGACGAGCGACGCCCGGAACGAGCCCAGCACTTCCGCGAGCGCCCCGGAGTAGTCGGGCGGCGAGGCGCTGAGGTGGTCTTTGGCGCGGCCGAGGTGGGCCTCGGCCTCGTCCAGGCGGGCGCGGCTGTCGGACGGGGAGGACGCGGCCATGGTCGGGGAGGGTCTGGCGGAGGCGAGCAGGGTCTGGGACACGCGACCGTCGGCGCCCAGGGCGGTGCTGCCGCCGTGACGACGAGGGAGAGGGCGCGGGCGGCCGTGCCAGCCGCCCGCCCCGCTGGCGACAGGCAGAGGCAGGCCCCTGTCCGTCGCCAGCGGGCTACGCCGGCGGGCGCTCGTCCAGGGCCAGGGCCTTGGGGAAGAGCACGTGGTTCTCGATGTGGACGTGGCGGTGGAGGTCGTCCTCGAACTCCTCCAGCTTGGCGAACGTGGCCCGGTACGTGGCGCAGGCGTCGTCCGGCGGCGTGTAGCCGTCGCTGAGGCGGCGGATCTCGGCCATCAGCGCGCCGGCCCCCTCGTGCTCCGTCTCCAGGTCGCCCACCAGGTCGCCGAGCGGCGGTCCGCCGGTCGCGCGGCCGTCCGAGAGCGCCTTGATGCGTGGGAAGGCGGCCCCCTCTTCGGAGGCCATGTGCTCGGCCAGCTCCGTCGCCAGCGCCTCGAACAGGGCCTCGATCTCGACCAGCTCGGGGCGCTGCGCGCCGTGGACGTGGGCCACCTTCTGGATAAACGCCCGGAGCACGGGGACCGCCTCGCGGACGTAGGTGTGGTGCTCGTTGACGACGTAGTCGGCCAGGAAGCCCGGGTCCCAGGCGGTGACACGAGGGAGCGCGGCGGCGCCGTGGGCGTCGGAGGCGGCGAGCGCGGCGGCCACGTCGTCCAGGGCGACGTCCTGCGCCTGGCAGGCGGCCCCGAGCGTGACCCGACCGCCGCAGCAGGAGTCGATGCCGAACCGTTTGAGCGCGGCCGCGCGGCGGTAGTCCTCGGAGACGACGTCTCCGACGAGGCGGGTGGCGAGGGTCTGGGGGTCCATCATGGCGAGGGGGGTCGGGAGGTGTGTGCGTCGTGGATCCGGGTGCGGAGGTCGGCGAGCGCGTCGCCCGCCAGCCGCTCGGCGGCGGGGAAGGCCTGGCGCTCCTCGAAACGGATGTGGGCGGCCAGCACACCGGCGACGGAGCCGAGCGGGCCGCCCCACCCGGCCGGCGCGCCGCTGGCGGCCTCGACGAGCTGGCGGATCTGGCGGTGCTCGTCCAGCATCTGGGCGGCCAACGCCGGCGCGCCGCGTTCGAGCAGGGGGAGCACGAGGGCCTCCTCGTCCTGGAAGTGCGGGACGAGATGGCCGCGCCAGAAGGCCGCGACCTCGGCCGCCAGCGGCGCGGGGTCGTCGCCCGCGCGCTGCGCCGCGCGCAGCCGGGCGACGAAGACGAGCCCCGCGTGGTGGTCGTGCGAGAGCGGTTCGAGGGCGTCGGAGCGTCTCATGCGGCTTGGGAATCGAGCACCGGCCACAGCCCGAGCTTGACCTGGAACACGCCCGCGATCTGCTCGGCCCGGGCCTTCATCAGGGCGGCGTGGGGGCCGGAGAACAGGCCGTCGACGGTGCCGTGGAACCGCCCCACCCAGCGGGCAAAGTGCTCGCGGGTCAGCCCCGGCATCCGGGCGTGCGGGTCGAACGGCCGGCCCCGGTAGGCCCCGGTCTGGAACACGACCGACGACCAGAACCCCACCATCGTGGGCAGGTGCGCGTCCCAGTCGAGGCCGGCGAAGTGGGGCCCGAGCACCGGGTCGGCCTCCATGTCGCGGTAGAACGCGTGGACCACCGCGCGCACGTCGTCGGGGGTCTCGATGTCGTGCGCCGGCGTCATCCGTCGGCCTGGAGCAGCACCAGGAGCATCCGGGCGTCGGCCTGGGCGCGGACGGAGTGGGGGGCGCCGGCCGGGAGCGGGAGCGCCTGGCCCGCGCTGACGGTGTGCGTTTGGCCTTGGAGCGTCACGTCGAGCGCGCCGTCGGTCACCACCACCAGCGCCTGGCGCGTCGTGGAGTGCTCGGCCAGCTCCTGGCCCCCGGCGAGGGACAGCACGCTCACCGACCCGCCCCGCGCCTTGCGCAGCGGGCGCGCCACGATCTCGCCGGGCCGGACGGGTGCCAGCTCGTCGAGCGATTGGACGGTGGCGGGGGTCATGGGAGGTGGACGCTGGTGCGGTGGGTAGCGGGGGGGGAGGCGCGGTCTGGCCTGGAGCCGTCCGCAGGTCGGAAGGCATCCGACAGGCCGCGCCTAGGCCACGACGCGCATCGTGCCGCGCATCGTGACGTAGTGGCCGGGGAAGGTGCAGACGTAGGTGTAGTCGCCCGGCTCCGTCGGCGCGGTGAACGTGACCTCGACGGTCTCGCCCGGCGCCGACATCGGCGTGTGCCCGATCACCTGGTCGGCCAAGTCCGCCGGTACGTAGTCGGTGTCGGCCGCGGCCATGGCGGCCTGGCCGAACGCGTCCACGTCGGCGCCCTGCGCCAGCACGACCACGTTGTGGGACATGGCCTCGGCGTCGGCGGTGTTGACGAACGTGAGGTGGACCGTCTGGCCGGGCCGCACGGCGAACGCCGTCTCTTGGTACTCCATCAGGTTGTCGACGGGCGTGATGGACACCTCGGCGGTCTCGTCCGCTGGCGGCGGGTCGGGGAAGGTGAGCGCGGCCTCGGCCGGTTCAGCGGCGGGCGCGGGGGGCGGCGCGGCGGGGGCCGCGGGCTCGTCGGGGGCGCAGGCGGCGAGCGAAAGGCACAGGGCCGCGAGCAGGAGGCGGGAGGACGGCATGGTCGCGTGGGAGGGGAGGGCCCAAGGCTAGCCCCGGTCCCGGCGGGTGGGAACCGGGGACCGGCCCACCGACGCGTGGGGACATCGCGCCAATCGGGGGGGCCGCGTAGGGGCCTCCACCACACGTCCGGCAAGGGGCGGCTGCTCGCAGGGACGTCACTGTATGGGGCGTCCGGCTGGCGTGGGCCCGGCGGGGGCCGTCAGCCGGGCGGGTCAGCGGTGGGCGTGGGGGCCCGGAACAGGGCGGCCGCGGCGGCGAACTGGTCGGCCGAGGCCACCATCACCAGCCGGTCGCCGGGCTCGACGCGGAAGTCGCCGGCCGGGCTCCCGGCGGTCTCGCGCCCGCGCCGGACGGCCATCACCGTCAGCCCGTGCCGCTGGCGGAGGCCGAGCTCGGCGAGCGTGGCGCCGGCCGCCGGGGCCCCGGGGCGCACGGCCACGGCGCGCGTGTGGAGCCCCTCCTCGTCGAGCCCCTGGAGCACCATCAGGTGCGCCTCCTGGATCGAGCCCCGGAGCACGCCGTAGTCGTCCTGGCGCACGAGCGCGGCCTGGCGCTCGACCTCGTCCCTGGGCACGAGGTAGGCGCCCAGGACGTGCGAGAACAGGCGCACGGTGGTCTCCAGCTCCTCCGGGACCACGACGTCGGCGCCGGCGGCGTGGAGCGCCTCGACGTCGGCGACGAACCGGGTGCGGACGAAGATCTGGAGCGTCGGGTTGAGGTGGCGCGCCACGGCCACGATCCGCTGGGTGGCCGGCCCGTCGTTGATGGCGACCACCAGGAGCTTGGCGCGGGCCGCCCCGAGCGCGCGCAGGATGGGCTCGCGCGAGGCGTCGCCGTAGACCGTCGGCGCGCCCTGCGCCTCGGCGTCGCGCAGGCTCTGGGGGTTGAGGTCGCTCACGGCGTAGGGGATGCCGCTCTCGCCCAGCACGCGCCCCAGCCGCCGCCCCGCCAGCCCGTACCCGACCACGACCGTGTGGTCCTCGAGGGCCACGCCGTGCCCGTGGCCCGCGCCGCCGGCCCCGTTCGCGGCCGCGTCCTCGACCCGGCGGCCGACCGCCGCCAGCCGCGGCCCGAGCGCGACCAGGCCGGGCGTCGCCAGCATGAGCACGACCGTGACCGCGATCAAGACCTGCTCGCCAGCGTCGACGCCGCCCGGCAGCAGGCCCACCCCCGCGCCGGCGAGCGCGAGCACGAACGAGAACTCGCCGATCTGGGCCAGCGTGAGCCCGACCGCCAGCGACACGCCCAGCGGCGAGCCCAGGACCCGCGCGCTCAGCGCGGCGAGCACGGTCTTGAGGGCGAGGACCACCACCGCCACGGCCGCCACCAGCCCCAGGTTGGCCCACAAAAACGCGGGGTCGAGCAGCATCCCGACCGACAGGAAGAACGCGGCCGTGAACAAGGTCTGGAGCGGCAGGATCTCGCTCAGCGCGTGCTCGGCGTAGTCGCTCTCGCTCACCAGCAGGCCGGCCAGGAACGCGCCGATCGCCAGGCTCACGCCGGCCAGCGACACGGCCCACGCCGTGCCCAGGCACACGGCGGCGACGGCGAGCAGGAACAGCTCGGTCCGCCGCGTCTCGGCCACGCGCTCCAGGAGCGCCGGCACCACCCGCCGCGCGCCGACGAGCACGGCCGCGATCACAAGCACGGCCTTCCCCAGCGCCCACGCGACGTCGCCTCCCGACCCGCCCTCGCCCGCGAGCGCCGGGATCAGCAGGACCATCACGACGATGACGAGGTCCTGGAACAGGATCATCGCGAGCGCCACGCGGCCGACGGGCGTGTCGGTCTCGGCCCGCTCGCCCAGCACCTTCAGCACGATGGCCGTCGACGAGAGCGAGACCAGGAAGCCGGTGAACACGGCCGGCCCGACGCCGACGCCGAGCAGGACCAGCCCGCCGGTGACGGCCCCGATCGTGAGCGCCACCTGGAGCCCGCCGCCCAGGAAGATCGGCCGGGCCAGCCGGGCCATCTGGCCCAGCGAGAACTCGACGCCGATCGAGAACAGCAGCAGGATCACGCCCACCTCGGCCAGCTGGGCCACCAGGCCCACGTCGCGGACCAACCCCAGCGCCTCCGGCCCGATGACCACGCCCGCCAGCAGGAAGCCGGCGATCGGCACCAGCCGGACTTTGTAGCACAGGTAGGCTACGACCACGCCGGCCGTGAACAGCGCTGCCAGCTCGCCGACGAACGGGAGCGGGCCGGCGGCGAGGGGGAGGGCGATGGTCGTGGGGGTGGGGGTCACGAGCCCGCCCCAGCGTCCGCCCTAGGGGCGAGGCGGACCAGGACGAGGGCGCCGAGGGCCCCGGAGACGATGGACGCGGCCAGGATGCCCAGCTTGGCGCTGTCCAAAAGCGGACCCGCCCCGAACGCCAGGTTGGCGATGAAGATCGACATGGTGAACCCGATGCCGGTGAGGAAGCTCACGCCCAGCACGTGCCGCCACGTGACGCCGGCCGGCAGCGCGGCGACCCCCAGCTTGACGGCCAGCAACGCCATCCCCATCACGCCGAGGGGCTTGCCGACGATCAGGCCTAGGGCGACGCCCAGCGCCACGGCGTCGGTGGCGAGCGCGGCGAGATCGGCCCCGAAGGCCACGCCGGCGTTGGCGAGCGCGAAGACGGGCATGATCCCGAACGCGACGAGCCCGTGGAGGCCGTGCTCCAGCCGCTCCAGCGGCGGCTCGACGTGTTCGCAGGCGCGCTCCAGGCTGTGGACCGCCGCCATCTGGTCGGCGTCCGGGACGGCGTCGCCCGGCGTCAGGCCGGCGCGGAATCGGTCGACGAGGGCCGAGGCCCGCTCGGCAAACAGCCCCTCGTCGATGCGCCGGCTGGCGGGGATCGTGAGCGCCACGAGCACGCCGGCGATCGTGGCGTGGACGCCCGACTTCAGCATCGCCACCCAGACCGCGAGCCCGATCACGCCGTAGACGACGGGCCGCTGGACGCCCAGCCGGTTGAGCACGGCGAGCACGCCGACGAGCACCAGCGACACGACGAGCGCGGTCACGTTCAGCTCGGCCGTGTAAAACAGCGCGATCACGACGACCGCGCCCAGGTCGTCCACGATGGCGACGGCCGTCAGGAACACCTTGAGCGCCAGCGGCGCGCGGCTGCCGAGCAGCGCCAGCACGCCGAGCGCGAACGCGATGTCGGTGGCCATCGGGATGCCCCAGCCGGCCACGCGGTCGGTGCCCATCGTGACGGCGGCGTAGAGCAGCGCCGGGACGGCCATGCCGCCGAGGGCCGCCGCGATCGCGAGCGCCGCCTTGCGCGGCTCCGCCAGCTCGCCGGTCAGCACCTCGCGCTTGATCTCGAGCCCGACGACGAAGAAGAAGATGGCCATCAGGCCGTCGTTGACCCAGAGGATCAGCGGCTTCGAGATCTCGAACGACCCCGCGCCGACGGTGAGGTAGGTGCCCCACAGGTCCGTATACGCCCCGGCAAAGGGGCCGTTGGCCCAGATCAGCGCCACCGCGGCGGCGGCGAGCAGCAGGATGCCGCCGGCGGCCTCGGTCTTGAAAAAGGTCTGGAAGGGGCGGATAAGCGTCTGCATCACGTCGGGAGCGTAGTCGTCTGCGGGCCGGCGCGGGGCCGGGCGCAAAACGGGGGAGACCGCCGGACCTCCCGGCGGATGGGGCTCGCCGCGCGGTCGCGGGAGCCAGGCCTAGGGCCGACCGCGTCGGTCAGCCCGTGCAGACGTGTTCGAGCACCACCAAGCGCCCCAGCCACGCGCCGCGAGCACAGACCGTCTGTCCGTCGGGGCAGGTGTGGCGAGACACGGGATTCATGATCGAGGCGCGGTGCGTGGGGGTCCTATCACGTCGCCCCTGTAGGGTTTCCCCCGACAAGCTCCGTGAAGCTGATTTCATGGCGCCCGCAGCCTGGCCTGTGGGGCCGGCCCCCACGTCCCCGGCCGGGCGCGGCTGGCCGGCCGGGGGGGCCTCTGCCGCCGCCAGCGGGTCGGGCGCGCGCGGACCTTGCCGAGCGCCCTCTCCGCGTTCCCTATCTAATCATGTCCGAGCTTGCCCCCGTCGTCTGCGCGCTGGACCCCGCGCCCGAGTCCACGCCCGCGCTGGTGGCCGCCGTCGAGCTGGCGGGCCGGGCCGGCGGCGCGCTCCACCTGGTCACGGTCCGCCCGCCGCCGGCCGCCGACGCCTACCGGGCCCCGAGCGACCCCGAGGCCGCCGTCCGCGCGGTCGTGGAGGTGACCGTCGACAAGGCCCTGGGGGCCGGGGCTTGTGCCCGGATCGCGCCCGAGATCGTCGTTGCCCGCCAGGACGACCCGGCCGAGAGCGTCGCCGGCTACGCCAGAGACGTCGGGGCGGGGAGCCTGGTGATGGGGACGAGCGGCCGCGCCGGGGTCCATCGCTTCCTTCTGGGGAGCGTGGCCGAGAGCGTGGTGCGTCAGGCGCCGTGCCCGGTCCTGGTGGTCCCCGACCAGAGCGCCGTCCGGGCCCCCGACCCCCAGCGTCCTGTCCTGGTCCCGGTCGACTTTTCCCAGGCCAGCGCCCGCGCCCTGGGGCTGGCCCGGGCGTTTGCCGACCTCTACGGCGCGCCCATCGAGGTGCTCCACGTCGAGGACCGGGTGGGCCGGGCCGCCCTCGCCGCCAGCGCGATGGCCGTGCGCGAGGTGGGCCTCTCGCCCCAGGACCGGTCCGTCGGCGCCGACCTCCGGGTCTTTATCCGCGACGTCGGCGTCGGCGACGTGAGCGTCCGGGTGGTCGATGGCGCGCCGGCCGACCAGGTAGTGGCGCGCGCCCAGGAGATCGACGCGGGCGCCGTCGTGATGGGGACGCACGGCCGGCGCGGGCCGGCCCGCGCCCTGTTCGGGAGCGTCACCGAGGCCGCGCTCCGCCGCCTCCGCTGCCCCGTCCTCACCGTCCGGCCTCCCGCCCCGTGACCGTCCCCGGCCGGAGGACCCCGCGCGGCCCCACACGCTGGCCGCCAGCGGCGCGAGGCGTAGGGGCCGCCCCCACACGCCGCGCCGGGAGCACACGGCGAGCACGCGCGGGCGCCGCCGCCGCCCCGGCGGGCCGCCCCCCCGGACCTTCCGTGCTCCACCCGCCCCGTTGCACATGTCCACGCCCGCCGCCGTCGCGACGGCCGCCCCGGCCGCCGAGAGCCAGTCTCGGTTCGAGGTGTTCACCTACGACGACCAGATCGTCCGCTGGTTCGTCATCGCGACGTCCATCTGGGGCTTTGTCGGGATGCTGGTCGGTGCGCTGATCGCGCTCCAGCTCCCGTTCCCCGAGGCCAACCTGGGCGAGTACCTGTCGTTCGGGCGCCTGCGCCCGCTGCACACCAACGCGGTGATCTTCGCCTTCGCGGGCAACTCGATCTTCGCGGCCATCTACTACAGCACCCAGCGGCTGTGCAAGGCGCGGATGTTCTCGGACGCGATGTCCAAGGTCCACTTCTGGGGCTGGCAGGCCATCATCGTCTCGGCGGCCATCACGCTGCCGATGGGGTTCAACACGTCCAAGGAGTACGCCGAGCTCGAGTGGCCCATCGACATCGCGATCGCGGTGGTCTGGATCGTGTTCGCGGTCAACTTTTTCGGGACGCTGTGGAAGCGCCGCGAGAAGCACATGTACGTGGCGCTGTGGTTCTACATCGCCACCATCGTGACCGTCGCCGTGCTCCACATCGGCAACTCGCTGGCGCTGCCGGTGGGGCTGTTCAAGAGCTACCCGATCTACAAGGGCACCCAGGACGCGCTCGTGCAGTGGTGGTACGGCCACAACGCCGTCGCCTTCTTCCTGACGACGCCCTTCCTGGGGCTGATGTACTACTTCCTGCCCAAGGCGGCCGAGCGGCCGGTCTTCTCGTACCGCCTGAGCATCGTCCACTTTTGGAGCCTGGTGTTCATCTACATCTGGGCCGGGCCGCACCACCTGCAGTACACGTCGGTGCCCGAGTGGGCGGCGACGCTGGGGATGGTCTTTAGCGTCATGCTGTGGATGCCGTCGTGGGGCGGCATGATCAACGGCCTGTTCACGCTCCGGGGCGCGTGGCACAAGCTGCGCGACTCGGTCGTGCTCAAGATGTTCGTCGTGGGGATCACGTTCTACGGGATGGCCACGTTCGAGGGGCCGGCGCTGAGCGTCAAGACCGTCAACGCGCTGAGCCACTACACCGACTGGAACATCGCCCACGTCCACTCGGGCGCGCTGGGCTGGAACGGGTTCATGACGTTTGGCATGATCTACTGGCTGGCGCCGCGGCTGTGGCGGACGCCGCTGTGGAGCCAGAAGCTGGCCAACTGGCACTTCTGGATCGGGACGGTCGGCATCCTGCTCTACGTCCTGGCGATGTACACGTCCGGCATCACCCAGGGCCTGATGTGGCGCGCCTACGACGACGCCGGCCGCCTGCTCTACCCCGACTTCGTCGAGTCGGTGGTCCAGGTGATCCCGATGTACTGGGTCCGCCTGATCGGTGGCCTGATGTACCTCGGCGGGGTGGTGCTGATGATGGTCAACCTGTACAAGACCATCCGCAAGGCGCCGGACGAGCTCCCCGACCCGGCGGTCGCCGTGCCTCGCCTGACCGGGGCCGGCAGCCCGGGCGGCGACGGCGCCAGCGGCGACGGCCAGAGCACGCCCACGCCCGCCCTCGCCTGATCTGTCGTCCGGGCCAGCCGGACCGCGCCACTCCCGTCCCGCTGGCGGAGGCCGAGCGCCAGCGGCTCGGCTCCGGGCTCACCTTCCCTTTCCCCATGAAACGCTTTTTCCGGGCCAACGGCGCCCACCGCCGCATCGAAGGCTGGCCCTTGGTGTTCACCATCCTGACCGTCGTCGCGATCCTGGTCGGGACCGTGGTCGAGTTCGCGCCGATCTTCCTGGTCGGCGGCGCCGTCCAGCCGCTGGCGACGCTGGAGCCGTACACGCCGTTGGAGCTGGCCGGCCGCGACGTCTACATCGCCGAGGGCTGCAACAACTGCCACAGCCAGCAGGTGCGGCCGTTCCAGGACGAGGTCATGCGCTACGGGCCGTACTCCGTGGCCGAGGAGGAGGTGTACGAGACGCCGCACCTGTGGGGCTCCAAGCGGACCGGCCCGGACCTGGCGCGGCTGGGCGGCAAGTACCCGCACCTGTGGCACGTCCGCCACATGGACAACCCGCGGAGCACGAGCCCCAACTCGATCATGCCGCCCTACCCGCACATGCTCACCAAGCCGCTGGACCTGGACGCCATCCCGGGCAAGATGCGCGGGCTCCGGCGCCTGGGGATCCCCTACACCGACGCCCAGATCGCCGGCGCGTCCCAGTCGGCCCAGGCCCAGGCGCGCGAGATCGCCGCCGAGGTAGAGAGCCAGGGCGGCCCCGGCCAGCTGGCGGACCGCGAGATCACGGCCGTCGTGGCGTACCTCCAGCGCCTGGGCGTGGACCGCGCCCGCGCGCTCGACCCCGACCTGGACCGCGCCGAGCCCGACGTCGAGGCCCACGAGGTGGAGGAGGTCTACGACACCATGCTCGACCCCGGCGACGAGCCGCCCCTGCTCGAGCCGCCCGTGTCCGAGGTCCCCAATCCCACGACCAACCTGGCCCCGTAGCCCCCGCCATGTGGAAAGAAACCGTCCGCGCGCTCCAGACCGGCGCCATGGCCGAGATCGCCGTCGTGGCGTTCGTGGTCGCGTTCGTGCTCGTGGTCGCCTACGCGTTCACGCTCAAGAAGGGCACGCGCGAGGAGATCAAGCGCATCCCGCTCGACGACGCGCCCGAGTTTTTCCCCGAGACGCTCCGCAACGGCGCCGCTGAAACGGGCGACGCCCCGGAGACCGACCATGCCTGACCCCACACCCCCCACCCCGGCCGGCCCCGACCCGGCGGACCCACGCCCGACGGGCGCCGCCAGCGGGCCGGAGCTCCCAGACGCCGCCACGGGCGACAACGCGCCGGACCAGACCACGCCCGACCCCGACTCGCCGCTCCGCACGCCGGGCGCGCCCGAGCTCCCCGAGGCCGCCGTCGGCGAGGGCGCCGTCGACCGCGTGATCGAGGGCCACACCTACGACGGCATCCGCGAGTACGACAACCCGATGCCGGGCTGGTGGGTGGCGCTGTTCTGGGCCGGCATCGTGTTCGCGCCGGTCTACATGCTGGGCGTCCACGTGTTCGACTGGATCGACGACTACGGCGACGACTACGCCGAGGCCGGCCGCCAACTGGAGGAGGCGCGCGCGCTCTACGCCGCCACCGGGCCCAGCTTCAAGACCGACCCCGGCGCGCTCGCCGAGTACGCCTCCGACGCCGAGATGGCCGCCGCCGGCGAGGCCGACTTTGCCGCCATCTGCGCCGCGTGCCACGGCCAGCAAGGCGAAGGCGTGATCGGGCCCAACCTGACCGACGAGTACTGGGTCCACGGCGCCGACCCGGAGCAGGTCTGGACCTCGATCGCCGAGGGATTCCCCACCAAGGGGATGCCGCCGATGCAGGACCAGCTGGGCGAGCAGGAGCGCGCTCAGGTCATGGCCTACGTGTACTCGCTCCAGGGCACGGACCCGCCGGGCGCCAAGGCGCCTGAGGGCGAGTTGGTAGTGATGTAGCGCCCCGCTGGCGGGCGGCCTCCGCCCGCCAGCGGCGCCTGTCGTTCACGGCTCGGCTGCGCGCGCCTGGAGCACCTCCTCCGCCGCGCGCCGGCCCGACTGCAGCGCGCCCTCGACGTAGCCCGACCACACCGTCGCCGTCTCTGTCCCGGCCCAGTGAACGCGGCCGTGGGGCGCGCGGAGGGCGGCGCCGTACTTGGACAACGCGCCCGGCGGCAGGTAGGCGCCGTAGCATCCGCGCGACCACGCCTCGCGTGTCCAGTCGCGCTCGGCGTAGCCGATGGGGTTCTGGGCGCCCGGCCCGAGGTGCTCCGCCAGCGTGGCCACCACCTCGTCGCGGCGGGCGTCGGTGCCCCGGTCGCTCCACTCGACCGCCGCCTCGCCGTCGAAGAACCCCGACAGGAGCCCCACCGACGCGCCCGGCGGTGTGGCGTCGTAGACGGGCGAGAACGGCCGCGTATCGTCCGCGACGCCGCCGTTGAGGCCGCGGTCGCGCCAGAACGGGCGCGGGTAGGCGACCCAGACCTTGACGCAGGCGCCCGTCGTCTGGCGCTTGAGGAGTTCGCGGCGCGGCGCGGGCAGCGGCGGCGAAAACTCGACGGCGGCGCACAACGCCGGAGGCACGGCGACCACGACGCGGTCCGCCCGGTGCCTCCCCGCCGGCGTCACGACCTCGACGCCGCCGGCCCGCTGGCGGACGGCGCGGGCGGGCTCTCCCAGCCGCGTCTCGGCCGCCAGCCCGTCGTGCATCCGGGCGGCGATCCGGTGGAGGCCGCCGTGGAACAGCAGGTTCTGCGCCCCGCCCGGACCGGCCTGAATCAATACCTCCAGCCCGCCTGCCGACTTGAGGTAGAACAGGAAGAACAGGAGCGACAGGTCGTCGGGCTCGGCGCAGAAGACGGAGCGGACCACGAAGTCGAGCAGCCGGCGCACGGTCCGGTCGCCCACCTCGCGCGCCGCCCAGGACGCGACCGTCTCGCGGTCCAGCGCGGCCGCTCGCGCGCCCTCCCACGGCGCATCGGCATCGACGTGCCGGAGCAGCCGGTTGATCTTGTGGATCAGGAGACCCAGGCGGAGCTTGGAGACGAGCCCGATCTCGTCCTCGAACGCCTCGCCCTCGGCCTCGAACGGCAGGTCGCCCACGCGCCCGCGGCTCCGGCCGTCGAGCGGCGTCGGAAACGTCGCCACGCCCAGACGCTCCGCCAGCGCCAAGAGCGCCGGCTGGGTGGGGCCGGCCCACATCCCGCCCAAGTCGATGGGCTGGCCGGCGAGCGTGGCCGCCTCGACCCGGCCGCCGACGCGGTCGCGCGCCTCCAGCACGAGCACCGACAGGCCCGCCGCTTCGAGGACGGTGGCAGTGGAGAGGCCCGCAAACCCGGCCCCGACCACGATGCAGTCGGCCTGGGCGCCGGGAGCCGGCTCCGCAGGGCGGGCCGCGCGACGGGCAGGGAGCGGTGGGGCGGGGTCGGCCGTCATTGGAGGCTGGGTGGGCGGCGGACGAGCGAACGAGCTACGTCCACACGAAACGTAGAAACGGATTGGGAGCGACACGTGACCGGTCTAGAAGGTCTCCCAAAGGGAGAGGGAGCAGATTGGCCTTCGAAAGGCCTCGGAGTGCTCTACTTCCAGTAGGATTGGCGGAGCCTGTCGAGAAGTCCCCCTCCTGGACCTGATAAGGGTAGGTGTCGCTCCTCGTCCCACCAGACGTCGTTGGCTGCGCCGTCGCTGCGCGGTCCCGCGCACGCGGGAATCCAGGATGTGGGGAAGGGCTCGGAGACAACCGCCAGCGCGGCGGACGAAGGGTGGTCCTCCCTCACCAGCGGCGTTCCTCGCTGGGAGGTCTCGGCCTCTCCAGGCTCGGGGTCGCCACTCTGGATTCCCGCGTCCGCGGGAACGACGAGGTGGAGGAGGGAAGCCCGTTGGGAATACCCACCCCTACCAGCCTCCTGAACAGGAGGGGGCAGGGGTGGTCGACGAGCGAGCGGTGCTCCCCGCCCGCCCCGCTGGCCGATGGCCGCCGCCAGCGGGCGGCGTGTGGGGGAACGCCCGGCACGCCGGGCAGGGGCGCGCCGGCGCCCGCCCGCGCAGACCGCCCGCGCGCCGCGCCCGGGCGGGGTCGGACCTTGGCGTCCAACCCCCCCGCATCCGTGACCGCGTTCGTCTCGGCCGACGACGTCGGCATCCTCGAATCCCCCGACGAGGTCCTATCGACGCTCCGCGCCGACGGGTCGCGCCGCTGGCTCTACCCCACGCCCTCGAAGGGCCGCTTCTGGCGGCGCCGGCAGGTCGTCGGGTGGGCGCTGATCGCGTTTTTCGTCTCGCTCCCCGTCGTCCGCGTCGGGGGCAAGCCGGCCGTGCTCCTCGACGTCGCCGTGCGCGAGTTTACCTTCTTCGGGTTCACGTTCTACCCGACCGACACCTTCCTGCTGCTCCTGGCGGGCATCGGGATCCTGGTGTCGGTGGCGCTGGTGACGGCGCTGTTGGGGCGCGTGTGGTGCGGTTGGGCGTGCCCCCAGACGGTCTACCTGGAGTTTTTCTACCGCCCCGTCGAGCGGCTGGTCGAGGGCGCCGAGCACGTCCGCGCGCGCCGCGACGCCGGGCCGTGGACCTGGGACAAGGCCTGGCGGAAGGGGGCCAAGTGGGGGATCTACTTCGTGGCGTCCGCGCTGCTGGCCCACACGTTCACGGCCTACTTCGTGGGCTGGGACCGGCTGCTGGCCTGGATGACCGGCCCGCCGACCGAGCACTGGCCCTACTTCGTGCTCGCGGCAGCCACGACGGGGCTCGTGCTCTTCGACTTCGGCTACTTCCGCGAGCAGATGTGCACGCTGGCGTGCCCCTACGGCCGGTTCCAGTCGATCCTGCTCGACCCCCACTCGATGATCGTGTCCTACGACCCGGGCCGGGGCGAGCCCCGCGCCAAGCGCGGAAAGAAGGCCATCGCCCAAGAGCTGGCCGGCGAGAGGCCCCCGCTGGGCGACTGCGTCGACTGCGGCGCGTGCGTGCGGACGTGCCCGACGGGGATCGACATCCGCGAGGGCCTGCAGATGGAGTGCGTCGCCTGCACCCAGTGCATCGACGCCTGCGACAGCATCATGGACGCCGTGGACCTGCCGCGCGGGCTCATCCGCTACACGTCCGAGCGCGCCATCGAGGGCGGCGAGACGCGCGTGCTCCGGGGGCGGACCGCCGCCTACGGGGCGCTCCTGGTGGCCGTCGCGGCCGTGTTCACCGTCGCGCTCACCACGCGCCACGCCTACGACGTGGACCTGGGCCGCGCCGTGGGCCAGCCGTACCTGGAGATGGCCGACGGGCGCGTGGCCAACCGCGTGCGCCTGCGCGTCCGCAACCAGACGGCCACCGGCGCCGCCTTCCGCGCCGAGCTGGCGGTGCCCGAGGGCGGCGCGCTCCGGCTCGGCACCACGCCGCCGGTCTCGGTGGACGCCCGTCAGCAGGTGCGCGTCGAGGGCGCCATCACCGTCCCGGCCTCCACGTTCGAGGGCACGGCCGAGGTGCCCGCCGTGGTCCGGCTCACGTTCGACGACGGGAGCACCACGGACGTCCCGTTCACCTTGCTCGGCCCCAGCCGCTAGCGCCATGCCCCACGCCGCGACCCCCATCCTGTGCGCCCTCGACTTTTCGGAGGGCTCCCAGTCGGCGCTCGTCCGCGCGGCCGACCTGGCGGAGCGCTTCCACGCCCGCCTGGTCCTGCTCTACGTCGACCCGCTGTTCCGCTCCCCGGCCGGCGCCACGCCCACGCCCAGCAAGCCCGACGTGGCCCTCCAGCAGCGGCTGCGGGAGTTCGCCGAGGACGCCTTGGGCGGCCCCGACGCGGTGGCCGTCGTCGGCCCCGAAGGCGTCGTCCGGCGGGGCGAGTACGCCGCCGACGCCATCCTCCGCCAGCGCGACGAGCTGGACGCGGGGCTCGTGGTCGTGGGGACGCACGGGCGGCGGGGCGTCCGGCGCCTGCTGATCGGGAGCGTGGCCGAGGAGGTGGTCCGCCGCGCGCCGTGCCCGGTCCTCGTCGTCCCCAACGCGTCGGCGCGGACGGCCCCGGGCCCCGACGCGCCCGTCCTCGTGCCGGTCGACTTTTCGGACCACACCGCCGAGACGCTGGACTGGGCCGCCCGCATGGCGGGCCTCTACGGCGCCCCGGTCGAGCTGCTGCACGTGGTCGAGCCGGTGGCCCCGGTGCCCACGTTCTACAGCGACGTGGTCGGGCCGGTGGCCTACGACGCGTCGGCGCTCGTGGACGGCTCCAACGCCCAGCTCCGTGCCCTGGCCGAAGGCCTCGACGTCGACGTCGAGACGCGGACTCAGCTGGGCGCCGCTCACGTCGCGATCGTCGACGTGGCGCGGGAGCGGCGGGCGGGCCTGGTCGTGATGGCGACGCGCGGCCTGACCGGCCTGGCCCACGTCGCGCTGGGCAGCGTGGCCGAGCGGACGCTCCGACGTGCGCCGTGCCCCGTCCTGGTGGTCCGCGGCGCGACGCCCATCGAAGACCCATGACGCCCGACGACCAGCGCGTTCGCACGCGCGGCCCGGCGCGGCCGCGGAACCTGGCCGCCGGCTGCCTGGCGGTGCTCGTCGTGCTGGCCTCGTGCGGCCTGCTGGCCAAGTGCGTCCGCCAGACCGACGAGATGGACACGCCGCCCCCCGCCGACGTCGACGTCGCGCCGGCCGCCGCACTCGCGCTGGGAGACGCGCCGCCCGTCGCCATCCGGCTCCTCTTGCCCTCGCCATGACGCCCGACCCCGACCGCCCGCCGCCGCTGATCCCGAGCCACATCGCGTGGCCCGCGTTCGTCGTGTTCCTGCTCGCCGTCACCGTCACGATGGTCGCCGTGACGGTCGTCGCCGCGAGGTCCGACGGCGGGGCGCGGCCCGCGCCCGAGGTCGCCGTCGAGACCGCGCCCGCGCCGTGACCACGCTCGCGCCCCCCCCCGACGTGCGGGCGGCCGCCCCCGAGACGCCGTGCGCTCACTGCGGGCTGCCCGTCGGCCGGCGGCCGGTCCCGACCGCCAGCGGCGAGCCGTGCTGCTGCACCGGCTGCGCCGTCGTGCGCGACGCGCTGGCGGAGGCGGGCCTGGGCGCCACGTTCGACCGGCTGCGCGGGCTCTCGCCCTCGACGCGGTCGGCGCGGCCCCAGTCGCCCGAGGCGCTGGCGCTCGCCGAGCTCGACCGGCCCGCGTTCCTGGACGCCTCGACGCGCGAGGTGGCCGGCGGGCGCGAGGTGGACCTGTTCGTGGACGGCGTCCACTGCGCGGCGTGCGTGTGGCTGGTCGAGCGGCTGCCCCACGAGCTAGACGGCGTCGCCGGGGCCCGGCTGGACCTGCCCCGCGCCCGGCTGACGCTGACGTTCGACCCCCAGCGTGTTGCCTTAAGCGACGTCGGCAAGTGGTTGTCGCGCTTCGGGTACGCCGTCCGGCCGTCGCGTCCCGACGCGGGGCAGGCGACGGCCGCCGAGCGGTCGCTGCTGGTGCGGATGGGCGTGGCCTGGGCGCTGGCCGGCAACATCATGCTGGTGGCGTTCGCCCTGTACAGCGGCCTCGACGCCGACCCGTCCGCGCCGCTCGCGACGGCGGCCCGGTGGTTCAGCTTGGCGCTCACCGTCCCGGCCGTCGGCTACGGCGCGGCGCCGTTTTTCCGCCGCGCCTGGGCGTCGGTGCGGGCCGCGTGGGCCGCGCGCTCGGTGCGGCATCTCCACCTCGACACGCCGATCGCGCTGGGCATCGCCGTCGGCGCCGGCCAGAGCGCCTGGGCGACGGTGACGGGCAGGGGGGAGGTCTGGTTCGACTCCGTCGCCGTGCTCATCGCAGCGTTGCTGACCGCGCGGTGGCTCCAGCTCCGCAGCCGCCGGCTGGCGGGCGAGGCGAGCGAGCGGCTGCTGGCCCTCGTCCCGCGCGTGGCCCGGCGCGTCGAGGCCGACGGCGCGGTCGGCGTGGTGGAGGTGGACGACTTGGCCATAGACGACCTCGTCGAGGTGCCGGCCGGCGAGGTCCTGCCCGTCGACGGCGTGGTGGCGCTGGGCGAGAGCCGCCTGGACCGGGCCGCGCTGACGGGCGAGGCCCGGCCCGAGGCCGTGGCCGTCGGCGACGCCGTCGAGGCCGGCACCACCAACCTGGCCTCACCCATCAGAATTCGCGCGACGGCTGTGGGCGAGGCGACACGCGTGGGGCGGCTGCTGGCCTGGGTGGAACAGGGCGACGCCGCCCGCGCGCCGGTCGTACTCTGGGCCGACCGCATCGGCGGCCTGTTCGTGCTGGCCGTCCTGGCCCTGGCGGCCTTCACCGCCAGCCTGTGGCTGTGGCTCGACCCGGCCCAGATGCCGGCCCACGTCGCGGCGCTGTTGGTCATCACGTGCCCGTGCGCGCTGGGCATGGCGACGCCCCTCGCGCTGGCCGTGGCGTCGGGCCGCGCCGCCCGCGCCGGCATCTTCGTCAAGTCGGACGGCGCGGTGCAGCGGCTGACCGAGGTGGACACGGTCGTGCTCGACAAGACGGGCACGCTGACCGAGGGCCGGATGGAGCTGGCCGAGTGGCTGGGCAGCGAGGCCGCGCTCGACCTGGCCGCCGCCTTGGACGCGCACGCGACGCATCCGGTCGCCCAGGCGCTCGTCCGCGCGCGCGGCGTGCTGGAGGCCCCCGTCGCCGACATCGAGGCCGTCGCGGGCCAGGGCATCCGGGGCACCGTCGGAGACGCCGCCGTGGTCGTCGGGCGCGCGGAGTGGGTCGAGGGGGAGTCGGCCGCGCTCCCGCCGCGCTGGCGGTCGGCGCTGGAGGCGTGGGCCCAGGCGGGGCAGACGCCCGTCGCGGTCGCCGTCGACGGCGTGCCGGCGGCCGTGCTGGGCGTGGGCGACCGGCTCCGGCCCGAGGCCGGGGCGCTCGTGGCGCGTCTTCAGGCCGAAGGGAAGGCCGTCCACGTGTTGTCCGGCGACCACGCCTCGACCGTCGCCGCCGTCGCCCGCCAGCTGGGCATCCGGTGCGCCCGGGGCGGCGTCTCGCCCGAGGCCAAGCGCGACGCCGTCGCCGCGCTCCAGGACCAGGGCGCCGTCGTGCTCATGGTCGGCGACGGCGTCAACGACGCCGCCGCGCTCCGCCAGGCGGACGTGGGCGCGGCCGTCGGCGGGGGCACCACGGCCGCCCTGGTCGCCGCCGACCTGTTCCTGACCCGCCGCGGCGTGGCGCCTCTGACCGACGCCATCGACGGCGCGGGCCAGGCCATGCGGACGGTCCGCCGCCTGCTCTGGCTCTCGCTCGGCTACAACGCCGTCGGCGCCGCCGCGGCCGTGGCCGGGCTGGTGACGCCGCTGGTGGCCGCCGCCGCCATGCCCCTCTCGTCGCTGGCCGTGGTCGGGCTGGCCCTCGCCCAGCCGTCGTTCCGCCGGGCCGACCGCTCCCAAACGCCGTGAACGTCCTCTACATCCTGGTCCCCCTCGCGCTCGCGCTCGCGCTGTGCGGCGTGGCCGCCTTCCGCTGGGCCGTGCGCGACGGCCAGTTCGACGACGTCGAGACGCCCGCGCTCCGCGTGCTCCTGGACGACGACTCCGACCCGCCGCCCCGCTCCGGCGGGGACTCCCTCTCTCCCAATTCCGATGCCTAAGCCCGTCTCCGCCGCTGCCGCCGCCGCGCCCACGCCCCAGTCGCCCGTCGACGGCGCCGTCGTCACGCTCGACGCCGCCACGTTCCGCTGGGCGGCGCCGCCCGGCCCCGCCGCGTTCGACGTGCGCATCGCCGCCGCGTCCGCGCCCGGCGCCCCGATCGTCGAGCTCGACGGGCTGCCCTCGACCGAGGCCACGCTGGCCGAGGCGCTGCCTCCGGGCGACCTGCTGTGGTGGGTCCGCCGGTCCGGCGGCGCGTGGAGCGCCCCGTCCGCCTTCCGGGCCGGCACGCCGGCCGACGTCGAGGTGGCGCAGCAGCTCCAGGCCGAGGCCGACGACCATCGGGGGGCGACGGACCGCGAGGCCCGGCGCCGGGGCACGAAGGCGATCCCCGAGGCGCCGCCGGACCCGGTCTGGCCCTTCGCGGAGGGCGAGGCCCTCGACGGCGCCTCCGACGTCGACTGGTCGGCGGTCCCCGGCTTCGGGCCGCCCGCCCGCACCGACCTCCCCGACGCCGACGCGGGGCCGCCGCGCCCGCTGGCGCCGCTGGGCGGCGAGGTGGTCGACGCCGTGACGGTCGCGCTCCGGTGGACGGGCGTGCCCGGGGCGGACGGGTACGAGGTGGAGCTGTCGCCGCACGCCGCGTTCGACCGCGACGTGCTGGCGCTCGACGCCGGCCGGGCGACCGAGGTGGCCCTCCCGGGCCTCGTGCCGGCCGCCGGCCGCCGGCTGCTGTGGCGCGTCCGCGCCCGGATCGGCGACCGGGCGACGCCGTGGAGCAAGTACGGGCGGTTCTACCCGGCCGCCGAGGCGGCCGTCGACGAGTTCCGGTTGGGGATGGACGCGGCGCTCCTGGCCCAGCGCCGCCAGCGCGACCACGCCGAGGCGGTCCGCCAGCGGGAGCTCGAGCTCGTCCCGCTCCACGAGCGCGAGGACTCCGTGACGACGAACGCGACGCTGGGCGCCGTGATCGGGATGGCGCTCACGGGCTTGGTCGTGGCGATCATCGCCTTCGTGCTCTCGATGACGCTGGGCCACTAGGGCCGGCGCGCCGATGGGCCGGCGGCTCTGCGGGCCGACCGGCGCTAGCTCTCCGCCATCATCGTCCGCATGGCGCCGACCGCCAGCCCGTCGACGTGCTCGTTGAGCGGGACGCCGCTGTGGCCCTTGACCTTGACCCAGGTGACCTCGTGCCGCTCGTCCTGGGCCACCAGCCGCTCCCACAGGTCGCGGTTGAGGACCGGCGACTTGTCCGACTTCCGCCAGCCGCGCTTTTGCCAGCCCGCGATCCAGCGGTCGTTGAAGGCGTTGACGAGGTAGGCGCTGTCCGAGTGGACGCGGACGCGGCACGGCTCGCGGAGCGCCTCCAGCGCCTCCGCGGCGGCCGTCAGCTCCATGCGGTTGTTGGTGGTCTCGGGCTCGGCGCCCTTGAGGTCGCGCTGGACGGTG
Source organism: uncultured bacterium (assembly GCA_947493945.1). GTDB lineage: Bacteria > Bacteroidota > Rhodothermia > Rhodothermales > Rubricoccaceae > Rubrivirga. The sequence goes on along the minus strand of CANLSR010000002.1, from coordinate 409,726 downwards.
TCCGGCGGCGTGCCGTAGACCATCGTCGCGCCCCAGCCCCCGGGGCCGGGGTTGCCGGAGCACGCGCCGTCGGTGTAGATCGTGACGTCTTTGATGTCGGACGGGGGGAGTTCGGCCGGAAGGTAGGGGCGCCGGCGGTCGCGGAACGCGTCGAGGGTTCGCCGCCGGCGACTGGCGCCAGCGGCCGGCGAGCGCGCATCTTGGTGTTCCTCCCGCCCCGCGCCCGCCATGAAGTTCGTCGACTACGTTACCGTCACCGTCCGCAGCGGCCGAGGCGGGCCGGGCAGCGTCCACTTCCGGCGCGAAAAGTACGAGCCCAACGGCGGGCCCGACGGCGGCGACGGCGGCGCGGGCGGCTCGGTCAGGGTCGAGGGCGACCCGAGCCTGTACACGCTGCTCGACCTGCGCTACAACCGGCACCACTTCGCCGACAGCGGCGAGACCGGCGGCGGCGCCAACAAGTCGGGCAAGGCCGGGGACGACATCGTGCTCCGGGTGCCGCTCGGGACCGTCGTCCGCGACGGCGAGACCGACGAGGTGCTGGGCGAGGTGGTGCACGAGGGGGACGGGTTCGTGATCGCCCAGGGCGGGCGCGGCGGCCAGGGCAACACGCACTTCAAGAGCTCCACCAACCAGGCGCCGCGCCACGCCCAGCCCGGCGAGGCCGGCGAGGAGCGCGAGGTGGTCTTCGAGCTCAAGCTGCTCGCCGACGTCGGCCTGGTCGGCTTCCCCAACGCGGGCAAGAGCACGCTCGTCAGCTCGCTCTCGGCGGCCAAGCCCAAGATCGCCGACTACCCGTTCACGACGCTGGAGCCCAACCTGGGCATGGTCCAGCTGGGCGACTACCGCTCGTTCGTGGTGGCGGACATCCCCGGCCTCATCAAGGGTGCCAGCGAAGGGCGCGGGCTGGGGCACCAGTTCCTCAAGCACGTCGAGCGCAACGCCGTGCTCCTCTTCTGCGTCGCCGCCGACGCCGAGGCCCCGGGCGCGCGCTACCAGACGCTGATCGACGAGCTGAGGGCATTCAGCCCGCACCTCATGGACAAGCCGCGCCTGGTGGCCCTGACCAAGATGGACATCGTCGGGCCGGAGCTGGCCGACGCCTGGACCGCCGAGGTCCGCGCCGGCTTCCCGGACGACGTCGAGGTGCTCCCCATCTCGGCCGTCTCCCGGACGGGCCTCGACCGCCTCAGGGAGCGGCTGTGGACCTTCGTCGAGGCCGAGCGGGAGGCGGCCGCCGGAGAGGCCGCCGAGTAACCCGCGCCCAGGTTCCACGCCGCCCGCTGGCGCTCGTCGTCAGCGGGGCCGGCCGGCTAGGCCGCCTCGGCCACCAGGACCAGCGACAGCGGCGCCTCGGTCTCGGGGTGGACCGGCTCGACGGCGTCCGCCAGCGCCAGGCCGGCGGCGGCGAGCGCGCGCACCCAGGACCCGAACGTCCGGGCGTACCACGGCATCGGCGCAAAGTCCGTCCCAAAGTCTGCGAACGTCTCCTCGCGCCAGCCGTCGCGGTACGGGGGCTCGACGGCGGCCGGGTGGACGGTCTGAACGACCACGCGGCCCCCAACCTCAAGGCGCTGGCGGGCGGCGCGCAGGACGCCGACCACGTCGTCCCCCAAGAGGGCGAAGTTGAAGACGACCGCGTCGTAGGGGCCGCCCAGGCGCATCGGGTCGTGGGCCGCCTCGGCGTAGCGGAGCACGTCGAACCGTCCGCCGGCCTCACGCGCGGCCTCCACCAGCGGTGCGCTCGCGTCGACGCCTCGGGCTTGGGCGCCCAGCGCCGCCAGCGCGCGGACGAGCCAGCCCTCGCCGCAGCCCAGGTCCAGGACGCGGCCGGCCGGCGGCAGCCCGAGGAGCACGGCCTCGACGACGGCCGCGTCGGTCCCGGCCTCGCGGCTGGCGATGGCGCCGGAGCGGACGGCGTTCGTCCAGGCGTCGGCGTTGTCGGTCCACGACGTCTCCAGCCGGTCAGGGAGCGTGCGCATGGCGTTAGAGGGCCGGGTCCGGGGGCGTCGTGCCCGGGTTGGCGAGCCGCTCCTGGCGCGGGAACGGGTAGAAGTTGCGCGAGCGGGCGAACGGGTCGGACGAGTCCGCGGCGCCCTGATCGAGCCGGCGCTGGTCCTCCAGGCGGAGGCCCTGGAGGTAGAGCTCGGTCGCGCGGTTGTAGTAGATCTCGTCCAGCAGCGACTGCAGGTCCGTGTCGCCGTCGTAGGCGTCCAGGCCCGCCGCCAGCCCGAACGGGTCGGCCTCGTCGGTGCGGACCGCGTCGATGGCCGCGACGGCCTCGCTGGCGTTGCCACGGCGGGCGTACACCTCCGCCATGACGAGCCGCATCTCGTCCGGGACGTAGGCCGGCAGGCCCACGGCGTCGCCGCCGACGACGAAGCCGGTCGCGACCTCGATGGGGAAGCCGTTGACGCTCTCGTCGTTGGCCGGGTCCGTGTCGGGGTCGGTAAAGTAGTCGATCCGCCCGTCGCCGCCTTCGACATCCGCCAGGCCGAGGTCGTCGCGGACGGCGAAGCTGGGCTGGCCAAAGTCGGGCGAGATGGCGCGGTACAACGGGTTCGGGTTCGTCCCTTCGTAAGCGAACACCGAGGTCGCGTCCAGGTCCACGCGCATCGCCGCCGCCAGCGCCTCGTCGAGGTCGCCCGCAAACAGCGCGAACCGGGCGCGGTAGGCACGCACTGAGTTGAGCAGGTCGAACAAGAGGGTCCCGTCGTTGTCTTTCGGGAGGATGTCCGTGAACGCGTCGTTGGGCGGGGCCGCCGTCAGCCGCCCCTCGGCCGACTCCAGCAGGTCGGCCGCCGCCTGGAGCGCGGCGACCCGGCCGACGTAGGTGGCCGGGGCGTCGACGGAGGTCTCCAGCGCCGCGTCGGTGAACCCGACCGCCAGCGCGCCGATGGAGGCGGCCTTGTAGAACTCAGAGAGCGCGAGGAGGCCGCTCGCGAGCTCCGGCTCCACGGTCGCGGTCGCTTGCACGCCGTCGATGATCCGGTCGGCCGTGGCGATGGTCTGGTACATCTCGCGGAAGTAGGCCGTCACGTTGGCGTTGTCCGCCGGCAGCCCCGCCCCGCCGCCGTCGAGGTCGAGCAAGTTGGCGAACGTGTTGTCGGCCGCGAGCTCGCGCGAGGTGATGCCGGTGGTCAGGACCAGGTTGCCGTAGGCGACGCTGTTGTACTGGCGCTGGAGGCCGACGGCGGCCGTGAGCAGGCCGGTCCGCGTGCCGAACGCGTCGTCCTCGGTGGTGGCGTTGGGGTCGGAGACGGTCAGGTCGCAGCCCGAGCTGGCGGCCAGGAGCAGGGCGAGGGCGGCGAGCGCAGTGCGCCGGGCCCCGGAGATCGGGAAGGTCATCGGAGGTGAGGGCGGCGGTTAGAGGGAGGCGCGGAGCGAGAGCCCGAACGTGCGGGGGATCGGGACCTCGACAAAGTCGTAGCCGCGGACGCCGGTCGACTGGCCCGCCACGTTGGTCTCGGGGTCGTACCCGGAGTAGCTGTCGAACGAGAGCAGGTTGCGCCCGTAGACCGTCAGCCGCAGGGCGTCCGTGCCGACGCGGTTGGAGACGGAGGCGGGGAGGAGGTAGCTCACCGACACCTCGCGCAGCTTGACGAAGGTGCCGTCCTCAATCCAGTTCTCGAAGATCGAGAACACGCCGTAGTTGGCCCCGATCGCCTGGAGCTCCGTGTTCTGGTAGTACCCCACCGGCACGTCGCCCTCGATCTCCGCCTGGTAGTCGGAGAGCGTGCCGAAAAAGCGGAACGCCGCCAGCCGGCGCGTGAAGTTGAAGATGTCGCCGCCGAACGAGCCGTCGAGCTGGAGCCTTGCCGAGACCCTAGGGCCGACCTCGAACTCGTTGATCCAGGAGGCCGTAAAGTCAGGGTTCGGGTCGCCGATGATGCGCGAGGTCCCGTCCCGGATCGGCACCAGGATGGCGCCCGAGGCGTCGCGCAAGATGCCGTCGTCGTCCAGCGTGCCCGTGACGATGGTCGGGTCGCCGTTGTCGAAGGCGATCTGGTTGGTGGCCGGGTCGACCGCCAGCCCCTCGATGTCACCGGCCGCGTTGCGCTGGAAGCCCGAGCCGTAGAACACGCCCTGCGGCTGGTCGTCGATGACGGCCACCAGCCCGAACGAGTTGCCCAGGACGAGCGTCGCCGGGGGCTCCGTCGACGTGAGCGGGTCGTAGTCGACGGAGGGGTCGAGGTCGATCCGGTTCTTGTTGCTCGCGAACGTCACCGTCGAGGACCACGAGAAGGCCTCGCTGACCACCGGGAGCGCCCGCACCAGCACCTCGACGCCGTTGTTGCTCAGCTCGCCCACGTTCTGGAGCTGGTTCGAGAACCCGGACGTGAGCGGCAGCTCGACGTTGAGCAGCAGGTCGTCGGTGTTCTGGGTGTAGTACGTGGCCTCGATGCCCAGGCGGCCGCCGAAGAAGCCGAGGTCGGCGCCGACCTCGAACTCGCGCTGGCGCTCGGGCTTGACGTCCGGGTTGCCCAGCAGGCCCGGCGCCAGCACGCCGTTGGCGCCGATGTAGGCGCCCGGCTCGTAGCGCGAGAAGCGGGTGAACGGCCCGATGGACGTCAGCCCGCCCGACTCGCCGTAGCTCGACCGGAGGCGCAGCGTGGACGGGGCGTAGCTCCGAGCGGCCAGGCGGCGGTAGGCCCCGTTCCCGCTGGCGTCGTAGCTGGCCGAGAGTTTGGGGTAGAAGTTGGTCCGGTTGTCCTCGCTAAACCGGCTCGACGCGTCGACGCGCCCGGCGGCCGTCACGAACAGCTGGTCGGCGATGCCGAAGGTCTGCTGCGCGAACGCGCCCAGGAGCGTGCTCTCCGACCGGCTCTCGCCGACCGGGTCCGGCCGCGAGCCGCCGCCGACGGTCTCCACGCCCGGGTTGAGGTCGAAGGTCTGGCTGGCGAACGTCGAGTTGTCCTCGTACTGCGAGGTGCCGCCCAGCGTCGTCGTGGACTCCAGCGACGGCCCCAAGTCCGTCTGGTACTGGAGCCGGATGTCGTTGTTGAGGTTGGTCACCTCCAGGTCGGCGCGGCGCGAGAACCCGTCCGCCAGCCCGGCGGCGGTCGCCCCGATGGGGATGAGCGCCCGGGCGCTCTGGCTGTACGTGTCGAGCCCCAGCACGTAGCTCACCGAGAGCCCGTCCAGGGGCGTCAGCCGGGCCTGGGCGTCGCCCGTGAACCGGTTGGTGGTCTGGTTGAAGGTGTAGGTCTCGATCACGTCGCGCGGGTTGGACCGGGCGCCGATGTCGGGGTAGAGGCCCGTCACGGGGTCCGGGCTGAGGTCCGTCGTGTTGGGGCCGAAGACGAAGCCCGTCAGCGCGCCGTAGTTCGAGTTGAGGCCCCCGTTGGGCACGTCGTCGGACCGGCTCCGCGTAAAGTTGCCGCCGAACGACACGTTCAGCAGCCCGCCAAAGTCCTGGCCCACGCGCAGGCGGCCGTTGAGGCGGCGGAACAGGTTGCCGCGCACGATGCCCTCGTTGGCAAAGTGGCCGCCGGAGAACAGGTAGGTCCCGCCGTTGGCGCCGCCGGAGAGCGAGAGGTACTGCTCGGTCCCGACGGCGCGCTGGAAGATGTCGTCCTGGTAGTCGAACCGGTCGACGCGCGTCGGGTCCGCGCTGGCCTCTGGCGCCGTGCCCTGGGGCCGGTTGAACTCGGCCGTGTTGACGTCGAGCGTCTTGCGGACGGCGTCGGTCCGGACCGACGTCGAGAGCGTCACGCGCGGGGCGCCGCTCTGGCCCTGCCGGGTGGTGATCTGGACCACGCCGCCGTTGGCGCGGCTGCCGTAGAGCGCCGCCGCGGAGGCCCCCTTCAGGATCTCGATGCGCTCGATGTCCTCCGGGTTGAGGTCGACCAGCCGGTTCTGCGAGCCGCCGCCCAGGTCGTAGAGGGCCGCCGACGTGTTGTCCACGATCACCCCGTCGACGATGTAGAGCGGGTCGGCGGAGCCCAGCACCGTCGACGGGCCGCGGAGCCGGATCGAGACGCCGCCGGCCGGGTTGCCCGAGTTCTGGCTCACGACGGCGCCGGCGACCTTGCCCGCGAGCACCTGGTCGACGGCCGTCGCGCCCACGTCCTGGAGCTCGCGGGCGTCGACGGTGCCGATGGCGTTGCCCAGCTGGCGGCGCTCGACCGGCAGGCCCGTCGCCGAGACGATGACCTCGTCGGAGCGGAGCGCGTCGCCCGACAGGGCGACCTCGCCCACGTCCACCGCGCCGCTGGCGGCCAGCGTCACCGGCGTGCGGACGGTGGAGAAGCCCACGAAGCTGACCCGCAACTGGTAGGTGCCCGGCTCGACGGTCGCGGTAAACGAGAACGTGCCGTCGAGGGCGGTGGCGCTGCCGAACCGCGTGCCCTCCACGAGCACCGAGGCGCCGACCACCGGTTCGTCGGCGCCGTCCTCGACGACGGTCCCGGTAATCGTGTACGTGGACTGGGCCGCCAGTGGCACGGCCGAGGCCACGCACAGGCTGAACAGGAGGGCGAGTCGCATGGGGAGTGGGGGAGGCACGGGCGGAGGATACCGCCCCAGGCCCGACGAAAGCGCTTTCAAAAACTCACACTCCCAGGCGCACGGTCGGAGCTCCGGGGTTCGGGGCGGCCAACGGCCGTAGTCTGGTCTCGCCGGCCGCCCCTCGCCTCCGCCCCTCGGCCGCCTCCCGACGCCGCCCCCCACGCGATGGACATGGCTCCCCCGACCCCGCGCGACGGCACCGAGCGCCTGCCGGTGCTGGTGTTCGCCACGCCCGCCGAGCTGTCGCGCCAGGTGGCCCGCCGGGTGCGCACCCTGGTCGAGGCGCGCGCCGCCGCCGGCGACACGGCCGTGCTGGGGCTGCCCACCGGCTCGACCCCCATCGGCGTCTACCAGGAGCTGGTCCGGATGCACCGCCAGGACAGGCTCTCGTTCGCCAACGTGGTCACGTTCAACCTGGACGAGTACGTCCCGATGGCGCCGGACGCGCTCCAGAGCTACCACCGCTTTATGCGGGAAAACCTGCTCGACCACGTCGACATCCCCGCGTCCCAGGTGCACATCCCGCGCGGGGACCTCGACCCGGACGAGACCGACGCGTACACGGCCGAGTACGAGCGCGCCATCGCCCAGGCCGGCGGCATCGACCTGCTGCTGCTCGGGATCGGGCGGAGCGGCCACGTCGGGTTCAACGAGCCCGGCGCGACGCCGGCCGACCGGACGCGGCTGGTGGTGCTGGACGAGATCACGCGCAAGGACGCCGCCTCGGACTTTTTCGAGGAGCGCTACGTGCCCCGCCAAGCGATCACGATGGGCGTGGGCACCATCCTGGACGCCCGCGAGATCGTCCTGGTCGCGACCGGCGAGCACAAGGCGCCCATCGTGCGCCGGGCCGTCGAGGGCGAGCCGGCCCCCCAGGTGCCGGCCACCTACCTCCAGCTCCACCCCAACGCGACCGTCTACGTGGACCAAGCCGCGGCCTCGGAGCTCACGCGCGTCAAGACGCCCTGGCTGGTGCGGCGCGTCGACTGGACGCCGGGGGCGGCCAAGCGGGCCGTGATCTGGCTCTCGCGCGAGACCGACACGGCCATCCTGCGCCTGGGCGCCACCGACTTCCACCGCCACGGGCTGCACCCGCTCGCCAACGTCCGCGGCGGCGTGGACGCCCTGTGCCGACGCGTGTTCGAGGACCTGCGCCAGCGCGTGGTCTACGCCGACAAGGTGCCGCGCCGCCAGCGCGTGGTCGTGTTCAGCCCCCACCCCGACGACGACGTGATCTCGATGGGGGGCATGCTCCACGCCCTCGCCCAGAACGAGAACGAGGTCACGGTCGCGTACATGACCAACGGCTCGGTCGCCGTCTTCGACGACGACGTGCGGCGGCACCTGCGCTTTGTCGAGATGACGCGCGACGTGCTGGCGCCCGAGGCCGGCCAAGCGTTGACGGACAGGGTCAACGAGACGTTGCAGGCGCTCGACGCCAAGCAGCCGGCCGAGGTGGACACGCCCGAGGTCCAGCGCCTCAAGGCGTCGATCCGCTACACCGAGGCCATCGCCGGCATCGAGGTCGTCGGGCTCGGCGCGGGGGCGGCCCGGTTCCTGGACCTGCCGTTCTACCAGACGGGGCTCGTCCGCAAAAACCCGGTCTCCCAGGCCGACGTCGACATCGTGCTCGCGCTCTTGGAGGAGACCCGGCCCGACCACCTCTTCGTGGCCGGCGACCTCTCGGACCCCCACGGGACGCACCGGATGTGCTACCAGGCCATCGACCGGGCGCTGCGGCTCTACAACGAGCGGTTCGACCGCGAGTCCTCCGACGAGCCGGCCCCGCTGGCGGATGGCGCCACCCCGCAAGGGACAGCGCTAGCTAGCGGGGCGGGGACGCGTGGCGGAGGGTCCGATCCTCGGCCTCTGGTCTGGCTCTACCGCGGCGCCTGGCAGGAGTGGGAGATCGACCGAGCCGACACGTTCCTGCCGCTCTCCAAGGCCGAGCTCGACCTCAAGATCGAGGCCATCTACAAGCACGAGAGTCAAAAGGACCGCGCGCTCTTCCCCGGCGCCTACGACGACCGCGAGTTCTGGCAGCGCGCCCGGGACCGGAACGTGGGCACGGCCCGGGCGCTGGAGGCGCTGGGGCTCCCGGCCTTCTACGCCGTCGAGGCCTTCGTGACGGTCCGCGAGATGCCCTGAGCGGCCGGCCGGCGGCGGCGGCGCTAGGTTGCCGCCATGACCGACCTGTTCGAGCCCGACTCCCCGCCCTCTACGCCCGACGACGAGCGGCGGGCGCTGGTGGCGCTGTCGCTCGTGCCCGGCGTCGGCCCGACGCGGGTGCGGGCGCTGCTGGCGGCGCTGGGCCGCGCGAGCGCGGTGATGGCCGCCCCGGTGTCCCAGCTGGTGCGCGTCGAGGGCGTGGGGCGGCAGACGGCCCGGGCCATCCAGACCTGGAACGAGCCCGCCGAGGTGGACCGCCAGCTCGCGCGCGCCGACGCCGTCGGCGCCCGGCTGGTGGCCCTGGCCGACGGCGAGTACCCGGCCCGGTTGCGCGAGGTCTACGACCCGCCGCCGTTCCTATGGGTCCGCGGCCGGCTGACCGACGCGGACGTCGATCCGGTGGCGGTCGTGGGCACGCGCCGGGCCAGCGACTACGGGGTCCGCGCGGCTCAGGCGTTCGCTACGGACTTGGCGGGCGCCGGCGTGACGGTCGCCAGCGGGCTGGCGTATGGCGTCGACGTCGCCGCCCACCGCGCCGCGCTGGCGGCCGGCGGGCGCACGGTCGCCGTGCTCGGGTCTGGCGTGGACCACATCTACCCGTCGCGGCACGCGCCGGTCGTGCGCGAGATCCTGGAGCGCGACGCCGGCGCCGTCGTCTCCGAGCTTCCCCTGGGTGCCACGCCGGACGCGCCCAACTTTCCGCGCCGCAACCGGATCATCGCCGGCATGAGCGTGGCGACGGTCGTGGCCGAGGCGCACGACAAGGGCGGCGCGCTCTTGACCGCCGCCATCGCGCTGGAGCAGAACCGCGAGGTGTTCGCCGTGCCGGCGTCCGTGTTCGGGCCGGCGACGGGCACCAACCGGATGATCCAGCGCGGGCTGGGCACGCTGGCGGGCTCGGCCGCCGACGTGCTGGCGGTCGTCGCGCCCCAGACCGGCGCCGCGCCGGCCGCGCCCGACGTGGACCTCGCCAGCCTGACCGCCGTCGAGCGCCGGCTGCTCGACGCGCTCGACGGACGGCCGGTGCCGTTGGATGCCGTCTGCGCCCAGGCCGGCGTCGACGCCTCGACGGCGCTGGTGTACCTGCTCCAGCTCGAGTTCCGCGGGCTGGTCCGCCAGCTGGCCGGGAAGCAGTTTTTCAGGGCCTACACGACGGGCGGAACGGGGAGAGCCTGACATCCGTTGGCCCGGTTCACATCCGATCGCCTGTGACCGTCGTCCGCATCGTCCTGTCGCTCCTGGCGCTCGCATTCGTGGTGGCGACGGCGCTGCCGCTGATCCGGTCGTCCCAGTGGTGGGTGCGGATGTTCGACTTCCCACGGATGCAGATCGCCGTGGGCGCGCTCGTGACGATGGTGGCCTACGGCGTGGTCGGCATCTGGAGAGGCGAGCCCGAGGCGTGGGAGTGGGCGCTGTTCGCCGCGTTGGCGGTCTCGGCGCTGTACCAGACGTACCGGATGTGGCCCTACACGCGCCTGCACTCGCCCGAGACGTTGGCCGCCGACCCGGCGCTGACGGACCCCGACCGGCGCCTGCGGCTGGTGGTCTCCAACGTGCTGATGTCCAACCGCGAGGGCGAGCGCTGGCTCCGCACCGTCCGCGAGGCGGACCCCGACGTGGTGGTGGCCGTCGAGACGGACGCCTGGTGGGCCGAGACGGCCGGGGCGCTCAAGGAGACGCACCCGCACGCGGTCGAGCTGCCCCAGGACGACACCTATGGCATGTGCGTCTACTCGCGCCTGCCGCTGGACTCGGTCGAGGTGCGCCACCTGGTCGAGCCCGAGGTGCCGAGCCTGAACCTGATCGCCCGTTTGCGCTCCGGCGAGCAGATCTCGCTGATCTTCCTCCACCCGCGCCCGCCGCGCCCCGACATCCAGCAGGACTCGGACCTGCGCGACGCCGAGCTGGTGATCGCCGGCCGTGACGTGGCCGAGATCGACCGGCCGGTCGTGGTGGCCGGCGACCTCAACGACGTGGCCTGGAGCCGCTCCACGACGCTGTTCCAAAAGCTGTCGCGCCTGCTCGACCCCCGCATCGGCCGCGGCATGTTCGCCACGTTCCACGCCGAGCACTGGTGGCTGCGCTACCCGCTCGACCACGTGTTCCACTCGGACGACTTCGCGCTCGTCGAGATTCGGCGCCTGGACGCGGTGGGCAGCGACCACTTCCCGATGCTGATCGAGCTCCAGATCGAGCCCTCGGCCGAGCCGCTCCAGGAGGCGCCGGACGCCGACGCGGGCGACCAGGACACCGCCAGCGAGGTGGTGGAGGAGGCCCAAGAGTTCAAGGCCGAAGAGTCCCAGGAGGAGCACCAGGAGCGCGTCGAGGAGGACGTGTAGCGAGTGAGGGGCGAGGAGGAACGGGCAGAGAGATCACGCCGGCCGCTGGCGTCCGCTCTCGGCGTGGTGCAGATTCCTGAACCGCAGATCCCGCCCCCGAACCGTTGACCCTCGACGCCTACCGCGACCTGTTCCAGACGCCGCCCGGCACGGTCTACCTCGACCACGCCGCGATCGGCGTGCTGGGATCCCACGTCCTGGACGCCGCGACGGAGTACCTCACCGGCCGCGCCGGCCGCGTTCCCGGCCGCTCGCCCAACAACTTCCCCGCCGACCTGGAGCGCATCGACCGCGCCCGCCAGCGCGCGGCGACCTTGGTGGGCGCGGCGCCCGAGGCGGTCGCCATAATGCCCAACACGTCCTACGGGCTGGACCTGATGGTGCGCGGGCTCGACTGGCAGCCCGGCGACCGGGTGGCCGTGCCGGGCTGCGAGTTCCCCGCCAACCTGCTGCCGTGGAGAGGTTTGGCGGCGCGCGGCGTCGAGGTGGACGTGGTGCCGCACCGCGACGGCACGTTTACCGTGGACGATGTCGCGGCAGTGATGACGCCCCGGACGCGCGTCGTGTCCGTCTCGGCCGTCCAGTTTTTGTCCGGCTTCCGCGCCGACCTGGCCGGGCTCGGCGAGCTGTGCCGCCAGCACGACGCGTGGTTCGTGGTGGACGCCATCCAGGCCGTCGGCGCCGTCCGCTTGGACGTGGAGGCGCTGGGCATCGACCTGCTGGCGACCGGCGGGCACAAGTGGCTCGGGTCGATGCAGGGCGCCGGGTTCGCCGTCGTGGCCGAGCGGCTGCGGGAGCGGCTGGAGCCCACGCGCGGCTGGCTCAACGGGCCGGTCGACTGGGACGACTTCGAGGCGACGACGGGCGAGCTCCACCCGGACGCCACGCGGTTCCACGTCGGCACCTTCCCGACGGCGGCGCTCTACGCGCTCGACGCCGCCCTGGACGCCATGCTGGACGTGGGGCCCGAGGCCATCGAGGCGGCCGTGCTCGGCCACGCCGCCGCGCTGGCGGGCGGGCTGGACGCGTTGGGGTACGTCCGTTATGGCACGCAAGGACCTCCACAGTCGGGCATCGTCGCCGTCCGCGCCGACGAGCCGGAGGCGCTCCACGCCCACCTCGCGGAGCAGGGCGTCACGGCGTCGGTGCGCAGCCGGCTCGTTCGGCTCGCGCCCCACGCCCACACCCGGGCCGAGGACATCGACCGGGCGCTGGACGCCGTGGCGTCGTTTGCCGGGGTGTCCGCATGAGCAACGAGCCGGACCCCGTCGAGACGCTGATCGAACTGGACGTGCCGCCGGGCCAGGCGCCCGTCCGCCTGGACCTCTACGTCACCGACAAGACCGCCAACGCGACGCGGTCCAAGGTCCAGCGCGCCATCAAGGAGGGCCGCGTCGACGTCAACCGCCAGACGGTCACCAAGGTGTCGACGCCGGTCCAGCCCGGCGACCACATCTCGTGCCGCGTGATGCGCCCGCCGCCCATCGAGATCGTGCCCGAGGACCTCCCCATCGACGTCGTCTACGAGGACGACACGCTGCTGGTGGTGGTCAAGCCGGCCGGCATGGTGGTGCACCCGGCCTACGGCCACCGGTCCGGCACGCTCATCAACGCGCTGCTCCACCACGTCGGCGCCGGCCCGATCTCGGGCGACGAGATCGACGAGGCCGACGACGACGACGTCGGGCTGGCGGTCGAGTCGGCCGGGCCGCGCTACGACGGCGACCCGACGGTGCGGCCGGGGTTGGTCCACCGCCTCGACAAGGACACGACGGGGCTCATGGTGGTCGCCAAGACCGACGTGGCCGCGGCGCACCTGGGCAAGCAGTTTGCCGAGCGGACCATCCAGCGCCGCTACCTCGCCCTGGTCTGGGGCGCGCCTGAGGCGGGCCGCGTCGAGGGCTGGCTGGGGCGGAGCCCCCGCGACCGCAAAAAGATGTCGGTCCGCCCCGAGGGCGAGGGGAAGTGGGCCGCGACGCGCCACGAGCCGGTCGAGAGCTTCGGGGCCACGTCGCTGGTCCGGTTCCAGCTGGAGACCGGCCGGACGCACCAGATCCGCGTCCACGCGGCGTCCATCGGGCACCCGGTGTTCGGGGACACGACGTACGGCGGCGACCGGATCGTCTATGGCGCCGCGGAGGGCTCGCGGAAGGCGTTCGTCGGCAACCTGTTCAAGCGGCTCGGCCCGCGCCAGGCCCTCCACGCGGCCACGCTGGGATTCGTCCACCCCGAGACGGGCGAGTCGATGTCCTTCGAGGCGCCGCTCCCCGACGACATGGCCTGGGTCGTGGACCGGCTCCGCACCGTCGAGGGCGCCGGCCGGCCCGCGAGCGGCTGACACGCTGCCCGCTCCCGCGCTGGCGGGGGCGACCGCCAGCCGGGCGGGGCGTCTCTCGGGGCCGGTATCTTTGCAACTCCCACCCCACGCGCCATGCCCGCCGTCCCGCTCGCCACGCTGCTCCAGGCCGGATACGTCGCGGTCGGGCTCCCGGCGGAGACGAAGGCCGGCGTCCTCGACGCGCTGGCGGGCCGCTTGGCCGAGAGGCCGGAGGTGACCGACGCGGCGCGGCTCCGGGCGGACCTGGCCGCGCGCGAGTCCCGGATGTCGACCGGCGTGGGGGAGGGCGTGGCGCTGCCCCACGCCCGGACGCCGGCGGTCTCGGGCACCGTCGCCGCGCTCGCCACGCTGGCGGCCCCGGTCGGCTGGGGCTCGCTCGACGGCGCGCCGGTGGACCTGGTGCTGATGCTGGCCGGGCCGGAGGGGGACCGGGCCGCCCACGTCCACCTGCTGGCCCACGTCTCGCGCGTGATCAGCACGCCCGGCGTCCGCGGCCGGCTGGCGGAGGCGGCCAGCGCCGGCGACCTGCGGGCGGTGATCGAGGCGACCGAGGCGCACGCGCCGGCCGGCGGCCCGCCCTGAGCGGTCGGCTTCCCGCCGCCCCTTTTCGCACAACGCGCGCAGCCGCCCCGCGCCGGTCGCACCACCTTGCGCGGAGACTTTTCCCCCGACGATGGCCTTCCAAACGATCCGCGGCACCTTCGACGTCCTGCCCGACGCCCACGACACCGGCGGGTCGGAGATCCCGGGCGCGGCGGCGTGGCGCTGGGCCGAGGGCGTCGTGCGCGGCACGATGGCGCGGTTCGCGTTCCAAGAGGTCCGCACGCCCGTCCTGGAGCCGCTCGACCTGGTCGCGCGCGGCGTCGGCGCGACGACGGACATCGTGAGCAAGGAGATGTTCGTCGTCGAGCGCTCCAAAGAGGCCTACGTGCTCCGGCCCGAGGTCACCGCGCCCGTCATGCGCGCCTACCTCCAGCACCACCTCGACCAGCGCGGCGGCGCCCAGCGGCTGTTCTACATCGGCCCGTGCTTCCGCGCCGAGCGGCCCCAGAAGGGCCGGTTCCGCCAGTTCCACCAGTGGGGGACCGAGCTGATCGGCTCGGACGACCCGGGCGCCGACGCCGAGACCGTCGCCAACCTGCGCGCCGTCTACGACGCGTTCGGCATCACCGGCACGCGCCTGCGCCTCAACTCCATCGGCGACGCCGCCGACCGGCCCGCCTTCCGCGACGCGCTGAGGGAGCACTTTGCGCCCCACGCCGACCAGCTCTCCGAGACCAGCCGCCAGCGGCTCGACACGAACCCGCTCCGCATCCTCGACACCAAGGACCCCGCCGAGCGCGCGCTCTTGGACGGGGCGCCGGTCTTGACCGACTTCCTGGGCGACGCCGCCCGCGACCACCACGACCGCGTCAAGACGCTGCTCGACGGCCTGGGCGTGCCCTACGTCGAGGACCCGCTCCTGGTGCGCGGCCTGGACTACTACACCCGGACCGTGTTCGAGCTGGAGTCGGACGCGCTGGGCGCCCAGGGCGCCCTCGCCGCCGGCGGCCGCTACGACGGGCTGGCGCAAGCCGTCGGCAGCAAGCGGCCGGTGCCGGCGGTGGGCTACGCGGCCGGGTTCGAGCGGCTGTTCATCGCGCTCGCCGAGGCCGGGACGACGCTCCCGGCCGCGCCCACGCCCGACGTGTTCCTGGTCTGCCTCGGGGACGCCGCCGAGGCCGCCGGCTTCGGCATCGCCCAGGCGCTCCGCCAGTCGGGCCTGGCGGTCGACTTCGCGCTCGGCGGCCGGTCGGTCAAGGCCCAGATGAAGGCGGCCGACCGGTCCGGCGCCGCGCACGCGGTCGTGATCGGCGACGACGAGCTGGCGGCGGGCGCGGCCCAGGTCCGCGACCTGGGCGCGAGCGAGCAGCGCCCGGTGCCGATCGCCGAGCTGGCGGTCGTGCTCAGCGCCGGGCCCGCCGCGCGCGAGTCGGGGCCGTCCCCCGTTCACGGCTAGCTTTCAGCCCCCACACCCGAGCCGATGTACCCCAGAATCAGCGACCTGACGCGCGACCTGTTCGGGTTCGACTTCCCGATCCCGCTGTTCTCGTTCGGGCTGATGGTGGCGCTGGCCATCCTGACGGCCACGGCGATGACCCGGATCGAGCTGGACCGGCGGTTCGCGCTGGGCTGGGTCGGCCCGGTCCGCGTCAAGACCAAGGACGCCAAGGGGCGCGAGCGCACGGAGCTGACGACGCCCTCGGCGCTCTTGTGGAACATGGCCCTGATGGCCGGCTTCTTCGGCGTGCTCGGGGCCAAGATCTTCCACATCATCGACTACTGGGACGAGTTCGTCCGGGACCCGGCGGGCATGTTCTTTTCTGGCTCCGGCCTGACCGTCTACGGCGGGATCCTGCTGGCGGGCATCGCGATCCTGCTCTACGCGCGCAAAAAGGGCTTGAACGGCGCCCACCTCGCCGACTCAGTCGCGCCGGGCCTGATGCTGGCCTACGGCATCGGCCGGATCGGGTGCTACCTGTCGGGCGACGGAGACTGGGGCGTGTGCTCGTCCTTAGCCGACAAGCCAGGCTGGATCCCGGGCTGGCTGTGGAGCGAGACGTTCCCCCGCAACATGCTGGGCGGCGTCGATCCCGTCGTCTACAACGCCGTCGAGCGCGGTGCCGAGTGCACGCTCGCCAACCCGACGGGCGTCTACCCGACGATGCTCTACGAGTTCGCGATGGCGGCCGTGCTGGCCGGCGTCCTGTGGGCGCTGCGCAAGAACCCGTTCAAGGCGGGCTGGCTGATCTCGCTCTACGCCGTGTTCGCCGGCGTCGAGCGGTTCCTGATCGAGTTTATCCGCGTCAACCCCGAAGCCGCCTTTGGCCTGCCGCAGTCCCAGATCATCTCCGTCGGGTTCATCGTCGCCGGCCTGGTGGGCCTGGCCCTGACGACGCGCCGCGTCCACCCGGCCGACCTCGAGCCGGCCCCGGTCGTCGTCTCGTGAGCGTCCACCCCGACCCGCTCGACCTGGTCACGGCCGCCTGGGACCGCATCGCCGAGTGGGAGCGCCAGTGGGGCGAGGCCGAGGCGCACGACGCGCTGGCGGTCGATGCCGACCGGCTGGCGGAGGCGATGGACGAGTACCTGGGGCGGATGACGGCGCCGCCGCGCGGCGAGACGCCGGGCATGTACCCGTTTGGGCACGCGCGCTACGCCGGCCAGATGCTCAAGCCGCCGCACCCGGTGGCACTCGCGGCCTATGCCGCCGCGGCGCGGATCAACCCCAACAACCACGCCTTGGACGGCGGGCCGCCCACGTCGGCCTTCGAGAAGGAGGTGATGGTGGACCTGGGTGCGATGCTGGGGATGCCGGCCGACGCCCTCGGCCACCTGACCGGCGGAGGCACCGTCGCCAACTTGGAAGCGCTGTGGATCGCGCGCCAGGAGACCGGCGGCCGGCCGATCGCGGTGAGCGCCGAGGGCCACTACACGCACGCCCGGATGGCCGGCGTTCTTGGTGTGGACTGCCACACGGTCGCCGCCGACGACAACGGCCGGATCGACCTGAACGCCTTGGAGGAGACGCTAAAGAGGGGAGAGGTGGGCACCGTCGTCCTGACCGCGACCACGACGGGCCTAGGAGCCGTCGACCCGCTGGCGGACGCGATCCCGCTGTGCCGCGCGCACGGCGTCCGCGTCCACGTCGACGCCGCCTACGGGGGATTCTTCCGGCTCCTCGCTACCAGCGACGCCCCGCCCGGCACCGACCGCCAGCCGCTGGCGGCGGAGGTGGCCCGGCACCTGGCCGCCATCGCTGACGCCGACTCGGTCGTGGTCGATCCGCACAAGCACGGGCTCCAGCCCTACGGCTGCGGCGCGGTTCTCTTTCGGGACCCGGCCGTGGGCCGCCACTACAAGCACGACTCGCCCTACACCTACTTTACGTCGGCGGCGCTGCACCTGGGCGAGATCAGCCTGGAGTGCTCCCGCCCCGGCGCGGCGGCGGGCGCGCTGTGGATGACGCTCCAGGTGCTGCCGCTGGCCGCGGATCGTGGGATCGGCCCGGTGCTGGCCGCCGGCCTGCGCGCCGCGCGTGACGTCCACGGCGCGCTGGACGCGTCGGCGCGCCTGGCGCCGGTCCTGGCGCCCGAGACCGACATCGTGGTCTACGCGCCCCGGGCGGAGTCCGTCGCCGAGCTAGACACCCGCAGCGCTGCGGTCTTCCAGGTCGGCATGGACGACCCGGACGACCCGGTCTTCGTCAGCCTCTACCGACTCCCCGCCGACCGACTCCGCCGGCGGTTCCCCGACCTAGCGCCCGACGCCGACGCCGCGCGCGTGCTCCGCAGCGTGCTGATGAAGCCCGAGCACGAGGCCTGGGCCGGCCGGCTGGTGGCTCGCCTCGACGCGCTGGCGGGAGGGGGGTGAGGGCGGCTCGGGCAAAGTTCCGCCCGACTTCCCGCCCACGGCTGGCGCCAGCGGCCGGCGAGTGGCAGCTTCCCGCTCGTCCCGCTCGTCCCGCTCGTCCCGCTCGTCCCGCTCGTCCCGCTCGTCCCGCTCGTCCCGCTCGTCCCGCTCGCATGGCCCGATCCGACTCCCGCACCGACGTTCTCGCCGGCCGCCACCCCGTCCGCGACGCCCTCGACCGGGCCGACGGCCGCGTCGAGAAGGTCTACTTCCAGCGCGGCGTCCACGGCAGCGCCATCGACGGGATCCGCCGGGCGGCGCGCGAGGCGGGCGTGCCGGTCCAGATGGTGCCGCGGCCCAAGATCGACGCGCTCGCGCCCCAGGCCGAGCACCAGGGCGTGGTGGCCGTGGTCGCGCCGGTGGCCTACCGCGACCTCGACGCCATGCTGAGCGAGGTCGCCCCCGACCTCGACGCCGTCCGCGCTCAAAAGCCGGTGGTGGTGGTGCTGGACGAGGTCGAGGACCCGCGCAACTTCGGCGCCATCTTGAGGAGCGCCGTCGCGGCGGGCGCGGCCGGCGCCGTCGTGCCCGAGCGCCGGATGGCCCCGCTCTCGGCCGTCGCCGTCAAGGCCAGCGCCGGGACGGCCTTGGCGATCCCCATCGCCCGCACCTCCAGCCTGTCGGGCGCGCTCCACCAGCTCAAAGAGCGCGGCTACTGGGTGGTCGGCCTGGCCGACGACGGGCCGGGCGAGACGACGACCGTGTGGGACTACGACTGGGACCGGCCGGTGGCCATCGTGATCGGCAACGAGGGCGCCGGGCTGCGGCCGGGCGTGCGCGCCGCGTGCGACGTGCTGGCCTCGATCCCGATGCGCGGCCCGGCCGAGTCGCTCAACGCGTCCGTCGCGGCGGGCATCGCGCTGTTCGCCGCCGTCCGCACCCGCGACTGATACCAGACCCGGTGACTCTCGGTAGGGGCGTATCGCAATACGCCCGTACGGCCGACCTCGGAGTCGTCGGGGTTGGCGATCTGATGTGGCGCTACCGGATTGGCTACGATCCGTCCCGTCCGACTGGCGGTCCGGCTCAGCGTCTCTGGCCCGGTCGAGCGCCTCGCTGGCTATCTCCGCCAGCGGGGCGGACAAAAAACGGCGGGGCAGCCCGAGGCCGCCCCGCCGATCCCTCTGTCGGGCCGACCGGGGCCGGTCCGTCTCACCCAACCCTGGGGAGACTCGTCTGGGCCGCGCGGGAGGGGGCGCGCGGCCGGGCGCGCTAGGAGCGGCGCCGGAGGCCGTAGACGATCTTGCGAATCGTGTCGAACTGGAGGTACGGGTGCTGCTCGCGCAGCTCCTCGATGGCCTCGTAGGCCGGCATGTCCTCTGCCCGCATCGACCGGAACTGCTGCCGGATCTGGTAGTCGCGGACGCCCTTCTCGTTGAGCAAGTTGTGCGCTTCGAGGGTCTGGTAGACCTCGGCCGGCACGAGGTCGCCGAGGGGGTTCTGGTCGAAGGTGAGCTCCATGGGGGGCGGGGGGCTGGTCCGGAATGGAATCGTCTGCTGGAACGACGATACGGGTAGCCTGAGCGCCAAACCGGGACCGGTGGCCGAACGGTCCGGGGGCGGTCCTGAATGGTTAGAGTCCTGGGCCGGGCGGCGCCTTGGTCGTCGAGACGACCCGGACCCACGAGCCCACCGCCAGCCACCGCTCGCCGCGCCACGCCCGCACGCGGCCGGTCGCCAGCACGTGGTCCTCGACCGCCAGCGCCGGGTCCTCCTCGAACCGGAGGGCAAAGGCGTCGCCGCCCGCTGTGAGCCACACCTGACCGTCGGCGTCCACCTGGGTCACCGTGCCGCCGACCGACGCCTCGACCACGCGGCTCTTGACCGAGACCGTGTCGAGCACGGCCGCCGTGGCGTCGTCGAGCCGGACGCGGGGGAGGGCGATGTCGATCACGCCCGACTGGCGGCCCAGGACCACGAGCGCGACGACTGCCACGAGTACGCCTCCGAGGCCTAGGGTGACGGCGACGGTGCGGCGGCTCACGCGGCGTGGGCGCGGGCCCGGGCGGTCAGCGTGCCCAGCGAGGTGCCCTGGACGGCGAGGGCCGCCACGCCGAGCACGCAGTAGAACACGATGCCCGTCGCGTGGACCAGCAGCGCGTAGGTGGCCGCCGGCGTCACCGGCACGGCAAAGAGCAGCGTCAGCGCCTGGACGGTGGCGTAGTGGAACGAGCCCGTCCCGCCCGGGGCCGGCAGCGCCATCCCGATGCCCCCGATGGCCATCACGGCCCACGCGTCGCCCAGGCCCAGCCCGAACGCCTCGTCCATGCCCAACAGGCGGAGCGGGAGGTCGGCCATCAGGCCGTAGCTGGCCCACAGCAGCACGGTCGAGAGCAGGACCGTGCCCGGCCGGCCGGTCCGCCCCACCGACGCCAGCCCGTCGCGGAACGACGCCAGCAGCTCGGACAGCTTGCCCGACCCGCGCCGGAGCAGCCACGCCGCGAGCGCCACCCCGGCCAGGGCCACGGCGACCGCCAGCGCGACGGCCCAGCCGGGCGTCGACGCCGCCAGCCCGCCGAGGTGGGCCGTCGCCTCGCCCAGGACCGCGCCCACGCGGTCGCCGAACAGCACGGCCACCGAGCCCAGCGCCAGCGCCAGCGCGATCACGTCCAGCACGCGCTCGGCGACGACGGTCCCGAACACGGCCGAGAACGGGGCCTCGGCCCGGCGCGACACGTTGGCCGCGCGCGCCACCTCGCCCAGGCGCGGCGCGGCGTAGTTGACGAGGTAGCCGATGGCCACGGACGCCGTCGTGAGCCCCAGCGGCACGCGCCGCTGGCGGCCCGGCAGCGCGTCGATCAGCAGCCCCCAGCGCCAGGCGCGGATCACGACCGACGCCAGGCCCGCCAGCACGAACGGCACCAACCAGACCCACTCGCCCTGGGCCAGCGCCTCGGCCACCGCGCCCAGGTCCGCGCCGCGCAGCGCGAGCCACAGCAGCCCCAGGCCCAGCGCTAGGCTGACGAGCAGCGACAGGAGACCTTTGAGACGGTCGGGCATGGGGGAACGGAAAAGCGCGGGACCCGGGGAAGGTCCCGCGCTCAGCGGCGGACGCCCGCGAAGATGCGGCCTAGCCGGGCGCTCTACCTCAGGTCCACGACCTCGGTCCCACGCGGGGCGGCAAACCGGAACGTCGAGGCCGGCAGCGACACGTTGCGCTCGACGTTCTTGAGGTCGAAGGCGAGCGTGCCGCCGTTGGTGTCGTGGACGCGGACGCGCGTCGGCACGGCGTCCGAGGAGCGGACGTAGAGCGTCGCGTCGCGCACCGACGAGCCCGACTGGCGGGGCCGGAGCGTGAGCACGTCGTGGCGCACGCCGCCGACGGTGGCCTTCGAGGCGCCCGTCACCCGGAACACGTCGAGGTAGTTGGTGAACAGCTGGCCGACCGAGAAGCCGACGCGGGCCGGGTCGTAGTCCTGGACCACGACCTGGTCGTCGTCGCGGCTGTAGGACCACAGCGTGCCGCCGTCCGTGACGAGGACCTGGCTGCCCAGGTCGAGCCGGAAGGCGTCGTCGCGGACCGAGAGCGTGCCCTGGAGCCGCTGGCCGCCGGCGGTCTGGACGAACGAGGCGCGGAGCGACTCGATGGCGCCGTAGCGCTGCTGGAGCCCGCGCGCGACGGCGTCGGCGGTCTGGGCCTGGGCCTGGGGGACGAAGACGGCCGCCACGAGGGCGAGGGCGACCAGCCGGAGGCGTAGCATAGGTTTCATCGGGGTGGGGGGACGGGGATGAACGTGGGACGACGGGGGATCGTTCAATGGCCGTGCCGCGTCTGGGGCCGGCACCGCGTCGCCGACCCCATCGCCAGCCCACGGCCCCGGCCCACCATCGTCTCCGGCGGCCAGACGGGCGTCGACCGGGCGGCCTTGGACGCCGCGCTGGCGCTCGGGCTGGCCATCGGCGGGTGGTGCCCGCACGGCCGCTGGGCCGAGGACGGGCCGATTCCCGGGCGCTACCCGCTCCGCGAAACGCCCTCCGCCGACCCGGCGCAGCGGACGCGTTGGAACGTCCGCGACTCGGACGCGACGCTCATCCTGTCCCCGGCGCCGCTCCAGGGCGGCACCGCGCTCACCGCCGACGCCGCCCGCCAGCGGGGCCGGCCGCTGCTCGTGGTGGATCCGTCGTCCAGTATCGTGGACGGCCCGGTGGCCTGGCTGGTCCGGTCCGTGCCGCCGGGCGGGACGCTCAACGTGGCCGGCCCGCGCGCCAGCGAGGCCGCTAGCATCGGAGCCCTGAGCGAGGTGTGGCTCCGCTATGTGCTCCCGTTTGTCCGACGGCCCGGCTAGCCCTCACTCGCTGACCTCGCGGCCTCGACGTCAAATTGGACCGGAGCCGTCATCCGCGTGCGCACAGGGAGGCCGGCCTGGTGTCCCGGCCAAAACCGCGTGCGCTGGATGGCCTCGACGGTCGCCGCGCTCAGGCGCTCGTCGGGAGAGCGAACGACGGCTACGTCGGTGGGGATGCCGTTGGTGCTTACCACGAACTGCACGATTACCGTTCCGCCAACCCCTTCGTCCAGGGCGTCAGAAGGGTAAACGACGGACTGATACAACCCACCGAGTCCTCCGACGATCTCCGGCCCCTCATGGGTGATGTCGTGGACGCGCGAGGTGTCGCGAGGCGCGGGCGAGGGGTCGTCCGCTGCGACGGCTCGGAACTAGATGGGGAGCGGGGTGTCGGCCGGCACGGCCTGGCCGGGGACGGCCCGAAACTCCAAGCGGCGGTCGTCGGCCAGGACGGCCAGGTCGAAGGGGTGGCCCAGGACGCCGGCGGAGTAGAACCCGTCGGCCCCCGGGGCCCCGTAGCGCTGGCGGAGCCGGCCGGCGTAGTCGGAGAAGTCCGGGCCGTCCTCGGAAAAGTCGAGGACCACGAGGTGAACACGGGACGCCTCCACATCGGCTCCGAACACGTCGACGGCGTAGGTCGGGACGCGCCAGCGGAGCCGCCCGGACCCGTCCTCGACTGCCCCCGAGTCGGGGGCGACCAGGGGCGCGCCGACGTCGGCCCACGGCTGCCCCAGGCCTAGGATTAGAGACTTGCCTAAGTCCAGGGAAGCGGAGGGCTCGTCAGAAGGGATTACCTCAAGCATCTGCATATCCTGGGCCTGCGCCGCGGCGCCGATCACGAGGGTACAGAGGGCTAGGCGCCGAATCATTGGAGCCACAAGCAGAGAGCGGAGCATGGGGTCGAGCTGTGTTGGGATGGCTACCGGTCGTCCACGTGGCGCTCGCCGCGCCGGCGGAGCCCCTGGCCCATCCGCCCTTCGTAGAGGTCCTCGCCGGCCTTCAACCGCCGGTAGGCCGTCCACAGCACGACGCCCACGAGCGCGGCGCCGCCCAGCGTCACCGCCAGCACGGGGAGCCAGTACGAGTGGTCGAAGGCGCCCTCGACCCACCGGGGCTTCTTGAGCCGCACGTCGGGGTTGGCCACGGCCGCCCACACGAGGTAGCCGCCCACCGACACGATGAACGCGACCACCACGCCGATCCCGGCGCGCACCAGCTTGAGACCGGTCGGCGTGTGGCTCATGCGTCCACCGGGCGGATGGCCACGCCGGCCCCGACCAGGTGCTCCTTGGCCTCCGCCACGGTCACCTCGCGGAAGTGGAACATGGAGGCGGCGAGGACGGCGTCGGCGCGGCCCTCGACCAGCCCTTGGGCCAGGTGATCGAGGGTGCCGGCGCCGCCGGACGCGATCACCGGCACGTCGACGGCGTCGTCCAGGGCGCGCAGCAGGTCGAGGTCGTAGCCGTCGCGCGTGCCGTCGCGGTCCATGCTGGTCACCAGCAACTCGCCGGCGCCCCGGCGCACGCCCTCGGCGGCCCACGCGACGGCGTCGCGGCCTGTCGCCTTCCGCCCGCCGTGCGTGAACACTTCCCAACCGCTTCCAGTTGCCCCGCTGGCGCCCGCCGCCAGCGGCTCGGATTCGTCCTCGGGCGGGGGGCCGGTGCGCTTGGCGTCGATGGCGAGCACGACGCACTGGGCCCCGAACGCGTCGGCGGCGCGCGTGAGCAGGTCGGGATCGGAGAGCGCAGCCGAGTTGATGGCCACCTTGTCGGCGCCGGCCTCTAGGAGCGCCCGGACGTCCTCGACGGTGCGGACGCCGCCGCCGACGGTCAGCGGGATGAACACCTGGTCGGCCGCGCGGCGGACGGTGTCGTACAACGTCGCCCGGCCCTCGTGCGTGGCCGAGATATCGAGGAACACGACCTCGTCGGCGCCCGACTGGTCGTAGAACCGGGCCTGCTCGACGGGGTCGCCGGCGTCGACGAGGTCCACGAACTGGACGCCCTTCACCACGCGCCCGTCGTGGAGGTCGAGGCAGGGGATGATCCGCTTGGCGAGCATCAGGGGAGAGGAATCGGGAATCAGTAGACAGGAATCAGGGGAGGTCGACGCGCGCGTTAGGCTCCACTCGGGTTCCTGGCTCCTGACTCCTCAGGTGCAAGCGGGGCCGTGGAGAACCCCTCCAGGTCCACCTCGTCCTTGCGGTGCCAGCACCAGAACTGCTGGCAAGGGAAGCGGTTTTCGTAGAGCGCCCGGCCCACCACGACGGAGTCGATCCCCTCGCACTCGACGGCCTGGAGCGCCAGCAGGTCGCGGTACTCGCCGACGCCGCCCGAGGCCGTGATCTTGGCCCGTGACAGGTGGCCGCCCATCTCGCGGTACGCCGCGAGGTTCGGGCCCTCCAGCGTCCCGTCGCGGCTGATGTCGGTGTAGACGAACCGCCGCACGCCCCGCGCCTCCATGTCGACCGCCAGCTCGACGGCGCCGACGCCGGAGCCGGCCTCCCAGCCCTCGGTCCGCACCTCGCCGTCCCTCGCGTCGATGCCGACCACGATCCGGCGCGCCCCCCAGCGCTCGACGGCTCGGCTCACCAGGTCCGGGTCGCGGACCGCGGCCGTGCCCAGGACCGCGCGGTAGACGCCCAGCGCCAGCATCGCCTCGACGTCGTCGAGCGTGCGGATGCCGCCGCCGACCTGGACCGGGACGTCCAGCGTGGCGGCGATCCGGGCGATCACGTCGCGGTTGTGGGCGTCGCCCTCGGCCGTGGTCCGCGCCGCGTCGAGGTCCACCAGGTGGAGCACCCTGGCGTTCATCACGCGCCACAGCTTGGCCATGCGGACGGGGTCGTCGAAGTAGACCGTCTCGTCCTCGTAGCGCCCCTGGCGGAGCCGCACGCAGCGGCCGTCGCGGAGGTCGATGGCGGGGATCACGAGCATTGGGACGGGTGCTGAGGGTGGACGGGGGCGGAGCCGCGACCGGCTGGCGGTCCTGCGGGGCCACCGCGGCTCCGAGGAGCCGCCAGGGGAGGGAACGGTGCGGGGGGGCATCCGACTCGTCCGCCGCCGCTCTTCACGCGCCGTTCCAATCGGCGAACCTACGGAGCATCGCCTGCCCCGCACGGGCGCTCTTCTCGGGGTGGAACTGCACGCCCACCACGTTCCGGCGCGCCACCACCGCCGGCACGCGGATCCCGTACTCGGTCGTCGCGACCACGTCGGACGCGCGGGCGGGCGCGGCGTGGTAGGAGTGGACAAAGTAGACCCAGTCGCCGCCGTCGCCTAGCACGGGGTGCGAGCGCTGGGCGTCCAGGCGGTTCCAGCCCATGTGGGGCACCTTGAGCCGCTGGCGGTCGGCGTCGGCGAGGCCGGCGGGGAAGCGGGTGACGCGGCCCGGGAGCAGGCCCAGGCCGGCGTGGCGACCGCGCTCGTCGGACGACTCGAACAGGAGCTGCATCCCCACGCACACGCCCAGGAGCGGCACGCCGCCGGCGGCCCGCTGGCGGACGACCTCGTCCAGCCCGCGCGCCCGGATCTCGCCGGCGCACGCCCCGAACGCGCCGACGCCGGGCAGCACCAGCCGCTCGGCCGCGGCGATCTCGTCCGGGTCGCCGCTGCGGCGGACGGCCACGCCGGCCGCGTCGAACGCCTTGGCGAGCGAGCGCAGGTTGCCGATGCCGTAGTCGATGATCGTGGTCATGAGGCCAAGAACGCTCGGCCCCGGTCCCGGTGGCCGAGGGCGTGGCCCTTTCCGCCATTCTCCACGCGCCTGGCGGGCTCAATCGGGGCCGCGGCCTTGAGGAGTTGCGCCGGCCGCCGATACTGGGGTAGACTGGACGCGGCGGAACGGCTCCGCCCGTTCGTCATATCTTCCCTGCCCCCGGCGCCACGCGCGTGGGCATTGCGGGGCCGGGTGCCTGTGGTGGGACGCCCGGCCCCGCGCTTGTATCCGGCCGACACGCCGTGCCCGGCTGGCGGCGGCGCTGGACGCGGCCGGCCTGGAGCGCTAGCGGGGCGGGGGCTGCGGCAAGCCGTTCTGCACGGCGAACCAGTAGTACGGCGCGCAACCATCCGCGACTAGACGATGACCGACACCCCAATGCCTCTCGCTACGACGGTGCTCTACGTCAACGACGTAGCCCGGGTGGTCGAGTTCTACCGCCACGCGCTCGGCTTGGAGCCTCGTCTCTACGACGAAGAGAACGGGTTCGCTGAACTCGGGGAGGACGGCCGGATCGCGGTGGCCTCCCACCAGGCCGGAAGCCTGATGATGGATGGGTCCTACCCCAAATCAAAAGACGGCCGCGTGACCGGAGCCGAGCTAGCTTTCTATGCGGCCGATGTTCAAGATGCGTTCGACCGGGCTGTAGCTGCAGGAGGCCGTCCCATCACGGCACCACGTCAGATGCCGTGGGGACAGACCGTTGCCTACGTCGAGGATCCTGCTGGTATGGTCCTCGGGTTTGTCACCAAGATGGGAGAAAACGCCGTATAGCTCACCGCTGCAGGCCGACATTAGGCTCTAGCGTTTCTGGCTCCGCGAGGGACTCGGCGTGTCCTGCGCTTCGATCCACCGCCTCGCCTTCAGCCCCAGCGGCTAAGCGGCAACTGTTGCGGCTGTGACCGCCCGCCGCGCTGGCGGGTCGCGTCGGGGGGCGGCTAGGCGCTGTCCACGGCCTGGCCGTCGTCCAGCCCCGCCGCGCCGTCGCCGACGGGCGTGCCGCTGAGGTAGGCGTCGAGCTGGTACTCGTCCGGGATCAACACCTCGCGCGCCTTGGAGCCCTCGAACGGGCCGACGATGCCGGCGTCTTCGAGCTGGTCCACCAGCCGGGCGGCGCGCGTGTAGCCGACCGAGAGCTTGCGCTGGAGCAGGCTCACCGAGCCCTGCTGGCTGCGCACGATCACCTTGGCGGCGTCCTGGAACAGCTCGTCGCGGTCCTCGGACGAGTCGCCGGCCGAGCCCTTGGGCGCGTCGCCGCTGGTGTCCATCGGCGGGAGCAGGTACGGCCCGGCGCCCTCCTGGCCCGAGATGAACCCGGCCACGGCCTCGACCTCGTCGACGGACACGAACGGCCCCTGCAGGCGCGTCAGGCGCGACCCGTTCATGTAGAGGAGGTCGCCGTTGCCGACCAGCTGCTGGGCCCCGCCGCCGTCGATGATGGTCCGGGAGTCGATCTTGGACGACGTCTGGTAGGCCATCCGCGACGGGAAGTTGGCCTTGATGAGCCCCGTGATCACGTCCACCGACGGCCGCTGGGTCGCCAGCACCAGGTGCACGCCGACCGCCCGCGCCATCTGGGCCAGGCGCGCGATGGGCGCCTCGACCTCCTTGGCCGAGGTCATCATCAGGTCGGCCAGCTCGTCCACGATAACCACGATGTAGGGCAGGTGCTTGTGGGCCTTGCCCAGCACCTCCAGCTTGCCGGCCGCGAACTTCTTGTTGTACTCCTCGATGCCGCGCACGCCGGCCTCCGCCAGCAGGTCGTAGCGGATCTCCATCTCGCGCTCGCAGCTCCTCAGGACCGCCGCGGCCTCGGTAAAGTCGGTGATGATGGGGTCCTCGGCGTCCTCGGGCATGGCCGAAAAGTGGTTGAGCAGCTCGGCGTAGCCGTTGAGCTCGATCTTTTTCGGGTCCACCATCACGAACTTGAGGTCGGCCGGGTGCTTGGCGTAGAGCAGCCCCACGATGAGCGCGTTGACGCCGACCGACTTGCCAGACCCGGTCGCGCCGGCCACCAGCAGGTGCGGCATCTTGGCCAGGTCCTCCATGAACACCTCGCCCTCGATGGTCTTGCCGATGGGGGCCGGCAGCGCCATCTTTCCGCTCCGCGCCGCGTCGCGGAACCGGGCCGTCGCGAGCAGCTGGCGGAGCCGGACCATCTCGCGCGTCCGGTTCGGGATCTCGACGCCGATGGACGACTTGCCGGGGATGGGCGCGATGATGCGGATGCCGGGCGCGGCGAGGGCCATCGCGAGGTCGTCTTCGAGCGCCGTGATGCGGCTGATCTTGACGCCGGCCGCCGGCGTGAGCTCGTAGCGCGTGACGGTCGGCCCGACGACGGCCTCGATGGCGTCGATCTGGATGTTGTAGGTCTCCAGCTTGTCGAGGAGCACCTGCTTGTTCTGCTCGATCTCGTCCAGGTCCACCTCCTGGTCGCTGGTCGACTGCTCCAGCAGCTCGATCGACGGGTACTGGTACGGGAGCTCGGCGGCCTCGGGCGGCGCGGCGTGGGCGGAGTCGAGGTCGGCCTCGGCCTCGGCGACCGGCCCGGTAACGTGGAACGCCGGCGAGGGGCGCTCGGCGTCGACCAGGCTGTCGAGGACGGGGTCGGGCTCGTCGGGCAACGCGGCCGGCACCGGCTCGGGCGCGGCCGCCAGCGGGGCGGGGGGGGGCGCGGCGACCGGCGGCGGCGCCACGGGCAAGGCCGGCGCTGGAGCGGAAGCCGGGCGCGCCTCCGTCTTCTGGGCCTTGGCCTTCTCCTGTTTGGCGTCCTCGCGCGCGGCCCGGGCCTCCTCGCGCGCCTTGTCGCGCAGCTCGCGGCGCTCGGCCGCGCCGGCGCGGTAGCTCGCCCACGACGCCGTGGCGCTGGACTTGAGGCTCGTCACGGCGCCCTCGGCGCGGTCCAGCGACGTCTGGATGTCGCGGTCGTAGACCAAGAGCACCGTCACCAGCACCGTCACCAGGAGCACGATGAACGAGCCGACGGGCTTGAGCATGCTCGCCAGCCAGCCCGAGACGCCCAGCCCCAGGTCGCCGCTCCACGCCTCCGAGGGCACGTCGAGCTGGAGGTGGAACCAGCCCAGGAAGCACGCCAGGAACAGCGCGCCGGCCAGCGACAGCCCCGTCAGCGTCGGGAGGAACACGGGCGTCTTCTGGCGCAGGAAGATCCAGCCCCACGCCAGCAGCACGCCGATGGGCAACAGCACCGGGTACCCGATCAGCCCCGCCACCAGCCCGCGCGCGAGCGTGGCGCCGACGAACCCGAGCAGGTTGTCGAACCGGTTGTCGCGCGTGTCCACCAGGTCCTCGATCCGCTCGGTCTCCAGCCGCAGGTCGTCGGCGGGGGCGTAGGACACGACCGCGAGCGCCGCCAGCACGGCGAGCGCCATCAGCAGGATGCCCAGGACCTCCTGCTTGCGCTGGCGCGAGAAGCCGCCGCCGTCGGACTTCTTCTTGGGCCGCGACGACCGCTTTTTGCTGCTGGATCGGGACGTGCTCACCGGAGTGGGGGGGGGACGGGGGACGGCCGGGAGGGCGAATGGAGCCCTGTGGAGCGAGATCGAAGATACCACGCACCCGCCGCACGTCGGCCCACGGCTCGACCGCGACAGGACGGGCCGTCGTGGTCGCGCACGCTGCCGCCGCCGCACCGCTCGGCAGCGGACGGCCCGCGCCGCCAGCCGCTGGCGGCGACTGTGGCAGGGCGGCCGTCGCCAGGGCGGAGGGCGCCTCCCGCGGGGTCGGGAGCCCGTCTGGCCGAGGCGGTGAGGGGACTCTACCTACATCACTACCGAGAGTTGACTAGGGGAAAGTCCTGGACAAGCCCGCCGCTGGGCGACGCTGGGAGCCCGTATGATCGATGTGGCTCTGTCATCTAAGTCGTTGCGGTCAAAAGGGATATGTGTGGTCCTGGTGGGCGGCGCGGGGAGAGGTGTGCGGGGCCGACGCCGACGCCATCTACCACCCCCCGCTCACATGCCCCGTCCTTCCCTGCCGCCCCGCGTCCTCCGGTCGACCCTCGCCGAACTGATCGGCGAGCGCCCGTCTCGGAACGCCGTCGCGATGTTCCTCGGGCACAGCCTCCAGATCGCGACGGCCTACCTGCGGCGGCGCCTGACGCTCGGCCGGCTCCGGCTCGACCAGTTCGACCTCTCGGTCGAGGACCTGGCCCTCGACTGCCTGGCGGACCTGTTCCGCCGGAACGACGAGGGGGCCTACGTGCGCCTGCAGGCGTACGCGGCCTCCATCGGGTGGGAGGCCCTGGACGACGCGGAGACCGAGGGCGCCGTCCGCCGCCTCGTGTTCAGCGTCGTAAACGAGGGGCTGTTCCGGCGCTACCGCGAGAGCGACCCGACCATCAGCCGCTACATCCGGACGCTCAAGCGGCACGTGAAGCGCCACGAGCGCCTCGTCCTCTACCGCGAGCGCACGACGCTGGTGGTGGCGCTCCGGGACGCAGACCCGGCCCACGCCGCTCGCCCCCGGATGACGCCCGGGGCGCTCGAGAGCTACCTCCACGACGCCCTCGCCCCGGAGTTCCACCTCCGGGAGGCCGTGGCCGACCTGGCCCGCCGGTTCGCCGCGCACCCCGAGTACGCGCCCAAGGTGCCCCTGCCGGAGCTCGCGCTCTGCATCCGGAACGTGCTCACGCGCCGGGGGGCCACCGACTACCACGCCGCCGTGACGACGGACGACGTGGACGCGAAGGACTTCTCGACGACGGTCCACCGGCACGTGGGGCAGTCGCTCACCGTGGTCCAGCAGGAGATGCAGGAGCTCTACGTGGAGAACCGGGGGCTCGCGCCCAGCCTGTACCGGGCCTACTTCCGGGCCGTCGACGACATCCTCACCGCCCAGTTTGCCGAGGCCGGGCGTCCGGACGCCTCGTTCCGGACCACGCTCAATCGCTATATAGACGGGGTAAGCAGCCGGGAGTACCGGCAAAAGCACCAGGCCGTGCTGGAGTACCTCGTCAACCTGACCAAGCGGCGGTTTCTCAAGCAGGTCGAGCCGCTCGTGGCCACGGTCTGACCCCGCCCGTGCGAACGGCCCGGCTGGCGTCCTGGTCGCCAGCCGGCCCCCCCCACCCCTCCCCCTCGTCATGGACTGGACGCGGACCGCCAGCGGGCACGCCCAGCAGCGGCCCGCGCTCCCCCCCGGCGTGGTGGAGGTGCTGCTGGTCGGGGGGCCGCCCCTCGTGCTGCGCGGGGTCGCCGGGGTGCTGGACGAGGCGGGCGGGTTCGCGCCCGTCCAGGCGGACGGCCCCGCCGGGGCGTTGGAAACGGGGAGGAAGATGTCCACGGGCCTCGCCGTCGTGAGCGGAGACCACGACGAGGCCCTCCGCTTTCTGTCCGGGGTCGCCGGGCCGGACCGCGACCTGAGGGTGCACGTGCTCGTGCCCGAGGAGCAGCCGGACGACATGGTCCGTCTTCTGGAGGCGGGCGCCCGGGGCTACTCGGCGGTCTCGGTGGCCCCGCCCCAACTCCTCGCCGACCTCCGGCGCCTGGTCGACGGCGAGGTGGCGATCTCCGAGCGGGTGGTCGAGCAACTCCTGATGCGCGTGGCCAAGCACCGGCCCGCACGCCCGACGCGGTCCGGGGCCCACCTGCGCAAGCGCGAGGTGGAGGTGCTGGCGCTCGTCGGCCGCGGCCTGACCCGCACCCAGATCGCCGACCGGCTCCACCTGTCCGTCCGCACGGTGGACGTGTACCTGCAGGGGCTGCGGGCGAAGCTGGTGTTCGACTCGATGGCGGACCTCCGCCGCTACGCCGCGCGGCCCCGGTGACCGCCCTGGAGCGGATTCCCGGTCTCCCCAGGTGGCGGCACGTGTCGGCGTTGGGGCGCGCTCCGTCGCCGTGACGGCTGTGGAAGCCTTTTGGTATATATATGGGTTACAGCTCTGGGACTCGAACTCACGCTCACATGGTTCCTCCCCTCCGCCTTCCTCCCCTCCGCCCCCGCGCCGTCGTCGCCGACGGCCACCCCATCGTCCGGACTGGAGTCCGGGGGGTCGTTGAGCAGGGCCTGCGGACGACGAACGTGGCGGAGGCGAGCACGGTGCAGCAGGCCCTCGCCTCCCTCGAAGCCGCCCCGGCCGACCTGCTCGTGTCGAGCCTCCAGCTGGCGGGCGGCGGCGGCATCGAGCTGGCCAAGCAGGTCTGGAGCCGCTGGCCCGACGTCCGCGTCGTGATCTTCTCGGGCCTGGGAGAGGGGCGGCACGCCCTCCGAGCCCTCTCCGCCGGCGCGCTGGGGTACGTCACCAAGTCCGAGCCGGCCGAGGTGCTGGCGACGGCCATCGTGCAGGTGCTCGACGGGCGGGTGTACGTGAGCCCCCAGGTCAAAAGGCGGCTCGTGTGCCACCTTGTCCCCAACCGGCCGCCCCCGTCGACGATCGACGAGCTCAGCGACCGCGAGCTGGAGGTGTTCCGCCACGTCGGGCGGGGGCTCAAGCGGAGCGAGATCGCGGCGGAGATGAACCTGAGCGTCAAGACGGTGGACTCGTACCGGGCGCGCATCGGGCAGAAGATGCGGCTGCCCACGTCGTCCATGCTGCAACGCGCGGCCGTGTTGGCGCTCTGGGAGGACGAGCGCCTGGGGGCGGAGCCGCCCCGGGGGGACGGGAGCGCACGCGCAGGCCAGGTGAGCGTCGTCCCCTCCCGAGCGCGCGTGGAGGCTCCGGTGGAGGCCCTGGAGTGGACCGTGGAGACGGGGGGGTAGCCCGGGCGCCGTTCTGCGCCGCCGGCGGCGCGCCACGAAGGGGGAGTGCGGGCGCTCCCCGGGCCCGCACGACGCCCGCCTCCCCAGGCGGGCCGCCCGCTGCTGGTTCCGGCACCGCCCCCTATGATCACGCTCGCGGCAACGTTCACGGCCGACCCCATCGCCGACGTGCTGCGCCTGTGGATGGCGGAGACGGGCGTTGCCCGCCGACTCGTCCTCGCCCCGTACAACCAGGTCGTGCAGCACCTCGTGGCGCCCGACGGGGTGCTCCGCACCAACCGGCGGGGCCTCAACGTCGTCCTGGTGCGCCTCTCCGACTGGGGGGCGGCGGAGGGGGCCACGCCCCGGGACCCGACGGCCCTGCTGGCCGAGGCCCTCGCCGGCGCCGCCGCCAGCGGCATGGGGCCGGCGGTGGTCGTGCGCTGCCCCGAGCCGCCCGCGCGCGAGCGCCGCCCTCCGACGGCCGAGGCCGAGCGGCGCCTCGTCGACCGGCTGGCGCCCGTCGCCGGCGTCACGGTCGTGACCGCCGCCGACGTCGCGGCCCTCTACCCCGTCGCTGACACCGCCGACCCCCACGCAGACGCGTCGGGCGCCGTCCCCTACACGGGGGCCTACTTCGCGGCGCTGGGGACGGCCGTCGCCCGCCGCGCGAGCGCCCTCGCCCGTCCGCCCTACAAGGTGCTCGCGCTGGACTGCGACGGGACGCTCTGGGGCGGGGCCTGCGGCGAGGTGCCGCCCCATGCCCTCGGCCTGGGGCCAGGCCACCTCGCGGTCCAGCGGCTGGCCCGGGACCTGGCGCGCGACGGCTGGCTCGTCTGCCTGTGCAGCAAGAACGCCGAGGCCGACGTCCGGGCGGTCTTCGACGCCCGCCCCGACTTCCCCCTCTCCTTCGACCGGGTGGCCGCCCACCGGATCAACTGGGCGCCCAAGTCGGACAACCTCCGCGCCCTCGCCGTCGAGCTCGGCCTCGGGCTCGACGCGTTCGTGTTCCTGGACGACAACCCGGTCGAGTGCGCCGAAGTGCGGGCGGGCTGCCCCGCCGTGCTGGCGCTGACCCTGCCGGCCCAGCCCGAGCGCGTGGCCCACCTGCTCCGCCACGTGTGGGCGTTCGACCGGCTGGCGGTCACGGACGAGGACCGGCGCCGGACGGCCCTCTACGCCGGCGAGGCCCGGCGGCGGGCGGCCCGGGCCGAGGCGGCCTCGTTCGAGGCGTTCCTGGCCGGCCTCGACCTCCACGTCGAGGTGGCCCCGGCGGCGGCCGCGGACCTGGCCCGCGTGGCACAGCTCACGCAGCGCACCAACCAGTTCAACACGACGGGCGCGCGCCTCCGCGAGGCCGACCTCTCCCGAGACCTCGACGAGCCCGCCCGAGACCTCCTCGCCGTCCGCGTCCGCGACCGCTTCGGGGACTACGGCCTGACCGGCGCGGTGCGGACGCGGAGCACCCCCGACGGCCTCTCCGTCGACGGGTGGTGGCTCAGCTGCCGCGTGCTGGGCCGGGGCGTCGAGCACGCCGTGCTCCGGGCCGTCGCTCAGCGCGCGGCCGGGGCCCCCGAGCGCCGGCTGACCCTCGCGTTCGCGCCGACGCCGCGCAACGAGCCCGCGGCCCAGTTTCTCGACCGCCTCGACGCCGACCGGCGCCCCGGCGGCTACGCCCTCCCCATCGGCCAGGCCCTCACCGCCGTCTACCGCCCACCGAGCGGCCCCCCCCACGCACCGCCGCCCGCCGCCCGCGCGGCAGGCCCCCCCGACACCGACCGCCCCGCAGAGGCCGACTGGATGCCCCGCGCGGCGACCACCCTGAGCACGGTCGAGGGCGTGCTCGACGCCGTCGCCCAACGCCAGGCCCGGCCCCGGGCGACGCCGGTGCCGTTCGTCGAGCCGCGCACGCAGACCGAGCGGCTCCTCGCGGCCATCTGGCGAGGCGTCCTCCACGTGGACCGTGTGGGCGCGCTCGACAGCTTTTTCGAGCTCGGCGGGGACTCGCTGACCGGGACCATCGCGCTGGGACGTGCGAGCGCGGCCGTCGGCGTGGACCTCCCGCTCGACGGCCTTTTTGACGCGCCGACGCTGGAGGAGCAGGCGGCCCGGCTCGTCCGCGCCCGCCTCGACCACCTCGACCCGAGCCTGCTCCGCCAGCTGCTCGCCACGGAGAGCCCGAACGGGGCCGCGCGTGCCTGAGCGGACCCGGCCGCCCCTGCTTTGCCGGAGGGCCGCGCCGCCCGCGCCGCCCGCGCAGCGCCCCTGCTCAAGCCGGCCCCCACGTCCCACGCGGTGAGGGGGCCACTTTCCTGTTCCATACCCGCCTGTGATGTCCGACTCGCCGACTCCCCGGGTCTCGCCCGACCCCGCCGCCAACGTGCTCGACGGCGTCGCGCCGGACGTGCTCGAACGGCTCGCCCAGCGCCTCGGCCAGATGGGCGACGGCACCCCGGCCGGCCGGGCGCGCCACGCGATCCCGGTGCTCCCGCGCGCCGGCGGCGCGCTGGAGGCGCCCTTGTCGTTCGCCCAGCAGCGGCTCTGGTTTTTCGACGAGCTCCGCCCGGGCGACCCCGTCTACAACCTCCCGCTGGCCTACCGGCTGCGCGGGCGGCTGGACACCGGGGCCCTCGCGGCCGCTCTCGACGGCCTGGTCGGGCGCCACGAGGCTCTCCGGACGGCGTTCGTGCGCCGGGGCGACGCCGTCGTCCAGCAGGTCCGGCCCGACGGCCGCGCCGAGGTCCGGCACCTCGACCTCTCCGCCGAGCCGCCCGAGTCGCTGGCGGCGGCGGTCGAGCGGGCCGTCGTGGCCGAGGCCCGCCGGCCGTTCCGCCTCGACGGCCCCGACCCGCTCCTGCGCGCGCTCGTGGTCCGGCTCGGAGACGACGACCACGCCCTGGCCCTGACGACCCCCCACGCGGTGTCCGACGGGTGGTCCGTGTCGGTCCTGACTCGGGAGCTGGGCGAGGCCTACGCGGCGCGGTGCCGGGGCGAGACGCCGGAGCTGCCCCCGCTGCCGGTCCAGTACGCCGACGTCGCCGCGTGGCAGCGCCAGCGGACGGCGGGGCCCACGCTGGACCGCCTGCTCGCCTACTGGCGCGACCAGCTCGGCGGCGATCTCCCCGTCCTGGACCTGCCCCGCGACGCGTCGGCGGGGGAGGGGGAGGGCACCGCCGGCGCCACCCGGCCCTTCTCGCTCGACGCGCCCACGACGGCCGCCCTCCGGGCCCTGGCCACCGGCGAACGGGCCTCGCTGTTCATGGGCCTCCTGGCCGCCTTCGCGGGCCTGCTCCATCGGTACACCGGGCAGGACGACCTGCTGGTGGGCACGCCCATCGCCAACCGGACCACGCCGGAGGCGGAGGGCGTGGTGGGGTTCCTGGTCAACGCCCTGGTGCTGCGCGTCGACGTGGGCGGCGCGCCCACCTTCCGCGATCTGCTCCGCCGCGCCCGGGCGGTGGCGCTGGGCGCGTACGCGCACCAAGACCTGCCCTTCGAGCGGCTGGTCGAGGACCTCCAGCCCGAGCGCACCCTGGCGCGGAGCCCGCTGTTCCAGGTGTGGCTCGCGCTCCAGAACACGCCCGACGCGGCGCTCGTCCTCGACGGGCTCGCGGTGGCGCCGATGCCGGTCGACAACGGGACCGCGAAGTTCGACCTCAGCCTCCACCTCCACGTGCGCGACGGCGGGCTGGCGGGGTTCGCCGAGTTCCGCACCGCGCGGTTTTCGGCCGAGGCCATGGACCGCCTGCTCCGGCACTTCGCGCGGTTCGTGGCCGCCGCCGTGGCCGCACCAGACGCTCCCATCGCGGACCTCGCGGTCCTGTCGCCGACCGACCGCCAGCGGCTGCTCGCGCTCGGCACAGGCCCCGCCGCGGCCTACCCGCCGGCCGCGACGCTGTGGTCGCTGTTCGCCGAACAGGCGGCGGCCGCGCCCCAGGCCTGCGCCCTGGACATGGCCGACGGCCAAGACCCCCGCACGTTCGCCCAGCTCCTTGCGGAGGCGACCGTCGTCGCGGCGGGGCTGGCTCGCCACGGGGTCGGCCGAGGGGACCGCGTGGGCGTCGTCGCGGTGCGGTCGCCCGAGATGGTGGCGGCCCTGCTGGGCACGCTCGCCCTGGGCGCGGCCTACGTCCCGCTCGACCCCGACGCCCCCCCGGCTCGCCTCCGCGGCCTCGCCTCCGACGCCGGCCTCGCCCGGGTCCTCGCACCCCGCCGGGCCGACCTCCCGCTGGCGGAGGCCATCGGGCTGGGCCCGGCCCCACTCGTCGTCGAGAGTCTGCTCGGCCCCGATCCGGACCGGGCCGGGGCAGAGCCTCCGCCGTCAGCGAGCGGCCCCCGGCCGACGGACGCTGCCTACGTCCTCTACACCTCGGGGTCGACCGGGCGGCCCAAGGGCGTGGTCGTGGAGCACCGGTCGGTCGTGAACCGGGTCCTGTGGCAGCAGGACGCGCTCGGGCTGCGCCCTGGCGACGGGGTGCTCCACAAGACGCCGCTCTCGTTCGACGTGTCGGTGTGGGAGGTGTTCTGGCCGCTCGTGTGCGGCGGGCGGCTGGTCGTGGCGCAGCCGGGCGGGCACCGGGACCCGTCTTACCTGGCCGGGGTGCTGGCGCGGTCGGCCGTCGCCTTCTGCCACTTTGTCCC
The DNA here is from genome assembly GCA_947493945.1 of uncultured bacterium. Lineage (GTDB taxonomy): Bacteria > Bacteroidota > Rhodothermia > Rhodothermales > Rubricoccaceae > Rubrivirga. The sequence continues at coordinate 372,578 of CANLSR010000002.1, read as the reverse complement.
GCCCATGCTCCGCGCCTTCCTCGGCGACGACGCGCCGCTCCGGGGGGCGACGGCACTCCGTGGCGTGGTCTGCTCCGGCGAGGCCCTCGCGCCCGACCTCGTGGCGTCCTTCTACCGCACGGCCCGGGAGGCCGGCCTCGAAACCGGGCCCGGGGACGGCGTCCGGCTCCACAACCTCTACGGCCCGACCGAGGCCGCCGTGGACGTGACGCACTGGCCGTGCCCGCCGGGCGAGGCCGCCCCGCTGGCGGTCCCCATCGGCCGGGCCGTCTCGAACACGCGCGTCTACGTCGCGGACGGGAACGGGCGCCTCGCCCCCGAGGGGGCGGCCGGCGAGCTCTGGATCGGCGGCGTCCAGGTGGCCCGGGGCTACCTCGGCCGCGACGCGCTGACCGCGCGGCAGTTCGTCCCGGACCCGTTCGCGGCGCCGGCCGAGCCGGGCGCCCGGGTCTACCGGACGGGCGACCTGGTGCGCTGGCGGTCGGACGGGACGCTGGCGTTCCTGGGGCGCCGCGACGGCCAGGTCAAGATCCGTGGCCAGCGGATCGAGACGGGCGAGGTCGAGGCCGCGCTGCGCGCGTGCCCCGGCGTCGCCGACGCCGCCGTGACGGCGCGCGAGGTGGACGCGGGCGACCGCCGTCTGGTCGCCTACGTCGTGCCCGACCCGGAGGCCCTCGCCGCCGCGCCGGAGGCCGAGGGCGAGCAGGTGGCGGGGTGGGGCGGCGTCTTCGACGACGCCTACGCGTCCGGAGCGGGCGTCGGCGGGGACGCCGCCCCGGGCTTCGACACCGCCAGCTGGGTCAGCAGCTACACGGGGCTCCCCGTCGGCGCCGACGAGATGTCGACGTGGCGGGACGGGACGCTGGCCCGCTTGCGCGCGCTCGGCCCCCGCCGCGTGCTGGAGGTCGGCTGTGGGACGGGGCTCCTTCTCGTCCCGCTCGCCCCCGAGACCGACGTCTACCACGGCACCGAGATCTCCCACGCCGCCCTCGCCAGCCTGGCCCGGACCGTGGCCGCCGACGGCCGGCTGGGCCACGTCACGCTGGAGCGACGCGCCGCCGACGACGTGGCGGGCCTGGGGGCCCACGGCGGCCCGTTCGACCTCGTCGTCATCAACTCGGTCGCCCAGTATTTTCCCAGCCTGGACTACCTGCTGCGCGTCGTCGAGGGCGCGCTGGGCGTGCTCGCCCCGGGCGGGACGGTGTTCGTGGGGGACCTCCGGCACGCGGGGCTGGCCCGGGCCTTCCACGCCTCCGTCGCCCTGGCCCGCGCGCCGGGCGACCTAGAGACGGCCGACCTGAGGCGGAGCGTCGACCGCGCCGTGCGCGAGGAGGAGGAGCTGCTGGTGGACCCGGCCCTCTGGCCGGCCCTCCGCGCCCGCTTCCCCGCGCTGACGCGCGTCGAGACCGACTGGCGGCGCGGACACGACGGGAGCGAGATGACGCGGTTCCGCTACGACGCCACCCTACGGACCGCCACCGCCACCGTCGTTGCCCCGACGGTACGCGAGCTGCGGGGCGGCGGCCCCGACGTGCTGGGAGACGCCGCGACCCTCCTCGCGTCCCAGCCGGAGGGCCTGCGCGTCGTCGCCGTGCCCAACGGGCGCGTGGCCGAGGCCGTCGCCGCCGTCGCGGCGCTCGACCGGTCCGGGGCCCCGGCCACTCTCGCCAAGCTCCGCCCGGAGGTCGCGGCGGCCGCCCGCGAGGCCGGTGCCCTCGACCCCGAGGCGTTCTGGGCGCTGGGCGAGCGCGCCGGCTACCGCACCGCCGTCTCGCCGTCCGCCCACGGTGGCGCGGGGGCGTTCGACGTGACGTTTGCGCGACCGGACCGGCCGCTGGCGAGCCCCGAGCCCGACGCGCCGCGAGCGGACGGGGCGCCGTCGCTGGACGCTCTCGCCAGCCGGCCGCTCGTGGGCCGGTTCGCGAGGCGCCTGGCGCCCACCCTCCGCGCCCGTCTCGCCGAGACGCTGCCCGACGCGATGGTCCCTTCTCAGTTCGTGCTGCTCGACCGCCTCCCGCTGACGACGAGCGGCAAGCTCGACCGCCGTGCGCTCCCGGACCCGGAGGCCGACGGGCCCTCGGCGACGGCCTACGTCGCGCCGGCCACGGCCACCGAGCAGGCCGTCGCCGCCGTTTGGGCGGACGTGCTAGGGCGCGACCGCGTCGGGGCGGCCGACAACTTCTTCGACCTCGGGGGGCACTCGCTGCTCGGCATGCAGGCCGTCGCGCGCTTGCGCGGGGCGCTGGGGCAGGCGCTCCCGCTGCGGATCCTGTTCGAGGCCCAGACCGTCGCCGCCTTTTCCGCGTGCGTGGACGCGCTCCGCGACGCGAGCGGCCCCTTGGGTCGCGGCGGGTCTGCACCGGACGTTGTGTGGGAGGAACTGTAGGGCGGCTCCCATCACTCAACGGATGACGACGGCCCACCTCGTGGCCCACCTCGGCACGCTCGGCGTGGCCCTCGACGCTAGCGAGGGCCGCCTCCTCGTGTCCGACCCAGGCGGCGCCCTCACCCTGGACCTCCGCGCCGAGCTAGTCCGCCGGAAGCCCGACGTGGTCGCACTCGTCGAGGCGGCCCGGGCCCCGGTCGCGCCCGACCCGGCCCTGGTCGCCCGTCGCTACGGGGGCGATGGGCGGCCGCTCTCCGCCGGGCAGGCGCGGATCTGGTTCCTGGAGCGACTCCACCCCGGGTCGTGCGCCTACCACATCCCGGCCGTGGCCGAGCTGGTCGGTCCGCTGGACGTGGGGGCACTGCGCGCCAGCCTGGGGGCCATCGTCGGCCGCCACGAGCCGCTCCGAACCGCTTTGTGCGAGAGCGGCGGCCGGCCCACCGGCCGCCTCCGGCCCGCCGCCCCCTTCAGGCTCCCGGTCGAGGACGTCACCGCCGGCGAGCGGGCGGAGCGGCTGCTCGTCGAGGCCCGCCGGCCGTTCGACCTGGAGACGGGGCCGATGCTGCGCGCCCGCCTGCTCCGCCTCGGGCCGGAGCGCCACGCCCTGGCCCTGACGACGCACCATGCGGCATCCGACGGGTGGTCCACCGCCGTCCTCGTCCGCGAGGTCGCCGCCTGTTACGCGGCCCACCGCGACGGCCGGGAGGCCGGCCTGGCTCCGCTCGCGGTCCGCTACGCCGACGCGGCGGCGTGGCAGGCCGAGCGTCAGGCGGGGCCGGGCGCGGCCGCCGACCTCGCCGCCACGGTGCGCACGCTGACGCCTGCCCCTCCGCCCCTCACGCTCCCCGCCGACCGCCCCCCGCCGCTCGCCCCGACGTTCGAGGGCGAGGTGTGCGAGCGGACCCCGCCCCGCCGCCTCGCCGACGCCGTGCGCGCGCTGGCGCGCGCCGAGGCGGCGAGCCCGTTCATGGTGCTCCTGACGGCCTACGCGGCGCTCCTGGCCCGCACGACGGGCCAGGCGACGTTCGCCGTCGGGACCCCCGTCGCGGGTCGCGGGCACCCGGCGCTCGGCCCCCTCGTGGGCCTGTTCGTCAACACGCTGGCCCTGCCGCTGGCGGTCGACGTGGGCGGCCCGTTCCGCGCGCTCCTCCGCCACGTCCGCGACGTGTCGCTCGACGCCTTCAGCCGTCCCGAGGTGCCCTTCGAGCGTGTCGTGGAGGCCGTCGCGCCGCCGCGCGCGGCCGGCGTGCCGCCGCTCGTGCAGACGCTGTTCGTGCACCAGACCGTGCCCGTCCCCCCGCTCGCGCTCGCCGGGCTCGCGCCGGCGCCGGTCCGGTTCGCCGGGGGGACGGCCAAGTTCGACCTCTCGCTCTTTGTCGAGGAGGCGGGCGGGGGCTACCGTTTCGTCGGCGAGTTCGCGACCGCCCGGTTCGACGCCCGGACGGTGGCGGACCTGCTGGACACCTACGAGGGCCTGCTGAGTGCCGCCCTCGCCGACCCCGACGGCGTCGTCGGCCAGCTGCCGCTGCGCCACGCCGGCCCGCGGCCGGCGGGGTCCGCCCCGGCCGCCCGGGCGCCGGCGCCGGCCGAGGTGCGCGTCCGAGAGGCCGAGCGGTTGGTGGCCTCGGTCTGGAGCCGCCTGCTCGGCGACCGGGCGGTCGGCCGCGACGACGGGTTCTTCGATCTCGGGGGCCACTCGCTGCTGGCCGTCCAGGCGCAGCGCCAGCTCGCGGCGGCGCTGGGGCGCGAGGTCCCGCTCCTCGACCTGTTCGCCCACCCGACGCCACGGGCGCTGGGCCGCCACCTCGCCTCGGGTGGCGAGGGCGCGTCCGGCGGCCTCGCCGGCGCGCAGGCGTCGGGCGTGCAGGCGCGCGTGGCCCGGCGGCTGGCGGCACGCGCGGCCTCCCGCGACCGGACCCCCCCCGCCGAGGCGCACCCGACGCCATGACTGCCCCTCCGCCCCCCGCCGGCCTCCCGCCCGACGCCATCGCCATCGTGGGGATGGGGTGCCGCCTGCCCGGCGCCGACACGCCCCAGGCGCTGTGGGCGCTCGTGCGCGACGGCCGCGAGGCGCTCGACGCCCTCGACCCGGAGGGCGGCCTGGTGCCCGTGCGCGGCCGGGTGCGCGACGTGGAGGGCTTCGACGCCGCGTTGTTCGGCGTCTCCCCGCGCGAGGCCCAGTGGATGGACCCCCAGCACCGGCTGCTCCTCGAATGCGGGTGGGCCGCCCTGGAGGACGCCGGGTGCCCGCCCCGCTCCGCGCCCGGCGCCGTCGGCGTGTTCGCGGGGGTCGGCATCAACGCCTACGCCGCGCACCACCTCGCCCCGCACGCGGCCGCGCTGGGCACCGGCGCCGAGTTTCAGGAGCGGATCGGACGGGACAAGGACCACGCGGCGCTGCGCCTGGCCTACAAGCTCGACCTCCACGGGCCGGCCGTCACCGTTCAGACGGCGTGCTCGACCTCGTTGGTGGCCGTCGCCCTGGCGTGCCAGAGCCTCCAGGCGGGCGCCTGCGACCTCGCGCTCGCCGGCGGGGCCACCGTGTTCTCGCCGCAGGACGTGGGCTACCGGTTCGAGGACGGGATGATCCTCTCGCCCGACGGCCACTGCCGCCCGTTCGCCGCCGACGCCGCCGGGACCGTCCCCGCCAACGGGGCCGGCGTGGTCGCGCTCAAGCGGCTCGCGGACGCCCACGCCGACGGCGACCCGGTCTACGCCGTCATCCGGGGCCTGGCGATGAACAACGACGGCGCCGACAAGGTGGGCTACACCGCGCCCAGCGTGGCGGGCCAGGCGGCGGTCGTCGCCGAGGCGCTGGCGGTCGCCGGCGTGGACGCCGGCACCATCGGGCTCGTGGAGGCGCACGGGACCGCGACGCCCATCGGCGACCCCATCGAGGTGGCGGCGCTCACCCAGGCGTTCCGCCTGACCACGGACCGCCGCCAGTTCTGCACCCTGGGCTCGCTCAAGGCCAACCTGGGCCACACCGACGCGGCCTCGGGCGTGGCCGGGCTCATGAAGGCCGCCCTCGCGCTCGCCCACCGCCAGCTCCCGCCGAGCGTGCACGCGTCGGCCCCCAACCCGGCGCTGGCGCTGGGGGAGAGCCCCTTCGTGCTGGCCACGGAGCTGCGCGACTGGGCCGCCGACGGGGCGCCCCGCCGAGCCGGCGTCAGCTCGTTCGGGCTCGGGGGCACCAACGTCCACGCCGTGCTGGAGGAGGCGCCCGTCGTCCCCCGGGCGGCGGGGGAGGGGCGGGGCCCCGTCGTGCTCCCCCTGTCGGCGCGGACGCCGGGGGCGCTGGCCGGGGCGTCGTCGGCCCTGGCCGCGCACCTGACGGCGCACCCCGGCCTCGCGCTGGCGGACGTCGCGCACACGCTCCAGACGGGCCGCGAGGAGATGCCGTACCGCCGCGCCGTTGTGGCCTCGACGCCTGCCGAGGCGGCCGGGCGGCTCCAGCCCCCGCTCGCTCGCGCCGCCGGGGCCGCGCCCGTCGGCGCGCCCGTCGCCTTCCTGTTCCCCGGCGGAGGGGCGGCCTACCCCGACATGGGCGGGGGGCTCTACCGGACGGAGCCCGTCTACCGCGACGCCATCGACCGGGGGCTGGAGCACCTAGCGGCCACGGCCGGCCTCGACACGCTGCTGGGGCCCGGAGCACCGGGCGGAGGCGCGCCGGGGGAGCCCGCGGCGCGGGCGCTGGAGCGGCCGGCGCTCGGGCTCCCCGCGCTCGTCCTGGTGGAGCTGGCGCTCGCGGAGTTCTGGGCGATCCGGGGGGTCCGGCCGTCGGTGGTCCTGGGCCACAGCGCCGGCGAGTACGCCGCGGCGTGCGTCGCCGGCGTCGTCTCTTTCGAGGACGCCCTGACGCTGGTGGCGCGACGCGGCGAGCTGTTCGAGACGCTCGCCCCCGGGCGGATGCTGAGCGTCCCGCTCCCCGAGGCCGAGGTCCGCGCCCGGCTCGCGGGCGGTCTCGGGCTCGAGGTGGCGGTCGTCAACGGACCGTCGCAGTGTGTCGTGGCCGGCCCGGAGGCGGAGGTGGCCGCGTTCCAGGCCGCCCTGGACGCCGACGACGTCGAGGCGGCGCGCCTCCACATCCGGGTCGCGGCCCACTCGGCCCTGGTCGACCCCATCCTCGACGCGTTCGGCGCGGCGGTCCGGGCCGTCCGGCTGTCCCCGCCGCGCCTGCCCATCGTCTCCAACCTGACGGGCACCTGGCTCACCGACGACGAGGCGACGAGCCCGGCCTACTGGGTGGCCCAGCTCCGGCAGACGGTCCGCTACGGCGAGGGCGTCCAGGCGCTGCTGGCGATGGGGCCCCGGCCGGTGCTGGTCGAGGCCGGGCCGGGCCGGACGCTGACCGCGCTCGCGTCGGCCGGCGCCGACGGCCCGGTGTCGACCGTGACGCTCCTGCCCCACGCCCGCGACGACCGGCCGGACGGCGAGCACGCGCTGGACGCGGCCGCGCAGCTGTGGGCCGCGGGCGTCCTCGACGGGGCGGCGCTCCACCGGCCCCGTGGCCCGGCCGCCGGGCCGGCCCGGCGCCTCCACCTGCCGACCTACGCGTTCGACCGCGAGCGGCACTGGGTCGAGCCGCCGGCGCCGGCCGAACCGGCGCCCGCCGAACCGCCGCCCGCCGCATCCGCCCCCGACGTCCCCAGCCCCCGGCTGGACCCGCCGCCCGACGCCATGCCCGCCCTGCCGCGCCGCTCGCGCATCCTCGCCGGCCTCCGCACGGTCTTCGCCGACCTGACGGGCTACTCCGAGGCGGACCTCGACCCCGCCGCGCCGTTCCTGGCCCTCGGGCTGGACTCGCTCGCGCTCACCCAGGCCAGCCAGGCCGTCCGCAAGGCGTTCGGCGTCCGCGTCTCGTTCCGGGACCTGCTCGAGACCACGACGACGCTCGACGCGCTGGCGGACCGGCTCGACGGCGAGCTGCCCGCCGGTTCGTTTGCCGAGCCCGCCGCGCCGGCGCCGGCGCCGGCGCCCGAGCCGCGCCCGGACCGGGCGCCGGCGGACGCCCCGCTGGCGCCCGACGCCTCGGCCGTCGAGCGCGTCGTGGCCGACCAGCTCCGCCTGATGCAGCAGCAGCTGGACCTGCTGCGGGGCGCCCCGCTCGGGGGGCCCGCGCCGCCGGCCGCCGCGCCGGGCGCCCTGGCCCGCGGCACCGACCCGCCCGGCGGTGCCGGGGCGCCGGAGGCCCTGTTCGCCTCCGTCCACACCGGCGCCGACGCGCTCACGAACCGCCAGCGTCGCGCCCTCGACACGCTCCTGGCCGACTACACCGCCCGCACGGCCGGCTCCAAGCGGCTCATGGCGGACAGCCGCCGCCGTCACGCCGACCCCCGCGCCGCGACCGGCTACCGCCAGCTGTGGAAGGAGGCGGTCTACCCGATCGCCGCCGACCGCGCGGCCGGCGCGATGGTGTGGGACGTGGACGGCAACTCGTACACCGACTTCACCATGGGCTACGGCGTCCACCTGTTCGGCCACGCGCCGGCGTTCGTGGACCGGGCGCTGCGCGCCCAGATCGACGCCGGCTTCGCCCTGGGGCCGATGCCGACCGCGGCGGCGGCGGCGGCCGACCTCGTCGCCGAGATGACGGGGCTGGAGCGGGTGGCGTTTTTCAGCACCGGCTCAGAGGCCGTGCTGGCGGCCATCCGCGCGGCGCGCACCGCGACCGGGCGCTCGCGGATCGCGATGCTGGACGCGAGCTACCACGGCAACTTCGACGAGGTGCTGGGGCGCGGGCGCAAGACGGACGACGGCTGGCGGACGGTCCCGGGCGTGCCCGGCCTCTCGCCCAGCGCGGTCGAGGAGGTCCTGGTGCTGCCCTACGGCGAGCCGTCCACCCTCGACACGATCCGCGCGCGCGCCTCCGACCTGGCCGCGGTGCTCGTCGAGCCGGTCCAGAGCCGGCGCCCTGACTTTCTGCCCGTCGAGTTTCTCCGCGAGCTCCGGGCGCTCACCGCGGGCCACGGCGTCGCGCTGGTCTTCGACGAGATGATCACCGGCTTCCGGTTCCACCCGGCCGGCGTGGCGGGGCTGACCGGCGTCGTGCCGGACATGGCCACCTACGGCAAGGTGGTCGGCGGCGGCATGCCCATCGGCGTCGTGGCCGGCGCGGCGGCCTACCTGGACAGCTTCGACGGGGGGGGCTGGTCCTACGGCGACGACTCGGCCCCGACCGCCGACGTGACCTACTTCGCGGGGACGCACCGCCGGCACCCGCTGGCGATGGCCGCCGCCCAGGCCACGCTCCGGGCGCTCGCCGACGCCGGACCAGCGCTCCAGGCGGGCCTGACCGCCCGCTCGGCGGCGCTGGCGGCGCGCCTCGACGGCGTGTTCGGCGCCGCCGGGCTCCCGGTCCGGATGGTCCACGCCGGCTCGCTGCTCCGCCTCGACGGGCTCGACCGGGCCCCCTACGGCGACCTGCTCTACGTCGCGCTGCGCGCCCGGGGGATGTTTGTCTGGGAGGGGAGGAGCCTGTTCCTGTCCACTGCCCACACCGACGCCGATCTCGACGGCTTGGTCGAGGCCGTCCGCGACAGCGTGGCCGCGTTGCAGGCTGGGGACCTGCTCCCGGGCCGGGCCGGCGGCGATGGGCAGGCCGGCCACGCGGCGCCCGCCGGCCTGCCCACGCTGGCAGAGGACCCGCCCGCGCTGGCAGAGGAGGGGTGGCCCGCCGGCGCCGTGCCCCTCACCGAGGCCCAGCGCGAGATGTGGGCCGTCGCGGGCCTGGGGCCCGACGCGTCGTGCGCCTACAACGAGGTGAGCGCGCTCACCCTGGACGGCCCGCTCGACGTCGACCGGCTGGGCACGGCCCTGACCGCGCTCGCCGCGCGCCACGAGGCGCTGCGCCTGACGTTCGCGCCGACCGGCGAGTGGCAGCGCGTCGGGCCCGAGGCCCCGGTCGCGGTCCCCCTCGCCGACCTGTCCGACCTCGACGCCGACGCGCAGGAGGCGGCGCTCGACGCCATGGGCGTGGCCGAGGGCGAGACGGCGTTCGACCTCCAGGCCGGCCCGCTGGTCCGCGCCGGCCTGGCGCGCCTCGGCCCCGACCGGCACGTGCTCGTGCTCACCTTCCACCACCTGGGCTACGACGGCTGGTCGATGGACCTCTTGATGCAGGACCTGGCGGCGCTCTACGTCGCCGGCGCGTCGGCCGCCCTGCCGCCGGCGACGCCGTTTACGCGCTGGGCGCAGCAGCAGGCCGACGCCCAGGACGGCCCCGACTACCGCGACGCCGGCGCGTTCTGGACCGGCCGCTACGCGACGCTGCCCGCGCCGCTGGCGCTCCCGACCGACCGGCCGCACCCGCCGCACCGGTCGAACCGCGGCCTCCGGGCCCGCCGGCCCCTGGCGGCGGGCGTCGCCGAGGGCCTGCTGGAGACGGGCCGCCAGCGGGGGGCGACCCCGTTTGCCACGACGCTCGCCGCGACGGTCGCGTTGCTGCACCGCCTGACGGGCCAGCGCGACGTGGTCGTCGGCGTCACCGCGGCGGGGCAGCAGACGGCCGAGGGCGGGGACCGGCTCGTCGGCCACGGCGTCAACTTGCTGCCGCTCCGCGTGGACGTCGACCCCGACGCCTCGTTCGAGGCCCTGCTGGCCACGGTGCGTGGGGCGCTCCTCGACGCGCTCGACCACCGGTCGTACACCTTCGGCACGCTCGTGCGGAGCCTCCGCGTGCCCCGCGAGCCGGCCCGCGTCCCCCTCATAGACGTCGTGTTCAACCTCGACCGGGTCGCCCCGCCCCCGCCCTGGGGGGGCGTCGCCGTCGGCGTGCGCGAGGTGCCCAAGCGGCGCCTGCACTTCGACCTCGTCGTGCAGGTGGAGCAGCGGGACGAGGGGCTCGACCTGGTCTGCGACGCGAGCGCCGACCTGTTCGACGCGGCCACGGTGTCCCGCTGGCTGGGCAACTTCGAGACGCTCTTGGCCGCCGTCGCGGAGGCGCCCGGCCGGGCGGTCGGGCGGCTGCCGCTGCTCGGCCCTGCCGAGCGCGAGCGCCTGCTGGGCCTCGGGGACGGGGGGCCGGCCGCCGGGGCGCCCGCGACGCTCCACGGGCTGGTCGAGCGCCAGGCCGCCGAGCGCCCGCGGGCCACCGCGCTGGCGTGGCGAGGCCCGGCGCCCGACGGCCACGCGCTCGGACCGACCGCCGGGGCCTGGACCTACGCCGACCTCGACGGCCGCGCCAACGCCGTCGCCCAGCGGCTGCGCCAGCTCGGCGCCGGCCGCGGGGCCGTCGTCGCCGTCGCCCTGCCCCGGTCGCCGGCCCTCGTCGCGGCCCTGCTGGGGGTGCTCAAGGCGGGGGCCGCCTACCTCCCCCTCGACGCCTCCGACCCGCCGTCCCGGACGCGGGCCAAGCTGGACGACGCGGGGGCCGCCGCCGTGGTCGTCCCGGCCGGCGGGGCCGCCCCGCACGTGGCCGAGGTGCTGGACGGCTCGCCCGGCGCCGTGCTCGCCCTCGACCTGGAGCCCGGCGAGGTAGCGGAGCCTCTCGGCCCGGGCCCGCTCGACGCGACGCCCGACGACCCGGCCTACGTGCTCTACACGTCGGGCTCGACGGGCCAGCCGAAGGGCGTGGTCGTGGGCCACGCCGCCGTCGGCGCCTACCTCGCGTGGGCCGTCCCGGCGTACGGGCTGGCGCCGGGCGGCGCCGTCCCGCTGTGCACCCCGGTCGGCTTCGACCTGACCGTGACGGCGCTCTGGGGCGCGCTCGCCGCCGGCGCGAGCCTGGACCTGCTCCCCGAGGCCGCCGGCGCCGGCGCCACCGAGGCGCTGGCGGAGGCGCTGGCCGAGACGTCCGCCAGCGGGGCGCCCTACGCGCTCGTCAAGCTGACGCCCGCCCACCTCCGGGCGCTCGTGACCCTCGCCGGGGCGCCGGCCGCGCGGGGCGCCGGCCGGACCGCGTTCGTGGTCGGGGGCGAGGCGCTCCCGGCCGAGACCGTCGCCGCCTGGGGGCGCCTCTGGCCGGGCGCCGAGGTCGTCAACGAGTACGGCCCGACCGAGGCGGCCGTCGGCTGCTGCACCCACCGGGTGGGCGACGGCGCGGGCGTCGCGCCCGGCGCGACCCTCCCGATCGGGCGTCCCACCCCGGGCACACGGCTCTACGTCGTCGACGGCGCCGGGACGCTGGCGCCCGAGGGCGCCGCCGGGGAGCTCTGGGTCGGCGGCGCCCAGCTCGCCCACGGCTACCTCGGCCGCGGCTCGCAAGCGGGTGGCCCCTTCCTCGCGGACCCGTTCCGGGCGCCCGACGCCGGCCCGGGCCGGGTCTACCGGACGGGCGACCGGGTCCGCTGGCGCGCCGACGGCCGCCTGGAGTTCCTCGACCGCCTGGACGGGCAGGTCAAGGTGCGCGGCTACCGCATCGAGACGGGCGACGTCGAGGGGGTCCTCGTGGCGCACCGGGGCGTGGGGGAGGCGGCCGTGGTGGTTCGGGAAGACGCGCCGGGCGACCGCCGCCTGGTGGGCTACGTCACGCCCCGCCGTCTGGGGCCGGCCGGCCCGGGGGCGCGGGACGAGGCGGCGTTCCTGGCCGACCAGGTCGATGAGTGGGAGCGGGTCTACCTGGCCGCGATCGACGAGGAAACGTCGGGGCCGGACGGCGTCAACCCCGTCGACCGGATCCTCAGCTGGACGCACGCCGACGTCGACGCGGCCGAGAGCGACGAGTGGGCCGCCCACGTGCAGGCCGCGGTGGAGGCGCTCCACCCCCGACGCGTGCTGGAGATCGGGTGCGGCACGAGCGAGCTGATGCTCCAGGTCGCGCCCGGCTGCGAGCGCTACCACGCCACCGACCTGTCGGAGGCCGCCGTCGGCTACCTCCGCCAGCGGGCGGCGGCGGCCGGGCTGACGCACGTGACGCTGGAGACGCGCCCCGCCGACGACCTCGGCGCCTGGGCCGACGACGCCTTCGACACGGTCGTGGTCAGCTCGGTGGCCCAGTACTTCCCCGACGCCGACTACCTCCGCCGGGTGGTCGAGGGCGCCGTGCGAGTGACGGCGCCGGGCGGGGCCGTCTACCTCGGCGACCTGCACGGCCTGCCGACGCTCCACGCGCTCGTCGCCGGGCTCCAGCTGGCCGGCGCCGCGCCCGACACGCCGACCGCCGACGTCTGGGACCGCGTCCAGCGGCGCCTCCGCCAGCCGACGTTCCTGTTCGTGGACCCGGCGCTCTTCGCCCACCTGGCGGCCCTCGTGCCCGGCGTCGGCCGCGTCGAGACGCGGCTGCGGCGGGGCCACGTCCTCAACCAACCGACGCGCTTCCACGTCGACGTGACGCTCCACGTGGGGGACGCGCCGGCGGCGGCGGGCCTGGACTGGCAGGACTGGGAGCCCGACGTCCGTTCCGTCGACGCCTTGGAGGCGCGGCTCCGGTCGGGCCCCGACGTGCTCGCCGTCCGCCACGTCCCCAACGCCCGCCAGCGGGACGAGGTCGAGGCCGCGCGCTGGATGGCCGAGGGCCGCGCGCCCGCGTCCGTGGGAGCGCTCCGCGACGCGCTGGCGGCGCTGGCGCCCGCCGTCGATCCCGAGGCGCTGTGGGGCCTGGGCGACACGACGGGCTACCGGGTCCACGTCGCGCCGTCGGCCGGGCCGGCGGGCCGGATGGACGCCGTGTTCGTGCGCGACGGGGCCGACCGGGCCGTCACGTTCCCCATCGAGACCTGCGTCGAGGCCCCGGCGCCCCCGCTCTCGGCCTACGTCAACGACCCCCGCGGCGAGGCGCCGGCCGAGGACCTGGGCGCCGCCGTGCGCCGGTGGGCCGCGGGGCGCCTCCCCCGCTACATGGTCCCCTCGGCCGTGGTGGTCCTGGACGACCTGCCCCGGACCCCGACGGGCAAGCTCGACCGGGAGGCGCTCCCGGTCCCGGCGCCCGTGCTCCTAGACCGAGACGCGGCGGCGGCCCCCTCGACGCCGGCCGAGCAGGCGCTGGCGGAGATCGTGGCCGAGGTGCTCCGGATCGCGCACGTCGGCCGAGATGACAACCTGTTCGAGATCGGAGCCGACTCCCTGCTGGTGTTCCAGATGAGCGCCAAGGCTCAGCGGGCGGGCCTGGCGCTCCCACCGCGGCTGTTCTTCGAGAACCAGACGGTGGCCGACCTCGCGCGCGCGGCGCACCGCGGCCTGGCCCCGCCGGAGGCGCCGGACCGCGAGGCCGCCCTCCGGGAGCAGGTCCGGACCATGAGCCCTGACGCCGTGCGTGCCTTGATCGACTCGTACTCGGAGCCCCCTCCGTCCACCCCCTGACCCTCCCGCCGCCTAGCTGCGCCGTCCCATGCCCGAGCTACGCCCCCCGTTTCCTGACCTCCGAGACGCCCGCCTCCCGGGCCCGCCCAGCGACGGGCGGCCCCGGCCCGGCGGCGAGGGGGACGGCGCGCCTCTCTCGCCCGAGCAGGAACGGTTGCTCACGCTGCTCCTCGCCGAGCCGCCCCCGGTCGGAGACGGCGGGCTCCCGGACGCCGTGGTCGCCCTCCGGCCCCGCGGGTCCCGCCCGCCGCTGTTCGGGATCGGGGTGTTCCACTTCCGACGCCTCGCGCTGGCGCTCGGGCCGGACCAGCCGATGTTCGGCCTCCTCGGGCTGGACCTCGACGACGACGGGCAATACCTCGAGCGGGTCGAAGAACTGGCAGCCCAGTACGTCCGCCATATCCGGGCCGTCCGGCCGCACGGGCCGTACCACCTGATCGGGTTCTGCTTTGGCGGGCTCGTGGCCTACGAGGTGGCCCGGCAACTGGAGGCCGAGCGCGCGACCGTCGGCCGGGTGATGTTGCTGGCGGCGGCGCGCCCCGCCGCCGGGCCGCCGGCCGAGCCCCCGGCCCCCGTGTCGGGCCCGGGCCGCCTCCGGGCGCTCGCCCGGCGGGTGCACGCCGGCGACGGCGCCCTCCGCCAGTGGCTGGCCGAGCGGGCGCAGTACCAGGCGACGTCGGCGCGCGTCGGCGCGCAGCGGCTCCTGCTGGCGACCTGCACGCGGGTCGGGCGGACGCCGCCGCTCTGGCTCCGCGACGCGGCCACGGCGTGGTCCCACCCGGACCGCGAGGCCCGGTACGCGCCGGCCCCCTACGGCGGCGGGGTCACCGTGATCGGCCACGAGGGGGACCCCGACGAGAGCGCCCGCGTCCTGGTGGAGGGGTGGCGCCCACTCGTGGGCCGGGCCGAGGCGTTTGACGTGCCGGCCGGTCGCCACATGGACTCTCTCAAAGAGCCCTACGTCCAGGCGCTCGCCGCGCGCGTCCAGGCCCGGCTCGACACCTGGCCCGGGGCGTCCTGATGGAGCCGGTCGCCACAACCTCACAGGCCGGCAGACGGCGAGGGCCGCTCGTTCCGAGAGGGGACGGCCACGTGCGGTGGCGGGCCGCGCCGAGCCCGCTCCCTCGGCTCCGCGCCGGACACGTGCACGTGTGGCGGTCCCCACTGGACGGCCGTGGGGTGGGCGGCCCGGCCCGCACGCTGAGCGCGGCGGAGTCTCTCCGCGCGGCCCGCTTCGTGAGGCCGGCGGACCGCGCCCGGTTCGTCGCCTCCCGAGCGTTTCTGCGCCGCGTCCTCGGTCGGTACCTCGGCCAACCGCCGCAGGACGTCCGCTTTGTCTCTGGCCCCCAGGGCAAGCCCGGCGTCTTTCCGGGCGGGGCGGCCCCGGCGCTCGCGTTCAACCTGTCGCACGCCGGCGGCTGGGCGGTCGTCGGCGTGGCCCGAGGGGCCAGCGTCGGGATCGACATCGAGCCCACGAGCGCGCACGTGGGCCTGGACGACTTGGCGGGCGTGATGTCGCCCCGCGAGGCCCGCGCGATGCGGTCGTGCCCGCCCGCCGACCAAGCCCGAGCGCTCCTGATCCTGTGGACCCGCAAGGAGGCCGTTGTAAAAGGGGAGGGGGTGGGGCTGGGCGCGGCCCTCGACCGGATCGACGCGACGCGCCCGGCGGAGGGGCCCGACCGGGTCTGCGTCGACGGCTGGGCCGCGCCGTGCTGGTGGCTGGCCCGGGCGGGGCCGGACGCCGCCCACGTCGGCTTCCTCGCCGCGAGCGCCCCCATCGTCCAGGTCCGGTACTGGGACGACGTCGGGCGCACGGGCTCGCGGGGCCACCCCCGAGCTATGCCATGACCGCCGCCCCGCCCATTCGAGCGACGCTGGGGGACCGCCTCAACGCGCTCGGCCGCGTGGGGCGCGCCCTCCACGGCGCGTACTACGCGCTGCCGGTGGTCCACCGGCCCCCCCGCGTGCTCTTGGTGCTCGGGCACATGCGCAGCGGCTCGACGCTCCTGGCGCACCTCCTGGCAGCGCACGACGAGATCGCCGGCTACGGCGAGGCCCACCTCGTCCACCGCTCGGCGCTGGACCGCCTGCGCCTGCGGATGCACGTGTTCGTGCGCCAGCCGCAGGCCCGCGTCACCCAGCGCTACGTCATGGACAAGGTGGTCAACGAGGCGTTCGAGGTCCGCCCGGCCGTCCTGCGGTCGCCTCGGGTCCGGGCGGTGCTCCTCCTGCGCGAGCCCGCGGCCGCGATGGCCAGCCTCCACCGGACGCTCCCGGAGTGGACCGAGGGGGCGGTGTTGGCGCACTACCTCACCCGGATGGACGCCCTCACGGCCTACGCCGCGGCGACGGCCGGGACGGGCCGCTCGTTCGCCCTCACCCACGGCGACCTCGTCGGGCGGACGGACGCCGTGCTGGCGGCGCTGACGGACTTTCTCGGCCTCGGCACGCCGCTGCGCGACGCCTACGTCCCGACGGCCACCACGGGGCGGTGGGGCTGGGGCGACACGACCGACGCGATCTGGGCCGGCCGCGTGGTCCGCCAGCCGGCCGGCGCGAGCCGCCCCGGCCAGCCGTGGGCGTCGGCCGAGTCGACGCGACGCGCCGAGGCCGCCTACGCCGCGTGCCTCGCCGCCCTCCGCCGCGACGCCCGGAGCACGCCGGGTGGGGTCGGCCGTCGGGAGCCGGCGGGGCCGAACGTCGAGGGGCCGGCGGCGTCGCTTTAGGCAGCGCGGGCCCGGCGCAACGACTACACCGACGTAGGCCGACCGCTCGGTCAGTCGCTCACGCTGCCCATGCTCGGACACCTCCGTTCCCCTCCCGACGTCCACCTCGCGGACCCGGGCCCCCTCGTGCCGTCGGGCCCCGGTGACCTCCGCCCCGTCCTCGCGCGTCCGGAGGCGGGCCCCCCGCGGCCGGGGGCGGGGCCGCCGGCCCTCTCCAGCGCGCGCGCCGCGGTGGTCCACGACTGGCTCCCGGTGGTGGGCGGCGCCGAGCGCGTGCTGGGCGAGATGCTCGGCGTGCTCCCCCAGGCCGACGTGTTCACGCTCGTGGACTTTGTGCCGGAGCCCGAGCGCGGCTTCCTGCGGGGCCGCCCGGTGTCCACGTCGGGCCTGCAGCGGGTGCCCGGCGCGCGGCGCCTGTACCGGCACCTGCTGCCGTTCGCCCCGCTGGCCATCGAGGGGTTCGACCTGCGCGGCTACGAGATGGTGGTGTCGTCGAGCTACGTGGTGGCCAAGGGTGTGCTGACGACGCCCGACCAGCTCCACGTGTCCTACGTCCACAGCCCGATCCGCTACGCGTGGGACTTGCGGGAGACCTACCTCCGGCAGGCGGGCCTGGTGCGCGGGCCGGCCGCCTGGGCCGCGCGCGTGGTGCTCCACTACCTGCGGCTGTTCGACGCCGTCTCCGCCAGCCGCGTGGACCACTTCGTGGCCAACTCGCACCACGTGGCCCGGCGGATCTGGAAGACCTACCGGCGCCCGAGCACGGTGGTGTATCCGCCCGTCGACACCGAGGCGTTCACGCCCCACGACCGCAAGGAGTCCTACTACGTGACGCTCTCGCGGCTGGTGCCCTACAAGCGGGTGGACCTTATCGCAGAGGCGTTCGCGTCCATGCCCGACAGGGAGCTGATCGTGATCGGCGACGGCCCCGAGATGAAGCGCGTGCGGGCCGCGGCGGGCCCCAACGTGACCGTCCTGGGCCACCAGCCGTTCGACGTGGTGCGGCACTACCTCCAGCACGCCCGGGCGTTCGTGTTCGCCGCCGAGGAGGACTTCGGGATCGTGGCCGTCGAGGCGCAGGCGTGCGGGACGCCGGTGATCGCCTTCGGGCGCGGCGGGGCGACCGAGACCGTGGTGCCGGGCGAGACGGGCGTCCTCTTCGCCGAGCAGACGGCGGCGTCGCTGTGCGCGGCCGTCGAGGCGTTCGAGCGCGACCGCGAGCGGTACTGCCCCGAGCGCATCCGCCAGCACGCCGAGGGGTTCTCGGTGGCCCGCTTCCAGGAGCGGTTTTCGTCCGTGCTCGACCAGGCCCGCCGCGCCCCCCACGGACCCCCGGGCGCCCTGGACGGAGAGGCGCACCGGGCCCGGCTGGCCAGCGCGTGGGGGCGCCCGTCGTGATGCCCGCGCGCTCCATCGACCTGGCCCTGCCGCCTCCGGCTCCGCTGCTGCCCCGTGCGGAGCCCCGTGCGGAGCCCCGGCCCCACGTCGCGCGGTCCCCGGCCCGCGCGCAGGGCCCCGCGTCGCCGGCCCGGTTCCGCGCGTGGCCCCTGGCCAGCAGGGCCACCCTGGTGCTCTCCGACGTCCTTGCCATGGGTGCAGCGGCGGCCGTCTTCGCGACGACCGCGGCGGCGCTCGGGTGGCCGCAGCCCGCCGGCGAGACGGCCCGGCTGGCGGTCTGCCTGGGCCTCGCACTCGTCGTCGCCGGCCAGGCGCACGGGGTGGCGGTGCACCCGGCGGCGGAGGTCCGCCGGTTGGTGCTGACCGCGCTCACGGTAACGGTGGGGGCCGCCGGCGGGGCGCTCTTGATGGGGGTGCCGCCGAGCGCCGCCGCCCGGCTGGCCCTCTTCGGCGCCGTCGCCGGGGTGACGGTCCCGCTGTTCCGGCTGGCGAGCCGGCTGGCGTGGTCGCGCGCGCGGTGGTGGGGCGTGCCCACGCTGGTGGTGGCCTCCCGGGCCAGCGCCCCCGCCGTCGTGGACACGCTGAGGCGCTGGCCCGAGATGGGGCTTCGCCCGGTCGCGCTCCTGATCGACGGCCCGGAGCACGCCGCGTGCTCCGGGGACGGCGGGCCGGCCCTGGTGGCGGAGGCCTCCGGCCTCCCGGTGTGGGGCCGCCCGGAGCGCGGGCCGCTCGTCGCGCGCGCCTACGGGGTGTCGCTGGCGGTGGTCGCGCTGCCGGAGCACACGGCGTCGGCGCTCGCCCGCGACCTCGACCTGTTCTCGCGCTTCTTCCGGCGCGTGCTGGTGATGAACTGCACGCCCGGCGCGCGCGTGCTCTGGACCGCCCTCCCGGTGCCGGAGGGCCTGGTCGGGTACTCCGTGGGCGGCCGCGTCGGGCGCGGCTACGGCCTCCTGAAGCGGCTGCTCGACCTGGCCTCGGCGGCGCTCGCGCTGGCCGTCCTGGCGCCGGTCCTGGGGGCGCTGGCTCTCTGGGTCCGCCTCGACAGCCCGGGCCCGGCGCTGTTCCGCCAGGTCCGGATGGGCCGCGGCGGGCGGTGCTTCCGGGTGCTGAAGTTCCGCACGATGCACGCCGGCGCCGAGGGCGACCTGGCCTCGCTCCTCCGGCGCGACCCGGCGCTGGCGGCCGAGTACCTCGCGTTCCACAAGCTCGCCGCCGACCCCCGTGTAACGCGGGCCGGGCGGTGGCTGCGCCGCTTCAGCCTGGACGAGCTCCCCCAGCTGTGGAACATCCTCCGGGGGCAGATGAGCTTGGTCGGGCCCCGGGCCTACCTCCCCAGGGAGATCACCGACATGGACGGGCTCGAGCGCGTCGTGCTCCGGACGCGCCCCGGCCTGACCGGTCTCTGGCAGGTGTCGGGGCGCAACGCGCTCAGCTTCGCGGCCCGCGTGGAGGTGGACGTGCACTACGTCCAGAACGCGAGCCCTTGGCTGGACCTCTACGTCCTCTTGCGAACCGCGCCGGTGGCCCTCACGGGCGAAGGCGCCGCCTAGCCCCCGCCCGTGGACCACCTCCCCACCCGCTCCCAGCCCGAGGCCCTCCCGGCCCACGCCGGCCGCGCGCCGGCGCCGCGCGGCGGGGCGCCCGCCGAGCCGGCCCTCCACCTTGGCGAGGTGGCGTCGGCGCTCCGGCGCGGGGCCTGGCTGATCCTGGGCGTGACCGTCGCCGTGGGCACGGCCGTCGCAGGCGGGACGTGGCTGCTGCCCAAGGAGTACGAGGCCACGTCCATGGTGTTCGTGGACACCGAGCGGGCGGGGAACGCCGACGCCGCCGTCGCCGCGGCCGCCACCGGGGGCGGCGACGTGCCCGTCGAGCGGCGGGGGATCGCCACCGAGATCGGGCGCCTGGAGCACTCCGAGGTGCTCCGGCGTCGCGTGGCGGACCGGCTCCTGGAGGCCGGCGCCGTCGTCGGCCACGCCGACCGGTTCCCGCTGCTGGCGCCGGCGGTGGACGGGGACTCGCTGCCGTCGCGCGCCGACGTCGCCCGGCGGGTCGGCGAGAGCCTGGCGTTCCAGGTGGAGCAGGGCCAGGACATGATCTCCATCCGGGCCGTGAGCCCGGCCCCGGAGGAGGCGGCCCGGCTGGCCAACGTCTACGCCGAGGAGTACGAGAAGCTGGCCCGCGAGAGCAGCCGGGCCCGCGTCGTCGCCGCCCGAACGTTCCTCGAACAGCAGGTGGACCGGCTGGGCGGCGACCTCGACGCCATCGACGGGTCGGTGGCCTCGTTCTCGCAGCGGCGCCGCGTGGCCGAGCGCGGCGCCGCCGGCGAACGCGTCGTGGCCGAGCAGGAGGCCTACCGCAGCCAGCGGGACCGGGCGGCGATGGAGCGGACCCGCCAGCAGTTCGCCCTCGACGTGATCGAGGGCGAGCTCGCCCGGCTGGACCCGGCCGGCGCGAGCGTGCGCACGAGCCGGATCGCCTCGCTCGAAACGGAGGTGGCGGCCTACGACCGCCAGATGGCCGACCTCCGGCTCCGCGCCGAGCCGTACTACGCCGTGGACCCGTCGCTCCGGGGCGAGGAGTCCCGGGTGCCCGAGCTGGCCGAGATCCAGCAGAGCCTGGGCCACTACGCCGAGCGCCGGGCGGGCCTGGTGGCGCAGCTGGCCGAGGCCTCGGCGGAGGTGCAGCGGGGCGACGCGGGGGGCTACGCGGCCTCGTTGCAGGCGCAGCGGCTGGAGCTCGGCGCGGCCATCCGCGGCCTCGACGCCGAGATCGGGGCGCTCGACCGCCGCATCGGGGGCACGTCCTCCCAGATCGCCAGCGCCCCGCGCGCGGCCGTCCGCCTGGAGCAGCTCCAGCGCCGCCGGGCCATCGTGGGGGGGTGGCACGAGGCCTACCTCCGCGACCTCCAAAAGGTCATGGTCGCCGAGCAGTCGGAGCTGGGCTACGTGGAGCTCGTCAGCCCGGCCTACGTGCCCGGCCACCCCGCCCGGCCCAACCTGACGCAGAACGCGGTCCTGGGGGCGCTGCTCGGGCTCGGTCTCGGCATCGGCTTCGCACTGGCCCGGCACTCGGCCCAGCCCGACGTCCGCCGCCCCGAGGACCTCGCCGCCCAGGGCTACCGCGTCCTCGGGGTCGTCCCGACGATGACCCGCCAGATCCGGGCGTCCTACGGCCGCCACGCGACGGTCGACGTCGAGGGCCGGCCGGTCTCGACGCACCTGCTGACGATGCTGGAGCCGTGGTCGCCGGCGGCCGAGCACTTCCGCCTGATCCGCACCAACCTGCTCCACGACATCGGCCCCACGTTGCCCGCGACGGGCGACGGGATGGCGGTCGGCGCGCCGGCGCGGGCGTCCGTCGTGCTCGTGACGAGCCCGAACAGCGGGGCCGGCAAGACGGTCTCGGCGGGCAACCTCGCCGTCGCCTTCGCGGCCGGCGGCTACCGGACGCTGCTCATCGACGCCGACCTCCGGCGGCCGGCCGTCCACGCCCTGTTCGGGCTCGACGGGGGGCACGGGGTGTCGGACCTGCTCGGGGCGGCCGCCCGCGCGCCCGGGCCGGGCGAGCCGGACGAGCCGGACGCGGGCCGGGGCGTCGCGCCCCTGCAGACGGCCGTCGACCACCTGTTCGTGTTGCCCGCCGGCCTCTCGGGCGCCCCGCCGAGCGAGCTGCTCGGGGGGCCCGCCGCCGAGCGCCTGATCGCCCGCGCCCGGCAGGCCTTCGACGTGGTCGTGGTGGACTCCCCGCCCGTCCTCGTCGCCGCCGACGCCGTGCTGCTGGCGAGCCACGTCGACGCCGTGCTGCTGGTGGTCGCCGCCGACCGGACCACCCGGCACGCCGTGGAGCAGTCGCGCCGGGCGATGGCCTCGGTGGGCCGCGACATCGCGGGCGTCATCGTCAACCGCTTCGACACGTCGGGCGCGGAGGGCTACGCCTACGGCTACGGCACCGCGACCTACGGCCGGTCGGCCCCTCCCGAGGGCGCGCCGTGACGCCCGCCTGCACCGCCCCCCACCCGTCCCACCCTACTGCCATGCGTTCTCTCCAGATGGCCGCGCTGAGCCTCCTCGTGATCGCGAGCGCCAGCGCCCAACCCACCGGGTCGCCCGAGATCGAGACGGTCTACGCGCGCCCCGGGTACCCGACCGTCGTCGTCTACGTGATGGGCCAGGTGACCTCGCCCGGCAAGTGGCGCGTGGAGCAGGCGATGCCGCTGCTGGACCTGCTGGCGGCCGTGCGCCCCGAGGGCGTCGGGCTGGTCCGCTCCGGGGTGGACCAGGAGCTCACGGTCCGGCTCTACCGCGCCGGCCGCGACGGCGCGCGGACGCTGGTGCTGGAGCAGCCCGTCGAGCCGCTCCTGCTCGACGCCCGGGCCGCCACGCCGCTCCAGGAGGGCGACCTGCTCCAGGTCGACGCCCGGCTGGAGGAGCGGCCCCGGCGGCCCACCGTGTTCGAGTGGGCCGGCGTCGTGAGCACGGTCGCCAGCGTGGCCGCGCTGATCGCCTCCCTCCTCCGATAGCTCCGCCGCCCTATGCCGCCCCCCCCCGTCGCCGTGTCCTCTCGGGCCCCGTGGTGGGCGCGGCGGGCGTCGCTCGGCCCCGGCGCCCAGGCGCTCGTCCCGCTCGTCGCCGAGCAGAGGCGGCTGTTCCTGGCCACGCTCGCGCTGACGGCCCTCAACGCGGCGCTCGAAGGGGTCGGGATCGGCCTGCTGATCCCGTTCCTCGACGGCCTGCTCCAGCCCGACGCGGTGCCGGTCCAGACGGGCATCGGGTGGCTGGACCGCGGGGTGCTGGGCGTGGGGCTACCGGCGGGGGAGCGGCTGCTCCGCGTCGCCGGGGTCATCCTGGCCAGCATCTGGCTCCGGGCCGGCGTCAGCTACCTCGCCAACGTGTGCAGCGCCCGGATGACCGAGGGCCTGATCGACCGGGTCCGCCGCGCGCTCGTGGACCAGGTGCAGGCGCTCTCGCTCCCGTTCTTCTCGACCGCGCGCACGGGCGACCTGCTCAACACGCTGACCCACGAGGCCAACCGGCTCCAGAACCTGCTCGGGATCGCGCGGATGTTCGTCGTCAACGGGATGATGATCGCGACCTACGTGACCGTGATCCTGCTCCTGTCGTGGCCGCTCGCGCTGTTCGCGCTGGTGCTCTGCGGCGGGCTGCTGGTGTCGCTCAACCACCTCCTGCGCAACCTGCGCGCGAGCGGGCGCGTGATCGGCGAGTCGCGCGGGGCGCTCGCGGCGCTGGCGGCCGAGCTGATCGGCGGCATCCGGACGGTGACGGAGTTCGGGACTCAGGCCTACGAGGCCGCCCGCTTTGCCGCCGTCTCGGAGCAGGCCCGGCGCGAGAACGTCGAGGCGTCGGTGCGGAGCGGGGTCGTCGGGCCCGTGTCGCAGGGCGTGGCCGCGACCATCCTGATCGGGATCGTGCTCGTGGCCGTCTTCGGGCTCGTGCTCCCCGGGCGGATGAGCGCGGCGGCGCTGCTGGCGTTCCTAGTGGTGCTAATGCGGATGCTCCCGCTCCTCCAGAGCCTCAACACGTCGCGGGCGGAGTGGGCCGTGTTCCGCGGCTCGCTCGACCGCGTGACGGACCTGCTCCGGTCCGACGACAAGCCGTTCCTGCGAGACGGCGCCCGCCCGCTGCCGGCGCTCGCCTCCGCCATCGAGCTCGACGGCGTCGGGTTCGAGTACGAGCCGGGGCAGCCCGTGATCACCGACCTGAGCCTGACCATCCGGCGCGGCGAGGTGGTCGCGCTCGTCGGCGCCTCGGGCGCCGGCAAGTCCACGCTCGCCGACCTGGTGGCGCGCTTCTACGACCCGACCGAGGGCCACGTCCGCCTCGACGGGCACGACCTCCGGAGCTACCGCCTGGCCGACCTCCGCCAGCGGATCGCGGTCGTCAACCAGCACACCTTCCTGTTCAACGACACCGTCCGCGCCAACATCGCCTACGCACGGCCGGGGGCGACCCACGCCGAGGTGGTCGCCGCCGCGCGCGAGGCCAACGCGCTCGGCTTTGTCGAGGCGCTGCCCGACGGGTTCGACACGGTGCTCGGCGAGCGCGGGACGCGGCTGTCCGGCGGCCAGCGCCAGCGGGTCGCCATCGCCCGGGCGATGCTCCGCGACCCCGACCTGCTCATCCTCGACGAGGCCACGAGCGCGCTCGACAGCGTCTCGGAGCGGCTCGTCCAGGAGTCCGTCGAGCGCCTGATGGCCGGGCGCACCGTGATCGTGATCGCCCACCGGCTCTCGACCGTCGAGGCGGCCGACCGGGTGGTGGTGCTGGAGCGCGGCGCCATCGACGAGGAGGGCACCTACGCGGACCTGATCGCCCAGCGCGGCCAGCTCTGGCGCTACCACACGCTCCAGTACGAGATGGCCTAGCGGATGGCTCACGTCTACGTCACCGTGGCCGGGGCCGACCGGTCGGTCTACGACGAGGTCCTCCGCCGGGCGGCCCTCGACCGCTTCGGCGTGCACCGGCTGGCCCCCGACCCGGACCGGGCCGACCTGATCCTTTTCGCCGAGTACGCCGACGAGCCGTTCCAGCAGAGCGTCCGGCACCACCCGCTCGTCCGGCGCCACCGCGAGCGGTGCTTCGTGCTCGACGAGCGCGACCACACGTTCCCGTTCTTGCCGGGCGTCTACGCCTCGGTGCCCCGCGCCTGGTCCCACCCCGACCGGACGCGGTCGGGCGGCTACCGCGTAATGTTCCAGCACGGGATCCAGATCGACCCGGTCCTCGGGGCGGCCCCGGGGCTCCTGTTCTCGTTCGTGGGGGCCTTCTGGACGGCCGCCGTCCGACGCCGGCTCGGCGCACTGGACCACCCCCGCGGGTGGGTGTGCGACACGTCCAGCGGCGGGGGCAGCCGGGGCGCCTACCTCCAGGCGATCACGTCGAGCGCCTTCGTGCTCTGCCCGCGCGGCTTGGCCCCGGCGACGACGCGGCTGTTCGACGTGATGCGGGCCGGGCGGGTCCCGGTGGTCCTCGCGGACGACTGGGTGCCTCCCGAGGGGCCGGACTGGGACGCGTTCGCGCTCAGGGTCCCCGAGGCCGAGGCCGCCCGGCTGCCGGCGACGCTGGAGGCCCTCGAGGGCACGGCCCGCCAGCGCGGCGCGGCGGCGCGGGCGGCGTGGGAGGCGTGGTTCGCACCCGACGTCAGCTTCCACCGGGCGGTCGAGGGGTGCCTGGACATCCAGTCGTGCCGCCGGGTCCCCGAGCGCGTGCTCCGCTGGCGGGCGCTGTGGCAGCTGGCCCACCAGCCCTACCGCTACAACTTCTACCGCTATGCCAGGGCTGCACTCCGGGCCGGCCGGCCCATCTGACGTCCAGGCGCCGACCGGTGCCGGCCCCGACGGGCGGGGCCCCGGCCGGCTGCGGGTCGCACTGGTCGGCACGTGCGCGTGGCCCGTGCCGGGGGGCATGGAGGCGTACCTGCACGCGCTGGCCGAGGCGCTCGCCGAGCGCGGCCACGGGGTCAGCGTCGTCACGCGGTTTGCGCGCGCGCGGCCGGAGACGATGGCCGGCCTCCACGCCGGGTGGGAGCCCGCGCGGCGGCACCGTGACGGCCGGGGCGTGGCCGTCGAGACGGTCTCGCCCACCCGCCCCGGCCGCCTGCTGCTCCGGGCCGTGCACCGGGCCCACTTCCGGGCGCCGGGGCTGGCCGCCCGCCTGATGGCGACGGCGCTCGGCCGCTCGCTCCGCCGGGCCGTCCGCGGCGCCGACGTGGTCCACTACAGCGGGACCGGGCGCGAGCTGCTCGGGTTCGTCGCGGCCGCCGAGGCGGCGCGGCGGGCGGTTCCGTTCGTCGTCACGCCGCACACCCACCAGGGGCAGTGGGGCGAAGGCGCCGTCGACCGCGCGCTGTACCGGGCGGCCGACCGCGTGGTCGCCCTGACCAACGACGAGCGCCAGCGGCTGGCGGCGATGGGCGTCGCCCCGTCCGCGATCGCCGTCGTCGGGCACGGCGTGTGCGTCCGGGGCGACGGAGACGGCCGGCGGTTCCGCGACCGGCACGGGCTCGGCGACGCCCCGGTGGTCCTGTTCCTCGGCCGGCAGTCGGCCGCGAAAGGGCTGGACGTGCTGCTGGACGCCGTGCCCGGGCTCCGGGCGCGGGTCCCGGGCGCGAGGGTGGTCGTCGCCGGGCCGCCCGGCGACCGGCCCGCCGCGCCGACGAGCGAGGCCGGGGTGTGCCGCCTGGGGCTGCTGTCCGACGGCGAACGCGAGGACGCGCTGGCGGCGGCGTCGGTCCTGTGCCTCCCGTCGGAGGGCGAGGCGTTCGGGCTGGTGGTGCTGGAGGCGTGGGCGTACGGGGTCCCCGTCGTGGTGTCGGACCTGCCCACGCTCCGCGAGCGCGTGGACGCGGCGGGGGGCGGCGTCGCGGTGCCCCGGACGGCCGGGGCGGTGTCCCACGCGCTCGCCCGGCTGTTGACCGAGCCCGAGACGCGGGGCGCGATGGGCGCGGCGGGCCGGCGGCACGCGGCGGGGTGCACGTGGGCGCGCGCTGCGGCCCAGGTGGACGCCCTCTACCGCGACGCGGTCCGCCAGCGGGCCGCGCCGGGCGGCGGGGTCTCGGCACCCGGCGGCCGGGGGGACGAATAGCCGGGGAGAGCGCACCGGACGCGCGCGCTCCCGCTCCACCCATGCCCGAACCGACCGTCATCGCACTCACGCCCGTTCGCGACGAGGCCTGGGTCCTCGACCGCTACCTCCGGTGCACGGCCCTCTGGGCCGACCACATCGTGGTGGTGGACCAGGGCTCGACCGACGGCTCGCGCGAGATCGCGGCGGCCCACCCCAAGGTCACGCTGGTGGACAACCCCGACCCGACCGTGGACGAGGTGGGCCGACAGCGCCGGCTGATCGCCGTCGCCCGGGGCCTCCCGGCCCCGGGCCGCCGCCTGCTCGTGGCCCTCGACGCCGACGAGGCCCTGACGGCCAACGCCCTCGCGAGCGACGAGTGGCGCCAGGTCCGCGCGGCGCCGCCCGGGACGGGCGTGTGGTTCGACTGGGTCAACGTGGCGCCCGGCGGGGGGCGGGCCTGGATCCCGCCCGACCCGCTCCCGCTGGCGTTCGTCGACGACGGCCGGCCCCACACCGGCACGGCCCTCCACAGCCCCCGCCTCCCCGCCGTCACGGGCGACGTGGCGCTGCGGCTGTCGGACGTCAAGGTGCTCCACTTCCAGTACACCGACTGGGAGCGGATGCGGAGCAAGCAGCGCTGGTACCAGTGCTGGGAGCGCCTCCACCACCCCGAAAAGCGGGCGGTCACGCTCTACCGCCAGTACCACCACATGGACGTGGCCGTCGCCTCGGCCGCCCCCATGCGGCCCGAGTGGACCGCCGCCTACGCGTCGGCGGGCGTGGACCTCGGGGACCCCACGGCGAAGCCGGCCTACTGGTGGGACCGCGAGGTGCTGTCCTTTTTCCGCGAGCACGGCACGGCCCCCTTCCGGCGCCTCGACATCTGGGACGTCGACTGGGCCGCGCGGCGCCGCGCGCTCGGGGGCACGGGCACCTACCCCGTCGCCGACCCGCGCTCGGCCCTGGACCGCCGGGTCCACGCGTGGCTGGCGCGGACGCAGGCGCGGGCCGACCGCGTGCCGGTCCGGGCCGCCCAGCGGCTCCTCCGCCTGGCCGGGTGGTAGCCGATGTCCGACGCCCCCCCGATGTCCCTGAGCGACCGCCTGCGGGCGGCGCGCCTGATCGGCCAGTACCACGCCGAGGTGGCGGCCAAGCGGGCCGCCGCCGCGGTCGCCCGCCGGCCGCCTCGGCGGGCGCGGGGGGGCGCGCCGAGCGTGACGGTGCTCGTCACCAACTGCGACAACCGCGGCCCCCTGGAACTCACCCTCCGGACGGCCCTCGCGCACACGGCCTACCCCCGCTTCGAGGTCGTCGTGGCCGACAACGACTCGACCGACGGCTCGGCCGACCTGGTCCGGGCGCTGGGCGCGTCGCACCCGGTCCGCTTGCACGGAGGGGGCGCGCGCGCCCAGCACCTGTGGTACGACCACGCCCTGGCCACCGTCGAGAGCGACTACTGGGTCGGGCTCCACGAGGACCTCCTGTTCCTCGCGCCCGACTGGCTCGACGACCTGGTCGCGTTCATGGAGGCGCGACCCGACGTGGACCTGTTGGCCGGCGACGCCTTCCCGCCCGCGCCGGGCTACGTCGAGCCGGTCCGCCAGCAGGTCGTGGACCTGGAGGCGTCGCTCTCGACCTGGGTCTTCTGCGTCCGCACGAGCCTCCGCGACCGGATCGGCACGTCGTTCGAGTACCACAGCCGGTGGGACGCCGAGCGGGGCCGGACGGTCCTCTACGACCAGGGGGGCAAGCTGATGGCCGACATGCGGGCGGCGGGGCTGGGGGTGGCCACGATGCCGGCGGCCTGGGGGCGCAAGTGGCACCACCTCGCCAACCTCACGTGGGCGCTGCGCACCGAGATGCCGCCGCCCGTGAGGGCCTACAAGCACCACCAGCTCCGCGACGTCGAGCGCCGCCTCCGCCCGCTCCGACGCTCGGCCCCGCTCGCCGCCCCGTCCCCCCCGTCCTGACCCCTCGGCCCATGCCTGCCCGTTCCCGCTCGCTCCTCGTCACCGGCTCCTCGGGCCTGATCGGCTCCGAGGTCTGCGCCCACTTTTCCGCGCTGGGGTGGGCCGTGCACGGCGTCGACGCCAACCTCCGGGCCGTCTTTTTCGGCCCCGACGGCGACACGCGCTGGAACCAGCGGCGCCTGGAGGCGACGCTGCCCGGCTTCGTCCACCACGAGCTCGACATCCGGGACCGGCCCGGCGTGCTCGCCCTCGTCGACGGCCTCCGCCCCGACGCGGTCGTGCACACGGCGGCGCAGCCGAGCCACGACCGGGCCGCGGCGATCCCGTTCCAGGACTTCGACACCAACGCCGTCGGCACGCTCAACCTGTTGGAGGCGGCCCGGCGGTCGGTGCCCGAGGCCCCGTTCGTCCACATGAGCACGAACAAGGTCTACGGCGACGCGCCCAACGAGCGCCCGCTCGACGAGCACGCGACGCGGTGGGACTACGCCCTGGCCGAGGACTACGACGGGATCGACGAGTCGTGCCGGATCGACCGGTCCAAGCACTCGCTCTTTGGCGCGAGCAAGGTGGCCGCCGACGTGATGGTGCAGGAGTACGGCCGGTACTTCGGGATGCCGACCGTGTGCCTGCGCGGGGGCTGCCTGACGGGGCCGATGCACGCCGGCGTCGAGCTGCACGGGTTCCTGAGCTTCCTCGTCAAGTGCGTGCTCGAGGGCCGGCCCTACACCGTGTTCGGGTACAAGGGCAAGCAGGTCCGCGACAACATCCACGCGCACGACGTGGCCCGCCTGATCGAGCAGGTCGTGGCCGCGCCGCGCGTGGCCGAGGTGTACAACGTGGGGGGCGGGCGGGCCAACGCGTGCTCGGTGATCGAGGCGTTCGCCCTCGCCGAGTCGGTGTCCGGCCGCACGCCGCGCTGGACGGTGTCGGAGGCGCCGCGCGAGGGGGACCACATCTGCTACATCTCGGACCTCGCCAAGCTCCGCGCCCACTACCCGGCGTGGCGCGTGACCCGCTCGCTGCCCGGCATCGTCTCCGACATCCACGACGCGTGGCAGGCGAGGGCCCCGCGGCCCCTGAGCGTCCCCGTGGCGGGCGGCGGGCCGGCGGCCGGCGGGCTGGCGGTCTCGACCGGGGCGGCGTCGTGATCGCGTTCGTGCAACCGTTCGGCCTGGGCGAGCCGGGGGGCGGGGCCCGCATCCTGCGCTCGCTCGTGGCCGGCGCGCCGGCCCCGTGCGTCGTCGTCCGCACGGCGCCGTGGCCGGCGGCGGAGCGGCCGGGGCCGCTCGAGGTGCGGCTGGCCCGCCGGCCCGCCTTCGGGCGGCTGGAGGGGACGCGGTTGGCGCCGTGGCTGGCGCACGTCGACACGTGGCAGGGCGAGCGCTTCCAGCACCGGCTCGCCGCGCTCTGCCGGGCCCGCGGCGTCCGCGTGCTCCACGCCATCCCGCACGGCCCCGAGTTCTGGCACAGCTTCGTCGTCGCCCGCCGCCTGGGCCTCGGCTACGCGCTCTCGGTCCACGACGACCTGCCCTACAACCTGCCCAACATCCCCTACCTCGCGTGGGCGATGGACCGGCTGGGCGACGTGTGGCGCGAGGCCGACGCGCGGTTCGTGATCTCGGAGGCGATGGGGGAGGCCTACACCCAGCGCTACGGCGCGCGCCCCTACCGCGTGGTCACCGACGGGCTGACGCGGGTCGCCCACGCGCCGCGCGTGCGCCCGGGCGGCGGCCTGAGCGTCTACCTCATGGGGTCGATCCACATCAGCTACGAGGCCAACTTCCGCGCGCTGTTCAAGGCGCTCGGGCAGATGCGCCGGCAGGGGCGCGACGCCCGGATGGTCACGCGCGGTGGGTTCCCGTTCGAGACCCGGGAGGGGGGCGTCCCGCTCGAGGTGCGCCCCTGGGGCAGCGAGGCCGACGTGCAGGCGGACCTCGACGAGGCCGACCTGCTCTACCTCCCGCTCCCGTTCGAGGCCCGGCACGCCTCGTTCGTCCGCTACAGCCTGGCCACCAAGATGGTGACCTACCTCGGCAGCGGCCTGCCCGTCGTGTACCACGGCCCCGAACGGGCGGCGGCGGGCCGGCTGCTGGCCCGCCACGACGCCGCCCTGCTCGCCACCGACCCCGGCCCGGGCGCCCTCGTCCGCGCGCTCGCGGCCCCGGAGCCGGACCGCCAGCGCGTGGCGGGCCACGCGCTGGACCTGGCCGACCGGCGGTTCCGCCTTGTGGACCAGCGCCGGACGTTCTGGGACGCGATGGTGGCGTTGCTGGGCGGGCCCGACCCGGCGCCGGGCCCGCCCGGCCGCTCCCTGGCACCGGCCGCTCCGTGACCCCGACCCGACCCCCGGCGCCGCTCGACGTGGCCCTCGCGTTCCCCGTGCTGCCGCCCACGCTGGACGGCATCGGCGACCACACGGCCCAACTGGCGCTCGCGCTGGCCGAGCACGCGCGCGTCCGCGTCTGGACGGCGCAGCCGGAGTGGACGCCGATCCCCGGCGTCGAGGTGGCCCAGGCCTTTGGGCTCGCGTCGCGCCGCGACGTCGGCGGGCTCGTGTCGGTGGCCGAGGCCGACCCGCCCGACTGGGTCCTCGTCCAGTTTAACCAGTTTAGCTGGGGGCGGTGGGGGCTCAACCCGTTCCTGCCGCTCGCCGTGCGGGCGCTGCGCCGGCGCTGCCCCGGCGTCCGCGTCGCCTGGGTGGCCCACGAGGACTTCGTGCCGCCCACGTCGTGGCGGTTCGCAGTGATGCGGCGGTGGCAGCGGCCCCAGTTCCGCGCGCTCGGGCGCGCCGCCGACCTGGTCGTGTTCGCCGTCGAGGCGTGGGCGGAGCGCTACGGCCCCTGGTTCCCCGCGGCCCGCGTGGCGTGCCTCCCCGTCCCGTCCAACGTGCCGCGCCTGGCGACGGACCCGGCGCGCGCGCGCCGGCGGGCGGGCCTGGCGCCCGACGCGTTCGTCCTGGGGATGTTCGGGACGGCGGGGCCGTCGCGCCCGCTCGGCCCGGTGCGCGAGGCGGTCGGAGCCATCGTGGCGCGGGACTCCCGCGCGGTGGTCGCCTACGTCGGACCCGACGGGGCGACCGTGCGGGCGGCGCTGGCCGACGCCGCGCCCGTCATAGACGCCGGGCCGCTGCCGGCCGCCGAGGTGTCGGCGTGGCTGTCGGCGATGGACCTCGTGCTGACGCCGTTCGCCGACGGCGTCTCGGCGCGGCGCGGCTCTTTCGTGGCGGGCCTTCAGCACGGGCTCGCGAGTGTGACGACGCTGGGACCACACACCGACGGCTTCCTCGCCCGCGCGGCCGGGGCCGCCTTCGCCGCCGTCCCCACCGCCGACGGCCGCGGGTTCGCCCGCGCCGCGCTGGCCCTCCACGACGACGGCCCGCGTCGCCGGGCGATGGGCGCTCAGGCGGGCGCCCTCTACGCCCGGCACTTCGACGTCCGCAAGACCGCCCGCCAGCTGGTGGCCGAGATGGCCGCCTGTCCGTGCCGATGAGCCCTCCGTCCCCCACGACTGCCGTGCCGGCGCCCGCCCTGCGGGCGTGGGGGCTGTGGGCCGGCCTGGCTGCCGTGGCGGCCGCCGCCGTGGCGCTGGCGCTCCGCGGCGACGGCCGGGTGGCCCTCGCCCTCGTGGCCGCCGTGGCGCTCGTGGCGCTGGCGGCGGTGCGCCTGCGGGCGGCCATCGGAGCCGTCCTCGTGATGCTCGTTCTGGTGGGGGACGTCCGGCGGCTCCTGATCCCGCTGGTGGGGTGGTCCGGGATGGACCCGCTGCTGCTGCTCGGGCCCGCGCTGGCGCTCGTGCTCTGCGGCGCGGCGGTGGCCTCGGGCGAGGTCCGGCTCGACACGCCGCTGGCCCGCTGGACGGCGGCCCTGATGGCCGTGATGACGCTCCAGATCGCCAACCCGGTGCAGGGGGGGCTGGCCGTCGGGCTCGCCGGGGTCCTGTTCCTGATGGCGCCGCTGTTCTGGTTCTGGGTGGGCCGGTCGTACGCCCCCCCGCAGTTCGTCCGCCGCGTGCTGCTGGCGGCCGTGCTGCCCCTGGGGCTGGCCGCGATGGTGTTCGGGTTCTACCAGAAGGCGCTGGGGTACCTCCCGTACCAGATGGCGTGGTACCGCGTCGGCGGGTACACCTCGCTGGGCACGGTCGAGGGGGGGCTGGCGCCCATCTCGTTTTTCGCCTCGTCCACCGAGCACAGCGCGTTCTTGGTCACGACCGCGGTGGTGGTGTGGGCCGTGTTTTTGAAGCGGCGGAGCCCGGCCGTGCTCGTGCTGCTGCCGCTGGTCGCTGGCGTGGTGGTGACCGGGAGCCGGGGGCCGGTCGTCAAGGTCGTCGTGGCGCTGGCGGTGATGTGGGCGGTGACCGGCCGGACGCTGGCGGCGTCGATGCCGCGCTTCGCCCTCGCCCTGGCCCTGCTGGGGGGCGGGGTGGTGTGGGGCCTGTCGCAGGCCGTCGCGTCGGGCGTCGGCGACGCCGCGGTGCAGAACAGCCTGGACCGCCAGATGAGCCTGTTCTCGGGGAGCGAGCTGGCGGCCGAGGGGCCCAGCACGATCGACACCCACTCGACGCTGCTCCTCCACGGCTACCAGTCCATGCTGAGCCAGCCGCTGGGGCACGGGCTGGGCGCGACGTCGTCGGCGGCCCTCAAGTTCGGCGGCACGCTGCGCCCGACCGAGACCGACGTGGGCGACGTGATGATGGCGACGGGGCTGGCCGGCGGCCTGCTCTACCACGGCGTGTTGGTGCTGGTCGTGGTCGGGGCCGTCCGCTACTGGTTCCGGACGCGGAGCCTGGTGGCGCTGGCGACGCTCGGCGTGCTGGCGGCGCACACGCTGATGTGGCTGGGCGGCGGCCTCTACGCGGTCAGCGCGCTGACGTGGCTGCTGATCGGGTCGATGGACGGGGAGGCCCGTCGAGCCCGGTCGTCGCCATGACGCGCGTCGGCATCGTGATGCCGCTCGGCGAGCTCCGCGGCGGCGTCGAGCGCATGCTGGTCAACCTGCTGCGCGCCCACGCGCGCCGCGACGGGCCGCCGCACGTGCGGTACGCCGTCGCGTTCCTGGAGGACGGGCCGCTCGTCGAGACGGTCCGCGCGCTGGGCGCTGAGGCGGTCGTGGTCCCCGCCGGCCGCCTCCGCCAGCCGGCCCGGGTGGCCCGCACGGTGGCGGCGCTGGCCCGGTGGCTCCGCTCGACCCGCGCCGACGCCGTGCTCTCGTGGGCCGCCAAGGGCCACCTCTACGCCGGCCCGGCCGCGCTGCGGGTGGGCGTCCCGGCCGCGTGGTACGTCCACAGCCTGCCCGACGGCGCCTGGATGGACCGCCTGGTGACGGCCGTCCCGGCCCGGCTGGTCCTGTGCTGCGGCCGCTCGGCCGAGGCGGCGCAGCGGCGGATGTGGCCCCGGCGCCCGACCCAGACGGCCTACATCGCCGTCGACCTCGACGAGTTCGACCCGGACCGGCTGCCCCCCGCGCCCGCCGCCCGCCGCGCCCTCGGCCTCGACCCCGACGGCCCGCTCGTCGTGATGGTGGCGCGGCTGCAACGGTGGAAGGGCGTCCACGTGTTCGTCGAGGCGGCCGCCCGGCTGCGCGCTCCGCACCCCGCGGCCCGCTTCGTCGTCGTCGGCGGCCCCCACTGGGCCGAGCCCGACTACCCCGGCGAGCTCGAGCGCCAGGCCGAGGCGCTGGGCGTCGCCGACCGGATCCGCTGGGCGGGGCTCCAGGACAACGTCCCGCTGTGGATGCAGGCGGCCGACGTGGTCGTCCACGCCTCGTTCGACGAGCCCACCGGGACGGTGATCGTGGAGGCCATGGCCCTGGGGAAGCCCGTCGTGGTGGCGCGCTCGGCGGGCCCGATGGAGTTCGTCGAGGACGGGGCCAACGGCCTGCTGGCGACGCCCGGCGACGCGGCGGAGCTGGCGGCCCAGATCGGCCGGGTGCTCGCCTCGCCCCCGCTCGGGGCACGGCTCGGGGCCGCCGCCTGCCTCCGCGCCCGACGCTTCAGCACCGTCCGCCTCGCCGACACGCTCGCCGAGACGTTCGCCGGGCTCGCGGGCGGGCCCGCCGCCCCGCGGCGGCCCCGGGCGCCGGCCGGCCCGCCGGCCCACTAGAGGCGCCCCACGATGGCCGAGCCGAACCGCTACTGGGTCCACTACAGCTACGCCGAGGCGCCCGAGCCGTGGGCGCTCGACGGCCCCGGCGACGCCTACCTGCGCGGCGTGCTGGGCGAGATGGACCGCCGCCTCGGCCCCCGCGGCCTCCGGGTCGTCATCACGTGGCGGCTCGACGTGCTGCCGGACGTCGGGGGGCCGGTCGTGGCGGTGGTGATGGGCGACGAGTGGGCGCGCGTGCCGGCCTACGCCGGCCGCGTCCTGGCCACGTTCAAGGCCTACGGCCGCCGCCCCCACCTGGGCCGGCTGCCCCGCGACCCGCACCTGGCGGCTCTGCTGGTGGCCCAGCACGTCCGCGTCAAGGCGCACGGGTGGGCCGGGCGGAGGGCCTACGCACGCGCCGCCGCGCGCCCGGGCGGGGCGCCCCCGGTGGTCCCGATCCCGCTCGGCTACGGCAACCAGCTGGCGCTACCCGTCCGGCCGATGGCCGAGCGGGCGACCGACCTGGTGTTCGCCGGGAGCGTGGCGCACGGGCGGTACGGGTGGCGGTCGCCGCAGCGCTGGGTGGCGGGCCCCAAGACGGTCGCCCGCCGGCGGATGCTGGAGAGCCTGGGGCGGATCGCCCGCCGCCGCCCGTGGCGCGTGCGGGTGGCCACGACCTCCGCCTTCGCGCTCAACGCGCTCCACTACGGCACGCCCGACGCGGCCTCCGTGCTGGACGCCGAGACCTACTCGGAGGCGTTGATGGACGCGCGCCTCTGCCTCGCCCCGCGCGGGACCTCCGCCGAGACGTTCCGCTGGTTCGAGGGGCTCCGCGCCGGCTGCGTCGTCATCGCCGACCCCCTCCCGCCGCACCCGTTCTACGCCGGGGCGCCGACGGTGGAGGTCTCCGACTGGCGGACGCTGGACCGCGTCGCGTCGCGGCTGCTGGGGGACCCGGGCCGCCTGGAGTCGATGCAGGCCCGGGGGCTCGCGTGGTGGCGCGACCGGTGCTCCGAGGCCGCCGTCGGCGCCCGGATGGCGGAGACGATCCGCGAGCGCCTCCCGCGCCCGATCGCGGTCGGGGGGGCCTAGGCTCTCAGTCTGTACTCCCGGTCCAGGGCGACGAGTAGGAGAGACGCAACCGGTGTGCCCGTGGAGGCCTCGTCTCGTCCGCCCGTCTCGGCACTCCGTGCGCGCCGCCCGCGCGTGGCCATGCTGGTCAACGGCGGCCCGATCAGCGCCATGGGCATCCGCGCGCGGAGCGTGGCCGAGCACCTCGCGGGTCGGTTCGAGATCGAGCTCGTGTACCGCGAGGGCGGGCGGGCCGCGGCGGCCGGGCGCTTTCTCCGGGCGCTCCGCGCCTCCCGCCCCGACGTGGTGTACGTGCTCGACGTCGTCGTGCCAGCGGTCGCGGCCGCGCTGGCCGCCCGCCGGCTCCGGCGCGCCGCCCTCGTCGTGGACACCGGCGACGCCGTCGCCGCGCTGGCGGCGCAGGTCGGGAGGGGCCCGCTGGGCGTGCTGCTGAGCACGGCCCTCGAACACGCCGCGCTGAGGTCGGCGGACGCCCTCGTGGTCCGCAGCCGGTACCACGCCGAGTGGCTGGCCGGGGCGGGGCTCCACGCGGCCGTCGTGCCCGACGGCGTGGACGCCTCGGCCGTCGCCGCCGCCAGCACGGCCGAGGCCGCCGGGCGGCTGCGCCGGCGGCTGGGGCTCGGCGGGGTCCGCGTCGTCGGCACGCTGGGCTCGTCCGTCTGGAACGCGAGGCTGGGGACCTGCTACGGCTACGAGTTGCCCGACGTGCTCGCCGCCACCGCCGGGCGGCCCGTCAAGGCGCTCCTGGTGGGGGGCGGGACCGGCATCGCGCGCGTGGTCGAGAAGGCCCGCGCGCTGGGCGTGGCGGACCGTCTGGTGACCGTCGGGCCGGTGCCCTACGACGACCTGCCGCCCTACCTCCGCCTGATGGACGTGGCCGTGTCGACGCAGACCGACGACTTGGTGGGCCGCGTCCGGACGACGGGGAAGCTCCCGCTCTACCTCGCGAGCGGCCGCTACGTGTTGGCCACGTCGGTGGGCGAGGCCGCCCGCGTGCTCCCGGCCGAGATGCTGATCGACTACGCGGGGTCCTCCGACCCGACGTACCCCGGCCGGCTGGCGGCGCGCGTGGGGGCGCTGATGGCCCAGCCCGGGCGCCTCGACGTGGCCCCCGAGATGCAGCGCATCGCCCGGCAGCGGTTCGACTACCGCGTGCTCGCCCCGCGCGTGGCCGACGTGCTCGACCGGGCGTTGGGGCGACGCCCGGCCCCCCGTACCCGCCGCGCCGTCGTCGCGGCCGCCCACCCGTAGCCGGCCGTGCACGTCGCCCTCGTCAGCCACCACGTCCGGTCCGGAGACGGGCAGAGCCGCGTCAACGCCGAGCTGGCGCGCGCGCTGCTGGCCCGCGGCGTCGCGGTGACGCTCGTCGCCGAGGCGGTGGCCCCCGACCTCGTGGACGCGGGGGCGCACTGGGCGCCGGTCCACGCCCCCGGCGACTCGGTGCACCTGGTCAAGGTGCCGGCATTCGCCCGCGAGGCCGACCGCGTCCTCGCGCGCCTGGCGGTCCGCCCCGACGCGGTGGTCGCCTGCGGCGTGACCACGTTCGAGCCGCACGCGCTCAACGTGGCGCACTTTGTCCACGGGACGTGGCTCCGGTCCCCGTACCACTCGTCGCGCGCGCGGCCCGGCCCGTACGGGTGGTACCAGTGGCTGTACACGCGCACGAACGCCCGGTGGGAGCGGGCCGTGTTCGCGCGCGCCGGCGCGGTCGTGGCCGTCTCCGACATGGTGCGCGACGAGCTGGTCGCCATCGGCGTGCCCCCCGGCCGCGTCCGGGTCGTCGCCAACGGGGTGGACGTGGACGAGTTCGCTCCCGGCCCGGCCGACCGGCGCGCGCTCGGCGTGCCCGAGTCGGTGCCGCTGGCGCTGTTCGCGGGCGACCTCCGCTCGCCGGTCAAGAACGTCGACGGCGCGCTCCGCGCCCTGGCCGCCACGCCGGGCCTGCACCTCGCCCTGGCCGGCGCCTCCGACCGGAGCCCGTACCCCGCGCTCGCCGACCGCCTGGGCGTCGGCGACCGGGCCCACTTTCTCGGCTTCCGCCGCGACCTCGCCGCGCTGCTCCGCGCCGCGGACTTTTTCGTGCTCCCGTCGCGCCGTGACTCGTGCCCGCTCGTGCTCATGGAGGCCCTCGCCAGCGGCCTGCCCGTGGTCACGACGCGGACGGTGGGGTCGGCGGGGATCGTCGGGGCGGGGGGCGCCGGCGTCGTCGTCGAGCGGCCCGACGACGACGGGGGGCTGGCGGCGGCCTTCGCGCGCCTCGCCCACGACGGCCGCCAGCGGGCCGCGATGGGCCGCGCCGCGCGCGCCGTGGCCCTGGGCCACACGTGGGGGCGGATGGCCGACGCCTACGTCCGCCTGATCGAGCGCGTCGTCGGGGCCGACGGCCCCCGGGCCCCGCTCCCCACCGCCTGACCCGCCCTGCCATGTGCGGCATCATCGGCCACGTCTCACGCGCCGCCCCGCCCGACCCGGAGCGGGTGGCCGCCGCGCGCGACCGGATGGCCCACCGCGGCCCCGACGACGCGGGTCTGTGGGCCCACGACGCGGTGTGCCTCGGCTTCCGCCGGCTCTCGGTCTTGGACCTCACGGCGGCCGGCCACCAGCCGATGGCGTCGCCGTGCGGCTCGGTGGTGCTCGTGTTCAACGGCGAGGTGTACAACTGGCGCGAGCTGCGGCGCGAGCTGGCCGGCCGCGTCGCGTTCCAGTCGGGGACCGACACCGAGGTGCTGCTCCACGCCATCGTCGCGTGGGGCTTCGAGGCCGCCGTCCGGCGGGCCGACGGGATGTTCGCCTGCGCCGCCTGGGACGCCCGGACGCAGACGCTCCACGCCGCGCGCGACCGGGTGGGC
The DNA here is from genome assembly GCA_947493945.1 of uncultured bacterium. Lineage (GTDB taxonomy): Bacteria > Bacteroidota > Rhodothermia > Rhodothermales > Rubricoccaceae > Rubrivirga. The sequence continues at coordinate 334,255 of CANLSR010000002.1, read as the reverse complement.
CAAAAGCCGTTCTTCTACGCCGAGTCGCCCCGGGGCCTCGCGTTCGCGTCGACGCTCGACGCGCTCCGCGCGCTCGTCCCGACGGGCGGCGTCGACCCCGAGGCGCTCGACGCGTACCTCACCTACCAGGCCGTCCCCGCGCCCTACACGATGGTGACCGGCGCGCGCCAGCTCCCGCCGGCCCACACCCTCACCTACGACCTCGCGACGGGGCGGCTCCGCACGGGGCGCTACTGGGACCTCCCGTTCGTGCCCAAGCGCCGGGCCTCGGACGCCGAGGTGCTGGACGACGTGGAGGGGCTCGTCCGGGCCGCCGTCCGGCGGCGGCTCGCGTCCGACCGGCCGCTCGGCGCCTTCCTCTCCGGCGGCGTCGACTCCAGCCTGGTCGTCGCCCTGATGGCGCAGGAGTCGAGCGCGCCGGTCGAGGCCGTGGTGATGGGGTTCGACGACCCCGACGTGGACGAGCGGCCGTTTGCCCGAGCGGTCGCCGAGCGGTGGGGCGTCCGCCTCCACGAGCACGTGATGCGGCCCGACGCCGTCGGGCGCCTGCCGGGCATCGTGTGGCACTACGGGCAGCCCGTCGCCGACGTGAGCATCGTGCCGACTTTCGCCGTGGCCCAGGCCGCGCGTCAGCACGTGACGGTCGTGCTCAACGGCGACGGGGGAGACGAGGCGTTCGGGGGCTACGCACGGCCCGCCGTCGCCCGGGCCGCCCAGGCCTACCGCCAGTGGGTGCCGTCGGGGCTCCGCCGGGGCGCCCACCGCGCGCTGGGGCCGGTCAACGGGCACGCCGGCCTGGCCCGCTGGGCGCGGATGCTGACCACCGCCGGCGCCGTCGAGGCGGGCGAGGCGTTCGTCTACGACCGGGCGTTCCGCGAGCACCGCGCCCAGGCCTACGCGCCCGCGCTCGCCGCGCTGGCGCACCCCGACCGCCTGTACCGCCAGGCGTGGGACCGGGCCCGCGCCGCCGACGACGCCGACCGGGCGCTCTACGGCGACCTCGTGACCTACCTGCCCGACCAGCTGCTGGCCAAGATGGACGTCTCCACGATGGCCCACGGCGTCGAGGCCCGCGCGCCGCTGCTCGACACGGCGCTGCTGGAGTACGCCGCCCGCCTCCCGACCGCCCAGCGCCTGCGGGGGATGCAGACCAAGGGGCTGCTCAAGAGGCTCGCCGCACGCCACGTCCCGTCCCAGGTCGTGTACCGGCGGAAACGCGGCTTCGTGATGCCCGCCGACCGCTGGCTGCGCGGCCCGCTGGCGGCCCACGTCGAGGCGGCGCTCGACAGCCCGGCTTTCCGGGACCGGGACTGGATCCGGCCGGCGTTCGTGCGCCGGATGCTCGACGAGCACCGCGCCGGCGCCTCGCACTGGAGCGAGCTGGTGTGGACGCTGTTCGTGCTCGAGCTCTGGGCGCGGATCGCGGTCGACGGGACGCTCGGCCCCGACGACAGCCTGGAGGCGCTCCGATGACCCCACCGCCCGCCCAGCTCTCCCCAGCGCCTCGGCCCCTAGAGGAACCGACGCGGTCCGCCCTCGCGATCGGGATGGGGTGGTTCCCCGAGCAGGCCGGGAACGGGCTGGACCGCGTGTTCCACGCGCTGGCCGCCCACCTGCCCGGCGCGGGCGTGGCGGTGCGGGGGCTCGTCGCCGGGTCGGGCGAGGTGGCCCGGCAGAGCGGGGGGCGCGTCGCGGCGTTCGCTCCGGAGGCGGCGTCGGTGCCCCGCCGCCTCGTGGCCGCGCGGCGGGCGGCGCGGGCGGCGGTCGCCCGCGACCGGCCCGACCTCGTCGCGGCGCACTTCGCGCTGTACGCGCTGCCCGCTCTGGGGGCCATGGCCGGTCTCCCGCTGGTGGTCCACTTCCACGGCCCGTGGGCCGACGAGAGCGCCGTCGAGGGGGCCGGGCGGGCGGCGACCGCGGCCAAGCGCGCCGTCGAGCGCGCCGTCTACCGCCGGGCCGACCGGGTGATCGTGCTCTCGCGCGCCTTTGCCGGCCGGCTGGTCGAGGGCTACCGGGTCCCCGAGTCGCGCGTTCGCGTGGTGCCCGGCGGGGTCGATACCGGCCGGTTCGACGTGGCCGAGACGCGGGCCCAGGCTCGGGAACGGCTCGGGTGGCCCCCCGACCGTCCCGTCGTCCTGACGGTCCGGCGGCTCGCCCGGCGGATGGGGCTGGACGGGCTGATCGACGCCGTCGGGGCGCTCCGCCAGCGGGTCCCCGACGTGCTGCTGGTGGTGGCGGGGACGGGCCCCCTCGGGCACGCGCTGGCGGCCCGGGCGCAGGCGCTCGGGGCGTCGGCCCACGTCCGCTTCGCCGGGTTCGTGCCCGAGGCCGACCTGCCGCTGGCGTACCGCGCGGCCGACGTGTCGGTCGTCCCCACGGTCGCCCTGGAGGGGTTCGGCCTGACGACGGTCGAGTCGCTCGCCGCCGGGACGCCGGTCGTGGTGACGCCGATGGGCGGGCTGCCGGAGGTGGTCGCGGGGCTCAGCCCGGCCCTGGTGTGCGAGTCCGCCGCGCCGGCGGCCGTGGCCGACCGCCTGGCGGCCGTCTTGACGGGCGCGCTGGAGGTCCCCGACGCCGACGCCTGCCGCCAGTACGCCGCGGCGCACTTTGCCTGGCCCGACGTGGCCCGCCAGGTTGCGGACGTGTACCGCGAGGTGGCGCCATGACGCCGCGCGTCCTCTTCGTGAACCACGCCGCCGTGCTCGGCGGCGGCGAGCTGTCGCTGCTCGACCTGGTCCGGGGGCTGCCGGGGCGCGCCTCGGTGGTGCTGTTCGAGGAGGGGCCGCTCCAGGACCGGCTCCGGGAGGAGGGCGTGCCCGTCCGTGTGCTGCCGGCCTCCGAGCGCGTCCTGGGCGTCCGGCGCGACCAGCGGGCGGGGCCCGCGGCGGCGTGGGGCGTCGCGGCCCTGGCGCTCCGGCTCGCACGCGTCGCGCGCGGCCACCACGTGCTCTACGCCAACTCCATGAAGGCGCTCGCCGTGGCCGGGCTGGCGGGCCGCCTGGCGAGACGGCCCGTCGTGTGGCACCTCCGCGACCTGCTCGTCGACGAGCACTTTAGCCCGTCAAAGCGCCGCGTCGCCGTCGGGCTCGCGCGGTGGACGGCCACCCGCGTCGTCGCCAACTCGCGCGCGACGCGCGACGCCTTCGTCGCGGCCGGGGGCGACCGCGACCGCGTCGAGACGATCTACAACGGGGTCGACGTCGACGCGTCGGCCGCCGTCACGCCGGGCGACGTCGCGCGGCTGCGCCTCGAGATCGGGCTGGGCGAGGCGCCGGTGGTGGGCGTGTTCAGCCGCCTGGCGGCGTGGAAGGGGCAGGAGGTGCTGCTCGCCGCGATCGCGGACCAGCCCGACGTGCACGCGCTGGTCGTCGGCGGGGCGCTGTTCGCGGCCGACGCGGGCGTGGCCGCGTCCCTCGCGGCGCTGGCGGAGCGCCTCGGCATCACCGGCCGGGTCCACGTGCTCGGCGCCCGCGACGACGTGCCGGCCCTGCTGCGCGTCTGCACCGTCGTGGCCCACACGTCTACGGCGCCCGAGCCGTTCGGCCGCGTGATCGTGGAGGCGATGGCCGCCGGCCGGCCCATTGTGGCCACGGCGGCCGGGGGGGCCGTCGAGCTCGTCGACGACGGCCGGACGGGCCTGCTGGTGCCCCCCGGAGACGCCCGCGCGCTGGGGCACGCGCTCCGCCAGCTCCTGGCCGACCCCGCGCGGGCGGCCCGCTTGGCCCGCGCCGGACGGGCCGACGCCCAGCGCCGCTTTGCCCGCGAGCGGATGCAGGAGGACGTCCGCGCGCTCGTCGCCCGCGTCGCCTGCGCTAGGCACGGAGGCGCTCCGTCACGCCGGGCCGCCTCGGGCGCGCCGGGGCGGGCCGGCGCCGAGCGACCAGCCGGACGTTGAACGACAGGCGCGGGCCGTAGCGCACGCCGCTCTCCCAGCCTCGGAACCGGTTGAGCGCCCGTTCGACGGCGTCCGGCAAGAAGCCGATGCGCTGGTGGAGGGCCAGGACCCACGTCAGCCACGGCATCAGGAGCCCGCAGTACCGCACCTGCTCGATGGAGAAGCGGCCCTCGAGCCACCCCTCGATCTCGGCCGTCGAGACGTGCCGGTGGCCGATCTCGGGCGCCGTGCTCGGCACGTATCCGCTCCGCCGCATGTAGAGCCGGTAGAGCGAGGGCCACCGCCGCTTGACGTCCATGGGGTCGGCCCAGGCGAACAGGCCGGCGTAGGGCGCGGTAAACACGAGGAGCCCACCCGGACGCAGCACGCGCGCGCACTCGGCCATGACGAACGCCTGCCGGTCGTCGCCCACGTGCTCGATGACCTCGGAGAGGACGACGCCGTCGAACGAGCGGTCGGGGAAGGGGAGGGCGGCGGCGTCCTGGTGGACGAACCGGACGTCGGGGTAGAGCCGGCGCGCCTCCGCCAGCGCCGCGCGGTCCATGTCCACGCCGACGCGCTCGCCGGCGAGCCCGTCCAGCGCGCCCACCGCCCAGCCGTACCCGCACCCGACGTCGAGCACGCGACGGAGCGGCCGCCGGGCCGCCTCGCCCGCGAAGGCCGCGACGATGAACGGAGTTCGGTCGCCGCCTACCGCGCGGCGCGCCGACGAGGAGGTCCCCACGGGGATCGGTCGGGTTGGGTGTGACCAGGAGTCGTCGCATCTCTCCCGGCGTGCGGAGCCGCGCGCGCGCGCGGGCCTCCAGGCGACGGCGCGCGCGCCCAGGGGACTCCTCTCTAAATACTTGTGCCCACAACGTCTGCAGTGGCTACGTTGGGCGACGCAACAGATCCCGTTGGCCTCTCTGTGGTGGGGAGTGCCAGGGCCGAGACGAAGGCGCGATGTGTTTCGCGTCCGCTCCGGACCCGTCGATGACCAGGCTCGCTGGCTATCCACCCCACCCATGGTTTCTTCCTGGACTCGGTCTACCCGCCTCTCCCGCCTCCGGTCGTCGCTGCTCCCGCTGGTGCTCCTCGCCGCGGGCGGGGCCTCGGGGGTCAGCTACGCCGTGCTGGCGCCCCCGGCGGGCCCGCCCGTCGATAGCGCCAGCGGGGGCCCCGCCTCGGGCCTGTCGGGCCACGCGAACCAGGTGGCCCTGCCCATCGAGGTGCTCGGCGCCGCGGGCCACGTCGAAACCGTGACCCTGACCGTCTCGGACCCCTCCCGGGTGGACTCGATGTACCTCGTGGGCCACGCGCTGGGCTACCACACCAGCTCCCGGGTGTGGAGCGGCCAGCTCGCGCGCGACGCCAAGGCCAGCTACCGGGTCAACGGCGGCGCTTGGCGGCCCATCTCGAACGACAACGCGCGCGTCCGGTGGCCCGAGCGGGCCTACCTGGGCATCGGCGGCGCCTACAACACCGTTCGGCTGGCGGTGCCGGTGACGGGCGTGGTCGCCGGCGCCAACCGGATCCAGTTCCGGTTTAACGGGACCGAGGGCATCGGCTCCGGCTACCGCATCCTCGAGCTCGACCTGCTGGGGCCGGGCGGCCAGTCGAGGGTGAGCGGGACCCAATTCGTCGAGAGCGACCCCGAGACGTGGAGGGCGCCGCCGGGGGTGTCGGCGTCGGCGGGCGAGGCCCTCTGGAACAAGCGCCGGTCGCTCCGCGAGTCGAGCCTCCCGGGGGCCGAGACCATCGTGGCGGCGTGCGCCGACTGCCACGCGACGAGCGGGTACGACCTCAAGTACTTCAACTACTCGAACAAGAGCATCCGGGCAAGGGCGCGGTTCCACGGCCTGACCGAGACCCAGGCCCAGCAGATCGCCGCCTACATCCGGTCGCTGGACCTCGAGCGCACCGACGGCCGCCGCACGAGCCCCCTGGCGCGCCCCTGGAACCCGCCCTACCAGCCCGGCCCGGGCTTGACGGACCGGGGCGAGGAGGACTGGGCCGCGGGGGCCGGCCTCGAGTGGGTGCTCCAGCGCGATGACGAGACGGCCGAGTGGCTGTTCCCGGACGCCGCCGGCCACCTCCCCAACGCGGCCCCGACCGACGCCGACCTCGGCCGCGCGCTGCAGGTCGGGACCTGGGACGCGGCCAAGGCCACCCGCGCCGACGCGTTCGGCCAGCGGCTCGACCTCCAGAACACGCCCGTCGCCATCCAGTACCCCGACTGGAACCACTGGCTGCCGGACGTCCACCCGCTCGACGCGTTCGGGGCCTCCGAGTTCATGGCCTCCGGGGTGTGGACGGCCGCCGAAAAGTTGTACACCGCCTACGACTCCCCGTCGAAGGTCGCCGAGACGGTGGCCTTCGACCGCAGCTACCTGACGTGCACCACGGGCTGCGGCCGCTCGGGCTTCGACGACCTCCTGAACGGGATCGACTACGAGTTCGACAACTTCCCCGGCCAGGGCGGCTACGACATCTCCTACGACCAGGACCGCGCGCGCTACTACCTCGGCAAGCTGTCGCTGATGCAGTGGGAGGCCGTCAAAAGCTGGGAGGTCTTTAACCGAGACCGCCTGCAGGACCTGGGGACCGAGCTGTACGGGGGCCTGGTGACTCCCAAGGGGTGGGACTTCGAGCGCACCCCGCTGCGCGTGAGCGGGAGCCGGCCGGGGGAGCAGGCGCCCTTTTTCTGGCCCGGCGGCCAGTCCGTCGTGTTCGACCTGGCGCCCCACAAGCACGGCGAGCCAGGCTTCGCCGGCGAGGGGGCCTACGGGCCGCCGGGGTCGGAGGTGATGCAGTACTACTACTCGACGGCCTGGTACGACCTCCAGCTGCTGCTCTCGCGCGAGCTGACGGGCAACGCCGGCGCCGGCAGCCCGGTCGACTGGAACTACCAGACGAGCCTGGCCCTCGACCTCCAGGGGCAGTCCGGCGTCAGCCAGTGGTGGCGGACGTTCCGGGCGCGCCACACGGCCGTCCAGACGCGCAACAACCTCTGGGGCCAGAAGGGTCAGCTCTCTGACAACGAGGCCTTTACCGACACCAACGCCAACTGGTGGGAGATCCTCGGGCGCTACGCGCTCGACGACGGCTCCGGGTGGACCGGGGAAAAGACGGCGGCCCCCGCGCTGGCGCGGCGGGCGGTCGAGCAGGCGCTCGTGGCGTGGTTCTCGTTCGCGTCCTCGGCCCCGGTCTCGGCCTGGGCCCGCCACGCAGGCCTGGAAGGCAGCGGCTATCAGGACGCGAGCACCGTCCCGACGGCGTTTTCGCGGACCCCACGGTTCGACTCGTTTACCGACGCCGACAACGTGTACCGCCTGCCCCCGCTCATGATCGCCTGGGGGATGAAGCGGTCCAGCGTAGACCTGGTCGCTCGGTGGGGCGCCCGCATGTGGCCCAAGGCGCGGTGGTCCCAGTGGTACACGATCGGCTCCGGACCGACGGCGGCGTCCCAGTCCATCGAGCTGGCGCCGGGCTGGAACTTGGTCTCCGCCCACGTCGCGCCGGCCGACTCGTCGCTGGCGAGCGTGCTAGCGCAGGTCCGCGACCGCGTCGTGCTGGTGCGCGACCCTCAGGGGGGCGTCTACGCCCCCGACGCCGGCGTCAACACGATCAGCGCGTGGCGTCGTGGGGAGGCGTACCAGATCTACGCCTCGGGTCCCGCGACGCTGACGCTGTCGGGCGAGCCCGTGCTCCCAAGCGAGACGCCTCTGGCGTTGCCGCAGGGCTGGAGCCAGATCGCCTACCTCCGCCGCAGCCCGCTGGCCGTCGAGGCGGCCCTGGCGACGGTCGCGCCGCACCTGGTCCTGATCAAGAGCGGGACCGGCGCGGTCTACGCCCCGGGCGTTGGCGTCGACCAGATCGGCGACGTCCGCCCGGGGGAGGGGTACCTGGTCTACCTCTCGGAGCCGTCCACGCTCTTGTACCCCGCCGACGGCGATGCCGACGAGCCCCCCGCGCCGCCGGCCCCGGCGGCGCACGCCGGGCCGAGCGCGACCGTGATCGTAACGGGTGCCCACGCCTACAACGGGCGCCGACTGGTCGCGCGCACCGAGTCGGGGGGCGCCGTCGGCGAGGGGGTCGTGGCCGACGGCCTCGCGGTCCTGACGCTGCGCGCGAGCGACCCGGAGCTCGGGCGCGCGCCGGGCGGCGCCGCCGACGGAGACGCGGTCCACCTCGAGGTCGTCGCAGGCGACGGGGGCGCGGTCACGCTGCCGCCCGGGACCCTGACGGACCTGCTGACCGGCCAGCCGGTCGAGGGCGCGCTCCGGTTCGAGACCAACGGCGCGTGGAGCGCGGCCCTGTCGGTGTCGACCGCCAGCGACGGCCCGCCTCGGCCGCTGGCGGTCGGCCGGCCCTACCCTAACCCTTTCCAGGCGACCGCCACCATCCCCTACACGCTCTCGCGTGCCGCGCGTGTCGACATCCGAGTGTTCGACGCGTTGGGGCGCGAGGTGTCGGTCTTGGTCCGCGAGGAGCAGGGCGCGGGGCCTCACACGGCGACGTTCGATGGGGGCGGGTTCCCAGGCGGCGTCTACTGGTGCCGCATCCAGATCGACGGCGAGGAGAGCGTGACGTCGCTCTCGCTCGTCCGGTAGGCCCTCCGGGCCGAGCCGCCAGCGGGGGGCCGCTGGCGGCACCGGCGCGCGCGGCCGCACGGCCGCGTCAGCCTTTGTGAAACGGCGGCTTGGTGACGACCGCCGGCAGCACCCGCCCGCGCACCGAGACGCCCAGTCCGGTGCCGGGCGCGGTGTACTGCGCGTCGTTGGTCACCATCGCCAGCGCGACGCCCTGGCCCAAGACCGGCGACTGGCTGCCGCTCGTGACCGTCCCGACCTCGGCGCCGTCGCCGTCCACGACGGGGTAGCCGGCGCGCGGGATGCCGCGGCCCTCGACCACCAGCCCGACCAACCGGCGCGGGACGCCCGCCGCCTTCTGCGCCGCCAGGGCGTCGCGGCCCACGAAGTCGCCCGCGTCGGGCTTGACCACCCAGCCGAGGCCGGCCTCCAGGGGCGTCGTGTCGTCGTCGAGCTCGTGGCCGTAGAGGCAGAAGCCGGACTCCAGCCGCAGCGTGTCCCGGGCGCCCAGCCCGGCCGGCGTGCCGCCGGCCTCGGTCAGCGCGTCCCAGGCCCGCCCGGCGGCCTCGGGGCTGAGGTACAGCTCGACGCCCGGCTCGCCGGTGTAGCCCGTGTGGGACACGACGGCGCGCTCGGCGCCGAACAGCCCGTCGTGCTGGCGGAAGTGGTAGAACGGGATGTCGGAGGCGTCCGCGCCCGTCGCGGCCTCCAAGACCTCGAAGGCCTTGGGGCCTTGGAGCGCCAGGAGCGCCCAGTCGTCCGACTCGTTGGCCACGGTCACGTCCAGCCCGGCGTCGTCGGCGACGGCCGAGACGTGGGCCCAGTCCTTGTCGATGTTGGACGCGTTGACCACCAGCAGCACGTCGTCGGAGGCCAGCCGGTAGACCAGCAGGTCGTCGATGGCGGTGCCGTCTTCGCGGCAGAGCACGGCGTACTGGGCGCGGCCGTCCTCCAGCTTGCCCACGTCGTTGGTGACCAGGCGCTGGGCCAGGTCCAGCGCTTGCGGCCCGCGCAGCCTGAACTCGCCCATGTGGCTCACGTCGAACAGGCCCGCCGCCTCACGGACGGCCCCGTGCTCGTCCAAGATGCCGGTGTACTGGATGGGCATGTCCCACCCGCCGAACTCGGCCATCTTGGCGCCCAGGGCGAGGTGGCGGTCGTGGAGAGGTGTGGTGCGGAGCGTCTCAGGCATGGGCCGGGAGGGAAGGCACGGGGCGGGGGAGGGGGCGCGCGCAAAGTACGGGCAGAGTCGGTCCTGGAAGCGCTTCTGGCGCATCGGCAACTTCCCTAGGGCGGGGGCGTCGAAGGGGCCCCCTTCACCCAACCTCAACCCTCATGGACTTGCTGACCGTCTTTCTCATCCTCGCTGCCATCGCGCTCGTAGCCTCTCTGCTCGGGTTCAGCGGCGTCGCGGGCATCTCGAAAGATCTCGCAAAGTGGGCCTTGATCGCGGCCATCGTCCTCGCCGTCATCGGCTTCCTCCTGTAGACGGGCGTTTCGTCGTTGGCGTCCCGGTCTGCTGGATCGGGACGCTTTTTTGTGTTCCAGAGTCCCCTCCCGATGCGCGCCCTCCTGCTCGCCCAGTCCCGCCCGCCCACCGGCGCCGCCGTCCAGGGCGTCTCCCCAGACGACCTCCCCGACGGCGACGTCCTGATCGACGTGGCGCACTCCAGCCTCAACTACAAGGACGGGCTGGCGGTGACGGGCGGGGGCAAGATCGTGCGCGGCGAGTTCCCGTTCGTGCCGGGCATCGACCTGGCCGGCGCCGTCGTCTCCGACGCGTCCCGCCAGTGGGCCGCCGGCGACCGCGTGGTGCTGACCGGCTGGGGCACCGGCGAGGAGCGGTGGGGCGGATTCGCGGAGCAGGCCCGGGCCCAGCCCGACCACCTGGTCGCGCTGCCGGACTCGCTCTCGACCGAGGACGCCATGTGGATCGGGACGGCCGGCTTTACGGCCATGCTGAGCGTGCTGGCGCTGGAGGCCCACGGCGTCGAGCCGGGGCGCGGCCCGGTGGCCGTCACCGGCGCGTCGGGCGGCGTCGGGTCCGTCGCGACGGCGCTGCTGGCGGCCGAGGGCCACGAGGTCCACGCCGTCACCGGTTCCCAGGACGCCCACGGCTACCTCCGCCAGCTGGGCGCGGCCGAGGTCGTCGGCCGCGACGCGCTCTCTAGCGGGCCGAGCGCGCCGATGACGCGCGCCGTCTGGGCCGGCGCCGTCGACTCGGTGGGCGGCACGACGCTGGCGTCGCTGGTGGCCGGCGCCCGGCGCCACGCCTGCGTCGCCGCGTGCGGGCTGGCGGGCGGGTCGGAGCTGGAGACGACCGTCTTCCCGTTCATCCTGCGCGGCGTCACGCTGGCCGGGATCGACTCCAACACGGCGCCGCGCGAGCTCCGCCAGCGGGCCTGGGACCGGCTGGCGGCCGCCGTCGGCCGGGGCGTGCTGGACCCGGTCCAGCGCACCGTGGTCGGCCTGGCGGACGTGCCCGCGTGGGGCCGGAGGATCGTGGACGGCGAGACGACCGGCCGCGTCGTGATCGACGTCCGGGCCTAGGGCCCGCCAGCGCGCCCCGACCAAGCCGATTGTTCAAGCCCGGCGGCGACACTTCGTCTGGGTTCTCTACGTTTCTTGCTCCTCTGACTCTCAACCCCCCATGGACACCCTCTACCAGACCCCGGTCGCGGCCTTGGGCGACGACGCCCGCGCGGCCTTCCTGACACGGACCTATGCGCACCTGCTCGGCGCCATCCTGCTGTTCGCGGGCATCGAGGTCTTCCTGTTCACCTCGGGCCTGGCGTACCCCATCGCGAACACGCTGCTGAACACGGGCGCCGGCTGGCTCCTGGTGTTGGGCGCGTTCGTGATCGCCGGCACGGTCGCCAGCCGCGTCGCGGCGACGGCCGAGACCAAGGGCGCGCAGTACGCCGCGCTGGGCGGGTACGTCGTGGCCGAGGCGCTGATCTTCGTGCCGATGCTGTTCCTGGCCAACGAGATCGCGCCCGGCGCCATCGGCAAGGCGGCCTGGGTGACGGTGCTCGGGTTCTCGGGGCTCACGGCCGTGGCCTTCTTCTCGGGCAAGGACTTCTCGTTCCTGGGCGGGTTCATCAAGTGGGCCGGCATCCTGGCCATCGTGGCCATCGTGGTCGGCGTTTTGACCGGGTTCAACCTGGGCCTGTGGTTCTCGGTGGCCATGATCGGGCTGGCCGGCGCCTCGATCCTGTGGAGCACCTCGCGGATCCTGCGCGAGTACCCCGAGGACCGCTACGTCTCGGCCTCGCTGGAGCTGTTCGCCGCCGTCGCGCTGATGTTCTGGTACGTCCTGCGCATCTTCATGAGCCGCGACTAACCGCCGACGCCGGCCGCCAGCGGCTGGCTCTCCGTCTCGACGCCCCGCTCTGGCCTCGCGCTGGAGCGGGGCTCTTTTGTCCGCCAGCCGCTGGCGCTGGCCGCCGGCGGGGAGCCCGCGGCGCGGTCGGGCGTAGAGGGGGCATGAGCAACCGCCGCCACCGCGCCCTCGTCGTCGCGCCCGCCGTCCTGGCCGCCGCCGCCGCCGGCGTGTGGGCTTGGCGGCGGTGGGCGTTCCCCGTCCGTGCGGAGACGCGGGACGTGGACCGCGCCCCGGACGCGCCCGTCGCGCCGCCGCCCGACCCCGCCGGCGGGCGCCGCGTGCAGCAGGAGGACGAGGGCTGCGGCCCGCGCTTCCACCGGCGCTACACCGTCGACGTGGCGAACACGACGAAGGCGCCGGCCGAGCTGATGGCCTGCATCACGGGCCACATCCAGCAGTACGTGCCGGACGAGATCGCCGAGTTCGTCAAGACCACCGGCGAGCCCGGCGTGCTGGCCGTCGGGGACGAGTTCGACATCGAGATCCGGTCGCCTTGGAACGGGCCGGTCCGCGTGATCGAGGTGGGGCCGACGCGGTTCACGCTCGCCACCCTCGAGGGCCACATGGAGGCCGGTCAGATCCGGTTCGAGGCGCGCGACCACCCGACGGAGCCGGGCGCGCTGCGGTTTTCCATCGAGTCGTGGGCGCGCAGCGCCGACGCGGCCGTGGACCTGGTCTACGACAAGCTGGGCGTCGCCAAGTCCGCCCAACAGGCCATGTGGACGTTTTTCTGCGAGCGCGTCGCCGAGGACTGCGGCGGCCAGCGGATCGCCGAGGTCCAGGTCACCACCGAGCGCGAGGCCGATGATGCCTAGCCCGCTCGCCCGGCGCGCCGTCCCCGACCGCCCCGACTGGCGGGAGTACCGGGAGCGCCTGGACGCGCTCCGCGAGTCGCGCTACAACCTCGACCTCGACGCCAGCCACGACCACACCGAGGCCGAGGGCTGGGACATCGACCACCACCAGGGCGAGCTGCCGCCCGAGCCGCCCGGGCCGCCCCTCCCGTCCGACGACGCCCGCGCCTCGTGGGCCGTCGCCTGCGACCTGGCGCGCAACTACGCCTTCCCCGACCCCAAGCTCATCACGGGCATCTTCTCGCCCGACGAGCCGCTGGCGGGCCGGCCGATGCTGCTGCGGGCGCGGTTCCTAGGGCTCTCGTTCTGGTTCGGCGTCAAGGTGGGCGACGAGATCGACGAGACGCGCGGGCCGTCGCCCGGCGACCCCGCCAGCGGGCCGGTCCGGGTGTACGGCTTCGACTACGCCACGCTAGAAGGCCACTTCGAGCGCGGCCGGATCACCTTCGAGGTGCGCAAGGCCCAGGCGACCGGCGCCGTCTCGTTCCACATCGACTCGTTCTCGCAGCCCGACCGGATCGGCAACCTGTTCTACCGGATCGGCTTCAAGCTGTTCGGGCGCCGGCTCCAGGCCCGGTTCGCGCGGACGGCCATCGAGCGGATGCAGCGGTTCGTGCGCGAGGAGCTCGCGGCGCGCGCGCGCGGCGTGGCCGCGCCAGCGCATGAGACCGTCGGCCCGTCGCCGGACCCCACCTGATCGGTTCTGGCACAACGCCCCTCTCCCCCTCCTGACCCCAACCCCTCCGTTCGCCATGATGCAGCCCGTCTCCTACGACTCGCCCGCCGCCGACCTCGACCAGCGGCAGCACAACTTCTCGGCCGGACCCGGCGCGCTGCCCGTCGAGGTGCTGGAGGAGCTCCGCGACGAGATGCCGGTCTACCCGGGCGTCGGCGCCTCGATGGTCGAGATCAGCCACCGCTCGCCGGCGTATTCGGAGGTCCACGAGCGCGCAGGCGCGCGCGTCAAGGGCCTGCTCGGCCTCGGCGACGACTGGCACGTGCTGTTCCTCCAGGGCGGCGCCTCGATGCAGTTCCACCAGGTGCCGCTCAACGTCCTGCCCGCCGGCGGCACGGCCAGCTACATCGACACCGGCGCCTGGAGCGCCAAGGCGTTCAAGGAGGCCCAGATCGTCGGCCGTGACCGCGACGCCGCGCCGGGCGTGGCCGCCAGCAGCAAGGACGACGGCTACACCTACGTCCCGGAGCCCGACACCTGGGACGTCGACCCGGCCTCGGCCTACCTCCACTTTACGAGCAACAACACGATCTACGGGACCCAATTCCACCACGAGCCCGAGGCCGAGATGCCGCTGGTGTGCGACGCCTCGTCGGACTTCCTGAGCCGGCCCATCGAGACCGACCGCTACGGGCTGATCTACGCCGGCGCCCAGAAAAACGTGGGCCCCGCCGGCGCCACCGTCGTGCTCGTCCAGGACGGCTTTCTCCAGACCCGCGTCTCGGGCCTGCCGACGATGCTGGACTACGGCACGCACGCGGCCAAGCTGTTCAACACGCCGCCCGTGTTCGCGGTCTACCTGATCGACAAGGTGCTGGGCTGGATCGAGCGCCACGGCGGGCTGGCGGGAATGGTGGAGCGGAACCGGGGCAAGGTGAACCGGCTCTACGGGGCCCTCGACGCGAGCGACTTCTACACGACGCCCGTCCGGGAGGACAGCCGGTCGCACATGAACGTCGTGTTCCGGCTGCCGAGCGAGGACCTGGAGGCGCAGTTCATCGCCGACGCCAAGCGCGAGGGGTTGATGGCCTTGAAGGGGCACCGCTCCGTGGGCGGCGTCCGCGCGTCGATCTACAACGCCGTCGAGCCCGCTTCCGTCGAGGCGCTGGTGGACTTTATGGGCCGCTTCGAGGCGTCTCGCGGATAAGCGACAGGACGAGCCGCGGGCGGCGCGCAGCGTGGCTATTGTGCCGTTATTGCACGCCTGTTCACCACTTGGTCGCCCCGCCAGACGAGCCCGCCGCGTACTCTGAGGCAGGCCCTCACCGACCCACCGACTCTATGCTCCGAGCCGCGATTTTAGGTGCCACCGGCGCCGTCGGCCAAACGTTCGTCCGCCTGCTCTCGCGCCACCCCGGCTTCGAGGTCGTGTCGCTGGTCGCGTCGGAGCGGTCGGCGGGCAAGCCATACCGCGAGGCGGCGCGCTGGCTCCAGGCCGAGCCGCTGGCGGACGCCGTCGGCGAGAGGGTGGTGGAGGGCGTCGACGCGGCGCCGGACGTCGACGTGGTGTTCTCGGGGCTCGACGCGAGCGTGGCCGGCGAGGTCGAGGCCGACTGGGCGCGGCGCGGCTACGCCGTGGTCTCGAACGCGCGCAACTACCGCCTCGACCCGACGGTGCCGCTCCTGATCCCCGAGGTCAACCCGGACCACCTCGCCTTGATCGACCGCCAGTCGTGGGGCTCGGGCGGATTCATCGTCACCAACCCCAACTGCTCGACGGTCGGGCTGGTGATGGCCCTGAGGCCGCTGCACGACGCGTTCGGCGTCGAGGCCGTCCACGTGGTCACGATGCAGGCGCTGAGCGGCGCCGGCTACCCGGGCGTCGCGTCGCTGGACGCGCTGGGCAACGTGGTGCCGTTTATCGGCGGCGAGGAGCAGAAGATGGCCGTCGAGACGCGCAAGCTGCTGGGCACCCTGGGGCCGGACGGCGTGGCCGACGCCGAGGTCGTGGTCTCGGCCCAGTGCCACCGCGTGCCGGTCGTGGACGGCCACATGGAGGCCGTCTCGGTCCGGCTGGCGACGCCCGCCAGCGCGGCGGAGGTGGCGGAGGCGCTGCGGTCGTGGCGGAGCCCGCTCGCCGGTCGCGGCCTCCACACGTCGCCCGAGACACCGATCCTGGTGACGGACGACGAGACCGCACCTCAGCCGCGCACGCACGTCCACCTGGGCGACGGCATGACGGTGACGGTCGGGCGGATCCAGGACTGCCCGGTGCTGGGCGTCAAGTTCGTGGTCCTGAGCCACAACACGGTCCGCGGCGCGGCCGGCGGGGCCATCTTGAACGCCGAGCTGCTGGCGGCCGAGGGCCGGATCGGGCGCCGGGCCCGGGCCGCGTGACCGACCGGCGCGCCACGATCCGCGAGGCGCGGCCGTCGGACCTGGCCGCGGCGCTGCCGCTGTGGCGGGCGCTCCACGGTGAGCACGAGTCGCTCGACGCCCGCTACCGGCTGGCCGACGACGCCGGCGCCCGCTGGTCGACCGACTTCCGCGAGTGGACGCGGAGCCGGACCAGCCGCGTCTGGCTGGCGGTCGGCGCCGGCGCGCCCGTCGGGTTGGTCACGGCCCACCTCTACGTCCCCACGCCGACGTTCGAGCCCCAGTCGCTCGTCCACGTCGACGACCTGTACGTCGCGCCCGCCGCCCGCGGCACCGGCTTGGGCGCGCGCCTGCTCGACCACGCCCGCCAGTGGGGCGCCGCCCAGGGCGCGACCCAACTCCGCGCCGGCGTGCTGGCCACCAACGCCGCCGGCCGCGCGTTCTGGACTCGCCAGGGCGCCCAGGACTTTTCGGTGACGGTGACGATTGCGATGGGGGACGAAGGCTGAGTCGCCGCGCCCAGCCAGAGCGGGTGCGTGGTCTCTCGCCCGGAGGTGCACGCACCGGTGCCCGACCGCCGGACAAACACGCCACGCCAGGCAGCGCAAGAAGTGAGTGGCTGGTCTCGGCTCCAAGAGTTCTGCCCGACTTCCCGCCGGCTTGGGGCGCCAGCGCGCGGCGAGCCGGAGATTCCCGAACCCCGAACCCCGAACCCCGAACCCCGAACCCCGAACCCCGAACCCCATGTGGAGCCGCGTTATCGGCCAGGACCGCGCCACCGACACCCTCGCGCACGCGCTCGCCAGCGGGCGCGTCGGGGGCACCTACCTGTTCCACGGGCCGGGCGGGTCCGGCCCGCGCGCCGCCGCGCTCGCCTTCGCCCAGGCGCTGCTGTGCGAGCGCCGCGGAACGCCCGGCGGCCCCGAGGGCGACGCCTGTGGCGCGTGCCCCGCCTGCGCCAAGACGGCCCGGCTGGTCCACCCCGACCTCCACGTCTACCTCCCGTTCCCCAAGGTCTCGAAGGGCGCCGACAAGGACGACCGGCCGAGTGACTACGCCGACCGGCTGGCGGCGCTCGCCGCCGAGCCCTACGCGCCCGTCGACTACAGCCAGCGGGGCGCGCTCGGCGACGACGGGCCGAGCAAAAAGCAGGTCGAGCACCGCAAGCGGCCCATGAACGAGCTGCTGCGCCGCGAGATGACGTTCGTCCCGGCCGAGGGCCGCTACGTCGTCGGCATCCTGACCGACGCGGACCAGATCCGGACCCAGGCCGCCAACGCGCTCCTGAAGCTGCTGGAAGAGCCCGGCGCCGACGTGGTCCTGATCCTGACTGCCGAGCGGCTCGAAAACGTACTGCCCACCATTCTGAGCCGGTGCCAGCGCGTCCGGTTCGACCCGCTGGCGCCCGAGGCCATCGAGGCGGCGCTGGTCGCCCGCGCCGGGTTGGCGCCCGACGTGGCCGCGGTGACGGCACGAATGGCGGACGGCTCCTACACCCGGGCGCTCGAGATCTCGGGCAGCGAGCGCGTCCAGGGCCACCGCGTGCTGGCGCTCGACTTTGTGCGCGAGGCCTACGTCGGCCGGCCCGACCGGATCGCGCCGCTGGTCCAGACCGCCAGCGGCATGGGCCGAGAAACGCTGAAGGGCTGGCTCGACCTGGTGGCGCTGTGGATCCGCGACCTGGTGCTCGCCCGCGCCATCGGCGCCGGGGCGCCGTTGGTCAATGTGGACCAGGCCGAGGCCGTCCACAAGTTCGTCGCCGCGCTGCCCGACGCCGACCTCGACGCGATGGCGGCGCTCGTCGGCCAGGCCACCGACGCCATCGAGGCCAACGGCCACGGCGGACTGGTGCTGACCACGCTCGCGTTCGGCCTGCGCGACGCGATGCACGGCCGCTCCAGCGGCCGGCTGGTGACCCCGCTCGACGCCGCCTAGGCGCGCCGCCAGCCGCTGGCGCTAGGTGCGGCCGCTCGCTTGTTTGCGGGCACGGGCTTCCTCTCCAGGGCGTTCGTGCCGTGTCCGCTTTACCTTGATGCCATGACCGCCCTCATGCAACGCGCGCTCCGGCGCCTCTCGGCCGTCCCCGAGCCTGACCAGGACCGGCTCGCCGAGCGCGTGCTGAGCCTGCCCGAGTTGGCCGAACCCGACGCAGTTACGCAGACCCCCGCCGGAGAGAGAGGCCAGACAGAGTCGCTCGTCTCGATCCTCTCTGGGTACACCGGCCCCACCCGCACGAAGGAAGAGATCGACCGGAGCCTCCGGGCGCTCCGCGACGAGTGGGACCGATAGGCGAGACCGCTCCGGGAGACGCCGATGGCGAATCCCTCTTCGAGCGAGTGCGCGGTCGCCGGGTCTACTTCGACACGGGGGTGTTCATTTACGCCCTCGAAGACGAGCCCGCCACGCAGGCGCAGATGCTCCCGCTCTTCGCCGCGCTCGATGCGGGTGAGGTCGAAGTCGTCACGAGCGAACTCACGCTGGCCGAGGTGCTGGTCGTGCCGTAGACGACGAGGACTGTGAGTAGCGTGAAGCGCATGGCGGTGTGAGTTCGGTGAGAGAGACCACCAGCGAGCGGCAGCGAGATGAGGACTGACAGGACAATCCAACTGGCTGCGCGTAGAAAGTGGTGCTCCACTCTGGCCTGCTAGACAACAGGGGCAATTCGGGGCAGCCCCAGGTCGCGAGTCCATCTATCAGCGGCGACACGGATAGAGTTAGTAATGTTGTAGGAGTCGAACTCCTTGTAAAGCTTGCCGACCACGTCGGTTGGCATCTTCGGCATTCTTTGGTCTTTTAGGAGAAGGCATCGCTTGCCGTGTGCCATCATAAAGCCCAACTCTAATGCTACATTTGGATTGAACTCTCTTAGATCTATCTCCTCAAAAACAGATATTCCATATCTACAACCTAGCATATAGCAGCACACATTTTCCCACAAATCTCCAGTGTAGTCTTTGTCGTCAGCGCGGAGAACATTCAGTCCGTATGGAGCCAGTCCCTGACGGACGGCCTCGTGAATCTCTTCGTACTGTGGTCCGCTCCTGAACCGCATCATTAGGAAAACATTACGTTCGACTTCAGGATGATCTTCAAGGAAGGACGGCATGTACCGAGCGAAATGCTCGTAGCCCGAGGGGATTTGAAGGTTCTGAACAAGGGCTCGCGCGCGCAACTGATCGATGAGTTGTTGAGTGATTGGCTCTAGAACTGCCCGTCGCTCCGACTCATCCTCGGATAAAGCTCTGAGCGGAAGAGAAACACCAAGAGGCTGGCGGAAGCCCAAGTCGCGCGCAGATAGGCCGACGATAGAATCCAACGATAGCATCACGCTCTCTTGACGCCTGTCCAGATACGTATGGGAGGGTACTCCGCCAATTGGAACGTCGTCTACAACAAGATGAACTGCGTCTGGATTAAGTACGGCGACGAGGTTAACTGGTCTAATGAAGGGGACTTGGCCGGCGCCGAGACCCGTTGGGGCACAGGCACGTCGTACAGCCTCAACGAACGTTTTGAGCGCTGCATCAAGTAGCCTCATGTCAGAGTCAGGCAGGTTGCTACTCGTTGATATGGCGTTAGCGAACATGCGAAATGGCTTTTGGCGTCAGAAATGAGTGTCAGAGGAGGCCGATTATTGATTATTCCGGGCCGTGTCATTCTCCCGGTCCACGTCCGGCAGCAGGCCGTCCGGGTCCAGGCGGGCGCTCGTTGCCGTCCGGCCGCTGGCGGGGACGGTCAGCGTGACCTCGTCGTCGCGGCCCCAGGCCTCGACCGGCACGTCGACGCGCTCCGTGCTGCCGTCGGTGAACGTGACCTCGACGACGGTGGGGAACACCAGCCCGCCGACCTGGCTGACCGTCACCTCGGCGGCGTCCTCGCCTTGCTCCAGCGCCACCAGCTGGGCGTCGTAGGCGTGGCGCGTGTCGAACCAGCCGCGCCAGAACCAGTCCAGGTCCTCGCCCGAGACGTCCTCGATGGTGCGGAAAAAGTCGGCCGGCTGCGGGTGCTTGTAGGCCCAGCGCTGGATGTACTCCTTGAGCGCCGTGTCGAAGCGGTCCTGGCCCAGCACGGCGGTCCTCAGCAGGTGGAGGCCATAGCCGGGCTTGGTGTAGCTGTTCCACCCGGTCTCCCGGCCCGAGAGCTGATCGGGGTAGGTCAGGATCTCGTCGTCGACGCTCAGCTCGGTGGCGCGGAAGCCGCTGGCGATGCCGTCGCCCGTGGTGGGGCGGGCCTCGCCGTAACCGGGAAGCGACGGGTCGTCGCCCTCGTTGTAAAACGCGATCGTCGACGGCTCGTTGATGAACGTGTTGAAGCCCTCGTCCATCCAGGCGTGGCGGCGCTCGTCGGAGCCGACGATCATCGGAAACCAGTTGTGGCCCAGCTCGTGGTCCACGACGTTGAACAGGCCTTTGTGGCGGCTGTTGACCGACGAAAAGTGGATCATCGGGTACTCCATGCCGCCGACGTGGCTGGCGACCGAGATCGCGACGGGGTACGGGTACGGGTACCAGATGCTGTTGTTGATAATCGAGGCGCGGCCGTAGCGCGTCGCCTCCTCCCAGCCCGGCTCCTCGGCCGTGCCGACGCCCTCGTCGGGGTAGGCGCTCAGGATCAGGACGTCGTTCATCGACCCGTCGTCCTGGCGGATCTGGGCGCGGGCGCCGTCGACCAGGAACGACTTGGAGGTGCCCCAGGCCACGTCGCGGACGTTCTCGGCGCGGTAGCGCCAGGTACGCGTGCCGCTCCGGCCGGCCGCAGCGTCGCGGTCGGCGGCGGTCACGATGGGGAGCGCGTCGTCGCTGGCCCGAGCGGCCGCCAGTCGCTGGCGCTGGTCGGCGGAGTAGACGTCGCCGGGGTTCTGGAGCGTGCCCGTGGCCACGACCGTGTGGCTGGCGGGGACGGTCAGCGCCATCGTGACGTCGCCGTAGTCGAGGTAGAACTCGCCCGAGCCCAGGTAGGGCATCGCGTTCCAGCCGTTGACGTCGTCGAACACGGCGACGCGGGGGAACCACTGGGCCATGCTGTAGACCGTCCCGCGCTCGGTGTCGAGCCGGCCCATCCGCGGCGTCGCGGAGCCGGGGACGACGAACGAGTACGGGATCACGACCTCGGCCACGCCGCCGGCCGCCGCCAGCGGGCGCGCCAGGTCCAGCCGCATCCGGGTGTCGGTGACGACCGGCGTGACGGGCCGGCCGTCGACGGTGATCGCGCCGAGCCGGTAGCCGTGCTCATCGGCGAGCACGCGGTCGGCGCGGCCGGTGATGGGGCCGCCGCGGCTGCCGGTCTCGAACAGGTTCTGCTCCAGGTGGAACCACAGGTAGTCCAGCGCCTCGGGGCTGTTGTTGGTGTAGCGCAGCCGGACGGTCCCGGTGATCGTGTGCGTGTCCTCGTCCAAGGTCGCCTCCAGGTCGTAGTCGGCGCGCTGCTGCCAGTAGTCCGGCCCGGGCCGGCCGCTGGCGCTCCGGTAGCGGTTGGGCGTCGGCAGGTCGAACGGCTCGAACAGGTCGACGGGCTCGGGCGCGTTGGCGTCGCGGAGCGAGTCCTGGCTGGCGTCGTAGGCCGCGAACGCCGTCGCGTCGGCGCGTTGGCCCCGGATGCCGAACGCGTTGCCGCCGATGGACATCTGGCCGTCGAACGAGGCGCCGCCGTCGCCGAAGGCGGCCTCCAGGGCGAACGGCGCCCCGCCCAGCGAGGCGAACGCGCCCTCGACCGTCATTCCGCCGGCCGGCGTCGTGACCTCCACGCCGGTCAGCTCCGAGTCGATGCCGTTGTTGAGCAGCACGATCCGCCCGGTCTGCCCGTTGGCGGGGACGGTCAGGAACCCGTTGTCGAACGGGGCCTCGCCGCCGCCCGGCGGGAACAGGTCGTAGGTCCACGTCCCGACCGGGCTCTGGGCGAGCGCCAGCGGGGCGAGGAGGAAGAGGACGAGGATCGCGGCGAGGCGACGGGTCATGGAAAGCAGGGAAAGCGAGCGTCGGCCTACGGCGTCGGCCCTGTGCGGATGCGTGCCGCCCGCTGGCGGCGGCGGGCGGCGTGGGGACGGGCGGCGGAATCTACAGGCGCTCGACGGCGTAGCCGGCCTGGCGGAGCAGGTCGACGACGCTCTGGTCGCCCACCAGGTGGCCGGCGCCGACGACGACGAGCGCGGTGTCGGGCCGGGCCAGCAGGGCCTCGATCTGGGGGATCCAGGCGCGGTTCCGCGTCGCCAGCAGCGCCTCGAACACCTCGGGCTGGGTCAGCCCCTCGTTCATGAGCGCCGCCAGCGCGTCGTCGTCGCCGGTGCCCCAGGCCTCCAGCAGGTCGCCAAAGTCGTCGGCCAGCTCGTCGGGCGAGGACGCCACCGACTCCATGAGGTAGCTCACCTGGGCGTCGAGCGGCAGGTCGTCGAAGGCGGCCGTCTGGAGCTCGACCGTCTCAAACGCGACGCGCTCCTTGCCGTCGGCCTTGGCGCGGCCGAAGAGGTGGGCGTCGACGCCGCCGGCCTGGACCGACAGCCCCGACTTCTGGAGCGCCATCAGGCCGTACGTCATGCCCCCGAACCAGGGCTCGAAACCGTCGAGCGCGCCGGCCGGGAGGCCCACCGTCGACAGGGCCGCGTTGAGCGAGTCGCGCTGGATCGGGCTAAGCGCGTCGCCGATGGTCTCCTCGTCGGCCGCGGCCAGCATCATACCCTGGGCGCCGGCCTGCGCCGCGTCCAGGTCGAGCTCGAAGGCCAGCACCGCCGCCCGCCCGTAAGCGTCCTCCACCTGGGCCGGCAGCGGGAGCGCGCCCTCGGGCAGCACGTGGACCGAGCCCAGCAGGTAGACCTGGCTGTCGTCGTCCTGGATCACGAACAGCGGTGGGCGCCGGTCGTCCTGGGCGTGGGCGGAGCCGGCGAACGCGGCGGCGGCGAAGAGGAGGAGAAGCAAGCGCATCGTCAGGGGAGGGGTACGCCCCCAGGATACGCCCGCCCCGCTGGCGGAGGCCGTCCGCCAGCGGCAGTTGGGTCGCTACTCGATCTCCTCCACGGCCTCGTCGGGGTCGTCGGGGCGGCGGTCTTTGCGCCAGCGCATCCGCGTCTCCTCCTCGTGCGCCTCGTCCACCGACTCCAGCATGGCGAGGTAGCTGCCGTAGCGCTCGGGCGTGATTTCGCCCTCGTCCACCGCCTCCTGGACGGCGCAGCCGGGCTCGTGGACGTGCGTGCAGTCGGGGAACCGGCAGTCGGGGATGAACGGGCGGAACTCGACGAAGTAGCCGCCCAGCTCCTGGGGCGACAGGTCCCAGATGCCGAACTCGCGGATGCCCGGCGTGTCGGCCACCCAACCGCCGGCGGCGGGGAAGAGGGTCGAGAACGTGGTCGTGTGGCGGCCTTTCTGGGTCCGCTCCCCGATCTCGGACGTGCGGAGGCCCAGGCCCGGCTCGACGGCGTTGAGCAGGCTCGACTTGCCCACGCCCGACGGCCCCGAGACCACGCTCACCTTGTCCGCCAGCGCGGCGGCGAACGCGTCGATGCCCAGGCCACCGGTGGCGCTGGTGACGAGCACCGGGTAGCCCAGGCCCTCGTAGAGCTCGCGCCAGAACGCGACGGCGTCCTGGGCGCGCGGCTGGCCCTCCAGCAGGTCGGCCTTGTTGATGACGAGGCCGGCGGGGATGTGGCGCGTCTCGGCGGCCACCAGGAAGCGGTCCACGAAGCCGGGGTTCACCTTGGGGCCGAACGTGGCCTGGACGCACCACGCGCGGTCCACGTTGGCCACGATCACGTGCTCACGGACGGCCCCGCGCTTGCCCGAGGCCCGGCGGCTCAACTGGTTCTCGCGCGGCTCGATCTCGGTCACCATCCCGATCCCGTCCGGGTCGACCCGCACCACGACGCGGTCGCCGACCGCCAGCGGGTTGGTCTCGTCGATCTCGATGGCCTCCAGCCGGAACTTGCCCAAGATCCGGGAGCGGACGTACTCCCCGTCGTCGGTGCGGACGTCGTACCAACTCCCCGTCGAGCGGACGACGAGCCCGCGCTTGACCTCGGCGGTGGGCTCGGCGGCGTCGCCGCTAGCTGGCGCTGTCCCTTGCGGGGTGGCGGCCGGCGCCAGCGGGGCGGGAGGGACGTCGGGGTGGGGGCGGGCGGGGTCGGACACTGAAACTCTCGGTGGGGGCTCCCGTCCAACGCGGACGGCGGAGACAGGCTCCGCGCTTCCCCCGCCCCCACGCCCATGCCCCGCCCAACGAAGGACCCGTTCGACAACGTCCGCGACGCCTTTGCCGACCTCGACACGTCCGAGAAGGCCGCGTTCGTGCTGGAGGCCACGTTCTCGACCCTCGGCCAGGCGCTCGCGGAGACCGGCCGCCGCGCCGCCTCGGTCCTGGACGACCTCGACATCGACGCCTGGTTTACCGCCCCGCCGCGCTCCTACGGCTCTCCCGAAGAGACGCCGCCTGCCGACGAGCCGCCGCCGATGCCGGCCACGCCCGTAGACATCGAGACCACCGCGACGCGCAAGAAGCCCGGCTCCAAGAAGAAGCCGCCGTCCAAGACCGCCGGCAAGCCGCCCCGCCAGCCGCCCGCGGACGACGAGTCATGAGCGACTGGCTGGAGCGCTACGAACGGGCGGGCCTGTGGGGCCGCGTGGGCCTGCTGGGCGGGAGCGCCGTCCGGCTGGCGGCGTCGCTGATCGACAAGGGGCTGGACCGCGCGGCGTCGGTGACCGTCGAAGCCAAAGAGGCGTTCGAGCGGGAGCTCGACCCCAACATGGTCAACGCCCAGATCCTGGACGAGTCCGACGAGCCGTTCGTGGAATAGGCGCTCCGTTCTGTACGGCCGATCGGCCCTTGGTCCACCCACCCACGACGCCCTCGGCGTGCCCTGGCCGTTGGAGACTCTCGCTTCAGCCGCGCTCCCCGCCCTCCTCACGCTCCCCGTCGTCGCGCTGGCGCTGGCGGTGTCGCGGGGCCGGCGCGTCGGGCCGGCGGTGCTGTTCCTGGTTCTCCTCGTCCTCGACAGCGCCCTCGTCGGCGCGCCCCTGACCTCTGGAATCGGCCTGATTCCCGGTGCCGACTGGAACTGGACGGGGAAGGCGTTGAGCGTGGTGGGGGCGCTCGCGTTCGTGGCGCTGGGTCCGGTTTCACGTCGCGAGGTCGGGCTCACGCTCCGCCAGCGGGCCGGCTCGGTCCGCCCGGCGGCGCTCGTGACCGTCGGGATGGTGGCGCTGGGCGCGGCCATCGGCGCCGTGTTCGGGGACGGGGGGCCGCTCCCGGCCGAGGCGCTGGCGTATCAGCTCACGATGCCGGGGCTGGCCGAGGAACTGGCGTTCCGCGGCGTGTTCCTCGCGCTTCTGCACCGGGCCCTTCCTGCGTCGTGGGGGAGCGCCGCGTTCTGGTGGCCGGGCGTGATCACCACGCTGGCCTTCGCGTTCACGCACAGCCCGCGCCTACACGGGGGCCGGGTCGCGTTCGAGTTCCTCCCGTTCCTGCTCCCGCTCGTCGCCGGCGCCGTGCTCCTGTGGCTCCGGGAGCGGACGGGCAGCCTGGTCTGGCCCGTCGTCGCCCACAACGGGCTCAACGCGGCGATCCTCGTCGCCGGCGCGACGGTCTAGCCGCCGCTGGCCGTCGTCCGCGGCGCGCCCGTGCCGACTCGCCGGCGCGTGCCGCCAGCGGAGCGGGCCTGCGTCAGGCCGCCAGCGTGCGCGCCATCTCGACGCCGAGCAGGCGCGGGTGCGCCACGCGCTGGACCATGAGGTGCCCGTCGGCCGCCGTCGTCATCTCGGCGTCGAGCAAGCCGTGGGTCGACATCTCGACGACGACCGCGTGGCCCAGCCGCGACGTGTCGCCGGTCGCCTCGCCCAGCTGGGGTCGGAGCCAGCGCGCGGCCAGCCGGTTGATCTCGACCCACGACAGCTGTCCAAACGGCGCGCGCGAGGCGGCGGCCAGGATCTCGATCACGAAGTCGGCGGCGTAGGGCAGCGTGTCGGCGAGCGGCGGGCGAGTCATGGTGTCGGCGGGGGGTGTGACCGAGGATCGCACCGGGGGTGTGACACCCCTGTGGCGCGCCTCGCCACAAGTCTCACGTCGGGTCGCCGGCGCCCTCCGCCAGGCGGATGGACCGTCTCCTCTCGCCCCACTGGCGCCGACACCCGGCAGGGCGGTCTCGGTTGGGCCGAGGGCCGGTCGCCCGATTGGCCGATTCTCCAAGCCGGCGGGCGGAGACCTCCGCTATCTAGCTGGGGACCATTCCTTTGGCGTGACGCCGCCCCTCCCTTCCGCTCCCCCGCTATGCGCGCCCTCCTGTTGGCCCTCCCCCTCGCCCTCGTCGCCTGCCAGGCCGAGGCCCCCGACACGGCGGTGGTGACCGACGCGCCCGTCGAGGCGGACGCGCCCGTCGCCGCGTCGGACCCGACGCCCCTCAACCTCAACACGGCGACCGAGGCCGAGTTCGCGGCGCTCCCGGGCGTCGGCGAGCGGATGGCGCACGAGTTCGAGGAGTACCGGCCCTACGCCAGCATCCGCGTGTTCCGGGAGGAGATCGGCAAGTACATCGACGACGACCCGGACCAACTGGCGGCCTACGAGCGGCTGGTGTTCGTGCCCGTCGACCCGAACGCGAGCGACGCCGAGACGCTCCAGCAGCTCCCCAGCCTCGACGCCGGCGCGGCCCGCGAGCTGGTCGACGGCCGCCCGTACGACTCCGACGACGCCTTCCTGGACCGCTACGCCGAGCTGGCGCCCGGCGCCGACCTGGACGCGGCCCGGGTGTACCTCGGCCGGTGACGTCCACCGAAGACCGGCTCCGCGGCGTGCTGTGGGCCGTGGCGGTGGCGACTTACCTGGGCGCCGCCGTCGAGTTGGTGCTGGTCGAGCACTGGGCCGAGTGGCAGCAGTGGATCTCGCTCGTGGCCGTCGCCGTCGCGCTGGCCGCCACGGCCAGCGGCTGGCGGGCGCCGTCGGCGGGCACGCTGCGGGCGGCGCGCGTCGTGTCGCTGGCGGTGCTGGCGGTGAGCGTCGTCGGCGTGGGCTTCCACCTGTGGGGCAACTTCGAGTTTTCCCACGAGGTGTCGCCGGGCGACAGCGCGTCGGAGCGGGCGTGGGACACGCTCTCGGGCGGCAACCCGGCCTTCGCGCCCGGGATGCTGGCCATCGCCGCCGCGCTGGCCCTCGCGGCGGCGTGGCGCCACCCGGCCGCGCTCCGGGCGCCGGCCGCGGGGGGCTAGCTCGGCGGCCGGACGGCCCTCGCTAGTTCATCGCCGGCGGACCGGGCGCGTCCTCGGGCTCGCCGTCGGACACCACGAGCGGCTCGGGGGCCGCCGCCAGCGGCTGGCGGTCGCGGTCGGGGACGGTGAACAGGGCCTCGGGGTCCTCGGTCGGGTCGGGCTCCAGCACCACGTCGAGCGCCTCCGTGACGCGCTTGACGTAGCGGACGTCCAGGCCCTCGACGGCCTCGTCCTTGACCTCGGCCACGTCCTTCTCGTTGCGCTCGGGCAGCACGACGCACGCGATGCCGGCGCGGCGCGCGGCCAGCACCTTCTCCTTGATCCCGCCGACCGGGAGCACCAGCCCGCGCAGCGTGACCTCGCCCGTCATCGCGACGTCGTGGCGCACGCGCCGCCGGGTGTAGATGCTCGCCAGCGCCGCCACCATCGCCACGCCCGCCGACGGCCCGTCCTTGGGGATCGCGCCGGCCGGCACGTGGACGTGCAAGTCCCAGAACCGGAACGCGTCGGCGGGGATGCCCAGGTCGCCGGCGTGGGCCTTGACCCACGACAGCGCCGCGTGCGCGCTCTCCTTCATCACGTCGCCGAGCTTGCCCGTCAGCGTCATCCGCCCGGTCCCGCGGTTGACCGACGCCTCGATAAACAGGATGTCGCCGCCGACGGGCGTCCAGGCCAGGCCCGTCGCCACGCCCGGCACCTCCGTTCGCTCGGCGGCGTCGTTGTAGAACTTCCGGCCGCCCAGGAAGTCCGGGACCGTCTCGGCCGTCACGTCGCCGCGCTCGGCCTCGTCCATCGCCACCGTCTTGGCCACGCCGCGGACGACGGACCCGACGGTCCGCTCCAGCTGGCGGACCCCGCTCTCGCGCGTGTAGCCTTCGACCAGGAGCAGGAGGGCGTCGTCGGTGATCGTGAACTGGTCCTCGGTCAGCCCGTTGCGCTCGAGCTGGCGGGGCACGAGGTAGCGCTTGGCGATGGCCAGCTTCTCGGACGGCGTGTAGCCCGTGATCTCGATGATCTCCATCCGGTCGCGGAGCGGCGCCGGGATCGAGTCGAGGTAGTTGGCCGTCGCGATAAACAGGACGTTCGACAGGTCGTAGTCCAGCTCCAGGTAGTGGTCGTTGAACGTGTCGTTCTGCTCCGGGTCCAGGACCTCCAGAAGCGCCGACGCCGGGTCGCCGCGGAAGTCGGTCCCCAGCTTGTCGATCTCGTCCAGCATGAACACCGGGTTCGAGGTGCCGGCCTTGCGGAGCCCCTGGATGATCCGGCCCGGCAGCGCGCCGATGTAGGTCCGGCGGTGGCCCCGGATCTCGGCCTCGTCGCGGACGCCGCCCAGCGAGATCCGGTGGAACTCGCGCCCCAGCGCCCGGCCGATGGACTTGCCCAGCGACGTCTTGCCGACGCCCGGCGGGCCGTAAAACAACAGGATGGGCGCCTTCATGTCGCCCTTCAGCTTCAAGACCGCCAGGTACTCCAGGATCCGCTTTTTGACGTCCTCCAGGCCAAAGTGGTCCTCGTCCAGCACCCGCTCGGCGCGGGCGATGTCGAGGTCGTCCTCGGACGTGTGGCCCCAGGGCAGGTCCAGGATCGTCTCGGCGTAGTTGCGGACGACGCCGTACTCGGGACTGGCCGGGTTCGTCCGCGCCAGCTTCTTTAGCTCCTTGTCCAGCGTCTCGACGACCGCCTCGGGCAGCAGGTCGCGCTTCTCGGCCATCGACTCGCGGAGTTCGTCGGCGTCGCGCGACGAGCCCTCGTCCTCGCCCAGCTCGTCTTGGATGGCCTTGAGCTGCTGGCGGAGAAAGAACTCGCGCTGCTGCTGGTCGACGTCGGTCTTGACCTTGGACCGGATCTCCTCGGAGATCTCCAGCACGCGGACCTCCTGCTTGAGGTGGTCCAGCACCTGCTGGGAGCGGTCCAGGAGCGGGCGCGTCTCCAGGAGCGTCTGCTTTTTCTCGACGTCGATCTGCAGGTTGGACGCGATAAAGTGGACCAAGAAGCCCGGGCTCTCGATGTTCTGGATCGCGTACGCCGCCTCCGACGGCAGGTTGGGCGACAGGTTGACGATCTGGACCGCCAGCTCCTTGATCGACCGGACCCGGGCGTCGAGCGCGGCCGGGTCCACGCTGCTCGCGTCGTCCTCCTCGATGGCGCGGATGCGGGCGGTGAGGTAGGGGTCGAGCTGGTCGTACGCCTCGATCTCGATCCGCCGCTTGCCCTGGATCACGATCGAGACCGAGCCGTCGGGCATCTTGATCAGCTTCAGGATCGTGGCCGCCGCGCCGACGCGGTAGAGGTCGTCCGGGCCGGGGCTCTCGACCTCGGCGCGCTTCTGGGCCACCACGCCCACCAGTCGGTCGCCGGCGTAGGCGTCCTTGACCAGCTGCAGGCTCGTGTCGCGGCCGACGGTGATCGGGAGGACCACGCCGGGGTACAGGACCGTGTTGCGCAACGTCAGGATGGGCAACGAGTCGGGGAGCGACTCGGCGCTCATCTCGCGCTCCTGGTCCGGCGTCAGGAGCGGGATGGACTGCTCGGGGTCGTCGTCGGCGTCGAGGGCGTGGGGGGGCAGGGTCATGTGTTCCGTTCTTGGATTCGTCGGTTGGCAGCGACGTGGGCATCGGCCGGCGGCCCGCCCGGGCCAATCAGCGCCTCTCGGACGCCGGGCGGTCCCGTCGCGGGCCGTAAACTCGCCTGTGCCCCCCGGTGTCCCCGCCCCCCGATCTTTTGCGCGCCGCCCGCCCGTCCGACCTGATCGTGCCCGCGCTGGGCGGGGCGCTCGCGGGCCTGGTGGCCGGGCTGGCGCTGGCGCGCGCGGCGGGTCCCGTGGTGGGGTGGGGGGCCGGCGCCGCGGTGTGGCTGGCGGTCGTCGGGTGGTCGCTGCGGCGCCCCTTCCGGCGCATCCGTCTGGCGCGGCGCCCGCTCGACGCCGAGGGCCGGCGCTGGCTCCAGGACCACGTCCGCCTGTACGCCGGGCTCGGCGGCGAGGGCCGGCGGCTGTTCGAGCGCGACGTGACGTGGCTGCTGGACGGGCTCACGTTCGAGGGCGCCGGCGGCGCTCGGCCCACCGGTGCGCTCCGGCTGGCGGTCGCGGCTGGCGCGGCGGTCCTGCTCCACGGGCGCCCCGGCTGGGAGATCCCGACCGAGCGGACGGTGCTCCTGGTGCCGGACACGTTCGACGAGGCCTACGGCGACGAGGAGCCCGGCGTCTACGACGGCATGGTGCACTCCCAGGGACCGATCGTGCTCTCCGTCCGCGCCGTCGAGCGGGGGTGGGCGCGACAGGACGGCCACAACGTGGTGCTCCACGAGCTCGCCCACGTGTTCGACTTCGAGGGCTGGGAGGCCGACGGCGCCCCGTCGTTCCTCGACCCCCGCTCGGCCGACGCCTGGCGCCAGCTGGTCAAGGCCGAGATGCGGCGGGCCCAGCGCGGCGACGGCATCCTGCGGTCGTACGCGGGCACGGCGCCGGCCGAGCTGTTCGCGGTCGCGACCGAGCAGTTTTTCGAGCGCCCGGCGCGGCTCCGCCGCCACCACCCGGAGCTGTTCGACGCCCTGGTGGCGTTCTACAACCAGACGCCGCCCGACGAGCCGGAGGCCGAGCCGGGCGAGAGCCTGATGTCGCGCCGCTGGGCCGAGTAGCTGAGTTTGTAGCGCGACACGTGGTTTGACCTAGCGCGACACGTGGTTTGTCCAGTTCGGCATCGACGCGGACACCGACGCCCTTGCGCCCGAGGGGGCGGCTACGCTTGACCGCTGGCCGCCCGGCCCTTTACGAGCTGGGTCGCCCGCTGGCGGGCGGCGCCGGTGTGGAACCGAGCGGCACGCAGGACGCGCCGGAGCGGTGCCGGTGCCGCTCGTCGGACGCGGGCCAGGAGTGGGAGCCGGTGCCCCATGCCCTCCTCGTGCGTCCAGCGGCACGGCGAGCAGTCCCCGCAGGGGGCG
The DNA here is from genome assembly GCA_947493945.1 of uncultured bacterium. Taxonomy (GTDB): domain Bacteria; phylum Bacteroidota; class Rhodothermia; order Rhodothermales; family Rubricoccaceae; genus Rubrivirga. Next base: position 303,379 of record CANLSR010000002.1, on the reverse strand, counting down.
GACCTCCCGAAGATGCGGCGGGGCTTGTGGCAGAACCAGGTGAGCTCCATCAGGTCTTGGAAGCCCGCAGCCTCGGCGCGCGCGCGCATATCGGGCTTGGTGAGGTCCAGGAGCGGGAACCGGAACGGCTCGAACAGGCGCACGGCGTCGTCGGACACCTCCGCCAAGACGTAGCCGTCGCGGCCCGCCGTGACGTGGGGTCGGACGATGAGCTCGGCCTTGTCGTCAAGGTGGACCGAGAGGTCGAGCGGCCGTCCGCCCAGACGTTGGAGCGCGTAGCGAGCGAGATACTCATACTGGCGGCCGCAGACTTGGCGGCCTCGGAGCTCGGCCAGTCGGGCGTCGGCCTGCGCGTCGGGCTCCAGGTCGGCGGCCGAGAGGACGGCGAGGGGGAGGAGCCGGTCGCCCCAACCGCGCGTGCGGACCCCGGCTGCGACGGCGGCGATGGCGGCGCGCTCCTCGGGAATGGACACCCGGCCCAGCGACTCGACGTAGTGGGGCCGGACGGTCCGGCCGGCGTGGAGCAGCGAGAGCACGCGGTAGGTCGAGTCCCAGCCGCCGGTCCAGAGGACGTCGACGGGGAGGGAGTCGTCGACGATCTGGGGTGGGGAGTCTGCAGTAGGGGTCATCAATCGGAGGCGGCTGTGAGCAAGCGGGCTAGTATAGGGCCGTTGCCGGCCTAGACCCTCCGCAGCCCGCCGTCGCCGTCGTAACCGCGGAGCCCTCGGCGTCCAGGTGCTCACCATCGACGGGCTACGCCGCGGCGACGAGTGGACGCTCGGGGAGGTCAGCTGCGCCTGCGAGAGCAAGGCCGTCGGCGACTGCCCGGGCCAGTGGGTCCTCGACGGCGACCCCGGGGCGGGCGAGATGACGTGGGACGACGGCCCGATGCTCTCGGAGGACGCCATCTTCTGGGGCGTTCTCGACCAGGTCCGCTACCTAAGGGGGGCGGTTGCCGCGTAGCGCGGAGGACACGCCGGGAGTCGAGCGACCGTGGCCGGCGTGCGACGGCAAACGCTGGCAGCTGCCGGCGTTGATGCTCTGCCTGAGACGGAGGCAGCTCGGCCGCCTCGGCTGGTAGGGACCAACGGCGCCGGCCGGGCTGTCACCGTGGCGACCGAGCTGGACTTTCTGCCGCTCGCCGTGACCAAGCGCCAGCGGCTGGCGGCTACCCTCTGCACCGCCTTCTGACCCATGCGCACGCTCCCGCTCCTCGTCCTCCTGGCCCTCGCCGCCCCCGCCTGGGGCCAGTCGCCAACCGTCCGCCTGGGCGGGGACGTGGTGGCCGGCTACCACGGGCACGACGAGGCGGACCTCGCGATCGGCGCTGCGGGGGCGGTCCAGGTCCGCACGGAGGGCCGGGTGGGGGCCTACGCCGCCGTTCGGCCCGAGGCCACCGTCCGGACCGAGGGCGGCACCGGCTTCTACCGAGACCGCGAGGTCGCCTCCTACGACTCCGACGGGCTCCCGGTCTACGGCGGCGGCGCGTGCCGGAGCGTGGTGGACGGCGGGGCTTCGCCGGGCTCGTGCGGCGCCGGCGTGCTTTCGGTGGCCTTGGGGGCCGAGGTCGGCACTCGGCTGGCGGCCGGCGGGGGCGCGGTGCTCGTGGGCGCGGGGCTGAGGGCCGGCGCCGGCCGGGGCCTCTACGGCGCCGTCACGGGCCAGCTCGCGAGCCCGATCTACGGCCGCCTCGAAGTCGGGACCGGCCACGTGATGGCCGGGTTCGGGTTCGGGTCGTTCTAGCGGCTGCCTAGGCGCCGGCCACCTCGCGCACGACCGCGTCGAGCGCGTCGAGCTGGAACGGCTTCTTGACGACCGCCGCCACGTCGGCCCCCTCGACGTCGGCGTCGGTGTCGCCGGTGAGGAGCAGGACCGGCAGGCCGTCGTGGCGCTGGCGGATGGCGGCGGCGAGCTCGCGGCCGCTCATGTCGGGCATCGAGAGGTCGGTGACCACCACGTCGAACGCCGGGCGGCCCGGGCCCGCCTCGGCCAGCACCGCCAGCGCGGCGGGGCCGCCGTCGGCGTCGCGCACGTCGTGGCCGCGCAGCCGGAGCAGCTTGGTGGTCACCGTCCGCACCATCGGCTCGTCGTCGACGACCAGGATCCGCAGGCCGCTGACGGGGGGCCGCGCCTCGGCCTCGGGCGCCGCCTCCGGCGCGGTCTCCGGCGCGGGCGTGGCGGTCGAGAACGGGAACACCAGCCGGAACATCGTCCCGCGGCCGGGCGCGCTCTCGACCTCGATCCGGCCGTTGTGCTCCTGCACGATCCCGTGGCTCATGGTCAGCCCCATGCCGCTCCCGCTGGCGCCCTTGGTCGTGAACAGGGGCTCGAAGATCCGGCGCCGGACGCTCTCGTTCATCCCGACGCCGGTGTCGCCCACCTCGACGGCCGCGGCCCGGGTGCCCGCCCGGGCCGTCCGCAGCGTGAGCGTGCCGCCGGCCGGCATGGCCTGGACGGCGTTGAGCACCAGGTTGACGAACACCTCGCGGAGCTCCGTCGGCGAGCCCTGGATGGGCGGGACCGGGCGGAGGTCGCTCTCGACGCGCAGCGCGATGCCGCGGCGCCGGGGCTCGTTGTACCAGTACGGCCGGGTCAAGGTCAGCACCTCCTCCACGATCTCGTGGAGGGCGACCGGCTCGTCGCGGTCGTTCTTCTCGTTGCGGATGTACTGCTGGATCTTGCGCACGAGCGCGGCGCCGTCCTGGGCGGCCCGGTCCAGCGACCCCAGGTGCTGGTGCAGCTCTTGGGGCGCCCCCATCTTGAGCAGGTCGGCGCGGAGCAGCTCGCCGTGGCCCACGACGGCCGTGAGCAGGTTGTTGAAGTCGTGGGCGATGCCCATCGCCATGCGGCCCAAGAGCTCCATCCGCCGCCGGCGCGTCTGCTCGGCGGCCCAGCTGGCGGGCTCGCGCAGCACCTCGCCCGTGATCGAGACCGCGTAGCGGCCCGGGTCCACGTCGGGCAGCCGCATCGGGTGGAAGTGGAGGAGGACCGGGGTCGGCTCGTCGCCCTCGGTGTTGACCAGGAACACCTGGTGCGTCACGTCGGCCCCCCGCGCGGCCTCGACGATGTACTCCTGGGCGAACCGGGCGTCCTCGGGCGGGAGCCGGCTCCACAGCCCGTCCTCGCCGAAGACCTGGCGCCAGGCCTCGTTGCCGTCCATGCGCACGCCCGCCGCCGTCGCGAGCGCGGTCAGAACGTCGGAGGCGACGAACGGCAGAGGTGTGAGCTCCATGTCGCAATTTAGTCCGCCCCGGCGCCCCGCGGTCACGAATCCGCACGCGGAGGGGCGCGCCGCCCGCGCTGGCGGCCGGCCTCCGCCAGCGCGGCTCGGGTGCGCAGGCGGGCGCCTGTGTAATCGCAGCCTTCCCCACAGCGTCATCCTGACCGCGCAGCGACGGCGCAGCCAACGGACGTGGAGGGTCTCAACCTGGGCCCACAGTACGTCGGTACCAGTTCCGACGGCTTGAAGCGTCGGCGCTGAGATCCTTGGCTGCGCCGTCCCTGGCGGGGTCGCAGGCTCAGGATGACGTAGTTGCTGGGCCTCGGTAGCCTTGGTCGGGCGCTGTTCTCACCGGAAGCACATCTGGGGCGGGCTAGCTTGGCGGCCTACCGACACACCGCCCGCGCCATGTGGTCCGACTCCATCCTCGACACCATCGGCGACACGCCGCTCGTCCGCCTGCTCACCCTAGGCCGTGACCTGCCCTGCACCGTCCTCGCCAAGGTCGAGTTCTTCAACCCCGGCGGGTCGGTCAAGGACCGGATCGGGCTGGCGATGATCGAGGACGCCGAGGCCAAGGGGCTCCTGAAGCCGGGCGGGACCATCATCGAGGGCACGTCGGGCAACACCGGCGCCGGGCTCGCCATCGCGGGCATCGCCAAGGGCTACCGCTGCGTCTTCACCACGACCGACAAGCAGAGCGCCGAGAAGGTGGACGTGCTCCGCGCCCTGGGCGCCGAGGTCATCGTGTGCCCCACCAACGTCGCCCCGGACGACCCGCGCAGCTACTACTCGGTGGCCGCCCGTCTGTCGCGCGAGATCCCCAACTCGTTCTACCCCAACCAGTACGACCACCCGGCCAACGCGCTCGCCCACTACCGCACGACCGGGCCGGAGCTGTGGACCCAGACCGACGGCCGGATCACCCACTTCGTCTCCGGCGCCGGGACGGGCGGCACCATCTCCGGCACGGGCAAGTACCTAAAGGAGAAGAACCCCGAGGTCCAGGTCATCGGCGTGGACCCCTACGGCAGCGTCTACGCCGAGTACTGGCGGACGCGCGAGTTCAAGGAGTCCGAGATCTACCCGTACCTCACCGAGGGCGTCGGCGAGGACATCCTGGCCGGCAACATGGACTTCGACGTCGTCGACGACTACGTCCAGGTCGGCGACAAGGCGACGATGCAGATGACGCGGCGGCTGGCGCGCGAGGAGGGCCTGTTCGTCGGCCAGTCGTGCGGCATGGCGATGGCCGGGGCGCTCGACTGGCTCGACGCCCGCCGCGACACGCTGACGGCCGACGACGTGGTGGTGGTGCTCCTGCCCGACAGCGGCTTCCGCTACCTGTCCAAGACCTACAACGACGAGTGGATGCGCCGGAACGGGTTCTTGGATGAGCCGCGCCTGACCGCATCTTCGGTGCTCGCCAGTCGCGACCGCGCCGACGTGGTCTCGGTCGCGCCCGACGCCACGCTGGCGGACGCCATCGGCGCGATGACGGCGCACGGCATCAGCCAGGTGCCGGTCATGGAGGGCGGCGCCGTGGTGGGCAGCCTGAGCGAGCGCGGCGTGCTGGGCCGCCTGCTCGCCTCGCCCGAGGCCCGCGACGAGCCGGTCCGCCAGTCGATGGCGGCGCCGCTGCCCGTGGTCGCGGCCGACGTCGCGCTCGACCAGCTCGTGGCGACGCTGGACGGGGAGGCCGGCGCCGTCCTGGTCCAGACCGACGCCGGCGGCGACGGGGCCGCGGCGTTCCACATCCTCACCCGCAGCGACCTGATCGCGGCCTTGGCCCAGGTCGCCGATCCTGCGCGAGGGGCCAGCCGCTAACGGGCCTAGCTTTCACCTCTTCCACCCCTGAGACTATGGAGACCAACGCCCCCGCATCCGGCCCGTCGCTGTCCATCGAGCTGTCCGAGGAGGTCGCCGAGGGCGTCTACTCCAACCTGGTCATGATCTCGCACAGCCCGGAGGAGTTCATCCTGGACTTTATCCGCGTCATGCCGGGCGTGCCCAAGGCGCGCGTCAAGAGCCGGATCGTGGTCACGCCGGGCCACGCCAAGCGCCTGCTGGCGGCGCTCGCCGACAACATCCAGCGCTACGAGGCCCAGCACGGCGACATCGGCGACGTGGTCCAGCAGCAGCCGATCCAGTTTACCGGGCCGGGCGGCGAGGCGTAGCCCGTACCGATCCGGCGCTAGGTGTCGGCGGTTGGGGTTCGGCCGAATCTACCCCCGAGCCCCAGCCCCAACCTCGCCGGATGATCGCGCGTCCTGAGCCGCTGGCGACTCGCGCCGGCCGGCCGACGCATACCGCCAGCGGGGCGGTCAGATGCTGTCGCGGAGGCTGTCCACGCCGGCCTTCTGGGCACAGTGGTCGCAGCAGAAGATCCGCTCGCCGGCCTGGAGGCCGTGGCCCAGGATCCGGACGCCGCAGACCTCGCAGGTGGGCGCGATGCGCTGGGCGGCGCACTCGACCGAGTCGAACGTCAACTCCTCGCCGGTGTGGAGGGTGACGGAAAAGGAGCGGTCGTAGTCGTTGCCGCAGGTGTCGCAGGTGGCCATGGTCGGTGGGGGAGAGGGAAGATGCGAGAACGGCGTCAAGGTGTGCCGGTTCGGGACGCGCCGCGTGCGGCGCCGGTAGCTTGCGGTCCATGCCCGAGCCCACCGCCCGCGTCCTCGCCGTCCAGCGCCTGCTCCGGGTCGAGCACGAGGGCGCCCACGCGGCTCGGCTGTCCGACGGCTCCGTCTCGCCCGAGACCTCGCGCCGCGCCGTGGACTACGTGAGCGGCGTGACGCGGCAAAAGCGCTGGCTCGACGCTGTGATCGGCCGGTTCTACCGAGGCCGCGTCCAGGACCTCGACCCGGAGCTGCTCCAGATCTTGCGCATCGGGGCCTACGACCTGGTGGTCAAAGAGACGGCGCCGCACGCGGCCGTCAACGAGGCCGTCGAGGCGGCCAAGGCGATGCTCCACCGCGGCGCGGCGGGCCTGGCCAACGGCGTGCTGCGCGCCGTCGTCCGCGCCCACCGTGCCGACGCGATCCGCCAGCCGGACACGGGCGACCTGGCCGACGACCTCGCGGTGCGCTATTCGCATCCCACCTGGCCCGTCCGCCGCTGGCTGGAGCGCTGGGGGGCGGAGGCCACGCGCGCGTTCCTGGAGGCCACCAACGACGCCGGCCGCTACACGCTGCGCTGCACGGCGGGCGCCGCCGGCGTGCCGGACTTGGTCGCCCGGCTGGCGGCGCTGGGGGTCGAGGCCGAGCCGGCGCGGTGGGCCGACGACTTTGTCGAGGTCGACCGCCTGCAGCCCGTCCTGCGCGGAGGGCTGATCGAGGACGGCGCGTGTGTGGTGCAGGACCAGGCGGCGGGGCTGGTGGTGCGCGTGCTCGACCCGCAGCCCGGCGAGTCGGTGTTGGACGGCGCCGCGGCGCCGGGCGGCAAGGCCGTCGGCGCCGCGCTCGCGATGGGAGACCAGGGGCGCGTGGTCGCGCTCGACGTCAGCGAGGCCAAGACGGCGCTGGTGCGCCAGGCGGCCGAGCGCCAGGGCGTCCGCATCGTCGAGGCGGTCGCCGCCGACCTAACGGCGTGGGACGGCGGCACCTTCGACCGCGTGCTGCTCGACGCGCCGTGCTCCGGGTCGGGCGTGCTCGCCAAGCGTGCCGATCTCCGGTGGCGCCGCCAGCCGGGCGACCTGGAGGAGCTGGCGGCGCTCCAGGACCGGCTGCTGGACGCTGCGGCCCAACACGTTGCGCCGGGCGGCCTGCTGGTCTACTCGACGTGCTCTGTGGAGCCCGAGGAAAACGACGGCCGGGTTGGGGCGTTTCTTGAGCGGCATCCCGAGTTCGCCCTCGAACCCGCCGGCGCGTTGGTGCCCCAGGAGATGGCCGACGGGCCGTTCTACCGCGCGCTGCCCCACGTCCACGGCACCGACGGCGCGTTTGCCGCCCGCCTTCGCCTGCGCCCATGACCGAGTCCGCCACGACGCTCGCCGCCCCCTACCTCGACGCCCGCGCCCGGCTGGCGGCGCTCGCCGACGGGCTCGACCCGGCCGCGTTCAACCACAAGCCGACGGCGAAGTCGTGGTCGGCCGGAGAGTGCGTGGTGCACCTCAACAAGATGGCCGCGAGCTACCTGCCCGTGCTGGAGGCCGCCGCCGCCCGCGACCAGCCGCGCGGAACGGCGCCGTTTCGCTACGGCTGGATCGGCCGCAAGTTTGTCGACACCGTCCGTCCCGGATCGCGGCCCGTCCCGACGATGGGCTCGATGAAGCCGCCCGCCACCGACGCCCGCCAGTCGGGCGTGGCGATGGAGGCGGCGCTGGCTCAGTTCGACGCCGACACCGACCGTTACCTCGCCGTCGTGGAGGCGGCCGACGGGCTCGACCTGGCGCGCGTCAAGGTCCGCTCGCCGTTTGTGCCGCTGCTGCGGCTGCCGCTGGGCGTCTTCCTGGAGGCGATGGGGCTCCACAACGTCCGCCACGTCGGGCAGGCCGAGCGCGCCGTGGCCGACTGGCGCGGCTGAGTGCCTTGCCCGGCGCCCGGCAATGACCGACCTTGGCTGCCGTTCCCTCCACCCGCCCCGACCCGCGTCTGCGCCCTGGTACGTCTCCCTCTCTGACTCCATGACGACCTTTTCGCGGCGCCTCGCTGTCGGGTTCGCCTTTCTTCTCGCCGCCGCGCCTGGCCGCGCGCAGGAGGTCGTCAAGTACGGGGCCGACTTTCTGGCCGCCGGCGTCGGAGGCCGCGCGCTGGGCATGGGCGGCGCCTACGTCGCGCACGCCGACGACGTGACGGCGGGCTACTGGAACGTGGCCGGCCTGGACGCGGTCGTCCGGCCTCAGGCGGCCTACATGCACGCCGAGCGCTTTAACGGGGCCGTCTCGTTCGACTACGCCGCCGTCGCCTACCCACTGACGCCGCGCTCGACGCTGGGCGTCACGCTGGTGCGCTCGGCCGTGGACGACATCGCCAACACGCTGGACGCCTACGACCCAGTGACGGGCCAGCTCAACCCCGACAACGTCACGCTGTTCTCGGCGGCCGACAACGCGCTCTTCGTCTCCTACGCGCGCGGGATCAACGACCGGCTGGCGGTCGGCGCCAGCGCCAAGGTGATCCGGCGCAGCGTGGGCGACTTTGCCAGCGCCTGGGGCTACTCGCTCGACGTGGGCGCCCAGATGGACCTGGGGCGCGTGCGCGTGGGCATGACCCTCCAGGACGCGTTGAGCATGGTCCAGTCGTGGTCGGTCGACGCCGACCGTTTCGCCGAGGTCCCGGAAGAGAGCCGGCCGGTCGGGCTGACCGAGATCGTGCTTCCGGTCGCGCGCCTGGGCGCCTCGACGCTGGTGCCGCTCTCCGCCGACGTCGGCCTGACGCTGGCGGCCGACGTGGACCTGGCCTTCGACGGCCAGAAGGCGAACGTGATCGACGCCGGCGTCGTCTCGTTCCGGCCGCGCGTGGGCGGCGAGCTGAGCTACCGCGACCTGTTGGCCTTCCGCGCCGGCATCTCGGACGTGGCGACGGGCGAGACCTTCGGCACCCAGCTGACGCCGACCGTCGGCGCGGGCGTCCGCGTGGGCGGGCTGGACGTGGACTACAGCTTTGGCGATTTTGGAGGGCTGGCGAGTGAGCTGGGCTTTTCCCACCGCGTCTCGCTGGCGTACCGCTTCGGCGCGCCCGCCTCCCCGGCCCCCGGCCTCTAACCCCTCTACCAGACCGATGCAGCGCGACGACCGAGACGGGATGGTGCTGAGCGTGACGCTCCACGTCGTCGTCCTCCTGCTGCTGGCGCTCGCGGTGCGCACGGCGCCCGAGACGCTCGACCCCAACTACCCGCCCCGGCTGACCGAGATCGAGTTCGGCGTGGCGCCGACGGTGCCCCAGATGGTCGGCGAGCCGGAGCGGGCCGAGGCCGGCGAGTCGTCCGAGGCCATGACCCAGCCGGAGCCGGAGCGGCCCACGCCGCCGGCGCCGACGACGGTCAAGGTGCCCGAGCGCACGCCGACGCCGGCGCGGCCCGACAGGCCGTTGCCCAAGCCGGTCCAGAGCGAGCAGGCCCGGCCGGCGCGCCCCAACCCGCCCTCGCGCGCCACCCAGACCGAGCCCCGGCCGACCGCGCCGACCCAGCCGCGGCCGTCGGCCGGCACCGGCACCTCGGAGGGCACCTCGCCGACGGCGGGCAGCGCCAGCGGGACGGGCTCGGGCTCGGGCGGCGACGCCGCCGTCGAGGTGGGCTTCCAGTTCGGCAACCGGACCTTCGACTGCCCGACGCCCCCGTTCGGCGGCGTCGTAGGCGAGGTGGTCCACCGAGTCACGTTCGCGCCCAACGGCCGCTATGTGGTGGACCGGCCCCAGACGCGCAACGCGCCGCTCAACCAGGCCGTGAGCGCTGTGATCTCGCGGTGCCGCGCCGAGCCGCTGCCGCCCAACGCGCTCCAGGTCAACCAGACGACCCGGGCCACCTTCCGCTTCCGCGCCAACTGACGGCGGGTCGGTGTTCTGTGGCGTGGCACCTGAGGACACCACGGAAGGGCTTGGCGACCGGAACGGCAATCGCGAAATAGCCTGCATTCACTCGCTCCCGCATCCGTGAGACTCGCCCTCGCCTTCCTGCTCCTGGCCCTCGCTGCCTGCGATACCAGCGACTCTGACATCACCCTCCTTCGGGTCGAGAACGCGACGGAGATCGACTTCTCCTCCGTCGCCATCGGGTCCCCCGGTCAGGAGGTGACGTGGGGAACGGTCCCTGCTGGCAGCGTCAGCGAGTACCGAGAGGTCGAGGAGTTGAGCACGCGCACGAACATCGTGGCTGAGGCGGCAGACGGTTTGTACTCTCACATCCCGATGCACGACAGCCCGTTTGGGGAGCCGCTTGGCCGAGGGCGGTACACGTTCCTCCTTGATGTGGACGGCTCCATCATTGAGTTGGACATAGAGCGTGACTAGCCGCGTGGCCACAGGGTCGTAGAAACCGCCGGTGCAGTCCGACCGCGCGCACCAGCGTTCTCGGGCAAATGAGCAGCCGCCCGGTCTGTGTCGCGATGGTTTGGAAGCGATGCCGAGTGCGGTGCCAAGAGTCACCGGCGCTCTGCGCCACTGGACTGGCGGCGCACCTCGGCGAGACGGAGTCAGGTGCGGCCCCGGCCCGCCAGCTGGCGGAGCCCGTCGGCGGCGGACCGGGCCTCGTCCCGGGCGGCGCCCGCCAGCGCGCGGGCCACGAACCGCGCTGGCCCGCGCGGGCCCGCAAAGGCGGCGGCGACGGCGTGGAAGGTCCAGACCGTGACCGGCCGTCCGTCGGTGGCCAGGTGGAGCGCCCGCCAGCGGTCGGGCACGAACTTGGCCTTGAAGCGCTCCAGCCCGCCGAAGTTGTAGAAGCGCGTCGCGTGCGCCCGCGTCCACGCCAGCAGCACGCGGACGAGCCGCGGCGGCGCGGTGGTCGAGAGCGGCGCGTACGTCGACAGCGGCACCAGGCCTAGGGTGAACCCGGTGTGCGGGGGCAGCCCGCGCACGGCGGCGTCGAGCAGCCGCGCCGCCGTCCCGTTGGGCGCCGGGCGGCGCTGGATGATCCACTCGACGAACGTCTCGTCGCCGGGCCGGAGCGCGAGGTAGCCCACCACGTGGCCTCGCTGGCTGGCGACCCAGAACTGTCGGTCGCCGGGCTCGTCGAGCACGAACGGCGACGCCATGAACGACAGCGGCGGCAGCCCGCGCGTGGCCAGCCACTCGGCCAGCACCGCGCGCAGCTCGCCCGACTGGCGGACGCGGTCGGCCGGCCACCGCTCCACCTCGACGCCCTTGTTCCGGGCGCGGCGGATCTGGGCGCGCACCGACGACTTGGAGCCCACGACCTCGGCCCAGCGGCCGGCCTCCCACACCGGCTCGGCCCCGACCACCACCGACGGGCCCTCTCGCCCCAGGTCGCGGAGGTGCTCCACGGCGAACCACAGCACCCGAGCGCCGTCGGCGCGGGCCTGGGCCTCGAAGGCCGCCGCCGCGCCGGGGCGGTCCGCCAGCGGGGCATTGGGCGCCCCCTCGCAGACGCGCACGCGCCCCCACGACCGGACCTCGACGTAGCGCACCGTCGCGCCGCTGGAATGCGTCCACGTCTGCATCGGCGGGAGGGGAGGGGGCGGGCACCGCCAAGCTACAGGGCGGGCGTGTGCCTTGCGCCCGGGTGCGGAGGCGCCTACTTTCGGCCTGTCACCCACCCGCTGCCGACCGAGACCGTTCCGCTACGCGCCCCTCACCCCCCGCGCTTGTCTCGCCGCACCGAGATCCTGGCTCTCGTCCTCGGGGACGCCCTGGCCTCCGCCGCCGCCCTCGCGGCCGTGGCCCACGGCCCGCCTGCGTGGGACTGGCTGACGACGTCGGGCGGCGCTCGGCCCCTGCTCGGCGTCGGGATCGTGGCGGCGTGGGGGCTGCTGTTCGCGTTCGCGGGCCTCTACGCCGAGCGCTACGCCCGGGGCCGTCTCGACGAGCTGGCGACGCTGGCGCGCGTGGTGATGGTCGGCAGCCTGGCGCTGCTGTTCAGCATCGTCATCGACCGGCTCCAGGGGGACTCGCTGCGCGCGGCCATCGCCAGCTACGCGCTGGTCCAGTTCGCGGCCGTCGGCGGCGTTCGGCTGGCGGTGCGGTCGGCGCAGCGGGCGCTGGTGGTGCGCGGCCACGGGCGCCACCGCGCCGTCGTGATCGGCTGGTCGGACCGCGTCGAGACGCTCTACCACGACTTGGCGGCCTACCCGGCGGCCGACATCGAGGTCGTGGGCGCGGTGCGCTTGAGGGCGCCCTCGGAGGTCCCGGTGCTGGCCGGCGCCGGGCCGGACGCGGTGTCGACGTTCGAGGAGCGCTACCCAGGCGGCGACGCGCTGCCGTCGGGCGCCGTCGAGGTCACGGCCACCGGCGCGCCCGAGGCCGCCGTCGCCGAGCTCCCCGGCCTGATCGATCGGCTCCACGTCCAGGACGTGCTGATCGCGCTCGGCTCCGACGACCACGAGACGCTGGACGAGGTGCTCCGCGTGTGCGACGGCAAGCCGGTCCGCCTCAAGCTCGTGCCCGACTTCTACGCCGCCGTCGGCGGCATGGCGCGCACGGAGCACACGTATGGGATCCCGCTCATCGAGGTGCTCCCCGAGCCCATGCCCGCCTGGGAGCGGCGGACCAAGCGCATCGCCGACGTCGTGGTGAGCGCGGCCGTGCTGACCGCCGGCGCGCCGCTGTGGCTGGCGCTGGCGGCCGCCGTCCGGCTGACCTCGCCCGGGCCGGTCATCTACCCCCAGACGCGCGTCGGGCGCCACGGCCAGCCGTTCACGATGCTCAAGTTTCGGACGATGGTCCACGGCGCCGAGCGCGAGACCGGCCCGGTCTGGGCGTCACACGGCGACCGCCGCGTGACGCCGACGGGCCGCTGGCTGCGGCGCCTGCGCCTGGACGAGGTGCCCCAGTTCTGGAACGTGCTCCGGGGCGAGATGAGCTTGGTCGGCCCCCGCCCCGAGCGGCCGTTCTTCGTGGACCGCCTGCGCGACCAGATCCCGCTCTACAGCCGCCGCCACCGCGTCCAGCCCGGGATCACCGGCCTGGCCCAGGTCCACCTCCGCTACGACGACACGCTGGACGACGTCCGCCAAAAGCTCAAGTACGACCTGTTCTACATCGAGACGATGAGCCTGGGCCTGGACACCAAGATCCTGTTCCGCACCGTGCGGACCACGCTCGCAGGCGTGGGGCGCTAGCTCTGCGGTCGCGCCGGTCGCCAGGAGAGGGCGTCCAGCGAGTCGGGGCCCCGGACGGCCCAGGAGGGCCGGCGCGACCTGAAGGGCGCCCGGCGCATCTGGGGGCCACCGGAGTTATTCCTGGGCTGCGACGGCTTTTTCGACGGCCTCCAGGAGCGCGTCGAGGTCGGCCCTCGACAGGTGCTCGCCGCCGAAGAACACGGCCTCGATCTCCCGAACGTGTTCGATGTCGTCGAGGGGGTTCGCCCGCAGCAGGACGAGGTCGGCCCGTTTGCCCACCTCGACGGTGCCGTGCTCGTCCTCCAGGCCGAGAAACTCGGCCGGGCGCACGGTGGCCGCCGCGAGGGCCTCGGCCGGCGACAGGCCCGCCTTGACCAGCTCGCCCAGCTCGTCGTGGACGCTCGACCCGAAAAAGACGTAGGTGTCGCCGGCGTCCGTGCCGAGCACGATGGGGACGCCGGCCGCGTGGGCGCGGCCCGTGATGGCCAGGCCGGTCTCGTAGAACCCGCGCATCACGCGCCGCCCCTCCGGCGACGGGTCGAGCGCGACCATCCGGTCGGCGTCGGCCTGCCACTGGCCCCAGACCTCGGGCCAGACGTAGCGCGCGCGGGGGTCGTCTCGGAACGCCGGGTCGTCGGCCAGGGCGTCCATGCGGCGCGTCACGTGGGTCGGCACGTACCACGTGCCGTTGCGGGCGAACGTGTCGAAGGCGTCGGCGCACGCCGCCTGGTCGTGCTCCTCGACCATCTGGCGCATGACGTCGACGGGCGGGTCCTGCGACCGGGCGCCGGCGCGGAACGCGGCCGACCCGGGGAAGCAGTCGAACAGGAAGTCGCGGGCGTGCTCGACGCTCCGGACGCCGGCCTCGGACGCCTCGGACGCCGTCATCTGCAACGGGAGGTGGCCCCCGGCCGCGATCCCCAGCGCGTTCGCCTCGTCGACGGCCCAGGCGAAGGCCTCGGGCGAGAGCCGGACGTAGGTCTTGACGAGGTCCACGCCCCGCCGGTGGAGCTCCCGGACCATGCCGCGGATCTCCGGCTCGGAGACCCGGTAGTCCCACGGCGGGTTGAGGGGGAAGCTGCTGAGGGCGAGCAGGCGCGGGCCGGTAAGGTCGCCCGCCTCGATCTGGCGCTGCCACCCCTGGACGTCCCCGATGCAGACGCCCTCCTCGGGGGTCTCGCACTCCGAGTTCATGTCGCGGACGCCCGTCACCCCGTGCGCGACGAACTGCGGCAGGACGAGCGTGGTCGCCAGCGGGTGGCGGACGTGGGCGTGCATGTCCCACAGCCCCGGGATCAGGTACAGCCCCGTCGCGTCGACGAGGACGCCGTTGTCGGGGGGAGGGGGCGGGGCGTACGTGTCCGTCGGCGCGGGGAAGTGGCCGACCGACCGGATCCGTCCGCCGGCGATCACGACCCGTTGGTCCTCGTGGACCTCCCCGCTCTGGACGTCCACGACATGGACGTGCTGGAGGACGACCGGGGCGTCCTGGGCTCCGACGTCCGTGGCGGCGGTGAGGAGGGCGGCCAAGAGGCCGACGCGGAAGGCTAGACGGTCTCGCATCACGACGGGGACGGGGCGCGGGGCAGGGACCGACACGGGAGGGCGGGGCGTTTGTTACGGCGCCGCCGTCCCCGGAGCGGGGGGACCGTCCGGGCCCGACGCCCAAAGGCGGAGGGCTCCATCGGTCGAAACGGTGCCTGGGGCGGCTCAGGGCCCCTTATCGAGTTCCGGGACTCGCAGCGGCAGCGGCGTCGACGACGTTCGGTCCGGTTCGTATCACGTCCGGTCTGGACCGGCGGCCCCGACGCGAAGCCCCGGCGCCCACCCCGGATCGTCGCCGCGCTCGGGTGGTCGAGCGACGGCTGGAGGCCGGCCCCGCCGCGCGTAGCTTCGGGCGCCCCCTCCGAGACCCATGTCCGCCCCGCCGACCGACGCCGCCCCGCTGGCGGTCCCCGCCGAGACGCCCGAGAACGCGCTGGCGTTGTACCGCGCCCTGCGCCTGCCGCGCGCCGTCGAGGACAAGATGCTCCGGCTGATCCGCCAGGGCCGCATCTCGAAGTGGTTCTCGGGGTACGGCCAGGAGGCCATCGCGGTCGGCTGCGCGTGGGCGCTGGAGGAGCGAGACTGGCTGCTCCCGATGCACCGGAACCTGGGCGTCTGGACCACGCGCGGCGTGCCGCTCCGGCCGCTGTTCTGCCAGATGATGGGCCGCGAGGGCGGCTTCACCAACGGCCGCGACCGGACGTTCCACTTTGGCCTGCCCGACCAGCGCATCGTGGGCATGATCTCGCACCTGGCCGCCATGCTCCCCGTGGCCGACGGGCTCGGGCTGGCGGCCCAGCTGCGCGGCGAGGACGCCGTCGCGCTCGCGTTCACCGGCGAGGGCGCCACGCGCGAGGGCGACTTCCACGAGGCCCTCAGCCTAGCGGCTGTGTGGTCGTTGCCGGTCGTGTTCGTGGTCGAGAACAACGGCTACGGACTCTCCACGCCCACCGCCGACGCCGTCCCCGTCGCCGACATCGCCAACGCGGCGGCGGGCTACGGAATGCCGGGCGTGGTGGTGGATGGTAACGACATGGAAGCCGTTATTGCATCCACAAAACAGGCCGTAGCGCACGCCCGAACAGGGGAAGGGCCGACCCTGCTGGAGATGAAGACCTTCCGCGTGCGCGGCCACGAGGAGGCGAGCGGCACCAAGTACGTCCCGGACGAGCTGATCGCGTCGTGGACGGCGCGCGACCCAGTCCGCCAGTACCGCGACCGGCTGCTCGCGGGGGGCGTCGGCGAGGCCGAGCTGGACGCGGTCGACGCCCAGATCGAGGCCGAGGTCGAGGACGTCGCCGAGTGGGCGCTGACTCAGCCCGAGGTGACGGGCACCGCCGACGCCGAGCACGCCGCCGTCTTCGCCCCCGCCCGCCCGGCCCCGCCGCCAGCGGCTGGCGGCGCGCCGCCGGTCCGGGACGACGTCCGCTTTATCGACGCCCTCAGCGACGGGCTGGCCGCCGCGTTCCAGGCCGACCCGACGACGGTGCTGATGGGCCAAGACGTGGCCGAGTACGGCGGCGTCTTCAAAGTCACCGACGGCTTCCTGGACCGCTTCGGCGCCGACCGCATCCGCAACACGCCCATCATCGAGAGCGGGGCGCTGGGCTGCGCCTTGGGCCTGGCGCTGGACGGGTTCCGCCCCGTCGTCGAGATGCAGTACGCCGACTTTATCACGTGCGGCTTCAACCAGATCGTCAACAACCTGGCCACGACGCACTACCGCTGGGGCGCGGCCGTGCCCGTCACCGTCCGGGCCCCGTTCGGCGGCGGCATCGGCGCCGGGCCGTTCCACAGCCAGAGCCCCGAGGCGTGGTTCTGCCACGTGCCCGGCCTCAAGGTGGTCGTGCCGGGCACGCCGGCCGACGCCAAGGGCCTGATCCGCTCGGCCGTCGAGGACGACAACCCCGTCCTGGTGTTCGAGCACAAGGCGCTCTACCGCTCGCTCCGAGGCCCGGTGCCCGAGGGCGACTGGCGCGTCGAGATCGGCCGCGCCGCCGTGGCTCGTGCGGGCGACGCGCTGACGGTGGTCACCTGGGGCGTCGGGCGCCAGTGGGCGCTGGCGCTGGCGGACGAGCTGGCCGGCGAGGGCGCCGAGCTAGAAGTCGTGGACCTGCGGACGCTGGTCCCGTGGGACCGCGAGACGGTGCTCGCGTCGGTGGGCAAGACGGGCCGGCTGCTGGTGCTCCACGAGGCCGCGCGGACGGGCGGGTTCGGCGCCGAGGTCGCCGCCGAGGTGGCCGAGCAGGCGTTCGGACACCTCGACGCGCCCCCGGTCCGCATCGGCGGCGCCGACCTGCCGGTCCCGTTCTCCAAGGCGCTCGAGTCGGAGGTCTACTCGGCCAAGTCGCGGCTGGCCCAGGCCGCGCGCGACCTGCTGGCCTACTGATTCGGGGGCTGACCGAAAAGCGGTTACACCTCGATGGTGGGGCCTTGGCTGGCGTCCACCGCCCCGACGGGCGCTTGGTCGGTGACCTCGATGGTCGCCGAGTAGGTGCCCGTTGCGGCAGGGGCGAACGACGTCACCAGCGCCACCCACTGCCCGGACTCGGTGGCGCGGACGGCGATCTCGGTGCGGCGCGTGTCGCTCTCGTCCGAGTCGTCCACCTCGGACTGCTCCTCGGCCGGGCTGCGCAGGATGAGGTACGGGTCGAACCCTTCGGCCACGACCTCGACCCGGATCCACTGGCCCTCGCGGGCCTGGATGCTGAAGCCGTCGTAGAACTCGCCCGAGGCGAGCCGGAGGTCGCCGGGCTCCAGCGCTCCGGTCTCGGTGACGGGGCCGGACGGGCCGGGCTGGCAGGCGGCGAGGGCCATCAGGCCGAGGAGGGACGGGCGCATGGGACGGCGGGCAGAGGCCGCAACCTAGCGCCGGCCGCCGATCGTCAAGGGTCTTCGGCGGCATCGGCGGTCGCCTCCGGGGCGGGCTCGAACAGGCCCGTCTCGTCCAGCGCGCCCTGGAACGCGTCCAGCTCGGCTAGCGCGACGGCGTCGAGGACCAGCCCCGACAGGTCGCCGCTGACGCGCGTCATCACCAGCCCGTCGCCGGAGAGCGAGACCGCCAGCAGGTCGGTCAGGCGCAGGTCGCGCTCGCGCTCGCGGTAGAGCACCCAGACCGCCGCGGCCGAGTCCCGGACGGTGACGAGAGGGAGCCAGCCCTTGTCTTGGTAGCGGCCCAGGATCTCGGGCCGCGCCATCCGCCGCGTGTCGAGCACGCCGGAGACCGGGTAGCGGGCCACCTTGACGCGCCTGACGCGGCGGCTGAGCCGGCGGTAGGGCGCCGTCCGGCCCGGCGCGAAGACCCAGCCCACCGTCCGGGCGGTCGCGAACGTGCCCCACCCGAACGACATGGCCATGCCGCGCCCGACCTCGGCCTGCCCGTCGGCCTCGACCTCGCGCTCGACGTGGCGCTTGAGCCGGTTCATCTCGAGCGACACGCAGCCGCTGGCGGTCGCGACGAGCAGGGCGAGGAGGGCGCGTCTACTGGCCATCGTCGGCCTCGTCGTCGCTGGGGTCCTCGTCGCTGGCGTCGTCGTCGTCCAGGTCGACGCGGGCAAAGCGGCGGCTCAGCTCGCCCACCTGGGCCGGGTTGATGGTGCCGTCGATGTGGACGAACACGGCCGTCTCCTCGTCTTTGTCGATGGCCATCACGGCCATGCCCTCGAACGTGTCGCCAAACTCGCGGACGAACACCCAGACGTCGCCGTCCTCGGCGTCGTCCGGCTGGGCGCGGACGCGGACGAGCGTGAACCAGCCGTCGGACTCGAAGCGGCTCGCCACGTCGGAGAACGCCTGGACGGCGTCGGCTTCGCCCGCGGCGGCGGCCGGGTAGATGCGGACGGTGACCGCCCGCAGCCCGTCGAGCATCGTCGCCGCCTCGGGCTCGCTCTCGCGCGCGGCCTCGGCCGCCAGCCGCAGCAGCGACCCGCGGAGGTTGACCTCGACCTGGGGCTCGGCGCCGAACATCGCGTCGAGGTCGGCCGTGGAGACGGGCTGGGCGTGGGCCAGCGGGGCGAGCAGCACGACGGCCGCGGCGCATAAAAGGAGAGGTCGCATGGTTAGAAGGGAAGGGTAAAATCGAGCGTTTCAGATAGGGCCCCGGCCTCGTCACGAACGGCGTCGCGGGCGCGGGTCTGGGCCTTGTCGACCAGCCGGAAGGCGAGCGCGAGGTCGCGCCGGGCGTCCGCGATCTCGGCCTCTGTGGGGAGGTCGTCGCTTGGAGTGTCGGGGCCGGCGGCGAGGGCGTCCAGAGGCGGAGCCGCCGGGTCGTCGGCCGTGCCGCTGGCGGTGGGCGTCGGCGGTGGCGCGGGCCGCGCGGGCTCGGCGGTCGCCGCCGGAGGATCGGGCGCTTGCGGCGAGGGGAGAGCGGCGGCCTGTGGCCGTTCGTCAGGCGTGGGCACCGACTCCGGGGCGGGCTCGGGGGCCGGCGCCTCGTCCGGCGCGGGCGCGGAGACCGCCACCGCCGGCCCGGCCGGGTCGAGGGCCGGCGCTTGGGGCCACAGCCCGACCGCGACCGCCAGCGCGGCGGCCAGGCCGAGGGTCCAGGCCGCGACCTGCCGCACCGTCCGGCGTGCAGGGCGCGCGCCGCGGTCGGGCGCCCGCCGGGCCGTTCGCAGCGCGGCCTCGATCACCTCGGGCGGGCACGACTCGGCGCGGAGCTGGCGGAAGCCGTCGGCAAAGAGCGCGGGCGCGTCGGGCGCGTCCAGCACGTGGGCCAGCAGGTCGGGCGGGCAGCCGACGTCGGCGAGCGCGCGCAGGTCCGCCGGCCCGCCGGCCGAGAACGCTGGGTCCAGCGGCGCTGCCAGCGCGGCGGCGCACCAGGGGCAGCCGAGGGCGTGCGCCTCGTAGGCCTGGGCGTCGGCCGCCGACAGCTGGCCGTCGAGGTAGGCGTCGAGGTGGGGGCAGCGGATCGTCATGGGACCAGCTCGGGGGCGGAGGCGGCGACGGCGTCGCGGACGCGGCGGCGGGCGCGCATCAGGTACACCTTGAGCGTGTTGAGGGGCAGGTCGAGGGCGTCGGCGATCTCGGCGTAGGCCAGCCCCTCGATCTCGCGGAGGACGAGGATGGAGCGGTACGGCTCGTCGAGCCCGTGGACGGCGCGCGACAGTTGGGCGCGGAGTTCGCCCGTCTCGGCGTCGGCGTCGGGGAGGGGTCGGGCGCAGTGCGGCTCGCGGACGGCCTCCGCCAGCCCGGGCGCGGGCCGCACGGCGCGGCGGCGGAGCAGGTCGAGCGCCGCGTTGCGGGCCACGCGCGCCGCCCACGCCCGCTGGCGCTCGGCGTGGACGTCGGCGATGCCGCGCCAGACCTTGACGAGCGCCTCCTGGGCCGCGTCCGCCGCGTCGGCCGGCGTGCCGGTCACCCGCAAGGCGACGCGGTAGACGAGGTCGGCGTGCTGGCGGACGAGGGCGTCGGGGGACATGGACGTGCAGGGTGCCCTCCCACGACGCTGGCCGGTTTGGGAAGGTTACAGCGCCCCGGACTCGGCCTGCAGCCCGGCCCGCACTTAGACGGGCCGCCCGTGCGCGCCGCCGTCCGCGGTCAGCCGCTCAGCGCCTCCGCCAGCCGGGCGGCGGCGTCGGCGGCGGCCCGGGCAAAGTCGGCGCCCGACGAGGCGTAGAGGACCGAGCGGCTGGCGTTGACCAAGATCGGTCCGCCGTTATTGCAAGCCAGCACATCCGATCCCGACCCGCCCTGGGCGCCCACGCCCGGCACCAGGAACGGGACCCCGGGGTGCGCCGCCCTCAACTCCGCCAGCAGCTCGGGGCGGGTCGCGCCGACGACGAAGCCGGCCTCGCCCGGCAGGCCGCGCGCCGTCTCGACGGCCAGGTCGGCGACGGTCCGATAGAGCGGCACTCCGCCCAGCTGGCGGTGCTGGAGGTCGAGCGCGCCCGGGTTGGACGTGGCGACGAGCGCGAAGGCGCACCGGCCGGCGTGCTCCAGGAACGGGGACAGGCTGTCGGCGCCCATGTAGGGCGCGACCGTCGCCGCGTCCGCGCCTAGCCGGTCGAACTGGGCGTGGGCGTAGCGCCGGCCCGTGTTGCCGATGTCGCCGCGCTTGCCGTCGAGCACCAGGAGCCGGCCGGACTGCCGGACGGCGTCGCAGACGCGCTCCAGCGCCCGCCAGCCGTCGGCGCCGTAGGCCTCGAAGAAGGCCAGGTTGGGCTTGAAGGCGGCGGCCATCGGCGCGCACGATTCCGTCATTGCAATACAAAACTGTTCAGCCGCCTGGGCACCTCCACCTAAAGAGGCCGGCAACCGCTCCGGGTCGGGGTCCAGCCCGACGCACACCGGCGCGCCCGACTGGCGGACCGCCTCCGCCAGTCGGGCGGAGAACCGTGAGGTCGGCGGAGCCAACGAGGGGAGGGCGCCGGGCGCCGGCGGGGAGGCGGGGAGGTCGGGCATCCCGGAAACTCGCTCGGCCTTCGCACCGGGGCAACCGCGGCCGGGACCCGGTGCTACGCTGGCTCGTTCCAAAAGCGCTTCCACCTTCCCAGCTTCCCAGATACCATGTCCGTTCTCTCTTCCATGAAGGGCGTCTCCGCCCGCGACCAGCAGATGATCAAAGAGGCCGAGACCATGTTCGGGCCGGAGCCCGAGGACATGGGCTTTATCAAGAACCTCTTCTGGGGCCGCATCCGCGAGGAGCTGGTGTTCCCGTACCCCGAGGTCTCGCCCTCGGAGAAGGCCAAGACGGACAAGCTGCTCGACGAGCTGAACGAGTACCTCGACACCGAGCACCCGGCGATCCAGATCGACCAGGAGCAGTTTATCCCCGAGTGGGTCATCGACCGCCTGTTCGAGATGGGCGTGATGGGCATGACGGTCCCCGAGGAGTGGGGCGGGCTGGGCCTGGGCGTGGCCAGCTACAACCGCGTGCTGGAAGCGCTCGGCCGCCGCTGCGGCTCGTCGGCCGTGATGGTCTCGGCCCACCAGTCCATCGGCTGCAAGGCGCTCATGCTGTTCGGCTCGGACGAGCAGAAGGAGCGGTTCCTGCCGATGGTGGCGCGCGAGAAGCTCTCCGGCTTCTGCTTGAGCGAGCCCCAGGTCGGGTCGGACGCCGCCGGCCAGGAGACGAACTGCGTGTGGGACGAGGAGGAGCAGGTCTACGTCCTCAACGGCGAGAAAAAGTGGATCACCTCGGGCGCGCTGTCCGGCCTGCTGACGGTCATGACCAACCAGCAGGTCACCGACCCCAAGACGGGCAAGACCAAGAAGGGCGTCTCGGCGCTGATCGTGACGCCGGACATGGACGGCGTCACGTTCTTCCAGAAGAACCGCTCCAAGACCGGCATCCGGGGCACGTGGCAGGCGCGCATCCGCTTCGAGAACGTCAAGGTGCCCAAGGAGAACCTGCTCCACCGCGAGGGCCAGGGCCTCAAGGTGGCGCTGACGTGCCTCAACTACGGCCGCTGCACCTTGAGCGCCGGCGTCACGGGCGCCGCCAAGCAGGCCGCCGAGCAGGCCACCAAGTGGGTCCAGACCCGCTACCAGTTCCAGCGGCCCCTGGCCGACTTTGAGCTGGTCCAGAAGCGCGTCGCCGAGATGCACGCGCTGTGCTACGGCATGGACGCGATGCTCTACGAGGTGTGCGGGATGCTCGACCGCCACGACTCCGACATCATGGTCGAGACGGCGGCGTGCAAGCTGTTCTGCTCCGAGGAGGGCTGGAACGTGATCGACTCGGCCATGCAGATCATGGGCGGCGAGGGCTACGTGACCGAGAACGAGTTCGACCGCCTGTGGCGCGACAACCGCATCCACCGGATCGTCGAGGGCTCGAACGAGGTCATGCAGGCGTTCGTGTTCGCCTACGGCGGCAAGCAGCTCGCCGAGTACATGCTGGGCGTGCTCAACACGGTCCAGTGGAGCGACGACGAGACCGTGGGCGAGAACGTCTCGCGCATCCTGTCGGGCGCCTTCACGCCGTCGACCATCAAGCAGGGCACGCCGCTGGCGACCGAGATCTTCCTGGGCAAGAAGGTGTCGAAGCCCGAGGTCACGCGCGTCCACCCGTCGCTGCGGTCGTTCGCCGACCGGCTCGCCTCGCACGTCCAGACGCACACGCGCGAGTTCAAGCTGGTCTCGAAGCGGATGGAGGAGGACATCGTGACGGCCCAGGCCACCCAGGCCCGCTTCGCCGACAACGCGACGCTCATGTTCGCCTGGTCGTGCGTGCTCTCCAAGCTCGACCGCCAGCTGGCGGACGGCGCGAGCGGCCCGGAGTGGGACCGCGACCGGCTGGCCGGGCTGCACTTTATGCATATGGCCCACGAGCGCATTCAGGCCAACGTCCGCGCGCTCCACGTCAACTCGGACGACTCGATGAAGCGGGCCGCCGCGGCCGCGTTCGAGTACGTCGCCACGCTGC
Organism: uncultured bacterium; assembly: GCA_947493945.1. Lineage (GTDB taxonomy): Bacteria > Bacteroidota > Rhodothermia > Rhodothermales > Rubricoccaceae > Rubrivirga. The sequence goes on along the minus strand of CANLSR010000002.1, from coordinate 280,519 downwards.
CCAACGCCGACTTCTACGTCCACGAGTCGTCGCCGGTCGCTAAGGGGACCGGCCACCCGGTCCAGGAGGACTTTATCAAGCAGTTCCCCGAGGACGGCGCGCCCTACATCCCGCGCCCCGACGGCGCGGCCGGTGACGGCGCCGTGGCCTCGGCGGAGCCGTCGACCAAGAAGAAGGCGAAGGCGTAACGGCCCGGCCGTTCCTTGTCCGCCCCGTCTGCCTCCTGGCAGGCGGGGCTTTTTGTGTCGCCCCGGCTGCGTTGCTCGCTCGGCTGGCGCCCGGCCTCCGCCAGCGGGGCAGGCGTTTAGTCTAATGTTCGTTATTGCATGGTATGAAATACCCACGCCACTGCAACCCCACCGGCCGCAGGGTAGGCCGGGGCCCGGAGCCCGACCGATCTTGAGCCCGACCCTCCCCGCCGTCGATATGCGCTCCCTCGCCCTGTGCCTGCTCGTCCTCGCCGCCCCCGCGCTGGCCCAGCCGAGCCTGGGGGAGACCACGTCCGCCAACTCCGGCGCGGCAGCGGCCCAGGGACCGTTCCTGCGCGGCCTGCTCCTGCTCCACAGCTTCGAGTACGACGACGCCCGCGAGGCCTTCCAGCGCGCCCGCCAGGTCGACCCCGGGTTCGCGATGGCCGCCTGGGGCGAGGCCATGACGCACCACCACCCGGTCTGGCAGCGGCAGGACCTCGACGCCGCCCGCGCCGCGCTGGCGGGCGTGACCGGCGAAGGCGCCACCGACCGCGAGCGGGCCTACCTCGCCACGCTCGCGGTCCTGTTCGGCGACGACGACGCCCCGCCGGCCGGCACCAAAGAGGCGCGCGACGACCGCTACGCCGAGGCCATGCGCCAGCTGGCCGAGCGCTACCCCGACGACCCCGACGCCCGCACGCTCTACGCGCTCGCCCTTCTGGGGACGGCACATGAGGGGCGCGACTTCTCAACCTACATGAAGGCGGCGGCGGTCGCCGAGGAGGTGTTCGACGAGCACCCGCGCCACCCCGGCGCGGCCCACTACCTTGTCCACGCCTACGACGACCCGGTCCACGCGCCGCTCGGCCTGCGCCCGGCCCGCGTCTACGCCGACGTGGCGCCGGCGGCGAGCCACGCGCTCCACATGCCGAGCCACATCTATCTAGCCCTCGGGATGTGGGACGAGGTGGCTTCGATGAACCGGCGGAGCTTCGGGGCCGCCAAGGCGAACACCGACCGGCGCGGCGAGCCCCTCAACGGGCACGGCTGGCACGCCCTCTGGTGGTGGCACTACGCCGCGACCCAGCTCGACGACGCCGGCGCGGCGGCCGAGCTGCTCGCCCTCGCACACGGCCTCGCGGACGAGGACCCGGGAGGGACGACCGCGCAGGCGCACGTGGTGCGGATCGGGGCCCAGCACGCGGTCGCGTTCGACGAGCCGGGGGACTGGAGGCCCATCGACCCCGACGGCGTGGGCCTCAACACGGTCGCCATCCAGGAGACCGCCTCGGGGTGGCTGGCCGTGAGGTCCGGACGGAACACGCTGGCTCGGACGGTGGCCGACGGACTGGCGGCGTCCGTCGAGGCGGACGACGACCCGTCGTGGGCGGCCCGGTCTGCGGCCCTCGTGCTCGACGGGCTCGTCCTGATCGGCGAAGGGGACTCCAGGGCGGGCACCGCGAGGCTCCGCGCGGCGGCAGAGATCGAGAACGCGGCGCCGCTCACCTTCGGCCCGCCGTCGCCAGTCGTCCCATCGAACGAGGCCCTGGGGTGGGCGCTCTTGGAGGGCGGCGACCTGGGCGGGGCCGAGGCCGCCTTCGAGGCCGCGCTCGCGCGTGCGCCCGGCCGCCGCCAGTCGCTGGCCGGGCTCGCAGCGGCGCGCACGGCCGCCCGCTGAGGCGCTCGCGAAGACCGCGCGGCGGCGGAACAGCGTCCGGGGCGCGGGATACCGAGCGTCCTATGAGTGACCTCCTGACCCCCGCCGTCGAGCGGACCGAGCTGCCCAGCGGCGTCCGCGTGCTCACCGAGACCGTCCCGTCGGTCGGCTCCGTGGCCGTCGGCGCCTGGGTGGACGCCGGCAGCCGCGACGAGACCGAGCCCGAGGCCGGCATCACCCACTTTATCGAGCACATGGTGTTCAAGGGGACCCAGCGCCGCCGCGGGTACCTCATCAACCAGCGGATGGAGTCCGTCGGCGGCTACCTCAACGCGTTCACGACCAAGGAGCACACCTGCTTTTACGCGCGCGGGCTGAGCGAGCACCTGGGCCGCGCGCTCGAGACCGTCCTCGACCTCGTGACCCAGCCGACGCTGCCGGCCAAGGAGATCGAGAAGGAGAAGGACGTGGTGGTGGAGGAGATCAAGATGTACGAGGACGCCCCGGAGGACCACGTGTTCGACCTCTACGAGGCGGCCGTCTACCCCGGCGACCCCCTGGGCCGGCCCATCATCGGCACGCCCGAGTCCGTGCGCTCGTTTACGCGCGAGGACCTGGAGCGCTACATCGGGCGGCACTACGTGCCCGACCGGCTGGTGGTGTCCGTGGCCGGGGCCGTGCGCCACACCGAGGTCGTCCGCCGGGTCGAGGCCCTGCTCGCCGGCTTCGACCGCGCCCGCCAGCCCGCCGAGCGCCGGCCGGCCGGCGACTACGCCCCGGCCGACCTGGAGGCCACCCGGCCGATCCAGCAGGCGCACCTAGTGATGGGCACGCGCGCGTTCGGGGCGCTCGACCCGCGCCGGACGACGCTGTCGGTGCTCAACACCATCCTGGGCGGCGGCATGTCGAGCCGGCTCAACCAGAACATCAGGGAAAAGTACGGCTGGTGCTACTCCGTCTACTCGTTCGTCAACGTCCAGCAGGACTCCGGCGACTTCGGCGTCTACATCGGCACCGACGCCTCGCGCATCGAGCGCTCCAAGGTGCTGATCGGTCGCGAGCTCCTCAAGCTCGCCGAGGCGCCCGTCAGCGCCCGGATGCTGGCCAGCGCCAAGCACCAGCTCAAGGGCTCGATCGTGCTCGGCCTGGAGAGCACCTCCAACCGGATGCAGCGGCTGGGGCGTGTGGAGCTGACCTACGGCGAGGTGGTCCCGGTCGAGGCCGTCGTCGCCGAGATCGACGCCGTCACGGCCGACGACGTGCGCGCCGTGGCCGAGGAGCTGTTCGCGCCGGAGCGGATGAGCACCGTCGCCCTGCTCCCCGCGGCCTAGCCGCGGCCCCCCGACGCGCCCTGACCGACGGGGTCCCTCCGCGCCTCCCTCGACTTTGTCACACCCCGCGCCGCTGGCGGCACCGACCGCCAGCGGCCCGACCACCCGCACCGCACTCATGGCATTCCCCTTTGCAGGCAAAAAAGTTCTCGTCACCGGCGGCGCCGGCTTTATCGGCTCCCACGTGGCCGACCGGTTGGTGGCGGAGGGCTGCGAGGTCCACGTCGTAGACGACCTGTCGGGCGGCGTGCGTGAGAACGTGCCCGAGGGGGCGACCTTTCACGAGCTCGACATCCGCTCGGACGCCGCGGCGGCGCTGGTCGAGGAGCACCGGTTCGCCGCGCTGTGCCACCTCGCGGCTCAGATGGACGTGCGCCGCTCCGTCGCCGACCCCACGTTCGACGCCGACGTCAACGTGCTCGGCTTCCTCAACTTGCTGGAGGCCGGCAAGGACCACGGGTTGGAGAAAGTCGCCTTCGCCTCGACCGGCGGCGCGATCTACGGCGAGCCCGACCCCGAGGTCAACGGCGGCGGCCCCCAGCCCGAGACCCACCCGACGCGGCCGATGTCGCCGTACGGCATCACTAAGCTGGTGAGTGAGCACTACCTCCGGTTCTACCACCAGACGTACGGCATCGAGACCGCCGCGCTCCGGTTCGGCAACGTCTACGGGCCGCGCCAGAACCCCCACGGCGAGGCCGGCGTGGTGGCCATCTTCGCCCAGCGCCTGCTGCGCGGCGAGCCGGTGACGATCAACGGCGAGGGCCGGCAGACGCGGGACTACGTCTACGTCGGCGACGTCGTGCGGGCCTTCGTCGCCGCGCTCGCGGCCGACGGCTCGGGTGTGTTCAACGTCGGGACCGGGGTCGAGACGGACGTGAACGAGCTGTTCCGCCACATCAACACCCACACCGGCGCCGGCGCCGACGAGGTCCACGGGCCGGCCAAGCCGGGCGAGCAGGAGCGCTCGGTCCTGGACTACTCGCACACGCAGCGAGAGCTCGGCTGGACGCCCGAGGTGGACGTGGCCACGGGCCTGGAGCGCACCGTCGACTGGTTCCGCCAGCGGGAGCGCGCGTAGCGCCGTCGAGGCGCGCTTCCAGCTAGCCGCGTCGAGGCCGGACGGACCCTAGGCCCGCCGCCGCCCGACCCGCTGGCGGCGGGCGCCGCCAGCGGCCCGCGTCGTACTATGGTCCCTCCGCCCACGCTGGGTCTATGACGTACCGGCTCGAAGACTTCGCCTACGACTACCGCATCACCACGGGCGCGTCTGCGAGTCGGGCCCCGTCAGACGGGTTCGAGCGTGTGGGCGTCGCCGGCGGGCACGAGGTGCGCCGCGTGATCGAGGGGGCCAGCCGGTCCCACGGGCCACGGTCCGCGCTCCGCAGCCTCCTAAAGTCCGAGGCTCCGCTGGAGCAGGTCCACCGGCTCTCGGACCGCGACGTGCGCGAGCGCGCGGTGGGCCTGGTCTCGCGCCGCTCCGCCGTGATGTGGCGCAAGCCCCGCCGGACGGGCTCGTCGGCTGTGGGCGCGCCGCGAGGTGCGCCAGAGCTGGCAGACTCCGGGCCGGCCGCCGACGCCCTCACTCTGGCACAGGCTGCTCCGGCGGCGCCCGCCGTGCCCGGGCCGCTCCGGTGCGGGGACGCCTGGGCGGCCATCGACGCCGAAGTCGAGGCGGTGCTCGCGCACGGCGGCGACGCGGACCCGATCACGCGCAACCGGCACATCTCGGCGGCCTACGCCCAGCTCTACCGCCGCGAGCCGTCGCTGACGTGGGGCGGGCTGGCGGCCATCGTCTCCCGGCAGGCCGGCTGCGCGATGGACGACGCCAAGGAGATGGCCGACTCCTGGCGCCCGGGCCCGACGACGCCGAGGTCGCCTACCGAGCGCTGGCCGACACCAACGAGCTGATCTTCGAAGACGTCTACCCGCCGATGCGCTTCTACGAGAAGCACGGGCTCGACGAGATCACCCGGTGCGGCGACGCGAGGCCCAACGGCAGGGGCATACCCGGCGGTGTCAGAAGTGCTCTGCAACAGATCAGCCGCGGTACACCAGAGAGCATCAGGAGCGGTGCCGATCAGATCGCTCAGTACGAGCAGTTCGAGATCGTCCAGGCACGGATCTACGACGACCCCGAGGTGGTGGAGACGTTCGAGCGGAACCAGTGGTGGGCAAAGCGGCCACTCGGGCGGATGATGGGCGCGCAGAAGCCCGAGATCGTGCTCTCGGCCGAGTGCGACGGCGACAAGGTCCCGTTCCGGGGCGACATCTCCGCAGCCGATGACCGCGTGGCGTACTACGGGACGCTGATGGACGCGTTCGAGAGTCGGGGAGTCGCTTGGCAAGGGCAGACGATGACCCGGATCGCCAGGCTGATCCACTGAGCCAGAGAGGCGCTCATGGCACGACCGAGAAGGCCCGTCTTCGTCGCAGTCTTCCTAACCCTACTCACTAGTGGGTGCGCCCTAGCCCTGCTTCTCAATACCGACGAGACCATGAGCGAGACCTCCACCACAGGCCGAGCCGACGAACTCACAGTCGTCCGCGCGGCGGTCGGCGCGCGACTCCGCGACGTGCAGACGGCCTCCAGCTACGCGTTCGACTTCTCGGGGCGGAACGACAACGCCGACTTTATCATCGAGGAGCCGGTCGGTTTTGAATATGGGGGAGATGCAACGGACGGCTCCCTCCGCTTCCGCTTCCCGCCCACACGCTTCCTGGCGCTCTCGCAGGACGCCGGAGTGGTACACTCGATCACCACGACGCCGCAGCTCCAGCGCGCTGACTTCGACGGCGCCTACGAACTCGCGCAGCGCATCATCGGGATCATCGACGCCACGGCCTGGGAGAGAGTCGAGAGCCCGCCCGTCACAGAGGCCGAGCTGCGGCGGATCTATGCCGACCCCGAGACCCGGGAGACCGCTCGGGTCGCGCTCGGCCGGTGGCAGGCCGGCGACGCGGAGATGTACCTCGAATTTAAGCGGTTGTTCGCGGCCGGCTCCAACCGCGCGCGGGCCGCTGGGGTACGCGAGGACGGATACCTCGTTGAGGTGGGCGTGAGCGATCCCGATCTGAGCTCGACGCTAACAGGGCGCGTGTACGGGCGGCGGGAGGCGGCCGGCGACAGGTACGAGGCGCTGCCGCTGAGCGTGTGGCTCGACGAGCAGGAGTAGCCGGGCGCCTCCGGACACCTCGGCCCGCTGGCGACCTCCGCCAGCGGAGCGCGTCGGCCCGTCCGGCGTGGCGTAGCTTGGGCAAAGCCGCCGCCCCATGCACCGCGTCCAGCTCGAACCGTTCGAAGGTCCCCTGGACCTGCTGCTGTTCTTTATCCGCCGCGACGAGATCGACGTCCACGACATCCCGATCGCGCGGATCGCCGACGAGTACCTGGAGGCCGTCCGCGTGCTGGAGCACGTGGACCTGGACGCGGCGGCCGACTTTATCTACACCGCCGCGCTGCTGATCCAGATCAAGGCCCGGATGCTGATGCCGCGGCCCGACCTGGACGACGAGGGCGAGCCCATCGACCCCCGCGCGGAGCTGGTCGAGCGGCTGTTGGAATACGTCCGGTTCAAGGAGGCCTCGGGCGTGTTGGCGGGCCGCTTCGAGGCGCGCCAGCGGCTGTGGACGCGCGGCGACGCCTCGGCCGAGCGCCAGCGCCTCGGTGCCTCGACTGAGGTCACCTACCGGGCCACGATCTTCGACCTGGTCTCGGCTCTGGGCGGTGCCCTGGAGCGCGCCGCCACGGCCGCGCCGGCCCAGCACGCCGTCGAGCGCGAGTCGTTCGCCATCGACGTGCAGCGCGCCTGGGTGCTGGAGCGCGTCCGAGAGGGCGGAGGCGCCTTCCGCCAGTTGGTGGCGCGCCGCAGCAAGGCGTTCGTGATCGTCACCTTTTTGGCGGTGCTGGACCTGGCCCAGCGCCAGGCCGTCCGCGTCGTGTTCGGCGTGGACCCGATGGACTTTGCCGTCGAGCCGACCGAGCCCGTCGCTCAACCCGCCGGCCCGTCGCTCTCCGCCGCTGCCTGATGAGCCTGACCGCCGACACGTTCGACCAAGCCGTCGAGGCGCTGGTGTTCGCCAGCGACGTGGCGCTGCGCGCCGAGGACGTGGCCCGCGTCTACGGCGAGGTGACGGGTGCCGAGGTGACAAGTCAGGACGTGGCCGAAGCCGTGGGCCGGATCAACGCGGCGTACCGCGACGGCGGGCGCGCCTTCCGCATCGAGCAGTGGGCGGGCGGACTACGGCTGGCGACGGTCGAGGGGCTGGCGCCGTTCGTGCGCGCGCTGTTCGAGAAGGAAGACGAGCGGCGGCTGTCGCGCTCACTCCTGGAGACGCTTGCCGTTATTGCATACAAACAGCCCGTCACCAAGCCCGAGGTCGACCACGTCCGCGGCGTGGGCAGCGACTACGCCCTGCGCCAGCTGCTGGAGCGCGACTTCGTCACCATCGCCGGTCGGGGAGAGGGCGTCGGCCGGCCGCTCCTCTACGCCACCACCGACCGCTTTTTAGATCAGTTCGGCCTGGACGACCTGGGCGGGCTGCCCAGCCCGCGCGAGATCGAAGAGATCCTGGCCGACCCGGCGTTCAACAAAGAGCGCGCTCGGCTGTTGTCCGAGATGACCGCGCCGTCCACCGAGGCCACCGCGCCTCCCACCACCGATTCTGCCGATGTCGACGCCTAGAAAATCCAAGGGCGACGCCTCCGTCCGCCGCCGCCACCAGGCCGAGCGCAAGGAGCGCCAGTCGGGCGCTGGTGGTGCCGACGGGCCGGAGTCGGCGCCGAGGCCCCAGCGCGATGCGCCGATGCGCCTCAACAAGTTCCTGGCCCGCGCCGGCGTCGGCTCCCGCCGCGAGGCGGACACCGTGATCGCGGCCGGCCGCGTGTCGGTCAACGGCACGGTCACGACCGAGATGGGCGTCCAGGTGGCGCCCGACGACCGCGTCGAGGTCGACGGCCAGCCCGTACGCCCGACCGACCTGGCCTACATCCTGCTCAATAAGCCGACGGACACCATCACGACCGTCACCGACGACCGCGGCCGCCCCACGGTCATGGACTTGGTGTCGATCCCCGGCCGCCTCAAGTCGGCCCTGTTTCCCGTCGGCCGCCTGGACCGCCAGACGACCGGGGCGCTCCTGCTCACCACCGATGGCGAACTGGCGCACCGCCTGATGCACCCCAGCTACGGCGCCGTCAAGCTCTACCGCGTCACCGTCAACGAAGCCCTGACCGAGCCCGACCTGGAGCGCCTGCGTCGGGGCGTAGAGTTGGACGACGGCCCGGCGCGCGCCGACCACGTCATGTTTGTCGGGACGGACAAGCGCGACATCGGGCTCCAACTCCACGAGGGCCGCAACCGCCAGGTCCGGCGCATGATCGAGGCGGTCGACCGCCGCGTGGTGCTGCTCGACCGCGTCGGCTACGCCGGCCTCGATCTCGACGGGCTCCGCCGGGGCCGCTGGCGGCGCCTGGAGCCACACGAGGTCAACACGCTGCGCCGTTCCGTCAAGCTCAAATCGATTGTTTTTTAGGTGTTGGGGACGAGGGGTTGGGGATTGGCAGAGTCCGCCCCGACATCGTCCCCGACCTTCGACTCCCAAACTCCATGAACAAAATCGCCTTCGAGGGCCTGACCTACGACGATGTCCTGCTCGTCCCCGCGCGCAGCGAGACCATGCCGCGCGAGGTGCAGACCGGGACTCGGCTCACCCGCAATCTGGGGCTCGCCATCCCGCTCGTTTCGGCGGCGATGGACACCGTGACCGAGTCCGCGTTCGCCATCGCCATCGCCCGGGAGGGCGGCGTGGGCGTGCTCCACAAAAACATGCCGGCCGAGCTCCAGGCGCGCGAGGTGCGGCGCGTCAAGCGCTCCGAGAGCGGCATGATCCTGGATCCCATCGTGCTCCGCCCCGGCGACACCGTCGGCGACGCGCGCGAGCGGATGGCGCGCTACTCGATCGGCGGCATCCCGGTCGTCAACGGCGAGCGCCAGCTGGTCGGCATCGTGACCAACCGCGACCTCCGCTTCCAGCCCGACAACGCGACGCTGCTCCGCGACATCATGACGACCGAGGGCCTGGTGACGGCGCCCGTCGGCACGACCTTGGACGACGCCGAGGCGATCCTGCAGGAACACAAGATCGAGAAGCTGCCGGTCGTGGACGACGCCGGCACGCTCAAGGGCCTCATCACGTTCAAGGACATCCAGAAAAAGAAGAAGCACCCGCACGCGGCCAAGGACGAGTTCGGGCGCTTGCTCGTCGGCGCCGCCGTCGGCGTGACGCCCGACACGACCGACCGCGTCGCCGCGCTGGCGGAGGCCGGCGTCGACTTCGTGGTGGTGGACACGGCGCACGGCCACAGCGGAGGCGTGCTCCAGATGGTCTCCCACATCAAGGAGCGGTTCGACGGGTTCGACGTGATCGCCGGCAACGTCGCCACGCCCGAGGGCACCGAGGACCTGATCCTGGCCGGCGCCGACGCCGTCAAGGTGGGCATCGGGCCGGGTTCGATCTGCACCACGCGCGTCGTCGCCGGCGTCGGCGTGCCTCAGTTGACGGCCGTGATGCGCTGCGCCGAGGCCGCCCGCCAGTATGACGTGCCGATCATCGCCGACGGCGGCATCAAGCAGACCGGCGACATCCCCAAGGCGTTGGCGGCCGGCGCCTCGACGGTCATGATCGGCGGCCTGTTCGCGGGCGTCGAGGAGGCTCCGGGCGAGACGGTCTTGTACGAGGGTCGCCGCTACAAGAACTACCGCGGCATGGGCTCCCTCGGTGCGATGGAGGCCGGGAGCAAAGACCGCTACTTCCAGGACGCCGAGGACGACCTCAAAAAGCTGGTCCCCGAAGGCATCGAGGGCCGCGTGCCGTACAAGGGCACGCTGGGCGAGATCACCTACCAGATGGTCGGCGGCCTGCGCGCGGCGATGGGCTACTGCGGCTGCCCCACCGTCGAGGCGTTGCAGGACCGGGCTCAGTTCGTGCGCATCACGAGCGCGGGCCTGCGCGAGTCCCACCCGCACGACGTCACGATCACCAGCGAGTCGCCCAACTACTCCACGCGCTCGTGACCGACCGCATCGACACCATCCGACAGCTCGCGGCCGCGCACGACACCGACGGCGTGGTCATCGCGCACCCGGCCGATCTTCGGTGGGCCGTCGGCTTTACCGGCTCCAACGGCCTGCTGGCGGTGACCGAGCGCGGGGCGTGGTTCGTCACCGACGGCCGGTACACGTCCCAGGCGGCGGCCGAAGTCGAGGGCGCCGACGTCGCCGTGGCGCCGGGCGCGCTCGCCGAGTTTGCGAGCGAGCGCGGCTACCTCGATGGCGCCCAACGGATCGCCGTCCAGTCCGACCGCCTGACGGTGGCCGCGTTCGAGACGCTCCAGGAGGCCGTGCCGGACGCCGAGCTGGTGCCGGTCAAGGACCTGCTGGCGGAGGCCGTGGCCGCGAAGACTCCGGGCGAGGTCGAGGCGGTCCGCCAGGCGCAGGCGCTGACGTGCGACGTGTTCAGCGCGATTCTCCCCACCGTCCAGCCGGGGATGTCGGAGCAGGCGATCGCGGCCGAGATCGTCTACCAGCACCTCAAGCGGGGCGCCTCGGCCATGTCGTTCGAGCCGATCGTGGCCGCCGGCCCGCGCGGCGCGCTCCCCCACGCCCGGCCGTCCAGCCGCCCCCTCAACCCCGGCGAGCTGGTGGTGATCGACATGGGCGGCGTGCTGGACGGCTTTTGCTCGGACGTGACGCGCACGGTCGCCGTCGGCGAACCCGCTGAGGACGCGCGCGAGGCGTACGCCGTCGTCCAGCGCGCCCAACGGGCCGCCATCGACGCGGCGCGTGCCGGGCTCACCGGCCGCCAGCTGGACACGGTCGCCCGCAGCGTGATCGCCGACGCCGGCCTGGGCGACGCGTTCTCGCACAGCCTGGGCCACGGCGTCGGCCTCGACGTCCACGAGTGGCCGCGGCTGTCCCAACAGGTCGAGCACGTGCTGCCGGCCGGCGCCACCGTCACCGTCGAGCCCGGCGTCTACCTGGAGGGCCGGTTCGGGGTCCGCATCGAGGACGTGGTCGTGCTCCGGGAGGACGGCTGCGACAACCTGACGCCGCTGCCGACCGACCTGCTCGTGCTTTGACGCGGCCCGGGGCACAAGCGGACGCACGGTTCACGGGCCCGTGAACGTCGCCTTCGTCCTGCCGGCGCCGGTCCGCGTGCCCCAGGGTGGGGCGGCGGTCGTGTTCCGGCACGCCGCCGCGCTGGCGGAGCGCGGGCACCGGGTGGACGTGGTCGCGCCTCAGCGCGAGCCTGGGGCGTGGCCCCGGGTCCGGCGCGGACTGGTCCGGGCGCGGGACGCCTGGCATGGGGTCGAGGGCGAGCAGCCGTTCCCCACGGCGGGCGTCCGTGTGCTGGAGCCGCCGGTGCTGGACGTCGGCGTTCTCCACATGTATGATTCCGTTATTGCAACCGGACACCAAACCGCCCACCCCGTCTCCACCTGCGGCCCGGGACGTGGGTTCTACTTTGTGCAAGGGGACGAGAGGGCGTTGAGTCCCCGTGCGGAGGCCACGTGGGCGCTCCCGCTCGTCCGCTTCGCGGTGTCGGCCTGGGTGGCCGACCTGCTCCGGGGCCGTGGTCACCCGGTGGTCGGCGTCGTCCCCAACGCCGTCGACTCGTCCGACTGGCAGTGCGACCGGGCGCCGGCCGGGCGGGGCGCCCACGTGGTGGCGCTCTACCATCGCCACCCGGTCAAAGGACCTCGGACGCTCGTCCGGGCGCTCCGCCAGCTCCGCGAGCGGGTCCCCGAGGTCTCGGCCACCGTCGTCTGCGCCCGGCCCCCGACCCACCGCCTGCCCCGCTGGGTCGACGTCCGGGTCCGGCCGTCGCAGCCCGAGCTGCGGGCGATCTACAACCGCGCCGCCGTGTGCCTCCACACGAGCACCGTGGAGGGGTGGGGGCTGGTCCCGATGGAGGCCGCCGCCTGCGGGTGCGCCGTCGTCGCGACCGCCAGCCGCGGCCCGCGCGAGTACCTCGACCCGGGTCGGTCGATGGTCGAGGTGCCCGTCGGCGACGGGGCCGCGCTCGCGTACCACGCCGCCCGCTTGCTGCGAGACGACCGGGCCCGGCGGGCCGTCGCGTCAGCGGCCGTCGAGGACGTGTCGCGGTTCTCGTGGAGCGCGTCCGCCGACGCCCTAGAGTCCATCCTGGTCGGGCACTCGGCATGATCGCGGTCGTCGTCCCCGTCTACAACGGCGCCGAGGTCGTGGCTCTGACGGTGCCCGCGGTGCTCGCGCTGGCCGGCGTCGACGAGTGGGTGTGGGTCGACGACGGGTCCAGCGACGACACCGCGCGCCAGATCGAGCGGCTCCTCCGCGGCTGCCCGGCGGCGCGCCTCGTGCGCCTGGCCTCGAACCGAGGCCGATCCGTCGCGCGGAACGCCGGCATCGCGGCCACCACCGCCCCGGTCGTCGTCTGCCTCGACGCCGACGTGGAGCCCGCGCCCGGCGCCGCGCTCGCCCTCGCCCAGGCCGTCCGCCAGCCCGGCGCCGTCGCCGCCGTGGCCCGCCTGAGCCCCGTGCTGACGCGCCCTGAGGACCCGTACCAGGACTACCTCGCCCACCACCCCCGCGGCCCCGACCCCGGCCACCCCCCCGACGCCCCGCTCGACTGGCGGTTTTTCGTGACCACCGCCTGCGGCCTCCAGCGTGACGCGTTCGAGCGCGCGGGCCGGTTTCGGGAGGACGTCCGCTACGGCGAGGACGCCGCGCTCGGGTGCGCGCTCGCTCGGCGCGATCCCGGCGGCCTGAGGGTCGCCTCCACCGTGGCCCGCCTGCACGGCGTGGGGGCGCTCGACCAAGCGCTCCAGAACGCCTCCGAGTTTGGCCGGGCCCTCCCCTCGCTCCGCTCGGTGTGCGTTTCAGGGACGGCGCACCGGCTGGCACGGCTCCAGAGGTGGGCGCACGGAGCCCGCCCGGCCGCCCGGGCGGTACGCGCGCTCGTAGACCGACTCCCGCCGGGCCCCGTGCGCCGCAAGGCCGTCCGCTACCTTCTGGCCCTCACCATCCTCAGCGCCCGACGTGGCTGACCTCGTGATCCCGCGGCAGCCCGACGCCGTATCGCAGGCGTGCGACTGGATCGAGGCGTCGATGCAGGGCGGGGACTGGTCGGCCGCCGACGTGTCGCGGGTGGTGCTGAGCGTCGGGGAGTGCGTCTCGAACGCGGTCGAGCACGGGGGCACAGGCGGTCCGATTCGTCTCGTCCGTTTGCAGGCCGGCGGAGAGCTGACCGTGCGCGTGCTCGACGGGGGCGATGGCCCGCCACCTGCGTCGCTCGAGAGCCCCAGGCTCCCGGCCGACGTGTTCGCCACCGAAGGCCGAGGCCTCTTTATCCTGAGCCGCCTGGCGGACGCGGTGTCGGTCGATCCCGGAGGGGGCGTGCGCCTGACGTTCCGCCGGCGGCCGTGACCCGATCCGAGCGCGGTGCCATCCTGGCCGGGGTCCTCCTGACGCTCCTGCTCGTCGCGACGGCCCGGACGCCGGAGGCCGGCGCGGGCTGGCGGCTGGCGTTCGCGGGAGCCCACCTCGTCGCGGCGGCCGCCTCGGCCTGGTGCGTCTGGCGGCTGCCGCTTTCCAGGCGGGCCGTGCTGTGGGGCGCCGTCCTGTTCCGGCTGTGCGCGCTCCCGCTGCTGCCCACGCTCTCGGACGACGGCTACCGCTACCTGTGGGACGGATTGGTGACCGTCGAGGCCGAGACGTCCCCCTACCGCTACCGGCCCTCCGACCCCGCCCTAGAGCCGTGGCAGGGCCGCCCCGAGTTTGCCTTGATGAACTCGCCGGACTACTACTCGGTGTATCCGCCCGCCAGCCAGGCCGCGTTCGCGGCCGCCGTCGCGCTCTCGCCCGCCAGCGACTGGCGGTCGGCGTGGTGGGTGTGGAAGGCTCTGATGGTAGGGGCCGAGCTAATTGCCGTTATGGCATTGATCAAAACTGTCGGGCCTACCTCCGCTGCCCTCTATGCGTGGAGCCCGCTCGCCGTGATCGAAATTGCGGGGCAAGGCCACACCGAGGCCCTGGTCCTGCTCGGGCTCGCGGCGACGCTCGCGGCCCGCCGGCACGCGCTTCCGCTAGCGTCTCTGGGCGTGGCGCTGGCCGGGGCGGTCAAGCTCTACCCGCTGGCGCTGCTGCCCCAGGCGTGGCGGCGCGACGGGTGGGCAGGCGCGTTCGCGTCGGTCGCGGTTCTGGCGACGCTCTCTGTTCCCCTTTGGGATCCCGGTGCCGCCGCACACATTTCGGAGTCGCTGGGGCTCTTTTTTGGCACGCTGGACGAGTACGCGGCCCCATACCGCCTCCTCAAAGCCGCGCTGTATCCGCTACTCGGGTCCGGGGCAGGGCGGGCCGCCAGCGCCGTGCTCGGGGGGGCCTTCGCGCTGGTGGCCGCGCTGGCCTGGCTGGCCGACGACGGAACGCGTCGGTCCATGCGGCTCTCACTGGTAGCCGTCGTCTTGGGGTTTACCGCCAGCGCCGCCGTGCTTCACCCGTGGTACTGGACGGGTGCTCTATTTGCACTGCCGTTATTGGAAACTAAACTTCCAATTCTGTGGATCGCCACATGGTCATCTGCCGCCTACACCGGGTACATCGTCCCCGGCGTGGAATGGCCCGTCCTCGTCATTGGGTGGGGGGGAGGCCTGGCTCTCGCGTGGATCGCCCGTCGGCAGAACCTTGGGGCCACGGCGACGCGGCCTGGAGCACGCGCGTGACGCTGGCCGACGCGGCGTCTAGCCAGAGCGCATCGGGATACCGCCGGTACCACGTGAGTTGTCGCTTGGCATAGCGCCGGCTGTTGCGCTTGACGAGGCGGATGGCCTCCTCGCGCGTGCGGTCTCCCGCGAGGACGAGCAACCATTCCCGATATCCGATGGTGGCGTTCAAGAGCGCGCGCGCGTCGGGCCACCGCTCCAGGACGGAGACCACCTCGCGTTCGAGTCCGCCGTCGATCATGCGATCGACGCGGGCCTCGATGCGCGCGTACAGCTCTTCCCTCGGCCGGTTGAGGACCACCAGGCGTGTCCGGAATGGCGCCTCGCCCTGTGCCGCCCACCGCTCCGAGACGGGCCGCCCGGTCTCTCGTACGACGCCCACCAGCCGCGCGAGCCGTTGGCTCTTGGTCGGGTCGAGCGTCTGGGCAGCCACCGGATCGACCCGTGCCAGCTCTTGGAAAAGCCGATCCGCGCCCCCGGCCGACCCCATCTCGGCCGCCAGCTGGCGCTCGGTGTCGGCCGAGAGACCAGGCACGTCGGCAAGCCCCGCGACCAGGGCGTGGACGTAGAGCGTGGAGCCGCCCACTACGACGACCGGCCGGTCCCGCCCCCAGACGTCGGCGACGGCCCGCCGGGCCTCGCGCACGTACCACCCCGCGCTGACGGGCTCGCCGGGGTCGAGGACGTCCAGCAAGTGGTGGCGGATGCCGCCTTGCTCCTCGGCCGTCGGCGTGGCCGTGCCGACGTCGAGGCCCCGGTACACCTGTCGGCTGTCGGCCGAGACGACCTCGCCGCCCACGGCCCGAGCGACCTCGACCGCCAGCGCCGACTTCCCGACGCCGGTCGGGCCGGCCACCACGAGCAGTTCGCGTTCAGCGGTCACGCCGGCTCCGAGGCGCGCCAGGCGTCCATGCCGCCCCGCAGCGAGCGCACGTCGAACCCGCGGTCCGCCAGCAACCGCGCCGCTCGCCCCGAGCGCCCGCCCGACTTGCAGTACACGACGATGGGCTGGTTGCCCACGTCGTCCAGCTCGAACGCCCGCGTCTCGAGCTGGCCCAGGGGGATCAGCCGCCCGCCGATGTCAAACTCCCGGCGCTCCGCCGCTTCGCGGACGTCGAGGAGAGCGAACGCGTCCCCAGCGCTCGCGCGGAGCTCCGCCGCCGTGATCTCGCGCACGCTCTCGGCCGGCGCCAGCGGCTGGCGGTGCTCGCCGCACGCCGGGCACGCCGGGTCCTTCGAGAACTCGATCTCGCGGACCTCCATCGCCAGCGCGTCCAGCAGGAGCAGACGGCCGACGAGCGGCGTCCCGATGCCCAGGATCAGCTTGAGGGCCTCCGTCGCCTGGATCGTCCCCAACAGCGACGGCACCACGCCGAGCACGCCGCCTTCCTCGCAGTTCGGGATCAGGCCGGCCGGCGGCGGTTCCGGGAACAGGCACCGGTAGCACGGCCCGTTTTCGACCCCGAGTACGGACGCCTGCCCCGAAAAGTGGCCCACAGAGGCGTAGACGTTGGGCGTCCCGGTGGACACCGACGCGTCGTTGACCACGTACCGCGTCTCGAACGTGTCGGAGCCGTCCAGCACCACGTCGTACGCCCCGATCAGATCCGAGGCATTTTGAGCGTCGAGACGGCCGGACTGGACGTCGACCTGGACGTCGGGGTTGATCAGGGCCAGCCGGCGCGCGGCGGCCTCGGTCTTGGGCGTGCCTACGTCAGCAGTCGTGTACAACGTCTGTCGGTGCAGGTTGGACACGTCGACGGTGTCGAATTCGATGATCCCAATTCGGCCCACGCCGGATGCTGCGAGGTGATGCAACGCCGGGGACCCGAGGCCGCCCGCCCCGATTACCAAAACGGACGCGTCGGCGAGCCTTTGCTGGCCCTCTTCGCCGACCTCAGGGAGGCGCATCTGGCGCGAGTAGCGGTGTCGTTGAGAATCGGTCATGGTTTAGAGTCGAGGTACTTTAAAACGACACGCGCGGCGTTGCGCCCGGATGCACCCATGATGCCGCCTCCAGGGTGCATGCTGGCCCCGGTTAGAAACAGGCCTTGGACTGGTCCTTCGTAGCCGCTCAGGCTCATGGACGGGCGCAAGCTGAACATCTGGTCGATGGTCATCTCCAGGTGCATCACGTTCCCCTTCCTCAGCCCCAGCTCGCGCTCCAGCCACAACGGGTGCTGGAACAGCTGGCCGACCACCGACGCCTTGGTCCCCGGCGCGTACGCCTCGAAGGCGTCGAGGATCGACTCCGCCACCTGGTCTCCGACCTGGTCCCACGTCTTGCCCCCCGACATCTCGTACGGGAAGTACTGCGCCCACAGCCACAGCACCTCGCCGCCAGGAGGCGCCAGCGTGTCGTCGACCGACGAGAACGTCATGGCCACGATGGGCGGGTCGGTCGCCGGGTCGCCCCGGAGGTAGTCGGCGTAGGCGTCCATGATCTGCTGGCGGTCGCGGCAGACGAGCTGGAGGCCCGTCCGGGCCTGGAGCCCGGGGCTCGCGGTGTACTCGACGGGCTTATCGAGCGCCAGGCGCAAGATGGCCCCGAACCCGTTCCCTACGCGCATCCGGTCGGCGTCGGCCGGTCGGTATTGGGAGGGCAGGAGGTTGTCCAGGGTCTCCAGGATGTGGGTGCCCGAGAGCACCGCCCGGGCCGTGATCACCTCGCCGTCCACCACGACCCCCTGGGCCTTGCCCGACGACACCACCAGTCGGTCGACGGGCGACGAGGTGTGGACCTCGCCTCCGTGCGCCCGGATCATCGCGGCCAGCGCCTTGGTCAAACCGCCCGAGCCCCCACGCGGCCGGGCGACGCCGCTCTCGTGGTACAGCGGGTGCCACAACAAGAACGGCGCGCTCAGGGTCTCGGTAGGAGGGGGGCCGCTCTGGGCCGCCATCCACACCAGCGGCGTCTTGACCTTCTCCTCCGTAAAGAACTGGTCGACCACCTCTCCATACGGAGTCATGATGACCGACAGGGCGTTCTGCCAGTCGACGTCGGCGGAGTCGCCGAACAGGAACGACTTTCCAAGCTCCAGCGGACTCGGCGTCGAGAGAAAAACGTTGCGCACGGTTTGGGCAAACGGTGCCCACGTCCCTACGAACGTCTTGTACCGGTCGCCCTCGCCTGGGAACTGCTGCTCTAGCCCCTCGCACGTGGCGTCGACGCTGCGGTGGATGTAGACTGAGGACCCGTCCTCATACGGAGCGAAAAACAACGGGTCGAGCTCCAGGTACTCCAACCCATAATCGTAGAGGCCGAGCTCTTCGATGATGGGCGTGAGCCGGATTAGAATGTGTGCCGAGCCGCCCAGGTCGAACTGGTAGCCCGGCACGTGCTCGACCGTAGACACCGCGCCGCCCACGACGTCGCGGCGCTCGAACACGCCCACCCGGTAGCCGGCTTTCGCGGCGTAGGCGGCGGAGATCAGCGCGTTGTGGCCGGCGCCGACAACGATGAGATCGTAGTCCATTAAAGATCGATAAAGTCGGCCGCGCTGTTGGAGAGCCGGTCGCGTTGATGAACGTATCGCATGGTTGTTTCTACGCTTTTGTGACGTGCGTGGGACTGGACCTGCTGCAGCGAGGCGCCGCCCTCGATGGCCAACGTGCAGCCGGTGTGCCTCAGCGTGTGCGCCCCGACCCGCTCAGAGATCCCCGCGTGCGCCCCCAACTTGCGAACGATCTTATAGATGGACGAACCCGACAACCGCCGGCCCCGAGAGGCGTTGGTCGAGAACGACCGCCAGACGGGCCCCGACGTGTATCCCTGGGACGAAATGTACGACTGGAGAACTTGAGCCACCTTGGTGGGAATCTTCACGGTCTGGCCCGCGCCACCCTTGGCCCGGTCCAGCTTGAGCACCGTGTGCGCCCCCGACTGGCGGACGTCCTCGACGTTCATCCCCGACGCCTCGGAACGGCGCAGTACGCAGTTTAGGAGGACGCTGACCAGGGCGTAGTCCCGCGGGCCCGTCTCGCGGTCGAGGTCGACGGCCGCCAGGAGGTCGTGGGCTTGGTCCCGAGTCAGGACCGTGATGAGGTCGTCGGAGGAGCCCCTGGGCACCTTGCGGACGAGGTGCCGGTCGGCGGGGTTCAGGTCGATAAACCCCAGGGCTGTGAGCCACGCAAAAAACCCCCGCAACGATGCGACAAACCGACGCTGCGTCGCCGGGCTCTTGCCGTCGCGGTCGAGCGACTGGAGCGCCTCGTTGACGTCTCCAAACGTGACGACGGACGTCATCTCCAACGTGACCACCGGGGAGCCGAAAAACGTCTCGATGTCTCGGCCATACGCCCGCCGCGTGTTCTCGCGGTCGAACCGGAGCAGGTACAGCGGGACCAAGTCGGACTGGGCCGTGAAGGCGCGGCCGAGTCTGGAGGTGGGGACGGAGACGAGGTCGGACATGGGGGTCTTGGAGACGGTTCGATAATAAGGGTTATCGGGAGTGGTGGCAAGGCCAGGCCCGTGGCCCGCCACCCGGACCGTCAGCGCTGAGGCGGCGGCGTTATGCGGACGGCCACCATCTGGTCCCCGTCGAGCGTAAACCCGTTCCGGACCGCGGCGGCGGCCCGAGACCGGTCCTCGGGGTCGGTCGCCCTTACCACGAGGATCCCGTTGGCGCCGACGGCGACGGCCCGTCGCCGCGCGAACCTCTCGACCATCCGGGCATTGTCGTAGCCCGAGCCTTCGCGGGCTAGGTCCGACGGCGGGACGATCACCTCGACCACCTCGTACTCGCCCGCGATGTCGTCCTCCGACGTGTAGAACACCACGTCCTGCGGCCGGACGTCGCCGGCCCCCTCGCCCGCGGCCGTACCATACCCGGAAGACGCGCAGCCGGCGAGCACGAGCGCAGCCGTCAACAGAGAGAGCCTTTTCATTGGTCCGGGGAGCGAGGACGAAGGGGCGCCGCCAGCCGGCGGCGCCCGTCCGGGTATGGTACGGCCATCCGCGGCTAGCGGGTTCTACGCGGCGGCCGAGTCCGGGCCCCGAGCGCCGTGGGACAGCGACTCGCCCGACTGGCGGTCGAACAGGTGGACCTTGTCGAGGTCGGCTCGGAGGCCCAGCGTGCTGCCTGGTGACCCGAGCGGCTGGGGCTCGACGCGGGCCACGACCTGCGCCTCGGGCGAGGTGCGGACGTAGGCGAAGATCTCGTTGCCCATCGGCTCCTCGACCTCTAGAACGCATTCGAAAGGGTCGCTCAAGCGGCGGTCTGGTGGCGCAACAGACGGGGTGTAGAGGTCCTCCGGGCGGATCCCCAGCGTCACCGGCCCGGTGTGGCCCGGGGCCGCGGCCTCGATCCGAACGTCGCCGGAGTCCGACCGGAACGTCCCGCCCTCGACCGTCCCCGGGATCAGGTTCATGGCGGGGCTCCCGATAAAGCTGGCGACGAACGTGTTGGCCGGCCGGTTGTAGAGCTCCAGGGGCGGCGCGACCTGCTGGACGTGGCCGTCGTCGAGGACCACGATCCGGTCGCCCATGGTCATGGCCTCGACCTGGTCGTGGGTGACGTAGATCATGGTCGCGCCCAGCGTCGAGTGCAGCTTCGAGATCTCGGTCCGCGTCTGGACGCGGAGCTTGGCGTCGAGGTTGGAGAGCGGCTCGTCGAACAGGAACACGGCCGGCTTGCGCACGATGGCCCGGCCGAGCGCGACCCGCTGGCGCTGGCCGCCGGAGAGCGCCTTGGGCTTGCGGTCGAGCACGGAGTCCAGGCCCAGGACGCGGGCCACCTCCTCGACCCGCTGGCGGATCTCCTCCTTGGGAAACTTGCGCAGCTTGAGCCCGAACGCCATGTTGTCGAACACGTCCATGTGGGGGTACAGCGCGTAGTTCTGGAACACCATGGCGATGTCGCGGTCCTTGGGCGGGACGTCGTTGACGACACGGTCGCCGATCTTGAGCGTGCCCGAGGTGATCGACTCCAGCCCGGCGATCATGCGCAGCGTGGTGCTCTTGCCGCACCCCGACGGGCCGACGAGGACCACGAACTCGCCGTCGGCGATGTCGAGCGAGGCGTCGTGGACGGCCTCGAAGCCGCCGTCGTAGACCTTCCGGATGTGTTCGAGTGCGACGCTGGCCATGTAGAGCGCGGTTGGGAAACGGAAAATAGGCGAACCGGGGGGCGGCCTCTTCCGCGTAGCTTCCGTCTATCCCCCCAGTCGCATGTCCCTGACGCCCGTCGCCGTTCTCGGCGCCCTCTACACGGCCACCGAGCGCGGCCTGGCCGCCGACGTGCTGGCCGCCCGCGCGCTCGGCCTCGCGCCGCTCCCGTTGTGCACGTCCATCGTGGTCGCCAGCGGCGGGCGCGTCACCGACGTGACCGAGGTGCCCGTCGACACGGTGATGGCCCAACTAGAGCACCTGGAGCACGTCGAGGGGATCCGGGGGGTCAAGATTGGGATCTTGGGGAGCCCAAAAACGGCTATCGCCGTGCTGGACGTGGCCGACCAGATCGGCGGGCCGGTCGTGCTGGACCTGGTGGCCTCCGGCCCCAGCGGCGAGACGGTCCTGTCGGCGCGCGGCATCGACGCCGTGGCCGAGCGCCTGGCCGTGGCGGACCTGGTCACGCTCTCGCGCGCCGACGCCGAGCTGGTGACCGGCGGCGAGATCGCGTCGCTCGACGACGCCCAGGTGGCCGCCCAGCGGATCCACAACCGCGGCGCGCGTGCCGTCGTGGTCCGCTGCGGCTCGATGCCGTACCGGTTCTACGACGCCGCCGACGATCCGGGCCAGGGCACCGACGGCCCGCTCTGGGCCGACCTGTACTACGACGGCGAGGACTTCGCGCTCTACGAGGCCCCGCTCCTCGACGCCCAGCCCGACGGCGCCAGCAGCGCGTTCGCCCTCGCCGCGCTGGCGGGCCTGATCGGAGGCCGCCCCGTCGAGGAGGCGCTCCAGCACGCCAAGCGCGTCGCCACCGACGCCGTCCGCCACGCGCTCCCGGTCGAGGGGATGGCCGAGCGGATCGGTCTGCCGGCCGCGCCCCCGCCGCCCGCCAGCGCCTAGCGCGCTTCCCCGCCGGCCCCATGCCTGACCCCCGCCCCTCCGGCTCTCGGCCCACGATCTACGACGTCGCCGACGCGGCCGGCGTCGCTATCTCGACCGTGTCGAGGGTGCTCAACGGCTCCAGCGAGGTCTCCGAGTCGACCCGCAAGCGCGTCCAGGAGTCTATCCGCGCGCTCCAGTTCCAGCCCCAGCGCACGGCGCGGGCCCTCGCCCAGCAGTCCACGACGTCGGTGGCCGTGGCGCTCCCCTCGGCCACGTCGCTGTTCTTTGTCGAGCTGCTCAAGGGCGTCAAGGACTCGCTCCGCAGCCGTGACATCGACCTGCTCCTCTGCAACCTGGGGTCGTCGCACCCCTACCCGACGCTCCAGCGGTTCCTCGACCGCGGCGCCGTCGACGCGCTCCTGCTGATGGCGATGCCCGTCGAGGGCGAGGTGGCCGAGCAACTCCTCGGCTTCCAGGCGCCCGTCGTGCTGCTGGGCAGCCGGTGCGACGGGCTCGACTCCTACTGGTGGGACGACCGCGAGGGCGCGCGGCTCGCCACGGCGTACCTGATCGGCCAGGGCCACCGCCGGATCGGGCTGCTCTCGGCCCACGCCTGGAGCATCAACAACGAGCCAAGGCTCGACGGCTACCGGACGGCCCTCCGAGACGCCGGGGTGGAGTTCGACGCGGCCCTAGTCGTCGCCGGCGAGACGGCCAAGCACGCCGGGTACTCCGAAGAGGCCGGGGGGGAGGCGATGGCGCGGCTGATGGCGCTGCCCGAGCCGCCGACCGCCGTGTTCGCGGCCTCCGACGTGCAGGCCTACGGCGCCTGGGCCCTCGCCCGAAACCAAGGCCTGTCGGTGCCGCGCGACGTGTCCATCGTCGGCTACGACGACCTCAAGCTGAGCCGCTTCCTCGACCTCACCTCCGTGTCCCAGGGGATGCACGCGGCCGGGCGGCTGGCCACCGAGCGGCTTCTGGCCCGGCTCGACGGTACCGCATCGGAGCGCGTCGAGGTGGAGCTCCCCCTGTCGCTGGTGGAGCGGGGGTCCACGGCCCCTCCCCGAGCATGACCGCACTCCCCCCCCCCCTCTCGCACACCGACCTCGGGCTGGGCGACCGGTACCGAGGCAAGGTCCGCGACACGTACGACCTGGGCGACGGGCGGCTGGTGCTGGTCACCACCGACCGGATCTCGGCCTTCGACCACGTCCTGGGCCAGGCGATCCCGCTCAAGGGCCAGGTGCTCAACGCCGTCGCCCAGTATTCCTTCGAGCGGACCGCCGACGTGGCGCCCAACCACCTGCTCTCGGTCCCCGACCCCAACGTGACCGTAGGCGTGCGGTGTCAGCCGTTGCCTATCGAGTTCGTGGTGCGCGGGTATCTGGCAGGTCATGCGTGGCGTATGTACAATAACGGAGAACGGCTGTTGTGCGGCGAGCCGCTGGCGGAGGGCCTGCGCGAGAGCGAGCGCCTACCGACGCCGATCCTGACGCCCGCGACCAAGGCCGTCGAAGGCCACGACGAGGACGTGTCGAAGGCCGAGATCCTGGGACGAGGACTCGTGGCGCCGGAGGTTCTGGACCAGGCTACCAAGCTCGCGCTGGCGCTGTTCGAGCGCGGAACGGAGGTGGCCGCCGAGCAGGGCCTGATCCTGGTCGACACCAAGTACGAGTTCGGCGTCGCGCCCGACGGCCGCCTCCTGGTGATCGACGAGGTCCACACGCCCGACTCGTCGCGCTACTACTACGCCGACGGCTACGAGCAGCGCTTGGCCGCGGGCCAGCCCCAGCGCCAGCTGTCCAAGGAGTTCGTCCGCGAGTGGCTGATGGCGCACGGCTTCCAGGGCCTCGATGGCCAGCCGCTGCCCGACCTGCCGCCCGAGTTCGTGGCCGAAGTCAGCGCGCGCTACGTCGAGTTGTACGAGACGTTGACCGGGCGCACGTTCGAGCCCGACCTCAGCCCCGAGCCGGAGGTCCGGATCCGCCGCGCCCTCGCGGGCCTCTAGGGCGCAGCAGCCGGCGGAGGCCGCGAGTCGCTGGCGATGCGCACCGCCAGCGTGGGGCCGACCGCCTACGCGGTGTACAAGTCCGGGCGGCGGTCGCCCAGTCGGTCGTTGTACAGGTTGAGCGCCCTGTCCCGCGCCTGGTGCGGGTCGACCTCGGCACGGATCGTCATCGGGTCTACGGCGGTGGCCTCCGCCAGCACCTCGGCGCGGGGCGAGCAGATCCGGCTCTGGCCGACGAACGTCAGCGACTCGTCCCCGTTCGACTCGGTCCCGACGCGGTTGGCCGTCGCCGTGAACACGCCGTTCTCCAGCGCCCGAGTCGGCATGGCCGCCGGGCAGTGCGGCAGGACCAAGTTGGACGGGTGCGCGATCACGTCGGCCCCGTTTAGCGCCAGCGTCCGCGCCGACTCGGGGAAGAACCAGTCGAAGCAGACCATCACGCCCAGGCGGTACGGGCGCCGCCGGCGGTCGGTGACGGTCCACACCTGGAACCCGTCGCGGCCGGGGCTAAAGTGCAACGTCTCTTGGTAGTAGAGGTGCGTCTTTCGGTACGTCCCCAGCCAGCCGTTGGGCGCCACGACGACCGCCGAGTTGAACAGCTCGTCACCGGCGCGCTCCACCAGACCGGCGACCAGCGTCGCGCCAGTCGCGCGCGCCCACGCGTGCAGCCGCCGGGTCGTCGGACCGTCCGGGGCGGGCTCGGCCAGCTGGCGGGCCTGCTCGGTCGACTCGAAAAAGTAGCCGCTGGCGAACAGCTCCGGGAGCACGACCAGATCCGCGTCGGCGCCCAGGACGGCCTCTTCTGCCCCATCGAGGTTGTCCTCCGTCTCCCCGAGCGTGGGGTGGGTCTGGATGCAAGAAATGGTCAATGCAATAACGGAATAAAGACGGATCTAGGAGACCGCCCCGGCCTGGATGGCCGTGATCGTGGCCACGTTCGCGATGTCCTCCCAGTCCGCGCCTCGCGACAGGTCGTTGGCGGGCAGGCGCAGGCCCTGCAAGACGGGGCCGAACGCCTCCGCCCCGCCGACGCGCTGGGTGATCTTGTAGCCGATGTTGCCCGCGTTGAGGTCGGGGAACACGAACACGTTGGCCCGTCCCGCGACGGCGCTGCCGGGCGCCTTCCGCTCGGCCACGCCCGGGTCGAAGGCGGCGTCGAACTGGAGCTCGCCGTCGACCGCCAGCTCGGGGCGCTTTCGGCGGGCGGCCTCGACCGCCTGGCGGACCGCGTCGACGGCGGGGTGATCGGCCGAGCCCTGGGTCGAGAACGACAGGAACGCCACCCGGGGCTCCTGCCCGGTCAGGAAGCGGTGGTTCCGGGCCGCGTCGATGCCGATCGACGCCAGTTGGTCGGGCGACGGCGCCGGGTTGACGCCGCAGTCGGCGTAGGTCAGCGGCCGCCCGTCGGGGAGCACCATCAGGAAAAAGGACGAGACGAGCTCGGAGTCCGGCGCGACGCCCAGCACCTGGATCGCGGCGCGGACCACGTCGGGCGACGGGTGGGCCGCGCCGGCCACGCAGCCGTCGGCGTCGCCGGCGTCCACCATCAGGTCGCCCCAGTAGAGCACGTCCGCGACCTGCTCGCCGGCCTGCTCGTAGGTCAACCCCTTGTGCTTGCGCTTCTGGAACAGCGCCTGGGCGTAGTCCTGCCGCTTGCTGGAGCGGGCCGGGTCCACGACCGAGACCGTGTGCGGCAGCGTCACGCCCGACTGGCGGGCCGCGTCGCGGACGGCCTCCTCGCGGCCGATCAGGACGGGGCGGACGACCTCGTTGTCGGCCAGCCAGGCCGCGGCGCGGACCGTGCGGGGGTCCTCGCCCTCGGGCAGCGCGATGCGGGCGCGCAGGTCGCGGGCGCGCGCGTGGAGGTCCTTAAAGTCGAAGCGGGGGGTCATGCTAGTCGAGGTCTCGTTTCCAGATCGGGGTCGAGTCTTTCAAGGTGTCGATAAGCCAGCGGGCGGCCTCGAAGGCTTCCTTCCGGTGGGCGCACGCCACGCCGACCACCACGCTCGCCTCCGCCAGCGGCACGACGCCCAGGCGGTGGAGCACCACCACGCGGACGGCGCCCCAGCGCTCCAGCGCCTGGCCGGCAAGCGACGCCAGGCTGGCCTGGGCCATCGGCTCGTAGGCCTCGTACTCCAGCGCCGCGGTCTCGACGCCGTCGGTCCAGCGCCGGCTGGTGCCGACGAACACGCAGGTGCCACCTGCGCGCTCGTCGGTCAAAAAGGCGTGCGCCTCGGCCACCGCCAGCGGCTGGCGGCTGAGCTCGGTCCAGACGGCGCCCGGCGTCGGCGTGGCCTCAGTCACCGTCGAGGGCGCTCAGGACGGCGTCGAAGTTGGGCTGCTCGCCGGCGTTGTCCAGCACCTCGGCGTAGGTCACGGTCTGGTCGGCGTCGATGACGAAGGCGGCGCGCTTGGCGACGCGGTCGAGCCCCATCGGCGTAAAGTCGTGGTCGTACTTGGCGCCGTAGGCCTGGGCCACCGAGCCGTCGTGGTCGGAGAGCAGGCGGAACGGGAAGTCGTGGACCTTCTTAAACTCGGCCAGGGCGAACGGCGAGTCGGTCGAGATGCCGACCACCTGGGCACCCAGATCTTTGTATCGGTCGTAGTCGTTGCCGACCGTGTTGAGCTCGGTGGTGCAGACGCTCGTAAAGGCGCCGGGGAAGAACAGCAGCACGGTCGGGCCGGACTGGTCGGACAACGTGAACGGCTCGGTCTCGCTGTCGTAGAGCGTGAAGTCGGGGGCGTCGTCGCCGGAGGAGAGGGCCATGTTTGGGGTTGGAGATGAGGAGGTCGGAGCTACGCAGCCTAGCCGGCGGGGTTCGGAGAGCCTGCTGCGCTCGTGCGAACTAGACAGACGCGGATGTGAGGCCAACTGACGTTCCGGTTGGCCTGCGCCGCTGGCGGCGCGCACCGCCAGTCGGGAGCGACACGCTGTTCTCTCTCCCCTACCCGCCAAAGCGGATGGTGCGGATGGGCTCGATGGACGAGGCGGCTCGGGCGGGGAGGTAGGCGGCGAGGGTGCAGAGGACGATGGATGCAATAACGGTAATCATCACGTCGACGCCGGAGACCTCGATCGGCGCGTGGTCGAGGTAGTAGGCGTCCGCCGGCAGCCTGACAAACTCGAAGCGGCCCTGGGCCCACCCGAACGCGAGCGCCGTCGCCGCGCCCAGCGCCGAGCCGATCACGCCCACCAGGAACCCGAACACCACGAACAGGCGCCGGACGGCTGCCCGGCTGGCGCCCATCGCCAGCACCGTCCCGATCTCGCGCGCCTTCTCCAGCACCACCATCAAGAGCGCGCCGACGATGTTGAAGGCCGAGACCACCACCAGGATCGAGATCACCAGCGGCACGATGCTCTGCTGGAGCCGGACCCAGGCGAACAGGCCCGGGTGCACGTCCTCGATGGGCCGCGCGAGCAGCGGCGGGCCGATCCGGTCCGCGATCGCGTCGGCCACCTCCCGGGCCCGGTCGCGGTCGTCCAGCGTCAGGTCGATGCGCGTGACCTCGTCGGGGCCGTAGGCGAACAGCGCCCGGGCGTCGCGGAGGGACACGAAGGCAAAGCGGTCGTCGAAGTCGCCCAGGCCGGTCTCGAACGTGCCGGCCAAGTAGTACTGCTTCACGCGCGGCCGGGCGCGGACCCGGCCCGAGCCCAGCCCCCGCGTCGAGTACGCCGCCACGCGGTCGCCGAGCGCCAGCCCCAGCCGCTCCGCCAGCCCGCGCCCGACCACCAGGCCGGGGAGGCCCTGGGCGTCCGGCGCGAACGAGAACGCCCCGGACTCGACGTTGTCGACCAGGAACGGGAGGTCGGCCGGGTCGGTCCCCCACAGCGACACGCCGTCGACGCCGGAGGCCCGGCCGCCGCGCGCGCTCAGCAGCGCGAAGTCGACCACCGACGGCGCCACGCGCACCACGCCCGGGACGGCGGCGACGGCTCGCCGGAGCGAGTCGGTCTCGACCAACGGGTCGCCGAGCCAGCTCTCCACCTGGACGTGCTGGCCGAAGCCGACGATCTTGGCCTCGATCTCCCGACTAAACCCGCGCACGATCATGAGCGCCAAGAGCAGCGCCCCCGTCCCGACGGCCACGCCGCCGATGGCCGCCAGCACCACGAAGCGCAGGAAGCCCTGCCGCTGGTCGCGGCCCTGGGCGCCCCGCAGGTAGCGGAGCGCCAACGTGCGTTCGAACGGACCGATCATCGGGCGGGGGGAAGGCCGCAAGATCGGCACGGCCGCCGGCCGCTGGCGGTCGCGCTCCTGAAGATCCGGGGAGGCGGGATCGGGCGCACCGCCCAACCGTCCCACCCATCCGCGCCCGGGACGCATTCCGACTGGGCGCGGCCCAATATCTTTGCCGTCCCCCTCGTCTCCCGACCCCATGCACAACGCGATCGCCAGCCCTCCCTCACCCGTCAACGAGCCCGTCCTGGACTACGCGCCCGGCAGCCCCGAGCGGGCGCGGCTCCGCGCCGAGGTCGCCCGCCAGCGCGGCGAGACGGTCGAGGTCCTGCCCGTCGTCGACGGCCGCCGCGTCGAGACGGGGCGGACCGAGACGATCCGCCCGCCGCACGACCTGGGCCACACGCTCGGCACGTTCCACAAGGCGCGCACCGAGGACGTCGAGGCCGCCATCGCCGGCGCCCTCGACGCCCGCCACGACTGGAGCCGGCTGGACTGGACCGACCGGGCCGCCGTCTTCCTCAAGGCCGCCGACCTGCTGGCGGGGCCGTTCCGCGACCGCATGAACGCGGCGACGATGCTGGGCCAGTCGAAGAACCCGTACCAGGCCGAGATCGACGCGGCGTGCGAGATGATCGACTTTTTCCGGTTCAACGTCGCGTTCTACCGCGAGATGCTCGAGGAGCAGCCGACGAGCTCGCCCGGCGTCTGGAACCGGACGGAGTACCGGCCGCTGGAGGGGTTCGTGTTCGCCGTCTCGCCGTTCAACTTCACCTCCATCGCCGCCAACCTGCCCACGGCCCCGGCGCTGCTGGGGAACACGGTCCTGTGGAAGCCGGCGCCGACCCAGACCTACTCGGCCCAGGTGATCGTGGACCTGCTGGAGGAGGCCGGGATGCCGCCCGGCGTGATCCAGTTCCTGCCCGGCGACGGCGCCGACGTGGGCGACCCGGTCCTGGCGAGCCCCGACCTGGCCGGCCTCCACTTTACCGGCTCCACCCAGACGTTCAACCACCTCTGGCACACCATCGGCTCGAACTTGGACACCTACAAGGCCTACCCCCGCATCGTCGGCGAGACGGGCGGCAAGGACTTTATCGTGGCCCACGAGAGCGCCAACCCGGACGCCGTCGCCACGGCGATCGTGCGGGGCGCGTTCGAGTACCAGGGCCAAAAGTGCTCGGCGGCCAGCCGGGTCTACGTCCAAAAGCCGCTGTGGCCGGCGGTCCGTGAGGCCCTGGAGGCCCAGCTGGCGGACATCACCGTCGGCCCGGTCGAGGACTTCTCCAACTTCGTCAACGCGGTGATCGACCAGAAGAGCTTCGACAAGATCACCGGCTACATCGACCGCGCCCAAAAGAGCGACGGCGTCGAGGTGGCGTTTGGCGGAGGCTCCCGCAGCGACGACGGGTTCTTCGTCGACCCGACCGTGTTGGTGGCCGACGACCCGGCGTACGAGACGATGGAGCAGGAGATCTTCGGCCCCGTCGCGTCCGTCCACGTCTCCGACCGCTCCTTCGACGACCTGCTGACGCTGGTGGACCAGACGAGCCCGTACGCCCTGACCGGCGCCGTCTTCAGCCAGGACCGCCAGATCCTGGCCCGAGCGAGCGAGCGGCTCGCGGACGCGGCCGGCAACTTCTACCTCAACGACAAGCCGACGGGCGCCGTTGTGGGCCAGCAGCCGTTCGGCGGCGCGCGCGGCTCGGGGACCAACGACAAGGCCGGGAGCAAGCTGAACCTGCTCCGCTGGGCCAGCCTCCGCTCGATCAAGGAGACGTTCGTGCCGGCCACGCACTTTACGTACCCGTTCCTGGACAAGGACACGTCGGACGTCGAGATCGCTGAGCGCGCCACCAACGGCTCGGCCGCGGCGCCCGCCAGCGGCGCGTGACCTTCCGCAGCGTCCACCACCCCGGCGCGGTGGCGCGGCCGTGGCTCGCCCTCCAGGCGCAGGCCCGGCCGGTCGCGCTGGCGCTCCTGGCCGTGATGACGGTGGGGCTGGCGGCGGCGCTCGAAGGCCAGCCCATCCTGTGGCCGTTCGTGACCGGCGCCGCGATCGCCTACGGGCTCGCGGCGTCGGTCACGCAGTACCGGCTGACGACGCTGCTGGCCCAGGTCGAGGTCGTGGGCGCCCAGGCGGCCCCGCAGTCGGTGTGGCAGGCGGCGGCCGAGCCGGTGGCGGCGCCGTTCGAGGGCGTCTCGTCGGCCCGGCTGGCGCACGGCGAGCTGACGGCCGGCATCGGCGACACCGTCGTGTCGTTCGAGCGGGCGGATTGGCCCGAGTTCGACGCGCTGGTGGAGGCGCTCCGGGCCGCGGCGCGCGAGAGCGAGGCCGGCCTGGTGGCCCAGGTTGGGTGAGCACCTGATTCCAATAACGGGTCACCGTGGTCTCCGACGATCCGGTGGTAATCAGCTGGAGGCACGTGGTCGCGCCGTCGCCCGCGTGAGACAAGAACGCCGGCGATTGGAGCGGCGTCGGCTAGGCCCTGCGAAAAGGATCTCAGTGCCGATGCATCAGGCCGCGAATCCGGTCCCGGTAGCCGACCGACTCCGAGTCCAGATCCTTCGCTTTGCTCAGGACGACAGTCCCTGGGAGTCTCCGCACAAGACCTAGTCGCCCTCCGTTGTCCAGCCTTCGGCCTGCTCGAAGTGGCCGAGGACCATCGTGGCTTCCTGGATGCGGAACCGACCCTTGACTTCGTCGCCCTCGACCAACTCGACCTCGTAGCTCCCCTCCCAGATCGTCCAGCCTTTCTCCCGGTCGATGCGCGCGGACACGCCAGGCTGGTCGAGATCGTTGACATGGACAGCGACTCCTTTTGGGACCACGATGGAGACTCGTGGGCCGGCCAAGACGACGGGCCCATCCTGCCCGGGCAGAGTGTCGACGACGACACCGTGGTTAGGCGTAGAAATACGGAGTTCGACACCATCACTGAGAGCCGTTCCGCCCGATGCGAACCCGAACAAGGTGAGAGTGGCTGCGAGAACGAGCGTGCGCATGGGGCTTGAGGTCATTGGGTTCCAAAGAGTAAGGAGCTGCGGGCGCCTCACCAAACGAGCCGCCGTAGGGACGCCGACTCACTCGGGCGCCGCGTCCAGCCCGAACAGCCGCCGCGCGCTGGCGGTCGTGGCCGACGCGACCTCGCCGACGCTCACGCCCCGCGCTTCCGCCAGCCGCCGGGCGACGAGCGGGACGTAGGCCGGCTCGTTGCGCTCGCCCCGGTGCGGGACGGGCGCGAGGTACGGCCCGTCGGTCTCCAGCACGATCCGGTCGAGCGGGACGTCGGCGACGGCCTCGGGCACGCCCGCGTTCTTGAACGTGAGCGTCCCGCCCAACCCCACGTGAAACCCCAGGTCTAGGACCTCGGCGGCCAGCCAGGCCGGGCCGCCGAAGCAGTGGAACACGCCGCGCAGCCTCTCCCCTCCCGGCTCGGTCTCGCGCACCTCGCGGAGGATGCGCACCATGTCCTCGGACGTCCGCTCGCTCCCCTTCTGGTCTCGGTTGTGGAGCACCAGCGGCAGCCCGTGCGCCACGGCCAGCCGGGCGTGGGCGGCCAGCGACGCCTGCTGCTCGGCGACGTGGTCCCGGCTCCAGTAGTAGTCCAGCCCGGTCTCCCCCACCGCCACGACGCGCGGGTCCGCCAGCGCCTCGGCGACTCGGTCGAGGGCGTCGGGCGCGGCGTCGGCGAGGTAGGTCGGGTGGAGGCCGGCCATCGCCCAGACGCCGGGGTAGCGGTCGCACAACGCCAGCGCCTGAGAAACCGAGCCCACGTCGACGGCGGGCAGGAGGAGCGTGTCCACGCCCTGGAGGCGGGCGCGCTCGACGACCGCGTCGCGGTCGGCGTCGAAGGCGTCGAGGTAGAGGTGGACGTGGGTGTCGACGAACATGGGACGTGCGGGGGAGTCCGGTGCCACGCGCCAGCCCCGGCCTAGATTCCGACATGACCACGACGACCCGGTGGCTGGCCGGTGGGCTGGCCACGCTGCTGGCCCTGCTGTCCCTGTTGCCGCTCGGGTCGCTCGGGCTGCGGTGGCTGGAGTACCGCCGCGACGTGGGGCTCCCGCTCCTGGCGACGCCGGTGCTGGGCTACGACGGCGTCCGGTGGGAGGACGCCGGCGGCGAGGTCCGGGCGGCCTACGTGGTCCCCCGGAGCACGGCCGCCCGGTCGGGCATCGAGACCGGGGACCGCCTGCGCGCGCTCGACGTCGGCCCGGTCGGCACCGTGGCCGAGGCCGAGATGCAGATCCAGCGCGCGACCGGCACGGTCCTGACCTACAGCCTGGACCGCAACGGGCAGCAGCTAGACCGCGAGGTCTGGATCCACCGCTACCCCACGTTTTTGTACCCGCTGTCGGCGCCGCTGTGGGTCACGTCGATCTGGGCGTTCGCCGTCGTCGCGTTTTTGCACTTGCTGGCCTACCTCACCGTCGCGCCGCTGGCGGTCCGGAGCGCGCGGGCGCGGCGGGCGCGGCGTCTGATCGGGGCCGCGCTGGTCTGGGTGGGCGTCAACCTGATGCGGCTGGCCTGGGTGTCGGCGCTGGGCGCGCCGCCGGGGGGGCAGTCGCTCCAGGGCGCCGTGTTCGACGGGCTGACGCTGATCGCGCTGTGCGGCTGGATCGCCTACCCGGCGCTGCTGCTCGACCAGAGCCTGCGCACGCGCGCCGCGCTCGTCGCGCTGGGCCGCCAGCGGGTCGTGCTGGCGGTGCCGCCCGTCGTGCTGGGCGGCGGCGTGGTGCTGGCGACGGTCCTGGGCCACCTCGGGCCGCTCCCGCCGGACGCCTTCGCGGTCCCGATCCTGTTCTACGTGTGCGTCTACGTGGGCGTCGCGACCGGGCTGGCCGTCGTCCGGCCGTCGGCCGGCCGGGAGGCCGCGTCGCGTCTGAGCCGGCTGGGGAGCCTGGCGGTGGTCGCGCTCGCCGTCGTCGGCGCCGGGGTGGCGCTGGCGCAGCTGGGGCCGGGCACGCGCGAGGCCCAGGTCACGTCGGCCTGGTTCGTCGTGGGGTTCCAGCTGTTCTCGCTGCTGCCGGTCGCGCTGGTGTCGCTGGCGACGCTGCGCCACGGGCCGTTCGACGCGCTCTTGGTGCGCAGCCTGGCCACGTTGACCACGGTGTCGGTCGCCTTCACGGTGATCGTGCTGGGCGGCACGCTGCTGGACGCCGTGCTGCCGGGCGGCTCCCAGCCGTTGGCCTTGGGGATGCTGGTGGTGCTGGTGCTGCTCGTCGCCGAGCGGCTGGCGCCGGCGCTCCGCGAGCGGGTCCAGCTCACGTTCCAGACCGAGCGCCAGCGGGCGCGCCAGCGGCTCGACCGGTTCGGCGACGAGATCCGCTCGACGCTGGACGTGGGGCGCCTGGCCCAGGGCGCCGCCGACGCCATCGGCGAGGCCCTGGGCGCGCGCACGGCCGTCGTGTTCCTCCAGGCCGGCCAGGAGCCCGAGGCGCGCTGGGTCCGGGCGCCGTACCGGCCCGAGTCGCCGACGTTCACCCAGGCCGAGCTGGGCCGCGTCTGGGACCGGCTCCGCGACGAGGGCCGCGTGTGGTCGCGCAACGAGGAGCTCAACGAGTCGGCGCTGCCGCGCGTCATGGCCGAGCGGCTGGCGCGGCTGGACGCCGCCGTGGCCGTCCCCGTCACCACCGGCCGGGGCCGGCCGGTGGGGCTCTTGGTCCTCGGCCGCAAGGCCCGGCGGCTGTCGGTGTACAACACCGAGGACGTGGACCGGCTGCGCGCCGTGGCCGCCCAGCTGGCCGTGGCCGTCGAGCGGCTGGCGCTGCTGGAGCGCGAGCGCGAGATGGTCCGCCAGACGGCCCAGGCCGAGATGGCCGCGCTCCGCGCCCAGATCAACCCGCACTTCCTGTTCAACGCCCTCAACACCGTCGCCGCGCTCATCCGCGACCGCCCCGACGAGGCCGAGTCGACCGTCGAGCACCTGGCCGGCCTGTTCCGCGACGTGCTCACCGCCAGCGGCCAGGCGTCGGTGGCGCTGCGCGACGAGATGCGCCTGGTGCGCCGCTACCTCCACGTCGAGCAGGCCCGGTTCGGCGAGGCGCTGGCGGTCGACGTCGACGTGGCCGACGACGTCGCCGGCGTGCCCGTGCCGGCGTTCGCGGTCCAGACGCTGGTCGAGAACGCGGTCAAGCACGGCGTCGAGCGCAAGCGGGGCGGCGGGTCCGTGACCGTGCGCGCCCGGGGCGCGGCCGGTGCGCTGGAGGTCGTCGTCGAGGACACCGGCGTCGGGCTCGTGCCCGGCACGCCGTACGGCGTCGGGCTCCAGAACGTGGCCGACCGTTTGCATCTTCTCTACGGCGACCGCTCCACCCTCGACGTCCAGCGCACCGGCACCGGCACGTCGGCCGTCCTTCGGCTCCCCATCGAGGCCCCATGACCCCGCTCCACGCCCTGATCGTCGACGACGAGGCCCCCGCACGCTCGCGCCTCCGCCGGCTGCTCGAACCGCTGGTCGAGGCCGGGCGCCTCCGGCCCGTCCAGGAGGCCGCCGACGGCGTCGCCGCGGCCGAGCGGCTGGCCGCCGAGCCCTTCGACCTCGCGTTCCTGGACGTGCGGATGCCCGGGCTCGACGGGTTCGGCGTGCTGGAGCGGCTGGGGCCCGGCCAGCGCCCCGACGTCGTGTTCACGACGGCCTACGACGAGTACGCCGTCCAGGCCTTCGAGGCCAACGCGACCGACTACCTGCTCAAGCCCGTCGAGGCCGAGCGGCTCGACCGGGCCGTGGCGCGCGTCGAGGAGCGCCGCGCCCGGGGGACCGACACCGACGAGCGGCTGGCGGACCTGCTCGAGACGCTCGACGAGACCGCCCGGGCCTCCGCGCCCGACGCCCAGGAGCCCGTCGAGCGGTTCACGGTCCAGGGCCACGACCGGCTGGTGGTGGTCGAGGCGCGCGACGTGGTCGCGGCCGAGGTCCAGGACGGGATCACGAGCCTCTACGTCCACCTCCCGGGCCAGCCGGCGCTCCAGCGCCACCTGGTCGGGTTCACGCTCGACGCGCTGGAGGCGCGGCTGGACCCGGCGTCGTTTATGCGGGTCCACCGCAACGCCCTGGTCAACCTGTCGGCCATCCGCGAGATGGTGTCGTGGTTCTCGGGCCGCTACAAGCTGCGGCTGGTCGGCGGCCACGAGATCACCGCCAGCCGGGCGCGCTCACGCGACCTCCGCGACCGGCTCAGCTTGTAGTGCGTAGGTTTTGGCACGCTCGCGTTCCTATGTTGCCCGCTGAGTCTGGGCTGACGGGTGGGCCGCCGATTGCAGACCGGATACCCTCAGTCCACATGCGCACTCTCTGCTACGCGGCCCTCGGCCTCCTGCTCGCCGTCTCGGCGCAGGCCCAGCCCGACCCGGCGTCGACCGTCCGGGTCCGGTTGTTCAGCCAGGCCCCGCCGTCCCAAGCGGAGGCCCAGGTCGTAGGCCAGCCCGGCCGGCTCCTGGTGGACGGCGTGCCGATGGCGGCGCTCCTGCCCGGCGCGCGCCTCACCCTGTCCCAGACCGGCGGCGAGGTGCGCGTCCGGGTCGACGGCACGGACCGGCGGGGACGCACCGTCGACATCGAGGCGGCCGAGATCCGAGTCCGCGCCGGCGGCTCCGACCACCGCTACCCCGCCCGGCTGGCGGCGGCGGTCGCGGG
Source organism: uncultured bacterium (assembly GCA_947493945.1). Classification (GTDB taxonomy): domain Bacteria; phylum Bacteroidota; class Rhodothermia; order Rhodothermales; family Rubricoccaceae; genus Rubrivirga. The sequence goes on along the minus strand of CANLSR010000002.1, from coordinate 244,756 downwards.
CGGGCGGCTCCAGCTGGTCAACCACGCGCCGATGGAGCCCTACGTGGCCAGCGTCGTCGCCAGCGAGTTCGGCTTCCCGGTGCTCGAAGGCGCCAAGGCCCAGGCCGTCCTGGCCCGGACCTACGCCGCCCGCCGCCGGGGCGAGCACGCCGGCTACGACCTCGACGACCACCAGGGGTCCCAGGTCTACCGCGGCCTCGGGCCCGTCACCCCGACCTCGCGCCGGGCGGCGACCGAGACGGCCGGCCAGCTGCTCACCTACCGGGGCGAGCTGGCCGACGGCGTCTACTTTTCGTCCTCGGGCGGCCACACCGCCGACAACGAGTCGGTGTGGCAGGGGGCCCCGGTGCCCTACCTCCGCGGCGTCCCGGACCCCTACGACGCCGCCGCGCCGGACCACGGCTGGCGCACCACGGCGTCGCGCGACCAGGTGCTGCGGGCGCTCTCGGCACGCTTCGGGGGGCGCGTGGAGCGCGTCGAGGTGGCCCAGCGCTCCCGGAAAGGGCGCGTGATGCGGGTCCGGCTGGTCGGCGGGCGCACCGAGTCGATCACCGGCAGCCAGCTCCGGCAGGCCGTCAACGCCGCCGTGGGACCGCGCACCGTCCGGAGCACGCGCTACGACGTCGCGAGCGAGGGCGACCGGATCGTGTTCACGGGCGGCGGCTTCGGCCACGGCGTCGGGATGAGCCAGTACGGCGCGCTGGAGCAGGCCCGGACCGGCCGGAGCTACCGCCAGATCCTGGCCTACTACTTCCTGGGGACGGACGTCTTGGGCGGCCCGGCGGTGGCGCCGCCGTTGATGGCCGCCCAGGTCGTCGGCGAGGCGGTGCCACGCCGGCCAGAGTCGGCGCTCCGGACGCGCTACCAGCCGCCCTCGGGCCGCCGCTGGCCCGAGCCTCGGCGCGTGATCCCCTCGGACATCCCCGCGGGCGAGGCGCTCACAGACGCGCCGGCCGCGGCCCGCCCCCTGCCGGCGCGTCCGGCCCCGGCCGCCACGCCCGCAGCGGCCCCCAAACGCCGGGCCGCCTGGTAGCGACGTGGCTGCCGGCGCCGTCCGCCCGTAGGACGAGGGCCCGGCGCTCAGGAGAGGGAACCGCGGGCCGAGGGCGCCAGGGTAGCCGGGCCTCAGTCGATGCGGAACGAGACGCCGACGCCGACCACCAGCTCGGGAGCGGCGTCGGTCACGCCGGCGTCGAAGAACGCGTCGACCTGGACGTCCTCGTTCAAGAGCGCCGCCAGTCCAGCGCCGAGGACGACCGGCGTGTCGCCGTCGCCCTCCAAGAGCGGGAACGCGCCGGCCTCGGCGTAGCCCGAGAGCGTGCCGCCGAACGCGCGCGACAGCACGGCGACGGCGTTGAGTTGGGTCGAGCCGCCGCCCGTCACCAGGCCGGGGATGACCGTCAGCCCGAAGTCGCCGACCGGCAGGCCCGCCGGCAGGTTGAGCTGGAACGTGAGGTCGCCGCCGCCCTCGGTCGGGACCACGAACTCGGGGATGACGGCGAGGTCGAGGGCGCGGGTGGGCACGGCGAACTTGACGCCGGCGGTGACGGTGCGGAGCCCGAACTCGGCATCGAGGCCGTCGCCGTCGCTGGCGCCGTCGAGCGCCGAGGCGGCCACGCGGACCTCGAAGTCGGGCGTCACGCCGTAGCGGAGCATCACGGGGACCGAGAACGAGTCGTCCGCGTCCAGGACGGCCTCGGGCGCCCCGACCTCGACCTGGAAGGCGCGGGCGCCGACGGTCGCCGTGCTGGACCCCAGGCCCGGCCGCTCGGTCGAGATCTGGGCCTGGGCCGCGCCGCTGGCGAGGGCCGCGACCAGGAGGAGAGTGCGTCGGAGGGTCATTCGGGGAGAGCGTTGGGAGGCCCGAGGTTACGGAGCGGCGGGACCGGCCGCTCGCAAGAAACGTCGGGGCCCCAGCCGGTCGGTCGGACGATTCGGCTTGGACGCCAAGTGGCGGTGGCCCAACCGGATGGGGCGGGTTGCCTCTAGACGAAGGTGAGCCGGGTCTCGCTAGACATGGACCTCCGGGTCCTGCCCCGGCCTCCACCACGCGCGCGCCATGCGCGGCGTCGAGAAGGACCAGCCCGCCCGGCCGTCCGCGCCCACCACGAGCAGGCCGGCCGTGGCCGGCTCCGGGCTCCAGCGGACGGCCGCCGCCAGCTCGGCCAGCGACTGGCGGGCCGCGTCGGCGGGAGGCCGGGCGGCGAGCGCGCCGACGACGCGAGCGCAGAGCTGGACGGTCAGGATGGCCTCGCCCCAGCCCGTCGCCGAGGCGGCCCCGTCGGGCGTGGCGAGGAACCCGGCGCCGGGAACGGGCGAGTCGCCGACTCGACCGGCGCGCGTGAGCGGGGCGCCGCCGGTGGAGGTGGCCGCCGCCAGCCGGCCGCGGCCGTCGCGCACCACGCACCCGACGGTTCCCTGGGGCGCGGGGGGGCGCGGCACGTCCATCTGGCCGGCGAACGCGGCCGAGCCAAAGTCGGGGTGAGCGCGCAGCCGGTCGTAGCGGTCCTGCTCGCGCGGCACCACCAGCGCCGACGGCGAGACGGCCGGCAGGCCGCGCTCGGCCGCGAACCGCTCGGCACCCTCCCCCACCAGCAGCCGCGCCTGGCCGTCGGCGCCCAGCAACGCGCGCGCGGCGCGGACGGGGTTGGGCAGGCCTCGCACGTTGCCGACGGCGCCCCACCGCCGCGTCTCGCCCTCCATCACGCCAGCGTCGAGCTGGGGCTGGCCGTCGCGGTCGAGCACCGAGCCCCGCCCGGCGTCGAAGGCCGGGTGGTCCTCCAGCGCGGCCACCACCTCGACGACCACGTCGAGGGCGGCGCGCCCGGCCTCGACGGCCCGCCGGCCGACGCGGAGCGCCCGCTCCAGCCCGGCGCGGTGGTCGGCCAGCACAGCGTCGGGGATGTCCCACGCGCCGCCGTGGACCAGCACCAGCGGCCCGTCGCCCGGCACGGTGCCCGACGGGGAGTTAGACAAAGTAGCCGAAGGCATTCTCGAAGTGCTCAATCTCGGGCCCGCCGGCCCCCAGCAGGACCGCGACCACGTCGAAGCGCGTCGGGGACGGCATCAGGCGCCGCTCGTGGAGGTAGGCCTCCGCCACGCGCAGGATGGCCTGCTGCTTGGCCGCGTCGACGGCGGCCTCGGGCCGGCCGAAGCCGGTGCCCCGCCGCGCCTTGACCTCGACGAACACGATCATCCCGCCGTCGTCGTTGGGCGTCGGCTGGAAGGCGACGATGTCCACCTCCTCGCGCAGGAACCGGTAGTTCCGGTCCATGACGCGGTAGCCCTTGGCCTCCAGCATGGCCACGGCCAGGTCCTCGCCGCGCCGGCCCGTTTCGGCATTGGTCACGACGACGCCCCGCCGCTGGCGCCACGTCTCAGCGTGGAGGCGAACTTGGTCACGCGGCGGACCTTGTCGGTGTTGCGGCCCCGGACGAGCGGCAGGAGCGCGCGCGTAAAGCCGTCGAACACCTCCATGATCTCGACCAGCGCCTCGACGCGCCCCGCCAGCGCGGCGTCAGGGCCGGCGCCGTCGGCGCGGAGGTCGCTCGCCACCTCGTCGAGGGCGTGCTGGACCGGCTTGATCTCGCGCCGCTGCCGCTCCTCGATGATCGTCGTGGTGATGGTCCAGACGTCGGACTCGGCGACGAAGAAGTCCTTGCGGCTGCCCGCCTGGTGCGTCTTGCGCACCAGGTTCCAGTCCACCAGCGCGCGCAGGTTCATGTTGGCGTTGCCCCGGCTGATCTGGAGCCGCCCCATGATCACGTCGGTGTCGAGCGGCTCGGCGGCGGCGTAGAGGAGCGCGTGGATCTGGGCCATCGTGCGGTTGATGCCCCAGTGCGACGCCATCTCGCCCCAGAGCAGCACGAACTCGTCGAGCGCGCGCCGGCCGCGCTCGCTCAGGCCGCTGGCGATGGGAGACGGGGGGTCGGGTTCGGTCACATCGGGCGGGGGCGGAACGGGGGAAGATAGCCGAGCAATCCGCGCCGGCGCGGCGCCGTAACTTTGGGCACGCCCTCTCCCCCCCGTGATCGTCACCCTGACCACCGACTTCGGCCTGAGCGATGGCTACGTCGCCGCCATGAAGGGCACGATGCTGTCCGTGTCGCCGGCGCTGACGTTCGTAGACGTGAGCCACCGGATCCCCGCCCAGGACGTCATGGAGGCCGCCTTCGTGCTCCGCCAGGCCGTCCCGGGCTTCCCGGCGGACACGGTGCACCTGGTCGTGGTGGACCCGGGCGTGGGCACCGAGCGCCGCGCGCTCGCGGCCCGGTTCCACCTCGACGGCCGGGGCCACTGGTTCGTCGGCCCCGACAACGGCGTGCTGCCGCTGCTGGCGGGCGAGGCCGTCGAGGCGCTGGTGGAGCTCGACCGGCCCGAGGCCTGGGCGCGCCCGGAGGCCAGCGACACCTTCCACGGGCGCGACGTGTTCGGCCCGATCGCGGCGGCGCTCGCCTCGGGCACGCCGCTGGACCACCTCGGCACGGCCGTCGACGCGCCGGCGGCGATGCACTGGCCGCTCCCCCGCACCGACGCCGAGGGCGTCGGCGGGATGGTCCTCCACGTGGACCGGTTCGGCAACTGCATCACCAACATCACCCGGGCCGACCTCGACGGGCACCGCGACGGGCGCCCGTTCAAGTGCTACGCCGGCTCGACGGTGATCCAGACCCACGCGCGCACCTACGCCGAGACCAGCGCCGGCGACCCGCTGACGCTGTTCGGCAGCTCGGGCCTGCTCGAGATCGCCGTCAACTGCGGCCACGCCTCCCGGTTGCTCTCCATCGAGCGCGGGGCGCCGGTGAGCGTGGTCTACGGCTCCGTCCCGCGCGACGCGCCGGGCCTGGCGGTGCGCGCCCGATGAGCGACGTGGACCACCTCCCGGCCTTCGACCGGGTCCAGAGCCAGGGCGAGCCGTCCGGGACGGGCGCCCCGGTCCTGCTCCGGGTCGCGCTCGCGCTGCTGGTGCTCGGCGCCGTCGGGTGGGCCGCCGCGCGGTGGTGGCCGTCGGACACGGCCACCGGCGACGTGCTGGTCCAGATGACCACGACCGCGCGCACGTTCAGACCGGACCTGGTGACGGTCCAGCCCGACGAGGCTCAGGCCTACGTGCTGGAGACGCTGGGCTGGGCCGTGGCGCCCCCGGACCTGCCGGGGCTGGCGCTCGTGGGCGTCGGGCTGGCGTCGGTCGGGACCGTGCGTGCGTCGTCGGCGTCGGCGCCGGTCGAGGTCCAGGTGCCGAGCTTCCGCTACGAGGGCGGGGACCGCCAGCGGGCCACGGTGTTCGCCTACGACTACATCCTGCTCGACCGGATCGGCGACAGCTACGACCTCCCCAGCGGCACCTACGCCGGGCTCAGCGAGCCCACGCCGGTCGACTCGCGCGTGATCGAGGGCACCTACGTGGTGACGTGGCGCCGGCGGGCCATGATCTTCTCCGCCGTCACGGAGGACGAGCAGACGGCCGACCGCATACGCCAGGCCGTCGGCGTCTAGCGAGGTGGCGGAGGCCGGGGACGGCGCCGGACCCTGCGCCCTCCCTGCGCCCAGTCACTCGGGGGGAGGCCCGGCCCTGTCGAGGACGATCCGGAACGTGGTGCCGGCGCCCGGCTGCGTCTCGGCGACCGACAGCTCGCCCCCGTGGTAGGCCTCCACGATCCGGCGCGCCAGGCTCAGCCCCAGCCCCCAGCCGCGGCGCTTGGTGGAGAAGCCGGGCCGGAACACGTGGCGCGCCGTCGCGCGGTCCATGCCGCGTCCGGTGTCGGCCACCTCCACCACCACGCGCCCGCCCTGCGATCGGGCGGTCAGGACGATCCGGTGCGGGCCCGGCGTGCCGTCCATCGCGTCGAGCGCGTTTTTGAGCAGGTTCTCGACCACCCACTCGAACAGCTCGGCGTTGAGTTGGGCCGCCAGCGCGTCGGCCGAGCGGACGGTGATCGTGACCGGCGCGCTGGTGGGCACGCGGCGCCGGATGTAGTCGGCCACGCGGTCCAGCACCGGGCGGATGGGCGTGGGCGCGAGCGCGGGCTGGGAGCCGATCTTCTCGAACCGGTCCGCCACGCGGCGCAGGCGGTCCACGTCGTGCTCCAGCTCGTCGGCCACGGTCCCGGGGTCGGCGGCGTCGCCCAGGCGCAGGAGCTCGATCCAGCCCATGATCGACGACAGCGGCGTGCCCAGCTGGTGGGCCGCCTCGCGCGCCATGCCCACCCACAGGCTCGACTGCTCGCTGCGCCGCACGTAGGAGAACCCGAGGTAGCCGACCAGCACGAACAGCGCGACCACGCCCAGCTGGACGACCGGGAACAGCCGGATCAGCCGGGCCAGCGGGCTCTCGCCGTAGTGCACGAGCTGGCCGTAGCCCTCGATGCGGATGGGCGGGTGGACGGCGTCCATCTCGCGCGCCAGCGCCAGCAGGTCCGCCCCCTCGTCCACGTTGCGGGCGACGGCCGCGGCCGTCATGCCGGTGTCGGTCACGACCGCGGGCACGCTGAAGCGGCTGGGCTCGATGATCTCGGAGAACACGAAGTCGAGGCCGTCGGTAGGCGGCCCGTCGCGGAGCGTGTCGAGCGCGGCCGCCAGCTGGCGGCGCCGGTCGGGCGGCACGCTCGATGATGCAATAACGGAATACAGATCGTCCCAGAACTCCGGCCCCGGGCCTTGCGTCGATTCGGAGACGCGGTACTGGTACTCGATGGCGCGTGCCCACACCTCGACGGCCTGGGCGTCCTGGGCCTCCAGCCGGTCCGCCAGCCGCTGGGTGAAGGCCAGCGACGCCAGCGCGATGGCGACCGCAGCCACGATCAGCCCCAGCTTGATGCGCGTGCTGGTGCGGTACGGCGTCACCGGATCAGGAGGACGACATAGATCACGACCACCACGCCGAACAGCACTGCCAGCGGCACGATGACCACCAGCGGCGCCGCCAGGGCGGCCCGCCAGCGCGTGGTCCCGTAGAACCGACGGATGGAGACGGCGGCGTAGGCGGTCACGCTCCCGAGCCACAGGACCAGCAGGACTTCGAGCGCTCCGAAGCCGCTGTCGGTCAGTTTGAGCGCGTCGCCCAGCGTCTGGCTCGGCCCGCTGGCGAGCCACGCGAGCGAGGCGAGGCGCCACGCGATCAGCCCGAGCACGGCGATGCAACCCACGTGGAGCGCGTGGACCAGGTGCGGCGCCAGCCGGGGGCGGCGCATGTGGAACAGCACGAAGAAGCCGAACCCGACGAGCGGCGCCAGCAGCAAGATCGCGTTGAGCCCCAGCCGCACCATTCCATAGCCAAGCCAATAGCTAGCGTTCGTGGTATTGGGTTCGAGCCGATCCTCCGTTTCAGTCGCCGCGCGGTCGGGGCGGAGATCTTCGCTGAGGCCCCACCGATACGCCGTTCCCAATGCCACTAGGATCAGCCCCAACGTCAAAAACAGCCGGAGCGGCGGCACGAATCGCGACCGCCGCCCCTCCGCCCAGGCCAACGACAACTCACCCGGCCGGGTCAGCAGCACCCGCAGCGTTCGGATCGCCCGCTCGTCCCACGAGAAAAAGTCCTGGGCCGTCCCCCCGACCAGCTGGCGGACCGTCGCGTCGGGGTCCACTTCGCCCTGGCCACAGGTGTGGCAGAACGGGCCGACGCGGTCGGCGCCGCAGTCGAGGCACGACGGAAAGCGGGACGTAGCGGGTAGCTCCACGCCCCAAGCTAGCCCGGTCCCGCTGGCGGAGCGCGCCCGCCAGCGGGTCAGGCGGCGACCAGCGTCTGCTCGCGCTTGGGGCCGGTGCCGATGGTCGTGATCGGCACGTTCAGGTGGTCGCTCACGAACTGGAGGTAGCTCTGGGCCGCCTTGGGGAGGTCGGCCACCGTGGCCGCCTCCTTCATGTCGCCGCTGAAGCCCGGCAGCGTCTCGTAGACCGGCCGGGCGCGGCTCAGCGTGCGCAGGTCGGTCGGGAAGCGCGTCGTGGTCTTGCCGTCGATCTCGTAGGCCGTGCACACCTGGATCTCGTCCAGGCCCGCCATCACGTCCAGCTTGGTGATCGCCAGCTCGGTAAAGCCGTTCAGGCGCGACGTGTAGTTCAGCGCCACCAGGTCCAGCCAGCCGCACCGGCGCGGGCGGCCCGTCGTGGCCCCGAACTCGTGGCCCTCGGCGCGCAGCCAGTCGCCCGTCTCGTCGGTCAGCTCCGTCGGGAAGGGGCCGTTGCCGACCCGTGTCGAGTAGGCCTTGACGATGCCGATGATCCGGTCGATGGCCGTCGGCGGGATGCCGAGCCCGGTGCAGGCGCCACCCGAGGTCGGGTGGCTGGACGTGACGTACGGGTACGTCCCGTGGTCCACGTCCAGCAGCGCGCCCTGGGCGCCCTCCGCGAGCACGCTCTGGCCTTGGGCGAGCGCGTCGTTCAAGAACGCCGAGGTGTCGGTGACGTAGGGGTCGATGAGCTGGTCGAACTCGACGTACTCGTCCACGATGGCGTCCACGTCCAGGCGCTCGCTCCCGTAGACGGCCGACAGGATGTCGTTCTTCTCCTCGATGGCGGCGGTCAGCTTTTTGCGCAGCCCGTCGCGGTCCAACAGGTCCACGACGCGGATGCCCGAGCGCGCGAACTTGTCCACATACGCCGGCCCGATGCCGCGGCCGGTCGTCCCGATGGCCTCGGCGTCGCGCCAGCGCTCGCGCGCCTGGTCGAGCGCCTTGTGGTACGGCATGATCAGGTGCGCGTTGTGGCTGATCTTGAGCCGGTCCTCGACGGGGTAGCCCAGCGCCTCGATCTGGCGGATCTCCTCGACGATCGCGGCCGGGTCGATCACCACGCCGTTGCCGATCACGCACGACGTGCCGTCGTGGAAGATGCCCGACGGGATCAGGTGGAGCACGAACGTCTCGTCGCCCCACATGATCGTGTGGCCGGCGTTGGCGCCGCCCTGGTAGCGGGCGACCACGTCCACCTGGGGCGCGAGGAGGTCCACGACCTTTCCTTTTCCTTCGTCGCCCCACTGGGCGCCGATGACGACTGAGACTGGCATTGCGGGAGGGGTGAGGGATGAGGGATACGGGGCGGGACGGCTCACGGCTCATCCCCGGTCCCCTACTCCTCGTAGCTGGCGACGGCGGCGTCGACGGAGCCGAACGACTGGAACACGTCCGACAGCTGGGTCACGTCGAGCAGCGTCACGACGCGCTCGCCCGGGGCCGCCAGCCGCAGGTCGCCGCCCGAGCTGCGGGCGGTCGTGAGCGCGCCGATGAGCATCCCCAGCCCGGACGAGTTCATGTGGCGGACGCGGGACAAGTCGACCACCACCTGGGACGGCCCGTCGCCCCGGACGGCGTGGAGCGCGTCGTGCATCGCGGAGCCGTCGGGGCCGCCCAGGGCGTCGCCGTCCAGGGTGAGCACGGTGACGCCGTCGCGGTCGGAGGTGGAGATGTCCATCGGGGGAGGGGTCGGAGGTGGAGGATAGGGCGCGGAGAGGAGGAGGCCCGACCCGCTGGCGGTTGTGGCCAGCGAGTCGGTTCTCGGAGTCGACTCTCCATCCCCTATCTAGCTAGGCGCGAGCGGTGACGGCGCGCCGCGCCGGGGCGTACTTGTCGCGCAGGATCACCACCAGCGGGCTGGCGACGAAGATCGACGAGTAGGTCCCGACTGCGATGCCGACGAGCAGCGCCAGCGAGAACCCGCGGAGCACCTCGCCGCCGATCAGGAACAGGACCAGCACCGCGATCAGCGTCGTGCCCGAGGTCAGCATCGTCCGCGACAGCGTCGTGTTGATGGCCCGGTTGGCCGTCACGGCGAAGTTCTCGGTCTTGAACAGCAGCACGTACTCGCGGATGCGGTCGAACACGACCACGGTGTCGTTGATCGAGTAGCCCACGATGGTCAGGAGCGCCGCGATGATGGCCTGGTCGATCTGGAGCGAGAACGGGGTCACGTTGTGGAGCAGCGCGAACAGCCCCAGCACGATCACCACGTCGTGGGCCAGGCACAGCACGGCCGCCACGGCGTAGCGCCAGTCGAAGCGGACGAAGATGTAGAGCAGCACCACGAACAGGGCGCCCAAGACCAGCACCACCGCCTTTTGCTTCAGGTCGGAGGCGACGCGGGGGCCGACCGAGTAGGTGCTCTCGATGCTGGCGTTCGAGCCGGCGAAGGTCGTCGCCAGGGTCTGCTCGACGTTGGCGCGCAGGGCCTCGGCGTCGCCGCCGGAGGCAGTGCGGACCAAGAGCGAGTTGGGGTTGCCGTACTCCTTGACCTCGTAGATCTCGCCCGTCGACTGGCGGAGCGTCTCGGCGGCCTCGGTCGACGGGATCGGCTGGGCCGTCTGGACGATAAACTCGGTGCCGCCCTTAAAGTCGATCCCGGCCTCCAGGCCGGGGTACACCAGCGAGATCACGGCCACGAGCAGCAGGATGCCCGAGATGATGTAGCTCGCTCGGAAGTCGCTGAGGAAGTCGTGGTTGGGGTTTTCAAAGATGCGCATTGCAGGAATGGTTCTGGGTTCAGGGTTCAGGGTTCGCGAGGATCGGGCACGAGGTCGGGGCGACGAACCCCGAACCTCGAACCCTGAACCCTACCCGAAGGCGACGTTGACGCCGCGCTCCTGGACGAGGTAGTCGAGGATCAGGCGCGTCACGACGAGCGCCGTGAACAGCGACGTCAGGATGCCGGCCATGAGCGTGACGGCGAAGCCCTGGATCGGGCCGACCCCGAACGAGAACAGGATCACGCCGATCAGGAACGTGGTCACGTTGGCGTCGGCGATGGCCGAGAGCGCCTTGGCGAAGCCGCCGTCGACGGCCGCCCGCATCGTCTTGCCCGAGTCCATCTCCTCGCGGATGCGCTCGAAGATGAGCACGTTGGCGTCCACCGCCATGCCGATGGTGAGCAGGATGCCGGCCATCCCCGGCAGCGTTAAGGTGGCGCCGAACGAGGCCAGCACGCCGAAGATGAACAGGACGTTGAGCAGCAGCGCGATGACGGCGATGAGCCCGGCGCTGCGGTAGTAGAGCACCATGAACACGCACACCAGCGCCAGCCCGACGGCCAGCGCGCGCGTGCCGGCCCGGATCGACGCGGCGCCCAGGCTCGGCCCGACCGTCCGCTCCTCGACGATGGAGACCGGCGCCGGGAGCGCGCCCGACTTGAGCACCGTCACGATGTCGTCGACGTCGCGGCGGGTAAAGCTGCCCGAGATCTGGGTCCGCCCGTTGGGGATCGGCTCGTTGATGGTCGGGTAGGTGTAGACCAGGTTGTCGAGGACGATCACGACGTGCTTGTCGCGGTTGGCCGTCGTGATCTGGCGCCAGCGGCTGGCGCCGGCGCTGTTCATGCTCAGCGACACCATCGGCGCGTTGGTGTACGTGTCGAAGTCCGGCCCGGCGTCGGTGACCACGTCGCCGGTCAGCTCCACGCGGTCGTTGACGGCGATGAGGTAGTAGACGCCCTCGCCGGCCTCGGTCTCGCCCGCGTCCGGGTTGGAGGTGTAGAGCAGCCGCACGCCCGGAGGAACGAGGGCCCGGGCGCCCGGCGCGTCGAGCAGGCGCCGCACCTCGGCCGTGTCCGGCCCGGCGACCACGCCGAACACCGGCGAGTTGGAGGCCGGGTCGACCTGGACCATCTGGAAGACGGCCGCCAGCGGGTTGCCGCCCTCGGCCGGCGTCTCGGCGCCGTCGGGGTTGAAAAAGTCGATGGCGGACGAGTCGCCGTCGGCGGTCACCGTCGTGTCGCCCGCCGCGCTGGCGGTCGCCGTCGTGTCCGGGGTCGTGGCCGGCTGGCCCTGGTTCTCGTAGTAGTTCAGGATGGCCGCGGCCGACTGCTGGATCTCGGCCGTCGGCGGCGTCAGGTGGAACGTCAGCTTGGCCGTCCCCTTGAGCAACTCGCGGACGCGGTCCTCATCGTCCACGCCCGGCAGCTCCACCACGACGCGGCTGGAGCCCTGGCGCTGGATCAGCGGCTCGGTCACGCCGAAGCGGTCGATCCGCTGGCGGATGATCTCCTCAGCGCGGACGAGCGCCTCCTCGACCTCCTCGCGGAGGTAGGTCTCGACGGCGTCGTTGTCCGAGCGCGCCGTGATGTCGGCGTCCGCGTTGCGGAAGTAGCGGGCCAGGCGCGTGCCCGGGCGCTCGGCCTCGACGGCGTTGGCGAACAGGGTCACAAAGTCCTCGTTGGACGTCTGGGCCCGCTGGGTGGCCGTCGCCAGCGCGGCGTCGAACGTCTCGTCGGTCCGGCCGTCGGCCAGCTCCTTGAGCAGCGCGCCGGTGCCCACTTCGAGCGTGACGTGCATCCCGCCCTGGAGGTCGAGGCCCAGCTTGAGCGACTCCTCGCGCGTGCGGAGCAGGTCGTCGGCGTTCTCCTTCTCGTACGCCTCGGCCTGCTCGGGGCTCATGGCCGCGATGGTGCGCTCGTTGAGCGAGTTCTGGATGGTCGGGAACAGCTGCCAGAGCGAGATGACGAGCAGCGCCGCGACGGCGAAAATCCTAAATCCGTTGCCTTGCATGGAGTCGGACGCCCGCGAGGGCGCCGGATGGTCGTGGAGGACGCGCGCCCCACTGGCGCGCGCAGTCTAGAGTCGGTGGCCTGCCGGGGCGCGCTAGGGCGCGCGCGGGCGAGACGGAGTGGCCACGGGCCGGGGCGCCGCCGCCCGCTGGCGGTCGGCGCGTGCGGCGGAGGCGGTGGGCGCCGGGGCCGCGTGTCTGTGTGGGAACGCCGCCACGCCCAGCGCGGACGCGGGCGTGGAGGACGCCGGACCGGCGACGGCGCGCTGGGTCACGACGGGCACGACGCCCGACATGGAATCGGCGCCCAACAGCTGCTCGACGGCCTCGGCCGTCGTCCCGTCGTCGGCCGTGAGGGCGTAGGCGTGGGCGAACGCCGCCAGCCGGCCGCCGCTGGGCACGTGGCGAACCGCGTCGAGCGCGGCCTCGACCGCCTCGGCGTCGCCGAGCACCGCCCGGAGCGTCTCCGCACGCGGGGCGCGCGCGCTGGCCGGGGCCGCCGCCGTCAGCCCCAGCGCCCCGGCGAGCGCCAGGACGAGGACACGGCAGACAGAACGCGAGCGGAACGGGCGCAAACGGCGGCGGGGGAAATCCTGACGGAGGTTACGGCCGGCCGGCTCGGCGCGTCGCCCTCTCCTCGGGCTCTTTGCACAGGCTTCCGACAGCCCCCCTCGCCCCTGCCCCGACGGCCCTCCGGCCGCTGGCGGCGCCGGCGACCGACGGCGGCGCTCGCCTGTCGGGCTGGCACGACCGCTCGCCAGCGGCTGGCCTACCGCGTGACCACGAGGCGGGCCACGGCCGAGGCGGACGGCGTCCAGACCCGGACGATGTACAGGCCGGCCGCGGCGCTCGACGCGTCCCACTGGAGCACGGGGAAGCCCGCCTCCATCGGCACGCCGTCGGCGACGACGGCGACGCGCCGGCCGCGCGCGTCGTACACCTCCGCCCGGACCGTCGCGTCCTCGGGGAGCGCCAGCGGGACCGTGACCGGCCCGCGCGCCGGGTTGGGCCACACGGGGAGCACGGCGAGCGCCGACGGGAGGCCCGGCGCGATCACGACGTCGCCCTGGACGGGGTCGTTGGTCTGGATCACGAGCGGGTCGCTGTAGCGGCTCGGCGCGAGCGCGGCCGGCGCCAGCGAGACCGCCAGCGTGGCCGCGCCGCGGGGCGGGACCTCGCCCGAGGCGGGCGACACGAGCGTGACCCAGGCCGGCAGCGCGGCCGGGTCGATGGAGAACGTGAGCGGCCGGTCGCCGTCGTTGGTCAACGTCACCGAGCGCTCGGCCGGGCCGCCGTCGACCACGCGCGCGTCGATGGCCGTGGTGCTGAGCCGGGCCGTGGGCGGCACGAACGCCGTCCCCCGGAGCCGGGCGACCAGGGCCGGCGCCGCCGGGCGGGTGGTGGTCACGGTCAGCGTCTCGGCAAACGCCCCCGACGCGCCCGGCGCCACGGTCAGCGCCAGCGCCACCGCCTCGCCCGGCGCCACGGTCGCGGGCAGCCCGGCCGCGGCCACCGCCAGCCGGCCGCTGGCGGCGACGCCGGTCACGGCGAACGGGGCGTCGGTGGCGTTCGTGACCCGGAGCACGGCCGGGGCGCCCACGCCCACGAACGCCTCCGCCAGGTCGGTACCAGGCACGGTCGCCAGCGCGAAGCCGCCGGCGGTCAGCGTCGGGCGGAACTGGCCCAGCAGCGCCGCGCTCCGCGCCTGCTGGCCCGGCGTGAACTCGGTCATGCAGGCGTCGTCGGAGTAGCCCATGTAGTTGCGGACCGGGTCGAGGCCGGGGTCGAGCGGGCACGAGTCGCGGCCCACTTGGCAGCCGGTCGAGGACGACCGCTGCTGGGGCGTGTCGTCCACGCCGTCGCCGGGCGACGAGCAGCCGCCGGCGAACGTGTGGAGCAGGCCGGCCCAGTGGCCCACCTCGTGCGTGCCGGTGTAGCCGAGGTCGAAGGGCGCCGCGTCGCCTCCGGGCAGCGACTGGTCGAGCAGCACCACGCCCTGCTGGCGGTCTCCCTCCGCCTGGGCGTCGGGGAGCGAGGCCCAGCCCAGGTAGTCGAGGTCCGGGTGGACGGTGTAGAGGTTGAGCACGCGGCTGGGGTCGAGCGCCAGCGCCTGCTTCATGGCCTGCTCCTCGTCCGAGTCCAGCCCCAGGTCGCGGTACCACGCCGCGTTCTCGACGCGCTGGACCAGCGCGAGTGCAAACCGCACGCCAAGCGGCCGGAACGTCGCGTTGAGCGTGTCCACCTGGGCCTCGATCCAGGCCTGGGGGACGTTGCCCTGCGCCACGCCCTCGCCCTCCGAGATCACGTGGACGGCGACGGGCACCGTGACCGGCCCGGCCCGGCGGCGCCCGACCTCGGCGGTCCGGGCCTGGAAGGCGCGCACCTGCTGGGACATCCGGAGCGCCTCGACGACGGTCGGCTCCGGCGTGGCGCACGAGCGGCCGTCGACCTGGGCCCGCGCCGACGGGACGGCCAGGAGCGAACTGGCGAGGAGCATCAGAAAGGCGGAGGCAAGGCGCATCGGCGGGCGTCGGAGAGGGACAAGCTACGCGCCACTCTGCCGGTTGGTATCTGCGTGCATTCGAGCGGGCCGAGGAACACGTCGGCCGCCGGGGCCTTTCGCCGCCTCCCCCACCCCCTGCTTTCCCATGCCCGCGAAGTCCGGCGATCTCGTCTCCGTCCACTACTCCGGCCGTCTCGACGACGGCACCCCGTTCGACTCGTCCGAAGGCCGCGAGCCGCTGGCGTTCACGCTGGGCGCCGGCCAGGTGGTGGCCGGCTTCGACGCGGCCGTCGACGGCATGGAGCTCGGCGAGTCCAAGACGGTCCGGCTGCCCGCCGAGGACGCCTACGGCGACCGCCGCGAGGACCTGGTGCTGACCGTCCCCCGCCAGGCGCTCCCCGACGGCGTCCAGCCCCAGCTAGGCCAGACGGTGGAGCTCGGGCTCCAGGGCGGCGGCTCCATCGAGGCCCGCGTCGTGGACGCGGCGGAGGACGCGCTGACGCTGGACGCCAACCACCGGCTGGCGGGCCAGGCGCTCACCTTCGACCTCCGCTTGGTCGACGTAGCGTCGTAACGAGCGCTCGGCGCTGGCGGCGCCAGCCGAGCGCAGCGGATGGCTAGGACGCTGATGCGAAGCGTGTAGATGCAGAGCGCAAGTCAGGCGGGCCGCCACCTCATCCAACACGTGAAGTGCGCCGACCGCGCGCATCCCATTGGGCTACAAAGCGATACCCGCAGCGCCTCGCGCATCGCCAGCAGTCATTCTTATGTCAGATCGCTCGAGTTCTGCGTCACACTAGCTGAGTCGTGCCGTGAGGGTCTAGCGTAGGGGCTCGCCGGCGGCGTGCCCGTGACGAGCGATGGCCAAAACCGGGCGCGCCGCCGGCGAGCCCCTACGACGTGATGATGCGTCTTGTCAGCGATCCAGCATGAGATCCCCCACACCCCACTGGCGGAGCGCGTCCGCCAGCCCGGCGAGGCCGCGACCACTCGGAGCGTGGTGGTGCGTCAGTGGAGAGTCAGAGCGACGCCGCTCAATCTGGGCGGATCTACTGACACACTGCCCCACTGACTTATCGAATCTAGGACGCCTTCTTTTTCGGAGCGGCTTTCTTGGCCGCAGGCTTCTTGGCAGCTGGCGCCTTCTTGGCCGCCGTCTTTTTCGGAGCCGCCTTCTTAGCGGCTGGCTTCTTCTTGGCTGGCGCCTTCTTCTTGGCCTTTGGCTTGCCGGCCTTGGCGTCGATTAGGGCCACGGCCTGGTCCAGCGTGATCTCGTCCTTGTCCTGGTCCTTCGGGATGGTCGCGTTCGTCTTCTCGTGCTTGACGTACGGCCCGTAGCGGCCCTCGAACACGTCGATGGGCTTGCCCGAGACCGGGTGGTTGCCCAGCGTCCGCAGCGGGGCCGCCTTCTGGCGCTTCTGGGCGATGAGTTCTAGGGCGCGGTCGAGCTCCACCGTCAGCACGTCGTCGCCGTCGGCGGGCTTGAGGCTGGCGAAGGTCCGCTGGTGCTGGACGTAGGGGCCGTAGCGGCCGATGTTGGCCTTGATCGGCTCGCCCGACTCGGGGTGCAGGCCCAGCGTGCGCGGCAGCCCGAGCAGCGCGACCGCCAGCGGCAGGTCCACGTCCTCGGGCTTGGTGCCCTTGGGCAGCGACGTCCGCTTGGGCTTGGTCTCCTCGTCGTCGCCCAGCTGGACGTACGGGCCGTAGGGGCCGGACTTGAGGAGCACCGGCATCTCGGCCTCCGGGTGGATGCCTAGGGGTCGCTCCTGGTCGTTGGCGTCGATCAAGGCCGCGATGTCGGCCTCGGTCACGTCGGCCGGCGCCGTCTCCGGAGCGATCGACGAGGTCGAGCCGTCGGGCGCGGCGACGTAGGGACCGTAGCGGCCAACGCGGATCTCGTAGTCGCCCCACTTGGCGTGGCGCATGGTCGAGATCTCACGCGGGTCGATGGTCTCGACGCCTTGCTCGATCCGTTTTTCCAGGCCCTCAGGGCCGTTGAAGAAGCCGTCGAGGTAGGGCACCCGGCTCTCGGTCCCGCCGGCGATCTCGTCCAGCTGCTCCTCCATGCGCGCCGTAAAGTCGGTGTCGACCAGGCGCTCGAAGTTTTTGGCGAGCAGGTTGGTCGTCGCCATGCCCGTAAAGGTGGGCACCAGCTGGTTCTTGTCGCGGATCACGTAGCCGCGCCGCACGACCGTGTCGATGATTGACGCGTAGGTAGACGGACGGCCGACGCCCGCCTTCTCCAGCGCCTGCACCAGCGAGGCGTCGGTGTAGCGGGCCGGCGGCTTGGTCTCGTGGCCGACGGCCTCGACGGATTTGCAGTCGGGCGTGTCGCCCTCGGCCAGGGCAGGCAGCGGGCTGTCGCGGTCGTCCAGCGCCGCCGACGGATCGTCCTTGCCCTCGACGTAGGCGCGGAAAAAGCCTGGGAACTCGATGACCTGGCCGTTGGCGCGGAACGTCGACTCGTCGTCGGTGCCTTCGGCCGCCAGGATGGTGGCGCGCGTGCGGAGCAGCCGGGCTTGGGCCATCTGGCTCGCGACGGTCCGCTTCCAGATCAGGTCGTACAGCTTGGCCTCGTCGCCGGCGAGCCCGATCTCCTGCTTGGTCCGCATCTGGGTGCCGGCTGGGCGGATGGCCTCGTGCGCCTCCTGAGCGTTGCGGACCTTGCCCGAGAACTGGCGCGGTTTGGGCGACAGGTACTCCTTGCCGTACCGAGCCTCGACGGCGCCGCGGGCGGCCATCAGGGCCTCCTGGGACAGCGTCGGCGAGTCGGTCCGCATGTAGGTGATGTGGCCCTGCTCGTAGAGCTTCTGGGCCGTCTGCATGGTCCGCCGGGCGCTCATCCCGATCTTGCGGTTGGCCTCCTGCTGCAGCGTCGACGTAATGAACGGGGCCGCCGGCGAGCGCTTGGCCTGCTTCTGCTCGACTTCCGAGACGCGCCACGGCGCCTTCTTGAGCCGGCCCGCCAGCGCGGCGGCCTGATCCTCGCCCATCACCAGCGCGTCGCTCTTGTCGAGCAGCTTGCCCGTCTTCTCGTCGAAGTCCTTGCCCGTCGCCAGGCGCTGGTCGCCCAGGTGCGACATCTTGGCCTCGAAGTCGACGCCCGACTGGCGGAGCGTGGCGGCGAGGTCGAAGTAAGAGGCCGAGATAAAGTCGAGCCGCTCCCACTCGCGCTCCACCAGCACGCGGACGGCGACCGACTGCACGCGGCCGGCCGACAGCTTGGGCGCGATCTTTTTCCACAGCACCGGCGAGACTGAGTAGCCGACCAACCGGTCGAGCACGCGGCGCGCCTCCTGGGCGTCCACCAGCCGGGTGTCGAGCTCGCGCGTCTGGTCGAGCGCCTTCAGGATGGCCTCCTTGGTGATCTCGTGGAACACCATCCGCTTGACGGGCACCTTGGGCTGGAGCACCTCCAAAAGATGCCAGCCGATGGACTCGCCCTCGCGGTCCTCATCCGTCGCGAGGTAGAGCTCGTCGGCCTCCTTGAGGGCGTCTTTGAGCTGCTTGACCACCTTCTTCTTGTCCGACGGGACAACGTAGAGCGGCGTAAAGCCGTCGGCGACGTTGACGCCCAGCCGCGCCCATTTCTCCTTTTTGACCTTGGCCGGGATCTCGGCCGCCGACGACGGCAGGTCGCGGACGTGGCCCATCGAGGCCTCGACCTGGTAGCCGGACGGCAAGAACTTGCGGATCGTGCGGGCCTTGGTGGGAGACTCGACGACGACGAGGCGCTTCATAAACGTGGGAGCCAGGGGGACAAGCAGGAGCCGAACAAGCTAACGGCAACCGGTGACCGCCCTCCGACACACCGGCCTTCCTACACGCGGGCCGGCCGCGCCCGTTCCGTGAGGTTTCCCTGCCCCTGCCTCCGGCCGACCCCACTCTTCTCCCTGATCCGGTCCCATATGGCTCGGCCCAAGCTTCTGGGTACGGTGATGCCGCCAACGCGGGCGAGCCGGATCGAAAAGTCCCCGGTCTCCGTCGGGGTCACGTGCTCGACGCCGTCCCAGGACACGAGGTGGACGGTGCCGGAGCCGAGGTCGATCACCAACCCCTCACAGGTCACCGACACCCAGCCGGCAGGGCCAGGCGGCGAGCAGAGCGCGGACGCCTCCCCCCTCCTCCCCGCCCTTTCGTATGTCGCCTCCAGTCTCCGCTGCATGAGCCGCTGGCGGCGTCGGCGAGCCCTGTGGCGCCGGACGACCAGGACGACCGCCAGCGCCGCAGCCAGGCTGGATGTGAGGAGGACCGCAAGTGTGAGCACGGGTCGTAAGGAGACTCCTGACCAACATACCGTAGCGGCAGATCGTCGGCAGG
Source organism: uncultured bacterium (assembly GCA_947493945.1). Taxonomy (GTDB): domain Bacteria; phylum Bacteroidota; class Rhodothermia; order Rhodothermales; family Rubricoccaceae; genus Rubrivirga. The sequence continues at coordinate 225,466 of CANLSR010000002.1, read as the reverse complement.
AAATCTAAATCTTATTTTCCAATGGCCTATGCCTTGGCGCCGTTAGGCGGGCTGCAGCGATTTGAGCTCGCCCACGATGGCCTTGATCGATTCCTTGGCGTCGCCGAAGAGCATCTGGGTGTTGGGCTTGAAAAAGAGCGGGTTCTCGATGCCGGCGTAGCCGGGGCGCATCGACCGCTTGAGCACCACCACCTGGCCCGCGTGGTCCACGTCGACGATGGGCATGCCGTAGATCGGGCTCTCCGGGTCCTCGCGCGCGCCGGGGTTGACCACGTCGTTGGCGCCGACCACCAGCGCGACGTCGACCTGGCCCATCTCGGGGTTGATCTCGTCCATCTCGATCAGCTGGTCGTAGGGCACGTTGGCCTCGGCCAGGAGCACGTTCATGTGGCCCGGCATCCGGCCCGCGACCGGGTGGATGGCGTAGGACACCTCGACGCCCTCGCGCTGGAGCATCTCGGCTAGCTCCCTCACCTCGTGCTGGGCCTGAGCCACGGCCAGCCCGTAGCCGGGCACGATCACGACGCGCGCGCCGTAGGCCATCATCAGCGCCACGTCGTCGGGCGTGGTGGAGCGCACCGGCGGACGGTCGGCGGCGTCGCCGCTGGCGGTCGGTCCCGCCGCTTGGGCGCCGAAGCCGCCCAGGAGCACGCTGGCGAGCGAGCGGTTCATGGCCTCGCACATGATCCGCGTCAGAATCAGGCCGGACGCGCCGACGAGCGCGCCGCTGACGACCAGCGCGTAGTTGGCCAGCACGAACCCGGTCGCCGCCGCCGCCAGCCCGGAGTAGGCGTTCAGGAGCGCGACCACGACCGGCATATCGGCCCCGCCGATGGGGAGCACCAGCAGCACGCCCAGCACCAGCGCCAGCGCCGCCAGGGCGATCAGCGCCGGCAGGCTGGCGGTGGCCGAGCCCGCGGCGGCGATCAGGCCCAGCGCCGCCAGCGTGGCCAGGCCGACGGCGACGGAGACGACGCGCAGGCCGCGGAAGCCGGTCGACTGGACCGAGCCGCGCAGCTTGGCGACCGCCAGGAACGAGCCCGTCAGCGTGACGCCGCCGATCAGGACCGACAGCCCGACCACGACGGCCGAGACGGCGTCGAGCGGTCGGCCCAGGCTGGCCAGCCGGACGGCCTCGGCGCCGGCCACCAGGGCGCTCGCCGCGCCGCCGAAGCCGTTAAAGGCCGCCACCAGTTCGGGCATCTCGGTCAGCGCCGTCCGCCGCGCCAGCAGCACGCCGATGGCCGAGCCGACGAGCAGCCCGACCGCCAGCTCGGCGGGGTTCAGGATCCGCTCCGACACCAGCGCCGCCACGACGCCGACCAGCATCCCGACGGCGGCCATCCGGTTGCCCGCCCGCGCCGTCCGCGGCGACGCCAGCCGCTTGAGGCCCAGGATGAACAGGGACGCGGCGACGAGGTAGGCGAGCGTGACGACGGTTTGGAGCATAAATCGAAGCTCAGTCAGGTAGGCAGTTCGGTAGGGGCATATTGCAACGTTCGGTATGGGTTGTCATGAAAATGCTCAAACAACCCAATTTTGCGCCCGCGCTACCCATTCCGTCGTTCCCGCGCACGCGGGAATCCAGAATGGCAAGCGCGGAGGCGAATGACCGGCAGAGTCGCCAACGGGGAGCGGACACGGCCCGGAGCGTACGTCCGCCGCGCTGGCGGTCGTCGTGGGAAGCGTTCCCGTCACCCTGGATCCCCCGTTCGCGGGGACGACGGAGAGGGAAGCTGGCGTATGGACGAAATGTCTTTTCTGTCTCATCTATCTCACATCAAGCGTTGCAATACGCCCGTACGGTGGTGGTCAGGGGTTGTCACTCTTGACTCGATCTCTCGGCTTGAACATCTCCAACATCCGGTCGGTCACCAGGAAGCCGCCGACCACGTTGACGGTCGCGAGCACGACGGCCGCCAGCCCGAGCCACCGAGCCCACGGCGCCTCGGCCGCGCCCGCGATCACGAGCGCGCCGACGATGGTGATGCCGCTGATGGCGTTCGACCCCGACATAAGAGGCGTGTGCAGCGTGGCCGGCACCTTGGAGATGATCTCGGCGCCCAGGAAGGAGGCGAGCACGAACACGACGACGAAGGCTAGGCTCATGGCTGGACGGGGCTGAGCGCGAGCACGCGCGGGTGGACGACCGCGCCGCCGTGCGTGACGACGGCGCCGTCCAGGATCTCGTCCTCGAAGTCGGGCGCCCACTCGCCCTCGGCGACGAACTCGCCGATCAAGGCGGCGACCGTCCGGCCGTACATCTCGCTGGCGTGGCGCGGCATCCCGGCCGCCAGGTCGAGCGGCCCCAGAACGGTGACGCCGGCGTGGGCGGTCTCGCCGCCGGGCTCGGTGAGCGCGCAGTTGCCGCCGCCGGCCGCGGCCAGGTCCACGACCACCGAGCCCGGCCGCATCGCCTCGACGGCGCCCTGGGACAGCAGCAGAGGCGCGGACTTCCCAGGGACGAGCGCGGCGCAGACGACGACGTCGAAGCCGGGCACGAGCGCCGCCAGCGCCTCGACCTGCTGGCGCTGCGCGTCGGCGGCGAGGGCGCGGGCGTAGCCGCCGGCGTCTTCGGCGTCGCCGGCCTCCAGGTCCAGCTCGACAAAGGTGGCGCCGACGGACTCGACCTGCTCGCGCGCCGCCGGGCGCACGTCGTAGGCCGACGTCACCGCGCCCAGCCGCCGCGCCGTGGCGAGCGCCTGGAGCCCGGCCACGCCCGCGCCCAGCACCAGGACGGCCGCCGGGCGGACGGTCCCGGCGGCGGTCGTCAAGAGCGGGAAAAACTTCGGGAGGCGCTGGGCGGCCACCAGCGCGGCGCGGTAGCCGGCGACGGTGCTCATGGCCGAGAGCGCGTCCATCTTCTGGGCGCGCGTCGTGCGCGGCACCAGCTCCATGGCGATGGCCGTCACGCCGGCCTCGGCCAGTTGGCGGACGCGCTCGGCGTCGTCCAACGGACGCAGAAAGCCGACGACGACGGCGCCGGGCCGGAGCGCCGCCAGCTCGGCGGCGGGCACGCCCTGGACGGTCGCGATCACGTCGGCGCCCAGCGCCTCGGCGCGGGTTCCCAAGCGCGCGCCGGCGGCCTCGAACTCCGTATCGGAAAAAAACGCCCTCTCCCCCGCCCCGCGTTCGACGACGACCTCGGCGCCGGTCCGCCCGAGGCGCGCGACGGCGTCGGGCGCCAGCGCCACGCGGCCCTCGCCGGGCGCGACTTCTCGGGGGACGCCGACGGTCACGGGCACGGGCACGTGGGAAGGATGGGACCGCACGCTACGCCCGCCGCACCTAGTTGTGCAACGGCAAAGGAGTTGGGCCGCCAGAACGACGCGACAGGCCCGCGGCCAAACGGCGCCACTGGCGGCGCGCGCCGCCAGCCGGGCGCGCCGCCAGCCGGGCGCGCCGAGGGCCCGGCCCCGCACCGGCGCGGGGTTTTCTCTGCGTCTCATCCCGTCGGCCGCGTCCGGCCGGCTAGATTCGCGGTCCAGAGCCTCCCCCCAACCCATGGCCCAGACCATCGACGGCACCGCCATCGCCGCCGCCGTCCGCGCCGACGTGGCCGAGGGCGCGGCGGCCTTCCGCGCCCAGCACGGCCGGGCGCCCGCGCTCCGCGTGGTGCTGGTGGGCGACCACCCCGCCAGCCAGTCCTACGTCCGCGCCAAGGCGCGCGCGGCGGGCGAGGCCGGCATCGACGCCGAGACGCTGGCCCGCCCGGCCGACTTGTCCCAGGCCGACCTGCTGGCGCTCATCGCCGGGCTCAACGCCGACGACGCCGTCGACGGGATCCTGGTCCAGCTCCCGCTGGCGGACGCCGTCGACGAGGGGGCCGTGATCCGGGCCATCGACCCGGCCAAGGACGTAGACGGGTTCCACCCCGAGAACGTGGGCCGGCTGGTGCTGGGCGAGCCGACGCTGGAGCCGTGCACGCCGGCCGGCATCGTCGAGATGCTCCGGCGGAGCGGCGTCGAGACGGCCGGCGCGCACGCGGTCGTGCTCGGGCGCAGCAACATCGTCGGCAAGCCGATGGCGAGCCTGCTGCTCCGGCGCGGGATCGACGCCACCGTGACCGTCTGCCACAGCCGCACGCGCGACCTGGCCGAGATCACGCGCCAGGCCGACGTCCTGATCGCGGCCATCGGCCGGGCCGAGTTCGTGACCGCCGACATGGTCCGCCCCGGCGCGACGGTGATCGACGTGGGCATCAACCGCGTCGAGGACGCCACGCGCGAGCGCGGCTACCGGCTGGTCGGCGACGTCGACTTCCAGGCCGTCTCCGAGGTCGCCGGCGCCATCACGCCCGTGCCCGGCGGCGTCGGCCCGATGACGATCGCGATGCTGCTCCAGAACACCCTGGAGGCCGCCCGGCGCCGCGCGCGCTGATGCAGGCCGCCCCCAACGCGCCGCCCGACTCCCTCGCCGCGGACTCCCTGCTGGCGGACTCGCTCGCCGCCGTGCGCGACTCGCTCCGCCTGGCCGACTCCACGGTCGTCGACACCAGCGGCGGGCTGGGCGGGCTCACCAAGGACGTCGGGAACGCCGCCGCGGCCGTCACCCAGGGGCGCGTCGAGGACGCCGTCAGCATCCTGACGACGGCCCTCCAGTCGTTCGTGCTCACGAACCTGCTGCCGGCGCTGATCACGGCGGCCGTGTTCTGGATCGCGCTCCGCGTGGTGCTGGGCCTGACGCAGCGCGCGCTGACCCGCTCCAAGCGGGTCGACGCCGGGGTCCAGCAGCTCATCATCCGGTTTACCCGGTTCCTGCTCATCGCGCTGGCGGTGGTGGCCGTGCTGGACCAGCTCGGGATCGCCGTGGCCCCGTTTATCGCCGGCCTCGGCATCGCCGGCATCGCGCTCGGGTTCGCGGCCCAGGACACCGTCCAGAACCTGATCGCCGGCGTGACCATCCTGCTCGACCGGCCGTTCTACGTCGGCGACAACATCGAGCTGCACGACACCTTCGGGACCGTCGAGGAGATCACGCTGCGCACGACGCGCATCCGGACGCTGGACAACGAGATGGCCATCTTCCCCAACGCCAACGTGATCTCGGAGCTCGTGGTCAACCACTCGATGCTGCGCGCGCTCCGGGTGACCGTCCCGTTCGGGATCGCGTACAAGGAGAGCCCCGCGGCCGCCCGCGAGGTGGTCCTGGCGCTGACCGAGGGCGACAACCGGCTCCACCCCGACTACGCGCCGACGGTGGTCGTGACCAACCTGGCCGACTCGTCGGTCAACATGGAGCTGCGGGTCCACCTCCGCGACGCCAAGCTGGAGGTCCCGATCCGGTTCGACTACCAGGAGAAGGTGTTCGACGCGCTGCGCGAGGCCGGCATCGAGATCCCGTTCCCCCACCTCCAGCTGTTCGTGGACGGGGCCAAGGCGTTCCGGAACTCGCGGCTGCTGGGACCGGCCCCGCCGGAGAGCGAGTAGCGCCGGGCCCAGCCGGCGGCGGCGCCCCGCTGGCGGAGTCCGCGCGCGGCCGGGCGGGGCCGGCTGGGCGGGGGCGCCAGCGGCCCGCAAGTGACGGCCGGGTCGGGCGTTAGGCGAAAGGTCGGTGGAAGCCGGTGGCGTCCCGAACTTTCAGGAACGATTGAAAACTGGAGACGGTAGAGCCCACCTCCCTCCTCCGATCTATGTCTGACCTGTCTGGCCGAACGGCCCTGGTGACCGGCGCCTCCAGCGGCATCGGCCGCGCCGCCGCCGTCGAGCTGGCGCGCCGAGGCGCCGCCGTCGCCATCAACTTCCCGGACGAGAGCCAGCGCGCCCACGCCCGGGAGACCCAGCGGCTGGCGGAGGCCGCGCGCCCCTCCGGCAGCGGCGGCGCGGCGGTCATCGTCCGGGGCGACGTGTCGGTCGAGGCCGAGGTCGAGGCCCTGTTCGAGAGCGCCCGCCAGCAGGTCGGGACGGTGGACGTGCTGGTCAACAACGCCGGCGTCCAGGTCCAGGAGCCGGCCAGCCACGAGACCACCGCCGAGCACTTCGACCACGTGCTGGCAGTCAACCTGCGCGGGGCGTTCCTGTGCGCCCGCTCGGCGCTGCGCGGCTTCCTGGCGCGCGAGCCCGGCGGCGGGCCGCGCGGCGTGATCGTCAACGTGTCGAGCGTGCACCAGCAGATCCCCCGGCCGCTCTACCTCTCGTACGCCGTCTCGAAGTACGGCCTGCACGGCCTGACCCAGACGCTGGCGCTGGAGTACGCCGACCGCGGCGTCCGCGTCAACGCCATCGCGCCGGGCGCCACCGCCACCCCGATCCAGAGCTGGCTCGACGACCCCGAGGCGACCCGGGCCGTCCGCGACCACATCCCGATGGGCCGGATCGCCGAGCCGGACGAGATCGCCCGCATGATCGCGTTCCTGGCCAGCGACGACGCGGCCTACGTCACCGGCCAGACCCTCTTCGCCGACGGCGGCCTCACCCTCTACGCCGACTTCCAGCAGCCCTGGAGCGGCTGATGAGTAGGGATCAGTGAGGGGGAATCAGGGGTCAGGAGACTCGCCCCGTACTGTCGGCCGCCTCCCTAACTGGTTCCTGTCCCCTACTTCTGTATGCAATACGACCTGTGCATCGTCGGGGCCGGCGTGGGCGGCGGCGCGCTGGCCCAGGCGCTCGCCCCGACCGGCAAGAAGATCCTGCTCCTCAACCGCCTGGGCTCGCTTCCGCGCGAGGCCGAAAACTGGAGCCCCTCGGCGCTCTTTACCCAGGACCGCTACAAGTCCGACGAGCGCTGGGCCGATGCGCTCCGCGGCGGCGAGTTCCGGCCGGCCATGTACTACTGGTTGGGCGGCAACACCAAGGTCTACGGCTCGGCGCTGCTGCGGATGCGGCCCCAGGACTTCGGCGCGCTCCAGACGCTGGACGGCGAGTCGCCCGCGTGGCCGATCTCCTACGACGACCTCGCGCCCTACTACGACCGCGCCGAGGCCGCCTACCACGTCCACGGCCGGCGCGGCGCCGACCCGTTCGAGCCGCCGGCCGGCCCGTACCCGCACCCGCCGCTGGTCCACTCGCCGCGCGTCGCCGAAGTGGCGGAGGGCCTTCGGCGACAAGGGATTCACCCGTTCGAGCTCCCGATGGGCGTCAAGATGAGCCACGAGGACCCCGGCACCGGGACGTTCGTGCTGCGCGAGACGTTCGAGGCGATGGGCCGGGCTGCGTTCGACGGCTTCCCGGACCTGCTCCACCTCAAGTGCGACGCCGAGGTCGCCTCCGTCGAACCGGCCGTGGCCTTCGACAACGTCGATCTGGTGACCGGCGCCGACGTGACCCGCCTCGTGACCGACGCCGGCGGCCGGCGCGTCACACACGTCGAGGCGGTCGTGGACGGCGAGCCGGTGACGTTCTCCGCCGACGCGTTCGCGCTGTGCGCCGGCGCCGTCAACTCGGCCGCGCTCCTGCTCCGCTCGGCCTCCGAGGCCCACCCCGCCGGGCTGGCGAACGCGTCGGGCGCGGTCGGCCGGCACTTCATGCGTCACGTGACCTCGAAGTTCTATACCGTTGCGAGCCAGATGCCGAATCCGACTCGGTTCCAAAAAACGATGGCCGTCAACGACTTCTACTTTGGCGTGCCGGGCGATCCCGAGTGGGAGACCACGCCGCTGGGGCACGTCCACCTGATGGGCAAGCACGCCGGCTGGCAGATCGTCCAGGACCTCGGCCCGGGCGCGATCTCGCTCGACGAGGCCGACGAGATCGCCGCCCACTCGGTCGACTGGTGGGTCCAGAGCGAGGACCTGCCCCTCGCCGACAACCGGATCACGCTGGGGCCGGGCGGCGGCATCCGCGTGGCCTACCGCGAGACCAACCGCGGGGCGCAGGAAAAGCTGATGGACGTGCTGGAGGCGGCGCTGCGCCCGATCGGCTTCGACCGCTTCCTGCGCGTGCCGATGCCGCTGGCGGTCGTGAACCACCAGTGCGGCACGTGCCGGATGGGCACCGACCCCGCCGCCAGCGTGGTGGGCGTGGACGGCCGGGCGCACGACCTCGACAACCTCTACCTCGCCGACGCCAGCGTCTTCCCGTCGTCCGGCGCCACCAACCCGACGCTGACCATCGCCGCCAACGCCTACCGCGTGGCCGACCGGCTGGCGGAGCGGCTGGGCTGAGCGACGGCCGGCCTTGGAAGCCCGCACCTGCCGGCACCGCCAGCGGGGCGGCGTCAGGCCCCGAACTGCTCCGACACGGCCCCGATGCCGGCCGAGTCGCCGATGACCGTCAGGCGGTCGCCGGCCTCCAGGACCGTCCCGCCGCCCGGCACGGCGATCTCGTCGCCGCGGTGGACCAGCGCCACCAGCACGCCGCGCGGCAGCGGGACGTCGCGGAGCGGCTTCCCGATCAGGCCGGACAGCGGGCCGTCGCGGTCGAGCGTGAGCGCCAGGAACCGGTCGTTGTGGATCAAGACCTCCTTGAGCCCCTGCTCGGTCTCGGCCCGGAGCCAGTCGTCCAGGAACGGGTCCTCGTCGATGCGGCGGGCCAGGGCGGCGAGCGTGCGCAGGTGGCGGCCCGGCGGGTTGAGCGGGCTCAGCAGCACGAACAGCGCGTGGACCCGGGCGTCCACGTTGGGCTGGGCGTCGCCGGTGGTGTCGATGGGGATGGCCAGCGGCGTGCGCGTGCGGACCAGGACCAGCTCCGGGTGGTCGACCTCGACCAGGCGCAGGTGCGGCAGCGCGACGCCGTGCGAGACCGGCGTCGAGCCCGTCCGCGAGCCCGCCAGCAGCCCCTCGGCCAGCCGGCCGACGGGGAGCCCGGTGCGCGCGGCGAGCCGCTCGGCCGAGAGGCGGATCACGTCGTCGAAGGAGCCGGCGGCGTCCAGGTCGATGACCGCCGCGCGCGTGACCAGGTGCTCGAAGGGCGTCTCGTCGGAGAGCCCCTTGTCCTTCAGGATCGTCCGGAGCTCGGCGTCAAGGCCCTCGTAGCGGCGCTGGCCCAGGCGCGCGAACAGGTGGTAGATGGCCCCCTCGCGCACCACGTCCGGGTTGGGCTGCACGTAGACGACGTACCACACCACCCCGGCCACGCCCGCCACCAGCGACAGCCCGATGGCCAGCCCGCCCAACTCGGCGATCAGCACCAGCGGCGTCACCACGCCGACGATCTGGAGCCAGGGGTAGAGCGGGCTCCGGTAGCCGGGCACGTAGCTCGGGATCCGGCTCTCGCGCATCACGATCACGGCCACGTTCAAGAGCCCGAAGATCAGGAGCTGGAAGGCGCTCGCCAGCTTGGCGATGCCCTCGACGTCGAGCAGCAGGATCACGGCGACCATCAGGCCGGCGGTGAGCAGGATGGCCGGGACCGGCGTCCCGCTCTTGCCCAGCACCGCCAGCCGGCGCGTCACCAGCCCGTCGCGCGCCATCGCCAGCGGGTAGCGGCTGGCGGACAAGATGCCGGCGTTGCCGGTCGAGGCGAACGCGGCCACGGCCGCCACCACGATCAGGACCAGCCCGGCGCCGCCGGGCAGCCAGTCGAAGAACGTCGCGGCCGCCGTGGCGACCGGCGTCAGGTCGCTGCGCAACTCGGACGGCTCTAGCACGGCGATCATGATGAACACGCCGATGCAGTAGATGGCCGTCGCCGTGACCAGCGACAGGGCCATGCCGAGCGGGATGTTGCGGTCGGGGTTCTGGATCTCCTCGGCCACGCTGGCCACCTTGGTCAGCCCGGCGTAGGACACGAACACCAGCCCGACGGTCGCCACCAGCCCCTCGGCGCCGAACGGCAGGAAGGGGGTGAACTGGCGCCCGACCTCGGCCCCGTCCAGCCCGGCGACCGCGAACAGGCCCTGGACCACGAAAAAGCTCAGCACCGCCACCAGCACCGTCACGAAGACGCGCTGCAACCCGCTCGTCTCCTTGGCCCCGACGATGTTGAGCGCCGCGAACGCCACCGTCAGCGCGACCGCCAGCGGCTTGATGGGCACGTCGACGTAGAACACGAGGTAGGCGCCCATGCCGACGAGGGCGAACGCGCTCTTGAGCACCAGCGCCAGCCACGTCCCCAGCCCGCCGACCGTGCCCGCGAGCGGGCCGAGACTCCGGTCCAGGAAGTAGTACGCGCCGCCGGCCTTGGGCATGGCCGTCGACAGCTCGGCCACCGAGAACATGGCCGGCAGGATGAACACGCCGGCCAGGAAGTAGGCCAGGACCGTCGCCGGCCCCGCCTTGGCCGTCGCCAGGCCCGGGAGCAGGAAGAACCCCGAGCTGAACATGGCCCCCGTGCTGATCGCGTAGACGTCGAACAGCGTGAGCGTTTTCTTGAGAGCGGGCGCCTCGGGCATACGAAATCAGGGGCGGGGCAAGCTACGGCGCACGCCGGCGGCGCGGCGCCAGGGGCCACGCCGACCGCCAGCCGAGCCCCCGCGCGGCCCGCTGGCGGTCGTCGCCGGCGGACCGGTCGCTGCCGGCTCAACTGCGTGCGGAGACGAACCGCCAGCGGGACGGCGCGGCGTGGTGCAAAACACACCGCCCGAATACCAGAGGAAATGGGGCTCCGTTGGGAAAGCTCCTTCACCCCTCCTCCACCGCCGATGCGCGCCCCTTCGCCCCTCTTCACCCTCGCGGCCTTCGTGGCCGCGTCCCCCACATCCGCTGCCCAGACCACGCCCAGCGGCGGGCCCACCCCCTACGCCAGAATCGGTGTCAACGGAGAGTAGGGGGCTACGTGACGCGCGTCGGGTACGCGGGCGACCGTGGGTCCGTGGTTGCCTCGGGCCGGAGGTCTCGGTCGAGCGGGCGCTTGGCGACGCCACGACGCTCGACCTCCATGCCGCCGGTGGCGTAGGCCTCTACAACCTAGCCCGGAACGGCGGCGAGCTAGCGTACCAAGACGCGACCGGGCTGGCGGCGGCGCTCGAAGGCAGCGTGACCCGCCGGTTCGACGTGGGGCGTGGGCTCACCGTGGCCGCGACGGGCGGCGCCTACGCCTCGACTCTCCGCCTTTCGGGCCTGGACTCGCCGACGACGTCCGCCAGCCGGACCGGAGCGGAGGCGGGCGTGCTCGCCGGGCTCCAGTTGGATTTCGGGGCGCTCGGCGGGCACTTCGCCATCGGGCCGAACCTGGCCATCCCGGTAGCGAGCCCGGGCCCGCTCGGCGGCCAGGGGGCGCTCCCCTACATGAGCAAGACCCGCAACCGGAGCTTCGTCACGTTCTCGTTCTAGTGGTGAGGCGGGTCGGCCGGTCGCGCCGGCCGGCCCGCCGTTCAGTTTCGCGGTTCTGGACGTCCGCACGGGATCGCAGGAAGGGTAGACTCGGCGCCTAATCCGCCGCGCCCCGATGCTTCCGTTTGCACGCCTTGCCCTCGCCCTGCTGGCGGTCGTTGCGGCCCCGGCGGTCGCCGCCCAGGGCGCCACGCCCGACGTCCCCCCCGAGGTGGTCGACTGGATCCGTCTCCACGCCGTGCCGCTCGCGGGCGCCGCCCCGGCGCTGCCCGACGACGACCTCGACGCGCTGCTCCCGATGCTCGGCGACGCCCGGGTGCTCGGCATCGGCGAGGGGACGCACGGGACGCGGGAGTTTTTCCAGTTCCGCGACCGCGTGCTCCGCTGGCTCGCCCGCCGTGGAGAGCTCGACGCGGTGCTGTGGGAGACGGCCCTCGCGCACAGCGTCGATCGCGAGGCGGCCGTTGCCGACCCCGCCGTTGCCGTCACCAACGCCACCCTCCTCCAGGACGGACCCTGGAACACGGAGGAGAGCCTGGCCATGCTCACCGCCCTCCGCGCCCACAACCTTGCCGCCAGCCGCCCGGTCCGGTTCGTCGGCGCAGACACGTCGCCGAACCTGAGCCCGCCCGTCGCCATCGCCGTCGAGGCCGCCCGCCGCGTGGGCGGCGACGCTCGGTCCGCGCTGGCAGTGATGACCGACGCACTCGGCGCCGACCTCGCCACAGCCTGCGCTGACAGAGGCGACTGCGACGCGGCATGGATGGCCATGACTCCCGACCGCGCCCGCCTCTTCGCCGAGGGCGCCGACTGGCTCGCCGACGCGCTCGACGCCGCCGGCGAGCCCTGGACCGTGACCATCCCGGCTCGGGCGGTCGGAGACGTCATGCGGTGGTCCCTCCCGTTCCTACTCATGCCGGCCTCTGCGCCGGACGCTCCCCTCGGCCAGGCCGAGGACCGGCTGCGCCAGGCGCAGGAGGCCGCCCAGGCCGCCGCCGACACGCTGGCGGCCGTGCTGGGCGAGCGCGACCCGACGTATTGGGCCACCGTCGCCGCGGCGGTTGCGGCGCTCCCCGGCGGCGCCGACGTGTACCGAGACTCGCTCAGTCGCGCCGAGCGGTTCGAGTGGGACCAGACGGCGCGCGCCCTGCGGGCTCGGCTCGCGACCGGCCGCTACGGCAAGGTGCCCCAGTTGGGGGCGGCGGCCGACGCCTTGGTCGCGTGGCTCGACCTGATGCACGAGTCGCTGCGACGCCCGGCGACGGACATGGACGTCGAGAACTACCGCGAGGTGGCGATGGGCCGCAACGTGGCCCAGATCGCGCGCGCCGTCGGCGGCGACGGCCGCGTCGTGTTCGCGGCTCACAACCCCCACGTGGGCTACAACCCATCCATCACGCTGGCGCGGACTCCGTCGGGTGCGTTCGCCCGCCGCGCCTTGGGCGACGACTACCTCGCCATCGGCACGTTTTTCGGGACCGGCCGCTTCCAGGCCTACGACGTCCGGGCGGACCGCGACGGCTGGGACGGGCCGGCGTGGCGGGCCTTCGAGACCGACCCGCCGGCGGGCAGCGTCGAGGCGGCGATGACAGCGACCGGGCTCGACGCCTTCGCCCTTGACCTGCGCCAGATCCCGACCTCCGGCCCCGTCGCCGACTGGTTCCGCCAGCCGCGGCCGGCGCGCAACGTGGGCAACTCGTACGACCCAGACCACCCGGACGGCTACGTCGAGAGCTCCGTGCTCCCCGACGGCTTCGACGTGGCCGTGTTCTTCCGCCACGCCGACCGCGCCGTGACGACGGCGGCCCAGATCCAGCAGGGCAGCTACGACCTGGGCGAGTAGCCCCGCTGGCGGTCGTCGCCAGCGAGCGGCGTGAACCCCGCCCGGCCCAGCGCATACGTGCCCCTCCCTTCTCCTGGCTCCATGGACCCGTCCCTGTTCGTTCTCTTCGGCGCCACCGGCGACCTGGCCCACGTCAAGCTGTTCCCCGCGCTCTACCGCGTCACGCTCCGCGACGACGTCACCGGCCCGGCGACCATCGTCGGCGTCGGGCGGTCCGACTGGGACGACGCCAAACTCCAAGACGCCGCCGTCGAGTCGCTGACCGACGCCGACGTCGAGGAAGACGACGCGCGCGCCTGGGCCGAGGGCGCGTTGCGGTACGCCCGCGTCGAGGCCTACGACCAGCTGGCGCCCGTCTTCGAGGCGGCCCGGGCGCTGGAGGAGGAGCGCGGGCTGGACGGCGACCGCGTTTACTACCTCGCGCTCCCGCCCTCCGCCTTCCCCGGCACCATCACGGCGCTGGGCGAGCACGAGGCCGAGCGCGGCACGGTCGGCGAGCACCGCCAGCCCGACGCGCCCTGGGTCCGGCTGGTCATCGAGAAGCCGTTCGGGGACGACCTGAAGAGCGCCCAGGATCTCAACGAGATCGTCCACGAGCACTTTTCGGAGGACGTGGTCTACCGGATCGACCACTACCTGGGCAAGGAGACGGTCCAGAACCTGCTGGTCTTCCGGTTCGCCAACTCGTTTTTCGAGTCGGCCTGGAGCCGGCGAGACGTCGAGCGGGTCGAGATCCTGGTCGCCGAGACGAACGACGCGGCCGGCCGGGCGGGCTACTTCGACGGCGTGGGCACGCTCCGCGACATGATCCAGAACCACCTCACGCAGCTGTTCGCGCTGGCGGCGATGGAGCCGCCGGCCCGGCTCGACGCCGAGGGCATCCGGCGCGAGAAGATCAAGGTCCTCCGCTCGACGCGGACGGCGCGCTCCGACGAGGTCGTCCTGGGCCAGTACGGGCCGGGCCCGGACGACCCCGAGGGCTACACCGACCACGACGGCGTCGGCGGGAGCTCCCGGACCGAGACGTTCGCGGCGGTCCGCCTGCACCTCGACAACTGGCGCTGGCAGGGCGTCCCGTTCGTGCTCCGCACGGGGAAGCGGCTGCCCCAGCGCGTGACCGAGATCGCCGTCGTGTTCCGCCGCCCGCCGGTGCGGCTGTTCCAGAACGGCGGCGACTGCGACCCGGTGCCCAACGTGCTCCGCCTTCGCCTGCAACCGGACGAGGGCTTCCGGCTCTCGTTCGACGTCAAGGTGCCCGGCGACGGGTTCAAGGTGACCACCCGCGAGTTGGCGTTCAGCTACGGCGACTCGTTCGGCGTCTTCCCGGACGCCTACGAGACGCTGCTCCACGACGTCCTGGAGGGCGACCAGACGCTGTTCGTCCACGCCCAGGAGGCCGAGGAGGCGTGGCGGATCTACCAAGCGATCTTGGACAACGACGACATCGAGGTCCACCCGTACGCGTCGCGGGCGTGGGGCCCCGAGGCGGCCGGCGGCCTGGTCGAGGCGCCTCCGCCCGAGGAGACGGGCCGGCCCGCCGGCGCCTGCTGACCGGGGCCCCGGCCGGCTGGCGGCGCGTCTGACGGCCGGTCGCGTCCGCCAGCGGGGCGAGACGGCGGGGGACGCCGCGACGTGGCGCCCCCGCGCGACCGCGGTGGCCGCGCCGTCCCCCCGGGGCCGTGGGAACTTCGGCGGCGGGGCCGGTCCAACCTCCAACCTCCAACCTCCAACCTCCAACCTCCAACCTCCAACCTCCAACCTCCAACCTCCAACCTCCAACCTCCCGCCATGACTGCCGAAATCGTCGTCCTCCCCACCGCCCGCGCCGTCGCCGAGGCGCTGGCCGACCGGACCGCCGCCGCGCTCCGCGCCGCGCTGGCGGACGAGCCGCGCGTGACGCTGTGCCTGACCGGCGGCTCGACGCCGGTCCACGCGTACGAGCGGCTGGCCCTGGCCGAGGGCCTGGACTGGGAGCGCGTCCACGTGTTCTGGGGCGACGAGCGCTGCGTGCCGCCCGAGCACGCGGAGAGCAACTACGCGATGGCCCGGCGCACGCTGCTCGACCCGGCCCGCGTGCCCGAGTCCAACGTCCACAAGATGCCCGGCAACTGCCCGCCCGACGAGGGCGCGCAGGTCTACGAGCAGGCGCTGGCGCAGTTTTTCGGCGACGACCTCCGGTTCGACGTGCTCCACCTCGGCATGGGCGACGACGGCCACACGGCGTCGCTGTTTCCCGGGAGCCCGGCGCTCGACGAGCGCGACCGGCGCGTCGTCCCGGCGCTGGCGCCCGCCTCGGCGGCGGTGCGCGAGCGGCTCACGCTCACGTTCCCCGTCCTGTCTCGGGCGCGGCTGTGCCTGTTCGCCGCGGCCGGCGCCGGCAAGCGCGACGCCTTCTCAGACGTGCTCGACGCCTACGACGGCGAGCAGGCCGGCCCGCCGGCCGCGCGCGTCACCGTCGACGGCGACCTGACCTGGCTCGTCGACCGCGAGTTGGCCCAGGGGCTGATGACGGACGAGGACGACGGTTAGACGGCGGCGGCCGGCGGGTCTAGGCGTGCCCGCGACCCGCCTGCCCCATGCCCCCACCCCAGGTTTCTGAGCCGCTCGTGGCGGAGCCGGCCCGGGCCATCGCCCGCGTGCCCGAGGCGGCGGTCCAGGACGCCTGGGTCCACGGCCTGTTCGACGCGTCGGCCCTGCGGACCACCGACGGCCAGCCCGTCGCCGTCGTCCGGCGCGGCCGGCTCAACCGGGATTCGGGCCCGGACGTGACCGACGTGCGCGTCCAGATCGGCGGGGTGCTGTGGGCGGGCGACGTCGAGGTCCACGTCACCAGCGGCGCGTGGGAGACGCACGGCCACCACCGCGACCCGGCCTACGACCGCGTGGTGCTCCACGTCGTCCTCGGCGCCGACCGCCAGACGGGCACGCTCCGCCGCGCTGACGGCTCGGCGCTGCCCGAGCTGGTGCTCCTCCCCCACCTCGACCGCTCGCTCCGGTCGCTCCTGCGCGCGTTCTACCTCACGCCGCGCCTGGCGCCCCACTGCTCGCCGCGCTGGGCCGAGGTGCCCGAGCCCACGCGCCGCGCCTGGGTCCGCCAGTTGGGGGCCGAGCGGCTGCGCGACCGGGCGCGCGCGCTGGGCCAGGCCTACGGGCGCCGCCCCGACCTCGACCGCCTGCTGATCGGCCGCGCGTTCCGGGCGCTGGGCTACGAGGCCAACGCGGACGCGTTCGAGACGCTGGCCGGCCGGCTGCCGCTGGGCCGGCTGCGCACGCTGGACGGCCCGTCGGTCCACGCCGCGGTCCTGTCGGCCTCGGGGCTGGCCCGAGACGACCTGTTCGTCGAGGCTCCGAGCGACCTTCCGCCGATGCGGACCGAGGCCTGGAAGCGCGGCGGGCGCCCGGCCAACGCGCCCCTCCGCCGGATCGCCCAGGCCGCGGGGTGGCTGGCGCCGGGCGGCCCGTTCCGCCGCGACGCCGTCGCCGAGCTGGCCGACGCCGTCGAGGCGGGGCACCGGGCCGCGCTCGACCGGCTCCGCGCCGACCCGCCCGACGGCTCGGCGCCGCTCGGGGCCGCCCGCGCCGCCCGCGTCCTGGTCGACGCCGTGCTGCCGGTGCTGCTCGTGGACGCCGAGCAGCGCGAGGCGCCCGGGCTGGCGGCCGCCGTCGGCGAGGTGTTCGAGGCGCTGCCGCCCGCTAGCGACCGCGTCACCCGCCAGTTCGCCGACGCCGGGCTCCGCCCGCGCTCGGCGGCCGAGGTCCAGGGCGCCCACCAGCTGGCCCGCGCCTACTGCGACGAGGGCCGCTGCGCGCGGTGCGCCATCGGGCAGGCGCTCTACCCCGCGCTGGCGCGTGTGCGCTGAGGCGTGTGCGGACCCCTTGCGTTCGCCGGCGCTCTCTCCGTTCAGGGTGACGGTCCCTGCACGTTTCCCTGCCAGAGCCCGGCGCAGCCCGAGCCAAACCGGCGTGGCCGCCCGGGCGGTGCAACCTCCGGCCGGCGACGGGGTAGGAGCTTTCAACCCAGACTGAAAGTTCCGCCTCATGGACGTCGCCGCCGCCCCGCCCCTCGCCGACACCGCGCCCGTCGGCCTGCGCGAGATCCAGGCCCCCGTCGCCGCCGACCTCGACGTGTTCCGCCAGCAGTTCCGCGACGCCATGCGCTCGCGCGTGCGCCTGCTCGACACCGTCGTCCAGTACCTGCTCCGGCGCAAGGGCAAGCAGATCCGCCCGACGCTGGTGCTGCTCGCGGCCGAGATCTCGGGCGGCATCACCGAGCGGAGCTACCGCGCCGCCGCCTTGGTGGAGCTGCTCCACACCGCCACGCTCGTCCACGACGACGTGGTGGACGAGTCTGACACCCGACGTGGAGTGGCGTCGGTCAACGCGTTGTGGCGCAACAAGGTCGGCGTGCTCCTGGGCGACTACCTGCTGAGCCGCGGCCTGCTGCTGGCGCTCGACGACGGCGACTACGACCTGCTCCACGTCATGTCCGACGCCGTGCGGCGGATGTCGGAGGGCGAGCTGCTCCAGATCGAGACGGCGCGGCGGCTGGACATGACCGAGGCGCGCTACTTCCAGATCATCGGCGACAAGACGGGCTCGCTCATCGCCGCCTGCATGGCGGCCGGCGCCGCCTCGGCCGGCGCCGATCCCGAGACCGTCGCCCGGGCCAAGGCCGTCGGCGAGACCATCGGGCTGGCGTTCCAGATCCGCGACGACCTGTTCGACTACGACGGCGGCGGCGCCGGCAAGCCGGTGGGCCTGGACCTCCAGGACCGCAAGATGACGCTGCCGCTGATCCTGGCGCTGGAGCGGGCGCCGGCCGACGAGTCCAAGCGCATCCGCAAGATCGTCGCTCGGCGCAAAAAGAGCCGGGCGCAGACGGCCGAAGTGCTCCGGTTCGTCCGCCAGTCGGGCGGGCTCGCGGCGGCGCGCGGCCGGATGGAGACGCTGGCGGTGGAGGCGGCCGCGGCGCTGCGCGCGTTCCCCGAGTCGGAGGCCCGGAGCGCGCTGGTGGGGCTGTGCGCCTACGTCGTCGCGCGCGGCAGATAGGCACCCTCTTCGCTGGCGGACGGCGCCGGGGGTGCCCGATCTTGGACGGCCCGGCCGGTGTATCCTGCCCCCGCCCCCCCGCCCTCGTCCATGACGGTTCACCTTCTCGGCACCGGCTCCGCCAACGCCGGCCCCGACCGCACCACGACGATGCTGGCCGTCGAGCACGGCGACCAGCTGGTGCTGGTCGACTGCGGCGCGGACGCCGTCCAGAGGATGCTGGCGAGCGGCCTGGACCCGGCCGTGATCACCGCCGTCGTGCTCACGCACGAGCACCCGGACCACATCTCGGGCTACCCGCTGCTGATCGAGAAGCTGTGGCTGCTGGGCCGCACGGCGCCCATCCACATCTACGGCCCACCCTCGACGCTTGACAAGGCCCAGGCGCTCTTCGCCGTCTACGACACGAGCAAGTGGGACGGGCTCCCGGAGCGCCGCTTCCACCCGGTCGCGCTGGAGCCGGGCGTGAAGGTGCTGAGCGCGGACGACCTAACGGTTACGGCCATGCCGGTCGACCATCCGGTCCCGACCATCGGCCTGCGGTTCGAGACGGCCGGCGGTGTGCTCGCCTACTCGTGCGACACGGCCCGGTGCGACGCCGTCACGGCGCTGGCGGACGGCGCCGACGTGCTGATCCACGAGGCGACGGGCTCGCTCGCCGGTGTCCACAGCTCGCCCGAAGAGGCTGCCCACGCGGCCCGCCAGTCGGGCGCGCGCCGGCTGGTCCTGGTCCACGCGCCCTACGACGCCTCAGACGAGGGGCTGGAGGAGGCGCGGGAGACGTTCGCGGAGACGGCCTGGGGCCACGACGGCGACCGCATCGAGGTGACTCAGCCGAAGCAGTAGACGCGGCTGCTCTGTCGCTTGCGGCCGAGACTCGGACGCCACGTCTCCCCCTAGTGGGGCTGGTCTGATCTGTTGCCCATGCGCCCGGCTCCTACAGGATTACGGAGCGCTACTGCTCCCACGGCGGTATCTCCGTCTGATCGCTTACGCGGAAACTTCCATACCCGCAACTGCCTGGCGTGTACTCGTCGCCGAACCCGTGGGTCACGAGGCCTCGGAAACCATTATTCACGTCAATACGGACCTCCAAGATTCCCTCGCCTTCTACACACGCCTCCAAAGTGTACTGCCCGATCCCAAGGCCCTCCGCCTCGTAGGTCCAAGGGAGCGACACGTTCTCAAACCGGAGCGTGTCGCCGTCGGCACCACCAGCACCCGGAGCGGCAAAAATAACGTCAGCGGTCGACGCCGGGTTCTCGTCATAGGGGAGGACAGCGATGTCTACGTCAAACGATGACGAGTCGGAGCCAGAGTCACAACCAGCGAGGACAAACGTGGCAGTCGCGAGAGCAAGGGCGAATCTGATAGACCAGAGCGCGGAGCGGGACAAAACAAACCGAGAGCAACGCAAGTATTGCCAAAGGTGGAGCGCGGGCCAACTACCGCATCACCGTCACCAGGTCCGGCACAATGAACGCCTCGGGGTACTGGCGGCGGACGACCGCCAGCGCGGCGTCGGCCTCCTCGCGCGAGGCGAAGGCGCCCAGCTGGACGCGGTAGTACGGCTGGCGGTAGGCCACCACCGCTTCGGGCGTCCGCGCGCCGCCCGGCCGCGCCTGCTCCCACCACCCCACGGCCTCGGTGCGGACCCGCTCGGCCGCGTCGCGGCTGGAGCTGGTGAACACCTGGACCCGGAACCCGTCGACCTGGACGCGCTGGGGCTCCGACGGGGCGGGCGCCGGAGGCGGCGCCGGGCCGGAGCCGTCGGGCACCTCGACGCGGCCTTGCATGACGCCCGGCGGCACGTCGTGCACGATTTCGCTGGGCGCGGCTTGCGGCCGGGCGTCGTACCCCGCCGGGTCGAACGACTCGTAGGCCGGGTACGCGGTGGGCTCGCCGCCCGGCGTCTCGGTCTCCGTCTCCACCGGCCGCAGTCCCGAACAGGCCTGGAGCGACAAGGCGACGGCGAACAGGACGGCAGTCGAGAATCTCATAGCGGAAGAGGAAGCGGGCGTTAGTAGGAAGCGTCCGACGTCAGGCCCTTCAAAATAGCGACGCCGGCGCTGGCGCCCAGCCGCGAGGCGCCGGCCTCGACCATCGCGTAGGCGTCCTCGGCCGAGCGGACGCCGCCCGACGCCTTGACGCCCATCGCGTCGCCCACCACGCGCCGCATCAGCGCCACGTCCTGGGGGCTCGCGCCGCCCGCGGCGAAGCCCGTCGAGGTCTTGACGAAGTCGGCGCCGGCGTTCTGGGCCAGCACGCAGGCGACCACCTTTTCCTCGTCGGTCAGGAGCGCCGTCTCCAGGATCACCTTGACCGTCCGCCCGCCGGCGGCGTCCACGACCGCGCGGATGTCGGCCTCGACGTCGGCGAACCGCTCGGACTTGAGCAGGCCGATGGCGAGCACCATGTCGATCTCCTGGGCGCCGTCGCGGATCGCCTGCTCGGTCTCGAACGCCTTCACGGCCGTCCGGTTGGCGCCGTGTGGGAACCCGACCACGGTGCACACCAGCGGCGTGGCGCCGGCCAGCTCGGCTGCGGCGACCGGCACCCAGACCGGGCTGATGCACACCGAGGCAAAGCAGAACTCGCGGGCCTCGGCGCACAGCTCGCGGATGGCGTGCTCCGTCGTGTCCGGCTTCAGGACCGTGTGGTCGATCATCCGCGCCAGCGGCGGCGCCAGCGTGCACGCGTCGGCCGGGCCGGTCTGGTCGGCGCGGAGGCCGAAGCGGGCGGCGCCGGCGCCGATCATGCGCTGGAGCGCCGTCGAGAGCTCGGGCGCGCCTGCGCCCCCGTCCCCGCTGGCGGTCGGTGCCGGCGAGGTGTTGTTCGTGCGCGAGCCGTCGCCGGAGGCGCCCGCCAGCCGGGCGGCGAGGTCAGATTTCTGTTGGTCGGTCACAGTGGGTTCGGGGTTCATAGGTTGGCTGCGCCGTCGCCTTTCGGTCAGGGTTCGCTCAGGTGTGGGTCCTTGCGAACCCTGAACAGCGGACCCGGAACCAGCTATGCGGTCATCTCCTCGATTTCGGCGTCCAGGTTGTAGCGCTTGCGCTTTTCCCACAGCGTCTTTTTCGAGATGCCCAACAGCTTGGCCACGTCGGCGTAGGACGACGAGCGGTTGTTGGCCAGCGTGTGCTTGATGTACTCGTACTCGAGGTCCTCCAGCGAGGCGCCGGCGCGGAAGCGGAACGTGTCGGCGTCCGAGGCCGCGCCGTCGAACAGGTCGGACTTGAGCAGGACCAGGTCGCCGGCGTCCAGCGTCGGCTGCTGGGCGAAGATCATGGCCCGCTCCAGCACGTTGCGCAGCTCGCGCACGTTGCCCGGCCAGTCGTGCTCGGTCAGCTTGGCTTGGGCCTCGGGCGTAAAGCCCTCGAACGTCTTGCCAAACTCCTCGGCAAAGCCCGCCGCCACCTTCTCGGCGATGGCCACGGCGTCCTCGCCCATCCGCCGGAGCGGCGGCAGCTCGACCGTGACCACGTTGATGCGGTACAGGAGGTCCTTGCGGAACTCCTTTTCGGCCACCTTCTCCTCCAGGTTGGCGTTGGTGGCGCACACGATGCGCGTCGTCACCTTGATCTGCTCCGTCCCGCCCAACCGGCGGAACTCCCGGCTCTCCAGGAAGCTCAGGAGCTTGGACTGGAGGCCGAGCGACATCGAGTCGATCTCGTCCAGGAACAGCGTGCCGCCGTCGGCCACCTCCAGCAGGCCCGGCTTGGCGGCCCGGGCGTCGGTGAAGGCGCCCTTTTCGTAGCCGAACAGCTCCGACTCCAAGAGGTTGTCCGGCAGCGCGGCGCAGTTGATCTCCATGAACCGGCCGCCCGACCACTTGCTCGCGTAGTGGAGCGTCTGGGCCACCAGGTTCTTGCCCGTCCCCGTCTCGCCGCGCACGAGCACGGTCGTGTTGGGGATGTCCTTCAGCGTCTCGATCGTGTCGCGGACGGCCTGGACCGGCGCGCTGGCGCCGATGATGCGCGAGGTCGAGTGCTTCTTCTTGCGCGTCGTCTTGATCTCCTGGAGCTCCTTCTTGTCCGAGTACAGGTCGAGGGCCTTCGACAAGAGCGCCCGCATCTCCTCCAGGTTGACCGGCTTCTGGAGGTAGTGGAACGCGCCCAGCCGCATCGCCTCGACGGCCGTCTGGACCGACGAGTGGGCCGTCATGACGATGACCGGGATCGTCAGGCCACGCTCGCGCAGGCCCTCGATCAGCTCCATGCCCGAGACGTCGGGCATCATGAGGTCGGTCAGCACCAGGTCCGGCACCTTGCCGTCGTCGAGGTTCTGGAGAAGGGGCTCGGCCGAGGTAAAGCCCTGGGTCGCGTAGCCGTCGCGGTCCAGGACTTTGGCGAACAGCTCTCCGATCTTGGGGTCGTCGTCGACGACGTAGATGCGCTTCTGGCTCATATCCGGGGGGAAAGGGAGGCCGTGCCGTGACCTGGATGGTACGAATTGTAACGATTCGTTGCCACGAGATGTCCCTCGGGTTCGGAGGCCGGCGCCCGGACCGCCAGCGCGCCGGGCTCGATCTCGGCCGAGACCCGGACGGCGTCGCAGGCCAGCGTCTCGCCGTCGGCCTGGACTCCGACCCCGCGCGCCGCGCCGGCGGTGACGAGCGTGACCGAGCGCGTGCGCGCCATCGTGACCTCGGGGGCGTCGGTGTGGCTCCCCGAGAGCGACCGGGGCAACAGCTGGAGCGCCCGGCGCGGCGCGATGTGGCGGACCAGGCAGACGTCGAACAGGCCGTCGTCGAGCCGGGCGTCGGGCGTGATCAGGAAGCCGCCGCCGATGGAGTGCCCGTTGCCGATCTCGCACAGGAACAGCGGCCCCTCGAAGTCGATGGCCTCCGGGCCGTCGGGCAGGAGGCCGACCGACGAGCCGCTGCCGACCGCCACGCCGGCGGCCTCCGCCAGCGCCGCGCTCTGGACGCGGACGCTGGGGCCGGGACGGCGCCACGTCCAGAGCGTCCGCAGCACGGCGGCAAAGTAGGCCGCCCGGCCGCCGATCCACTTGGTCTCGGCCGCGAGCGCGGCGGCGTGGGCGTCGAACCCGACCCCGACGCAGTTGGCGAACGCCCGCGACTGGCGGTCGCCGCGGGCGTCGGTCCACCAAACGCACCCCAGGTCGACGGCGCGGGCGGGCGCGCTCGTCACCGCCGCCAGCGCCGCGTCGAGACCGTCGGGCATGCCCAGCGCGTGCGCGTAGTCGTTGCCCGTGCCGAGCGGCAGCACCGCCAGCGTGCCGCCGGTGCCCGCCAGCCCGTTGACCACCTCGTGGACCGTCCCGTCGCCGCCGGCGGCCACCACCAGCCGGCCGGCCTGGCCGGCGGCGCGCGCCAGCCGTCGGGCGTCGCCCGGCCCCGCCGTCTCGGTGACCTCGGCGTCCAGGCCGGCGCGGGCGAGCGCGCGCGTGAGCGGGGCGCGCAGGTGGCGGTTGCGGCCGCCGCGCGCGGCGGGATTGAGGAGGACGTGGGCCGTCATCGGGCCGGTAACTTACCGGTCCCCCTGCACCTCGCCATGGTCCCGCCGCGCCTCCGTGTTTCTGCCCTCGCCGTGGCGCTCCTCGTCCTGGCCGGGTGCCGCGCCGAGGCGCCCGGGGCCCGCGCCGACGACCTCGGCCGGACGGTCACGCTGGAGGCGACCCCGGAGTGGGTCCTGCCGCTGGCGCCCAACGTCACCGAGCTGGTGTCGGCCGCGGCCGGCACCGACCGGCTGGCGGGCGTCTCCGCCAGCGACGACTGGCCCCCGGCCGTGGTCCCCCTGCCGCGCTTCCAGTCGTACCCGCTCGACGTCGAGGCCGTCGTGTCGCTCCAGCCCGACCTCGCCATCGGCTCCGACGACGTGAACCCGGCCGACCAGGCCGACGGGCTGGCCGAGCTCGGCATCCCGACGTACCTGTTCCGGTTCGACGAGGTGGCCGACGTGCCCCGCGCGCTGCGCACGCTCGACACGCTGCTGGCCGTGTCGGGCGGGGCGCCGGCCGCGGCCGACTTCGAGCGGCGCGTGGCGGCCGTCCAGGAGGCCGTCGGCCCGTTCGGGCGCCCGCGCGTGCTGCTCCTAGTCGGCGACGAGACGCTCTACGCCTTTGGCCGCGACTCCTACGCGAGCGAGCTGGTCCGGCTGGCCGGCGGCGACAACCTGACCGACCTCTACCCCGGCGCGGCGGCCCAGCCCAGCGACGAGGCGGTGCTGGAGATGGCGCCCGAGGTCATCTTTGTGTTGGGCGGATCTGACTACGATCTCGCGTCGCTGGTTCAAAAACACCCGACGTTTCTAAGCACGCCGGCCGTTCAGAACCGGCGCGTCTATGGCCTCGACCCAGCCTTGATCAGCCGCGCTGGGCCTCGGCTGGTCGAAGGCCTGGAGCAGATGGCGCGGCGCCTCCACCCCGAAGCGTTCGCCGCGGGGGCCGCGTGAGGCCGAGCGCCTGGCTCGTCGGCCTCGGTCTGGCGGTGGCGCTCGCGCTGTCGGTCGCCGCCAGCCTGGCGTGGGGCAGCGCCGACCTGGGGCCGGCGCGCGTCTGGGCGGCCCTGACGGGCGGAGGCTCGCCTACCGACCGCCAGATCGTGTGGATGCTGCGGATGCCGCGCGTGGCGCTGGCGCTCGCCGTCGGCGGCGGGCTGGCGGTGCTGGGCGTGGCGATGCAGGCGCTGGTGCGCAACCCGCTCGCCGAGCCCTACATCCTGGGCGCGTCGTCGGGCGCGAGCGCGGGCGCGGCGCTGTTCTACCTCGGCTTCCTGCCGCCCGTCGTGTCGCGCACGGCCTCGATGTCGGTCGTGGCCGTGGCCGGCGCCTGGCTGGCGGTGCTGGCCGTGTTCGCCGCCGCCCGCCGCGGTCCGACGCTCTCGACGACGCGGCTGCTGCTGGCCGGCGTGGCGATGTCGGCGCTGTTGGGCTCGGTGACGGCGTTCGTGACCTACGCCAGCCCCGATCCCGACAAGCTGCGCGCCGTCCTGTTCTGGCTGCTCGGCTCGCTGTCGCGCGCGCGCTGGTCTACGGTCTGGGCGCCGCTGGCGGTGTCGGTCGCCAGCGTGGCGGCGCTGTGGGCGCTGGCCCGTCCGCTGGACCTGTTGTCGACCGGCGAGGAGGCCGCCGCCAGCTTGGGCGTGCCGGTCGAAGGCCTGAAGAGAGTGCTGATCGCGCTCGCGGCTGTGGCGACGGGCATACTGGTGGCATCGGCCGGCGTGATCGGGTTCGTGGGGCTGATCGTGCCCCACGCGGTCCGCCTGGTGTCGGGCGCGACGCACGGCCGGCTGGTGCCGCTCGCGTTCGCCGGCGGCGCGCTGTTCCTGCTGCTAGCGGACCTGGCCGCGCGGACGGTCTTGCCCAGCCAGGAGGTCCCCGTCGGCGTGCTGACGGCGATCTGCGGCGTCCCGTTTTTCCTCGCGCTCCTGCGACGGTTCGGAGACGGGCTGGGGTGAGCGGCGGACGGAGTGGGCGTCGGCGGCGGGCGCCGCCAGCGGGCCGGGGCGTCGGCGGGTTCTGGGGCGGGGCGCTGGAGACGGCACGCGGGGCGACCTCCCGCGAACCGCGAACCGCCAACCGCGGTACGTGGGCGATGCCGATCCCCGTCCACACCGCCCTCCGTTACGTCACGCCGCTTCGCGAGGGCGGCTCGCTGCCGGCGCTGGTCGAGACGACCGGCGGGATGGCCGTCGTCAAGTTTCGGGGCGCGGGCCAGGGCGCGCGCGCGCTGGTGGCCGAGATCCTCGTCGGGCGGCTGGCGGAAACGTTGGGGCTTCCCCTCCCCGAGCTGTCCGCCGTCGAGTTGGCGGACGACTTTGGACGGGCCGAGCCGGACCCCGAGATCCAGGACATCCTGCGCGGAAGCAGCGGCCTCAACGTCGGGCTGGCATTCGTGCCCGGCGCGTTCGCCTACGAGCACGCGGCCCACGCGGATCTCATCCACCCGGATCTCGCCGCCGACATCGTCTGGCTCGACGCCCTCGCCACCAACATCGACCGGACCGCGCGCAACCCGAACCTGCTGATGGCGCGCGCCGACGACGGGCCAAAGCTGTGGCTCATCGACCACGGCGCGGCGCTCTACTTCCACCACAACTGGGAGGCCGTCGACGCCGAGCGCGCCCGGACGCCGTTCCCGGCCATCCGCGACCACGTGCTGCTGCCGGTCGCCTCCAGCCTCCGCGACGCGGACGAGCGGCTGGCGCCTCAACTCACAGCGGATGCAATAACGGATCTGGTGGAGGACGTCCCCGACGACCTCCTCCTGGCCGCCCCGCCCGGCCGCCAGCCCGACTTCGGCACCGCCGACGCCGCCCGCCGGGCCTACGCCGACTACTTCCGCCAGCGGCTCGGCGCCCCGCGCCGCTGGGCCGAGGAGGCCGAGCGCGCCCGCGCCCAGGCGCCCGAGACGTCGGCGCTCCCCTACCGCCGCTAACCCGTGCCCAGCTACGACTACGCCTTGGTCCGCGCCGTCCACGTCCCGACCGGCGACGCGGTGACGGTCGGCGTGGTGCTATCGTGCCGTCAGGCCCGTTTTCTAGGGGTCCGGTGGGTGGAGGCCGAGACCCGGCGGCTGGGGCTCGACGCCGACCTGCTGGCGCGCGCGCGGGCGGCGTTCGCCGAGGTGGCGCGGGGCGGGCCGGGCGCCGGCCCTGTCGGGCGGCTCCCTCCGTCGGAGCGGTTCCACTTTTTGACGGCCGTCCGGTCGACGTCGCTCCAGGCGGGGCCCGTCCGGACCGGGCTGGCGGACGCGCCCGAGGCGGCGCTCGACCGGGTCGCGGCCCAGATCGGGGCGGTCCTTCGCGAACGGCCCGGAACCACGGAGACTGGGCCGGGCGTCTAGGCGTCCCCTCCCCCCGCTTCCGTGTACGACGAGTTCGACCCCGCCGATCTAGACCCCGAAACCGTCGCGGCCGTCGACGGCGCCGCGGCCCAAGCCTTCGCCGCCCGCAAGGCCCGACTGACGCGCGCGCTGGTGGACGGCGAGACGGGCGTCCAGTACGAGTCGCTGGCGCTCTTTGCCGACCCCCTCTTTACCCTCTACGAGCTCGACGCTGCCGACGCGTTCCGGCTGCGGACCGAGCCCCAGGCCGTCGCCGACGACACGGTCGCGCTGCTGGAGACGGCGCGCGTGCTGTGGGCCTTCTTTTCGCTCCCGCCCGCCGAGCGCGCCCACAAGCGCCAGGCGCTGGCGGCCCAGCTGGTCGGTGAGGACCCGAGCGAGGAGGATTGGATGGGGCTCGACGGCCTGCTAGAGACGGTCGAGATCCACTGGCAGGCGCTGCTCCCCGAGGAGGTCGAGGCCGCCCAGTCGACCGGCCACCCCGTGCTGCCCTTTGACGAGTTGCTCCACCACCCCGCGTTCCGCGTCGGGCCGGAGGAGGAGGACGCCACGCACGCCGGGTTTGGCGAGACGGGCCTGAGCGAGATCGAGGCCCGCGCGCTGTTCGCCCAGCCGCTGATGGAGACGCCCGAGGTGATGGAGGACCCCGACGCCTTCGACGACGCCCTGGCCCTGGCCGACGACTACTGGGCCCTCGCCCGCGACGCCGGCTCCGATCCCGAGGCCGCCGCCCAGGCCTTCGCCGACGAGCACGCCGCGCCCGCCGACGCCGACCGCCAGCGCGACGAAGCGCTCCAGATGATCCGGCGCTACCGCGAGCTGTTCCCCGAGCACTAGGCTCTGCCTGGCGAATGCCTCCCGGCCTGCGGACGGCCCCGGCGTGCTCGTCGCCAGCGGCTGGCGCTAGGCCTCGGCCGGCTCGCTGCCGGCGGTCGGTGGCGGCGCCTGGGCCACGTGGGCGAGCATCCGGTGCAGCAGGTCGGCGCGGGAGCAGATGGACGGGGCGACCACGACGATCCGCGCCCCCGTCTCCTCGTTCTGGAGCAGCGCGGCGCACGGGTAGCGCTCGCGGCGCGGGCCGGTGACCAGCTGGTGCTCCCGCTCGGTAAATGCCAGCGGCGTGAACGTCCACGGCTTGCGGACGGTCCAGTCGGTGTAGACGACCTCGACGCGCTGGTCGGGGTCCACGACGCCGCCCTCGACGTCGAACACGCCGCGGCAGTCGGTCTCGAAGCCGAACAGGCCCAGCCCGTGCTCCCAGGCGGCGAACAGCGGCCCGTCGCCCCAATAAACCGTGCCGTCGTGGTCGGGCTCGGCGAGAAGCTCGCCGGCCCGGGGGTCGAAGTCCCGCCACGCGCCGTCGGCCCAGGCCTTCCACCACCACATCCCGGCCTCCTGGCCCATCTGGGCGCCGCCGTGGTAGTCGGCCGTGATGTCGATGCGCGGGAAGCGCGGGCCGAGCAGCAGCAGCGACCCGCCGCGTTCCAAGAACGCGTCCACCATGTCTGGCACCGACTCGCCACGCTTGGTCCGGTACGGCAGCTCGTTGCCCACGATCACCACCAGGTCGCCCGCGCCGCCCAGGTCGCCGATCTCGCGGGCGGCCACGTGGCGCACGCGGCCAAAGTAGCTGACGGCCGAGCGCACGAACGACTGCAGGATGTCGGCGAACAGGCGCGGCTCGTCCATCAGGAGCGGGCGCGCGACCGGGACCGGCGCCGGCAGCGGCGGCATCGCCAGCGTGCCGCTCCAGACGCGCTGGGGCGCGTACGACACCTCGACGACGTGCGCCGCGCCGGGCGTCAGGGTCACCTGGAGGAACTCGCTCCCGCCGTCCTCGAGGTGCCGCGGCTCGACGGCGGCCCCGTCCAGCGTCACCAGGTCGAGGGCCTCGCGCGGGGGGACGCGCAGCTCCAGCGTCTCCACGTTCGTCCCGTCGAGCACCACGCGGACGGCGTCGGTGGTCTGGTCGACGCGCAGCGTGCCGGCGACGAGGTCCACGTCGGCGCCCCACGCCTCCCAGCTGCGGGGCGTGGCCGGCGCCAGCCGGACGGTGCGCTCGCCCGGCTGGCGGACGCTGAGCCCGACGAGCCCGACCTGGACGGCGTCCAGGAACGCGCCCGAGCCGGTGATGAACGCGTGGCCCACGACCGCGTCCTGGGCGCCGTCGTCGGGGTCGACGTACTCCTCGCACATGCCCGGCAGCGTCGGTCGCGCGAACGTGTCGACGATGTGGCCGAGCACGTGGAGCCCGCCCTCGGCGTCGAAGTTGTGGAACCGGGCCGTGGCCTCGTGCGCCATCCACCAGGGCCAGACGCGGCCGTTGTGGTCGTTGTCGGCCGGGACGTAGCGCATCGGCAGGTCCGTGGTCACGGTGCCGAACGGGCGCCACGACCGCTCTTTGATCGCGCTCAGCGTCTGGAACCGCTCGCCGGGGCTCGCGATCTGCTCCACGACGGCGATGGCGTTGTCGGCCAGCATCAGCGCCGTGTCGGGCACGCCCCACTGGACGGCGTTGTTGAAGTAGCCGGCGTCGTTCCAGAACGCGTCGTGGATCGACTGGCGAGCCCTTGCGGCGAGGTCGTGGTAGCGCGCCGCGTCGTCGTCGCGGTCGAGGGCGCGGCAGATGTGGTGCATCCGCCGGAGCGCGGCGTAGTAGAGCGCGTTGGAATAAAGCGTCCTTTGCCCTTCGGGCAGGCGCAGAAAGCGGCTGTGGTCCATCCACTCGGTCACGTCCACCACGAGTCCGTCGGCGCTGCGGGCGGTCCAGATCTCGACCCACGGCTCGAAGGCAGCCGTCATGCGCGCCAGCCACGCGTCGTCGCCGGTGTGTTTGTAGACGCGCCAGACCAGCTTGAGGAGCCACCCCAGGCCCTCGGCCGACCCGCCCTGGCTGGTGTCATCGGAGACTTTCAGGCCGGCCGGATCGTGGGCCGTGTAGCGCTCGGCCTCGTAGTCCAGCGTCGCCAGCACGGCGTCGACCAAGCCGGCCGCGAGCCCGCCGGGGCCGAAGCCGGAGCCGAAGTCGCGGCTCCAGACGTCGCGCCAGCGGAAGATGTCGCACACCAGCTTGGAGCCCGGCCCGCCCGGCTGGCCGTCGGCGTCGGGCGTCCAGTCGTAGCCCTGGCGCAGGTGGACTTTGGCGAAGGCCACGGCGCGGTCGAGGTCGGGGTCGGGCGTGCGCAAGCGGAGGCCGCGCTGCGTGTCGGCTTCGGCCCACGCCTCGATGGCGGCGAACGGGTCGCCGACGGCCGCGGTGGCGTCGCTGTGCCCCAGCAGGAACGCCGCGCGCGCGCCGGCCGCCAGCGGGACGCGCAAGGCGCCGGCGGAGGGCTCGTCCTGGCTCGCGTCGGCGCTCGCCTCCGGCGCCCACAGGACGGCCCGGCCGCGCGCCAGATCGATGGCCTGGTCGTCCTCGTCCGCTCCGGCGCCGGTTAATTCCAGCGCCCACTCGGCGTCGGACTCCGCCTCCACCAGCACCACCAGCAGCGTGGCGTCGGGCTGAGCGGCGACCGTCACGGCGCCGCGCCCGTCGAACACGAACCGCGTGCGGCCCGGCCAGACCTCGGTGCGGACGGACGCGTGGTCGGCCGGCCCGCCGTCGATCCGCAGCCGGTAGCCGTCGGACGGGCCGGCAAACACGAACTCGGCGCTGGCGGCGCGGACGCGCGCGATGAGCCGGCCGTTGCCGACGACGGTTTCGACGTCGGCGTCGTACGAGAGCGGATCCATAGAAGAGCGGGAAGAGGCGCCGGAAGGTAAGCGCTTACACCCGAGCCTTCAGGTGTACCCGGCCCTGCGAACTCGCCGCCCGCTGGCGGCACCAGCGCGCCAGCCGGAGACGGAGGCGCCCCGCCGGGAACGATCCCGGCGGGGCGCAAAACGGCGAGCGGTCCTAGCGGACTAGCCCATCTGGGCCTTGGCCTCGCGGAAGCGGCGGTCGGCCTCGTCCCAGTTGACCACGTCCCACCACGCCGAGACGTAGTCGGGGCGCTTGTTCTGGTACTTGAGGTAGTAGGCGTGCTCCCAGACGTCGATCCCCAGGATCGCGTAGTGGCCGTGGAGCGCGGGCGCGTCCTGGTTGGGCAACCCGTGGAGGTGGAGCCCCTTGCCGGGCGCATACCCGAGCCAGGCCCAGCCGGAGCCGAACTGGCCCTTGGCCTTGGCCTCGAACTGCTCCTTGAACTGGTCGAACGAGCCGAACGTCTCGTCGATGGCCGTCGCCAGCTCGCCGGTCGGCGTGCCTCCGCCGGACGGCGACATGATCGTCCAGAAGACGCCGTGGTTGAGGTAGCCGCCGCCGTTGTTGCGGACGGCCGTCTGCTTGTCCTCGGGCAGCTGGTCGAGGTTCTTCAGCGTCTCCTCGATGGGCTGATCCGCCCACTTCGTGCCTTCCAGGGCCGCGTTCAGCTTGTCGGTGTAGCCCTGGTAGTGCTTGCCGTGGTGGATCCGCATCGTCTGCTCGTCGATGCTCGGTTCGAGGGCGTCGTAGTCGTACGGGAGGGGGGCAGCTTCGAAGGCCATGAGTCTGGGGGTTGGGGGAGAGGTGTGGGTTGTACCCGTCCCCCGCACCGCCGTTTCCCGCTAGCGGCCGCCGTCGTCGGCCGGCTGGCGGAGGCCACGCGCGAGCAGCGCGAACGCGAGGGCGCTCGGGAGCCAGACCCACAGCGCCTCGCTGGCGATCACCTCGGCGCCCCGGCGCGTCAGGAAGCCGGAGAGCCCGATGGGCGACACCTCGACGGGCCGGACGGGAAAGAACAGCCGCTCGTTGACGAACGGCTCCAAGAGCGCCACTCCCAGTCCGCCGTCGGTCAGCATGTCGAGCAAACCGTGGGAGGCCGTCGCCGCGAACAGGTACAGCCCGACCGCGGGCCGCCGCCAGCCGGGCACGCACGCGACGACGACGGCCGCCAGCAGGGCGGCGGCGGCGAGCGAGTGGCTGAGGCCGCGGTGCCCCAGCGGATCGCCGTAGTCGACGCCGAGCGCGAAGCCGACGACGTCGAGATCCGGGGCCACGGCGCAGGCTGCGCCGACGGCAGCCAAAGGCCACAGGCGGCGCGTGCGCGCCATCGGAGCCCGGGCCGCGGCCGCCACGGCGTGCGTCAGGACCGTCGGCACTAGAGCGCGTCGAGCATCCGCTGGCGGTCGTCGGCGGCGAGGCGTCCCAGGCCGACGAGCCGGTCGAGCGCCTCCTGGACGGCGCGGCGGTCCGTCGCGTGCGCCGTCGGGTCGTCCGGCACGCGGGCCGCTGAGGCGAGCGCCTGCTGGAGAAACCGCTCGACGTACTCGGCGGCGCCGGGCTGGCCCGAAAAGTCCAGCGTCTCCGTGACGGTGGCCCTGGCCCGGTTCAGGTCGATCTCGATCTCGCGCCCGCCCAGGAGCTTGCGTTTGGCGCGCACGCCCACGACGTCGCCGTAGCGGACCGTCCGCGCCGGCTGGAGGTCGTTGTTTTGGAACACCAGGCGGTCGGCCAGGAACACGGCGCCGTCCTTGGCCGAGCCCAGGCGCGTGGCGTCGTAGAGCGCCAGCACGTCGGCGGGGTCGACCTCGGGCGCGTAGTCCGCCAGCGCGGCGCGGAGCTTGGCCGTCGGGATGTCGGGGGCGACGTAGAGGCCGGAGTCGGGCGCGGTCGGGAGGTACTCGCGGAGAAGGGATTCCATGGTGCGTGCCGCGTGTTGCGTGGTGGTGGGGTGCAGGATAGGCCGCGCGCGTCGGGGGGCCTGCGCCCCAGGACCCGCAGGGGGCGGCGCGGCCAGCGCGCCGCCCGCAACGCCGCTACGGCACCGCGACCAGCGCCGCCTCTCCCCCACCGAACACCCCGGCCGTGAGCTCGATGAAGCCGCCCGGCAGCACGCCGAGCACCAGCAGCCCCAGGGCGCACAGACCAACCACCGCCGCCGTGGCGCGGCCGACCGGGAACGGCTGGCGGGCGTTGGCGGGCGCGTCCTCGGGCGACTTCATCCACATCACTACCATCACGCGGAGGTAGTAGACGCCCGAGACCACCGACGCCAGCACGCCGACGACGGCGAGCCAGGTCAGGTCGGCGCGGACGGCGGCCGAGAACACCAGGTACTTGCCGATAAAGCCGGCGAACGGCGGGAAGCCGGTCAGCGCGAACATGAACACGCCCATCGCGACGCCGAGGAACGGCTTGCGGTAGCCGATGCCGGCCAGGCTGTCCAGCGACTGGTCGGCGCCCTGCTCCTCGTCCCACTCCAGCGCGCCCATCACGCCGAACGCGCCGACGTTCATCAGCGTGTAGGCCAGGAGGTAGAACAGGGCCGCGCCGTAGCCGGCCGCCGTGCCGGCCGCCAGACCCGCTAGGATGTAGCCCGCGTGGGCCACCGACGAGTAGGCCAGCATCCGCTTGAGGTTGGTCTGGACGAGCGCGACCACGTTGCCGGCCACCATCGTCACGGCGGCCACGACGGCCAGCGTGACCTGGACCTCGCCCTGGACCAGCTCGAGCGGGAGCGCACGCGACAGCACCACCGCCAGCGCGGCGAACGTGGCCACCTTGGAGGCCGTCGACATGAACGCGGTCAGCGACGTCGGGGCCCCCTGGTACACGTCGGGCGTCCACATGTGGAACGGGACGGCGGACACCTTGAACAGGAAGCCCACCAGCAGCAAGCCCACGCCGGCCAGGAACAGGCCGGTCTGGCCGCTCAGCGCCAGCCCCTCGGCCAAGAGCGCCAGCTGCATCGTGCCCGTGGCCCCGTAGAGCAGCGCGATCCCGTAGAGGAAGAAGCCGGTCGAGAAGGCGCCCAGCAGGAAGTACTTCAGCGCGCTCTCGTTGGCCGTCGACTCCTCGCGCACCAGCCCGGCGAGCACGTACAAGCACACCGACATCGTCTCCAGGCCCACGAACAGCGTCACCAGGCTGCCCGCCGAGGCCAGCGTCATCATGCCGGCGGTCGAGAACAGGATGAGCGCGTGGACCTCGCCGTAGTTGCGGCCCAGCCGCGACAGGTACGGCACGGTCAGCGCCAGGCTGGCGACGGCGCCGGTCAGGATCACGATGTTGGCCACGGCCGCGGCGCCGCCGACGTAGACCTGGCCCTCGAAGGCCGTCCCGGGCTCGAACACCCAGAACGCCTGCATGGCCGCCGCGACGGCCATCCCGACGCCGGAGACCCAGGGGATCATCGCGTCGTCGTTGCGGAAGGCGTCGAGCAGCACCACCAGGACGCCGAGCCCGGCGACCAGCAGGATCGGGGCGGTGGCCGCGAGGTCGGCGGGGAACGAGCTGTAGTCGACGACGATGGGGTCGGGCATGGAGAGAGACGGGAGCGGTCAGCCGTCAGCGGCCGGGAGAAACGGGGAGGGCCGGGTGGGCAGATGGCGGCCCGCGGGGGCGGGCTACAGGGCGGAGATCCGACGGGCCAGTTCGAGGTCCGTCTCCGTCACGCGGTCGCCGGCGTCGTGCGTCGAGAGCGCCAGCCGGACGTCGCCGTAGACGTTGGTGATCTCGGGGTGGTGGTCCATCGCCTCGGCCAGGAACGCGACGCGCGTCAAGAAGGCGAACGCGGCCTGGAAGTCGGGGAACGTCCGCTCCCAGACGACCCGCTGCGGCTCCGACTGGCGGCGCCAGCCGGCGAGCCCGCCGAGGGCGGCGTCGACCTGGTCGTCGGAGAGCGGTGTGCGAGCGGGCATGAGAAGGGGGGGGTCGGGGTTCATCGGTTCAGGGTTGGCTACGCCGGCCTCCGGCTCGCAAGGGCTCACACCTGAGTGAACCCGGAACCGATGAGCCCCGAACCATTAGAGCGGAAGCGCCAGCAGGACGCCGGTGGCTTGGGAGACCACCTCGGCGGTGTGGGCCGCGTCCGGCGGGTGAGGGACGATGTAGCCGCTGAAGAAGACGAACCAGACCAGGATGTAGATCGGGATCAGGATCGGCAGCGAGTACTTGACGATGTAGCTCACGAACGACGGCGTCTCGACCCCCGACGACTCGGCGATGGCCTTGACCATGAAGTTGGGCCCGTTGCCGATGTAGGTCAGCGCGCCGAAGAACACGGCCGCGATCGAGATCGCCTGGAGGTAGAAGGTCTCGGCCGGCAGGCTGGTGCCCAGCGCGAACGCCTCGACCGCGTCGCGGCTCTCGATGCTCGACCCGAACTTGCCCATCGCCGCCGACAGGAAGCTGACGTAGGTCGGCGCGTTGTCCAGCACGCCGGACAGGATGCCCGTGCCGAAGTAGAACTGGGTCACGCCCAGCGAGTCGGCGTTGGTCTGGGCAAACTGGCCGATCAGCGTCAGCGCCGGCTGCATCGTCAGGAAGATGCCGATAAAGAGGTAGCCGACCTCCTTGATGGGCTCGAAGTTGAAGTCGTTGCCCCGGAGCACCTCGGGCTTGGCCGTCTTGTAGGCCAACACGCAGACGGCGAACATGATGACCTCGCGGATGCCGAACGGGACGTGGAACTGGCCGTGCAGGTCGAGGACCGTCCCCTGCATCCAGTCCAGCACGTTGGGGTCCAGGAACACCGCGCCGATGATGATCGCCAGCCAGGCGAAGCCGGCCTTGCCCTCGATCTCCAGCTTTTTGGGGTTGGGCCGCTTGTTCGAGAGCGGGATGCCGAGCTCGCCCTCGGTGTGGATCGGGGCGACGTCCTCGACGCCCGGGGCCTCGGGCACGACCGCCAGGCCCGGGACCTCGCCCGGATCCACGTCGACCCCCACGCCCTCGGCCTCCTCGCGGACGCTCTCGGTCTTGTTCCGGCTGTCGACCACGTAGAAGACGGCCAGGATCAGCAGGATCGTCGGCAGCCAGATGTACCACAGGTTGACCACGGTCCAGAAGAACGGGACGCCGCGCAGGAAGCCCAGGAACAGCGGCGGGTCGCCGATGGGCGTCAGCGCGCCGCCGACGTTGGAGACCGTGAAGATGAAGAAGATGATGTGGTACGCCTTCAGCCGCCCCGCGTTGAGCCGCATGTACGGGCGGATCAGGAGCATCGAGGCGCCCGTGGTCCCGATAAAGTTGGCGATCACGGCGCCGACGAACAGCAGGATCGTGTTGGCGCGCGGCGTGCCCGCAAAGTCGGTCTTGATCAGGATGCACCCGCTGGCGACGAACAGCGAGCCCAAGAGCGCGATAAAGGCGAAGTACTCCAGCGCCGCGTGCTCGACGGGCGTGATGTCGCCCATCGCGATCAGGTAGTAGGCGCCGACGAGCGCCCCCAGCCCGATGGCCACCTTGGGGTAGTGGTGGTGCCAGAAGTGGGGGTAGAACAGCGGCCCGGTCGCGATCATCAGGAGCAGGACCGCGAACGGGATCGTGAGCCAGACCGGCGGCGGCTCGCCATGGGCCTCGCCCTCGCCGTGGGGCTCCTCGACGGTGTCGCCCGCGCCGTGGGCGCTGCCGGCCCCCTCCAGGTCGGCCTGCTCGTCGCCCGCGATCACGCCCGCGTCCTCGGCGTCGGCGTCCGGGGCGAGGTCGGGCGTCTCGACCTGGGCCACCTGGCCGCTGGGGGCCCCGGCGGGGCCGGCGTCCTGGGCGCTGGCGGAGACCGCCAGCGTGACGAGGAGGGCGAGCGGGGCGAGGCGGCGGAGCATAGGGGTAGGGTCGGGGGTGGGTCGCCGGGTCACGGCTGCGGCGCGGGCGCGGGTGCCGTCGCGACGTCGGCGGGCCAGGCGACGGGCACCACGACCACCTCGCCGGGCCCGGCCGACTCGACGGCGGCGGCCTTGAGCTCCGACGTCTCGATCAGCGAGCGGACGGCGCGCTCGGAGCGCTGCAAGAACGGCGTCGGCCAGAAGCCCATCAGGATCATCAGGGCCACGAGCGGCAGCAGGAGCCCGATCTCGCGGCCGTTGAGGTCGGTCATGGTCGCGTTCTCGGGGTCCGTGATCTCGCCGTAGAACGTGCGGTACACCATCCACAAGAGGTAGACGGCGGCGAAGATGACGCCCGTCGTGGCGACGGCGACCAGGATGGGGTTGCCGACGGTCGCGGAGCGCCACGAGCCGATCAGGATCATGAACTCGCCCACGAACCCGTTGAGGCCCGGCAGGCCGGCCGAGGCGAACACGCTGAACAGCATAAAGAAGGTGAGGACGGGGACGCTCTTGGCGATCCCGCCGTAGTCGGCCATCGCGCGCGTGTGCCGGCGCTCCACCAACATGCCGATGATGAGGAACAGCGCGCCGGTCGAGATCCCGTGGTTGACCATCTGGATGAGCGAGCCCTGGACGGCCACCTGGTCGAACGCGAACAGGCCCAGCACCACGAACCCGAGGTGCGACACCGACGAGTACGCCACCAGCTTCTTCATGTCCGTCTGGGCGAACGCCACCAGCGCGCCGTAGACGATGCCGACCACCGCCAGCACCCCGATCCAGGGCGCCGCCGCCGCGCTGGCGTTCGGGAAGAACGGGACGACGAACCGGAGCAGGCCGTAGGTGCCCATCTTGAGCAGCACGCCCGCCAGCACGACCGAGCCGCCCGTCGGCGCCTGGGTGTGGGCGTCGGGGAGCCAGGTGTGGAGCGGGAACAGCGGCACCTTGATCATGAACGCCAGCCCGAACACGGCGAACAGGCCCCACTGGGCCCCCAGCGGCACGCCGAACTGGACCAGCTTGTACCAGTCGGTCGTGAACACGCCGCCGTTGACGGCGTCGCCGGCCGCGAACCCCAGCCACAACACGCCGACGAGCATCAAGAGCGACCCCACGAGCGTGTAGATCACGAACTTGATGGCGGCGTAGATCCGGTCCTCCCCGCCCCAGATCCCGATGATGAACACCATCGGGATCAGCGTCAACTCGAAGAAGATGTAGAACAGGAAGACGTCGAAGGAGGCGAACACGCCCAGCACGCCGGTCTCCAGCAGCAGCAGCAGCGCGTAGTAGCCCTTGTGCGCCTTGCCGATGTAGGTCCACGACGAGAGCACGACGATCGGCCCCAACAACGTCGTCAGGAGCAAGAGCAGCAGGTTCAGCCCGTCGACGCCGACGTAGTACGAGATGTCGATGGCCGGCCCGAACCACGGCAGCCGGGTCGCGAGCTGGGGCTGGAGCGCGGTCGACACGCCGGCGTCGAAGCCGAGCCACAAGCCGATCGAGAGCACGAACGTGACGGCCGTCGTCGCGAGCGCCGTCCACCGGATGGCGTCGGCCGACGGCAGCGCCAGCAGCACGAGCGCCCCGATGGCGGGCAGGAAGATGACGAGCGACAGGAGCCCGGAAAAGTCAGCCATGGATTAGCGTTCGTAGAGGCGCCACGGCGTGGCGCCTGCAAGTGCGTTCGGATCGGGAGTGGCCCCAGGTCACAGAAAGAGAACCAGCGCGACGACCGCCACCACGCCCACCACGATGCCCAGCGCGTACGTCTGGACCACGCCCGTCTGGACGCCGCGCAACCGGCCGGCCAGCTGGCGGATGCCGCCGGCGAAGCCCATCACGGTGCCGTCGATGCCCTTCTTGTCGAACGGGGCGAGCCCGCGGCGCGAGCCCTCGACGACCGGCTTGACGACGGCCGCGTCGTAGGCCTCGTCCCACAGCCACTTGCGGCTGGCGGGCCGGTAGAGCACGCCCATCGTCTTGCGGAGCGAGCGGTCGGCCTCCGGCCCGCGCGCGCCAAAGCGGAACCCGAACCAGGCGATCACGACGCCGGCGATGGCGATGCCCGCACCGAGGGCCAGCAGGCCCCACTCGACCCCGTGCGACGGCACGACCTCGTGCGCCAGCTCGGCGACCGGCCCGCCGAACTCGGTGCCCAGCCAGTGGTGGATCCAGCTCTCCGTCCCCATCGCCTCGGCGATCACCGGCGGCAGGCCCAGGAAGCCGGCCACGACGCTCAGCGCCGCCAGCACCCAGAGCGGGACGGTCATCGTCCACGGGCTCTCGTGCGGGTGCGTGTCTAGGGCGTCGGGCCAGCGCGGCTCGCCCTCGAAGGTCAGGAGGTAGGCGCGCGTCATGTAGATCGCCGTCAGGAGCGCCGTCACGATGCCGATGAACCAGACGATGTAGCCCAAGAGGTGCCCGTCGTAGCCGTACTCGAAGGCCTTGAACAGGATCTCGTCCTTGGAGAAGAAGCCCGACAGGCCGGGGATGCCGGCGATAGCGAGCGTCGCGATCAGGAAGGTCCACCGCGTGGACGGCATGTAGCGCTTGAGCCCGCCCATCGTGCGCATGTCCTGGGCGTCGAACGGGCCGTCGTAGGGCAGGATCGCGTGGCCGCGGACGCGCTCGGTGTGCTGCTCGGCGAACGGGTCGTTGGTCGCCTCCGAGTCCAGCGGCGTGTCGTGGCTCCCCGGCCCGTGGTGCGACGGGATCAGCCCCTTGTGCTCCAGCTTGTGCTCCACGTCGTGCATCGAGTGGATCACGCTCCCGGAGCCCAAGAACAGGCACGCCTTGAAAAAGGCGTGGGTCATGACGTGGAAGATGGCCACGAAGAACGCGCCCACCCCGGCCGCCAGGAACATGTAGCCCAGCTGGCTCACCGTCGAGTAGGCCAGGACCTTTTTGATGTCGTTCTGGGTGATCGCCACCGTCGCCGCCATGATGGCCGTCACCGCGCCGACGATGGCGATGAGGGCCATCGCGTCGGGCGACAGGAGCACGAGCGGCGAGAGCCGGGCCAAGAGGTAGAGCCCCGAGGTCACCATCGTCGCGGCGTGGATCAGGGCCGAGACGGGCGTCGGGCCGGCCATCGCATCGGGGAGCCAGACGAACAGCGGGATCTGGGCGCTCTTGCCCGTCGCGCCGATAAACAGCAGCAGGCAGACGGCGAACCCCGTCCCGCCGGTAAAGAGCGCCAGCGTCTCGGGCGCGAGCAGCGTCTGGAAGTCCAGCGCGAACGTGCCCGCGAAGCCCGGCGCGCTCGTGACGGTGTCGAACACGATGAACATCGCCAGCAGGAAGGCGAAGTCGCCGATCCGGTTGACGATGAACGCCTTGTTGGCCGCCGCCGAGTTCTTGAGGTCGGTGTACCAGAACCCGATCAAGAGGTACGAGCACAGCCCCACGCCCTCCCAGCCCAGGAACAGCACCGGCAGGCTCTCCGCCAGAACCAGGTTGAGCATCGCGAAGATGAACAGGTTCAGGTACGCGAAAAAGCGCCAGAACCCAGGATCCCCCTTCATGTACCCGATCGAGTACAGGTGGATGAGCGAGCCGACGCCGGTGACGATCATCGTCATCAACAGCGACAGCTGGTCGATCCGGTAGGCAAAGTCGACGCGCAGCGAGCCGGCCTCCAGCCACGTGAAGTAGCGGACCACCTCGGGCTCTACGAACCCGAAGAACAAGCTGGCGGTGACGGCGAACGGGACGGCGACGGCCGCCAGCGCCAGCCCGCCCAGCACCCACTCCTGCTTGCGGTAGCCGGGCGCGAACAGGCCCATCATCCCGTTGAAGGCCGCGACGAGCAGCGGCGGGAGCAGGATGAGCTGGACGAGGAGTTGCATGGTGGAGGGTGGGGTTTGGGTGTCGGGGGTTGGGGTCGCCGGGCGGGGTCGTCCCCCAATCCCCAACCCCTCGTCCCTATCCCCTAAACAGGCGGATCTCGTCGACGTTGATCGTCAGCTTGTTGCGGAACATGGCGATCACGATGGCCAGCCCGACGGCGGCCTCGGCCGCGGCCACGCTCATCACGAAAAAGACCAGGATCTGGCCGTCGACGTCGCCGAAGGCCTGGCTAAACGCCACCAGCGTCAGGTTGACGGCGTTGAGCATCAGCTCCACCGACAGGATGATCACGATCACGTTGCGGCGCAGGAGCACGCCCAGCACGCCGATGGTGAAGAGCACCGCGCTCAGCGAGAGGTACCAAGTGATGTCCATTCGGTTGTCCGTTTGGGGTTGACTGCGTCGGCCTTGCGGCTCAGGGTTCCGGGTTCGCTCGGGTGTAGGTCTTTACAAACCCTGAACCCATGAACCGGCTACACGAAGCGTTTTTTGGCGAGGAGCACGGCGCCGATGGTGGCCGCGAGCAACAGCGCGCCGATGATCTCGAGCGAGAAGGCGTGGCGCGTGAGCAGGGCCACGCCGATGCGCTCGACCGAGGTCGGGTCGATGGGGACGGCAACGGCCTCGCCCGGGACCACGGCCACGATCTCGCCGTCGGGCTCGGCGAGCACCGCCGGCGGCTGGGTCTCGACGACGGCCACGGCGACCGTGTCGGTGTCGGGGAGCAGGTCCGCCTGGCCGGCGATCACGGTGAGCAGGAGCGCCAGCACGCAGACGCCGCCGACGAACGCGGCGACCCGGGTCCAGCTAAACGCGCTCAGCTTCGGCACGTCCTCCAAGTTGAGGAGCATGATCACGAACAGGAACAGGACCATGATGGCGCCGGCGTAGACCAGCACCTGGACGACGCCGATGAACCCGGCGTTCAGGGTGAGGTAGAGGCAGGCGATGGACAGCATCGTCTGGACCATCCAGAGCGCGCCCGCGACGGGGCTCCGCGAGAGCAGCATGCCCAGCGAGCCCGCCACGCAGAGCACCGCGAAGACGAAGAAGAGAAACGGCTCCAGCATGGGTCGGGGGAGAAGCGTCGGGGCGGCAGAGGGACGGCCCTGAGAGGCCGCGAAGATACCGGCCGCCGGGCGCCGCCGACAACCAGAAGCGGCCGCCTCGGGGATCTCTCCGTGAAGAGCCGGGCCCGGGGGCCCGCGGCCCGTGCTCAGCCGCCGCCCGGCCACGGCCGGACGCGCCCCCGCCGCGCCCGCCGCCGCGCGCCGCCAGCGGGCCGGCCGGCCCGGCTATCTTTGGCGTCGCATGGCCGACCCGGCTCCCCCCGCTCCCCCGCTGGCGCCCGCCCGCCGCGTCCGCAAGCGCGACCTGCTGCTCCCGGTCGGGCTCAGCCTGGGCGCCATCGGCCTGATCCTGTGGCTGACGTACGAGCCCGGCGCCTTCCGGGCCGTCCGGTCCACGTTCGAGCCCGGGATCTTCGCCGTCGCCGTCGCCGCGCTGGCGCTCCAGGTCGTCGCGGGCGGGCTCAGGCTGCGCCACGTCTCCCGGGGCCTGCTGACGGTCCGGGGCGGGCTGAGGGCGCAGCTCACCTGGGACTTCATGTCGGCCGTGACGCCGTCGGCGATGGGCGGGGCGCCGTTCGCGGCCTACTTTATCGCGCGCGAGAACGACGTGGCCTACGGCCAGGTGACGGCGCTGATGCTGTTCACGATGCTGATGGACCAGCTGTGGTTCGCGACGTTGATCGTGGCCCTCTACGTGTCGGCGATCTGGGTGCCGGTGTTCCCGCTGGGCCTGGGCGCGGCGGGCATCGGGACGATCGCGATCTACCTGGGCGGGATGCTGTGCTACATCGCGTTCTTCGCGTACGCGACCCTCGTCCGGCCGGAGCTTTTGGAGCGGCTGGCCAACCGGATCGTCCGGTTCCGCTGGTTCCGGCGCTTCGAGGGCCCCGTCCAGCGCGAGACGCGCAAGCTGCGCCGCCAGTCGACCGTGCTGAAGGGCCAGCCGCTGGGGTTCTACCTGGCCGGCGCCGCCTACACCGTGGCGTACTGGGCGGGGCGCTACGGCGTCGTGTTCTTCGTGGCGCTGAGCTTCTGGCGCGAGTTCCGCCACGTCCTGTTCGTGCTCCGCACGGCCGGCATGTGGCTCGCCGGGCTGGCGATGCCCACGCCCGGCGGCTCGGGCGGCATCGAGGCGCTCTACGTGCTCTACCTCGCCCCGCTACTCCCCGACGGCTACGGCGGCCCGGCGCTCCTGGCGTGGCGCGCGCTCGCCTACTACGGCCTGATGGTGCTGGGCCTGTTCGTGGCCGGAAGCTCCATCCGCGCGCTTTTGGCCGGCGAGACGCCGCCGGCCGACACCGCCAGCGCGCCGCCGCCCGTCCATCAGCCTGACGCCGAGACCGCCCTGTGAGCCCGCCCCGACCCGTTGACGAGCGCCGGGCCGAGGCCGAGCGCTACGACCTCCGCCGCATCCACCCGGTGATCCACTACGGATCGGCCAGCGACCGCTACGCGGCCTGGATCGACCAGGTGTACCCGCGCGACGTGTGGGCCGGCGAGGTGACGACGCGGCGCAAGTCCGTCGGCGGGCAGTCCTACGAGGAGCGCCTGCTGCCGGTGGCCTCCGTCGAGGACTACTTCGAGCACTTTGGCGTGCTGGAGATCGACTCCACCTACTACCGGCCGCTGCTGGAGGAGACCGGCAAGCCGTCGCCCGGCCTGTTCAGCCTGGAGCACTACGCCGACGCCGCGCCCGCCAGCGCCCGGTTCGTGCTCAAGGCGCCCCAGCAGTTCGTCGCCCGCCGCCTGCGCCGCAAGGTGGACGGGCGGTGGGCCTACGTCGACAACCCGGACTTTATGGACGCCGAGGGGTTTGCCCGGCGGTTCCTGATCCCGGCCCAGCAGAAGCTGGGCGTCAAGCTGGCGGCCGTCGTCCTGGAGCAGCCCTACGAGCGGGCGGCCGACAGCCCGCCCTCGGAGGCGTTCGTGGGCGAGTGGGCGCGGTTCTTGGACGCCGTACCGGAGGCGCCCTACCACGTCGAAGTCCGCTCGTCGCACCAGCTGACGGCGCGCTACTTCGAGTGGTTGTCCAACGCCGAGGTCGGCTTCTGCTTTAGCCACTGGCAGTGGCTGCCGCCGATCGTGGACCAGTGGCGGATGGCCGGCGAGCGGTTCACCTCGGCGACGGGCACGGCGCTGCTGCGGCTGATCCAGCCCCGCGACATGCCGTTCGACGAGTCGTGGCGGCTGGCCTACCCATTCGAGCAGGCGGCGCCGGGCCTGAGCGACACGACAGGGGCGCGGCGGATGGTGGACGAGGCGACGGCGCTGTGCTTCCAGGCCGTCGAGGCCGGCGTCGTGCTGGACGTGATCGGCAACAACCGCGCGTGGGGCAACACGCCCGACCTGGACCGCGCGCTCGCCCTGCGGTTCCTGGAGTTCGCCGAGCGCCGCGGCGCCTGACCCCGCCGCGCTGGCGACGCCCGCCAGCGCCGGCCTCGTCTACGCCGCGGCGGGCGGGAACAGCGAGTAGATGGTCGCGACCGGGCGCGCGTCATCGGCCGGCTGGACCTCGCCCTGCTCGGCGGCGGCCTCGGTCGCTTGCTCGGCCGTGGCCTCGGCGCGGCGCTGGGCGGAGGCGAGCTGAGCTACCTGGCGCCGCAGACGGCGCGCGCGGCGGCGAGACGAGCGGTTGAGGATGGAGTTGAGCTGCAACCGGATGGCCTCGGTCCGCCGGGGGCCGACGCCGTCGAGCTCCTGCAACCGGCCGTCGTGGGCGGCCCGCTCCAGCTCCGCCAGCGACTCGACGCCCAGCTCCACCACCAGCCGCGAGGCCAGCCGCTCGCCCACGCCGGGGACGGTCGCCAGAAGGGCCGCCGGGTCGTCGGCGCGGAGCAGGCGGTCGCGCAGCCCGATCCGCCCGGTCTCGACGTACTGGGCGATGTGGTGGGCCAGGCTCACGCCGATGCCCGGCAGCGACGTCAGCGCCTCGCGGCCGCCGTCGCCGTAGACGCGCGCCACGGGCTCGGGGTGCTCGCGGATCATGCCGGCGGCCTGGAGGTAGGCCTGCATACGGTACGGGTTGGACTCGCCCTGGCGGACGAGCACCTCGGCCATCTGCTCCAGGGCCTCGGCCAACTCGATGTTTGTGGGTCCGATGGGAGTCATGGGACTGCGGGGTCAATGTGGTGCAAGATCGGGACCCGCTGTGTCACCGTCGTGTCACCACAT
Organism: uncultured bacterium; assembly: GCA_947493945.1. Lineage (GTDB taxonomy): Bacteria > Bacteroidota > Rhodothermia > Rhodothermales > Rubricoccaceae > Rubrivirga. The sequence goes on along the minus strand of CANLSR010000002.1, from coordinate 180,960 downwards.
GACAGTGTTAAACATGGCCTCTCCGGTCCTTCGGAGGCCGGTTTTCCCGCCCGTCGCCGGCGCGACCTCGCCGGGACCGTGCCTACTCGAACTGCGCCCGGAACGCGGCCAGCTCCGCCTGCATCTGGGCCACCGCGTCCTCGAGCTGGCGGACGCGTTCGGCCAGCGCCGGGGAGCCGGCGTCGTGCACCGTGGACGTCGGCTCCTCGCGTGCCCCGCCAGCGTCCTCCTCCGCCTCCGTGGCCGGCGGACGGTCCGCCCTCACGTCGCCTGAGAGGCCGTGCGCGTAGCGGTCGGCGGACTGCCCCGGCTCGCGGTCCAGGCGGACCACCAGCGGCTCCTCGTGGTCGCCCAGCAGCCACAACGTTTCCTCGACGTCGTCGACGCCCGCGAAGTCGGCGAGGCGGGCCGAGCGCGTGTTGATCTCGCCGGCCGTCTGGGGGCCCCGGAGCAGCAGCACCGCCAGCGCCGCCAGCTCGCGGCGCGACAGGTCGAGGGCTCGGTCGAGCAGGTGCCGGAACTTGGCGACCCGGTGCCCGGCGCCGGCCGTCGTGCCCACCAGCCCGCGGCGCATCAGCCGCTCGACGGCCGCGGCCACCTCGCGCTCGGACAGGTCGGTCACGGGATCCCGAGACGACCTCTGGTTGCACGCGGCCACCAGGCTGTTCAGCGTCAGCGGGTAGTGGTCGGGCGTCGCGAGCGATTTCTCGGCGAGCGCGCCCACGACGCGAATTTCGGTGGCGTCGAGCGTGGGGCGGGTCATGGGAGTTGGGGGCTGGGATGGTGACGCGTTCGTTCAGACGGTGCGAGTCGAATCGGGGCACCGTAGAGACGCCCCGTGAGGCGTCCCCGCCCCACCGAGATCTCACGTCCAGGCGCCACGTTCGGTCCCGGTTATCCTGCCACCCCGCGCGTCACCGCGTCATCGAACAGCCCGTTCCAGGACGGCGGCGGGGGCGCGGAGAACGTCATCGGCTCGCGCCGGGTCGGGTGCTCGACGGTCAGGCGCCAGGCGTGGAGGGCGATCCCGCGGCCGTCGGCGAACGGTACGGGCTCGCCATAACGGAAGTCCCCCAGGACCGGCGCCGCCCGCGCCGCCAGTTGGGCGCGGATCTGGTGCTTGCGGCCCGTCAGCAACTCGACCTCGACCAGCGACTGGCGGTCGTCGGCGGCGAGCGTCCGCCAGCGGAGCGCGGCGCGCTGGGCGCCCGGATGGTTGGGGGCCACGACGCGGACGCCCCCGCCCTCTTGCTTGACGACCCCGTCGACGGCCTCTCCCCGCTCGCCCAGGTGTCCCTGGACGACGGCGAGGTAGCGCTTGTCCGGCGACCGGCGGCGGAACTGGTCGCTCAGGCGGCCCGCCGCCTTCGACGTCCGCGCCAGCACGACCACGCCGCTCGTGGGCCGGTCCAGGCGGTGGACCAAGCCGACGAACACGTTGCCCGGCTTGTCGAACCGCTCTTTGAGATAAGCCTTCGCCCAGCTCACCAGGTCCAGGTCGCCCGTGCGGTCGCCCTGGGAGAGCATCCCGGCGGGCTTCGAGACGACGAGCAGGTGGTTGTCGAGGTAGAGCGGCGTCACCCCGCCGCCGTCGGAACGTCGGACAACGGCACGGGCGTGGCCGCCGCCAGATCGCCCACGGTGGGGTCGTCGACGGGCTGGCCCACGAACCGGACGACCGCCAGCAGGACGGCAGCGCAGATCGGCATCATCACCCACCACGGCGCGCCGAAGCCGGTCGGAATCGTGCCCAGCAGCAGGGCCACCATCCCGACCGTCATGGCGTAGGGGAGCTGGGTCCGCACGTGGTCGATGTGGTCGCAACTCGACGCGAGCGACGACAGGATGGTGGTGTCCGAGATCGGCGAGCAGTGGTCGCCCCAGACGGCGCCCGCCAGCACGGCCGAGACGGTCGAGTAGATGATGTGGTGGTACTCGCCCGAGGTGTGGAGCCCGTCGGCGGCGAGGACGCCCCAGGCGAGCGGGATCACGAGCGGCATCAGGATGCCCATCGTGCCCCAGGACGAGCCGGTCGAGAACGCCGTCGCGGCGGCCAGGAGGAACACCAGCGCCGGCACCCAGCCGGGCGAGAGCGAGTCCGAGAGGGCCGTCACCAGCACCTCGGCGGTACCCAGGGCCTCGTTGACGCCCGCGAGCGACCACGCCAGCACCAGGATCACGACCGCCAGCAGCATCGACCGCATGCCGGCGTACCACGCGTCCATGGTCTCGGTCAGCGTCAGGATCCTCTGGCTCACCGTGAGCGCGACGGCGGTGAGCACCGAGGCCAGCGACGCCCACATCATGGCGGTGTAGGAGTTGGCCGAGCCGATCACGTTCTGGAGCGTCGTCGCGTCGCCGGCCTCGGCGACGGCCGCGCGGCCGGTGATCCATAGGCCCGCCAGCACGCCGACGACCAGCACGCCGATGGGCAGCACGGCGTTGACCAGCCGCTTGGGCGCGTCCGGCGGCGGCTTCATGGCCTCGGCCTCCGCCTCGGCCGCCTCGGCGTTGGAGCCGGGCCGGAACAGCTGGCCCGTCTGGCGGGCGCGGCGCTCGGCGGCCAGCATCGGCCCAAAGTCGCGCTTGGACAGGGCGATGGCGTAGACGAAGAACAGCGCCATCAGCGGGTAGAACGAGTACGGGATCGAGTTGAGGAAGACCGAGTAGGCCCCCTCGTCGTAGTCCGGCAGCGCGGCCACGGCCGTCCCGATCAGCCCGACTTCGTAGCCGATCCAGGTGGTGGTCAAGGCCAGGCACGCGATGGGCGCGGCGGTCGAGTCCACGATGTAGGCCAGCTTTTCCCGGCTCACGCGCAGGCGGTCGGTGATGGGCCGCATGGTCCCGCCGACGATGAGCGTGTTGGCGTAGTCGTCGAAAAAGACGGCCGTCCCGAGCAGGGCCGTCGCCAGCTGGCCCCTCCCGGCCGAGCGCGCCCAGCGCGTGGCGACGTCGACGATGGCCGAGGTGCCGCCGTTCTTCTGGATCAGGCCGACCGTCCCGCCGATCATCAGCGTGAAGATGACGATGGCCGCGTGGTCGGAGTTGGCGAGGGCGGCCAGGACGTAGACCTGGACGGTGGCGAACAGGCCCGTGAACCAGCCCAGCGCCGGGTCGCCGGTCGCGATCCAGGCGCCGGACCAGACGCCCAGGAACAGGGCCACGATCACCTGGCGGAACAACAGCGCGGCCGCGATGGCCAGCAGCGCCGGGAAGACGGCCAGCCAGCCCACGTCGGGCGCGTCGGGGGCGTCCGCGCCGGCCTCGGCCGCGGCGACGTCGGCCGCCAGCACCGAGTCGACGGCCGGCACGGCCTGGTCGCCCACGGCGTCGGTGGCCGGCAGCCCGTCGGCCGGGGCGCCGTCGGCCGTGGGCGGCGCCTCCTGCAACGTGACCGGCGCTCCGGGCGGGGGCCCGGGGTCCTGGACCTGGGACGAAGGCGGAGCGACCGCTCCGCCTTGGGCGCTCGTCCCGCTGGCGGCGCCCACCGCCAGCAGCACGGCGAGGGCGAGCGGGGCCAGGCGAGGCAGGGCCTGCCCCGCCGTCCATGGCCTATGGCCTATTTCCATCATGTGGTCCCAAAGATGCGGTCGCCAGCGTCCCCCAGGCCGGGCCGGATGAAGGCGTCCCCGTCCAGCTCGCGGTCCAGCGCCGCCGTGACGATGGGGACGTCGGGGTGGTAGGCGTGCAGGCGGGCCACGCCCTCGGGGGCCGCCACGACGCAGACGAACGTGAGGTCTTTGGCCCCCCGGCTCTTGAGGTGGTTGACGGCCCCGGAGGCGCTGCCGCCGGTCGCCAGCATCGGGTCGACCACGAACACGCGGGCGTCGGCCACCTGGGCCGGCACGTTGGAGTAGTAGTCGACCGGCTGGTGGCTCTGCTCGTCGCGGTACATGCCGAGGTGGCCCACGCGGGCCTCGGGCACGAAGCGCACGAACCCGTCCACCAGGCCGAGCCCGGCGCGGAGCACGGGGATCAGGACCACCTCACGCGCCAGCCGGTAACCCGTCGTCTCCTCCAGCGGCGTCTGGACGCGCGTCTCCTCGACCGGCAGCGTCCGCAGCGACTCGTAGGCCAGGATGGCCGAGACGTCGGAGAGCGTCTGGCGGAAGGCGCCGTAGGGCGTCTCGCGGTCGCGCAGCGTGGAGAGCGCGCGCTTGAGGAGCGGGTGGTCGACGACGGTCAGCAAGAGCGATAGGGGATACGGGATGGAGGGACGGGCAGAGAACATGTCAGGAGAAGCCCTCCCTCATCCCCTATCCCGGACCCCTTGTCAAATGCGGCCCTCGGCCTTGGCGCGCTTGTGGTCCTCCTCGTTCTGGACCCACGGCTTGCGCTCGAAGTAGCTGTCGGTCAGCTTTTTGAGGACGGGCGAGAGCAGGAGCAGCGCGAGCACGTTGGGCAGCGTCACCAGCGACAGCGCCACGTCGCCCAGGTCCCAGATGGTGGTCACCGCCAGCACGGCGCCGACAAAGTGCATCACCACGAACACGGCCTTGAACGGCAGGATGGCCTTGGTGCCGAACAGGTAGTTGGCGCAGCGGTCGCCGTAGTAGCTCCACGAGATCGACGTCGAGATGGCGAACAGGACCACCGAGATCAGGACGATAAACCGGCCCATCCCGCCCAGCCCGATCGGCGCCAGCCCGCGCTCGAAGGCCAGCGTCGTCAGCGGCGCCGAGGTGCGGACGGTGTTGCCGTACAACGTCTCGATGACGGTCCCGTCGCGGTCCAGCGCCACCTTGCGCCCCGAGTCGATGCTGCCGGTAAAGAGCTGGGTCTGGCCTTCGTCGACGTAGAGCGTGTCCACGCCCACGTTGAACCGGCCGACGCGCGGGCCGTCCAGGCGCTGGGCCAGGCCCTCGTTGTACGAGATCACGTCCTCGCCCATGTAGGTCGTGAAGCCGGCCTCGCGCGTGCCCTCGACGATGGTCACGTTGCTGGCGCCGAGCTCGATGGGCGCCGGGGCGGTCGCCTCGAAGGCCCCCGTCGTGACCAGCACCAGGCCGGTCATGGTGCAGATCAGGATGGTGTCGATAAACGGCTCCAAGAGCGCGACGGCGCCCTCGGACACCGGCTCGTCGGTCTTGGCCGCCGAGTGGGCGATGGGCGCCGACCCTTGGCCGGCCTCGTTGGAGAAGAGCCCGCGCTGGACGCCGTAGAGCATCGTCAGGAGGAACACGCCGGCACCGGTGCCGGCCACGCCCGAGGTCGGGTTAAAGGCCTCGGTGAAGATCCGCCCAAAGGCTGCCGGCACCTCGCCGATGTTGAGGGCCAGGATGAGCAGCGCGCCGGCGACGTAGACGGCGGCCATGGCCGGGGCCACGATCGACGTCACCTTGCCGATCCGGCTGATGCCGCCCAAGATCACCACGCCGACGATGGAGGCCGTGATGAGCCCGGTGATCCAGGGGTCGACGCCGAACGAGTCGAACACCTGGGTGGCGACCGTGTTGGCCTGGACCGCGTTGCCGGTCATGAACGACGTGATCATGAGCGCGAAGGCGAAGAACATGGCGACGGGCTTCCACCGGCGCCCCAGCCCGCGCTCGATGTAGTACATCGGGCCGCCCGAGACCGACCCCTCCCACGCCTTGCCGTCCTCGTCGTGGTGGACGTCGCGGTACTGCTGGGCCAAAGTGACCTCGGAGTACTTGGTGGCCATGCCCAACAGCGCCGTGACCCACATCCAGAACAGCGCGCCCGGCCCGCCGATGTGGATCGCCAGCGCCACGCCGGCGATGTTGCCCACGCCGACGGTGGCGCTGAGCGCGGTCGTGAGCGCCTGGAAGTGGCTCACGTCGCCCGGCTCGTCGGGGTCGTCGTAGCGGCCCGTCGCGACGGCGAAGCCGTGGCCCAGGCGCCGGAACTGGATAAAGCCCAGCTTGAACGTCAGGAAGAGGCCGGTGCCGAGCAGGCCGATGACCAGGGGCCACCGGAGCACGGCGTTGATGGCGTCGATGACTTGGGCGAGCAGCTCCATGTGGGGCGCGGGGGGTGGGGTGAACGACGGGCGAAGATAGGGCCGTCCCCGGGAAACGGCGGGCGGCGTGGGCGGCTAGCGGTCGGGCTCCGGGTCCAGGTCCTCCAGCAGCGCCCGGGCCACCCGCTGGCGGCCGGCGTCGGCGGAGTCGGCGGCGAGGAAGCGGCGGAGGTCGCGGCGCGCGGCCGCGGTGTCGCCGGCGTAGGCCCGGGCGACGCCGCGGTCGAGCACGTGGCCCGTCTCGCCGGGCGCGACCTCGACGGCGCGGTCGAGGTCGGCCGGGGCGCGGTCCCAGGCGCCGTCGAGCGCCTGAGCCACGAAGGCGCGGTGGCTGTAGATCCGGTCGAGCGGCGTGCCCGCCGCGGCCCCCCGCTCGACGGCGCCGATGGCGTCCGAGAGGTCGCGGTGGGCGCCCCGGGCGTCGTCGGGGTCGTCGGTCTCGCCCCAGCGCCGCCAGCGGCACAGCCCGCGCGCGACGAGCGCGTCGGGCGCGGCGGGCGTCTGGGCCAGGGTGGCGTCGAGGCTGGCCAGCCCGGCCCCCAGGTCGCCCCGGGTGCACTCGTCGAGCGCCGCCCGGACGCCCACGACCTCGACCGGCACGGCCGGGGGCTCCGGCGGCGTGGCGCACCCGGCGCCGACGAGCGCCACGCCGATGCCCACCACGCCGACCGCCGACGCCAGCGGGGCGGGCGCGTCTCGGCTGCGCAGGGGCGGCGCTGCCACTAGAGCGACTCGGGGTCCACCTCCACCAGCCGGCCGCGGACCAGCGCCAGCGTCCGGGCGGGGAAGGCCTTGACCAGGCGGTAGTCGTGGGTCGCCATCAGGAGCGCCGTCCCCTGGCGGTTGACCTTGACGAGCAGCTTCTGGATCTCGTCGGCCACGCGCGGGTCGAGGTTGCCCGTCGGCTCGTCGGCCAGGATCAGGCGCGGGTGGTTGACCAGCGCGCGCGCGATGCAGGCCCGCTGCTGCTCGCCGCCCGAGAGCTCGCTCGGCCGGGCCTTGGCGCGGTGGCTCAGGCCCACCTGGGCCAGCACCTGGAGCGCCCGCTCGCGGACCTCCCGGCCCGTCACGCCGGTGGCGTGGAGCGCGAACGCCACGTTGTCGTAGGCGCTGCGGTCGGGCAGGAGCTGGAAGTCCTGGAACACGATGCCCAGCGTCCGCCGGAGCATCGGGATGTCGCGCGGCCGGGCGCTCCCGGCGTCGTAGGGCCCCACGCGCACCGCGCCCTGCTCGGGCGCCACGTCCATGTAGAGGAGCTTGAGCAGCGTCGACTTGCCCGAGCCCGTCGGCCCGATCAGGTACGCCATCTCGCCCCGGTTCAGCGTCATCGTCAGGTCCGAGGCCACCTCGACGCGGGCGCCGGAGGGGTCGGTGTAGCCCACGGCCACGTTGCGGAGCTCGACCAGGGGCCGCTCGCGCGGCGGGCCGGCCGAGGCCGGCGGGGGCGAGTCGGAGATGCGGTCGGCGACGGGGTCCACGGCGGGGTCGGGGGGTCGGGGCAAGCTACGCCGATGGAGCGCCCGCGGGCGGCCGGCGCAGCACCCAGTGGACGCGCTCGGTCTCGTCGGTGGCCGGCTCCAGCCCGAACTCGTCGTAGGCCGCCGCCACCTCCAGGCCCGCCGCCGCGACGGCGCCGGCCACCTCGTCCAGGGTGTAGGCCCGCTGGCGGTGCGTCTCGACGGTGACGGCCCCGTCGGGCGCCGTCAGCCGGAACTCGGTCGTGTGGAGCCGGGCGCCGGCGTCGTAGCGGCTGGAGCGGACGTAGGCCCAGGCGTCGGTGTCGCCGGCGTCGTCGAACCCGTCGGCGTGGTTGACGGAGTTGGCCGGCGTCGACTGGTCGATGACGGCGATGCCGCCGGGCGCCAGCGCGTCGCGGACGTGCCCGAGCAGCGTCGCCACCTCGTCCAGCTCCAGCAGGTAGTTGAGCCCGTCGTAGACCAGCACCACCACCTCGGCCGGAGGCCCGGGCACCGGCTCCAGGAAGTCCGCCCGGCCGACGGCCACCGGCCGGCCCGACTGGCGGACGGCCTCGCGGGCCTGGCGCACCATCGCCTCCGACCCGTCGTAGGCCCGGTAGGCGTAGCCGTCCGGCGCCGGCCCGTAGGGCTGGAGCGCGACCGCGAGCGCCCCGGTGCCGCACCCGAGCTCGGTCACGGAGGCCGCGTCGGGGTGGTGCTCACGGATCAGGCTCTGGACGTAGCCCGCCCACATCGGGTAGTCGACGTGGGCCATCACGGCGTCGTAGCCGGCCGCGAGCGCGGAGTACGGAGGAGTCATGCGGAAAGCGGAAAGCGGAAAGCGGAAAGCGGAAAGCGGAAAGCGGAAAGCGGAAAGCGGAAAGCGGAAAGCGGAAAGCGGAAGGTGCCCCCCCGCCGAGCGCTGGCGCCAGTCGGCGGCGCGCGGATCGTGCCATTTCCCCATTCCCTCACTCCCCACGGACCGGCCGGCCGGCGGAGCTGCCGCAGCGGCCTACAGCGCCCGCTCAAAGCGCAGGCGGTAGTCGCGGTAGGCGGCGTTGTAGCCGGCGGCGGTCACGCGGAAGCCCTCCGCCAGCCCCAGCGCCGTCATGCCGGGGTGCTTGTTGGGGAACGTGTCGTAGGCGAACGTCTCGTAGCCCATCGCCCGGGCCTCGTCCTCCATCCGCTCCAGCAGCACCCGCGCCACGCCGCGGCGGCGCCAGCCGTCCACCACGCCGCCCTTAGCGCTGTAGAACGTCGTCGCGGACTCGCGGTAGCCCACCTTGAACCCGACCGGCCCGCTGGCGGACGTCGCCAGCAGGAGCGTCAGGTCGTCGCGGTCGAGGCGGAAGATGACGCGGTCGTCGCCGAAGATGGCCTCGTTGAGCGCGCGGATCTCGTCGAAGCGCTCGATGCCCAGGCGCTCAACGCGCAGGCCGGGCGGGCGGAGTCGGGGCGGGGCGAGGTCGAGTTGCATCGCGGCGGAGGCCTCTGCGGAGGGGACACGGTAGGGACCGCCGCGCGCCGGGTCAAGGGGCCGCGCCGAGTTCGGGGTGCGCAGGGGGCGGGAGCGACGGCGGGGCCTCGGGCTCGCCCTCGGTCAGCGACCACGGCTCGATGAGCGACTCGGGCAGGCCGGACAGGAACCGGCTGGGCTCGGTCATAAACTGGCCCGTGCCCCTGCGGTACTGGACCAGCGGCAGTGAGCAGTACAGCTCGGTCTCGGCGCGCGTGAGCGCCACGTACATCAGCCGCCGCTCCTCGTCCTCTTCTTCAGGTGACTTGAGGGCGTAGGCCGAGGGCAGGACGCCGTCGAGGGCGTGGATCAGAAAGACGGCCTCGAACTCCAGGCCCTTGGCCGAGTGGACCGTCGAGAGCACGAGGGGCGCCTCGTCCTTGTGGGCGCCCTGGGCCGGCTCCTGGGTCCAGTCGAGCGGGTCGAGCGCGAGCGCCTCCAGGAGCGCCGTCCGGCTGCGGTGCCGGGCCGCCAGCGCGGCGACGGCGTCGAGGTCGTCCTGGCGGCGGTCGGCGTCGTCGGGGTAGACGCGCTCCAGGACCGGCCGGTAGTAGTCGAGCAGGCGCTCGACCTGGGCCTCGGGCGGCAGCGGCTCCCCGCCGGGGCGGGACGCGTCGCGCAGCGGCGCGAGGGCGGCCACCAGCCGGCCGATGCCGCCGGCGACGGCCGGCGGCACCACCTCGTCGACCGACTGGAGCGCGTGGACGGCGCCGTCGCCCGCGCCGCTGGCGGTGGCCTGGGAGATCCAGTCCAGCACGCGCCGCGCCGTCTGCGGCCCGACGCCCTCGACCAGCCGCAGCGCCCGGTTCCAGGCCACGGCGTCGGCCGGGTTCTCGGCCACGCGGAGGTGGGCCACGACGTCCTTGACGTGGGCGGCCTCGGCCAGCTTGAGCCCGCCGAACTTGACGAACGGGACCTGGCGGCGCGTGAGCTCGGCCTCCAGGGCGTAGGAGCACCACCCCGAGCGGAACAGGACGGCCATCCGGTCGAGCGGCGTGCCGGCCTCGCGCTTGTCGAGGACCACCTGGGCCACGAACCGCGCCTCCCAGTCGTCGTCGGGCGCCTGCACCAACGCCGGCAGGTCGCCGCCCTGGCGGTCGGTGAAGAGCCGCTTGTCGTACTTCTCGCGCGCGCCCTCCAGGACCGTGTTCGCCAGGTCCAGGATGGGCTGGGTGGAGCGGTAGTTGTGCTCCAGCTTCAGGATTCGGGCCGACGGATAGCGATCCGCAAATCCTAAAATGTGGCCCACATCCGCGCCGCGGAAGCGGTAGATCGACTGGGCGTCGTCGCCGACGGCGGTCACGTTGCCGTGGACGGACTGGAACTGCTCCACCAGGTCGGCCTGGAGCAGGTTGACGTCCTGGTACTCGTCCACCAGCACGTGGCGGCAGCGGCCCGCGACCCGCTGGCGGACGTCGTCGTGGTCGCGCAGGAGCCCGAGCGTGAGCGCGAGCAGGTCGTCGTAGTCCATGACGCCGGTCTGGCGCTTGGTCTCGGCGTAGGCCGCCTGGAGCCGGGCGATGGTGTCGAGGTGCTCGGCGTAGGCCGGGTAGCCCTCGGCGAGCAGCTCCGCCAGCGGCACGCCGCGGTTGGTGACGGCGGAGACGATGGCGAGCAGCGTCCGCTTTTTGGGGAACCGCTTGGGCAGGCGGTCCAGCCCGAGGCGCGTCCGCGCCAGGTCCATGACGTCGGCGGCGTCGGCGGCGTCCAGGATGCCGAAGCGGCTGGGGAACCCGATCCGCGGGGCGTGGACGCGCAGGGTCTCGGCGCAGAACGCGTGGAAGGTGCCGCCGCGGACGCGCTCGCAGCGGCCGTCGAGGAGCGCCCCGGCGCGCGTGGTCATCTCGCGCGCGGCGCGGCGCGTGAACGTGAGCAGCGCGATCTGGTCGGGCGGGACGCCGGTCTCGACGAGGTAGGCGACGCGGTAGGTCAGCGTGCGCGTCTTGCCGGTCCCGGCGCCGGCCACGACCAGCGTCGCGCCGCCGCCGGCGGTCGCGGCCGCCAGCTGCTGGGGGTCGAGCGCGGCGGCGTAGTCGAGGGCCAGCGCCGACGCCGGCGCGGGCTCTCGGGCGGGCAGGACAAAGCGGCGGGCCACGGCGGACGGGGGGCGGGCCGGAGTCTACGGCCGGCTCTGGCTCCCCGACCGGCTGGCGGAGGGCGTCCGCCAGCGGGACGGGGCGAACCGAAAGAGGCCGCTGCCCGGGGGACAGCGGCCTCTAAGGTGCCCCTGAGTGGCCTGGTATCGAACCAGTTCATTGAGGAGATGAGGCAACTAGCCGCGCTGGAGCCGCTGCTGCCTGTGACCTTGCTGAGCCCCTCAACCGACGTTCCGACGCGCTGGCGGGGCGCCGGGGTGTGATGTGGATACATCCCTGTACGACCTCGAACCCTCAAGCCGAGACCGCTCCGACCGCGGGGTCTGGTCCCGACCGACCGTATCCCTAGACCGACCCGACACCATAGACCGGCCAACGATGCAACCCGACACAACCAACCACAACCCCCCCGGCCTATCCGACCAGCAGCAGCGCGCGGCCGTCCTGCTGGTGTCCGGCGTCACGGTCCAGGACGTTGCGGAACAGCTAGCGGTCCACCGTACGACCCTGTGGCACTGGCGCAATCTGGAAACCTTCCAAGCGTACCTCAACCAGCTACGCACCGAAGCCCAAGACCAAGCCGTCGAAGGGATCACGGCACTCCAGGAAAAAGCGCTGGCGACTGTCGAGCGGCTGATGGACGGCGGCAACGATGGCGTAGCATTGCGCGCGGCGTCCCTGGTGCTGGAGGTCGCCCAAGCGCGCCGACTTGGCGCAACAGATCCCCGTCAGTTGATCCGGGACCGCCAAGCAAAAGCGACGATGGACATGTTGGCTAACGTCTTTGGCGACGACGGCGACGGGAAAGCATTCAACCGACGGTGCCGGGAGCTTGGACTGGACCCTTGATCGGGCGCAGCTCTAACCCCAATGGATGTTTTTGTCAAAAGGGTATGGCAGCGAACGTGGAGTGACTTGAGTGTATCCGCATTTCATGCACGGATCTGCACCCCTCTGTTCTGCCGTCCATCTCGGCATCGATTGAAAGTTTTCCATGTTCGAGCAGTACTGGCTGGAGTGATATTTGTGCGACCTCGACACGAACACCTCAAGTTGTGCTGTCAGGTACTCAGCCCTTCGTGCTTCGTACTTGGAAAACGCTTCTGGCTCAGGGTTGTAGCGAGGGATGAAATGCTCCCTGAGCCGCTTCGCATCATGAGATCGCTCGACGGCTTGAATGCCGGAACTGGAGACGATCAGAGCGCCAATGACCGGAAACATGATGTCCGGCTCCTCGAAGGACAATCCCCACGCCAGCGCACAGAGCAACGCCGACACGGCGCTTACACCTTCGATGGCCCACCTGAGTCCCTTCGGTATCCGGGGAGCCCTTTCCTTCCAAAGCTGGGCGCCCGCGGCAGCCTGGTCATAGTAGCCGGTACGAATTCCAAAGGACTCGGGGCTAGGCGGCTTCGGTCCTCCTGTCGGGCGGCGGGTGGGGCGCTGGGGTTCGGGACCAGGCTTCGGCCGTGGTTGCCTTCGTGGCTCCTCCTGCCTGTGCATCCCTCTCTGAGAATCGTACGTCTTTCGCTTGATAGGATCTGAAAGGACTTCGTAGGCCTCATTGATCTCGACCATCCGAGCGTGAGCGCCCGGTGCCTTGTTTCGGTCTGGGTGGTACTCGAGCGAGAGCCGTCGGTATGCTGCTGCGATAATAAATGGCTCCGCTTTAGGATGCACCATCAACACGGCGTAGTAGTCATCACTGGGCATCGTCGGAATGGGTGTCGATACCGTGTGGCGAGAGGAATCCGTGTGACAGGGCTGCTCCGGCCTAGCTTAACCCGTCCAAACATCCGCAGTAGTGTCTGAACCCGTCGAGTTTCCACCCCTCACATCCGTCAACGCCTTCATCGAGCGCTGGAAGCCTGCCCAGGCGGCCGAGATCGCCAACGCGCAGTCATTCCTCAAAGAGCTGTGCCGGGACGTGCTGGGTGTGCCGGAGCCGGAGCCCGCGACGAAGAACCCGGAGCGCGACGGCTACGTGTTCGAGCGGCCGGTCGTGTTTGATGATCTTGCTGGCGGCGCGGCCGGGCGCATCGACCTGTACCGGCGCGCGTGCTTCGTGGCCGAGACCAAGCAGGGCGTAGACGAGGACCGGCGCAAGCGGGGCAAGACCCGGAGCGCGGGCCACGGCACCCGAGGATCAGCCGCATGGGAGCGGTCGATGCGCGCGGCCAAAGAGCAAGCCGCCCGGTACGCCCGCAACTTGGACGTGGGAGACTGGCAAGAGCCCGTCCCGCCGCTGCTGCTGGTGATTGACGTCGGGCACTGTTTCGACCTGTACGCCAACTTCGGCCACCCCCAACGCTACGTCCCCTTCCCCGACGGCGGCGGCTACCGGGTCTTCCTTAACGACCTCCGCGACGACGACGTGAGGCGCCGTCTACGGCTGGCCTGGACCGACCCGCAAGCCCTGGACCCGAGCACGCGCCAGGCCCAAGTCACGCGCGCGCTGGCGGCCACGCTGGCGAAGCTGGCCACGTCGTTGGAGGCCGACGACCACGCGCCCGCCGACGTGTTCGGCTTCCTCACCCGGAGCCTGTTCACGATGTTTGCCGAGGACACCGGGCTGTTGCCGGAGCGCGCGTTCACCGGACTGCTGGAGAGCTACCAGGATCAACTCGACGTGCTGCCCGACGGGCTGGCGTCCCTGTGGCAGACGATGGACGCAGGCGGGTTCTCGCCCGACCTGCGCGCGAAGGTCCGCCAGTTCAACGGGCGGCTGTTCTCCGAGACCACTGCGCCGACGTTGACGCGGGACCAACTGGCGCTCCTGCTGCAAGCGTCCCGCGCCGACTGGACGGCTGTAGAGCCCGCGATCTTCGGGACGCTGCTGGAGCGGGCGCTGGACCCGAGAGAGCGGCACAAGCTGGGCGCGCACTACACGCCGCGCGCCTACGTCGAGCGACTGGTCGTGCCCGCCGTGATCGAGCCACTGCGCCAGGAGTGGGAGGCGGTACAGGTGGCCGTCGCCAGTCTGGAGGAACAGCACGAAGCCGAGACCTACGCCACCGACGCCGCCCGGACGGCGGGAGCCCGGAAGACCCGGCGCGCGATCATCGACACGCTGAACGGCTTCCAGCGGCGTCTCACGTCGGTGCGCGTGTTCGATCCGGCGTGCGGGTCCGGCAACTTCCTGTACGTCACGCTGGAACACCTCAAGCGGCTGGAGGGCGAGGTACGCCAGACGCAACAGCAGTACGGGGAGACGGCGCTGGAGATGGAGAGCGCGGCCGTGACGCCGGAGCAGTTCTTAGGGATCGAAGTCAACCCGCGCGCCGCTGCGGTCGCTGACCTGGTGCTGTGGATCGGATATCTCCAGTGGCACCTCCGCACCTACGGCGGGCCGCAAGCGATCCCGGAGCCTGTCTTGCAGGCGTACGGCAACATGGTGTGCCGGGACGCCGTGCTGGACTACGATGACCGCCAGCCGCGCACCGGCGACGACAGCGAGCCGCTGACGACGTGGGATGGCCGGACCACGAAGGTGCACCCGACGACGGGGGAGCCGGTGCCCGACCCCGCCGCGCGGGTGCCCGTCTACGACTACACGAACCCGCGCCCGACCGAATGGCCGGAGGCTGAGTTCATCATCGGCAACCCGCCGTTCGTGGGAAACAAGAGGATGCGGGACGCGCTAGGCGACGGGTACACCGAAGCGTTGCGGGCCGCGTACCCCGACGTGCCCGGCTCTGCTGATCTAGTGATGTATTGGTGGGACAAGGCGGGCGAAGCTGTGCGCACCGGACGGGCCGAGCGGTTCGGGTTTATCACGACCAACTCGATCACGATGCCCTTCAACCAGAAGGTTGTCGAGCGCCAACTGAACGCCGATCCTCCTCTAGCGCTGGCGTACGCCGTGCCCGATCACCCGTGGGTGGACAGTGCTCAGGGGGCCGCCGTGCGCGTGGCAATGACGGTGGGTGTGCCCGGTCCCGTCGAGGGCATCCTGCTGACGATCACAGACGAGAACCGCTCCGAGAACGAGGCCCGAGCCGTACAGGTCAACACGGCGGCGGGCGTGATCTTCCCAGACCTCCGGGTTGGGGTGGATATCACGAAGGTCTCAGGGCTAGCGGCTAATGAAGGGTTGAGCCACCGGGGCGTGATCTTCCACGGCGCCGGGTTCATCCTCGACCCGGACCAGGCCGAACAGTTCGACGCCCAAAGCCGAGCGATCATCCGGCCGTACCGCAACGCGCGGGACCTGACACAGACGAGCCGCCAAGCCGCAATCATCGACACGTTCGATTTGAGTGCCGACGATCTTCGATCCCAGTACCCTCAGGTCTACCAGTGGCTTCTCGACCGGGTGAAGCCCGACCGGGACCAGAACAAGAGCAAGGGGATACGGGAACGCTGGTGGCAGCACGCGCGCGAACGGGGGGAGATGCGGGAGGCGGTGGAGGGGCTGCCCCGCTAC
Organism: uncultured bacterium; assembly: GCA_947493945.1. Taxonomy (GTDB): domain Bacteria; phylum Bacteroidota; class Rhodothermia; order Rhodothermales; family Rubricoccaceae; genus Rubrivirga. The sequence goes on along the minus strand of CANLSR010000002.1, from coordinate 165,482 downwards.
ATCGTGACGCCGCAGGTGTCGAAGCATCACCTGTTCGTATTCCTCGACGGCTCGATCCTGCCCGACGACAAGCTGATCGTCACGGCCTCAGATGATGCTTTCCATCTGGGCGTGCTCTCCAGCCGCGTGCACGAAGTCTGGGCGCTAGGCGCTGGCGGTAGTCTTGGCGTCGGCAATGATCCTGTCTACAGTAAGACCACGACGTTTGAGCCCTTCCCTTTCCCGACAGTCACGCCGGAGCAGGAGGACACGATCAGGACCGTGGCCGAGAGCCTGCATGCGCACCGCCAGCGGGTCCAGGCCGAGCATCCCAACCTGACATTGACGGCGATCTACAACACGCTAGAGGCCGTCCGCGCCGGGGACACGTTGACCGGCAAGGCGCGCGACGTGTACGAGCGTGGCCAAGTCGGCATCCTCCGGGAGCTTCACGACGACCTCGACGCTGCCGTCTTCGATGCCTACGGGTGGCCCCTCTCCCTGACAGACGAGGAGATCCTGCGCCGGGTCGTGACGCTGAACGAGGCCCGCCAGCAGGAGGAAGACGCCGGGCTGGTCCGCTACGTCCGCCCGTCCTACCAGAACCCGGCGGCGGGCCACCAGCTAGGGCTCGACGTAGAGACCGAGACGGCGGCCGTGACGGCGCTGGAGGCCGCGCCGGTCGCGTGGCCCGACACGTTGCCCGGCCGCGCGCTGGCGCTCCGCCAGGCGCTCACCACGGCGGCCGGTCCGGTTACGGTCGAACAGGTGGCCCGGCATTTTACCCGCGCCCGCCGCGCCGACGTGGCCGCGCTGCTGGACACGTTCGTCGGGCTGGGGCAAGCGCGTGTCACGGAAGATGGCCGGTTCGCCGCCTAGCTGATCTTTACGGTTGCGGAAGGTTCGGGGGGGCGTCTACCTTTGCCCCTGGACCTTCCTGCCCCGTAAGCTTTGAGCGACTTCACCGTCAACGACCTGCCGCCGGAGCAACAGGAGCACATCCGGCGGCTGAATGAGGGCACGCGCGTATACCGGGGGGACACCTACTCCATCCGGTACGGGACTCTCCTGGAGTCGCCTGAAATCGCTACGATCCTGGCGAATCTCCGGGAGAAGCGGTTCAAGATCGGGCGCTCAGAGGTGAGTTCGCGCGTGGTCAACCATTGGGAAGCCGAGGGCATCGTCGAGGACCCTCGGGAGTCCGGTCAAGGCTGGCGGCGGTACTCCCTGATGGACTTGGTGTGGCTGGGCTCCATCCTGGAGCTTCGCGGGTTCGGCGTCCCCACGGCCACGCTGGGCAAGGCTAAGTCCAACCTCCGCCAGATGGACGATGGGCGGCTAGACCCCGACGCCCCGTACACGTTCGAGTTCTACGTCTTACTGGCGTTGCAGCAGGTCCCGGTCTTCCTGCTGGTCTTCGCTAGCGGCGAGGTCGAGCTGGCGACGGAACGCGAGTACGCGACAGCGGGGCATCTATGGCCGCTGGCGGATCACGTCCGCATCAACTTGAACGCCGTCGTACAGAAGGCCCTTCCGAAGCTGGACACTCGCCCTGACTACCGCCCCGGTATCGACGTGACCGACGCCGAGATCAAGGTGATCCTAGCAATCCGACGGGGCGATAACCGGCGTGTCACAGTCCGTCTGAAAGAGGGAGAACCGATGATGCTGGAGAGCGAGCGGAGCGCCGACGGCAAGACTATCCAGGAGATGCTAGACCAGGCGCCGCACCTCGACATGACCGTCAAGAAGCAGAACGGCAAGACCGTAGACCTATCCGTCGTGCTCAGGGAGAAGCTGTAGCTGACACCGGCTGACCGGAGACCCCGGAGGCCACCCCCAACCACCAACCGGCCCGCTGACTGGAGATCCCAGAGGTAGGTCCCGCGCTATGAGACATGATCTCCGTCGAGGCGTGCCGCTCTATGCTGGAGCAGGACGGCGCCGACTACACCGAAAACGAGGCCGAGCGGCTGCGGGACTTTCTGTATCGACTAGCCCTGACCGAGTACGATGAACACGCCCGCCAGCAAGACCCGACGCCGGGCGATCCTCTACACCCGCGTATCGACCGACGATCAGGTATCGGGCTACAGCCTACGGGACCAAGAGGCGAGGCTTAGACGCTTCTGCGAGATCCAGAACATTGAGGTTGTTCAGCACTTCCAGGAGGACGGCGCGTCCGCCAAGACGTTCAACCGGCCGGAGTTCAACCAACTACTGGAGTACGCCCGCAAGAACAGGGGCCGGGTAGACCTGCTGCTGGTGCTCAAGTGGGATCGGTTCTCCAGGAATCAGGCGCTGGCGCACGAGATGCTAGGCCGTCTCAAGGTCCTGGGGCTCGACGTGCAGGCCGTCGAGCAACCGCTGGACCTGGCGATCCCGGAGAACAAGATGATGCTGGCGCTCTACCTGGCGGCGCCGGAGGTGGAGAACGACCGGCGCGCGCAGAACACCAAGCAGGGGATGCGGCGGGCCATGTTGGAGGGTCGGTTCACGTCGAAGCCGCCGCGCGGCTACCAGCGAGGTCGGGACGAGAACGACCGGCCGTTGATGCGGCCGAGCGAGCACGCGCCGGTGATCCAGGAAGCGTTCGAGCGGATCGCGTCCGGGATGTACCTACCTGCGGAGGTACTGCTGTACGTCCGCCAGCGAGGCGTCAAGTGTTGCAAGAGCCAACTCTACAACCTGCTGCGCAACCCGGTGTACGCTGGGCTCATCCGGGTCCCGGCCTACCGAGACGAACCCGAGCGGTTGGTACCGGCGCTGCACCGGGCACTGGTGAGTGAGGAGACATTCCGCAAGGTCCAGGGCGTGCTCGACGGGGGCCACAAGGGGGCTGCAAAGGGGCCGCGCCCGTCGCGCCGGGTTGAGTATCCCCTGCGCGGTCACTTGACCTGCGCGCAGTGCGGCGGCAACCTGACCGCCAGCGCGGCGAAGCAGGGGCGTTACCACTACTACCACTGCCAGACCCCATGCAAAGAGCGGTTCAACGTCAGGACCGCGCATGACGCGTTCGACGCCGTGCTACGCTCCGTGCGTGTGGCCCCGGAAGTGTCACGGCTGTACCTGGCGGTCCTCAAAGACGTGCAGGACGAGCGAGAGGGAAGCCGGGAAGCCGTACGCGCCCGGCTGATCTCTGAGATTGAGGCCGTAGAGGAGAAGCTGACCGACGCGGCCGAGAAGCTGGTCGAGGGCAAGATCCCAACGGAGGCGTACGACCGACTAGCCGAGCGCTACCGCCAGCAGAAGCACGAGCTTGAGGACCGGCTGGCGGGGCCGGGCGACGGCGCCAGCGACCTGTTGCGCAATGCCCGGTACGGTCTCTCTCTGCTGGCGGACCTACCCGGCTACTACCAGTCCGCCGGGATCGAGGCCAAAGACCGGATCGTCGGTTCGATCTTCCCCGGCAACCTAGTGTTTGAGAACGGCGCGTATCGAACCCCGGAGGTGTCCGAGATAATCCACCTTCTTCGGGGCAAACAGCCCGCAATCGCCGCAAATGACAGAGGACCGGCCGCTAGGGTTAGCAGCCAGTCCTCTGAGGTGCCCGAGACTGGAATCGAACCAGCACTCCCGTGAGGGAACACGACCCTGAATCGTGCGCGTCTACCAATTCCGCCACTCGGGCAGCGGGAGGCCAAAACTAGCCACGCCCCGCGGGCGGCACCAGTCGGCGGCGCGTCTCCACGTCATTTGCACCGTCTCAACGGCGCCGCTCGGGCGGCGCTAACCTGCGGGCGGACCCGTTCCTGCACTCCGCCTCTCCCCACCCGATGCCCGCCCGACTGATGCCCGCCCGCCCGTTCGCCCTCGCCGCGCTCACCCTCGCGCTGGCCGCTGGCGCCTCCGCCCAGCGGGTCCAGCCAACCCCCGTGACGCCGCCGCCGTCGTTCGAGCGCGCCGTCGCCGAGGGCACCCGCTCCGAGACCGGCACGCCGGGCGCCGCCTACTGGCAGAACCGGGCCGACTACGACCTCGACGCCCGCATCGACCTGGCCGGCACGCCGACGCTGAGCGCCAGCGGCACGATCACCTACACGAACAACTCCCCGGACACGCTCGCCTTCCTGGTGCTCAAGCTGCGCCAGAACGTCCACGCGCCCGGCGTGCCCCGCAACCGGCCCGTGGCCGTCACGGGCGGGCTGACGCTGGAGCGCTTCGCCGTCGGCGGGACGGCCTACCGCGACGTCACGGTCCAGGAGACGCCCGGCAGCTACGGCGGCACCGTCGGGCCGGGCACCTACTCCATCCTGGGGACGGTCATGACGGTCGGCCTGGAGGCCCCGCTGGCGCCCGGCGCGACGGCCGCCCTCGACCTGGCCTGGAGCTACCCCATCCCGCCCGACACCGGGACCTACCGCCAGGGCACCGACGGCGAGGTGGTCTACGCCGGCTACTGGTACCCCCAGATGGCCGTCTACGACGACGTCGAGGGCTGGCACGTGGACCCGTACCTGGGCATGGGCGAGCACTACATGGACATGGCCACCTACCGGCTCTCCATCGACGCCCCGGCGGACATGCTGGTCTACGCGACGGGCGCGCTCCAGAACCCCGACGCCGTCTACACCGACCGCACGCGCGCCCGGCTGGCGGAGGCCATGAGCAGCGACGAGATCGTCCAGGTGGTCACGGCCGACGAGCGCGGCACGGCGCTCGCGCCCGCCGCCAGCGGGCGGCGCGTGTGGGAGTTCCTGGCCGAAGACGTCCGCGACGTCGCCGTCTCCGGCTCGGCGGCCTACGTCTGGGACGCCACGCACGCGAACGTGGACCAGGACGGCGACGGCTCGCCCGAGGCCGTCCAGATCAACGCGTTCTACCGGCCCGCCGGCGAGGCGCCGTATGACGCGCCCTGGGAGCGGTCGGCCGAGTTCTCCAAGTTCAGTATCGAGCACCTGTCCGGGATGCTCTGGCCCTACCCGTGGCCCCACATGACGGCCGTCGAGGGCGTCATCACCGGCGGCATGGAGTACCCCATGATGACGCTCATCGGCGGCGACCGCACCGACGCGCGCCTGTTCAGCGTCACTCACCACGAGATCGGCCACATGTGGTTTCCGATGATGGTCGGCTCCAACGAGAAGGCCTTTACCTGGATGGACGAGGGGCTCACGTCGTTCAACACCAACGAGGGCATCGCGGCCTTCTTCGACGGCTCCTCGGAGAGCCGGCCCGCCATCGACGCCTGGGACCGCCAGCGGCAGTCGCACTACCTCCTGGCCGGCACGGGCTACGCGGTCCCGCCGATGCGCCACAACGACCGCTACCCCATCGGCGGCGGGACGAGCGACGTGGACCCGGTCGGCGGCCGCGCGCGCGGCCTCGCCTCCTACTCGACGCCGGCCGTCGCGCTCCACGCGCTGCGCGGGATCTACGGCGAGGACGCCTTTTTCGACGCCTACCGCGAGTACGGCCGCCGCTGGCGGGGCGCCCATCCGTACCCCTACGACCTGTTCAACACGTTCGAGAGCCGGCTGGGCCAGGATCTCGACTGGTTCTGGACACCGACCTTCTTCGAGACCTGGACCGTGGACCACGCCGTCGCCGACGTGGGCCGGACCGAGGACGGGGCCGTCGCGGTCGTGGTCGAGGACCGGGGGCAGGCGCCGATGCCGGCCTTGGTCCGCGTGACCTACGCCGACGGCCGGACCGAAGACCGACGCGTCGAGGTCTCGACGTGGTTGGGCGGCGCCGCCAGCGCCCCGCTGGCGTTCCCCGCCGGCGAGGTGGTGCGCGTCGAGATCGACCCGGACGGCTACATCTTCGACGCCGACCGCAGCGACAACGTCTGGCCGGCGGAGCCGGAGTAACGCGGGCGCCCCCGCCGAATCGGTCGCCGATGCGCTCGACGGGCGCTCAGACGGCCCCCTGAATTCAAGGCAGGGCTGTTAGGTTCTAGTGCACCCTTTTGTCATCCCGAACGAATGTGAAGGATCTCAACTCGGGCTTCCAGCACATCGGCACCGCTCTTTACCGAGTCGAGGTATCGGCATCGAGATCCTTCGCAAGCTCAGGATGACGTGTTTTGGGGGCTTTGAGCTAGGACTCAACGGCCCTGCTGAATTCAGCGGGGCCGTTTGCGCGGAGTAGCTTTGGCTGGCATCCCGCCACGCGCTGGGCGCGAATCCCGTTTTTGGACACTGCGCAACCGCGAAGCGACAGCTCGGCCAACGGGGCCCTTACCTACAGCGCCTCGCCGAAACCGCGCTCGAACAACGCCTCCAGGGCGTCGGCGGCCTCGGCCTCATCCGGCCCCTCGAACAGCAAGTCCAGCGTCGCGCCCTGCTCGGCGGCCAGCGTCATCACGCCGATGATGCTCTTGCCGTTGATCTCGTAGCCGTCCTTGCGGATAAAGAACTCCGACTTGAAGCGCGCCGACTCGCGGACGATCATGGAGGCCGGGCGCGTGTGGACGCCGGCGCGGTTGCGGACGGTCACCTGTCGGGTAATCATGGCTCAGGCGGAGCGGGAGGCGAGGCCCAGGGCCAACGCGCGGAGCGCGTCGGCGGGCGGGCCGTCGGGGAGGACGTCGAGGCCGCGGCGGCCGGCGGCGGTGTAGCGGTCGACGGCCGCGGCGGCGTCGGCCAGCACGCCCAGGCGGTCCAGGCGCTCGCGGACGTGCCCGACGCGCTCGGGCGCCAGGCCGCCGCCCAGCACGGCCGCCAGCCAGGCCCGGTCGTCGTCGCCGGCGCGCTCCCGGGCCGCCAGCACCAGGAACGTCCGCTTGCCCTCGACCAGGTCGCCGCCGACCGGCTTGCCCCAGGTGTCGGCGTCGGCCGTCAGGTCCAGGAGGTCGTCCTGGATCTGGAAGGCGCGGCCCAGCGCCCGGCCCGACTGGCGGAGCGCGTCGGCGTCGGCGGGCCGGGCGCCGCCGACCCGGGCGCCCAGGTCGAGCGCGTGGTCGAGGAGGGCGCCCGTCTTGCGGTCGATCATGTCCAGGTACTCGTCCGTCGTCACGTCGGGGCGCGCCTCGAAGGCCATGTCCAGGGTCTGCCCCTCGCACAGCCGCGCGACCATCGCGTAGTGGCTCCTGAGGAGCGGCGCCAGCGGCGTGCCCTCGGTGCGCGCCACCAGGTCGCAGGCCAGGCCCATCATCAGGTCGCCGGCCAGGATCGCCGTCGGGACGTCCCAGCGCTGGTGGACCGTGGCCCGGCCGCGCCGCGTGGCCGCCCGGTCCATGATGTCGTCGTGGACGAGCGTGAAGTTGTGGAAGGTCTCGACGCCCAGCGCCGCCGGCATCGCCCGGCGGCGGGCGCCGTCGCCGCCGAAGGCCTGGGCCGCCAGCAGCACCAGCGCCGGGCGGACCCGCTTGCCCCGGCCCTCCAGCACGTACCGGACCGGGCCGTAGAGGCCGGCCGGCTCGGCGGGCAGGTCGAGCCCAGCCAGCCCCGCGTCGACCTCGGCCGCGATCTCGGACAAGGCGAGGGCTGGGGGGGTGTCGGCGACCATCAGATGCCCGTCAGCCCGCGCTCGGTGGCCACGGCCTGCTCGATCCGCTCCTGGACTTGGTCCAGCGAGCCGGTGCCGTCGACCTCGAAGTAGCGCGTGTGGGCGCGCAGCGTGGCCTCGACCGGCGCCGTCTCGCCGTGGTACACGCCCAGCCGGTGGCGGATGGCGTCGGGCTGGTCGTCCGGCCGGTGGACCAGGCGGTCGGCCGGGACGTCGCCGGGCGGCGGGTTAAAGTCGAGGTGGTAGATCGCGTCCGTCTCCGGGTCGGTCCGGCGCCGCGACAGGCGCTGGACCAGGTCCTCCTCGGGCACCTGCAAGCTCACGACCGCGTCCAGCGGCGCGTCCGCTTGGGCGAGGTAGGCCAGCAGCCACTCGGCCTGGGCCACGGTCCGCGGGAACCCGTCGAGCACGAACCCGCCGTGGCCGAGCGCCGCCAGCCGGTCGGCGACGATGTCGTTGGTGACGTCGTCGGGGACGAGCGAGCCGGCCTGGAGCAGGTCCTCCACCTGGCGGCCCAGCGGCGTCTGGTCCCGGATCGCGGCCCGGAACAGGTCGCCGGTCGAGAGGTGAGTCAGGCCGTGGGCTCGGGCCAGGCGCTTGGCCTGCGTGCCCTTGCCGGCCCCCGGCGGACCGAAGAGAGCGAGTCGCATCAATTGACGAGAGGGGTGGCCTGCAAGATACGGGGCGGCGCTAATCGGCGGCGTCGGCCAGCGCGTCGAAGGTGCCGTCGCTGTCGGAGAAGCGCCGGATCGCGAGGTCCATCGCCGTCTTCACGCCGAACCCGACGGCCGTCTGGAGCGCCACGTCGAGCGCGGTCTGGTGGGACGTGTGGTGGGCCTCAGGCGCCTTCACGTCGCCGAAGACGGCCGGCACGGTGGCCATCGAGGCCTGCATGGCCTTTTCGACGGAGGCCCCCCGGGCCACCCGCTCGGCGGCTCGGTCGAGCGCCAGGTCCAGCCGGGCGCGCACGAACTCGACGTGGTCCTCGGTCCTCGCCGGCCGCCGCTTGGCGCGCTTGCGCAGGCCGAGCAGGACCCCGACGAGCGCGCCGGCCGCCGCCGCGAGGCCCACCGCCGCCACGGGCCGCTGGCGGATCCGGTCCATGAGCGGCCGGCCGCCCACGTTGACGTCGTCGAACACCGTCTGGGCCTCGTGCTTGAGCGCCTCGACGTGGTACTTGAGGTCGCGCTCGCGGGCCGCGAGCCGGGCCCGGATCTGGTCGGCGGTGAGCGAGTCGAGGTCCACGTCGTCCCCGACGTCCACCGGCGGGCCGGGGATGGGGCCGAGGGTTTTGTCGAGCGCGTTCGTCTTGGAGTTGGGTCCGGGAGTCGGCATACGGCTAGGAAGCGGAGAGGGTGGCTTTGCGGCGCTGGGCGGTCTCGATGTCCTCGCGGCTCACGTGCCGCTGGGCGCGCTCCTGGCGCTTGGCCTCGGCGACGGCCTCCTCGGCCTCGTCGTAGCGCTTTTTCCCGAGCCACACCAGCACCCCGCCGGCGACGAGCAGCACCGCGGTCACGATCGCGAAGCCGCCCCAGACGCTCCCGATCAGCGCGCCGATGCCCAGTGCCAGCGTGACGAGCAGGAACATGAGCCCGATCAGGATCAGGACGACCCCCGGCACGGCCATCTTGGCCGCCTCGGCCAGGTGCTGCACGCGCTCCAGGATCCCGACCACGCCCTCGACCTGGCGCTTGACGAGCGCGATCCGTAGCTCCACCCACTCCCGCAGGTCGGCCGAGACGGCCGCCACGTGGTCGGCGACCCGCTCGGTCTTGGTCTGGTGCGGCGGCAGCATCCGCGACTCCGGGGCCACGGTGGGCACCGGCTCGACGACGGATATCGTGCCCACCGGCGGCGGGCTCACCGGCGGCGGGCCCGCGGCGGGGCCGTCGACGACGGCGACCACCGGGCCGTCCACGACGGCGACGCTGGGGCCGTCGGGCGGCGCGTCGGAACTGGCAGGCGGGCGGATGGGCGGGGCGTCGGCGGGCAAGCTCGATCGGTCCATCAGAGGGGGTTGGAGCACAGAGGGGCGCCGGGCGTACACCGCACCCCCACCCCAGGTTGCCACCCGATGACGATCACCGCCCGCCCCACCCCCAACCCCAACAGCCTCAAGTTCGAGGCGGACGGGGCCCAGATCATCGACGACGGCCTCCTGGCCTTCCACTCGCTGGTCGAGGCCTCGGAGCACGAGCTCGGCAGCGAGCTGTTCGCGCTGCGCGGCGTGGAGTCGCTGCTGATCGTGCCGGCGTTCGTGACGGTCACCAAGCACCCGGCCGCCGACTGGGACCTGCTCGCGGAGGGCGTCGAGCGGGTGCTCCGCGATCACCTAAACGGCTAAACGGCGAACACGCGCCGCCAGTCGGGCGTGGCCCCGGCCACGCACGCCGCCAGCGGGGCGGGGCGCCAGCGTTCGACGGCGCGCCGGCCCCCCATCAGCCGACGGGCACCGGCTCGCGGACCAGGTCGGCGGCCTTCTCGGCGATCATCAGCGTCGGCGCGTTGGTGTTGCCGTTGGGCACGGTCGGCATCACCGAGGCGTCGACCACGCGCAGGCCGTCGACGCCGCGGACGCGCAGCTCCAGGTCCACGACCGAGTCGGCGTCGGAGCCCATCCGGCACGTGCCGACGGGGTGGTACAGCGTCTCGCACGTCTCGCGGACGTAGCGCTCGATGCCGGCGCGGTCGGTCGCCTGGGAGGTCACCTCGTCGCCGCGGAACCGGCCGAAGGGCGCCGCCTGGGCGATCTCGCGGGCCATCCGGACGCCCTCGACCAGCGTCGCGAGGTCGGCGGGGTCCGCCAGCGCTTGGGGGTCGATGGCCGGGTGCCGGCCCGGGTCGGCGCTCTGGAGCGTGATCCGGCCCCGGCTCCGGGTGCCCACCAGCGTCGGCCCGAGCGTGAAGCCGTGCTCGGTCGGCGGCACCAGCCCGTGGTTCTCGAACAGCGCCGGCGCGACGTGGAACTGGAGGTCCGGCGCGGCGCTGGCGGCGCGCGTGTGCGCGAAGAGGCCGGCCTCGGCCACGTTGGACGTGAGCATCCCGCGCCGGAAGATCAGGTAGCGCGCCACGCTCATCAGCCCCTCGGCGTTGACCAGCGAGATGGGCTCCTTGAGCGCGTAGCGGACGCCCACGATCAGGTGGTCCTGGAGGTTCTCGCCCACCCCGGCCCGGTCGGCCACGACGTCGATGCCGAGGCGTCGGAGCGCGTCGGCGGGCCCGATGCCGGAGAGCATCAGGAGCTGGGGTGAGTTGATGGCGCCGCCGCAGACCAGCACCTCGCGCTCGGCGCGGACGGTCTGGACCTCGCCGTCGCGCTCGACCTCGACGCCCGTCGCGCGGCCGTTGTCGATCACGACCCGGTGCGCCAGGGCCCCGGTCCACACGGTCAGGTTGGGCCGGCGCCGCGCCGGCTTGACGTAGGCGTCGGCGGCCGACTCGCGGCGCCCGCGGCGCTGGGTCAGCTGGTAGAGCCCGGCCCCCTCCTGCTCGGCGCCGTTGAAGTCCGGGTTGTGCGCGTGGCCGACCGCCTGGGCCGCCTCCACGAACGCGTCGCTGATGGGGCTCGCGCCGCGCGGGTCCTCGACGCGCATCGGCCCGCCGACGCCGTGGTACGGGCCGGCGCCGCGCTCGTTGTCCTCGGCCCGCTTGAAGTAGGGCAGCACGTCGTCGTAGGCCCAGCCGTCGCAGCCGCCGGCGGCCCAGCCGTCGTAGTCGGCGCGGTGGCCGCGGATGTAGATCATGGCGTTGATCGACGACGAGCCGCCCAGGACCTTGCCGCGCGGCCAGTAGAGCGAGCGGCCCGCCGCGCCCGGCTGGCGGACGGTGCGGTAGTTCCAGTCGAGGTCTCCCTGGAACAGCTTGGAGAACGCGGCGGGGATGTGGATCTCGGCCTGGGTGTTCGGCCCGCCGGCCTCCAGCAGCAGCACCCGGACGCCGGGCTCCTCGCTCAGCCGACCCGCCAGCACGCACCCGGCCGTCCCTCCCCCGACGATGACGTAGTCGTACATGTGTTTCCGGTTGACTCTGCGCGCCAACGTAGCGCTTCCCCCGGCGCGATGCCACCCAGAACACTGTTCCAAGGCGGGTTCTGGACAACCACCGAACCACTAGCGGCCGGCCGACGGGCGCGGCGTTGGCGACGAGGACCACTAGGCGCAGAGCTCAGGCTGGCGGCTCCTGACCACGGAAGTGGCGGCGCAGTCAGCTTGCCGAAGGATCTCAGCGCCCACCCTCCGAGCCGTCGGTACCGGCGCCGGGAGGCGGGGTGTCCGAGCCGAGATCCTCCGCGTGCGCTCAGGATGGACGAGGAGGGCGTGTCGCAACTCGAACGGTGCGCCAGCGGCCCGGCCCGCTCACCGCTCGTCGGCCTTGGCCGCGTCCCACAGCGCGTCCATCTCGTCCAGGCTGGCGGTGCCGGTGGAGGCGCCGGCGCGGGCGGCCAGGCCGGCCTCGACGGCCCGGAAGCGGCGGCTAAACTTGGCGGTCGTCCGGCGGAGCGCCGTCTCGGGCACGACGCCGCGCAGGCGCGCGTAGTTGACGACGGCGAACAGCAGGTCGCCGACCTCGTCCTCCAGCGCGTCGTCGGTGTCGGCCGCCAGCACCTCGGCCGACTCCTCCTCGACCTTGGCCCAGGCTTGGCCGGCGGTCGGGAAGTCGAAGCCGACCGCGGCGGCCTTTTCCTGGACCCGCTCGGCGCGGAGCAGCGCCGGCAGCGCGTCCGGCACGCCGTCCAGCGCCGACGGCGGGGCCTCCGCCGGCTCGCCGTCGCCGGCGGCCTCGGCGCGTTCGGCGCGCTTGATCGCCTCCCAGTTGCGGAGCACGTCGCCCGTCCCGCCCACCACCTCGTCCCCGAACACGTGCGGGTGGCGGCGGACCAGCTTGGTCATCTCCGCCCGCATCACGTCGCCGACGTCGAACGTCCCCTCGGTCTCGGCGATGTGGGCGTGGAAGAGGACGTGCAAAAAGAGGTCGCCCAGCTCCTTCTGCATCTCGGCCGGGTCGCCGGCGTCGATGGCGTCGACCAGCTCGTAGGCCTCCTCGATGGTCAGGTGCTTGACCGAGTCGTGCGTCTGCTCGCGGTCCCAGGGGCACTCGCGCCTCAGGCGGCGCACGATGGCCACGAAATCGCGGTAGACGTCGGCGTGGGCCGCGTCGCGGTCGGCGTCGGCCAGCCCCAGGTCTTTGATTTCGTAGGGGAAGTTGGTGTGACGCGGGGCTGACATGGGGACGAGATAGTTTGCGTCCGCAGGTTACCCCCGGCCCCGGCCGAGTGTCTATCCTGCCGCGCTGGCGGTCCCCGCCGGCGCGACCGAACGGTCCCGCGCCCCGTGCGGGACGGATTCCTGTACCCCGGGCGCACCGCCCACCATCCCCCAGCCCCATGGCACGCGGAGTTAACAAAGTCATCCTCGTCGGCAACCTCGGCTCCGACCCCGAGATCCGGTACACCGGCTCAGGCACGGCCGTCTGCAACTTCTCGCTCGCGACCTCGGAGTCCTACAAAGACCGCGACGGCAACCAGGTCGAGAACACGGAGTGGCACCGGATCGTGGCCTGGGCCCGGCTGGCCGAGATCTGCGGCGAGTACCTGAAGAAGGGCCGCCAGGTCTACATCGAGGGCCAGCTCCAGACCCGCCAGTGGGAGGACAAGGACGGCAACACGAAGTACACGACCGAGATCAAGGCCCGCGAGATGCAGATGCTGGGCTCCCGCGACGGCGGCGGCGGCTCGGACGACTTCGGCAACATGGACCAGTCGGCGCCGTCGCGCCCGCAGCGGTCCAGCAACAACGGCGGCGGAAGCCGCCAGCCGGCCCCCGCCCAGTCGGGCGGCGGCGACGACTGGGCGCCGGACGACGACGACCTCCCGTTCTAGTCCCCTGCTCTTGAACACGGCGGCGGGCGGCTCTCGGGCCGCCCGCCGCGCGTTTGGCGCGGCCGGAATCCCGCAGCCGCTATCTTGGTACACCGGTCCTTCCGGTCCCTGGGCTCCGCCCGCCCGGGCCTCGGCCCGTTGTCTCGCCTGGTCCTCCCCTCTTGGACCCCGCTCCTAGTCTGGCCCTCGTGGCCCCCCCTCCCGCTGCCGCCCTTCCTGGCCCCCTCGGCCTGGCAGTCGAGATCGGCGTGTTCGTGCTCTTGTTGGCGCTCTCGGCGCTGTTCTCGGGCTCCGAGGTGGCGCTGTTCTCGATCCAGCCCGGCGAGCGCGAGGCGCTGCGCGAGGCGCCCGAGCCCGGCTCCGACCGCGTGCTGGCCCTGCTGGAGCGGCCCCGGCGCCTGCTCGCGGCCATCCTGCTGCTCAACACGGTCGTCAACGTGGGCGCGGCGATCCTGTCGACCCAGGTCATGCTGGGGGCGGCCGAGACGTACGCCTGGAGCCCGTTCGCCGCGCTGGCGGTCAACGCCGTCGGGCTGACGTTCGTCCTGCTGATCACCAGCGAGATCGCGCCCAAGCTGGCCGCGAGCCGGCAGCCGGTGCGCTTCGCGATCGCCGTGGCCGGCTTCCTGGGGCTGGTGGTACGGCTGGTGGCGCCGCTCGCCGACCTGCTGGCGCGGCTCGCGACCACCGTCCAGGACCAGTTCCGGCCGGCCGCCGACCCGCTCTCGTCCGACGACATCAAGTCGATGGCCGACGTGGGCGAGGCCCAGGGCTCGATCGGCGAGCAGGAGCGGGCCCTGATCCACTCCATCGTCGAGTTCGGCGAGACCACGGTCCGCGCCGTCATGGTGAGCCGCGTCGACGTCCGGTCGATGCCCACCGACGCGACCCTGGACGACGCCATGCACCTGATCCGCGAGACCGGCCACAGCCGGTTCCCGCTCTTCCGCGAGCACATCGACAACGTGCTGGGCGTGGTCTACGCCAAGGACCTCCTGCCCACCATCGAGGGCGACGGGGCCACGCCGGACTGGGAGGCTCTGGCCCGCAAGCCGCTGTTCGTGCCGCCCGGCAAAACGCTGGACGACATGCTGGCCGACTTCCAGCAGTCCAACACGCACATGGCCATCGTGGTGGACGAATACGGCGGGACGGCCGGCTTGGTGACGCTGGAGGACCTCTTGGAGGAGGTCGTGGGCGAGATCCGCGACGAGCTCGACGGGCCCGAGGACGAGCGGCTGATCCACGACGTCGGGCCGGGCGTCTTCCGCGCCGAGGCGCGCGTGGACCTGGACGACGTGGCGGAGGCCGTCGGCGTGGAGCTGGCGACCGGCGACTTCGACTTCGAGACGCTGGGCGGGCTGATCCTGCACCTGACCGGCGACATCCCGGCGCCGGGCGACCACGTGGACCACGCGGGGATGCGGCTCCACGTCGAGACCGTCGAGGAGAACCGGATCCACGACGTGCGCATCGAGCGGCTCCCCGAGCCCGAGATCCCGCAGCCGTGACCCGGCCCGCCCTGCTGGCGGCGGCGCTGGCCGCTGGCCTCGCCGGTTGCCTCCCGGCGACCCCTAGCGCCTCGCCCGCCCCGACCGCCAGCGCGCCGCCCGCCGACGTGTCCCGGCCCGACTGGGCGCGGTTTTTCCAGGCCGAGGGCGGCACCGGCACGTTCGTGCTCCTCGACATCGAGACGGGCCAGACGTCGCGGCTGGACCCGGAGCGCGCTGGGCGGCGGTATCTGCCAGCATCCACGTTCAAGGTGTACAACGCGCTGGTGGCGCTGGAGACGGGCGCGGTAAGCGACCCGGACTCGGTGTTCGCGTGGGACGGCGTCGAGCGCGCGGTGCCCGTCTGGGACCAGGACCACACGCTGCGTAGCGGCATGGAGTCCTCGGTGGTGTGGCTCTACCAGCGCGTCGCCCGCGAGGTGGGCCGCGACCGCTACCTCGCCGCCTTCGACCGCCAGCCGTACGGGAACGGCCGGGTCGGGCCGGACGTGGGGCTGTTCTGGCTCGACGGCTCGCTCCAGATCTCGGCCGACGAGCAGGTCCGGTTCGTGGACGGCCTCCGGCGCGGCGCGCTGGCGTTCCGCCCCGGCGTGCAGGCGGCCGTCCGCGACCTGGTGCCGGTGCTGGTGGAGCAGGACGGCGCCCGGGTGCTCGGCAAGACCGGCTGGGGAGACTTCGAGGGCGCGCCCGGCGCGCCGGTCCCGCTCGGCTGGATCGTCGGCTGGGTGGAGCGCGGCGACGGGCGGGCGGCGGTGTTCGCGCTGAACGTCGAGCCCGACCCGGACGCGCCGCGCGACCTCGACATGGGACCGGCGCGGCTGCGCGTCGCCCGCGCCGTGCTGGCCGCCGAGGGATGGCTGGCGGCCGATGCGGACGGGAAGCCGTAGCTTCACGGCCCCTCCCCGATCCCCGTCGCCTGTGGCCGACCACGCTCCCCCCCCGCACACTCCTAACGACGACGCCGACGGCGTGTCCCGCGGGGTGTGGTCCTCGAAGCTCGGGTTCGTGCTCGCCGCCAGCGGCTCGGCCATCGGCCTGGGCAACATCGTCTTCTTCGCGTCGAACGCCTACCAGTTCGGCGGAGGCGCGTTCTACGTCCCGTATTTCATCGCGCTGTTCGTGCTCGGCATCCCCGTGATGATCGCCGAGTTCTCGATGGGCACGCTGACCGGCCGGAGCTTCCCGATGGCGCTGCGGGCGCTGGTGGGCAAGAGGGGCGAGTTTGTCGGGTGGTGGTCGCTCACGAGCGCACTCTTCATCACGATGTACTACATCGCGATCCTGGGCTGGGCGCTGTGCATGATGTTCGCGGCCCTCGGTGGGCTGATGGAGCCCGGCGCGACGGCCCCGTTCACGCCCTTCCTGGAGCCGACGGCCGGGCCGAACGCCCAGGTCTACTTTTTCAGCATCCTGGCCACGTGGTGGCCCCTGCTGGCGGTCCTCGCCGTCTGGGGCCTGACGCTGCTCGCGCTGTGGAAGGGGACCGAGACGATCGAGAAGACGGTCCGCGTGGCGGTGCCGCTGATGTGGCTGTTCATGATCGTCCTCATCGTCCGCGGCGTGACGCTGCCCGGCGGCACGGACGGCGTGATGTACCTGTTCACGCCCGACCTCTCCGGCATCTCCAAGCCCGACGTGTGGAAGGGCGCGTTCAGCCAGATGTTCTTCTCGCTCTCGCTAGGCCTGGGCACCATGACGGCCTACGCGAGCTACCTGCCGAAGGACTCGGACCAGGTCAACAACTCGTTCATGGTGAGCCTGCTCAACTGCGGGTTCGAGTACATCGCCGGCATCGCCATCTTCTCGATGCTGTTCGCGTTCTCGCTCAACCCGGCCGGCTCCTCAATCTCGCTGTCGTTCTTCGTCATCCCCCAGGGGATCTCGGCGTTCCCGTTCGCGGTGAAGCTGTTCGGGTTCGCGTTCTTCTTCCTCATCGTGCTCGCCGGCGTGACGAGCGCGATCTCGCTCGTCGAGGGCATGGCCTCGGCCATCATCGACAAGACGGGCGCCGAGCGCTCGACGGCCCTGGCGATGGTGGCGGTCCCGGGCATGGTCGGCTCGCTGATCGCTACGCTGCCGGTCATCGTGGACCCGGGCCTGGGCGAGAACGGGACGGTGGGCCTCAACTTCCTCGACATCCTGGACCACTGGGCCTTCGGCTACAGCCTGCTCACGGTCGGGCTGATCGAGACCGTCCTGCTCGGGTGGGTGTTCGGGGCCGCCAACCTCCGGGCGTTCGTGAACGAGCACTCCAAGCTCAAGCTCGGCCCGTGGTTCGACGTCCTGCTCCGGTTCGTCATCCCGGCGATCCTGGCGACGGTCATCGTGTGGAACCTGTGGGTGGACCTGGTCAGCGGCCCGCTCTACGGATCGACCTACCCGTTGGGCGCCGTCGACTGGTTCCCCGTCGTGATCCCGGTCGCCTGGATCGTGGGGACGCTGGCGGTCGCCACCTACTTTACCCGCCAGCCGACGGCCGGGGAGCCGGCCGAGCCCGCCGTTGCCACCTTCGAGCACTAACCCGATGCGCCTGTTTCTCCTGCTCGCCCTCTCCGCCAGTTGGGCCTCGGCCCAGGGCGTGGTCTCGGTCACGCCCGACGCGCCGACGAACGGCGAGCCCGTCACGGTGACGTTCAGCGAGCCCGTCGACTCGGTGACGGTGACGTACCGGCCCGGCGCCGTGACGGCCCAGGAGGAGGTGTTCACGCCCGGCTCGGCCGTGTTCGAGTTCGTGCCGGAGCGCGCCGGCGTGGTGTCGGTGGCCTCGGGCGACGCGAGCCAGAACCTGTCGGTCCGCTTCCAGGGCACGCCGCTCGGTGGGCTGATCGTGATGGTCCTGGCGGGCCTGGTCCTGTTCGGCGGCGCCGCGATCTCGCTCCGGGCGCTGCTCTCCGACGGGCACCGGATCGAGGTCGACCCCACGCTGCGGCCCGACACGTGACCCGCGTCGCCCGGCTGGCGGTCGTGCTCGCCGCGGCGGGCCTCTCCGCCAGCGCGACGGCCCAGCCCGTCCCGCAGGCCGCCTACGCCTCGGTGCGGCTGGAGGGCGCCGAGGCACCCGGCGCGCTCGCCGCGGCGTCCGCTAGCCGGACGGCGGCCCAGCCCGACGACTGGGTCGCCCGCGACAAGGCGCTCCACCTGGGCGCGTCGTTTCTGCTCACGCTCTCGGGCCAGTACGTGCTGACGGACAAGGCCGGCGTGTCGAACGGCCGCGCGCTCCCCGTCGCCGCCGGCGCCGCGCTGGCGCTGGGCGTGCTCAAGGAGGCCGCCGACGGCCGCCGCGCGCGAGACCCGCATTTCTGCTGGCGCGACCTGGCCGCCGACGCCCTCGGCGTGGCGCTGGCGGCCGCCGTGATCGGGCTGTAGCGGTTGACGGTTCGGACGAACGCGGTTTCAGCCTTCGACGGGCGCCCGCTCGGCCGCCGCCAGCGGCACGACGCCGGCCTCGCAGGCGACGCGTCGTGGACCGCGAGAGGAGGCCCGTGCAGCCGGCCGCTCGCCGGCCGCCCCGCGGCGAGACGCCCGCCCGGTCAGACCTCCGCCATTTCCCCGCTCCCATTTCCCATTCCCCGCGAACGGAGCGGGCCCCCTGCCGTTAACCTTCCCCCAGCCCCTCCCCCAACGTCTGTGGACAAAGCGCGTGACCACTGCGGCATTTTCGGCGTGTTCAACCACCCCGACGCCGCCCGGCTGACTTACTTCGGCCTCCACGCCTTGCAGCACCGGGGCCAGGAGTCGGCGGGCATCGTGACCAGCGTCCGCGACGAGGCCAAGGGCCGCAAGGTGATGCCGGTCTACAAAGACTTCGGCCTGGTGCTGGACGTGTTCGACGACGAGGACCTGTTCGAGACCACGCTCCTGGGAGACGCCGCCATCGGCCACACGCGCTACTCGACGTCGGGCAGCGCCACCAACCCGGCCAACATCCAGCCGTTCGTAGCACACGACCGCGAGGGCCACTTCGCGCTCGCCCACAACGGCAACCTGTCCAACGCGCGTACCATCCGGGAGCGGCTGGTGGAGCGCGGGACCCTGTTCAGCTCGTCCTCGGACACCGAGCTGATCCTCCACCTGGCGGCCCAGAGCACGGCCCAGGGGCCGGTGGCGCGCATCGTCGAGGCGCTCCACGAGTGCGAGGGCGCCTTCTCGCTGGCGATCCTGACCGACGACGCGCTCATCGCCGCGCGCGACCCCAACGGGTTCCGCCCGCTCGCGCTGGGCACGCTGCCGCCGGCGCCGGGCCGGGAGCACCCGGGCTGGGTGGTGGCGTCCGAGACGTGCGCCTTCGACATCATCGGCGCCGAGTACGTCCGCGACGTCGAGCCGGGCGAGGTCGTGGTGATCGACCGGGCCGGCGTCGAGCGCGTCGGGCGCGCCCGCGCGTCGGGCGCGGCCTCGGGGCACGGGACGGCCGCGGCGTTCGACGGCGTGTGCATGCCGCGGCCCCACGGCGTCAGCCAGTGCGTGTTCGAGTACGTCTACTTTTCCCGCCCCGACTCCAAGGTGTTCGGGGCGACCGTCGACAAGGTCCGCCGCAAGATGGGCAAGCGGCTGGCCCACGACGCGCCGGTCCCCAAGGTCAAGAAGGGCGAGGGCAAGCGGCCCATCGTGATGGCGGTGCCGGACTCGTCCAACACGGCGGCCATCGGCTACGTCTCGGAGTCCAACAAGACCGGCCGGCGCTGCAAGCTGGACATCGGGCTGATCCGCAACCACTACGTCGGGCGCACCTTTATCGCGCCCGGCCAGGCGGCGCGCGAGCAGCGCGTGCGCACCAAGTTCAACCCGGTCGCGGGCGTGCTCAAAGACCGCATCGTGGTGATGGTGGACGACTCGATCGTGCGCGGGACCACGGCCCGCCAGCTGGTCCAGATGGTGCGGGACGCGGGCGCGGCCGAGGTCCACTTCCGCTCGGCCAGCCCGCCGGTGATGTGGCCGTGCTTCTACGGCATGGACTTCCCGTCGCGCGAGGAGCTGGCGGCTAACAAGCACGGCTCCGTCGACGCCATCGCCGAGTGGCTCGGCGTCGACTCGCTGGGCTACCTGTCGGTCGAGGGGATGCTGGCGGCGGTCGAGGAGGCGCACGAGAGCCGCGACCGCTACTGCCACGCGTGCTTCTCGGGCGAGTACCGGGTGCCGGTGGAGACGGGCGTGGTCAAGGAGGAGAACGACTGGTAGCGCGCCGCCGCGCGCTCGGCGCGCCGAGGGGGTCAGCCCGCCGCGGCGTCCTCGTCGGGCTCGGCGACCGGATCGGCGCTGCCGGTCATGCCGCTGGCGGCGGGCGCCAGCAGGCCGAGCAGGTCGGAGGTGGTGGCCAGGATCTCGGCGGCCCCCTCGCGCACCAGCTCGTCCTCGGTCCCGAACCCGCACAGCACGCCGACGGCCTGTGCGCCGCCGGCGCGGGCCGTCTGCATGTCGACGGTCGTGTCGCCGATGACCAGGCAGCGCTCGGGGGCGACGCCCATGGCCTCCGCCGCGTAGAGCAACGGGTCCGGGTAGGGCTTCATCCGTGGCGTCGTCTGGGCGCCGGCCACGGCCGAAAAGTGCCGGAGCACCCCGTGGTGGTCCAGGAACTCGCGGATCCGCGGCTCGCTGCCGGTCGAGATGGCGCTCATCGGGAAGCGGGCCGCCAGGTCGTGGAGCATCTGCTCGACGCCCGGCACCATGTCGTGCGGCACCTCGTCGGCCGCCTCCGCCGGGTGGCGCTCGGCGCGCTGGCGCTGGTCCCGGGCGCGCTGGAGCAGCCGCTTTAGGGACGCCAGCTCGTCGTCCAGGCCCCACCGGTCGATGGCGCCATACGCCGCGTTGACCGGCGTCTCGGCGCCCATCACGATCCGCCGCGCCAGCGACGTCGCGCGGCGGCCGTCCACGAGCGGCAGCCGGTCCAGGGCCTGGGCGAGTTGGGCGACCAGGTGGTCGTCGGTGTCGGCCAGCGTGCCGTCGATGTCGAACACGAGCGCGTCGACGCGGGCGAGGTTGAGCATGGGGGGATCGGGGACCAGGAGTCAGGAATCAGCGGAGGGCGACGGCTGTTTCCTCAGCCCTTGGTTCTCAGTACCCGCGTGCGTCGTCGTCGTCGCGGCGGGGGTCGGCGCCGCCCTCCAACGTGCGGACGCCCCGGTCGTCGTAGCGGACGACGACCACGTTGGCGGCCCCGAACCGGACCAGCCGGTCGAGCAGCCAGCCGCGCTCGCCGAGCCCCTCGCGCGTGGCGTCGGGGAGCCCGCCCTCGAACTCCATGTGGTCGGGGAGCCACTGGTGGTGGAACCGGGGCAGCGCGACGGCCTGCTGGGCGTTGAGCCCGAAGTCGATCACGTTGGTGACCACCTGGAAGACGGTCGAGATGATGCGCGAGCCGCCGGGCGAGCCGGCCACCATGAACAGCCGTCCGCGCTCGTCCTCCAGGATCACCGGCGTCATGGACGAGACCATCCGCTTGCCCGGCGCGACGGCGTTGGCCTCGCCCTGGACCAGCCCCCAGAAGTTGGGCTCGCCCGGCGCCGTCGCAAAGTCGTCCATCTCGTTGTTGAGGAAGAAGCCGGCCCCGCCGACGGCCACCTTGGAGCCGAAGTAGTCGTTGAGGGTGACGGTCGTGGCGACGGCCATCCCCTCGCCGTCGACGACCGAGTAGTGGGTGGTCTCGGTGCCTTCGGCCGGCAGGTCGGGCGGCGTGCCGTGGCTCACCGCCGCGCTGGCGGTCGTGCGGGCCGGGTCGAAGGAGGCCATCCGCGACGCGACGTAGCGGGGCGCCAGCAGCGCCCGGGCCGGCACGTCGACGAAGTCGGGGTCGGCCAGCCAGAACGCCCGGTCGGCGAACGCCCGCCGCAGCGCCTCGCCGGCCAGGTGCACGGCCTCGGCCGACTGCAGGCCCCACCGCGCCAGCGGGAACGGCTCGACGGCCCGGAGCGCCTGGGCCAGGGCGATCCCGCCCGAGGCCGGCGGCCCCATCATCAGCAGCCGGTGGCCGCGGTAGGTGCTCGTCAAGACCGGGCGCTCGACGGCTCGGTAGCCCTGCAGGTCGGCGTGGGTGATCAGCCCGTCGCCGCGCGCCATCTCGGCCACGATCAGGTCGGCGGTGCGGCCCCGGTAGAAGCCGTCGCGGCCGTCGCGCTGGATGCGGCGGAGCACGTCGGCCAGGTCGGGCTGCTCGAACCGCTCGCCGACGGCCCACAAGCGCCCGTCGGACGTGGTAAAGTGGCGCGCCGTGGACTCGAACTGGCGGAACTCGTCGCGGTAGCGGTTGAACAGGATCGCGTTGCGGCCCGAGAGGAACTGGCCTTGGGCAAGCTCGATGGCCGGCGCGAGAACGTCCGCCAGCGGCAGGCGCCCTTCGGCGGTGTGGGCGGCGATCAGGCCGGCGACGGTGCCCGGCACGCCGGCCGCCGCGTGGCCGACCTGCGACGACAGGCCGCCATCGGTGTACATCTCGCGCCAGGCGCCCGAGGGCGCGGTCTCGCGGAAGTCCCACGTCGTGGCAGTCCCGTCGGGGCGGCGGATGACCATGAACCCACCGCCG
This sequence comes from uncultured bacterium, assembly GCA_947493945.1. GTDB lineage: Bacteria > Bacteroidota > Rhodothermia > Rhodothermales > Rubricoccaceae > Rubrivirga. Next base: position 143,146 of record CANLSR010000002.1, on the reverse strand, counting down.
CCCAGGTTGCCCGCGTCCGGGCTGACGACGGCGAGCGCGAAGCCCGTCGCCACGGCGGCGTCGACGGCGTTGCCGCCCTGTCGTAGTATCTGGAGCGCCGCCCGGCTGGCGTCGGGGTGGCCCGTCGACGCCATCGCCGTGCGCGCCACGACCGGCTCCAGGCTGTCCGCAGCTGCCAGAGGGACCGCCGTGGCCGGGGCCGCACTTAAGACGAACAGGGCAAGGACGATACGGAGAGTCAGTCGCGGCATGGCCAGGGCGGGAGTCCGGGGCCAAGCTAGCTGACTGCGGTCGCCTCTCTCGCACGTCCACCCAAACGCGCCAGTCTTTTCTGAGACAAAGGGTTGTGCGGGTGGGGCACGTCCCAGTACCTTGCAGTGTCATAGGGTTCCCGGTGTGGATAACTCTCCGCCCGGTTCCCGTTTTGTGTCTCTGAGCGTCCCGCTCGCATTCCCCACCCGGATGAACCGCCTCATCCCCGCCATGTCGGCCGCCGCCGCCCTCGTCGGGCTCGCCGTGCTGATCGTGTTTCAGATCTAGACAGCCGGTCGGGCCTCCCGATCATTGTCTGGCTTGCGAGCGCCGCCCGGGACCTCCCCGGCGGCGCTCGCTGCGTTCTAGACGGGCGGCCCCGCTGGCGGCGGCGCTCCGCCAGCGGGGGCCGGGGGCGGGCCCCTTGCCGTGCCGGGTGGCCGGGCAGTACTCTCGGGCGCACCCTCCCCCGCCCCATGACCGGACTCGACTGGGCCATCGTCGTCGCCGTCCTCGCCCTCACCTTTGGACTGGCGGCCCGGTTCGCCCGGCGCGCCTCCCGGTCCACGGGGGAGTTTTTTGCGGGCGGCCGGTCGATGCCGTGGTGGCTGGCCGGCACCTCGATGGTCGCGACCACGTTCGCGGCCGACACGCCCCTGGCCGTGGCCGAGCTGGTGGCCCAGTCGGGCGTGGCCGGCAACTGGCTCTGGTGGTACGCCGCCCTGGGCGGCATGCTGACGGTCTTCTTTTTCGCCCGCCTGTGGCAGCGGAGCGGCGTCCTGACCGACGTCGAGCTCGTGGAGCTGCGCTACCACGGCGCCCCGGCGGCCGCACTCCGCGGCGTCAAGGCGGTCTACTTCGGCCTGTTCGCCAACGCCATCGTGATCGGCTGGGTCGTGCTCGCCATGTCGACCGTGTTCCGGGTGCTGTTCCCGGGCATGAGCGTCTTCGGGCGGACCGACTGGGTGGTGCTCGGCACCGAGATGGACGCGGCGACGGTGGCGGTGGGCGCGCTGATGCTGCTGGTCGGGGCGTACTCGCTGGTGTCGGGGCTGTGGGGCATCGCGGTGACCGACGCGTTCCAGTTCACGCTCGCGATGGCCGGGTCGATCGCGCTGGCCTGGTTCGCGCTCGACATCCCCGAGGTGGGCGGGATCGCCGGGCTCAAGGCCCAGCTCCCGGCCGAGGCGTTCCGCTTTGCGCCGACGTTGGGCAACCCCGTGGAGGGCGCGGCGACGCTGGCCCTCTCTGGCGCCGCGTTCGCGGCCTACATGGGCGTCCAGTGGTGGGCCAGCTGGTACCCCGGCGCCGAGCCCGGCGGCGGCGGCTACGTGGCCCAGCGGATGTTGTCGACGCGGTCCGAGACCGACTCGGTGCTGGCCGTGCTGTGGTTTACCGTCGCCCACTACTGCCTGCGGCCGTGGCCCTGGATCATCGTGGGGCTGGCGGCGCTGGTGCTCTACCCCGGCCTGGAGAACCCGGGCGAGGGCTACGTGATGGTGATGCGCGAGGCGCTGCCGCCGGGCCTGCTGGGGCTGTTGTTCGCCGCGTTCCTGGCCGCGTTCATGTCCACGATCTCGACCCAGCTCAACTGGGGCACCAGCTACCTCGTCAACGACCTCTACCGCCGGTTCCTGGCCCGGGACCGGACCGAGCGGCACTACGTCCGGGTGTCGCGCGTGCTGACGTTCGCGCTCGCGGTCGGCGGGTTCATCACCGCGACCCAGCTCAGCTCCGTCTCGGGGGCGTGGGGCCTGCTGCTGAGCGCCTCGGCGGGCATGGGCCTGGTCCTGATCCTGCGGTGGTACTGGTGGCGGATCAACGCCTGGAGCGAGCTGACGGCCACCGTCCTGCCGCTGCTGCTGGTCGCGCTCCAGCAGCTCGCGAACGTCATGGGCGAGCCGGGGCCCGACGCCGAGACGAGTCCGGCGTTCGTCGTCCCCTTCCTCACCGACCCGTTCCCGGGCAACCTGTTCGGCATCGCCGGCATAACGACCGCCTGCTGGCTCGTCGCCACGTTCGCGACCCGGCCGACCGCCAGCGGCACGCTGGACGCGTTCTACCGCCGCGTTCGGCCGGGCGGGCCGGGCTGGCGGCCCGTCGCGGCGCGCAACCCCGCCGTGGAGGCGGACGGCGGGCTGGCCCAGATCGCCGTCCGCTGGCTGCTCGGCTCGGCGTCGGTGTACGCGGCGCTGTTCGGGGTGGGGTGGGTGGTGCTGGGCGAGACGGCGCGGGGCGTCGGCACGCTGGCCGTCGCCGGGGTCACGCTCGCGTTCCTCATCCGCTCGCTCCGGCGGGTCGAGCCCCGCCCCGTCGAGGCCCACTAGCGCCGGCCGGCACCGCCAGCGCGTCGAGCCAGCGGCCCTAGTCCGTCACCTCGACGCCTTTCCAAAAGGCGACGTGGCCGGCGATCTCGGACGCGGCCGGCTTGGGGTCGCGGTAGATCCAGGCCGCGTTCGGGTTCACCTCGCCGTCGACCACCACGTCGAAGTAGCCGGCCTCCCCCTTCCACGGGCACGCCGTGGTGTGGTCGGACGGGCGGAGGTGCTCTTGGGAAACGGCGTCCATCGGGAAATACTCGTTCCCCTCGACGGTGACGGTGGGCCCGTTCGCGAGAACGGTGTCTTTCCAGAGGGCGCGCATGGCGGTGGGGGCGTAGGCAACACAACGGTACGAGAACCGCCCCCGTAGGAGCCTGTCCCCGCGCAGTCGGGGCCGAGGGCGGGCGGCGACTAGACGCGCTCGGCGCGGACGCCGGCGGCCAGGTCGCGCGGGGCGGGCACCACGCAGACGCGCCCGCCCCGGAACGGGTCCACAACGACGGTCAGCCATTGGTACTGGGCCAGGTCGGCGCGCTCGCGGCCAAACCGCTCGGCGACGGCCTCGGTCAGCGTGGCGTAGGCCTCCGGGCCGATCAGGATCGAGTGGGGCTCGGCGCCGGCCTCCTGGAGCTCGCGCACCTGCTGGTCGAGCGTGGCGAGCAGGTCGGCGGGGGCGGGCGAGGCGTCGGTGACGGTCATGGAGCCGGGGCATGTCGGCGGGGTATACCCCTCCCCTGCTCTCCCGATCCATGACCCACGAGACCGGCACGCGCCCCAGCCCCGACGGCACCGAGCTGTTCGTCCGCCGCTGGACGCCGGACCGCCCGACGCGCGCCGTCGTGGCGCTGATCCACGGCTTGCACGAGCACAGCGGCCGCTACGCCTACCTCGCGAGCGCGCTGATGGCCCGCGGCATCGCCGTCCGCGCCATCGACCTGCGCGGCCACGGCCAGTCGGGGGGGCCGCGCGGCCAGGTCGAGTCGTTCGACGACTACCTCTCGGACGTCCGCCCGTGGCTCGACGAGGTCGTCGCCGGATCCGGGGCCCCGGTGTTCCTGATGGGCCACTCGATGGGCGGGCTGGTGGCCGCGGCCACCGTCGTCGGCCGGGGCACCGACGGGCTGGCGGGCGTGGTGCTGTCGTCGCCCGCGCTCCAGGTGAGCTCGCCGCCGCTCCTGCGCCGGCTGGCGCCCCTGGTGGCCCGGTGGTTCCCCGACGCGCCCGCCACCAAGCTGGACCTGAGGCACCTCTCGCACGACCCGACGGTGGCCCGCGCCTACCGCGAGGACCCGCTGACCATCAAACGAGGCGTGCGGGCGCGGCTGGGCCTGGAGATCCTGACCACCAGCGAGCGCGTCCGCCAGCACCCCGAGGCCTTCGACGTGCCGATGTACCTGTTCCACGGCACCGACGACCGCCTGACCGACCCCGAGGGCACGAGGTGGCTCGCCTCCCACGCCACCGGCGACGTCACGCTCCGGATCTGGGACGGCCTCTACCACGAGACCATGAACGAGACCGAGCGCGACGACGTGATCGGCGAGCTGGCCGACTGGCTCGACGCGCACGTCCCAGCGCTCGTCTAAAGGACGGGCGACCTCCGGACTCCGCCGCCGGACCGCCGTTCCCCCCTCGACGACGAAGGAAAAGGGCCGTGCGGAGGAGGACGGGCCGTTGGGCAGCCCCTCTCTCCTCCGCACGTCGTTCCGCTCCCCCCGCCGGTCCGGCCGTTAGCTGGCGCGGGCCTGCGTCTGGCGGAACTGCTCGTCCGCGTCGCAGGTGCGGCTGGGACCCGAGGTGGTGCCCGTCTCGTCGTCCTCGCAGACGTCGTTGGAGTCGGTGCCGAACAGCAGCACGGCCGGCGCGGCGGCGAGGGCGAGCCACCAGGGGAGCTTGGCCTGGCTGGCCACGGTGGTCGGGACGCCGCCCACGTTGACGGGGCCGCCCATCGGCAGCGGCGCGCCGGCGCGGGGCGCCAGCGGCGAGACGACGTCGCGGGGCATCTCGGCCACGAACGGCTTCACCTCGGGCACCGGCGCCGGCGTCACCGACGTGGGCCGCGTGGTCGACGGCGCCGCCGGCTGGCGGAGCTCGCCGAGCGGGCCGTACCCCTCGCCCTCGCAGCAGCAGCACTGGCGGTTGCGCACGATCACCTGGACGCCGATGCGGCCGGAGAGCGTGTCCGGGATCACCTGGACGCGGTCATCCTCGTCAAACGGCTCGGTGCAGGGCACGTCGCGCACGTCGACGGTCAGGTCCATGATGCCCTCCGACGTCCTCTTCGGCGCGATGCCCACGCCGGTCGCAGCGAAGACCGTGATGAGAAGGGCGACGGCCCCGGCGCCGGCCGCGAAGTGGCGGATGCGGGAGCTTTTGAGGATCTGGCGTGGATAGGGTCGCATGATGTGAGCTGGAGCGGATGGAGTAGAAGGGTGTCCAGGCTGGCATCCCACGGCCAACCGGTGTCATATGCGGGTACACCTGCCAGGGAGCCTTCCAGCCCCCGGGTTTACCTAGACAGGCACCTCATATGTAAGGTCCCCATGACCAAAAGGTCAACCCAAAGAACGGCGCCCTCACGCTGGATATTTGGAGAACGAACGCCTGACACACCCCGCTACGGACCTTCAGCGGCCGGTACGGTGGCCAGCGGCCCTCTCGCCGAGGGTTTTCCTGAGTGCGACGTCAGAGCTCTCCTACACACATATGACGAGTGCGGCCATAGGCCGGCGCACAGCTCAGCCGCACGCCCCCTCGGTCCGGCCACGCGTGCCGCAGATCGCGGGCGGCGCACGTCCCCAGCGGCCCGGCGCCCCCGCCTCGGGCCTGTGCCCACGGCAGGAATCGAACCTGCGACCTAACGTTTAGGAAACGTTTGCTCTATCCCCTGAGCTACGTGGGCCGGGACTTCAAAGATAGTCCGGCTGCACCAGGGCCGCGATGGAGAGACCCGGTAGCTTGACCGTCCACCCGCCTCCGGCTCATGGCAGACTCCCCCCCGCGCGGCGACGCACGATCCATCGGGGCGTGGGCGCTCTACGACTTCGCCAACTCGGCGTTCACGACGCTCATCATCACGTTCATCTACGCGACGTTCTTCGTCAAGGGCATCGCGGCCGACGAGACGACGGGCGCGGTGCTGTGGGCCTGGGCCGTGGTCACGCCGACGGCCGTCGCGGTGGCCCTGCTCTCGCCCGTCCTCGGCGCGCTGGCGGACCGCGCGGGCACGCGCAAGCGGGCGCTCCTGATCACGACCGTCGTCACGGTCGCGGCGACGGCGCTGCTGTTTTTCCCCCAGCGCGGCGACGTGTGGCTGGCGATCGGGCTGGTGGTGGTCGCCAACATCGCCTTTGAGGTTGGCCAGGTGTTCTACAACGCGTTCCTGCCCGAGATCGCCCCGCCGGACAAGATCGGGCGCGTGTCGGGGTGGGGCTGGGCGCTGGGCTACCTCGGCGGGCTGCTGTGCATGGCGCTGGCGCTGCCCTTGGTGATGCCCGAGGTGGCGCCGTTCGGGCTCGACAAGGCGACCGGCGAGAACGTCCGCGTGACGGCGTTGCTGGTGGCGGGCTGGTTCGCGTTGTTCTCGGTCCCGGCGTTCGTGGTGCTCCGCGAGCCCAGGCCCGAGGGCGGCGCCCGGGCCGGGCTGCTCCGCGCCACGTTCGGCGAGCTCGGCCAGACGCTCGGCCAGATCCGCGAGTACCGCCAGATCGTGCGCCTGCTCGTCGCCCGGGTGTTCTACAACGACGGGCTGGTGACCATCTTCGCGATGGGCGGCATCTTCGCCGCGACGGCCTACGGGTTCTCAGAAGGAGACATCCTGGTCTTCGGCATCGTGCTCAACGTGGCCGCGGGGCTGGGCGCGTTCGCGTTCTCGTTCCTGGACGACCGCATCGGCGGCAAGCGGACGATCGCCATCTCGCTCGTGCTCCTGGCCGTCGCCACGGTCGTCGCCGTCGTCGGGCCGACGCGGGCGTGGCTGTGGGCCGCCGGCGTGCTGATCGGCGTGGCCTCCGGCCCGAACCAGGCCGCTAGCCGGTCGCTGCTGGGGCGGTTCATGCCCCACGACAAGGAGACCGAGTTCTACGGCTTCTTCGCGTTCTCGGGCAAGGCGACGGCGTTTATCGGCCCCATGCTGTTCGGGCTGATGACGACCCTGTTCGACTCGTCGCGGGCGGGCGTGGCGGCCGTGCTCGTCCTGTTCGCCCTGGGCGCCTTTTTCCTGTCGCGCGTCGACGAGGCCGAAGGCCGGGAGACCCGCCTCGCCTCCGCCCCCCAACCCGTATGACCACCGTCTCCGACGTTCTCGACGCGCTCCACGCCTGGGCGCCGCCCGGCCAGAAGGCCGACTTCGACCGGGTCGGGCTCCAGGTGGGCGACCCCGCCGCCGAGATCGACCGCGTGCTGGTCGCGCTCGACCTGACGCCGGCCGTGGTGGACGAGGCCGCCGAAACGGGCGCCGGGCTGATCGTGACGCACCACCCGCTGCTGTTCAAGCCGGTCGGCCGAGCCACGGCCGACGATCCAATAGGCTCGCTGGTCTGGCGCCTGGCCCGCGCCGGCATCAGCTACGCCGCGGTCCACACCAACCTGGACGCGGCGCGAGGCGGCGTGTCGTTCGCGCTGGCGGAGCAGATCGGCGTGAGCGAGCCCGAGATCCTGGCCCCGCTCGACGGCGTGATGCGCAAGGTGACGGTGTTCGCGCCCGAGACCGCCGCCGACGCGGTCCGCCAGGCGCTGGCGGGGGCGGGCGCCGGCGAGGTCGGCGACTACGACGCGTGCTCGTTCTCGACGGCCGGGACGGGCCGGTTCCACCCACAGACGGGCGCCCAGCCGGCCGTCGGCCAGGTGGGGCGCGAAGAGGCCGTGGCCGAGGTTCGGATCGAGGCCGTCGCGCCGTCGTGGGCCGTCGGCGCGGTGCGGCGGGCGGTGGCGGCGGCGCACCCGTACCAGGCGCCGGCCGTCGACGTGGTCGCGCTCGACGGCCAGGCCACGCGCCAGGGCTACGGCGTGGTCGGCCGGCTGGACGCGCCCGTGCCGCTGGCGGAGTTTCTGGAGCGCGTCCGCGACGCGCTGGGCGCGGGCGCGCTCCGCTACGTCGGCGACGACCGCCAGCGGGTCGAGCGCGTGGCCGTCTGCGGTGGCTCCGGACTTTCGTTCTTGCCCGACGCCTTGCGCGCTGGCGCCGACGCCTATGTGACCTCCGACGTGACCTACCACCGCTGGTTCGAGGCGCTCGACGCCGACGGGCGCCCGCGCCTGGCCCTCATCGACGCGGGCCACTACGAGACCGAGGCGGTCACCGAGCGCCTCGTCGCCGACCGGCTCGCGGCCGCGTTCGGCGGGCTGGCCGTGGACGTGACCCGCCACCGCACCTCGCCCATGCGGACGTTCGCGGGGTGAGGGATAAGAAGTCAGGGTTCAGGAAACGGGAGTCCGCAAAGGCGCAGGTCCCGTTCCAACCGATCGCGACCTCGTTGGGAGCCCTGATTCCTGATTCCTCCACCCTGATGCCTCACCACAATTCGCCCCGGTCTCAAAACCGGGCGCGGTCTTGGGCGGTACCCTAACCCTTTCCGAACCCGAACCCGCGCATGGCGACCGACACGACCACCATCGAGGACCAGCTCCGAGCCCTCGTCCGCCTCCAGCTGATCGACACCAAGATCGACCAGCTCACCAAGCTCCGCGGCGACCTGCCGGACGAGATCCGCGACCTGGAGGACGCGCGGGCCGGGCTCCAGACGCGGCTGGGCAAGATCGACCAGGACAAAAAGGAGGCCGAGGTCCAGAAAAAGAAGCTCAAGCTGGACATCGCCGAGTCCGAGGGCCTCATCCGCAAGTACGAGGAGCAGCAGCTCCAGGTGCGCAACAACCGCGAGTACGACGCTCTGACCAAGGAGATCGAGGCCCACCGCCAGCGGATCCAGTCGGCCTACGAGGAGATCGAACGGTACGAGAACCTCGACATCGACTCGGCGGAGACCGTCGACGGCGCCGACGACCAGCTCAAGGAGCTGGAGGCGCGGATCAAGGAGAAGGGGGTCGAGCTCGACCGCGTGGTCGAGGAGACCAAGGCCGAGCAGGACCAGTACGAGACGCAGCGCGAGGAGGCGGCGGGCGACATCGACGAGCGGTTCCTGCGCGCCTACGAGCGCCTGCGGACGCGCGTCCGCGACGGCCGGGCGGTCGTGCCCATCGAGCGCGGCGCCGCGGCGGGCTTCATGGTGCCGCCCCAGCGCCAGGTCGAGGTCCGCCAGCGCGACCGGATCATCGTCTCGGAGCACGACGGCCGCATCATCGTCGACGACGCGCTGTTTGCCGAGGTGGGCGGCGAGGGCTAGCCGGTGCCGCTGGCGGCAGCCGCCAGCGTGACGAACGCACGTCAGCTTCGAGCGGGCGCCGGACGTGGTCCTGGCGCCCGCTCGTACGTTGGGGGCGCGCCGGCCGGGCCGCCGCCTCGGGAGCCGCCGCCGCTGGCGGAGGTGCTCGGGGAGGAACGTCCGGACACCGCAGGGCACCGTGCCCCGCTAACCGCGGGGGCGTCCCGCTTCGGCGGGATGACGGCACGTGCAACAGAAAGCAAACCAGCCGATGGCGGACTCGTCCGCACAGGTGATGGGTGAAACGGTGGGGTAAGAGCCCACCGGCGCGGCCGGCGACGGCCGCGGCCAGGCAAACCCCACGGGGTGCAAGGCCACACAGTCCCGCGCTCCGCCTCGGCGGGGCCGCCCGCGGCCCGCGGGCGCGTCGGGACGGGTAGGCCGCTCGAGGCGCCGCGCAAGCGGCGTCCCAGATAGATGGCGGCACAGGGCCGGGCCTCGACGCCCCGGCCCGGACAGAATCCGGCGTACAGGCCGGCGCAGTCGAGGCGAGGCCCCACTCCGGTGGGGCCTCGCTTTTTTTTGCTCCTCCCGCCCCGCTGGCGCCGGCCGCCAGCGGGACGCGGCGGGTCAGCAGGTCGGGCTCGGCCGCCGAGGTCGGGGCGACTCGCAACGCGCCCCTACGGGTTACCCCGAGGCGGCAAACCGCCGGTCCGCTCCCGAGCCAGCGGAACCAGCGACGGGCCGGTCTCCATCAAAAGAGGCCACCGGGCGCGTGCTCGGTGGCCTCTCGAAAAGAGAGCGGGGCCCTTACTGCTCGATCGGCGGCACGTCCGGCGCCGTCGGCGTGGCCGGGTTGGCGGGCGAGGGCGCCAGCGGCGCTTCGATGGGCGCTGGGGCCGTAGACGGCAGCTCGCCAGCGCGCTCCTGCAGGATGCTCCCGCCGCCGCCAACGCGCGGGATGAAGAACGTCGTCACCAGGCACAGGCCCAAAAACGTCCAGCCCAGCCCCCAGGTGGCCTTCTCCAAGAAGTCCGGCGCTTGGCGCGCGCCCAGGATCTGGGTCGTCTGGCCGCCGCCGCCGATGCCGGCCAAGCCGCCGCCCTTGCCGCTCTGGAGCAGGATGACGAGCGCCATCAGCAGCGCGACGATCAGGATTAGGACGACGAGAAAGTAAAACACAGGCGTGCAGGGGGTGCGGGGCGAAGGTACCGCGAGGACGGATCCGCGGCCCAACGACGGGCGGCCGATCTACCGTGAAGACGCGTCCCGAGCCTTGATCGCGGCGTCGGCCAAGAGCAGGGCCACGCACGACTTGACGTCCTCGATCTGGCCGGTCTGGGCCATCTGAACGGCCTCGGATAGTGGCATCCGAAACGGCTCCACGAACTCGTCGTCGTCGCTGTCGCGGTGGGCCGGCGACAGGCCCTCGGCCAGGAACAGGTGGATCACCTCGTCGGAGTAGCCGATGGCCGGGTAGGTGTCGCCCAGCGGCGTCCAACGCTCGGCCGCCAACTGCACCTCCTCCGCCAGCTCGCGGCGCGCCACGTCGAGCGGGTCCTCGCCCTCGGCGTCGAGCTTGCCGGCGGGCACTTCCCAGAACTCGCGCCGGGGCGGAAACCGGAACTGGCGCACCAGCACCACCTGACCCTGGTCATCGACGGGAACGACGGCCGAGGCGCCGGGATGCGCGATCCACTCGCGCTCGGAGGTCTCGCCGTCGGGCAGGCGCACGGTGTCGCGGCGGACGCGGAGGAGGACGCCGTCGTAGACGACTTCGGAGGATAGGGATTCTTCGTCCAGGTCCACGGGAAGTGCGGGAAGTGTGGGAAAGTGGCTGCTCGCCGAGCGCTGGCGCCCCAAGCCGGCGGGACGTCAGCTGGAACGTTAGACGGCGGGGCCTTTCAACCCCTCAGCTTCCGCATCGCCAGGCTGGCGGCGACTTTGAGCGGGTCGACGGCCGGAGCCAGCGGCGGGTTGTAGATCAGGTCGTGGTCCTCGGCCAGCTCGCGGACGGTCCCGCCGCCCTGGACCAACGGGACGAGCACGTTGGCGCGCAGCGCGGCGCCCTCGGCGCCGACCAACTGGCCGCCCAAGAGACGCCCCGTGCCGCGCTCGAACACCAGGCGCACGTCGATGGATCGGGACCCAGGAAATGAGCCCACGCGGCTGGTGTGGCGGGCGTCGACCGCGACGGCGTCCAGGCCGGACGCGAGAGCCTGCGCCATCGACAGGCCCACCGACCCGACTTCGATGCCGAACGCCTTGACCGCGACGGCGCCCGCGAACGGACGGAACCGGTCGGCGCCTCCGCGGCGGGACGCGGCGTTGCGCGCGGCCACTCGGGCGGTGCGCCGGGCCGTGGTCGCGAGCGGCCACAGCACCCGCTTGCCGTCGGGCGCGCGCGGGATCTGAACGGCGTCGCCGCAGGCCCACACCGACCGCGCCGACGTCCGCATCTCGTCGTCGACGGCGATGCCGCCGGCGTCGCCCAGCTTGATCCCGGCCGCCGCCGCCAGCTCGGCATTGGGCTCGATGCCGACCGAGACGATCACCATCTGGCAGCCCACGATCTCGCCGCGGTCGGTCCGCACTGCGCGCACGCGGCCGGTGTCGTCCTGGAGGATTTCCGTCGCCCGCTCGGGCCGGACCACGACGCCGGCGTCGGCGACGGCGCGGTCCATGAGGCTGCTCGCCTCGCAGGCGACGGTCCGGTTGAGGACGCGCCCGGCCGGGTTGAGGATCGTGGCCCGCACGCCGCGCTGGCGGACGGCGTCGGCCATCTCCAGGCCGATGTAGCCGCCGCCCACGACCACGACGTGGCGGACGGGCTCGGTGGCCAGCCACCGCTCGATTCGCTGGGTGTCCACCAGGTTGCGGACCGAGAACACGCCGGCCGCGTCCTCGCCTGGGACGCCCAGCCGGCGGGTGCGGGCGCCCGTCGCCAGGATCAGCCGGTCGAACGGCTCGTCGCGACTCGCGCCGTAGTCGAGCGCGTCGACGGTGAGCCGGCCCGCGCGCAGGTCCAGCGCTGTGACGCGGTGGCGGACGTGGACCCGGACGCCCCGCGTGCGCTCCATCGCCTCGGGCGTCAACACGACCAGGTTGGTGCCGAGTTCGAGCTCTCCGCCGATGAAGTACGGGATTTCGCACGTCCCGACCGACGTGTGCGGGCCGGCCTCGAACATCACCACGTCGGCTTGGGGCGACTGGCGCTTGGCCTCGGCGGCGGCAGCCGGGCCGGCCGCCAACCCTCCTACGACAGCGATGCGCATCAGGACGTGTGGGGAGTGAACGTGTGGGCCGCGATGTCGTGGGCGGCGCCGGCGGGATGGTCGTGCGAGCGCGGCTCCAGATGGCTCGTGACCTGGACGCGGCTCTCGGGGAAGATCGCACGCTGGCGCAGCTCGACCGTCGTCGCCCGGTCGTGCGCCACGGTCAGCGTCAGGTCGTCGGGCAGCAGCAGGTGCTGGTCGATCCAGACCTGGTCGTTCACGCGCCGGTGGCGGACGTGGTGGTGGCCCTCGATCAATCCCTCGACGACGGCATCGTCCAGCACCTGGAGCACGCGCTGGGTCTCGTGCGGATCGGCCGTCTCCATCAGCCCGCTGTACGCCTGGCGCATCAGCCCGCCGCTGGTCCAGACGATGTTGACGCCCAGCACGAGCGCCACGACCGGGTCGAGCCAGACGGCGCCCGTCCACCACACCAAGCCAATGCCGACGACGACGCCCAGGCTCGTCCACATGTCGGTCAGGACGTGGTGGCCGTTGGCGACCAGCACCAACGAGTGCGTGCGCCGGCCGACGCGCACCAGCGTCAGCCCCAGCGCCAGGTTGACGAGCGCCAGCCCGCCCGTGATGAGCAGTCCGGCCCCGATCTGCTGCACCTCCGGCCCGCGGATCAGGTCCAGCACCGCCGTCCACACGATGGCGACGGCCGCCAGCAGGATGAGCGCGCCCTCGACGCCCGACGAGAAGTAGGCGATTTTGCCGTGCCCGTACGGATGATCCGCGTCGGCCGGTTGGGCGGCGTACCACAGGCTAAAGCCCGCCATCGCCGTCGCCGCGAGGTGGACCACCGACTCGAGCGCGTCGGACAGGATCGCCGCCGAGCCCGTCAGGGCCACCGCCGCCCCCTTCCCGACCAGCATCACCACGGCGACGGCCAGGCTGGCCGTCATGGCCAACCGCTGCTGGCGCTGGGCGTCGCTCTCGCCGCGAGCTGGCGGAGCGCCTGCGCCGGGAGACGGAGTGTGGACAGGCATCGGCCGTCAGACCCTCGGCGCCGGACGCGAGTTTCAGCGGCCCCTCCCCCCACCCCGCACCATGACCCTGGAACACGTCGGCATCGCCACCTCGTCACCCGACCAGATCGCCTTGTTCGAGCACCTGCTGGCGACGGCGCCGTACAAGTCCGAGCGCGTCGAGCGCGAGGGCGTCCAGACCCACTTTTTCGGCGACGGCGGCAGGCCCGGCGCCGCGCCCAAGATGGAGCTGTTGGAGGCCACGCGCCCCGACTCGCCGGTGGCGGGCTTCGTGGGCAAGCGGGGCCCGGGCCTGCACCACCTGGCGTTCGAGGTGGGCGACCTGGACGCCGAGGTCGAGCGGGTCCAGACCCTGGGCATCCGCACGCTGGCGGACGCGCCCAAGCCCGGCGCCGACGGCAAGCGCATCGTCTTCCTCCACCCCAAGGACACGGCCGGCGTGCTGGTGGAGCTGGTCGAGAGCGTCCGCCCCGACCGCCAGTGGGTCGAGGCCGACGGGCTGGCGGTCGGCGTGTCCGGGCCGGACGACGCGCCGCCGCTCCTGGTGCTCCACGGCGCGCTGGGCTCGACGGACCTGGAGACGGACCGGCTTATCCGCGTGTGGGAGAAGACGTTCCAGGTCTACGCGCTCGACTTTGCCGGCCACGGCCGGAGCGCGGACCTGGCGGCCGAGGTGCCGAACTGGGACGACTACGTCTCGGATGCAATCGCGGTCTTTGACCGCTTTGGCCTCGCCGACGCCGCCGTGTTCGGCTTCTCGATGGGCGGTGCCGTCGCGCTGGCGCTGGCCGTCCGCCGCCCCGACCTCGTCGGCCGGCTGGCGATCCACGGCGCGAACGTGCAGTGGGACGAGGCCGAGGTGGAGGCGATGGTCGGCCCGATGGACGTGGACCGCATGGAGCGCGACCACCCGTTCTGGGCGCGGCGGCTGGCCGAGACGCACGGCGCCAGCCGCTGGCGCCGGTTGGTGGCGCAGCTGATCGCCTTTACGCGCGGCCTGCCCGGCCTCCACCTGGCCGACTCCGAGCTGGCCCGGATCGCGTGCCCGACGCGCGTCTCGGCAGGCGACCGGGACCGGTTTTTCGACGTCCGACACGCCGTCGGCCTCTACCGCGCCATCCCGGGCGCCCAGCTCCAGATCATCCCCGGCCTCGACCACCCCATCCAGGGCGTCGACGTGCCGACGTTCGCCGCCGAAGTCGGCGCGTTCTTGTCGGACGGCTGATCGCCGCCCGCTGGCGGCTCCCGTCGCCAGCGGGAAGGTGCGTCAGAACAGGACCCGGACGCCGCCGGGGATGGCGCGGCGCGTCAGGTTGAAGGCGCCGTTGAGGCTGGCCTGGTCGGTGTCGCCCACCACGCGGACCGGGAACACGAGCGGCACCATCGCCTCGACGCCGAACACGCGGAACAAGACCTGGGCGCCGACGAGCGCGCCGCCCTCGGCGCACGACGCGCCCGGACGGTCGGGGATGTCGAACGTGGCGCACACCGCGGCGTAGGCGCCGGCCGTCGGCGCGATTCGGAACGAGCCGCCGATGGGGACCTCGCGGCTCAGCGTGGCCTCGGCCTGGGCGCCCAGCACGCGGAGCCCGAACGGCTCGGGGTCGAACGCCGTGTCGAGGTCGGCGGCCAGCACGGACCCCGCCAGCTGGGCGTGCCCGCGGAGGTCCTCGCCCAGAGGCACCGCCAGCCCGACCCGGGGCTGGACCATCGCGAACGGCGCGGAGCCTGGGAGTCGGAGGTCGCCGCCGTAGAGGCCGACCCCCACGTCGGTCCGCGCGCTCAGCTGGCGGCCCACGGCGGCGCCGACCAGGAACGCGCTCCCGCCCGACGACAGGCCGATCCCGACGACGGGCGCGACGTAGAAGCCCGGCGAGTACGCGCCCGCCGGCGACTGCACGTCTCCAGACGGGCGCGTACCGCCCTGCGACTGGGCCGAGGCGCCAGCGGCAACGCTGAGGGCGAGGGCGAGGAGGAAAACGCGCATTCGGCTGGACGGTGCGTGAGAAGACGGGCGGGAGGGCGAGGCCGCCGGGACTTTGCCGCCGCCCAGATCGTTTCCTAAACACCGCCACTCTCCGGGAGGGTCCCCCACGGCCCGTGACGCGCCGCCGTCACCGCCGGGCACGACGTTGCCCCGCTGGCGTTGACACTCCGCGCCCTCTCCCCTGCCGGCTTCCATGACCGACGCCCTCGACGACAAGCTCCGCCAGCTGCCCACCGGGCCGGGCGTCTACCAGCACAAGGACGCCGACGGGACCGTCCTCTACGTCGGCAAGGCCAAGAACCTCCGCAACCGCGTGCGGAGCTACTTCCAGGAGGGCCGCCCGCGCGAGGCGCGGATCCAGGCCCTCGTCAAGCGGATCGACGACGTGGAGGTGATCGTGACCGACACGGAGGCCGAGTCGCTGCTCTTGGAGGACAACCTGATCAAGCGGCTCAAGCCGCGGTACAACGTCCTGCTCAAGGACGACAAGTCGTACCCGTTTATCTGCATCAAGAACGAGCGCTTCCCCCGCGTCTTCCCCACGCGCAAGGTGCGCCGCGACGGGTCGGAGTACTTCGGCCCGTACACGGACGCGAAGGCGATGAACCTGATGCTGAAGACGATCAAGGACCTGTTCAAGCTCCGGTCGTGCTCGTTGCACCTCAACCAGGCCGCCATCGAGGCCGGCAAGTACCAGCCGTGCCTGGACTACCACATCCAGAAGTGCGCCGCGCCGTGCGTCGGGTACGAGACCGAGGCCCACTACAACCAGACCATCGAGCAGATCCGCCGTCTGCTCAACGGCAAGACCGGCGAGCTCATCGCGCTCTTGAAAGACGAGATGGGCCGGCTCGCGGCCGACAAGCAGTTCGAGGAGGCCGCCGCCTACCGCGACCGCGTCCGCGCGCTCGAGAAGTACGCCCAGCGCCAGAAGGTGGTGACCGATCCCGAGGTCGACCGCGACCTGTTCGCCCTGGCCGTCGACCGCGAGAGCGACGCCGGCGTGGGCGTGCTGTTCAAGGTGCGCGAGGGCAAGATCATCGGCCGCCAGCACAAGGTCGTGCGCGGGATCGAGGGGTCAGAGGACGGGGAGCTGCTGCAGCGCTTTGTGGAGGCGTACTACGCCCAGGCCACGTTTTTGCCCAACGAGGTCTACCTCGCCGGCCCGCTGGCGGAGCCGTCGGCCGTGGAGGAGCTGCTGCGCGAGCGCAAGGGGAAAAAGGTCGAGGTGCGGACGCCCCAGCGCGGCGAGAAGGTGGACCTGATGAACATGGTCGAGGCGAACGCTCGGCTGCTCCTGAGCGAGTGGCAGCTCCAGCAAGAGAAGCGCGAGGAGGACCGGATCCCGCGCTCCGTGATGAGCCTGCAGCGCGACCTGCGCCTCAAAAAGACGCCGCGCCGGATCGAGTGCTTCGACATCTCGCACCTGGGCGGCACCGGCACGGTCGCGTCCTGCGTCGTCTTCCAGGACGGAAAGCCGCGCAAGTCGGACTACCGGACCTATAAGATCCGGACGGTCGAGTCCGGCAAGCCGGACGACTTCCAGTCGATGCGCGAAGTGGTGGAGCGGCGCTACTCCCGCCTGCTCGAAGAAAACGGGCCGTGGCCGGACCTGGTGATCATCGACGGCGGCAAGGGCCAGCTCTCCAGTTCCGTCGAGTCGCTTCGGCGCGTCGATGTCTACGGCAAGTTCCCGGTCGTCGGGCTGGCCAAGCGGCTGGAGGAGGTGTTTTTCCCAGGGCAGAGCGAGTCGGTGATCATCCCGCGCACGTCGTCGTCGCTGCGGCTGATCCAGCGCGTCCGCGACGAGGCGCACCGGTTCGCGGTCACGGCCCAGCGCAAGCAGCGCCGGATCAAGGACTTGAGGAGTGAGCTGTTGGACATTCCGGGCGTGGGCGCCAAGACGGCCAAGAAGCTGCTGACCGAGCTCGGCAGCCTCAAATCCGTCAAGGCGGCGACCGAGGCCGAGATCGCGGCCGTCACCGGCCCGGCCGTCGCCCGCGCCATCCGCCAGCACTACGACGCGCCGGCCACGGCGGACGGCGCCTGACCGGCTGGCGGTGCGGGTCGGCGAGGCGTCGCGCGCCCGGCCCGGCGGTCGCGCAAGCCGGCGCCAGTTGCGCGACCGCTCGGGCGCGGCGACCTTCGGGCTCCCCCACCGCCGCCCATGCTCAACTACATCTGGGCCGGGCTCATCATCGTGAGCCTGGTGTTCGCGCTCGCCAGCGACATCGGCGACGTCGTGAACGACCCGTACCGCAACGGCCAGCCGCTCGCGGTGACGCTGGAGTTCGACCGGCCCTACGACGCCGACGCGCCCCGCCAGCCGGTCCGTCTGCTCATCGACTCGACCGCCTTCCGCCAGGCGTATGGCGTCGACGGGACGCCCCAGGCGAGCTACGACGCCACGCTCCGCCAGTCCGACGACGCGACCGAGCTGGTGCTGGCCGACGCCGAGGCCGAGCTCCCGGCGCCGCTCGACGTGATCCGCGGCGCGACCAACCCGCGCGACCAGATCTTGCAGGGCACGCTCTCAGACCTCCGCCTGGCGCCGGCCGCCAGCCCGCCGGGGACGCCGACCGCCAGCGGCGCGCGCGCGACGGCCGCGCTCACGTTCGCGCCGGTCCGGTTCGTCAAGCTGGGCGCGATCACGACGGCGGCCATCGACTTTGCCGAGGTCGCCGTCACCATCGCCCTCGGCCTGATCGGCGTGCTGGTGCTGTTCTTGGGGTTGAGCAAGATCGCCGAGGACGCCGGCATCATCCTGGCGCTGGTTAAGGTGGTGCGGCCGGTGCTCGGCCCGCTGTTCCCCGAGATCCCGCGCGACCACCCGGCGATGGGCATGATCGCGCTCAACCTGGCCGCCAACGTGTTCGGCTTGGGCAACGCGGCCACGCCGTTCGGGGTCAAGGCGATGGAGGAGCTTCAGACGCTGAACCCCGAACCCGACACGGCCACAAACTCGATGGTCATGCTGCTGGCGCTGAACACCGCCAGCGTGCAGCTCATCCCGCCGATCACGCTGATCGCGATCCTGGGCGTCGAGACCAACAACGTCTACTTCCCCATCCTGTTTACCACGATGGGCTCGCTGATCGTGGCCATTCTGGCGGCCAAGGGCTTCGGCCGCTTGAGGCGGTACCGCGCGACCGACCCGCTCCGCCACGGCCCCGTCGCCACGCCTGAGGCCTAATGGACACCTTCCGCGACATTATCGGCGCCTTGTCCGTGTTCGTGCTCCCGGCGATGATCGTCGGGATCCCGCTCTACGGCTTGGTCAAAAAAGTGCCCGTCTACGAGTCCTTCGTCGAGGGCGGGAAAGAAGGATTCGGGCTGGCGGTGCGGATCATCCCGTACCTCGTCGCCATCCTGTTTGCGATCGGGATGTTCCGGGCGTCGGGCGCGATGGAGTGGCTGGCGGGCGCGCTGGGCCCGGTGCTGGCCCTGATCGGGATGCCGGCCGAGGTGCTGCCGATGGCCATCGTCCGGCCGCTGACGGGCTCGGGCTCGGTCGCCATCGTGGCGGACCTGGCGGCCCAGTACGGCGAGACGTCGCTGATCACCCGGATGGCGTCCACCATGTTCGGCTCGACCGAGACCACGTTCTACGTGATCGCGGTCTACTTCGGGGCGGCCGGCGTGAGCAAGACGCGCCACGCCCTCCCGGCCGGCCTGCTCGCCGACGTGGCCGCCATGCTGTTCGCCGTCTGGCTCTGCCTTCTTTTCTTTGGCTAGCCTAGCGCTCCGTATCGTGCCGCTGGCGCTCGTACTCGCGGCAGGCGCCAGCGGCCAGGACTGCCCGCCCGAGTGGCCCCAGGCGCTGCCGTTTCAGGACAGCGAGCGGATGT
Organism: uncultured bacterium; assembly: GCA_947493945.1. Classification (GTDB taxonomy): domain Bacteria; phylum Bacteroidota; class Rhodothermia; order Rhodothermales; family Rubricoccaceae; genus Rubrivirga. The sequence continues at coordinate 124,151 of CANLSR010000002.1, read as the reverse complement.
CGATTACAGGGACCTACCGGGTGGTCGTGGTTCTGGACTCCGTCCCCAACCGCCCGGCTCAGGGTAAGTTGTGGTTGTGGTCGGTCGAGCCGCCGCCAACTGTCGAGCAGCGAGAGGGCTACGTCACGATCCGACAGGACCCAGGTCCGGTGCAGGGCGTCGTGGACCTAGGGCTGCTCGGACAAGTGTTCGGGCGGGGGTTTGGCGCACTCCGGGGCGACCCAAGTGAGGGCGACAGGCTCGAACATATGTTCGAGCAAGGCCTGGCTACTCGGTCGGCGTTCGAGCGGTGGACCCTCGTCGGCTACGACACACATGGCCGGACCGCGTCCGCGGAAGACGTACCCCGGGCCGTACTGGGGTGGCGCCCCTGGGGACTTGACACCGGCCCAGACACGTTCTTGACCATTGAGCGCAGTGCCCCAGCGGGGTTCGGAGGTACGTTTGACGGACGGTTGTTGGGAGCCTGGACGCGCGGCCGATACTGCGCCTACCGGACTCGCTAGCGGCACCAAGCGCCTCTAGCTCACCACCGCCAGCGCCAAGTCGAGCGTCCGCAAGTGCAGCCGAACCTGGGTCTCCAAGTCCAGGCACTGCAGCCCGAACGGCGCGATGAGCGGGGCGAGGTCGCGGTGCTCGGCGGCGGCCTCGATCAGCGTCGGCATGGCGTCCTGGAACGCGTGCAGCGTCGCCGGCACACCCGGATGGCGGTTGGGATCGGCGGGCGGTTCGGCGTCCAGCACGAACAGCGGCAGCTCGGTGACGACGCACAGCGGGGTCTCCCCTTCTGACGCCGTCTCGACCGCCTGCTCCATCGACGACTGGCGGAAAAGCTCGGCGGTCTCTGGGTCGTCGGCGTCCAGAAAATGCTGGCGCATGGCAGCGCCCTCCGGGGTGGACCAGAAGCCGGGGCCGCCGTAGCGAAAGCCCTTGTCGCCACCACGATCGTGGTCGTGCAAGCGCAGGCCGGCGTCGGCGGCGACCTGGGCGAAGCCGTCGCGCAGCGCCTGATCCCGCTCGGTCTGGAGCCAGCGCTTTTCGACCAGCAGCAGCGCGCCTTGGGAAAAGCCCATCCCGTGCAGGCTGGCGTGGAGCGACACCGGCCCGCTCTCGAACAGGAACGCTGTCGCGGCGCGGTTCTCCGTCCGCAGGTCCGGGTAGCCGAACTCGATGTCGCGGCCGGGCAGTTCGCGGCGACGTCCCCGGAGGTAGTGGCCCAGCGTGTCGGCCGGCCGCTCGGCGTCCCACGACTCGATCCAAGACTGATTCCGGGCCTCGCCGTCGGGGTTGACGTGAGGAACGACGCGCAGCGTGACCCGCTCCCACAACTCTTCCAGCCCGTCCTCAGGGGCGCCCCAGCCGCGCGCCGCCAGCCCTTCGAGGACGAGCATGCGCAGCGTCTCCGGCCCGACCGGCTCGTCGGCGTGGGCGCCGGCCACCAGCGTCACCAGCCGGGGGCCGTAGCCCAGCGTCACGCCGGCGATGGGCCGCCCTTGCTCGCTCTCGCCGATGGTCTCGAACGTGGCCAGGTCGGGGTTCTGGGCGCACGCCTCCCGCATCCGGTCGAACGCGTCGGCCGAGGTGCGGAAGCGGAGACCGGAAAGGTCGAGGTCAGCGAGGTGCAAGGCGTCGGAGGTGCAGAGTCGTGGGGGTCTGTGGCCCACCGGCCGCTGGCGCCAGTCGGCGGCGGAGACGCCAGGCGGGACCTTCCGCCTTACGCGTCTGCGAACGCCCGGGCGCACTCGACGGCCCACCCGACCGCGCCCGCCACGTCGGACGGTGTGGGGCCGCCGTCGATGTCGTGGAGCGGGGCCGCCTCGGTCGCGCCGCACTCGCGGAAAAGGTCGACGAGCCGGACGGCGGCGGTCTGGTAGTACGGGTCGTAGTCGCGGTCGCCCAGCCCGCACACGCCGAACCGGACGCCCGAGAGGTCGGGGCGGACGGCGTCGAGCGCCTCGGCAAAGTCGACGGCGTTGTCGGGGAACGTGCCGTCGGACCAAGTGCAGGTCACGGCGATGGCCTGGGGATGCTCCGCCAGCGCCTCGGGCCATGCCTCGGCCATGTCCAGCAGGTGGACGGCAAAGCCCAGGTCGCCCAGCCGCTCCGCAATCGCGTCGGCCACGACCTCGGAGTTGCCGGTCTGAGTCCCTACGAGAACGAGGACGTCGGGTTGAGCGGCACTGAGATCGAGCACGGGCAAAAGGAAAGCGTGTATGCACGGGAGCGTGTACGCCGAGAGGCACGCACGTTTTCGCGGCGTACGTGCCCCTCTTCTTGCGCGCCTACCCGCTCAACCCTCCGGATCCAGGATGTCCTCGATGCGCGCCTGGAGGTCCAGGAGGTGGTAGCGCTCGGCCCGCTGGCGGTCGCCGCGGTAGCGGGGCAGCGCGCGGGCGAGGTCGTCCTGGAGCGTGAGGAGCGCGCCGCGAGCCAACGGGCGCACCTCGGAGCGGTCCGCGTCCTGGGGCGTGTAGCCGTAGGCGCGCGACGCAAACTGCGCCGGGACGTTGGTGCCGTCCTCGGTCAAGAGCTCGCCCAGGCGGTCGACGTAGGCGCGCTGGAGCGAGCGCCGGGCCGGGTCGATGGAGGCGCCGCGCGCGGTCTCGGCAAAGAGCCCGTCCTGCAAGTCGTCCATCATCTCGGCCGCCGGGTAGGCGTTGCCCGCCAGCCACTCGGCCTCCGCCAGCCGGCCGAGCCGGACCGGGTCCAGCAAGCGGTCCAGCGCCCCTTCCTGCAGCCGCTGGATGCGCGTCGACGTGCCGGCCGGCTCGATGCGGCCCAGCAGGTCGGTGTCCAGCAACCACGTCGGCGTGGTAAAGCCCTCGTCGATCAGGAAGCGAACCGCCGCGCGCTGGCGGTCAGCGTCGACGGGCTGGTAAACCGCGCCGTCCTCGCCGACCACTTTGGGGTCGATCTCGACGCCGCCCACCTGGCGGCCGACGTGGCCGAGGTAGCGGCCCCACTGGCCGACGACCTGACCGTAGAGCTCGTCCAGGTTCGAGTAGTCCTCGCCCTCTTCCGTGGTCCACTCCTGCAAGCGCGGGACGATGCGCTTGAGGTTGGCCAGGCCCAGCGTGGAGGCGTAGACGGCGTCGTCGCCCAGGTCCTCGCTTTGCGAGCGCGGGTCGACCGGGTCAAACGTCTGGGCGCCGTAGCGGAGCGCGAGGTCGCCGCGCGTGGCCATCGTCATGGCCTGGAGCCGCTCGCGCTCCTGCTCCTCGGTCAGGCCCGGGAAGTAGGTGTAGCCCCACTTGACGGCCCACTTGTCGTACTCGCCCACGCGGGGCATCAGCTGTACCACGTTGTCGCCGGGCTGGGCGATGTAGTTGAAGCGCGCGTAGTCCATGATCGACGGCGCCGTGCCGTGCTCGGCCGTGAACGTCGGGCTGCGCAGGCTGTCGACCGGGTAGGCGGTGCTGGAGATCCAGTTGTGGGGCAGCCCGAGCGTGTGGCCGACCTCGTGGGCCGACACGAACCGGACCAGCTCGCCCATCACGTCCTGGCGGAACTCGGGCCGGCGCGCGTTGGGGTTGGTCGCCGCCGTCTGGACGAAGTACCAGTTCCGGAGCAGGTTCATCACGTTGTGGTACCAGCCGATGTCGGACTCCAGGATCTGGCCCGTGCGCGGGTCGTGGACGTGCGGCCCGTAGGCGTTCTGGGTGTCGGACGGGAAGTAGCGGATGACCGAGTAGCGCGAGTCCTCGGGGCTCCACTCCGGGTCGTCGGGCGCGTCGGCGGCGCGGATGGCGTTCTTGAAGCCGGCCTCCTCGAACGCCACGTTCCAGTCCTCGACGCCCTGCTTGAGCGGCTCGCGCCACTCGACCGGCGTGGCCGGGTCGATGTAGTAGACGATGGGCTCGACCGGCTCCACCAGCTCGCCGCGCGCGTAGGCCTCGACGTCGCTCGGCACCAGCTTCCAGCGGGTCACGTACTCGCGCGTCTCGGCGCGCTGGGCCGGCAGGCCGTAGTCGGTCTGCTCGATGGAGAAGAACCCGACGCGCGGGTCGGCGCGGCGCGGCCGCATCATCTCGTCGCCCTCGGGCAAGAGCACCATCGAGTGGGCCATCTCGACCGACAGCGTGCCCGTCGAGGCGTTCTCGGGTGGCTCCGCCGAGTCGTAGGTCAGGACGGACCGGATCTCGACGTTCTCGGGGAACGCCATGGCCCGGGCCAGGAACGAGCGGTCGGCGTCCAGCCGCCGCACCTTGAACTGCTCGCGCGCCCCGCGCGGGAGCCCGAAGACGGGCGTGTCGCCGGTAAAGGTGCCCGTCACGTCGACGACCACCGACGCCGAGTCCGGGCCGATGGCCACGACCGGCACGCGGGCCACGATGGGCTCGAACTGGGCGTCGCGGACGGCGCGGTAGATCGGCAGGCTGTCGGCGGCGACCGACGCGTAGCGGACCGTGCGCAGCAGCACGAAGTCCCCCTGGCGCTCCCAGCGGACGGCTTGGGTGTTGACCTTGGCCCCGCCGTACTGGAACCCCTCAGTGGTCTTGGCGAGCCGGCTCACGACGAGCATCTCGGTGTTCAGCAGCGAGTCCGGGATCTGGAAGAGGAGCTTTTGGCCGTCGTCCTCCAGGTGGACCGTGAACAGGCCGTCGTCGGTCTGGGCGTCGTCGGTGACGACCTCCGCGAACGGCTTCATCTTCGACTTGTCGTCCTTTTCCTCACCCTCGGCGCCAGCGGCTGGCGCGTCGGGCTCGGCGCGGGTCGGGAAGAGCGTCGTGCAGCCGCCTGCGACGAGCAGCGAGGCCAGGAGAAGCGAACGGATCATGGGGGCGGGAGGGTGGGCTGGCCGTACGATAAGTCAGTGGACACGCGGTGCGGTCGTTTTCGAGCAATACTTCCGGCCGCCCGACGCCCACCGGCTCACCGAGCCCCGGACCCTAGCGGGCCACGCCGCTGCGGACGGCGACGAGCCGGTCGGTAAACGTTCGGGGGTCGCTGAGGTACACGTAGGCCGTGAACAGCGACGGCGCGCCCAGGCCGGGCGTGCTGGACGGGGCGCCGGTGTAGCCGTAGACGTAGCGGCCCTGCTTGACCGAGACGGTGCCGACGTAGCGCCCTTCGGCCTCGACCCACGCCAGCTCGTCGCCCGGCCGGGCGGTCCAGCCGTTGAACGAGCCGACGACGAACACGCGCCGCGACGACTGACGCCCCTCGGGCGGCACGAACCGGAAGGTCACGTCCACGTACTCGGCGTCGACGTCGGCGCGGCCGACGTCGCGGTAGACGGTCTCGATGAGCGGGACCGACGCCAGCACGGCGTCGCGCACGTCGCCGCCAAAGTCGGCGTAGTCCAGGTCGAGGGTGGCCGTCGGCGGCCGGGCGGCGGGGTCCACGTCGACGACCTCGCTGTTGAGGCCCAGGAGCCCGAGGTCCACCTCGAACAGCGCGTCTTGCTCGGGGAAGGCGTCCTGGCGCGGCAGGTAGAACTGGTAGAGCGCCAGGTCGATGAGCGACGGCTCCGGCGCACACCGCATCCGGTCGGTCCGGCCGTTGCGGGCAAAGCAGATCGTGTAGCGCGAGCCGTCGAACTCCTGGAGCCGGGCGTCGGGGCGGATGCGGGCGGCGGGCTGGACGGCGAACCCGACCGACCCGCCTTGGATCGTCGAGCCGAAGGCGAGGTCCACGTCCGCCAGCTCCTCGCTGACGTAGAACGGCGCCTCCAGGAGCAGCGCCCCGTCGGGGTCGGTCACGCGCAGCCGGTAGTTGCCGCTGACGGCGAACCCGATGGCCGCGTTCGGGAAGTCGTAGCGGTAGTGGACGTAGGGCACGGCCACCGAGGCGCCGGAGCGCTCGAAGTCCTGGATGTTGTCGCGCTCGAAGCCGGTGAGGGTCTCGCTCGGCAGCAGGTCCTCGCGCCCCTGGCGGTCGGTGTGGACGAACGACACGTCGAGGGCGCGGCCCAGCTCCTGGCCCTTCAGGTCGAACTCGAGCGTCAACCGGTCGGAGCCGCCCAGCAGGAGGACCGGCAGCGACGCCTCGTCGCCGGCGGCGTGGAGCTGGAGCGCGCCCACGCGCTCGGTCACGACCCACTCGCCCGGTCGGGCCGCCGGCTCGGCGACGGCGTCACCGGCCGTCAGTTCCTCCGGGGGCAGGCCGCACGCCGACGTCAGCAGGAGTCCGAGCACGAGAGCAGTCCGGCGCGAGATCATCAGGGGCGGTCGGTGGGTCGGTGAAGATAGCCGGTAGCCGGCTCCGCGACCGGGCGGCCCACGCCGCGCGCCGCTCCACGTCGCGCACCAGGGGGGCGTAGCTGTGCGGGCCGCGCCGCTCGAACGCGTCCGCCAGCCCCTTGAGGAGGCGGGCGCTGGTGGCGGTCGCGCCGGCGCGCAGGGCGATCTGGGCCTGGAGCCAGCGGAGCACCCGCGCCTGCTCCGGGTCGGCGGCCAGTTCAGGCACGCACCACGTCCGGGCGGCGGCCCACGCCTGGGCCGGCCGGTCGGCCTGGGCGTGGGCGAGGGCGGCCAGCACCGGCGCCCGCTGGCGGAGCGCGTCCGGCACGGCGTCGGGCGGCGCCGCCAGCCAGGCGCGGAGCACGGCGGGCCGCATCTGGGCGCGGCGGTCGAGCAGCAGCCGGCCCAGCGCGTCGACGGGCGCCAGCGAGTCGGCGGCGGCGCGGTAGAGGCCGCGGCTGTCGGTGCCGGTCAGCCGGCGGAGGTCGGCGAGGTGGCGGAGCGACCCCGGCGTAGGCAGGCTGTCGGCGAGCGCCTGGGCCAGTCGGAAATCGCCGGCCGTCGCCTGGTCGCCTTGGGCCAATCTCGTTCGGAGGCGGCCGTCGAGGGCAGTCAGGTTGTATGGATTTGCAATAACAGCCTCAGCGAAATAGGTGGAGGCCGCGTCCAGGTCGCCGTCCTTCCACGCTCGGGCGCCGTCGCGCGCCAGCCGTTGGTCGGCCGGGACCCAGTGCGGGCAGCGGACCTCGAACAGCGACGGCCTGGAAAACCGCCAGCGCGCCACGGCGACCGCCTCCGGGTCGACCGGCTGGCGGAGCAAGTCGGCGGCCCACTCGGCGGCGAGATCGTCCAGCGACGCGCCGTAGGCCGGTTCGAAGCGGCCGGTGCGGTAGGCCCGGCGGAACGCCTCGGCGCCGCGCGTGTCCAGCAGCCACCGCGCGAACGCGCCGTTGGCCGTGTAGGCGAGCCCAGCGCGCGAGGTCCAGAACCCGCCCGGCGACATGGTGGCGCGCACGACCGCGGCGGGATCGGCCACGCCGCCGGCCTCCGCCGAGAGCCCGCCCGCGGCCAGCGCCACGCCCGCCCGCACCTGGGCCGACGCCGACGGCAGCCCGCCGGGCGGCTCCAGCGCGACGGCCAGCCCTTCGACCAGCCCGACCGCCGGCGACGCCCGCACGACCGGCGCCCCGAACTCGCGCGCCAGCACGTGCACCATCTCGTGGCCCAGCGAGCCGGGCACCTGATCGGCCAGCATGTGGACCTGGGGCGTCGGCAGCCAGACGGGCACCACGCTGGTCTCGCGCGAGCCGACGAGGGCCGCCTTGGTCTCGGCGTCCGGGTAGAGGTAGACGTCGACGGCGCGGCCCGGGCGCACGCCCAGCGCCTCCGCCAGCGTGTCGAACCGGTAGAGCACCTCCTCGGCCAGCCGCCGCCGCTCGGCCGGGCTCGTCTCGGGGTCGAGGTGGAGCACGACGGGCCCGAGGTCGACGCGCTCCGACAACACGGCCTGGAGCCCGCGCTCGGTCTGGACGATCCCGAGCGGCCCCGCGAGCCCGGCGCTGGCGGCCACCGCCAGCGCGGCAGCCACGCCCAGCCGGGCGGAGGCTCGGCTGCGCACTCGGCGCCAGGCGCCGAGCGCCAGCAAGAGCACCACCCAGAGCAGCGTCTGCCCCTTGGCCGCCCACAGGCCGGGCCGGATCGCCAGCTCCTGGTCGTAGATCGGCCCCAACACGGCGCCGAACACGTGGCTGCTGGTGAACAGTTGCGGATGCCACAGCAAGTCCCACAGCACGCCGCCCACGGCCACCGCCGCCAGACCGACCGCCAGCGTCGCGCGCGGCCACCGCACCCGCCAGCCGGTGACGGCGTAGGCGGCGGCCGCCCCGAACAGCACGCTCGGCGGCACCAGAACCAAAAAGAGGCCCAGGCCTTGGAGATACCCGCAGTTGGGTCGCCACGCCACCGACACGGTCAGCATGGCGAGCGGCACCGCCAGCGCGCCGAGCTGGACCCGGGCCACGGCGCGCACCGCACGCCCGCGCCGGAACGCGCCCGCCGAGGTCAGCGCCGCCGTCAGGCACCCGACGCCGGCCACCACCGCCGCCGACTCGGCGTGGAGCACGCCGAACACGGGAATCGGCCACAGCACCAGGCACGTGACCGCATAGACGCCCATGACGCGGCGCGCGAGCGGCGAGACCGAGTTAATCGAGAGACTGGGCCGGGCGATGGCTTCGGGGGGTGGACGTCCGCAGGCGTCAATCTGGAGCGCACGCCCCGCTGGCGGCCGGCGCCGGCGGGGCGGCCGCGACCTACAGCAGCGACACCGAGAGGCCGACGCTGAGCGCCTCGCGGAGCTGGACGTCGGGGCTCACGTCGGCGTCGTAGAGGGCCGCGGCGTCGAGGGTCACCTTGAGCAGGTCGTTGACGCTCAGGATCAGCCCGTTCTCGAACAGCACGTCCGGCGCCTGCTCGGCGATCTGGCCGAACCCCTGGAACGCCGTCAGCCGCGAGCGGAGCGCGACGTTCTCCATCACCTCGCGCTCGTAGAGCACCTCCAGGTCCAGCCCGGCCTCCAGCCGGGTCGACTGGTCGAGCGCGTTGCCGTAGACCGGCCGCAGCCGCTCGATAACCACCACGGTCTCCTTCAGGCCCAGGCCGGTCCGCGCCACGAAGCCGCCGCCGGGCCGGTAGGCCACGCCCAGCGACTGGGTGAGCACCAGCGGCGAGAGCGCGTCGGACACCTTGAGCTCCCGGCCGGGCGCCACCGGCAGCGTCGGGTAGCGGTCGGGCTCGGGGTCGTAGTCGTAGCCGGCCGCGAACTGGCTCCGCACCGAGACCCCGGCCGACGGGCGGATGGGGTTGTCGGAGGCCAGCTCCGCCGTGGCCGCGTAGCGCGCCACGTCGAGGGCCTTGCGCAGGCTCAGCGTGTCCTGGCGGAGCACGCCGTAGCCCAGCCGCAGCGCCTGGGTCGTGAGCACGCGCCCCACCACGCGGTCGAACGTGCCGTCGACGGTCGCGGTAACGGCCAGCGCGTCGACGCCCCCCTCCTGCCAGTTCGAGTACGCGGCCTGGTTGCCGGCCAGCGCCGCCGTCAGCGCCGACCGCCAGCCGTCGGCGGCGCGCAGGGTGTCGGCCTTGGCGGCCTCCGCGGTCTGGGCCGGCGCCGGCGTGGCGCACAGCGCCGCGGCGCACAAGGCAGAGAGCAGGGGCAGGCGCATCGGGGATTCGGCGGCGGAGAGGTCGGGGTGCGTCGCCGGGGCGGGCGCCGCCCAGAGGAGAGCCGCGAGCGCCCGACCCTTCCGGCTGGCGGGTCGTGCCGCCAGCGGCGCACGGCCCGGCGGGAGACGACCCGGCGGCGGACCGCAACAAAAAAAGGCCGCATCACAGCGTGACACGGCCTCAGACAGTCAGGCGGGGCCCGATCAGTCGGCGTTCTTTTTGTCCTGGACGTCCGTGCGGATGTCCTGGGCAAGCTGCTTCAGCTCCTGCATGCCCTTGCGGACTCGGGTGCCGGCGGCCTTGTTGCTCTTGTCGTAGAACTTGGAAAAGTCATCCTCCAGGGAGTTGACGTGCTCCTGGAGCTTCTCGTACATGCTGGCCATAATCGCGGTGGGTTGGGGAATGGGGAGAGCGGGCGCGGCCGGCGACCGGCCTCTAGCGCCCGCTAGGGCCCTCAACATAGCTCCGGCCAGCGGTCTGGGCAACCCGGAAGCGCCCAAAGGGCCCTGTATGGGCGGGTCGGAACTCGGCCAACTCGCGTCAAGCCTTTACGACATAGCCCCTTGCACCGCCTGACCCGAGCAGCGAGCGAGGGCCGACGCGCACCACGGCCCCTCCCGCCGCCAGCCGCCGGACCGCCTCCGGGTCCGGCACCACGCCGTCCAGCTGGCGGACCGAGAGCGGCCCCTCGACCGACCGCGTCGACAGCGCGAACACGTCGCCGCCCATCGCTCGCGCCAGCGCGGCGGCCGTGGCCACGGCATCGGCCTCGTGGAGCGCGCCGTCGCGGAGCACCAGCGACGCCACCACCGCCACGACGCCCTGGCCCACCAGCTCGGCGAGCCACGCCGTCTGCCCGGCCTCCACACCGCCCCCGGCGGCCTTCACCAGCCCGCGGTCGGCCGCCAGCGCGCGGATGCTGGCCACGCCCTGCTCGTTGAGCTCGTGGACGACGCCCCGGTTGAGCTCGCGCGCCGCCTGCTCGACGGCCGCCCGGCCGGCCTCGTCCTCGGTCTCCCACACGCCGTCCGCGAGGCGGGGCGTCCGGCCCAGCGATTCGAGCGCCCGCTCGCCGCGCTCGCCGCTGCCGTGGACCAGGACCGAGCCTCCGCCGCCGCTGCCGCCGCCGCTCGCGGCCAGGTCCCGGGCCAGTCCGGTCACGAACAGCGGGTCGCCGAGAAAGTAGGGGTCGATGTAGACGACGGTCATCGTGCTGGGGGGCGGGTTGGGTGCGGCTCGCTAGCGGATCTCGCGGAGGTGGGCGCGGGCGATGTGCCAGCGGAGCTGCCACGGTTGGGCGCCGGCCACGTCGCCGACGCGGCGGAGCGTGTGGTCGCCCTCGAAGCGCTGCTCTGTGCCGTCGCTCGCACGCGCCGTGACGTTCACCGGGACGACGACGGTCGTCGCCCCGGCCGAACGCTCCGGGTTGCCGGGCGCGTCCACGAAAGCGCGGACCTCGGCGGCTTGGTCGAACCCGCTCTCGAAGGCCTCGAACGACTGGCCCGGCGGGCCGGTCGGCCCCCACATCCCATAGGCGCGGCGGTAGTCTTGCTCGGCGATGGCCCCATAGTACGCCAGCACAAGTCCCGCGGCGGCCTGCGGGCTCTCGGGACCGGCGGAGGGGGCCGGCGGCGTCGCCGGGGCCTCGGGGGCCGCCGCCGGGCGGGCCGCCTGGGGGCGGGCGGCCTCCGGCCCGGGCGGCTCCGGACCGGAGGCCGGCGCCTCCGTCGTGCAGGCGCCGAGCGCCAGCAGCGCGAGGCCGAGCGCGCGCGCCACGGCTACAGGCTGAACGACTCGCCGCAGGCGCACGTCCGCACGGCCTGGGGGTTGTCGAAGTGGAAGCCCTTGCCCTCCAGGCCGTCCGTGAAGTCCAGCGTGGTGCCCTCGACCGTGACCAGGCTGCGCGGGTCCAGGACCAGCCTCAGCCCGTCCGACTCCACCACCTCGTCGGCGGGGTTGACCGTCGTGTCCCAGCCCAGGTCGTAGGTCAGGCCCGAGCAGCCGCCGGGGACGACGGCCACGCGGAGGTAGCTCCCGGCCAGGTCCACGGCCTCGGCGGCGGCGACGGCCGCCAGCCGCTGGCGGGCGCGCTCGGTGATGGCGAACCCCGCAGGGGACGACGAAGTCAAGGGGGCGGCGGTTTCAGTCATGGCTCAGGGCGGGTGCGCAGAAGGTGTGTTCGTCGAGGGCGTGCTCTTCACGGCCGATTCGGGCGCTAGACGGCTCACCGACCTACCATCGTACGCCCGGCCCCGTTCCTCCCCTGCCCCACCGCCAGCGGGCCCCGAGGCCGGTGGCGGCGGCCCTCCGGGTCGACTGCGTCGTCGCTGCGCGTTGGCTTCGCCGTCCCTCCGGGTTCGCCCCGTCTTCGGGGAACGCCCCCCCCGGCCCCCTGTTAGCCCTGACACCGATCTACTACAGATGAGCACCTACACTGAACACGATTTCTTCGAGGACGTTGTCGAGCAGGGCTACAAGTACGGCTTCGTCACCGACACGCCCAGCGCCAAGGCGCCGAAGGGCCTGAGCGAGGACACGGTCCGCTACATCTCGGCCCAGAAGGAGGAGCCGGGGTGGCTACTGGAGTACCGTCTCAAGGCGCTCGCCCACTTTTTCAAGCTTTTGGACGAGGGCAAGGAGCCGTCGTGGGCCCACCTCAACGTGCCCGCCATCGACTACCAGGACGCCTACTACTTCGCCGCCCCAGGCGACCGCGTCAAGTACGACTCGATCGACGACGTGCCCCAGGAGATCCTGGACGACTTCGAGAAGCTGGGCATCCCGCTCCGCGAGCAGGCCGCGCTGGCGGGCGTCGCCGTCGACGCGGTGATGGACTCGGTGTCGGTCGCGACCACCTTCAAGGAGGAGCTGGCCAAGGACGGCATCATCTTCTGCTCGTTTAGCGAGGCCGTCCAGAACCACCCCGAGTTGGTCCGGGCCAACATGGGCAAGGTGGTCCCCTACACCGACAACCTGTACGCGGCCCTCAACGCCGCCGTGTTCTCGGACGGCTCGTTCTGCTACATCCCCAAGGGCGTCCGCTGCCCGATGGAGCTGAGCACCTACTTCCGCATCAACGAGGCCAACACGGGCCAGTTCGAGCGGACGCTCATCGTCTGCGAGGAGGGCGGCTACGTGAGCTACATGGAGGGCTGCACGGCGCCCATGCGCGAGGAGTACCAGCTGCACGCCGCCACGGTCGAGATCATCGCCCACGACGACGCCGAGGTCAAGTACTCGACGGTCCAGAACTGGTACCCCGGCTCGGCCGAGGGCAAGGGCGGCGTCTACAACTTCGTGACCAAGCGCGCGCTGTGCTCTGGCCGCAACTCCAAGGTGACGTGGACCCAGCTCGAGACGGGCTCGGCGATCACCTGGAAGTACCCGTCGTGCATCCTCAAGGGCGACGGCTCGGTCGGCGAGTTCTACTCGGTCGCCTTTACCAAGGACTACCAGCAGGCCGACACCGGGACCAAGATGATCCACCTGGGCAAGAACACCCGGAGCACGATCATCTCCAAGGGGATCTCGGCCGGCCACTCCAACAACTCGTACCGCGGGCTGGTCAAGGTGAACCCCAAGGCCGAGAACGCCCGCAACTTCAGCCAGTGCGACTCGCTGTTGATCGGCGACCAGTGCGGCGCGCACACGTTCCCCTACATCGAGATCCTGAACCACACGGCCCAGGTCGAGCACGAGGCGACGACCTCGAAGGTCGGCGAGGACCAGATGTTCTACTGCCAGGCGCGCGGCATCTCGGAGCAGGACGCGCTGAACCTGATCGTCAACGGCTACGCCAAGGAGATCCTGGCCAAGCTGCCGATGGAGTTCGCCGTCGAGGCCCAGAAGTTGCTGAGCGTCCAGCTCGAAGGCAGCGTTGGGTAATGGGGATTAGGGATTAGGGGTTGGGGTCCAACTGGACGCATCAATCCCTCCCCGGCTCTTCCCCAACACCCAACCCCCAAAACCCAATCCCGCATTTCATGTCTCTGCTTTCCATCCAAAACCTCCACGCCTCCGTCGAGGACCATGAGATCCTCAAGGGGCTCTCGCTCGATGTCAACGCCGGCGAGGTGCACGCGATCATGGGGCCGAACGGCTCCGGCAAGTCCACGCTGGCGAGCGTTCTCGCCGGGCGCGACGACTACGACATCTCCCAGGGATCGGTCACGTTCCAGGGCGAGGACCTGCTGGAGATGGACCCCGAGGAGCGGACGCGCGAGGGCCTGTTCCTGGCCTTTCAGTACCCCGTCGAGCTCCCGGGCGTCTCGACGCACCAGTTCCTGCGCACGGCCGTCAACTCGGTCCGCGAGCACCGCCAGCTGGACGAGCTCTCGGTCTCGGACTTCCTCAAGCTGATGAAGGAGAAGGCCGAGTTCGTCAACCTCGACCCGAAGCTGACCCAGCGGTCGGTGAACGAGGGGTTCTCGGGCGGCGAGAAAAAGCGCGCCGAGATCTTCCAGATGGCGATGCTCGACCCCCAGCTGGCGATCCTGGACGAGACCGACTCCGGCCTCGACATCGACGCGCTGCGCGTCGTGTCCGAGGGGATCAACAAGCTCCGGAACGAGGACCGCGCCTTCGTGCTCATCACGCACTACCAGCGCCTGCTCAACTTTATCGTGCCCGACCGGGTCCACGTGCTCGTCGGCGGCCGGATCGTCCGCTCGGGCGGCCCGGAGCTGGCCGAGGAGCTGGAGGCCAAGGGCTACGACTGGCTCTTGGATGAGGCCGGAGTCTCGGCGTAGCGCTGTAGATGGTGGTTCAGGGTTCAGAGGTTCAGGGTTCGCAGGAACTCACACCTAACCGAACCCGGAACCCCGAACCATGAACCTTGCATTTCAATGATCGATCTCGAAAAGCAGCCCGGATTCCTCACGAACGCCACCGACGCGCTGGCCGGCGCGTTCTCGGGCGACGGCGCCCCGGACCCGTTCCACGACCTGCGCCAGTCGGCGAGGCAGTCGTTCGAGGGCAAGGGGCTCCCGACGACCAAGGACGAGGCCTGGAAGTACACCGACCTGCGCGCCGCGCTCAAGGCCGACTACCAGCCGGCCGACCCAAGCGCGACCGTCTCCGACGAGACGATCCAGCAGGCTCGCATTCCCGGCCTGGACGCCGCGCTGGCGGTCGTGGTCAACGGCGCGTTCGACGCCGAGCGGTCGGACCTGTCGGGCCTGCCGGAGAGGATCACCGTCGGGGGCCTGCGCGAGCAGGTCCAGCGCGACCCGGCCGGCGTCCGAGACACGTTCGGGCGCCACGTGGACCTGGACCGCGACGCGTTCGCGGCGCTGAACAGCGCGTTCAGCCTGGACGGGCTCTACCTGTCCGTTCCGCGCGGCGTGGCCGTCGAGCGGCCCATCGAGGTCGTCCACATCGTCACCGCCAGCGGTCCGACGTTTGTGCAGGGCCGCAACCTGATCGTGGTGGGCGAGGCGGCGCAGGCGACGGTGATCGAGACGTTCGCCGTCGAGGGCACCGGCTCGGGAGAACCGGCCGAGACGTTCCGCAACGACCTGACCGAGATCGTGTGCGGCGCGGCCGGCGTGGTCCGCCACGTCCGCGTCCAGGACGAGGGGCCCGACGCGCACGGCGTGTCGCTGGTCCAGACCTACCAGGAGCGCGACTCCGACGTCTCGACGCTGACGTTCACGTTCTCGACCGGGACCGTCCGCAACAACACGGTCATGGTGCCGGCCGGCGAGGGCGGCCAGTCGACGCTGGGCGGGCTCTACATCTGCCGCGGCGGCCAGCACGTGGACACCAACACTTTGGTGGACCACGTGGCGCCGGGCTGCCAGTCGAACGAGCTGTTCAAGGGCATCGTCTACGACCAAGGGACGGGCGTCTTCAACGGCAAGGTGTTCGTCCAGCGCGAGGCGCAGCAGACCAACGCTTACCAGCAGAGCCAGGGCGTGGTGCTGAGCCCCGAGGCCCGGCACTACTCCAAGCCCGAGCTCGAGATCTACGCCGACGACGTCAAGTGCTCGCACGGATCCACGACGGGGGCCATCGAGCCCGAGCACATCTTCTACCTCCGTTCCCGAGGCGTGTCGGAGGCCGACGCGCGCGCGATGCTGCTCTACGCCTTCGCCCACGACGTGGTCGAGATGGTGTCGATGGAGCCGCTCCGCGACCACCTCGACGCGATGATCGCCGAGCGCCTCAAGTAACCGACCCGCTGGCGGCCCACGCCGCCGGCACGACCCGCCAGCCCCATGAGCGAGATCACGAGAGACTTCCTCCGCGACGGCCGCGCCGACCACGACCTGGAGCCGATGGGGCTCTCGGACCTGGAGCGCGGGATGGTCGAGGTCATGCGCACGGTCTACGACCCCGAGATCCCCGTCCCGATCTGGGACCTGGGGCTCATCTACGGCTGGACGCTGACCGACGGCGACGACGGCCAGGACGCCGCCATCACGATGACGCTGACGGCGCCCAACTGCCCCGCCGCCGAGTCACTGCCGGCCGAGGTCGAGCAGGGCGTCAACGCGCTCGACGGCATCGGCCGGGCGTCGGTCGAGATCGTGTTCGTCCCGTCCTACTCGATGGAGATGCTGAGCACGGAGGCGCGGCTCACGTTGGGGCTGATGTAGCCGTCTCGGCGAGGGACCCGAACCGGGAAACGGAGGCCGTCCAGCGAGATCACCCGCCCCGTCCAGAGGCGTTTCGTTCCACTAGGGCCAAGCAAAAGTCAACGGCGCCGGATGGCACGGGCGGTGGCACGGGGCCGAGCGTCCGCCCACCACCTTTTCTGGACGCGCCTTATGGACCCCACGCCTGTCTCGCTCGACTCCGCCTACCGGCAGGCCGAGCGCACTCTTCGAAAGCCGTGTTCCGCGGTGTGGCTGCGCAGCGTCTGCGTCCGCACGGCGCGTTTCGACCAGGCGCTCGACTTCTACGTCTCCACGCTGGGCCTGACGCTGGGTGGCCTGGAGGTCCACCCGATTACGGCTCAGCCGCGCGCCCGTCTGCTGGACGCGGAGGGCCGGCCGGTGTTCGACCTGGTCGAGTCCGAGGATGCCGAGGCGGGGGGCGTCCACGAGCTCTTGTTCGGGATGCCGCGGCGGACGGTGACCCTGCTCCGCGCCCGCCTGGATCTCGGGGGCGTCGACTACCAGGAGGCCGGCGGCACGCTGACGCTCCGCGACGTGGACGGGGCGCGGCTGCGCATCGAGGCTCTTTAGCTTCTCCCCTTCCGACTGGCCTCTTCCCGCTGGCGGAGCGCGTCCGCCAGCGGGGCCTACTCGTCGCGGACGCGGACGTCGTCGGCCAGCTCGTCGGTCTCGTCGGGGCGGACGGCCACGCCGCGGGGCGGTGGCCCAGAGGTTCAGACGCCAGCCCGAACGCGCCTAACATGGAATGTCTCCGCCGCAGGCGCTCCCCTCTCCGTGAACAAAGATGGTCTTGGTCGCGGTGGACGTCGTGCCGGCCCCTTGGTCGTAGACCTGGAGAGTCAGCGTCCTGGTGTAGTCCCTCAACCCGACGTCGAAATAAACGGTTAGATCCTTTGAGGTAGACCTGTCTTGCCAAAGATACGTGAAGGGGCCAATCTCCTCGCCCACTGACGCATAGTAAGCAAATGTTCCTGAGTAATCTATGTCTGGAGGACCACCAATGCTCACGGACATAGGGCGATGACCTCCCACGGCTTTCAAGGCGTCGACCCACCCATACCCCACGTAGCCGTTGCGAGAACCACGGCGGCTCGACGTCTCGCGCAACCGCTGGAGGATTTGGTCGCGGCTCCAAGTCGGGTAGCGGCTCCAAACGAGTGCGGCGATCCCGCTCATGAGCGCTGCCGCGCCAGAGCTCTTCCCATCAGCGCTGATCGCTGCCCGCCGGATAGGTGTGGCCTATGTGTTCGGCAGTGTTCTCTTAGGTTTGGTCCCCGCTGCTCCGAGAGGTCCCATATGTCGTCTTCCTCCCTCCGCCTCACCGGCACCGCCTGGCTCCTGTTCGCAGTCCTGCTGGCCGGCTGTGACTCCGACGGGGCCGTAGGTGGTGACGGCCGGATCTACGCGGGCGGCGGCTACTTCGGACAGGCGATTGCTCTAGATGGCGATGTCGCCCTCGTTGGGGCCAACGATACGGATGAAGCGTTTGTCCTCTCCCGCACCGAGAGCGCGTGGCGTGTAGAATCCCGTCTTCAGCCAGACGGCTATCCTGACGAGGGGAGCGGTGGAACGGACAACAACGTGCTCTACGGGTGGGACGTCGGGCTCGATGGAGACGTCGCGGTCGTCGGCGCGCCGATCTTCGCCCGTGGACGCGAGGCCGAACCAGCTCGGGCTTTTATCTACGAGCGCCGCGGCGGGTCCTGGGTAGAGGCTGCCGAGCTACGCCCACCGACGCCGACTCCAGGGGCGCAGCGCGGCATTTCCGGGCTTCCTGTCGCTGTGTCCGCTGGCCGCGTTGCCGTCCGAACGCAGGACAACTCGACTCCGATCAGTGGAGAGACCATCGACCCTGCCGCTGTTCTGATCTACGAACGTGTAGAGGGAAAATGGACGGAGACCGCTCGGGTCGAGGAGACAGAGCTCTCGCCCCAAGGCCGAACCGAGAACTTTGGGGTCGGGATGGATCTCAGCGGCGACCGGCTCGCCGTTGCCTCCCCGACTCGAGACCTCGGCGGAGTATCCAATCTCGGCGTCGTTGAGATCTACGAACGGGACGGAACCTCGTGGCCGCTCGTAGCCACGCTCCCTGCCTTTAGCCCCGAGACCGGGCACGGCTCCTCCGTCGCTCTTGACGGCTCACTCCTCGCCGTCGCCGCGCTGGCACGGAAGGTCGAGGGCGAGGTAGGCCAGGGCTCGGTCCTCATCTACCGCGAGGCCGGCGGGGTGTGGGCCTACGAGTCAGAACTCCGCCCCGCCGATCTCGGCGCGTCCGATTTATACGGCATCGCCCTCGCCGCCGACTCTGGCCCCCTCGGCGACCGCGTGGCAGTTGGCGCCACCAGCCGCGCCCGCGCCCGTGGCTCGGTGTTCGTCTGGGTCCGCCGGCCGTCGGGGACCTGGGAGCTAGAAGCAGAGCTGTGGCCTGAGGGAATCGGCGCTGGGGCAGTCTTCGGCGAGGGCGTGGCGATCGACGGCGACCGGCTCCTGGCGGGCGCGATCTACGACCGGGACGAGCAAGGCAGCGTCTACGAGTTCCGTCTCGGCTCTGAGGGCTGGGTCCAGGTCCGCGACTGACACCCCTTCCCGCTGGCGGCGACCGCCAGCAGCGCGAGAGCGCCGACGGCGGCCCTCACTCGTCGCGGACGCGGATGTCGTCGGCCAGCTCGTCGGTGTCGTCGGGGCGGACCTCGACGCCGCGGCGGTGCAGGAGGTCGCCACAGCGCGCGATGGCCTCGGCCAACCCGTCCGCCAGCGACTGGCGGCGGATGCCGTCGCGGACCAACCCGACGACCGCCTCCCACTCGGCCGGCTCCACCTTGGCGTTGATGCCGGCGTCGCCGACGACCTCGATCCGGTGCTCGAACAGCGACACGAACAACAGGATGCCCGTCCGGTCGCGTGTGTCGAACACCTCCTCCTCGACGAACGCGACGGCCGCGCGGCGGTGGACCTGCTCGTCCAGGAGCGCCGGCCCGGCCAGCGCGCGGCGCACCGGCCCAGCCAGGCTGAGGAGCGCGCCCGCGACGCCGCCCAGGGTCATCGCCAGCGCCAGCGCCCACGCCGAGTACAGCCAGCCCCAGCCCCAGCCGTCGTAGCCCCACGCGACGGCCAGCGCGAGCATCCCCACCAGCAACGCGCCGGCCGACGCCGCGCGCCAGGCCGCGACCTCGTAGTCGCCGCTCCGCCGGACGACGTAGGGAACGATCTCGCCGGCCGTCCGGGTCTCAGCCTCGGCGACGGCGGCGCGGATGCGCTCGCGCTCGGCGTCGGTAAACAGGGCGGTGGGCTCACTCATTGGAAGCGGGCGGGCGGGGCGTTGCGGCGTCGAGGCGGGCCAGGAGCTTGGCGACCTGCTCGGGCGGCGTCCGAGCCACGCGGTCGGCTAGGGCGCGGGCGTCGGCGACGGGGCGCGCTGGCCGGTAGGTGCCGGGGAGCTGGTACAGCGCGTCGAGGGCCAAGAGCAGCCCGGCCGGCTGGCGGGCTCCTTGGGCGGCGGCGTCTTTGGCGCTGCGCAGGACGGCGGGTGTGGCTGGCACGAGCCAGCCGTCGAGCAGACGCCGCGACGACGCGCGCGCCTCCAGGCGCAGGTCGCCTGTCGCCGGGTCGAACACGAGCGCCAGCGGGTCGGACGGGGCCGAGCGCGCGCGGAGCACCTGGGCCACGACCATCAGCGCCGGCAGGTCCGACCAGTCAGCGTCGAGGGCACGCCGCGTGGGCGACGTCGCCGGCGGCTGGCGCCGGCGCAGGCGGCCGAGCTGCTCCGCGACGACCGGCTCCACCCATTCGGGGCCGAGGGCGCCGTGCAGCAGCACCACGGCGTCCGCCGGAGCACCGCTTCCCAGCGCGTCGACGGCCATCGCGACCGCCTCGTCGAGCCTCGGCGCCTGGGCGGTGACCGACTGGCGGTGGAGCCCGACGGCGAGCGTGACCGGCTCCGTCGTCCGGTCGTTCGTGTGGCCGCTGGGCAGGCGGTCGCCGGGGATGGAGGCGCGCATCGCGTACTCTGCCGCGTCGTCGTCCCAGGCGTAGATCACGGTCAGGCCGTTGTCCAGCGTCCACTCGGCCACGCGGTCGGACTCGTAGACCGAGCGGCGCGCGATCACGCGCTCCAGGACGGTCGGCGGCTGGACCGGGCCGGGTCCCATCGTCGCCGTCTCCACGGGCACGGCCTCCACCCGGACCGGCCCCGGCCCGGGCGGGGGCAACGGCTGGACGACCACCGGCGGCGGCGCGGGCGGAGGCGCCGTCGACGCGCACCCGGCGACGGCGACGAGCGCGAACAGGACGAGGAAGAGTCGCATGGGTCGGGAGGGGCCGGCCAAGCTACGGCCCCGACGGCGAGTGCCACCGGCGCAGCAAGAGCCGAGACAGCCCCAGGCTCAGCGCCGCGAGCACGACGGCCGCGACCGCCAGCCGCACGGACGCGGCCTCGCCGCCCATCTGCTGGAGGCGGCTGTAGAGGGCGAGCGGCAGCGTCTGGGTGCGTCCGGGCAGGTTGCCGGCCACCACCAGGGTGGCGCCGAACTCGCCCAGGCCGCGCGCGAAATGCAGCGCCGCGCCCGCCGCCAGCGCCGGCAGCGCCAGCGGCACGGCGACAGTGCGGAAGGCCGTCCACCGCCCGGCGCCGTCTACCCGGGCGGCCTCTAGCAGCTCCGGCTCTACGGCCTCGAACCCGGCCCTCGCCAGCTGCACGAACAGCGGGAGCCCCACCACGGCGGAGGCCAGCACGCTCGCGGCCCAGGTAAACGCGACCCCGCGCGGCAGCACGATCAGCAGGCCGTAGCCGGTCACGACGGGCGGCAGCACGAGCGGCAGCAGCACCACGAACTCGGCCAGCTTGGCGCCCCACGACAGGCGACCGGCGAGCCACCAGCCGAGGGCCAGGCTCGGCACGGCCGTCAGCAGCGTCGCGACGGTCGCCACCCGCAGGCTGAGCGCGACGGCGGACCAGTCGTCGGGCGTCATGGCGCCGGGTCGAACCCGGCCCCCGTCCAGACGGCGGGGCGGAGCAGCGCGCGGTAGACGTCGTCGCCCCGGTCGGTGTCCAGGCGCGCCACCTCGAACCGGACGTCCGGCGCCGGTCTCAGTCGCCACACCACCTCGGCCCGGCCCGACCGCGCGGCGTCGGAGGCGTAGACGACGGCCCGGTCGACCGCCCCGACCTCGACGGCCGCCAGCGCGGCGCGGACGTCGCCCACGGCCACCGCCCGAGGCTCGACCTCGGCCCACAGCCCCTCGGCCACGAGCGACTGGCGGGCGTAGCGGCCGGCGGGGACGTGCGAGGGGTCGGCGAGCGCGACGCGGCCCCGGAGCGCCTCGCGCGCGTTCTCGGCCGGGCCGCTCCCCTTCGGCCCGACGACCACCAGCCGCCCCCGCGCCACCGTCTGCCGCTGGCGGACCGCCACGCCCTGCGTCTCCAGCCAGTCGACCCACCCAGGATCGGCGGCCACGAACACGTCGGCCGGGGCGCCTTGCTGGACCTGGCGGGCCAGCGTCGACGTGGCGCCGACGTTGACGATCACCGGCCGGCCGGTCTCGCGCTCGACCTGTCGGGCGACGCCCTGGGCCACGTCGGTCGTCGAGGCGGCGGCGAACACGACCGTCGCCGGCGGCGGCTCGCAGCCCGCCACGCTGGCGGAGCCCACCACCAAGGCGGCCAGCCAGAACCGGACGGTCACTCGGCCGGGATCGACGCCAGCGCCGACTCCGCCCGGTCGCGGACCGCCGAGCCCGGCGGCGCCAGCGCCAGCACGCGCTCGAACGCCACCCGGGCACTGTCGACGCGGCCGATCATCAGGCGGCGCTCGCCCAGCAGGAACGTCGCGTCGAGGTTGTTGGGGTCAGCGTCGAGCACCGCGCGCAGCTCCTGGATGGGCCGCATCGGGTCGGCCGGGTCGAACGTGGCCGCCTCCGCCAGCGCCACCCGCACCTGAGGGTTCTCGCGCAGCTCCAGGCTCTGCTCGAAGTCGGCGATGGCGCGGCGGGCCCACTGGACGCTCGACTGCGGGTCGGTCTGGACCGTCCCGAACGCGGCCGTGAGGTAGTAGCGGCCCGACTCGTACCAGCCCTCGGGCGAGCCCTGGGCCGCGAACCGGTCGGCGGCGACCTGGAGCGAGTCCGGCAGCGGCGGCGTGCCCTCAGGGATCGGCGCGGCGGGGCCGACGCTGGTCGCGTCGGTGTCGGGCACGTCCAACTCCGAGGCCGGCGCCGGGCGGCCCGACCACAGCGTCAGCCCGTAGAGCGCCACCACCACGGCCACGCCGGCGCCGACGACCGCCAGCCCGCGGCGGCCCACCGTCGACGGCGGACGGGCAGACGCTTGGGCACGCGTTGCGACTGGCGGCGCCGGCGGGGCCGCGCCGGGTGGGGCCGGATCGAGCGCTCGGCCGCAGGCGTTGCAGAACCGCGAGCCCGGCGGCGAGCGGTGTCCGCAGTGCGGGCACGGGGCGGAGGCAGCCGGCGAGTCGGGGTCCGGCACGGCCGGAGCGGCGCCCGGGGCCGGCGTGCCGCACAGCGCGCACGCGGAGTCGTCGGGGTCGAGGGCGGCGCCGCACGAGTCACACGAGGTCGCCATGTCAGGGACCGTCGGTGCCGACGAGCCGCTCGGCGCCCTCCTCCTCCACGCGCCGGCGGAACTCCTGGGCCGGCTTGAACACCGGCGACATGCGGCGCGGCACCGGGACGGGCTGGTCGGTGCGCGGGTTGCGGGCCGTCCGCGGCGCGCGCTCGACGGCGCGGAACGTGCCGAACCCCCGGAGCTCGACGCGGTCCCCCTCCGCGACGGCGTCCAGGACCGTGTGCATGAACCCGTCCACGACCGCCTCGGTCTCGAGCTTGGTCAGGCCGGTGGCCTCGGCAATGCGGTCGACGATCTGGGCTTTGGTCACGGGTCGAGGGCGGGGAGGCGGGAATGATACGAGCCGGCCCGCAACCCCGGTGGCGTCGGGGGGGGCGACGGAGTTAGTTTTCACGCGGTCGAAATCTGGGTTTCCAACCGTCCCCCCTTGATGCGCGTACTGTTCGTTGCCGGCGAGGTCGCCCCATTCTCCGAGACTTCTGAGACGGCTCAGGCCATGCGGGTCCTCCCCGAGGCGCTCCAGGAGCACCGGGGCGCCGAGCCCAGGATTATGATGCCCCGCTACGGCGTCGTGTCGGAGCGGCGCAACCGGCTCCACGAGGTTATCCGTCTGTCGGGCGCCGAGATCACGGCGGGCGACGCCACGGACACCCTCAAGGTGAAGGTGGCCTCGATCCCCGGCATCCGGCTCCAGGTCTACTTTATGGACTCGGTCCACTTTTTCAAGCGCAAGGGGCTGTACCGCGAGCGCAAGACGGAGGTCGTGTTCCCGGACAACCCGGCGCGCGCGCTGTTCTTCGCTCGGGCGGCCTTGTCCACGGTCGAAAAGCTGGGCTGGAGCCCCGACGTCGTCCACGCCTCCGGCTGGATCGGCGCGTTCGTGCCCCACGTGGTGTCGGGCGAGCTGGGCGGGTCGGAGCTGTTCTCGGCCTCGCGCACCGTCTACACGCCCGACGGCCCGGGCGTCTACTCGCACACGCTGACCGAGGACGAGGTGGCCGGCCTGGGGCTCCCGGCCGACTGGGCGGGCCGCACCCTGCGCGACGTCGGCCTCCACACCGCGGACGCCGTCGCCTACGCCGGGACGGACGCGGCCGGCGACGGCGAGCCCGAGGGGCCGACGCTGGTCGAGGACCCCGAGGAGGTGGCCGAGCAGGCGGCGGCGCTCTACGGGCCGAGCGACTCCGCGAAGGCGGCCTGAGCCCGCCGCCCCGCTGGCGGTGGGCGCCAGCGGGGCGAGCGCGCGGCGCCGGGCCGTCCAAGCGGGCGGCTGCGCGAGCGGGCGGCTGCGGGGCCGCTTCTTTGCAGAGATCGCCCCGACGTGGCGGATGCGCGGCGGTAGGATCCGGCTCGCGTCGTCCCAATTGGCGCGCCCCCCACGCGAATCCGCGGGGGCCGGCGTTGGGAGAGCGCCCCGCCCCTCCGCCTTCCGACTCCCACGTGAGACTTTCTGCCCTCGCCGCGGTCGCCGCAGCCCTCGCCCTCTCCGCCTGCCAGGACCCCGCCGGCGTCGGCCTGGGGCTGATCGACGAGGACCAGGCGGACCCCTCGGTGCGCGTCGTGCCGCTCGCGAACATCGACACGCTGACGACCACCGAGCCCGCCATCGGCATCGCCGACCCCAGCAACCCGACGCGGCCCCAGGCCCGCGTGCTCGTCGGCGACGTGCGGGACGCCGAGTTCGGCGACGCCACGGCCATCGCCTACGTCGACGCGCTCCAGCCGGCCGACGCGACGAGACTGGAGGCCGACGAGGTGCTCCAGGTCTGGCTCCAGATGCCTCGGACCTACGTCTACGGCGACACCACGACGACGCTGCCCCTGGAGCTCCACGCCATCCAAGGGGAGTGGGACGCGCTGGCGAGCTACCCCGCCGACACCGTGTTCGCCGTCGGCCCGACGCTGGCCACGGCCGACCTCTCGGTCGCGGACACGCTCGCCCGCTTCGACCTGCCCGCCAGCTGGGTGCGCGCCAACGCGGCCACGCTCGTCGGCGACTCGTTCGCGGAGGCCTTCGAGGGCTTCTCGCTCCAGACGGCCCCCGGCTTCGTCGCCTCGCCGGGCGCGGTGTTCGGCCTGGACACGTTCCGCGGGCGCGACTCTCAGGGCAGGCCGCAAGGCCCGCTCGTCGGGCTCCGCGTCGCGACCGCCGAAGACACGCTGACCTTCCCGCTGTCCGAGGTGTTCTCGTCCATCGAGACCCAGTCGCCGACGGCCCCGCCCGCGTCCATCCTGCCCGTCCGCCGCGGCTCGGGGACGGGCCTCCGGTTTACCGCCGACCTGGGCCAGATCGGGCCGGTGCCGCTGTCGCGCGCGGTGGTCCGGCTGCCGCTGGACCGGAGCTACGCCGAGGCCGGCCCGTTCGTCCGCCCCATCGCGTCGCTGGCGGAGCTGGTCGGCGTGCGCGACGCGAGCGGCACGCCCCAGCGAACGGGCCTCAGCATCCTCCGCTCCACGGGCACCGGCGAGCTCACCGTGGACGACCCCTCGGGGCTGCTCACGAGGACGCTCCAGCAGATCTTGGCTGCCCCGTCGGACGCCGGCTTCGACCGCTACGAGGTCACGGCGGCCCAGCGCCTGAGCCCGGCGTCGCTCGACATCCTCCCGGTGGTCCTCCCGACGTCCGGCATGGAGCGCCCGCCGCGGTTCGTGCTGACGGTGGTCGGCGACCCGACCTGATGACGCCCCCCCGACCCGGCAACGTCCGCCCCGCTCGCGTGTCTTCCTCTCCGCTCCTCCCGGCCTCCATGCGTCTACTCCCGTCCGTGGGGCGCCCCGCCCTCTTCGCACTCGCGTTCGCGCTCAGCCTCGCCGTCTCGCCGGCCGCGCTGGCGCAGGGGCAGAACAACTACGGCTCCATCTACTCGCTCTACGGACTGGGCGAGCGGGTCGAGGTCGGCTCGTCGCAGTCGGCCATGATGGGGCACGCGGGCGCGGCGCTCCGCTCGGGCTCCTACGTCAACCTCAACAACCCGGCGCTCTGGGCCGACCAGGGCGTGACCACGTTCTCGGCCGGCGCCAGCGTGGCGTCCGTTAGGAGCGAGGACGCCGCGACCGACGAGTCGAGCGTGGGCACGGCGGGCGACCTGACCCAGCTGCACCTGGGCCTCCCGCTGCTGGCGGGCCGGCTGGGCGTGGCGCTGGCCTACCGGCCGTACTCGCGCGTCAACTACCGGGCGGCGCGGCGCGACTCGATCGCGGTGGAGGACGAGGTCGCCGCCTACACCCTCAACCAGGAGGGCGCGGGCGGGCTCCAGCAGCTCTCGGCCGGGCTGGGCCTGCGTCTGAACGACGCCTTCCAGGTGGGCGCCAGCGCCGAGGTCCTCTTTGGGACCCAGGAGCTGCTCCAGCGCACCCAGTTCGACAGCGCCCTCTACCGCGAGACCCGGGAGGCGCGCTCGACGCGGCTGCGCGGCATCACCGCGACGCTGGGCGCCGCCTTTACCGCCCGCTCGCTGCGCTCCGACGGCGACCTCCTGACCGTCGCGGCGGCCCTGACGCTGCCCACCCAGCTCGACGCCGACCGGACGGTCACGCTGGGCGAGAGCCTGGACCGCGACACGCTGCTGACCCCCGCCGGCGAGACCTCCGTCGACGGCGACGCCCGGCTGCCCTTGGTGGTGCGCGGCGGCCTGGCCTACCAGACCGGCGGGCGGTGGGCGGTCGCGCTCGACGGGCTCTACGAGCCGTGGTCGAGCTTCGAGAGCTCACTGCCCGTCGGCGGCTACGACGAGGACCAAAGCGTCGACCAGCTGCAGGACCGCTACCGCGTCGGGGGCGGCGTGGAGGTGACCCCGGCCGGCACCGACCGCCGCGCCGGCGTGGTCCGGCGCACGTCGTACCGGCTGGGCGGCTACGCCGAGCGCGGGCTCTACGCCCCCACCGAATCCAGCGTGACCACGCTGGCCCTCACCGGGGGCCTGTCGGTCCCCAACCGCCTGACCGGCGCCCGCTTCGACCTCGGCTTCGAGCTGGGGACCCGGGGCAGCACGGAGGGCGTATTGGTCCGCGACACGTTCCTCAAGGGGACGCTGACCATCAACTTCGGCGAGCGGTGGTTCGTCCGCCGCCGATTCAACTAGCCCTCTACTCTTTTGGACCCCCGTCCCACTATGCGACTGTTCCGCATCGCCCCCTTCCTCCTCGCCTTCGGCGTGTTCGCCGCGTGCTCGGCCCCGTCCACGGGGGTCAGCGACAACGGCGCCTCCGCCTCCCAGGCGGCGGCCCAGACGCCCACCGGGTTCGGCCCGGGCACCTACTGCGAGGGCACCAACGTGCTGCTCCAGCCCACCACGCGCGCCAACTTCAGCCTGGGCAGCGAGTACTACCGCAGCGGCGACTACTGCTCGGCCTACGTCTACATCCGACACCTGCTCGACACCGAGCCGCTGTTTACCGGTGAGGACCCCGACGACCGCAACTACCTCCGGATGGCCGCCATCTACGAGGACTTCGCGGCCAACGTCGACTCCACCAACCGCGCCGAGAAGGTCGCGTACCTGGACTCGTCGCTGATGGCCCGCCAGCAGGGCGTGGACGCGCTCGAGGCCCAGAACATCGCCTACGACCCCTACCTCCGCGACCTGCGCGAGGGCTTCTTCTACTTCCAGAACTCGGACTACTACGACGACGCCGCGGAGCGCCAGTTCAACGCTTTCGAGCGGGCGCTGGAGGCCCAGCCGGACAGCCTGGAGGACTGGTACATCAACCAGCTCTACGTGGCCTCGGCGGACAAGTACGGCACCGAGATCCCGAACCCGACGCGCGCCGACTACATCGCCCGGCTGGCGAACGTCGTCGACGACCCGGCGCTCAAGAGCACCTACACGACCTACGCCGAGTACATCCGCACGGAGCCGGAGGCCGGGATCGCGGCCGCCGGAGAGGGTGGCAACGACACCGTGGTCCAGGGCCTGCTCGCCGACCTGAGCGCCGGCGACCTCGGCGGCGACCGCCTGCTGACGCTGCTCGCCACGGCCCAGCAGCAGCCCGAGCGCATCGAGGCGCTGGGCGAGGACCCTGAGGACGTGGTCTCCCGGATCGTCCGCCTGCCGGAGATCGAGAACCAGGTCGACAACCCGCGCCTCCTGGTGGCGCTCTCCTTCCGCGCCTACCGCGAGGGCAACCGGACGCGCGGCAACGAGCTGTTCGACCGGGCCATCGCCAACGCCGGCTCCAACGCCCAGCGCGCCGACCTGTACTACACGCGCGGGTCGAGCCAGTTTGGCGGGGCGTCGGACTTTAACCGGGCGCTGGAGTACTTCCCGTCGCACGGCCCGAGCCTCTACCGCCGCGCCGGCCTGATCGGCGACGCCATCGGCCGCCCGACGTCCGTGCGGGGCCGGTTCGCGTACTGGTGCCTCGCCGACACCTACCGCAACGTGGCCGCGTCCACGTCGGGCCAGGTGCGCGACGCCGCCCGCCGCGCCGCCGCTCAGTACGAGCGTGCCGGGCCGACGCGCGAGCAGTACTTCCTGGAGGGCTTCCGCCCCGGCCAGTCGGTGACGGCCAGCCTGGGCGCCTACGGCTCGTGCACGACGCGCGTCCGCTAGCCGCACGACGCGTCGACCGAGAGGCCGCCTCCCACCCGGGGGGCGGCCTCTTTCGTTTTGCCGCCGCCCCGCTGACGGCGAGCGCCAGCGGGGCCGACTCGGGTGGATCTCGACGGGGCACGGCCGGTACCTTGGGGCCCCCGCTCTCCCCCCGCCCCATGTCCCGCATCGCCACCGTCCACGCCCGCCAGATCCTCGACAGCCGGGGCAACCCCACCGTCGAGGTCGACGTCATCACCGACGACGGGGCCGTGGGCCGCGCCGCCGTCCCGTCGGGGGCCTCCACGGGCGAGTACGAGGCCGTCGAGCTGCGCGACGGCGACGACGACGTCTATATGGGCAAGGGCGTGCTGGGCGCGGTCCAGAACGTGAACGAGACGATCGCGCCCGAGGTGGCGGGCCTGGACGTGCTGGACCAGCCCGCGCTCGACCGGTTGCTGATCGAGTTGGACGGGACCGACAACTTGAGCAAGCTGGGCGCCAACGCCACCCTGGGCGTGTCGCTGGCGACGGCGCGCGCCGGGGCCGTCGTGGCCGGGCTCCCGCTCTACGCCTACCTCGGCGGCGCGAACGCGCGCCGGCTGCCCGTCCCGATGATGAACATCATCAACGGCGGCCGCCACGCCGACAACTCCGTCGACCTGCAGGAGTTTATGGTGATGCCGGTCGGGGCCGAGACGTTCTCCGAGGGCCTGAGGATGGGCGTCGAGACGTTCCACCACCTCAAGGCGGTCCTCAAAAAGCGCGGCTACTCGACGGCCGTCGGCGACGAGGGCGGGTTCGCGCCCGACCTCAAGAGCAACGAGGAGGCCATCGAGGTCATCCTGGAGGCCATCGACCGGGCCGGGTACGAGGCCGGCGCCGACCTGTTCATCGCGCTCGACCCGGCCGCGTCGGAGATGTTCGAGGACGGGTCGTACTCGTTCTACAAGTCGGACCCCGACCGCCGCGTCTCGTCCGAGGAGATGGTGGACTTCTGGGCCGGCTGGGTCGACGAGTACCCCATCATCTCCATCGAGGACGCCTTGGACGAGAACGACTGGGAGGGCTGGGCGGCGCTCACAGAGCGGGTCGGCGAGACGGTCCAGTTGGTCGGAGACGACCTGTTCGTGACCAATACCCAGCGCCTCCAGCGCGGCATCGACGAGGAGGTGGCCAACGCGATCCTGATCAAACCTAACCAGATCGGCACGCTGACCGAGACGCTGGAGGCGGTCGAGCTGGCGCACCACTTTTCCTACGCCTCGGTGCTCAGCCACCGCTCGGGCGAGACCGAGGACACGACCATCGCCGACCTCGCGGTGGCGACCGGCTGCGGCCAGATCAAGACCGGCTCGGCCTCGCGCAGCGACCGGCTGGCCAAGTACAACCAGCTGCTCCGCATCGAGGAGCTCCTGGGGGCCTCGGCGGTGTACCCGGGCATGGACGCGTTCCGGTTCTAGCGCTGAGCCGGCGGCTGGCGCACCGTCGCCGCCAGCCGGCGGCGGGTCCAGCCGGCGTCGGGCCACACGCGCGCCCCTTACGTCGGTCGCGCGTGGAGCCCGGCGCCTCAGCAAGCTCGCGCCGCCCGGGGGCGTTCCGGCGTGCCGGGCGGACGGGCACGGCAGGGGCCCCGGGTGAACCTGGGGTAGCGGACGGCCTGGGGCCGGAGGGTGAGGCGAGCCGCATGATGCTTTCACCGCGCGAGCCGGGCCGATTCGCTAGCTTCGATACCTACTCAATCCTGCGCAATGTCAACCAGCACGCCCCTCCTCAGCGTCGGCGCCGCGGCCGAGCGGCTGGGCGTCCACGTGAGCACGGTGAGGCGCTGGACGGCGGACGGCGTGCTGGCGGTCGTCCGGACGCCGGGCGGGCACCGGCGCATCTCGGTGGCCGCCATCGAGGGCCTCCGGCGGGAGCGGATGTCCGAACACGACGCGCCCGCCCCCGACCCGTTGGAGCCGGCGTCGGACGCGAGCCCGGCCGACCAAGCCTGGGCCGAGCACGCCGTCGTCCATACCCGCTACGAGATCCAGTCGAACCCCAGCGCGGCATGGAACCAGTCGCTGTCGAACGACAGCCGCGCGCACCGGCGTGAGACCGGGCGCCAGTTGATGGGCCTGCTGCTGCGCCACGTGGCCGGCCAGGGCGACCCGGAGGCGCGGGAGGCCGAGGTCCGCCGGCTGTCGTGGGGCTACGCCCTAGACATGAAGGACCGCGGGCTGCGCCTGACCGAGGCGCTGCGGGCGACGCTCTTTTTCCGCGACGTGCTCACCGAATCGACCGCGTTCCGGCCCCGCTTTGGGGACGACGCCGACCCCGTGGCGCTGGTGCGGTCGGTCAACGAGTTCATGAACACGGTCCAGATGACCATCGCCGAGGCCTACGAGGAGCCCGACGCATGACCGAGCAGGAGCACGTCGTCGTCCTGGGGTTCGATGGTGAGGGCCTGGCCGTCGCCACGCGCGAGTCGTGGGCGCTCACGGCCGGCGACGCGGCCGAGTTGTACCGGGCCGCACGCCACGACGGCCTGGGCGCGTGCGTGTTCTCGACGTGCTTCCGCGTCGAGGTGGTGGTCTCCGGCCCGCGCGAGCCCGACGCGCTGGCGGCCTGGACGCGCGCGCACCTGGCGGCGCTGCGGCCCGACGCGCCGGGCGACGTGTTCGCGACGCGGGCCGACGCCGAGGCGCTCCGCCACCTCCTGCGCGTGGCGTCGGGGCTGGAGTCGGCGGTGCTGGGCGAGGCCCAGATCCTGGGCCAGGTGCGCCGCGCGCGCGCCGCCGCCCAGGCGGCCGGCACCCTGTCCCCCGCCCTCCGCCTGTCGCTGGCGGCGGCCGTCCGGGCCGGCCGGCGGGTCCGCCAGCGGACGGGGCTGGGCCGGGGCGCCGCCTCGACGGCCTCGGCCGCCGTTCGCCTGGCGGACGAGGCGGGGGGGCTCGGGGGGCGGCACGCCTTCGTGATCGGGGGCGGCCAGATCGGCCGCCTGCTGATGAACCAGCTCCAGGGCACGGGGCTGGCCCAGCTCACGCTCGTCTCCGCGCACGCCCCGGAGCACGTCGGATTCCGCGTGCTCCGGCCGGAGCACCTGGCCCACCACCTCGGCCGCGCCGACGTCGTGTTCGCGTCGACCGACCGGCTCGCGCTCCCGGTCGGCGTGGCCCGGGGCGCCTGGAGCGACGGCCGCGCCCGGACGGTGATCGACCTCGGCGTGCCGCGTAACGTGCCGGACGAGATCGGCCGGATCCCGGGCGTCGCGCTCCACGACATCGACGCGCTGGGCCAGGTGGTGGACGCTAGGCTCGAAGCGCGCCGGGCCGCCGTGCCCCAAGCGACGGGCTTGGTCGAGGCCGAGCTCCGCGACCTCCTCGTCGAGCTCGACGGGCTCCGGCGCGAGGCGCTGATCGCCGACCTGCGGCGGCAGGCCGAGCGCGTCCGCAGCGAGACGGTGGCCCACGTCTGCGGCCGGTGCGCCGACCGCACGTGCGAGCCCGAGCCGGGCCACGTGCCGCGGTGCAGCGACCCCGACACGCTGACGCGGACGCTCACGACGCGCCTGTTCCACGACCTTACCGCCTCGCTCCGCCAACGCACCGACGGCCTGGCCGAGGACGACCTCCGGCGCCTGTTCGCCCTCGACCATGACTAGCCTCCGACTCGGCACCCGCACGTCCCGACTGGCCCAGTGGCAGGCCGACCACGTGGCCGACGCGCTCCGCGCCGCGTGGCCTGGGCTCGGGGTCGAGTTGGTCCCGTTTGTGACCAAGGGCGACAAGACGCTCGACAAGCCGCTCCCCGAGATCGGCGGCAAGGGGCTGTTCACGCTGGAGCTGGAGGGCGCGCTGCTCGACGGCCGCATCGACCTGGCCGTCCACTCGCTCAAGGACTTGCCCACCGACGACCCCGACGGGCTCACCGTCGGCGCGACGACCGAGCGGGCCGACCCGCGCGACGCCTGGATCTGCCCGACGGGCGACACGCTCGACGGGCTGGCGCTGGGCGCCAGCGTGGGCACGAGCAGCCTCCGGCGCGGCGCCCAGATCCTGCGCCAGCGGCCCGACCTGGTGATCCGCTCCATCCGCGGCAACGTGGAGACGCGGATCCGCAAGGTCGAGGAGGGCGGCTACGACGCCGGCGTCCTGGCGCTGGCCGGGCTGGAGCGGCTGGAGATCGCCGGCCGCGCCGCGTCCGTGCTCCCCTTGGACGTCATGCTCCCGGCGCCCGGCCAGGCCGCGCTGGGCGTCCAGGTGCGCCGCGACGACGCCGACGTGTTCCGGTGGATCTCCGCCTTGGACCACGCCCCGACGCGGGCCGCCGTCACCGCCGAGCGCGCCTTCCTGGCCGGCCTGGGCGGTGGGTGCAGCGCCCCCATCGCCGCGCTCGGGACCGTCGACGGCGACCGCCTCCACCTCCGCACGCGCGTGGTCTCGACCGACGGGGCGCGGGCGGTCGAGGTCGAGATAGATGGGCCGTTCGCGTCCGACGACGCGCGCGGCTCGGGCGCGTCGCTCGGCCAGCGCGCCGCTGAAAAGGCGCTCGCCGACGGCGCCGGCGCCTTGCTCCCATGACCGACGCCCGCCCCACGCGCGACGCCCCGACCGCCCGGACGCTGGACGGCCGCCGGGTCGTGGTCACGCGCGCCGAAGAGCAGGCGGCCTCGCTCGCCGGAGGGCTCCGCCAGCGCGGCGCGACGCCGCTCGTGGTCCCGTCGATCCGGTTCCTGCCCGCCGCCGACCCCGGCCCGCTGGCGCACGCGGCCCGCGAGGTCGACCGGGCGGCCTGGGTCGTGTTCACAAGCGCGACCGGCGTCGAGTACGGCTGGGGCGCCATCCGGCAGGCGTGGCCCGACGGGGCGCCCGCGTCGCTGCGCGTGGCAGCGGTCGGCTCGGGCACCGCGGACGCGCTGCGCGACGCCGGCGCGCCGGTCGACTTCGTGCCGCGCCAAGCCATCGGCGACGCCCTCGTCGCGGAGCTCCCGCTCGACCGGGGCGACCGCGTGGTCCTGCTGCGCTCCCACATCGGCCGCCAGGCCATCGCCAGCGGCCTCGCGGCGCGCGGGGCCGACGTCCGCGACGTGACGGCGTACCGGACGCTGACCGAGGCCGACCCCGGCGCCGTCCGCCAGGCGCTGGCGGCGCGGCCGGACGCGATCACGTTTACCTCGCCCTCGACCACGCGGGGGTTTTTGGACGCCGCCCCCCACCCCTCCGCGTTGTCCGACGCCGCGCTGGTCGCCATCGGCCCGGTGACGGCCCAGGCGCTCGCGCCGTTCGGACTGACCGCCGACGCCGTCGCCGATCCCCACACCGTCGGCGGACTGCTCGCCACCCTCGACACGCTCTTTTCCTAATGGTCGACCTCCTCCCCCCGATCCCCAGCCCCGACCGTCCCCAGCGGCTCCGCCAGTCGGCGGCGGTGCGCCGGCTGGTGCGCGAGACGCGCCTCGACCCGGCCTCGTTCGTGCTCCCGCTGTTCGTGCGCGGAGGACACGGCGTGCGCGACGAGATCGCGTCGATGCCCGGCGTGTTCCAACTGTCGCCGGACCAGGCGGTCCGCCAGGCCCAGGCGGCGGCGGAGGCGGGCGTGGGCGGCGTGCTCCTGTTCGGCATCCCCGACCGCAAAGACGCCCAGGGCTCGGCGGCCAGCGACGACGCCGAGGCCGTGCAGCAGGCCACGCGCGCGATCAAGGACGAGGTGCCCGAGATCGCCGTCATCACCGACGTCTGCCTGTGCGAGTACACCGACCACGGGCACTGCGGCTTTATCGGCTTCGACGGCGGGCTGGACCTGGACGCGTCGCTGCCGCAGCACGTCGCCGCGGCGGTCAGCCACGCCCGCGCCGGGGCCGATCTCGTCGCGCCGTCGTCGATGATCGACGGCGTCGTGGGCGCCATCCGCCAGGGGCTCGACGCCGAGGGCTTCGGCCACGTCGGCATCTTCAGCTACGCCGTCAAGTACGCCTCGGCGTTCTACGGCCCGTTCCGCGACGCGGCCGACAGCGCGCCCGCCTTCGGCGACCGCCGGACGCACCAGATGGACCCGGCCAACGCCCGGGAGGCGATCCGCGAGGCGGCGCTGGACATCGAACAAGGTGCGGACTTGCTGATGGTCAAGCCGGCCGTGGCCTACCTCGACGTCGTCCGCCAGATCCGGGACGCGTTTCCAGGCCGGCCCATCGGCGCGTACCACGTCTCGGGCGAGTACGCCATGCTCAAGGCCGCCGCCACCCGGGGCTGGCTCGACGAGCGCCGCGCCGTCCTGGAGACGCTGACCAGCCTGCGCCGCGCCGGCGCCGACGTCCTGATCACCTACTACGCGCTCGACGCCGCGCGGTGGCTGGCCGAGGCCTGACCCGCTGGCGCTGACCGCCAGCCGGGCGCGGACACTCCGTGAAGCCAGCCCGCGCCCGATCCCCGGCCGCCGGCTGGCGTACCCCCACTTTCATTCTCGACTGAAAATGGCACTCGACATCCAGACGGCACGCTCCCCCGCCGGGGACGCCGGCCCCGCCGACGGCGGGCTCAGCTTGGCCGAGCGCGGCAAGACGGCCGATGGCGCGCCCCAGTCGCTCGACCGGCGCCTGTTCGTGCAACTGCTCGCCTACACCGGCTGCCCCGACCCCGCCCCGCTGGCGGAGGCCGCCGACGCGGCCGGCGTGGGCGGCGCGGTGTACCAGAGCGCCCAGGACCCGCGGGGCGTGGCCGTGGTCACGTTCCACGAGGACCCGGCGTTTTTCGTCGAGGACGGGCGGGCGCTCCATTCGTCGGCGCCGTTCCGAGACCTGACGCCGCGGCCCAGCCTCACGATGCTGGGGCGGACGTACTCGATCGGCTACGAGCAGGACCTGGTGGGCGCGCTCGTCGCCAAGCCCGTCGCCACCATCGCCAACCCGGCGTGGCCGTGGGCGGTGTGGTACCCGCTGCGGCGGAGCGGCCGGTTCGAGCGCGAGTCGCGCGAGGAGCAACGCCGGATGCTGATGGAGCACGGCGGCATCGGCCGCGCGTTCGGCAAGGGCGACCTGGCCCACGACGTCCGCCTGGCGTGCCACGGCCTGGACCCGAACGACAACGACTTCGTGGCCGGGCTCGTGGGGCGCGAGCTCCACCCGCTCTCGGCCGTCGTCCAAAAGATGCGGTCGACGCGCCAGACGGCCGAGTTCATCGACCGCCTGGGTCCCTTTTTCGTCGGCCGCGCCGTGTGGCAGAGCGCCGGCCCCTACGCCTGGGCGCTGGACCACGCCGGCTCAGGGCATTAGCGCAGAGCGAAGCCTTGAGACTTCAGCCTAGGAAATAGGAATCAGGCAGAGGCTCTTGTCCTCCGCCCCGCTGGCGATGCGCACCGCCAGCCGCCCGAGCCGCCAGACGGAGATCACGCACCACGCATCACGAACCCCTCTCATGTCCCGATTTCTAGCTGCCCTGCGCGGCGAGCCCGTCGACGCCGTCCCCGTGTGGTTTATGCGGCAGGCCGGCCGCTACCTGCCCGAGTACCGCGCCATCCGCGAGAAGCACGACTTCCTGACGATGGTCAAGACGCCGGAGATCGCGGCCGAGATCACGCTCCAGCCCATCCGCCGGTTTGGCCTGGACGCGGCCGTGATCTACTCCGACCTGCTGCCGCCGTTGCAGACGATGGGCCTGGGCCTCCACTTCGAGAAGGGCGTCGGGCCGGTGATCGAGAACCCGATCTCGACCACGCGCGACGTGGACCTGCTGGCGACGCCGCCGGCCGGCGAGACGATGGTGTACACGCCGGAGGCGATCCGGCTGGTCAAGGCGGAGTTGGAGCCGCTGGGCGTGCCGGTGCTCGGGTTCGCGGGCGCCCCGTTCACGCTGGCGGCCTACGCCATCGAGGGCGGCGGGAGCAAGAAGTACGAGAAGACGCGCGTGTTCATGTACAACGAGCCGGCCGCCTGGCGCCGCCTGATGGACAAGCTGGTGACCGTCGCCGGCAGCTTCCTGACGGAGCAGGCACGGGCCGGCGCCGACGCGCTGCAGGTGTTCGACTCGTGGGCCGGCGCGCTGTCGCGCTACGACTACGAGCACTACGCGGCGCCCTACACGGCCAAGCTCATCGCCATCGCCCAGCGGACCGGCCTGCCGGTCGTCCACTTTACGACGGGCACGGCGGGCCACTTGGACGCCGTGGCCGCGGCCGGCGGCGACGCGATCGGCATCGACGCCGGGCCGTCGCTCGTCGAGGCGCGCGAGCGCGTCGGCGGCAAGCCGATCCAGGGCAACCTGGACCCGTACCTGCTCCAGGCCCCGTGGCGCGAGCTCCGGGCCCAGACCGACCGCGTCCTGGCCGAGGCGCCCGCGACCGGCTACGTGTTCAACACCGGCCACGGCCTGGTCCCCGCCACCCCGCCCGACGCCGTCGCGCGCCTGGTCGACTACGTCCGCGAGCGGACCTCGGCCTAGCGCCCGCCCCGCTGGCGGACCGCCTCCGCCAGCTGCACGCCCCCCACTCCAATGACTGACCCCAAACCCCCCGTCGGCGTCCTGTTCATGGCCTACGGCGGCCCCGCCTCGCTCGACGAGATCCCCGGCTACCTCTCCGACATCCGTCACGGGCGGCCGACGACGAGCGCCGTGCTGGACGAGATCACCAACAACTACCGCATGATCGGCGGCGCCTCGCCCATCATGGGCCTGACCCAGCAGCAGGTGGAGGGCGCGATGGCCCACCTCAACCCGCCCGGCCAGCCGGAGCGCTTCCGGGCCTACCTCGGGATGCGCCACTGGGCGCCGTGGATCGAGGAGACCGTCGGGCAGATGATCGACGACGGCATCCAGCAGGCCGTTGCCATCGTGCTCGCGCCCCACTTTTCGTCCATGTCGATCGCCAAGTACCAGGCCAAGGTCAAGGCCGGCCTGGACCTCTACCGCGGCGACATCGACGTCTCCTACGTCGACGCCTACTTCGACGCCGACCTGCTGATCGAGGCGTTCGCGGCGCGCGTCCGCCAAGGCATCGAGCAGTTCCCCGAGGCCGAGCGCGACGACGTCCACGTGGTGCTGAGCGCCCACAGCCTGCCGGTGCGCGTGCTCCGCGAGGGCGACCCGTACCAGGACCAGCTCTGGACGACCGCGCGGCTGATCGCCGAGCGCGCCGGGCTCCGAGAGGATCAGTGGAGCTGGAGCTACCAGTCGGAGGGCCGCAGCCCAGAGCCGTGGCTCGGGCCGCAACTCGAGGACCACGTGCCGGCGCTCCAGGACGAGCGCGGCGTCGACAAGGTGGTGAGCCTGGCCATCGGGTTCGTGAGCGACCACGTCGAGATCCTGTTCGACATCGACATCGAGGCACAAAAGGCCGCTGGGGAGCGCGGGATGACGCTCGTCCGCCCGCCGTCGCTCAACGACGACGCCCGGTTTACCCGGCTCATCGCCGAGTTGGTGGAGGGCCAGGCGGCCGGGGCGGGCTGGATCGAGTCCGACGTGCGGGCCGCCTCCGCCGGGGCGCCGACGATGCCGATGCCCGAGGGCACCCTGACCCACGCCTAGCTCGCCGTCCGCTGGCGCCGCCAGCCGGGCGGGGCCTGGCGCCGCACCGACGCCCCTCTCCACCCCATGACACGCTCTGACGTCCTCGTTCTCGGCGGAGGCATGGCCGGGCTGGCGGCCGCGCTGCGGCTGGCGGATGCGGGCCGGAGCGTCCGTCTGCTGGAGGCGTCCGGCCGGCTGGGCGGGGTGGTCAAGACGCTGCGCGGCAACGGGTTCACCGCCGACGTGGGGCCGGACGTGTTCTTGGTCCGCAAGCCCGCCGCGGCCCAGCTGGCGGCGCGGCTGGGCGTCGAGACGGCGCCGGCCCGGGGCGGCGCGCTGATCCAGCGCGGCGGGCGGCTGCACCCGCTGCCGGCCGGGCTGTCGGGGCTGGTGCCCGGCCACCTCGGCCCGCTCCTGACCACGCCGGCGCTGCCGCTGGCGGCCCGGCTCCGCGCCGCCGCCGAGCCGTTCGTCCGCCGCCGCGGGGCCGACGACGACGAGAGCCTGGAGCTGTTCGCCGTCCGCCGCTTTGGGCGCGGCGCGTGGGAAGGGCTGATCGAGCCGCTGCTGGGCGGCCTCTACGGCGCCGACGCCGGGCCGATCTCGGTCCAGGCCACGCTCCCGCACCTGCACGCGCGCGAGCGCCAGGGCGCGCTGCTGGACTGGCGGCGCGCGGCCGCCAAAGGCGCCGCTGCGTCCCCGTTCCAGCGGCCCGTCGGCGGCATGGACCGGCTGCCCGCCGCCGCCGCCGACGCGCTCCGCCAGCGCGGCGTCGACCTCCAGACCGAGGCGCCCGTCGAGGCGGTCGGCACTGACGCCGACGGGTTCTGGGCGCGGACGGCCGCCGGGGACACGGCCCAGGCTCGCCAATTGCTGGTGGCCTTGCCCGCGCCGGCCGCGGCCCGCGTGCTGGCTCCGCTCGACCCCGCGATCGCCGCGCCGCTGGCCGACGTCCCGATGGGCAACGCCGCCGTCGCCCTCGTCGGGTTCGAGACCGCGCGCGCCGCCGTCCCCGACGTGTCGGGCTGGCTCGTCCCGCGCCGCGAGGGCGGGCCGGTCCAGGCGGTGACCCTGCTCTCGCGCAAGCACGCCGGCGCCGCGCCGCCCGGCCACGACCTTGCCCGGGTGTTCCTGCGCCCCGAGCTGGCGGCGTCGGCCGGCGACGCCGAGCTCTTGGACGCCGCGCTCGATCACCTCCGCCAGCGGCTCGGGCTGGACGGCGGCCCCACCTTTACGGCCGTGCAGCGCTGGCGGGCCGCGTCGCCGAGGTACACCCTGGGCCACCCGGCCCGAATGGCCGACCTGGACGCGGCGCTCGCTCGCCACCCGCACCTGACCTTGGCCGGTGCGGCGCTCCGCGGCGTCGGCCTGCCCGACGTGATCGCAGGAGCCACCGCCGCTGCCGACTCTCTTCTCGACGCTCTCTCACGATGACTGCTCTGACCACCGACCGCTCCGAACACCTCTTTGCCCAAGCCCAGGCCCTGATGCCCGGCGGCGTCTCGTCGCCCGTCCGCGCCTTCAAGTCCGTCGGCGGCACGCCGCGCTTTATCGACCGCGGCGAGGGCGCCTACATGGTCGATGTGGACGGCCACCGCTACATCGACTACGTGATGTCGTTCGGGCCGCTGCTGCTGGGCCACGCGGCGCCGGCGGTGGTCGGGGCCATCGCGGAGCAGGCGGCCCGGGGCACGTCGTTCGGCGCACCGAGCCCGCTGGAGGTGGACCTGGCCGAGACGATCCAGGCCCTCTACCCGTCGATGGAGCGGCTGCGGTTCGTCAACTCGGGCACCGAGGGCGCCATGAGCGCCGTCCGCGCCGCGCGCGCGTTCACGGGGCGCAACAAGGTGGTCAAGTTCGACGGCCACTACCACGGCCATGCCGACCTGCTTTTGGCCAAGGCTGGAAGTGGCGTCGCCACGCTGGGCCTGCCCGACTCGCCCGGCGTGCCCGCCGCCGTCACCGCCGACACGCTGGTGGCCCCGTTCAACGACGCGGACGCCATCCGCGACCTGTTCAGGCGCGAGGGTGAGCACATCGCGGCCGTGCTCGTGGAGCCCATCGCGGGCAACATGGGGTTCGTCCAGCCAGCCGAGGGCTTTTTGGAGCTCCTCCGCGAGGTCACCCGCCAGCACGGCGCGCTCCTGGTGTTCGACGAGGTGATGGTGGGCTTCCGCGTGCACGAGGGGGGCGCCCAGGCGCTGTTCGGCGTCACGCCCGACCTCACCATCCTGGGCAAGGTGATCGGCGGCGGGCTCCCCGTGGGCGCCTACGGCGGGCGCGCGGACGTCATGCAGATGATGGCGCCCGAAGGGCCGGTGTACCAGGCCGGCACGCTGTCCGGCAACCCGCTCGCGATGGCCGCCGGGCTGGCCCTGTTCCGCGAGGCCCAGGCCACCGGCGCGTGGGCGCTCGCTAGCGAGGCGGCCCGGGCCACGGCCCAGGTCATCCAGGACGCCGCCGACACCGCCGGCGTCCCGGTCCAGACCGACGCCGTCGGCGCCATGTTCGGCTTTTTCCTGACCGACCAGCCCGTGACCGACTACGCCAGCGCTGCCCGGAGCGACAAGGCCGCGTTCGCGCGCCTGCACCGGCTGCTGCTGGACCGCGGTGTCTACCTGCCGCCGTCGCCGTTCGAGGCGTGCTTTACGTCGAGCGCGCACACGCCCGAGGTGGTCGAGCAGGCGGCCCAAGCCTTCCGCTCCGCCTTCGCCACGCTGTAGCGGTCGACCACGCACGGCCCGCCGCCGGCCGCCCTCAGCGGGTCGAGCCCGACCGCGACCGCCAGCGGCTGGCGGCTCCGATGAGCGGCGCGTGCCGTGCCCGAACACCTCCCCCACCTCATGTCCGACACCGCCGACCGCCCGCGCCGCCTGCTGGGCGTCCTGTTCCTGGGCACGCTGCTCGCGGCGCTCGACATCGCCATCGTGGGGCCGGCGCTCCCGGCGCTGCGCGAGACGTTCGCCCTCGACGAGCGCGCCGTCGCCTGGACGTTCACCGCGTTCGTGCTCGCCAACCTGACCGGCCTGCCCGTCATGGCGTCGCTCGCCGACCGCATCGGCCGCCGGACGGTCTACCTCGCGGACGTGGCGCTGTTCGCCGCCGGCACCGTGGTCGTGTGCTTGGCGCCGTCGTTCGGCGTGCTGCTGGCGGGCCGCGTGATGCAGGGGCTGGGCGCGAGCGGCATCTTCCCCGTCGCCAGCGCCGTCGTGGGCGACGTCTACCCGCCCCAAGAGCGCGGGCGGGCACTCGGCCTGCTCGGCGCCGTGTTCGGCGTGGCGTTCCTGGTGGGGCCGATCGTGGGCGGCGTCCTGCTCTCGGTGGCCAGCTGGCGGTGGCTGTTCGCGATCTCGCTGCCGCTGGCGGCGCTCGTGTTCGTGCTCAGCGCGCGCGCGCTGCCCAACACGCGCGCCCAGACGCCGCGCCCGCTCGACGCGCTGGGGATCGGCGTGTTGGTGCTGCTGCTGGCGGCGCTCGTCGTCGGGCTGAGCGGGCTGGACACGGCCGCGGTGCTCGCCAGCCTGGCCCGGCCCGTCGTCTGGGCGCCGCTGGCGCTGGCGGCGGTGCTGCTCCCCGTGTTCGTCCAGACCGAGCGGCGGGCGCAGGCGCCGCTCATCCGGCCGTCGCTGATGGCAAGGCGGCCGGTCTGGATCGCGTGCGCGCTGGCGGTCGGCGCCGGGCTGGTCGAGGCCACGTTCGTGTTCCTGTCGGCCTACGCGGTCGAGGCGTTTGGCGTGACCAAGTCGCAGGGCTCGTACCTCTTGCTGCCGCTGGTGGCGGGCGTCACGGTGGGCTCGCCGCTGGCGGGCCGGCTGCTGGACCGGGTCGGCCCGCGGCCCGTGGTCACGGTGGCGATGGTGTTGGTGGCGGCGGGGCTGGCGACGGTCGCGGTCGCACCGGGCCTGGGCGTCCACATCGCCGGAACGGTGGCGCTCGGGGTCGGGCTGGCGGGCGTGCTCGGCTCGTCGCTGAGCTACATCCTGCTCAACGAGGCCCAGGTCGAGGAGCGGACCGTGGCCCAGGGCCTCTCGACGCTCTTCATCAGCGTGGGGCAGCTGGTGGGCGCGGCGGCCCTCGGCGCGGCGGCCGTCTCGGGCGGGACGCCAGCGGCCGGCTACCGCGCGGGCTTCTTGGGCGTCGCCGTGGTCGCGGTGGTGCTCATCGCCATCGCGCGGGGCCTGCCCCGAATGGGGCGACCGGCGGCATCGCCCGACCCGTCCCTGTCCGCCTCGGGCGCGCAGCCGTAGCGGCCGGCCGCCGCGACCGCCCAGCCGCAGCGGCCGCCCCCAGGCCGCGCGTAGCTTGCCGCCCCTCCGCGCCCGACTCACCTGACTTATGGGTCTGTTCTCCTCCGAGCCCCCGTCCCACTTCCCCGTTGTTGCGGGCAAGCGCCTGGACGGCACCGACGTCCGCTTTCCGGACGACCTCCCGGCCGACGCGACGCTCCTGATCGTGTCGTTCCAGGACGAGCTCGACCCGCTCTCGGACCAGTGGGCCCGGCTGGGCGACCGGATCGCCGAGGGCTCGGACGGGCGGCTGGCCGTGGTCGAGGTGCCGGTGGTCAACTCCAAGCTCAAGCTGCTCGGCGGGCTGGCCACGATGGGCATCCGGGGCCAGATCGAGACCGAGGAGGAGCGGACGCGCACGGTCCCCATCTACGCCGACGTCAAGTCGTTCCGCAAGGCGCTCCAGGTCAAGACCGGCGACGTGTACCCGATCCTGGTCGCCCGCGACGGCCGGATCGCGTGGCGCGGCGAGGGCGACATCGACATGGACGAGGTGGCTGAGCTGGAGGCCGCCGTCGCCGAGGTGCTCCGCCAGCCGCCGCCGCCGTTCACCGACCACCCCGACATCGACGACGCGGACCTGGAAGATGCGGAGGCCTCGGAAGGCGTGGAGGACGAGGCGCCCGATGACGTGGAGGCCACCGACGAGCCATCCGCCGACGAAGCCTCCACCCCGCTGGCGGACGCCGCCGGCGAGCCGGGCGGCGCCCTCCCTGCAGACGAAGCCGCCCCGCTGGCGGAGGGCTCAAGCGAGGCGTCGGCGCACGCGACGCCCGACACGGACGAGCGGCGGGTGGAGCCGCCGGCGCCCGTCGACCGGGCCGAATTGACCGACGACCCTCCGCCGCTAAAGCCGCCCCCGGCTCAGTAAGCGCCCGATCCGTAGGCGACCACGCGGACGGTCCGCACCAGGATCACCGCGTCCAGCCAGGGCGACCAGTTGCGGACGTAGTACGGGTCCCAACGCTCCATGCCGCGCGTGCCCGCGTCGCTCCGCCCGCTGACCTGCCACAGGCCCGTGATGCCGGGTTTGACGCGCTCGCGGAGTGCGCGTACGCGCTCGCTCAGCTGCTGGTGGTGGTAGTCGGGCAGCGGTCGCGGGCCGACCAGGCTCATCTCGCCCCGGAGCACGTTGACCAGTTGGGGCAGCTCGTCCAGGCTGGACCGGCGCAGCAGTCGACCGGCCGCCGTGATGCGCGGGTCGCGCGCCAGCTTAAAGTGCGCCGCCCACTCGGCGCCCAGCGCCGGGTCCGCGTCGAGCGCGTGGCGGAGCACCTCGTCGGCGTCGGGGACCATCGTGCGGAGCTTGAGCGCCGTGAACGTCCGCCCGTCTTGCCCGATCCGAGGCTGGCCGTAGAACGCCGTCCCGCGGTCGCCCAGCCAGACCCAGACCGCCAGCCCGGCGACGAGCGGCAGCCACAGCGGCGCCAGCAGCAGCACGACGGCCAGGTCGACGCCGCGCTTGACCAGCCGGGGCACCACGCGCGTGAGCGTGGACGACACCTCCAGGCCCAGCACGCCGGAAAAGTCGCGCGGCGTGACCCACAGGCTCGGCGCCTCGAACAGGTCGGGCAACACCACCACGGTGCGGTAGGAGGAGAGCGGGCCCTCGAGCAGCTCGATCTGTCGGTCGCGGTGGGCCTCGGGCATCGCCAGAAACGCCACGGCCGCCTTGGACGTCACCTGCGACGTGTCGCCGACGATGGGGACCGCGTCCAGGTAGCCGCCCCAGTCGTCCGGCCGGTCGCTGAACACGGCGACGGGCGTGTAGCCGCAGCCGCGCTCCTCCTGGAGCTGGCGCACGATGCGCGCGCCGGCCACCCCGGCGCCGTAGACCACCGCCGGCACGCCCCACGCGCCCCGGCGCACCAGGGCCGACTTGGCGCTCCACCGCGCCGCCGGCACCGCCGCCAGCGCCACGAGCGCGGCCAGGCCCAGCGTCAGCCGGCTCGACGCGGGCGCGCCGGCGGCGTTGACGTGGAGCAGGAACAGGCCGACCGCCGTGAGCGCGAACACGCCGAGCAGCACCAGCACCACGCGGCGGACCTCCTCGACGGCGCCGTGCCCCCAGCCCGGCAGCAGGCCCGCCATCCCGGACGCGCCGAGGTAGAGCGGCAGCACGGCCCACGCCAGCCCGAGCACGGGGCCGCTCTCGCCCGTGACCGACTGGCGGACCCAGCCGGCGGCCCCCAGCGCCAGCGCCAGCGCCACCAGCTCGGCCGTCGCCAGGGCCAGGCTGTTGGCGAGCCGCTGGCGGGCATAGCTGCGCTGCCCCGTGAGGGCCAGGGCGTGATGCTGGGAGAACGAGCGGCCGGAGGCTAGCGAAACGGTTTCCATGCATACGCGCGGTGAGCATCCCGGAGGAATCAAGAGCTACGCCAGCGGTCCACGCCTCAGATCATGTGGGCCATGAGACATCGGCGCGCGACGCCAACAGGTACGTATTCAGAGTCGGGCCGGACGCCGGCGACGCGCGTGCCGACCGGCCCGAGCGC
Source organism: uncultured bacterium (assembly GCA_947493945.1). GTDB lineage: Bacteria > Bacteroidota > Rhodothermia > Rhodothermales > Rubricoccaceae > Rubrivirga. Next base: position 79,753 of record CANLSR010000002.1, on the reverse strand, counting down.
CGTCACCAGACCACCTTCGCGCAGTGGAACGCCTCGGCGTAGCGGGCGCCCGCCTCGACGCCTCGGAGGCGGGCCAGGCCCCGGAACGTCTCGTCGTCGTACCAGCCGCGGCCGTGCTGGCTGGGAAAGTGCTCGGCGAGCAGCGCCAGCTTCCGGCCCACCGTCTCGGCGTCCAGCGCGACGTAGGCGTTGGGCCGGTCGAGGTCGCCGTCCCACTTGGGCACCTCGTACTCCGCCAGGCGCGCGCCGCGGAACGTCTGCCACGACAGCTCGGCGACCGCGCGGTGGTCCTGGTGGGCGTCGTCGCGGCGGTGCGTGAGCACCAGGTGGGGGCGGACCGGTTCGAGCGTCGCCCGAGCCCACTCCTTGATCTCCCTGTCCTGCTGGGGAAAAAACCCGTCTTGGTAGCTCATTACGTGAACCTCCAGAGACTCGGCGCCAGCCCAGAACGCCGCCGCGCTGGCGGTCGCCTCGGCGGCGCGGACCGAGTCGCCAGACAGCACGGCGACGGTGGCCTGGACGCGGGGGCGCTCGCGCAGCAGGCGGAGCACGGTCCCCCCGGCCCCGATCTCGATGTCGTCGGCGTGGGCGCCCAGGCACGCCACGCGCAGCGGCCGGTCGCGTCCCAGGGCCGGGTCGAGGCCGAACATCAACCCGTGGCGGACGGCGCGAACACGCTGGCTCCTGGAGCGCCGTCGCCCATCGTGCGCCGGTCGCCCCACACCTCCCAGGGCGCCACGTTGGCGTTGTAGATGTCCTCCAGCATCTTCTTTTCCTTGAACGTGTCCATGCACGCCCAGAACCCCTCGTAGGGATACGTTCCCAGTTGGCCGTCGGCGGCCATGCGGTGCGCCGGCTGCTCCATCAGGTCCTCGCCGGGCTGGATGTAGTCGAACACGCGCTGGTTGAAGACGAAAAAGCCGCCGTTGATGCGGAGACCGATCTCGGTCACGTGCTGGACGTCGGTCACCGCGCCGCTGGCGTCGGCCTGGATCACGTGGCTCGTGTAGTTGGGCCGGACGCCCAGGAACGTCGCCGCGCGGCCCGACTGCTGGGCGACGCGGATCACGTCGTCCAGGGGCGCGTCGCTGACGCCGTCGGCGTAGTTGGCCAGGAACCACTCGTCGCCGTCCAGGAACTCGCGGACGGCCGTCAGCCGCTCGCCCACCACGGTCGCCAGCCCGGTGTCGACGAACGTGATCCGCCAGTCGTGGATGTCGGACCGCATCAGCTCCACGTCGGTGCCGCCGGTCAGCACGAAGTCGTTGGAGACCGTCTCGTCGTAGTCCACGAAGTAGCGCTTGACGTGGTCGGCGCCGTGGCCGAGGCACAGGACAAAGTCCTTGTGGCCGTGGTGGGCGTAGTACTTCATCAGGTGCCACAGGATGGGCCGGTAGCCCACCTGGACCATCGGCTTGGGGATGGGCCCCGAGTGGTCTCGGATGCGCATCCCCGTGCCTCCGCAGAACAGGACGACTTTCATGGGTTCGGTGGTGAGGGTGAATGGGCAGGGACGGCGGCGTTGTCCGTCCACACGGCCCCGACACGCGGCCGGAAGACGGGCTGGACGGGCCGGCCCACCAGGAAGCCGTCTGTCGTGCCGGCGTCGAGCGCCTGGGTGTAGACCGCCAGCGCGCCGGCGACGGCGTCGACGGTCTGGTCCACGACCGCGTCGGTGTGGGCGGTGGTGACGACGAACGACGGCGCCAGCACGCCACGCCGCGTCAGCTCCTGCAGGAACAGCGTGCGGTAGGACTGGCACGCACGGCCGTCGCGGTCGCGCGTGAAAAAGACCAGGTTGGAGTCGCGCCCCTTGGTCCCCACGAGGCCCTCCACGCCCCGCTGGCGGACGGCCTGGGCGACGCCTCGGCGCAGCCGGGCGCCCTGGCGCATCAGTTGACTCGCGACGTCCTCGTCCCGGGCGATCTGCATGGCGGCGACGGCCGCGGCCAGGCTGTGCGTCTCGGCGCCGTGCGTGGACGAGAGCAGGAACACGCGCTCGGCGGGCGCCGCCAGCCCGCCCATCGCCATCAGGTCGCGGCGGCCGGCGAGCGCGCTGACCGAGTGGCCGTTGCCGAGCGCCTTGCCCCACGCCGACAGGTCGGGGTCGAGGCCGTAGAGGCCCTGGGCGCCGCCGGCGTGCCACCGGAAGCCGGTGATCATCTCGTCCAGCACGAACACGACGCCGCGCTCGCGGCACAGCCGGACGCAGGCCCGGAGGTAGGCCGTCGGGTCGGCCTCGTCGCGGACGGCCTCCATCACCACGCACGCCGGCCGGTGCCGGTCCAGCACGTCCGCCAGCGCGGCGAGGTCGCCGTAGGGGAAGCCCACGGTCAGGTCGCGGACGGCCTGGGGAACGCCGGCCGCCAGCGGCGTGGTCGCGATAAACCAGTCATCCTGGGACAGAAACGGGTGGTCGGTGCAAATGGCGACGATGTCTCGGCCGGTCGCGGCGCGCGCCAGCTTGACGGCCGCCGTGGTCGCCGACGAGCCGTCCTTGCAGAACTTGACCGTTTGGGCGCCGACGAGGTCGAGGAACGTGTCGGCGGCTTCCAGTTCGATCCGCGACGGTCGCGAAAAGCTGGCGCCTCGGCCCAGCCACTCGGCGGCGGCGGCGGAGACCCGGGGCTCGGCGTGGCCCAACGTGACCGCGCGCAGTCCCTGGCCGTACTCGATCAGGCGGTTGCCGTCGAGGTCCCAGACGTGAGCGCCGGCGCCGCGGTCGATCACGACCGGCATCCACTCCGGCATCTGGTCGTCGCCGCGGGCGTAGGTGTGGGCGCCGCCCGGGATCCGGCGGTGCGCGCGGGCCTGGTGGGCGCGGCTGGCGGCAAAGCGTGCGTGGTCCGGGTCGGGGCGCATCACGGGTGGAGCGGGCGCGAGCGCCGGCCGCTGGCGGTGGGTGTGGCCGCGCGGGGCACGGCGAGGAGTCCGGCCTCGATCAATCGGTCGGCCGCCTGTCGGACGGCGCCGAACGGGAGCCCGGAGCGCTCGGCCACGTCCAGGAGCGAGTGCGACCCGTCGGACAGGTTGAGCGCCCACAGCACCGCCTGCTGCGCCTCCGGTCCGTGCGCCGCGCCTCCCAGCGCGGCGTACAATCCGCGCCGGCCTAGTTGAGGCTCGCCGTAGGGCTGCGTGTTGCGGTAGACCGCGTCGCCGTCCAGCGTCTGGACGACGGCCTCGACCGCGCCGAGAGACTCCGCCAGCGCGTCGGGGCAGACCAGGTCGAGGTCGTCGCCGGAGGTGTGGTACTCGGGGTACTCGCCGTGGGGCGTCCGCGTCAGGCGCCCGACGGGCAGGTCGAAGCCGGGGCTGCCGAACTGGCGCTCGTCGTAGCCGGTGGGCTCGAACGGCCGCACGTCGAGGCCGTGGCCGCGGTCGCGCATCACGATCTCGACGGCGCGGTCGACCGCCAGCGGCGCGGCGCCCAGCGTGCCGCGGCGCGTCCGCTTGTAGGTGAACCCGCCCCGGTCGCCCAGGTTGGCGAGCACCAGCCCGTGGCGGATCCGCGCGAGCCCGGCGCGCTGGCGGTCCAGCCACGCGATGGCGCCGATGGTGCCCGGCGCGAACAGCACGCGGACGGTGTGGCGCAGCGTCGGCCCGTCCATCAGGCGCCGCGCGAGCGCCGTCGCGACGGCCAGCGACGACGCGTTGTCGTTGGCGAGCGCCGGGTGGCAGGCGTGCGCCGAGACCAGGATCTCGTCGGCGGTGCCGCCCGGGATCACGACCTCGCCGTAGCTCAGGCTGCCCTCGAACGGCTCGGCGTCGATCACCACCTCCACCCGTCCTTCCTCGCCGACCTCGGCCGCCAGCGCGTCGAGCGCGTCGTGGGACAGGCAGAAACCCCACGCCGGGGCGTAGTACGCGGTCCGGTACGGGATGAGACCTGGCTGGTCGGGGAGAGTGTGCAGGTGCGCCCGCAGCGCCCGCAGCGGCATCGTCTCGCGGACGGGCCCCGAGTATTGGACCAGGTGCAGCGGGCTCTCGGCCCAGTCGACCACGCGGCGCCCGCCGACGGCGAGGTAGGCGTCGGTCACGCGCCACTCGGGCGGGACGGTCCAGTCCAAGACCGGCGTCCCGCTGGCGACCTCGGTCAGGCGGAGCGGCACGCGGCCTCCGATCCAGCGCAGGGTCTCGCGGAGCCCGTCGCCGGTGATGCCGCGCCGGAACGGCAGCAGCTCGGCCACCCAGCCGTGCAGCGTCTCGCCGACATCGCCCGGCTCGGAGGCGTCCGGCTCGGCGAGCGGGACCGCCAGCGGGGCGCGGGATGAGACGGGAGCGGGCACGGACAACGGGCGGGTGCCCTAGGTCTATCGGCCACTGGCGGCTCAGGTCAAGCGCTGGTCCGGTTGGGTGCGTAGGGGCGTATGGCCATACGCCCCTACCGAAACGTCCAGGCGGGACCGCAGGGGGCGCATCGGCGCGCTACGGTGACTCGAACCAGACCGAGACCTGATCGAGCGGCTTGCGGGCCAGGTCCGGCACCGTCGCGTCCGGCGCCGGGAAGCCGACCGGGAGCAGGACGTAGGGCGCCTCGTTGGGCGGCCGCTCCAGGATCTCCGACAGGAACCGCATGGGCGACGGCGTGTGCGTCAGCGTCGCCAGGCCCACGTGGTGCAGCGCGGCGACGAACAGGCCGGCGGCGATGCCGCAGCTTTCCTGGACGTAGTAGTGCTTGCGCTTGCCGCCGGCCGCGTTCCGGCCGGTGCGCTGGGCGAAGAGCACCACGAGCCAGGGCGCGGTCTCCAGGAACGGCTTCCGCCAGTCGGTGCCGAGCGGCGCCAGCGCCTCGACCCACTCGGCGCTCATGCGGCCGCCGTAGCTGGCCCGCTCCTCCGCCTCGGCGGCCTCGCGGATGCACCGCTGGCGGTCCGGGTCGGAGACGGCGACGAACGTCCACGGCTGCATGTGCGCCCCGCTGGGCGCCGTCGAGGCCGTCTCGATGGCGCGCTCGATCAGCCGTCGCGGAACCGGGCGGTCGCTAAAGTGACGGACCGAGCGGCGGGCGTCCATCTCGTGGAAAAACGCGTCGGCGCGGGCCTCCATCTCTTCTTCCGTCCAGCGAGCGGTGCGGTACGGGACGGGGGGATTGGGCATCAGTTTTCCAGCGCGTACCGGACCACGACCGAGCCGCGCACCTGGCTGGAGCCGGCCGAGTAGGCGCCGGGCTGGGCCGGTACGCCGGCGTCGGCCGAGACGGACTGGAGCTCGACCCGCTCGTAGGGGCGGACGAGCCCGGCCCCCGTCTCCTGGATCGAGACCGCCCCGCCCAGCTGGCGGCCGGCCGCCGCCGCCAGCCGCTCGGCCTTGTGCCGCGCCTCGGCCATGGCCGCGTCGAGCGCGCGGTCTCGGTAGGCCGCCGTCTCGCGGAGCGTGTAGGCGACGCCCTCCAGCCGATTCGCGCCGCTCTCGACCACCCCCGCGATCAGGTCCGGCACCGCGGCCAGGCTGTCCACCGTCACCGCGACGATCCGGTACGCCTGGTAGCCGTCGGGCCCCTCCGGCCCGTAGAAGTCGCCCAGGTTAAGGGCCTCGACCGTGATCTGGCGGTCGGCGATGCCGAACGAGCGGACGACGCCGAGCACGCGCGCCATGTCGGACTCGTGGTCACGGAGAGCGGCGGCGGCCGTCTCCCCGCGCGTCAGCACGCCCAGGCGGATCACGGCGCGGTCGGGCGGCGCTGAGACGACGCCCTCGCCGGACACCGTCACGGTGTGGGGGGCCGGCGGAGGCGGGGCCGGCTGCGCCGAGACGGCGAGCGGGAGGGCGGCGGCGAGGGCGAGGAGGAGTCGCATGGGGAGGAGCGGTGCGGGGGGACCCAGGAACGTACCAGGCGGCCGCATCGGGCGCCCGCGTTGGCCGAGCGTGGAAATAAGTCGCGCGTCGCTACGGGTGCAGCCGCCCGAGCAAGCGCGGGAACGGCGCCGTCTCGCGCACGTGGGGCAGCCCGCACACCCAGGCCACGGTCCGCTCCAGGCCCAGCCCGAAGCCGGCGTGCGGGACGGAGCCGTAGCGCCTCAGGTCGAAGTACCAGTCAAACGCCGACTCGGGCAGCCCGTGCGCCTCGACCTGCTGGCGGAGGAAGTCGAGGTCGGTCGCCCGCTCGCCGCCCCCGATGATCTCGCCGTAGCCCTCGGGCGCGAGCACGTCCATGCCCAGCGCCAGCCGGTCGTCCTCGGGGTCGCGCTTCATGTAGAACGCCTTGACCGCCGCCGGGTAGCGGTGGACGATGATCGGCGTCGTGTAGTGGCGCGTCAGGATGGTCTCGTCGGACCCGCCGAAGTCGGCGCCCCACTCGAACGCCGCCGCGCTGGCCTTCCACTGGGGGACGTTGCGCAAGCCCTCGGCGATCTCGTCCAGGCGCACGTTGATCTCGATCTCGCGCGCGTCGATCCGCCGCTTTTCCCCCTTCTTGGCCTGCCCGTGCGCCTGGCGGTTTTGGTCGCGCTCCTGCTCCAGCGCGTGGCGCTCGTCCTCCAACCCCTCCTGCTCGGCGTCGAGCATGAGCTGGGTGGCGTCGCTGGTCAGCAGGTCGACGGCCTCGGTGTAGCTCAGGCGCGGGAACGGCGTCTGGGCGCTGGCCCTGAGCGCGTCCACGTCGCGCTCCAGGATCGCCAGCTCGGGCTGGCAGTCGGCGGTCACGGCCTCGACGATGGCCGCCAGCAGTTCCTCGGCCACGTCCATGTTCATGTCGAGGTCGTAGAACGCCATCTCGGGCTCGATCATCCAGAACTCGGTCAGGTGCCGCCGGGTCTTGGACTTTTCGGCCCGGAACGTCGGCCCGAACGTATAGATCTTGCCGTGCGCCATCGCCATCGCCTCCCCGTGCAACTGGCCGCTCTGGGTGAGGTAGGCCGGCTCGTCGAAGTAGTCCAGCTCGAACAGCGTCGACGTGCCCTCGACGGCGTTGCCGGTCAGGACGGGCGCGTCCATCTGGACGTAGCCCTCGCCCTGGAAGTAGCCGTGGATGGCCATGATGATCCGGTTGCGGACGCGCATGGCCGCCCACTGGCGGCGGCTACGGAGCCACAGGTGCCGGCGGTCCATCAGGAACTCGACGCCGTGCTCCTTGGGCGTGATCGGGTACGGCTCGGCCAGCGCCAGCACCTCGACCGACGCCGCCTGGACCTCGACGCCGCCCTCCTGGCGCTCGTCGGCACGGACCTCGCCCACGACCCGGAACGCGCTCTCCTGGGTCAGCGACGCCGCCGCCTCCCACGACGCCTCCCCCACCGCCTCCTGGTTGACCACGACCTGCACCAGCCCGGAGCCGTCGCGGAGCTCCAGGAAGCGCAGGCCCTTCGACCCGCGCGCGTTGTACAGCCACCCGTTCAGCGTTACCGTCTCACCGACGTGGTCAGGAAGGGCGGCGACGCGGGTAAATGGCTCGGTCATGACGGGGGGCGGAGGGGAACGCCGAAGCTACGGGCGCCGCCCGCGCGGGCGCCGTCTGGCTGCCGTCAAGACGCCACGACCTCGCGCGGCGGCCCCGCCCCGACGGCGCCGTGGCGCGCGCGGCCAAGCGGCGAAGATAGCGTGCGTTGCCGCCCCCCTCGGACCTAGAGCTCGCATCAGGGTTCTAACTATTCTACCGGCACGTACCTTTCCAGGTCGCCGGGGACCGTGAACCCGACCCCTTCGGAAGCGCTTTCAGCCTGCCCCTCCATGAACGCCCCAGAACCCGTCCTCCGACACCTCACCGACCTCGGCCTCGACCGAACGCAGACGGTGTACTACAACCTCTCCCCCGCCCGGCTGGTGGAGCTGTCCGTCCGCCGCGGCGAGGGCCGCCTGACCGACGGCGGCCCGCTGGCGACGCGGACCGACCCGCACACCGGCCGCTCGCCCAACGACCGGTTCATCGTCAAGGAGCCGTCGAGCGAGGGCGACGTGGCCTGGGGGAACACGAACCGGCCGATCTCGGAGGAGGCCTTCGACGGGCTCCTGGGCGCCATGAAGCGCTACGCGACCGGCCGCGACGTGTTCGTGCGCGACTGCTACGCCGGCGCCGACCCGCGCTACCGCGTCAAGGTGCGCGTCATCACCGAGAAGGCGTGGCACTCGATGTTCGCCTACAACATGTTCATCCAGCCCGAGACCGACGAGGAGCTGGAGGACTTCGAGCCCGACTACACGGTCCTCGACCTGTGCGACTTCAAGGCGACCGAGGCGATCGCGGGCGAGCTCAACTCGTCCACGTTCGTGACGCTGCACCTGGGCCGCGGGCTGGTCCTGATCGGCGGGACCAACTACGCCGGCGAGATCAAGAAGTCCATCTTCTCGGCCCTCAACTACGTGCTCCCGGCCCAGGGCGTGCTCCCGATGCACTGCTCGGCCAACGAGGCCGAGGGCGGCGGCAACGTGGCCGTGTTTTTCGGGCTGTCCGGGACGGGCAAGACCACCCTCTCGGCCGACGCCAGCCGCGTGCTCATCGGCGACGACGAGCACGGCTGGGGCGACGAGGGCGTGTTCAACTTCGAGGGCGGCTGCTACGCCAAGGCCATCCGCCTGAGCCCCGAGGGCGAGCCCGAGATCTTCGCCACGACGCACGAGTTCGGCACGCTGGCCGAGAACGTGGCGCTCCGGCCCGACCGGACCATCGACTTCGACGACGCGACGATCACCGAGAACACGCGGCTGAGCTACCCGATCTCGTTCATCCCCAACGCCAGCGCCGACGGGATGGGCGGCGTGCCGGAGACGGTCGTCTTCCTGACGGCCGACGCCTTCGGCGTGCTCCCGCCGATCTCGAAGCTGACGCCGGAGCAGGCGATGTACCACTTCCTGAGCGGCTACACCGCCAAGGTGGCCGGGACCGAGCGCGGCGTGACCGAGCCCAAGGCCACGTTCTCGGCGTGCTTCGGCGAGCCGTTCATGGTGCTCCCGCCGACGCGCTACGCCGAGATGCTGGGCGAGCGGATCGAGAAGTCGGGGGCCCGGGTGTTCCTGGTCAACACCGGGTGGACCGGCGGCCCGTACGGCACTGGCAACCGGATGAAGCTGGCCTGGACGCGCCGGATGGTCAACGCCGCGCTGGCGGGCGAGCTGGACGACGTCGAGACGACGACCGAGCCGGTGTTCGGCCTCCAGGTGCCCGCGGCCGTCGAGGGCGTGCCCTCCGAGGTGCTCCAGCCGCGCCAGACCTGGGACGACGCCTCGGCCTACGACGCCAAGGCGGAGCAGTTGGCGGGCATGTTCGCCGACAACTTCGAGAAGTACCGCGAGAACGCCTCCGAGGCCATCCGCCAGGCCGGCCCGACGCGGGAGGTCGCCTAGGGCTCGCGCGCGTCCGGTTCGTCCTCCGCCCGCCCCGGCCGCTGTGCCGGGGCGGGCGGTTCCGCGTCGTAGGCTATCCGAGGCGGATCGCCAGGCCGGCGGCGACGGCGGCGCCCAGGCCGATCAGGAACGAGTAGACCGTGCCCAGCACGGTCGCCTTGGCGACGGTAACGGCCCACCTCTGGCCGTAGACCCGGTGCTGGGCCACCAAGAAGTACAGCGGGATCGAGAGCAGCAACAGCACGCCGGCCCACATCACCGGCGGCGCCTCGGCGTCGGACGGGACGCCGAGGAACAGGATCGGGACGAGGGCCAGAAAGGTGAACGCGTGGACGTGGAGCGCGAACACGAGGTGCTCGGCGTAGTAGCGGCGCCGCGCGCCCTCCAGCGACTGGCGCAACCGTCGGACCCGCCGCACGCGCCGCGGCCGGAGCGCCTCGTGCGTGCGGACGCGCTCGCGGAGCCTCCCCAGCGCCCCCCGGATGGGCCGCCGCCGCTTGGCGGCTCGCCGTCGGCGCCGGTGGCGGCGCCACCGCCCGCGCCAACGGCCCACGTGCCACCGCGCCAGCGACGCGGCAAACAGCGCCCGCCGCCACCACGACACCGAGCCCGGGGCCCGACTCGGGCGGCGCCGGAGCCGGGGCGCCCGCCCCGCGCCCACGGCGTAGAGGCCCTTCAGCAACACCGCGAACACGGGCAGGATCAGGATGAGCGCCGTCGGCACTTGGCGGAGCACCGAGGCGAGGTACTGGTTCATCAGCATCTCGCGCTCGACCGGCGACTCGGACGCCTCGATCTGCCGCATCGTGCTCCCCTTGGCCCACTCGGGCACGTGGTCGAGCGGGCTGTCCTCCAGGTCGAACTCGGTGATCGCCTCCACGCGCCCCGTGTCCGCCAGCGCGAGGACGAGGAACGGGGGCAGCGACGAGACGGCGACCAGCGAGTCTTCGGGCAGCCACGCCACCCGAGCCTCGACCGTGTTGAGGCGCCCCTCCTGGGCGGCGAACGAGTCCGCCAGCGCGCGGAGCGGGGCGCTGGCGCCGAGGCCGTCGAGCTGGACGAGGGCCGACAGCACGGCGGCGTGGGCCGCACCGGCGGCTTCCTGCCGGTCGTCCAGGTGGCCCCTCAGGTCTTCGGCCCGCAGCGTGCTGTCGCTGGCGACCGGCTCCAAGACCACTTCCAGGCCGTCGTCGGCGAGCGGGTCTTGCTGGGCGAGCAGGAAGAAGAACACGACCGTCGCCGTGAGGTAGAGCCGCAGCGGGCGCAGGTAGCGCATCCGCCGGCCGTCGAGGTAGGCGACCGTCAGCGCGCCCGGCCGGAACAGCAGGAGCCCCAGCGACCGCCACAGCCGGCCGTCGAGGCCGAAGTACTCCGAGACCGACTCCGAGATAAACTGATGCGCCGGCTGGCGGAGCGGCTGGTCGCGCTGGCCGCAGTCGGGGCAGAACTCGCCGGGCAGCACCGCGCCGCAGTTGAGGCACGCCGTCGTCGGCTCGGCTGCGAGCCGAGCGGCGTCGCCTGTGGGCGGGCCGACGCCGGGGGCCCCGTCGGCCCGGGCCTCGCGACCGGGCGGGTCTAGAAGGTCGGGCGGGGTGCCGGAGGCGGGCAACGCGGCTTCGGGTCGGAGACGGCCAACCTACGGGACCAACGGACGGCTGTTGCAGCCGAGGCCGCCCTCACCCGAGGTAAACCGCGAGCGAGGCGGCGTAGAGCACCAGGAAGGCGCCGGCCACCGCCCCGGGGTACAGCGTTCCGTCGATTCCAAAGACGTCGGAGGCGGCCTCGGCGGCGACCGAGCCGACCGAGCGTTGCCCTGGAACCGGACGGCTCACGGCGCCGCCGGCCGTCGCTCCCGCTCGAACGTCGACTGGCGGGCGTCGTCGAAGCGGTCGGCGGCCGGGTCGTAGCGGCGCTCGCAGACGGTGAAGTCGTCGGGCCTCACCGAGATCCAGTTGTAGAAGTTGACGTGGGCGTCGGTGCCGCGCCCCCGGTTCGAGGTGGCCGTGCCGGCGCTCGCGATCACGACCCGGTGGACGGTCTCGGTGCTCGGCGCCAACTCGACGGGTGCGACGTGGCTCGTGTGGAGGTGCCCGCACAGGATCAGGTCCACGTGGGCGCGGGCGGCGGCGGCGAGCGCGCGGCGGGCGCCGTGCGACACGTCGTGGTCGCCCAGCCCTTCGAGCAGCAGCAGGTGGTGGTGGAGCGTGAGCACCCGGAAGGCGCCGGCCGGCTGGCGCTCGAAGAACGCCACCATCTCCGCGACGTGCTCCGGCCGGATGCGCCCGCCCTTGATGGTCCAGCCGTGCGCCGAGTTGATGCCGAACGCGGCCAGGCCCGGGGCCTCGAACGCCGGCGTGACGTCGGGGCTGACCAGCTGGCGGAAGCGCTTGGACGAGCGCCACAGCCGGTCGAACGGGTTGTGCCACCACGCCCGGACGTCGTGGTTGCCCGGGACCACCAGGACCGGCGCGTCGAAGCGGTCCAGCATGGCCCGCGCCGCCCGGAACTCCCGCGTCCGCGCCCGCTGCGTCAGGTCGCCCGAGACCACCACCAGCGCCGGCCCGGCCGCGTTGACGTCGGCGACGATGGCGTCGATGATGCGCGGGTCCGAGATCCGCCCAAAGTGGACGTCGGACAGGTGCGCGATCCGGAACTCGGCGCCGGGCTCGGGGGGTGACGGGGGCATGAGTCGGGGCGGCCGGCGGGCCTAGAGCAACATCAGCGAGGGCGTCTCCAGCATGCCCTGCACGTCGCCCAGGAACGCGGCGCCGGCCGCGCCGTCGACGACGCGGTGGTCGCACGAGAGCGTCAGCGTCATGGCCTTGCCGGCCACCACGGCGCCGTCGTCCACGACGGGCACGTCTTTGATGGCGCCGATGGCCAAGATGCAGGCGTTGGGCGGGTTGATGATGGCCGTGAACTCGGCGATCCCGAACATCCCGAGGTTGGAGGTCGTGAACGTGGAGCCGGCGTACTCGCTCGGGTCCAGTTTGCCTTCGCGCGCGCGGCCCGCCAGCTCGCGCGTCTCGGCGGCGATCTGGGACAGCCCCTTGCGGTCGGCGTCGCGGACGACCGGCGTGATGAGCCCCTCCGGCATCGCGACCGCGATGGCCACGTGGGCCCCCTGGTGCTGGCGGATCACGCCCTCGTCCTCCAGGTAGCTCGCGTTGACCATCGGGTGCCGGCCCAGCGCGACGGCGCACGCCTTGGTGATCAGGTCGTTGTAGCTCACCTTGGCCAGCCCCCTCCCCTCCGCGAGCGCGTTGAGGTCGGCGCGGAAGCCGACGGCGGCGTCCATCCGCACGTCGACGGTGAGGTAGAAGTGGGGCGCGGTAAACTTGGACTGCGCCAGGCGGCGGGCGATGGCCTTGCGCATCTGGGTGATGCGGAGGTCCTGGCCGCCCGCCTCGACCGGCGACGCCGCCGGCGCGGCCTCGGTCTTGGGCGCCGAGGGCCGGACCGGCTGGGCCGCTGGCGCCTGGGCCGGACGCGCAGGGGCCGGGGGCGCGGCCGCGCCCCCCTCCACCGCCGACTCCACGTCGCGCTTGACCACGCGCCCGTCCGGGCCGGAGCCGATGATCTGGGCCAGGTCGAGGCCCGCCTCCTCGGCCATCCGCCGCGCCAGCGGCGACGCCTTGACGCGCTCGCCGTCGGCCGGGGCCGCCGCCCCGCTGGCGGCCGACGCCGTCGGCTCGGAGCCGTCCGGGCGGTGGCCGTAGCCCTCGGCCGTCGTGCCGGCCGCGCCGGTGTCCCCCGCCCGAGACGCACCGCCAGCGGGGCCACCGCCAGCGGGGTTGCCGCCGAGGGGCTGGGCGCTGGGCGCCGGCGCGTCGATGGCCTGGGCCGTGGCCGCCTTGCCCTCCAGGCCCGCCGGGGCCAGCTCGTTCTCCTGCTGCGCCGGCGCCGCGGGCTCCACGTCGGCCACCGATCCCGCGGCGCCGTCGCCGCCGTAGTCCGAGACCAGCGACGAGACGTCCTCGCCCTCGTCGCCCAGCACCGCGATCAGCGCGCCGATGGGGACCGAGTCGCCCTCGCCCACGACGCGCTTGAGCAGCACGCCGTCGTCGTAGACCTCCAGGTCCATCGTCGCCTTGTCGGTCTCGACCTGGGCGATCACGTCGCCGGCGGATACGGAGGCGCCTTCCTCGGCGAGCCACGCCACGAGGACGCCCTCCTCCATCGTGTCGCTCATCTTGGGCATTTCGACAGCGATTGCCATTGGAACTAGGAACTAGGGAAAGGGGAAATGGCAGAGGGTGGGGAGGGGCTGGGGAGGCGTCGGCCTCGTTCCCATTTCCCCGTTCCCCATCTCCTACATGTAGAGCGTCCGCTTGGCGGCCGCGATGGTGTCGTCGACCGACGGCATCCAGGCCTCGATCAGGTTCTTGGCGTAGGGGGCCGGCACGTCCTTGGCCGTCACGCGCTCGATGGGCGCGTCGAGGTGGTCGAAGCAGGCCTGCTGGATCTGGAACCCGATCTCGGACGCGATGCCGCCGAACGGCTGGCTCTCGTCCACGATCACCAGCCGGTTGGTCTGCTTGACCGAGTCGATGACCGCCCCGGTGTCGAACGGGCGGATCGTGCGCGGGTCGATCACCGTCGCCTCGACGCCCTGCTTGGCCAGCTCCTCGGCGGCCTCCATCGCCAGCCAGTAGCTCTTGGAGTGGGCCACGATGGTCACGTCGTCGCCCTCTCGTGCGATCCGCGCCTTGCCGATGGGCAGCACGTAGTCCTCGTCGTCCGACACCTCGCCTTTGAGCCCGAACATCAGCTCCGACTCCAGGAACAGGACCGGGTCGTCGTCGCGGATGGCGGCCTTGAGCAGGCCCTTGGCGTCGTCCGGGTTCGACGGCGCGATGATCTTGAGGCCGGGGACGTTGGAGTAGAACGCCTCGACGGAGTTCGAGTGCGTCGCGCCCAGCTGGCCGGCGCCGCCGTTGCCGCCGCGCATCACGATGGGCACCCGGGCCTGGCCGCCCGACATGTAGCGGACCTTGGCGGCGTTGGACACGATCTGGTCGAAGGCCACGAACGTGAAGTTCCACGTCATGAACTCGATGATCGGGCGGAGCCCCATGATCGCCGCCCCGATGCCCAGGCCCGTGAAGCCGGACTCCGAGATCGGCGTGTCGATGATGCGCTCGGGGCCGAACTGGTCCAGCATCCCCTGGGACACCTTGTAGGCGCCGTCGTACTCGGCCACCTCCTCGCCCATCAGGAACACGGTGTCGTCGCGCTCCATCTCCTCCGTCATCGCGTCGCGCAACGCCTCTCGAAACTGTAGCTCAGCCATTCGTGGTTCTGGGTTCTGGGTTCTGGGTCCGCTGGGGTGTGAGTCCTTGCGAACCCTGACCCCTCGAACCCTGAACCTCTAAGCGATAAACGGGTAGTCCTCCTGGACGTAGACGTCCTCGTACATCGTCGAGACGTCGGGGAGCGGCGACTGCTCGGCAAAGTCGACGGCGGCCATGACCTCGGCCTTGACCTCCTCGTCGATCTGGTCGAGGTCGGGCTGGGTCGCCAGCTCGTGCTCCAGGATGTACATCTTGGTGCGGATGATGGGGTCCTCGCCCTTTTTGGACTCCATCTCCTCCTTGGTCCGGTACTTCTGGGGGTCCGACATCGAGTGGCCGCGGTAGCGGTAGGTCTGGACCTCGACGAAGAACGGCCGCGTCTGGCCGTCCTCGGCCCCGCGCGCCTGGTCCGCCAGCTGGCGGAAGGCGCCGTAGACCTCGAACAGGTCCATGCCGTCGACGACGGCCGTGGTCATGCCATACGGGTAGCCCTGCTTGTAGAGGTTGGCGTCGCCGCGGGCGCGCTCGACCGAGGTGCCCATCGCGTACTCGTTGTTCTCGACGATGATCAGGACGGGCACGTCGTAGAGCGCGGCCAGGTTGGCGGCCTCGTGGAAGGCGCCCTGGTTGATGGCCCCGTCGCCGAAGAAGACCATCGCGCAGCCCCCGTCCCCCTTGTACTTCGACGCGAACCCCATCCCGACGCCGACCGGGATCTGGCCGCCGACGATGCCGTGGCCGCCGTAGAAGTGCTTGCTCACGTCGAAAAAGTGCATCGAGCCGCCCTTGCCGCGAGAGCACCCGTCGATCTTGCCGAACAGCTCGGCCATGCCCGAGTCGGACGACATGCCGCGCGCGAGCGCCAGCCCGTGGTCGCGGTAGGCCGTGATGATGGGGTCGGTGGGGCGCGTGGCCCACACGGCGCCGGTCGAGACGGCCTCCTGGCCGATGTAGAGGTGGAGGAAGCCGGCGATCTTCTGTCGGCCGTACATCTGGGCCGCCCGCTCCTCGAAGCGGCGCTGGAGCAGCATGTTGCGGTACATCGCCAGCACGTCGTCGGCGCTCAGGCCCAGGCTCTCGTGCGTGTGGCCGGAGCCGCGGTAGATCCGCACGTCGGGGACGTCGGGCGTGAACCCGGCGGCGCCGTTGGCCCCCTTGCCGCTGGCGGCCTTCGGCGCCGAGGCCTTCGCGGCTGCGGCCTTCGCGGCCGGGGCCTTCTTTTTCGGAGCGGACGTCTTCTTGGTCGTGGCGGCCATGTCGGGCAGGCGGTCGGGAGGGGCGAACCAGCGGCGGGCGGGGTCCGCCGCCCCAAAGGTAGCTCCGGCAGGCACCGCGGCGTGCCCTTTCGATCGGCGGGGCGCCGAGCGCCGGGCGTAGCTTGGACGGACCGTGCCCGACGTCTTCCTCTCCCCTCCGACCAGCGACACCGTCGTCGTGGTGCCGACCTACAACGAGGCGGGCACCATCGAGGCCCTGGTCGGCCAGGTGCTGGAGCTGCCGGGCGCGTTCGCCGTGCTGGTGGTCGACGACGGCTCGCCCGACGGCACCGGCGACCGCGTCGACGCGCTCCGCCAGCGGCACCCGGCGCGCGTGGGGCTCCTGCGCCGGGCCGGCAAGATGGGCCTGGGCACGGCCTACCTCACCGGCTTCCGCCTGGCGCGCGACGCCGGGTTCGAGTTCATCTGCGAGATGGACGCCGACTTTTCGCACAACCCCGCCGACCTCCCCCGCCTGGTCGACGCCTGCCGCGACGGGGCCGACGTGGCCATCGGGAGCCGCTACGTCGACGGGCTGAGGGTGCTGAACTGGCCGCTCAGCCGGTTGGTGCTGAGCTACGGCGCCGGCGTCTACACGCGCGCCATCACCCGGCTCCCCGTCAAGGACGTGACGGCCGGGTTCAAGTGCTTCCGGCACCGTGTGCTCCAGGCCATCGACTTTTCGCGCGTCCGCTCCAACGGCTACTCGTTCCAGATCGAGATGAACTACCGGGCGTGGCGGCTGGGCTTCCGCATCGTCGAGGTGCCCATCGTGTTCACGGAGCGGAGCGAGGGCGAGAGCAAGATGAGCAGCGCCATCGTGCGCGAGGCGATGGGCAAGGTGTGGGAGCTGCGCGCGCGCGACCTGGTCGGGCGGCTGTAGCGGTCTGCGGACGTCCCGCGCCGCCGGCGCCCTCCGCCGGCGGGGCGGGCGGGGTCCGGCCCGGGGCGCCACGAGCCGCCGAGCCCCGTCAGGCGATCGCCTTCCACTGGGGCGTCTGCCGCGTCAGCACGTCGGCCGGGTCGAGGCCGGGGCCGAGCAGCGCTTCGGAGACCCGCTCCATGCGCGTGCCCTGGCTCCCCTTGACCAGCACCGCGTCGCCGGGCCCGAGCCCGAGCGCCCCGTCCCGGACCGCCGCCGCGGCCTGGCGCGACGACCCGAACGTCTCGACCCGCTGGCGCTCGCCGTCCGCCAGCTCGGTGGCGGCCCGGGACATCAGGCCCTGGGGCGAGTCGACGGCCCAGACGCGGTCGGCCGAGGCGAGGGCGTGGCGGAGCACGTCGGCGTGCTGCTCGACCTCGGTGGCGCCCAGCTCCAGCATGTCGCCCAGGACGGCCGTTTTCCGGGCGCCGTCGAGCCCGGCCAGCACGTCCAGCGCCGAGACCGCGGCCTCGGGCGACGCGTTGTAGGTGTCGTCGACGAGCACGCTGCCGGCCACTCCCGCCAGCCGGCGCAGGCGGCCGGCCTCGGGCTCCATCGCCTCCAGCCCGCGCGTGATCGCCCCGGGCTCCATGCCGAACGCCCGGCCCACGGCCGTCGCCACGAGCGCGGTGTAGATCGCGTGGTCGCCCAGGATGGGCAGCGTGGCCGCGACGTGCTCGGGGCGGACGTCGCAGTCGGCGCCGGTGCCGTAGGTGATCACCGAGCCGGCCGTGACGTCGGCCATCCGGCGGGCGCGCGGGTCGTCGCCGTTGAAGACCGCCGTGCCGCTGGCGGCGAGGGCGCGCACGACCTCGGACTTTTCGCGCTCGACGCCGTCCAGGCTCCCCAGCGTCTCCAGGTGGACGCCCCGCACGTTCGTGACCACGCCGACGGTCGGCGGGAACGCGGCGCACAGGTCCTGGATGTCGCCGGGCAGCCGGGCGCCCATCTCCAGCACCAGGACCGTGTCGGGCGCCAGGTCGGCGTTGAGGAGGGTCAGCGACAGGCCCAGCGGCGTGTTCTTGTTGCCCTCGGAGGTCTGGACCCGGAACGCCTGGCGCAGCACGGCGCCGACGGCCATCCGCGTGGTGGTCTTGCCCACCGACCCGGTGATGGCGACCGTCGGCAGACCCAGCCGGCGGACGCGCTCGCTCGCGCGCTCGACGAGGTAGCCGACCGAGCTCTCGGTCTCGATCACCTCCACGCCGCCCGGCAGCGGGCCGCGGTCGCGCTCCACCACGACCGCGGCGGCGCCCTTTTCCACGGCGTCCGCTACGAAGTCGTGGCCGTCGTGCGTCTCGCCCACGATGGCGACGTAGGTGTCGCCGGGCTGAATGGTTCGGGTGTCCGTCGAGTACGCCATGTTGTAGTTTGCAATAACGGCCGATGTGCCGGATGAGTCGTCTGTGGGGGCGTATTGCAATACGCCCGTACGGGGGTGGCCGGTCGCGGGGACAGAATCACCGCTCCGTCGAGCGGCCTGCGTCGCGGCGGTGCCGGTCGAGCGCGAGGCGGACCAGCTCGTCCACCACCTCCGCGGCCGGGCGGCCCGTCTCGGCCCACATCACCGGGTACATGCTGCGCGCGGTAAAGCCGGGGATCGTGTTGATCTCGTTGACCAGCACCTCGCCGCCGTCGGTCACGAAAAAGTCGACGCGGGCTAGCCCCTCGCACCCCAACGCGGCGTAGGCCCGGACCGCCAGCTGGCGGACGCGGTCGGCCACGCCGTCGGGGAGGTCGGCCGGGACCTCCATGCGGGACGCCTGGGCGTCCTGGTACTTGGCGTCGTAGTCGTAGAACGCCGACGTCATCACGATCTCGCCCGGGACGGACGCCTCCGGGCGCTCGTTGCCCAGCATCGCCACCTCGATCTCGCGCCCCGAGACCCCGCGCTCGACGAGCACCAGCCGGTCGTAGCGGAACGCCTCGTCCAGCGCCGCGGCGTACTCCTCGGCCGTCTCCACGCGCGAGATGCCGACCGACGAGCCCGAGTTGGCCGGCTTGACGAACGCCGGCGTGCCCAGCCCGCGCTCGACCTCGGCGAAGGGCAGCGCCTCGCGGTCGTGGGCCGTCACCACGGCGTAGTCGGTGTTGGGGATGCCGGCGGCCGAGAGCAGCCGCTTGGCCGCCACCTTGTCCATGCACGCCGCCGACGCCAGCACGCCCGGCCCGACGTAGGGCAGGCCCAGGGCCTGCACGAACCCCTGGATCACGCCGTCCTCGCCGTTCTGGCCGTGCAAGACGGGGAACACCACGTCCAAGGCCAGCGCCCCGCGCGCCTCGGACGAAACGGCGGCCGGCCCCGCGCCCGGCCGGAACGTCACCGCGTCGGTCGTCTCCGGCGGCCGGCCGGCGTCCGCCAGCGCGGCGGCGGCGCCGGCCCACCAGCGTCCGGCGCGGTCGATGTGGAGCGGCGTCACGCGGTGGCGGTCGCCCAGGGCCGCGAGCACGTTGCGGGCGGACAGGATCGAGATCTCGTGCTCGGCCGACTGGCCGCCGTAGACGAGGCCGACGTGGAGGTCAGGCATGGGGGTGCGGGGGGCCGGCAAAGCTAGAGACAGCGGGGCGCCCGGGCCGCGCCCCGCCCCCACCGCACTCCGGCCCCGCCCTCCGCCCGCCGCCCAACGCGACCCGCTGGCGGACGCGACCCGCCAGCGGAGCGAGCGGCCCTCCCGCTCGTCGGGCCCCGGAGCGGCCGGCCGGCGGGGGTCCTAGGACGGAACGAGCGCTCGCCCCGCACCGCCTGGGATCGCCCCGCGCCGAGCCTCGTAGCTTCTGGCCCCCCTCCCACTGACCCGACCCGCTCTGATGGCCGACTACCAGAACCTCTCCACGCCCACCGAGGGCGAGACGATCACGATGACCGCCGACGGGCTCCAGGTCCCCGACCGGCCCATCGTCCCGTTTATCGAGGGCGACGGGATCGGGCCGGACATCTGGGCCGCGGCCTCGCGCGTGCTCGACGCCGCCGTGGAGTCGGCCTACGGCGACGAGCGCCAGATCGAGTGGTTCGAGGTGTACGCCGGCGAAAAGGCGCACGACCAGTTTGGCGAGTGGCTGCCCCAAGACACCCTGACGGCGATGGCCGAGCACCTGGTCTCGATCAAGGGCCCGCTCACCACGCCCGTCGGCGGCGGCATCCGGAGCTTGAACGTGGCGCTCCGGCAGAAGCTGGACCTGTACGCGTGCGTGCGCCCCGTCCGCTACTTCACCGGCGTCCCGAGCCCGGTCAAGGAGCCCGAGAAGGTGGACATGGTGATCTTCCGCGAGAACACGGAGGACATCTACGCCGGCATCGAGTTCGAGGAAGGGACCGAGGACGCCGAGCGGTTTAAGGCGTTGCTCAAGGAGAACTTCCCCGACCGATTCGAAAAGGTGCGGTTCCCGGACACGGCCGGCTTCGGCATCAAGCCCGTCTCCAAGGAGGGCACCGACCGGCTGGTGCGCGCGGCGATGGAGTACGCCGTGGCCGACGGCCGCGACTCGGTGACGCTGGTGCACAAGGGGAACATCATGAAGTACACCGAGGGCGCCTTCCGCGACTGGGGCTACCAGCTGGCGGCCGACGAGTACGGCGCCGACGAGCTCGACGGCGGCCCGTGGCGCCAGTTCACCAAGGACGGCACGACGATCACGGTCAAGGACGTGATCGCGGACGCGTTCCTGCAGCAGATCCTGACCCGGCCCGACGAGTACGGCGTGATCGCGACCCTCAACCTCAACGGCGACTACGTGAGCGACGCGCTGGCGGCCGAGGTCGGCGGCATCGGGATCGCGCCGGGCGCCAACATCAACTACACGACCGGCGTGGCGCTGTTCGAGGCCACGCACGGCACGGCGCCGAAGTACGCCGGCCAGGACAAGGTGAACCCGTCGAGCGTGATCCTGTCGGGCGAGATGATGCTCCGCTACATGGGCTGGAACGAGGCCGCCGACGCCATCATCCGCTCGATGGAGACCACGATCCAGTCCAAGAAGGTCACCTACGACTTCCACCGCCAGATGGAGGGCGCGACCAAGCTCTCGACCAGCGCCTTCGGCGACGAGCTGATCTCGAACCTGTAGAGCGTAGAGGCCAACCCGCCCGCATGCGCGCGACGCTGCGCCAGAGGTTGAGCGAGGAGAGGGGGCTCCGGCCCCCTCTGCCGTTTGTGGCCACGCCGCGGCGCCGTGAGCGTCCTGCCCCGCTGGCGCCGCGTCTGAGCGAGCCGGCGGCCGTCGCCGCCAGCGGGGCGAGCGCCCAAGGCGTGGACTAGGAGCAGAGCGCGCGGCGCGTCAGGGAGCCTTCTTACGCGCCCGGCTCCTGGGCTCCGGCCCGGCCTCGACCACCAGCGGCGCCGTCTCCGTGCGGCCCGCCAGCCGGACCTCGACGGTGTAGGCGCCCGGCACGAGGTAGAACGCGCCCGTCTCCTCCCCTGCCGCCTCGTCGTCCAGCGCGCGGTCCGAGACCAGGTCGTAGGTCACGAGGTTGAGGCCCGGCTCCGCGGGGTCGTCCCACTGGCGGACGGCGTCGCCGGCGGCGTCGAGCACGCGGACCTGAGCTGCGCCGGTCTCCGTCGTCCAGTAGGCGATCTCCACAGCAGATTCGGTCGGGTCGGACCACGTGTAGCCACGGTCGCCCCAGTCGGTGCGGTGCGCCGTGGTGTCGGGCGCGAACAGGTGCAGCGGGGCGGACTGGACCTCGGGCGTGAGCCGGCTCACCAGGTCCAGGTCCGCGATCCAGATCGAGCGGCCGTGCGTGCCCACCACCAGGTCGCGGTCGCGCGCCTGGACCGTCAGGTCGTGGACGGGCGCGTAGGGCAGCGTCGCGGTGTGGAAGCCGTCGGCGGCGCCAGAGAACGGGCCGACTGGGGCGTCGGCGGCGGCGCGCTGGCCGTGGAAGGCGGTGAACGACGCGCCGCCGTCGAGCGAGACGTAGAGCCCGCCGTCGGTGCCGACGTAGAGCGCGGACGGGTTGTGCGGGTCCTCCCGAGCCACGTTGACCGGCTCGGCGGGCAGGTCCAGGCCCAGGCGCGTCCACGTCCGCCCCAGGTCGTCGGAGCGGTAGACGTAGCTGTCGAAGTGGTCCCAGCGGTAGCCGTTCAGGGCCACGAGCAGCCGCCCTCGCTCGTGGCCAGAGAGCTCGACGCGGCTCACCCACAGGCTGGCGGGCAGCCCGGCCGAGCGGTCCTGCCACGTCCGGCCGCCGTCCTCGGTCACCCAGACCTTGCCGTCGTCGGTGCCGGCCGCCAGCAGGCCGAACTCGAACGGCGACTCGTGCACGCTGGAGACCGTGCCGTAGGGCACGTCGCCGGGCTGGCCGCCCAAGGTCAGGTCGTCCGAGAGTTCCTGCCATGTTTCACCGCGGTCGAGCGAGCGGTGGACGCGGTCGGAGCCGAGGTAGAGCACGTCCGGGAGGTGGCGGGACAGCCAGATCGGCGTCTGCCAGTTAAACCGGAACGGCGCCTGCCCGAGCACGTGCTGGGGCACGATCCGCTCGGCCCGACCGCCGTCGCGCGAGGTGCGGACGTAGTTCCCGAACTGGAAGCCGGTGTAGACCGTCCCGTCGCGGTCGTCGACCTGGACCTGCATCCCGTCGCCGCCCAACAGCCGGCGGTACGGGTAGTCGCCCTCGGCCCGCCACGCCGGCGACGGCCGGTAGTCACTCGGCCCGACCCAGACGCCGTTGTCCTGCAGGCCGCCGTAGACGTTGTAGGGCGTCGCGTCGTCGGTGGCGACCGTGTAGAACTGGCCCACGGCCGACGTGTTGAGCTTGGTCCACGTCGCGCCGCCGTCCATCGTCTGGTTGGCGCCGCCGTCGTTGGCGGAGAGCATGGCGCCGGGCCGCGCCGGGTCGATCCACAGGTCGTGGTGGTCCACGTGGACGTGCGGCGCGTCGGCGCGCTGCCACGTCGCGCCGCCGTCGACGGAGCCGACGAGCGGCACGCCCAGAACGAACAGCCGGTCGACGTCGTGCGGGTCCACGCGGGCGATGGCGAAGTAGTAGCCGTAGCTGTAGAACAGGTCGTCCAGGAACCCGTCGTGGGTGCGGCGCCACGTCCGGCCGGCGTCGTCGGAGCGGTAGACCTCGGCGCCGATCACCGGCGTGTCGAACAGGGCCGCGTTGGCGTCGCCCAGGAACGCGACCAGGTCGGCCGGCGAGATGCGCCCGGCGCGGACGTCCTCCAAGAGCGTCTCGGC
This sequence comes from uncultured bacterium, assembly GCA_947493945.1. Taxonomy (GTDB): domain Bacteria; phylum Bacteroidota; class Rhodothermia; order Rhodothermales; family Rubricoccaceae; genus Rubrivirga. Next base: position 56,825 of record CANLSR010000002.1, on the reverse strand, counting down.
GGTGTAGCTGTACGGGACGTTGTTGGCGTCCAAGAACGCGTTGAGGTCCTCCTCGGCCAGGGCCAGGAACTCGTCGCGCGACATGGCCGCCAGCCTGGGGCGGGTCACGGCGGGCACCTCCTGGTCGGGGTCGGCCGGCCGCCGCGCCTGGTTGTCGACCACGGCGTAGACCACGCCCGACGGGTGGACGTCGAGGCCGATCCGGCCCACGTCGGCGCCCGTCGGCAGGCCCGACGCCTCGGTCGAGAGCCGCGTCCAGCTGGCGCCGTCGTCGTCCGAGGCCCAGACGGCCGAGCCCGGGCCGCCCTCGCGGAAGTCCCACGCGCGGCGGGCACGCGTCCAGGTGGCGGCGTAGAGCCGGCCCGTGGCGGCGTGGCGCACCAGGTCGATGGCGCCGGTGTCGTCGTCAACGAACAGCGTCCGGGTCCACGTCTGTCCGCCGTCGACGGTGCGGTAGATGCCGCGCTCGGGATTGGGCGAGTAGAGGTGGCCGGCGGCCGCCACCCAGGCCGTGCCCGGCTCGTCGCCCAGGACCACGGCCCCGATGTGCTGGGTCTCGGCCAGGCCGAGGTGCGTCCACGAGTCGCCGCCGTCGGTGCTCCGGTAGACGCCGGTCCCGGCATACGACGACCGGCTGGAGTTGGACTCGCCGGTGCCCACCCAGACCGTCGGCCCGTCGCCCTCGGGGTCCCGCCAGTCGACGGCGACGTCGCCCAGGGTGATGGCTGGCTGGTCGTCGAAGAGCGGCGTAAACGAGGCGCCGCCGTTATCCGTCCGCCACAGGCCGCCCGAGGCGTAGGCGACGTAGAACCGCGACGGGTCGCCGGGCTTGCCGGCCACCGCGACGGCGCGCCCGCCCATCACGGTCGGCCCGACGGACCGGAAGCCGACCTCGGCGACCGGCGACCCAGCCGCCAGCCGGGCCCGCTGCTCGGCCGCCGCCAGCCGGGCCGCCGCCGGCGTCGCCGGCACGGGGTTGAGCGGGAGCGCCGAGACCGGGACGACGGGGTCCACGTTTTGCGCCTCGGCGGGGCGCGTCCACAGGGTCAGCGCGAGGCTGGCGGCGATCAGGGTGGCAACTCGCATGGTCGTGGGGAGGCGGGCCTCAAGCTAGGACCGCTCGGGGGGCGGCGCAGCGGGCGGGGCGGTCCCGCGCGCGCGCAACACCACTCCAGGCCAGACGTACGTTCCGACACGCCACCCCGACTCCTCGTGCCCAAGTCTAACAAGATCGCCCGCCGCGGCCTCAGCCTTGTCCGCAGGGAGGCCGCGGAGCTCGCCGACGACCCGAGCCGCCTGCGCGCGCTCATCCGCCAGTCCCAGAAGCAGCTCCGCCAGGACCGCAGCCGCCTGGGGTCGCTCCGCGCCGACATCCCCCGCATGATCCGCCTGGCCAGCGCCATCGCGCGCGGCGAGTACCGGCACCTGCCCTGGAAGTCCGTCTTCTTCCTCTCGGCCGGCCTCCTGTACTTCGTGATGCCGGCGGACCTGATCCCGGACTTTATCCTGGGCACCGGCTTCTTGGACGATGCCGTGGTGGTGGTCTACGTCATGAAGGCCATCCGCGATGACCTGGAGCGGTACGAGGAGTGGGAGCTCCAGAACGCGCCCGCCGACCCGGAAACGCTGAGCCCGCCCTACTAGCTGAGCCCGCCCTATTCAGGGCGGCAGGTCCAGACGTGTCGGGCGGTGTGGCCCCGACGCCCCTCCGCCGCCGTCCTACCGATAGGCTGAGCGCGCCTGTCGCGACCGTCCCGCTGGCGGTCGCGGCGGGCGCGACGGAAAACGGTCGGGGGAACGGCCCGCAGGGGGCGGCCGCCAGCGGGCCGCGGAGGCACGCCCGGCCGCGGGGCCGGCGTTACCCGGGCGCCGCGCCGTGCGGCTACCCGCCTGACCTCCCCTACTCGTCATGCCCACGTCAACGCCCTCGCTCGCGGGACGCCTCCGCCCTCACCTTCCCGCGTGGCCTCTGCGGGTCGGACTGCTCGCGGCGCTGGTGCTGGTGGCGGCCCACCCGCTCCCCCGCACCGGCGTCGTCGAGGGCGTGGTGCGCGACGCGGAGACGGGCGAGGGCCTGCCGGGCGCCAACGTCCGCGTGGTCGGGACGGCGCTGGGGGCGGCGACCGACGCTGACGGACGCTTCCGGCTGGCGGACGTGCCCGGCGGGGCGCAGTCGGTCCAGGCGACCTCCGTCGGGTACGAGTCCGAGACGGCCGAGGTGGACGTGCCCGAGGGCGGACGGGCCGAGGCCGAGCTGTCGCTGTCGCCCGCGGGCGTTCTGGAGGAAGTCGTGGTCGCGGGCGGCCGGGGCCGGATCGGCCGCGCGGAGTCCACGGCGCTGGGCGACGTGGCCTTCTCCATCGGCTCCGCCGCCGGCGCGGCCCCGCTGGCGCCGCCCGCCGCACCGGCGCGCTCGTCTTCGGCCGAGGGCGAGCCCGCCGACGCGCGCCGCCAGCCCGGCCTGCTGACGGCCGGCGACGTCGACGACGGCCTCAACTGGCCGGCCTACCTCGGCTACGTCCGCCGCACGCTGGACGGGCGCGGGCAGATCCGCCCCCGGCAGCGCCAGTACGACGGCCTCGACGGCCAGGCCTTCCCCGACCTCAATCTGGACGACCGCGTGCTGCTCCGCGTCGTCGACCAAGCTGGGCACCCGGTCGCCGGCGCGCGCGTGACCGTCCAAGCGACGGGCGGCCAGCGGGCACGGAAGCTCGTGACGGAGACGGGCACCGACGGCCGGCTGGCGCTCTTCCCCCGCTTCGACTTTGGCCGCGGCGTCGGACGCCTGCAGGTCACGGCCCGGGGGCCGGGCGGACAAGGCCGCGCCGTGGCCCAAACGGTGGCGCTCGACCGGATCGGCGGCGACCGCTCGGTCCGCGTCCAGCTTCCGATGGACGTGGCGGATCGGCCCCGGGCCCTCGACCTGGCGTTCGTGATCGACGTGACGGGCAGCATGAGCGACGAGCTCCGCTACCTCACCGACGAGTTCGAGGCCATCGTGGCGCGCGTCGAGCGCCGCTACCCGGGCGTCGACCTGCGCTTCGGGCTGGTGGCCTACCGCGACCGCGGCGACGAGTTCGTGACGCGCCGCTACGACTTTACACGCTCGGCCCAGGAGATGCGCCAGCGGCTGGCGGGCTTGCGCGCCGACGGCGGCGGCGACTACCCCGAGGCCATGGACGACGCGTTGGAATCCGCCCTCGGGCTGGACTGGCGGGCGGGCACCGCCGCCCGCGTCGCCTTTTTGGTCGCCGACGCGCCACCCCACGACGACCGCGTCGGGGCCACCGTGGACGCCGTTCGCCAAGCGCGAGCGCGAGGCCTCCGCCTCTACCCCGTCGCCGCCAGCGGCGTGGCTGACCAGGCCGAGTACCTGATGCGCACGATGGCCGTGCTGACTCAGTCTCGCCACCTGTTCCTGACCGACGACAGCGGCGTCGGCCTGCCCCACGCCGAGCCCAAGATCGCGTGCTACCAGGTGACGGCCTTGGACAACCTGCTCGTCCGCGTGATCGCGAGCGAGCTGGAGGGCCGCCGCGTGGAGCCGTCGCGCGACGAGGTCATCCGCGAGGTCGGCGACTACGACGCTGGCGTGTGTGAGGCGCCCGCCGTGGTCCAGCGCCCCGACTCGCGCCAGCGCAACGACGGCCTGGGCTACGTCGAGGATTGAGGGTAAAGGATAGAGGATAGAGAGTTGGGAATGGCAGCGTGACTGCCGTTCCATTCTCTACCCTCCACTCTCGACTCTCGGCTTCTTCCCCTCCCACACGCACAGGTCGTAGACCGGGCAGCGCCCGCAGGCCGGGTTGCGCCAGAAGCAGCACTTCTGGCCGTGGAGCATCAGCGCCTCGTGGTCGTCGTAGACCGTCTGGGCGTCCCAGTCGTCGGGCAGCAGCGCCGCCAGCGCGTCGTGCGACGGGCCGACGGCCAGGGCCTCGGGGATGAGCCCCAGCCGCTGGGCGACCCGGTGGTGGTGGCTGTCGACCGGCAGCGCCGGCACGCGCAGGCGGCTAAAGAGCAGGACCGCCGCGCTCGTCTTCGGCCCGACGCCCTTGAAGGCCTGGAGCCACGGCCGCGCCCGGCTGGCGGGCCACTCCGCCAGCGCGTCGAGCGAGAGCCCGTCGGTCTCGGGCGCCGCGGTGATGGCACGCAGCACCTCCTGGATGCGCGGCGCCTTTTGCTCGGGCCAGGTGCAGGGCGCGATGGCCGCCTCGACCTCGGCGGTGGGCGCGTCGCGCACGCCCTCCCACGTCGGGAAGCGCTCTCTGAGTTGGGCGTAGGCCCGGCCGCTGTCGGCGTTCTTGGTGCGGTGCGACAGGAGCGCCGAGACCAGCTCGCTCAGCGGGTCCTTGTCGGAGAAGAACGGGACGGGACAGCCGTAGGCGGTGCACAGCCGCTCGTGGACCTCCAGGGCCCTGGCCTGGAGCGCCGCGCGCTCGGCGTCGGCCGCCTCCGTCGGGGCCGGCGCGGGGTCGGAGGCGCTGAACAGGTCGGGCATCGGGCCAGCACGCCGGGTTCCGCGCCGGGTTCGGGCTGGGCGGAGTCTGGGGCGCGGCCTGAGTGGAGCGCGCGTCGTCGGTCGCCGGGTAGCTTGCCGAGTCTCCCTGCGCCTGCTTCCCGACGCCTGTATGCCCACCGTCCGCCGCGTCCCCGCCTCCGCCGTCCGCCCGCTGCGTACGGCCGTCCTCCGCCCCGGCTGGACGACCCCCGCGACCTACCCCGAGGACGAGAGCGTCGCCGTCCACGTCGCCGCGTTCCTGGACGGGCAGAGCGAGCCCGACGGCGTGGCGACGGTCTACCCCGAGGCTCCGCCCGCCGCGCTGGCGGACGAGATCGCGCCGGCCGCCTACGCCCCAGACGCCGGCTGGCGCCTGCGCGGCATGGCCACCTCGGAGGCCGCCCGGGGCACCGGCCTGGGCCGCCTGGTCCTGGAGGCGTGCTTCGACACTGTCCGCCAGCGCGGCGGGGCGGTCCTGTGGTGCAACGCCCGGCGCGTCGCCGTCCCGTTCTACGCCCACCTCGGGATGGCCACGGCCGGGCCGGAGTTCGACATCGCCGGCATCGGGCCGCACGTCGTGATGTGGCGGGGCGTGTAGGCGTTTAAGGGTCGGAGTCGCGGCGGCGGTCGGGCGTGCCGCTCCTGGCCCCCGCCTACCCCGGGCCTGCGCGCCGGCGTCGTGGGCCGGGTCGCTTCAGAGTACCTTCACGTTTATGCCTCTCGAGTCGCCATGAAGATCCCGTCGCTCGTCCTCCGCCAGCTCTACACCAACGGCAGCCTGACCCCGACCGACCAGGGCATCGCGTTCAGCCTCAAGAACCGGCTGACGGACTCGAAGCTGACCGGCCTGGAGAGCGTGACCGTGGACGGGACCGAGGTCCGGAGCGACCGGCTGACGCTGACGCTCGACGACGGGACGACGGTCCAAGCCGCCGACGTGTCCACGTCGGCCCCGCTGGCGTTCCCGCTCCGGCGCGTGGTCACGGTGCACGTGCCGGGCATCGAGGCCGGCGAGGGCGTCCACGAGATCCGGCTCAAGTTCGGGATCGAGGGCATGGGCCGGCTCAAGTTCAAGGTCAAGGACTCCGTCCAGGCCGAGCGGCCCGGCCGGGTGGTGCTCCCCCGCGACCTCGACGACGACTACGGCCCGGCCGCCATCGAGGCCCGCCAGCGGTTCGTGGAGGACTACACCGGCGAGACGCTCGACCACGTCAAGCGCTTCTCCTTCGACCCGAACACGCTCTCGGGCAACGTCGAGGCCTTTACCGGCGTGGCCCAGATCCCCATCGGCATCGCCGGGCCGCTCCGGGTCAACGGCGAGCACGCCCAGGGCGAGTTCCTGGTCCCGCTGGCGACGACCGAGGGCACGCTGGTGGCCAGCTACAACCGCGGGATGAAGGTCCTCAACCTGGCCGGCGGCGTCACCTGCACCGTCTCGGCGGACAAGATGCAGCGGGCGCCGGTGTTCATCTTCGAGAGCGCGCGCGAGGCCCGCGACTTCAAGGCCTGGGTGGCCGATCACATGGACGAGATCCGCGTCCGCGCCGAGTCCACCACGTCGGTCGGCAAGCTGATCTACATCGACACTTACCTCTCGAACCACTTCGCGTTCTGCCGCTTCAACTTCTCGACCGGCGACGCCGCCGGCCAGAACATGGTCGGGCGGGCCACCTTCGCGGCGTGCTCGTGGATCCTGGAGACCAACGACACCATCCGGCGCTTCTACCTCGAGTCCAACTTCGCGACCGACAAAAAGGCGTCGATGGTCAACATCATGAAGACGCGCGGCAAGCGGGTCACCGCCGAGTGCCGGATCCCGGGCGACGTGCTGCGCGAGGTGATGCGCGTCGAGCCGGCGGGCCTGGCCTACCACTGGGGCGTGGCGGCCGGCATCGGGTCGCTGCTCTCGGGCGCCAACAACAACGGCCTCCACAGCCCCAACGGCATCACGGCCATGTTTATCGCGACCGGCCAGGACGTGGCCAACGTGTCCGAGTCGTCGGCGGCCATCCTGTACGTGGAGCACACGCCCGACGACGCGCTGTTCATGTCCATCACGATCCCGTCGCTCATCATCGCCACGCACGGCGGCGGGACGGGCCTGGCGACGCAGCGCGAGTGCCTGCAGATGCTCGGGTGCGTCGGGCGCGACCGCGCCAAAAAGCTGGCCGAGATCATCGCCGGCGTGGTGCTGGCGGGCGAGGTGAGCCTGGGGAGCGCGATCTCGTCCAACGACTGGGTGTCGAGCCACGAGAAGTTCGGGCGCAACCGCTAGCGGGCCCTTGGCCGAGCGCGCGACCCGGCGGTCGCGCGCGCCCCGCCGCAGGGAGCCGCGCGCCTGGCCGGTGGTACTATCGGCTATGGCCGACCGCCAACCGCCGACCGCCGACCCGGAGCCCGTCCCCGTCTCGGAGACGGCGCCCGGTACGCGTCCGCCCGACGCGGCGGGCCCGGGCGGGCCGGAGCCGGCCGCGGCCTACGAGGGCGACGGCGCCGACCCGCGAGCCGGCGCCGTCCCTGGCGGGGTGGCGGGGCCGGCGGACGACGCGACCGAGAGCGACGCCCTCCCGCCGATGGCGGCCGACGGACTGCTGATGCGCGAGGCGCCCCCCCTGCCCGACGACCCACCGCCAGCCGCCGAGCCGCTGGCGGACGCCGTCCGCCAGCCGGACGACGACGCGGATCTCGGCGAGGCCGACCCGCGCCTCGACGACCCGCCGACGATCACGGAGTCCGAGCGCGAGGCGGCCCAGGACGGCGACGCCCGCCCGCCCGGCCCCGCCGGCGACCCCGCCACCGCCACCCGGCACGCCAGCGCGGCGCCCGGCCCGGTCCGCGCCGCCCCCACCGCGCCGCCGCTGCGCGCGCCGCTGGCGGAGAGCGAGCAGGCCGTCGCCGCCGACCTCCGGCGCATGTCGCGCCTGCGCCGCCGCGCCGAGGCGGCCGACGCCCCGACGCCGGACGCCTCGGCGCTGGACCCCGAGACCCAGATCGCCCGGCAGGCGGGCTACGAGGTGATGGACGTCGGCGAGCCGCCGTCGCTCGTCCAGCGCTACTTCACCACGCTGCGCCACGCGAGCGGGCTCGTGGCCGGCAGCGCCGTCGCCGTGGCCCGCGACCGCGACCAGTTCCCCTGGGTCAAGGGCTTCCCGCTGCTGCTCATCAAGCTGGCCGCGTTCTTCGCCCGCCCTTTCGTAAAGCGCGGCATCCGCGGGCTGCGCCTGGAGAGCCAGCTCCGCCGCCGGCTGGAGCTGCTCGGCCCGACCTACATCAAGCTCGGCCAGGTGCTGGCGCTGCGCGAGGACCTCCTGCCGCCGTTTATCACCGAGGAGCTCAAGAACCTGCTCGACCGGCTCCCGGTGATGCCCTTCCCGGAGTACCTCGACCGCGTGGCCCGGGGGCTGGGGCGGCCCGTGGACGAGATGTTCAGCCACATCGACCCGGAGCCGCTCGGCAGCGCGTCGATCGGCCAGATCCACCCCGCGACGACGGTCGGCGGCGACGACGTGATCTTGAAGGTGGTCAAGCCCCACATCTACGTCGTCCTCAAGCGGGACTCCCGCCTGCTGGGGTTTTTCGGGTCGTTCCTCCAGGTGTTCTTCGCCCGCTACCAGCCCAAGAAGGTGCTCGACGAGTTCGCCGAGTACACGCTGCGCGAGGTGGACCTGAGGCGCGAGGCCGAGAACGCGGAGCAGATGGCGATCAACTTCGCCGACGTCCCCGCCATCCGGTTCCCCAAGATCTACCGCGAGTACAGCTCCCGGCTGGTCCTCACGATGGAGCGGTTCCGCGGCGTCCGGCCGGACACGCCCGCCAGCGCGGCGCTGCCGCTCGCCGCGCGCGAGAGGCTGGTGGACCTGGGCGCGCTCGCCATCATCCGGATGCTCTACCAGGACGGCTTCTTCCACGCCGACCTCCACCCCGGCAACATGTTCGTGCTCCAGACCGAGCCGGACACGGAGGGCGTCGTGGACCCCCAGATCGGGTTTATCGACCTGGGCATGGTCGGCTACTTCGACGGCGACCTCCGGCGGACGCTGCTCTACTACTACTTCTCGCTCGTCACCGGCGACGCCGAGAACGCGGCGCGCTACCTCGCGTCGGTGTCCGAGGCCGGCAAAAAGGCCGACCCGCGCGGCTTCCAGCGCGCCGTCGCCGAGCTGTGCCGCCGCTTTTATCGGGCGCAGAAGTACGGCGAGGTCAACGTGGGCCAGCTCATCATGGAGTCGGTCGGGCTGGCGGGCCAGTACCGGATGTACTTCCCGGTCGAGATGGTGCTGATGACCAAGGCGCTGGTCACGTTCGAGGGCGTCGGCCAGACGCTCCTGCCGGGCTTCGACGTGGCCGAGGTCAGCAAAAAGCACGTCAACAAGCTGTTCCGGAGCCAGTTCAACCCCGCCGCGTTGCTGCGCGAGAGCTTCCGCGGCGCGCCCGAGCTGGTGGACCTGATCGTCAAGGCGCCGACGCTCCTGGCCGAGGGCATCCGGTTCGCCGAGTCCCGGATGCGGGCGGCCGACGCCAACCCGCTGGCGGGCCTGAGGACGGCGCTGCTCTCGGGCGCCAGCCTGGTCGCCGCCACGCTGGCGGTCTCGACCGGCGGGCCGTGGTTCCTGTGGGCGCCGCTGTTCGCGCTCGCCGCCGGCTTCGCCATGAAGCGGAGCTGATCCGTCATGCCGGATCGATAAGACAGTCCCTCACCTATTGCAAAACCGCCGTAGGGGCACGTCACCGGCGCGCTCCTACGAGCCATGAGGGCGTATTGCAATACGCCCCTAACGAATGGTAGCTCACCGCGCTGGCGCTCTCCGCCAGCGGGACGTGGCGGTAGCCGACCGCGTCCGTTTCTGGCCGCACTTGCCGGTGGAGGCTCTAGCTCTAGAACGACCACGCCGCGTCGTCCTCCTGGGTGCGGCGGCGGGCGCGGTGCATGAGCGTGTCGTGGAAGGCGCGGACGGGCTCGTCGCCGGGCCAACGGAGCGTGTAGCGGCCGTCGGGCCCGAGGTCCCAGGCCTGGCGGTTGTCGTCGAGGCAGAACTTGAGCGTGCGCTGGAGCCGGCCCCGCGCCGTCTCGTCCTCGATGGGCACCACGACCTCGACGCGGTCGTCGAGGTTGCGGCGCATCCAGTCCGCCGAGCCGATGTAGATGTCGGCGTCGCCGCCGTTGTGGAAGTAGTAGATCCGGCTGTGCTCCAGGAACCGGCCGATCAGCGACACGATGCGCACGTTGTCCGAGACGCCCGGCAGGCCCGGGCGCATCCGAGTGTGGCCGCGCACGACCAGGTCGATCTGGACGCCGGCCTGGCTCGCGCGGTACAGCTCCTGGATGATGCCGACGTCGTCGAGCGCGTTCATCTTGGCGATGATCCGCCCGTTCTTGCCCGCCTTCTGGTGCGCGATCTCGCGGCGGATCAGCGAGACGAACGTGGCCCGGAGGTCGCGGGGCGCCACGGCCAGCGTCTGGTACTCCTGCTCCGGCGCGTAGCCGGTCAGAAAGTGGAACAGCCCCACCAGGTCCTGGCCGATGTCGTCGCGGCAGGTGAACAGGCCGAAGTCGGTGTAGAACCGGGCCGTGGTCGGGTTGTAGTTGCCCGTGCCGAGGTGGGCGTAGGTGCGCAGGCCGCCCTCCTCCTCGCGCACCACCAGCGTGGTCTTGGCGTGCGTCTTGAGCCCGACCAGCCCGTAGGCCACGTGGGCGCCGGCGCGCTCCAACCGCTGCGCCCACTCGATGTTGTTCTCCTCGTCGAACCGGGCCTTGAGCTCCACCAGCGCCGCCACCTGCTTGCCGGCCTCGGCGGCCCGGATCAGCGCGCGGACGATGGGGCTGTCCTGGCTCGTGCGGTAGACGGTGAGCTTGATCGCCAGCACGCGCGGGTCCTCGGCGGCCTCCTCGATAAAGCGCTGGGTGGACGCGGCGAAGCTCTCGTACGGGTGGTGCACCAGGAGGTCGCCGCGGCGGATCACGGAGAACATGTCGTCGTCGTCCTCCATCTCCATGTGGCGCAGTCGGATGGGGACCACCGACTCCCACGGCAGGTCCTTGAGGTCGGGGCGGTCGAGCCCGGCCAACTCGTCCAGGCCGACCAGGTCGAGCAGGCCCGCGACCTCGACCACGTCGTGGTCGTCGTCCAGGTCGAGCTCGCGGCGGAGCAGGTTGCGGACGCGGGCCGGCATGCCGGCCTCGACCTCCAGGCGCACGACCTCGGAGAACTTCCGCTCGCGGAGCTCCTCGGAGATCATCTCCAGCAGGTCGTCGGCCTCCTCCTCGCTCCGGTCCACGCTCGCGTTCCGGGTCACGCGGAAGGCGTAGCCGCCCTCGACCTCCATGCCGCGGAACAGGTCCTCGGCGTTGTGGCGGATCACGTCCTCGACGGCGACCACGTGGTCCGGCGTCCCGTCGATGGGCATGAACCGGCCGCGGACGGTGGGCACCTTGAGGCGCGCAAAGTGCTCCGTCCCACGCGTCGGGTGCCGCAGCGTGAACGCGAGCGACAGCGACAGGTTGGAGATGAACGGGAACGGGTGGCCGGAGTCGACCGCCAGCGGGGTCAGGATCGGGAAGATGGTCTCGCGGAAGCGGCGGTCGAGCCGGGCCTGCTCGTCGCTCTCCAGGCTGTCGTACTCGCGCACGATCACGTCGGCGTCGGCCAGCTCGTGGCGGAGCTCGTCCTCCCAGACGCGGGACAGCTCGCGCTGCATGTGGCGGGCGGCGGCCAGCGACAGGTCGAGCTGCTCGCGGGGCGTCCGGCCGTCGGGCGAGAGCGCGCGGACGCCGGCCTCGAGCTGGCGCTTGAGCCCGCCGACGCGCTTGCGGTAGAACTCGTCGAGGTTGTTGGCCGTGATGGCCACGAACCGGACGCGCTCCAGCAGCGGCGTGCGGGGGTCGAGGGCCTGGAAAAAGACGCGCCAGTTGAAGTCGATCCAGCTCAGCTCGCGGTTGAAGTAGAGCGCCGGGTCGGCCAAGTCGGCGCCCTCGGGGACGGGCATGGGCTCGACCGCGACGGGCAGCGCCTGGTCGATCCGCTCTTCGGCGGCGGCCTCCGCCACGACGTCCGGGGCGGCGGGCCCGGGATCGGGCTGTCCGTCACCCTCGACGGGAGCGGGCGGGGCGGTCTTCTTCTTGGCCATGCGGACGGTGGGGACGGGGTGGCGGGACGTTAGAACGTCCGACCGGCGCGGGCGCTCCCGAACTGACGGACCTTCACGCCCCGCTGGCGGTCTCGGCGCGCGTCAGCACGACCGAGGCTCGCCGACGGGCGCCGCCAGCGAGACGGGAGGATCGCTACTCCTGACCCCAGATCTCCACAGCACGTCATCCTGAGCGTGCGACCCCGGAGGGACGGCGGAGCCAAGGATCTCAACGCCGACGCTCCAGACTGTCGGAACCGGCGCCGATGTGCTGGAAGTCCGAGTTGAGATCCTTCGGCTTCGCTCAGGATGACGAGAGATGCCATAGAACGCAAAAGACCTCTCAGCCGGACAGGCGGACGTGGCGAAGGTGCAAGGTTGGGAGGCATCGGTGCGGCACGTTCCCGCGGCTTAAAACGTCCTGCACGTCCCGAACCTCTCGCGCTCCTACGCCTCCCAGTCCATGAACTCGCCGCGCTCGATCTGGCGGCGGAGCTCGTTGAGGTCGTTGACGTGGGCCTGGAGCTCGGTGATGTCCTGGCCGGCGCGCTCGAGCGACTGCATCTGGGCCATCGCCTCGGTGACGGCCTCCTGGACGCGGTCGAGCTTGAGCAGCCGCATCGAGCCCGCCGCCGAGGCGAACGGGTTGTCGTCGCGGCCCTTGGCGTCGACGCCGACCTTGCCCTTCCAGTTGTCGCTCAGCCCGTGCCGCTCGGCGAGCGCGTCCTGGACCAGCACGCGCACGTCGTCGCCGTGCTCGCCGCGGACGAACGGGGCCACCTCGACGGCGCCGGCCTCGAACTGGCCGATCAGCGCCCCGACCACCTCCTGGGCCGGGCCGGGCGTGAACTCCTCGACGCCCATCCGGGTCAGGACGTGCTCCACCATCGGGAGCCCCTGCTCCAGCATCAGCCGGATCAGTGACGACTCCTCGGGCCGCACCTCGGGGACCGGCTCGGGGGGCCGCGCCACCGGCTCGTCGTCGGGCGGCGGCCGGCGGCGCGGCGCGGCCTGGCCCTCGAACTGGCGGCGCAAGTCGGACTCGTAGACGTCGAGCGCGTCGGCGGCGCGCTTGAGGTACTCGCCGGTCTGGATCGGGTCGCCGAGGCGCTTGACGGTCGCCAGCACCTCGGCCACGGCGCCGCTCTTGCCCTCCGGCGTCGCCAGCGCGCCCGACCCTCGCGCCTGGGCGACGAGGAAGGCGACAAAGTCGAGCCGCTCCTCGCGCAACACCGTCCGGAAGGCGTCGGCGCCGAACTGGCGGACGAACGAGTCGGGGTCGGCGCCGTCGGGCAGCGACACGGCGTAGGGCGCCAGGCCGGCGTCGAGCGCCGCGTCGACGCCCTTGCGCGCGGCCGACTGGCCGGCCTCGTCGGCGTCGAACAGCAGGACCAGCCGCTGGACGTCGAGCTTTTTCAGGAGCCCCATCTGCTGGCTCCCCAGCGCCGTCCCGCTCGCCGCGACCACGTTGCGCACGCCGGCGTCCCACAGGCTCACCACGTCGGCGTAGCCCTCGACTACGATCGCCTCGCGCTCGGTCCGGATGGCGCGCTTGGCCTGCTTCATCCCGTACAGGACGCGGCTCTTCTGGTAGACCTCGGTCTCGGGCGAGTTGACGTACTTGGCCGGGGTGTAGTCGGCGCTGCCGGTCTGGGTGTCGGGCAGGATGCGCCCGCCGAAGCCGAGCACCTTGCCGATGGGCGACAGGATGGGGAACATGAGCCGGTCGCGGAACACGTCGTAGTGGCCGCCGCCCTGCCGCTCCTTAGCCAGCCCGACGGCCCCCAGCACCTCGGGCTTGTAGCCGGCCTCGCTAGCGGCCGTCACCAGCCCGTCCCAGCCGGCCGGCGCCACGCCGATGCCGAACTCGCGCACGGCGTCCTGGCTGAACCCGCGCCCCTTGAGGTAGGCCAGCCCGCGCTCGCCCGCCGGCGTGCCGAGCTGGCGGTAGTAGTAGCCGGCGGCGAACCGGAGCGCGGCGGTCAACGTCGCGCGGCGGTCGGCCTCGGGGTTGTCGGCGCCGGCCTCCTGGATCTCGATGCCCGCGCGGTCCGCCAGCAGGCGGACGGCGTCCAAGAACCCGACGCCCTCGATCTCCTGGACGAACTTGAACACGTCGCCGCCGCGCCGGCACCCGAAGCAGTAGTACAGGTTCTGGGCCGAGTCGACCGAGAACGACGGCGACTTCTCGTTGTGGAAGGGGCACAGCCCCATGTAGTTTTTGCCCTGCTTCTTGAGCCGCACGCGGTCTGAGACCACGTCGACCAGGTCGGAGGCCGAGCGGACGTCGTCGATGGAGGCGTCGGGGATCGAGGGCATGGGGGCGCGCCACGGGCGGCGCGGGAGTACGGGCCGGAGTCGGGAGTGCGGGACGGAATCTAGCCGGGGAGCCGGGGCCGGCGAGCCACGTCGGCGGGGTCCCAGGTCACGGCGTCGCCCTCCCGGACCGTCCCGCTGGCGACCACGGCCGCGCGCAGCCCGCCGCGGCGCACGAGCGCGTCGAAGATCCGGTCCTGGCCCGTCACGCGGACGAGGTATTTGCACGGTGCGCACACCCGGACGCCCTCGAACCGGGCGCCGCCGATCTCGAACGGTACGCCGCGCAGCTCGTCCAGCGGCACGCCCTCGGTCACCAGGTTCCGGCGGTGCTGGCCCTGGGCCACGGCCACGCCGAACTCGGCCGCGGCCTCCGCCAGCGCGGCGGCGTCGATCAGCGTGACGTCGCGGCCCTTCCCGGGCCACCGGCTAAACGAGCCGGCCCCGTCGGCGTAGCGGTCGCCGTCCAGGCCGCGGCCGGCCAGCGCCCGGGCCCGGTCCACCCGCCGGGCGGGGGCGCCGGCGGCGGGCGCGACGAAGAGGGCGACCAGGCGACCGGGCATGGCGGAACGGGGAACGAGGCGGTGGCTTTCAACGACCCCACCGACGCCACCACCCATGCCCGACGTTCCCTCGCCCCAAGACGCCTCCGCCGACGACCCCGTGACCGAGGTCGGCCAGGAGAAGCCGCCGACGCCTCAGGGCCGCTCCGACGACGACACCGACGTCCGCGACGACGACGGCGACACGGACATCTAGACACGTCGCGGCCCCGACGCACCACCGTCGGGCCGCGCGGGTCCGAACGGGACGCGGCGGCGCGCCCCGGAGCCCCCGCCCCCTCAGCCATGCCCCGCTCCCTGTCCGTCACGGTCCCCAACGCGGACGGGGACGACCTCGCCGCCCGGCTCGACCTCCCCGACGGCGGCCGGCCCCACGCGACCGCGCTGTTCGCGCACTGCTTTACCTGCTCCAAAGACCTCCGGGCGGTCCGCGAGATCGCCCGGCGGCTCAGCGAGACCGGGATCGGCGTGCTCTCGGTCGACTTTACCGGTCTCGGGGCGTCCGAGGGCGCGTTCGAGGACACGTCGTTCTCCACCTCGGTCTCCGACCTGGTCTGCGCCGCCGACTGGCTGGCGCGCGAGCACGACGCGCCCCAGCTGGTCGTCGGCCACTCGCTGGGCGGCGCGGCGGCGCTGGTGGCCGCGGCCCGGCTCCCGTCCGTCCGGGCGGTCGCGACCATCGCGGCCCCCTGCGACCCGGGCCACGTGCGCGGGCTGCTGGCGGAGAGCGAGGACGAGATCGAGCACGCCGGCCGGGCCACCGTCGACATCGGCGGGCGGCCGTTCACGATCCGCCGCGAGTTCCTGGACGACCTCGACTCGCACGACCAGATGCGCCAGCGGGTCGCGGCGCTCGGCCGGGCGCTGATCGTGCTCCACTCGCCCACCGACCAGACGGTCGGCATCGAGCAGGCGCGCCACTTGTTCGAGGCCGCCCGCCACCCCAAAAGCTTCGTCTCGCTCGACGGCGCCGACCACCTGCTGAGCCGCCCGGCCGACGCCCGCTACGTGGCCGACGTGCTCGCCGCCTGGGCCGGCCGCTACCTGTCCCCAGGGCACGCCCCCCCAGGGCACGCCGAGCACGCGCCGTACGACGATCCGGTGGTGACGGCCGAGATCGGGGCGTCCGGCTTCCAGACCGCGCTCCGGGCCCGGGGGTTCGCCGTAACCGCCGACGAGCCCTCCTCGGTGGGCGGCACCGAGTCCGGCCCGACGCCCTACGACCTGCTGGCGATGGCGCTGGGCGCGTGCACCGCCATGACGGTCCGGATGTACGCCGACCGTAAGGCGATCCCGCTGGAGAGCGTCGGGGTGACGGTGACGCACGACCGCGTCCACGCCGACGACTGCGGCGCGTGCCAGACGCCGGGCGCGCGGCTCGACCGGCTGACGCGCGTCGTGCGGCTCGACGGCCCGCTGGCGCCCGCCACGCGCGAGCGGCTCCTGGAGATCGCCGACCGCTGCCCGGTCCACCGGACGCTGGAGTCCGAGGTCCAGGTCGTGACCCGGGCGGCCTAGCGCCGCCGCCGCGAACGCGTCTGGTCGCCGGACGTAGACCCTCCATCCCCCCCGCCCCATGCCCGAGACCCTGACCCCGACCTCGACGGACCTGGCCGCCCGCTTCGCCCACGTCCGCGCCTTTACCGAGCGGCTGTGCGACGGGCTGGCGACCGAGGACTTCGTGGTCCAGTCGTCGCCCGACGTCTCCCCCACCAAGTGGCACCTGGCCCACACGACCTGGTTCTGGGAGACCTTCGTCCTGACGGCACACGCCGACGGCTACGAGCTCTACGACGAGCGCTACCCGTTCCTGTTCAACAGCTACTACGTCCAGGCCGGCGAGCGCCACTGCCGCGCCCAGCGCGGCTACCTCTCGCGCCCGACCGTCGCCGACGTGTTCGCCTACCGCCACCACGTCGACGCGGCGATGGCCGAGTTCTTGGCCGGCTTCGACGCCGACCGCCAGCCCCAGATCGCGGACGTGATCGAGGTGGGGCTGAACCACGAGCAGCAGCACCAGGAGCTGATGCTGACCGACCTCAAGCACGTGTTCTCGGTCAACCCGCTCCGGCCCGTCTTCTCCGAGCGCGCCCACGTGCCGGCCGAGGACCCCGGCCCGCTGGGCTGGCGCTCGTTCCCGGCCGAGCTCCACGAGATCGGCGTGTCGCCGGGCGGCGCGACCAGCGCCGATCGGTTCCACTTCGACAACGAGGGCCCGCGCCACCGCGCCTTCGTGGAGGCCTTCGAGCTGGCCGACCGCCTGGTGACGTGCGGCGAGTTTATGGAGTTCATGGCCGACGGCGGCTACCAGGACACGCCGCTGTGGCTGTCGCTGGGCTGGGCCGAGCGCGAGGCCCAGGGCTGGACCGAGCCGTTCTACTGGGAGGAGCGCGACGGCGAGTGGTGGCACTTTACGCTGTCCGGGATGCGCCCCGTCGACCCGCACGAGCCGGTGACGCACCTGAGCTACTTCGAGGCCGACGCCTACGCCCGCTGGGCCGGCGCCCGGCTGCCCTCGGAGGCCGAGTGGGAGGTCGCGGCCCGGACCGTCTGGGACGGGACGGGCCCCGCGCCGGGCTCCTTCGCCGACTCGGAGCGCTTCCACCCGGCCCCGGCCGGCCCGCCCGCTAGCGGCGACGGGGCGCCCGGCGCGCTCCGCCAGATGTTCGGCGAGGTGTGGCAGTGGACGCACAGCCAGTACTCGCCCTACCCCGGCTACGCCCCGCTGGCGGGCGCGCTCGGCGAGTACAACGGCAAGTTCATGGCCAACCAGTTCGTGCTCCGCGGCGGCTCGGTCGCCACCTCCAGGAGCCACATCCGCCCGACCTACCGCAACTTTTTCCCGCCCGAGGCCACGTGGCAGTTTACCGGCCTCCGGCTCGCCCGCTCGTGACCGACACCACCGCCACGACCTTCGCCGACGACGTGTTGAGCGGGCTCGCCCGCCGTCCGCGGACGCTGCCGGCCAAGTACTTCTACGACGAGGCCGGCTCGCGGCTGTTCGACCAGATCACCCGGTTGGACGCCTACTACCCCACGCGCACCGAGCGCGCCATCCTGACCCACCACGCCGACGAGATCGTCGACGCCATCGGCCAGGACGCGGCGCTGGTGGAGTACGGGTCCGGGTCGAGCGACAAGACGCGCGTCCTGCTCGACGCGCTCCACGCGCGCCGCACGCTGGCGGCCTACGTGCCCATCGACATCTCGGAGGCGTTCCTGCACGAGACCGCCGGCCGCCTCCGCCCCCTGTACCCGGGCCTGCCCATCTTGCCGCTCGCGGCCGACTACACCCAGCCGTACACGCTGCCGGGCCTGCCCGACGACACCTCGCGGGTCGTCGTGTTCTTCCCCGGCTCGACCATCGGCAACTTCGAGCGCGACGAGGCCGAGCGGTTCCTGGAGCACGTGGCCCAGGTGGCCGGGCCCGGCGGCGCGCTGCTGATCGGGGCCGACCAGTGGAAGGACGCCGACGTGCTGCGCCGGGCCTACGACGACCCCGACGGCGTGACGGCGGCCTTCAACCTCAACCTGCTCCGGCGCATCAACCGCCAGCTGGGCGGCGACGCCGACCTGGATGCCTGGGCCCACCACGTCGTGGTCAACGACGCCGAGCGCCGGGTCGAGATGCACCTCCGGAGCGGGCGCGACCAGACGCTCCACGTCTGCGGCCAGGCGTTCGCGTTCCGGGAGGGCGGGACGATCCACACCGAGAACTCCCACAAGTACGACGCCGACTCGCTCGCGGCGCTCGCCAGCGGCGCGGGGCTCTCGCGCCGGGCGCGCTGGACCGACGACCGCGGCTGGTTCGCGGTCGAGCTGTACGAGGTGGCGAGCACGGAGTAGGTTAGAGAGATGGCGAAAGTCCCCACCAAGATCCTCGGCATCGACATCGGCGGCTCCGGCATCAAGGGCGCCCCGGTCCACACCAAGAAGGGCCGGCTGCTCCACGACCGCTACCGCATCCCGACGCCGCAGCCGGCCACCCCGAAGGCGGTCGCCGAGACGGTCCACGAGATCATGAAGGCGACCGACTGGGACGGCCCCATCGGTTGCACCGTGCCGGGCCGCGTGGTCAAGGGCGTGGTCGAGACGGCGGCCAACATCGACCCCTCGTGGACGGGCACGAACGCGGCCAAGCTGTTCAAGAAGACCTGCGGCGTGCCGGTCACCGTCCTCAACGACGCCGACGCGGCGGGGATGGCCGAGGTCGCCTTCGGCGCCGGCCGCAAAAAGAAGGGGACGGTGCTGATGCTCACCTTCGGCACGGGCATCGGGAGCGCGCTGTTCGTCGACGGCCGGCTCGTCCCCAACACCGAGTTCGGCCACGTCCGCTACGACCACCGGATCGCCGAGCACGTCGCGGCCGACTCCATCCGCTCCAAGGAGCACCTGTCGTGGGAGCGGTGGGGCCGGCGGCGCGTGCAGCCGGTGCTGGAGATGTACGAGTTCCTGCTCTCGCCCGACCTCATCATCGTCGGCGGCGGCGTGAGCAAGCCGGAGCGCTGGGAGCGGTTCGGGCCGGCGCTCCAGACGAAGGCCAAGCTCAAGCCGGCCAAGCTGGGCAACGAGGCCGGCATCGTCGGCGCGGCGCTCGCGGCCCGCCAAATGCTAGACGGCTGACCCGCTGGCGCCGCCGCTCCGACCGCGCGGCGGCGGTTGCCCGAGGCGCCGGGCGCTCGTCGGGGCGAAGAAGGAGACAGCACGCAGGGCGCCCCACCGCGACCGTGGGGAGCCCCGACGGACCCGAACCCCGAACCCCCGTGATCGACCTCGACCGCGACGCCCCGCTGCCCCTCGCCGACCAGCTGGTCGAGGCGATGCGCTACGAGATCGCGTCGGGCCGGTACCGGCCGGGCGCCCGGTTGCCGTCGACGCGGGCGCTGGGCGAGCAGCTGGGCGTCTCGTTCCACACCGTCCGCAAGGGGTACCAGAAGCTGGCCGAGGAGGGCGTGCTCGATGTCCGCCGCGGCGGCGGCTACGTCGTGGTCGAGCGCCAGACGCTGTCGCGCGCCGAGCGGCTCGAGCGCGGCGCCGGCGTGGTGCAGGACGCGCTCCACAAGCTGGTCGGGCTGGGCCTGAGCGACGCCGAGGTGGACTACGCGGTCCAGGAGGGCCTGGAGTTTTTCGAGCGGCCCGGGCGCGCGCGCGCGTTGGTGTTCGCGGCCGGCTACCGCGAGCTGGCCGAGAGCGGCGCCGAGCAGTCCAGCGCGGCGCTCCAGGAGCGCGTGGCTCCGGCGCTCCTGTCGGACCTGGCCGGGCTGGACGCGCTCGACGGCCTGATCGTGCCGCTACCCGACCTCCGGCCGGCGCGTCAGGCCCGGCCCGAGGCCGAGAGCGTCGGGGCGGGCGTCGAGTACCCCTACGAGGCCCTGGAGCGCGTCGCGAGCCTGGGCGCGGGCGAGTCGCTGGGCCTGGTCACGCGCTGGGCCGACGCCGTGGCGCCGCTCTCCGACGAAGTCCGCCGCCGCACCGGCTTCGCCGGGCACGTCCTGGGCCTGCCCGTCGACGGCGACCGCCGCCAGCTGGACGCGGTGCTCCGCCAGGCCGCGCTGGTCGCGTTCACGCCCCAGGCCCGGCGGCGCGTCCGCCCGCTGCTCCAGAAGGCCGCGACGCCCCACGCCGAGCTGGCCCCGTCGCTGGCCCCCGCCGCCCTGGCCCGGCTGCGCGAGGTCCTGGGGAGCTGACAGAGCGAAACCCCACCGCTCGCCGGCGACTGGCGCCCGCGGCCGGCGAGGCGGAGGGCGCCGGGGCCGCTCCGTGACCTAGCCCAGCGTCGAGCGCTCCTCGACCGTCGGGACCTCGTCGTCGAACTCGTCGTCGCCCGGCTCCGTGACCGTGGCCTCCGCCTCGGGCGTCGCCGGGGCCGGCGGCGTGTCCTCCTCCTGGTCGGGGTAGCGCACGCGGAAGTGGTAGATCCCGCACAGCAGCCCGTGGAACGCGTCCTTGATCCGGGCCAGGTCCAGGAACGTCAGCGACGACTCGTCCAGCTGGCCGTCGCCGACGCGGGCCGCCACGATGCCGTCGATGAGCGACTCCAGGCGCTTGGGCGTCGGCTTGTCGAGGCTCCGGCTGGCGGCCTCGATGGAGTCGGCCAGCATCACGATGGCCTGCTCGTTGGTGCGCGGGCGCGGGCCGGGGTAGCGGTAGTCGGACTCGTCGACGGACGACGGGTCCTCGGCCTCCTCCTGGGCCTTGCGGTAGAAGAACTCGATCAGGCCCGTCCCGTGGTGGCTCGCGATAAAGTCGATGACCATCTGGGGCAGGTTCTGCTCCTTGCCCAGCTGCACGCCCTCCTTGACGTGGGCCGCGATGACCAGCGCCGACATCGACGGCTTGAGCTTTTCGTGCGGGTTCTCGCCCGGCTGCTGGTTCTCGATAAAGTACTCGGGCTTGAGCATCTTGCCGATGTCGTGGTACAGCGCCCCCACGCGCGCCCGGAGCGCGTTGGCGCCCACGGCGTCGGCGGCGGCCTCGGCCAGGTTGGCCACCTGGAGCGAGTGGTTGAACGTGCCCGGCGCCTGCATCGAGAGCTTTTTGAGGAGGGGCCGGTTGGTGTCGGACAGCTCCAAGAGCGTCATGTCGGTGGTGACGCCGAACCCGCGCTCGACGCCCCACAGGATCGGCCCGACGAGCAGGATCAACGCCGCGTTGACGGCGACGGCGATCAGGTCGGGCGCCATCGACTGGGAGAACGGGTCGGCGCGGAGGAGCTCGTAGCCGATCAGGATCAGCGCGTAGCCCAAGAACACCAACCCGGCCGAGGCCAGGATCTGGCTCCGGTTTTTGACGTCGCGCACCGAGAACACCGCCAGCACGCCGACGGTCAGCGTGGCGAAGGTGAACGGGAAGTCGTACCCGAACACCAGCCCGCCCAGCGCCGCCAGCGTCATGGTGGCGAAGCTGCCCACGCGGCTGTCGAACACGATGGTGAGCAGGATCGAGGCCAGCGCCACCGGCACCGAGAACCGCGCCGAGCCGTCGAAGGCCCCGGCCACCAGGAACCCCACCAGCACGACGCTCAGCACCAGGCACGCCAGGGTAAACTGGCGCGTGTCGGCGTAGATGACGGGCCGGAGCAGGTAGGTGTAGAGGAAGAACAGCGCGATGGCGGCGAACACCAGGATCGAGCGGCCCAGGACGGTCAGGAACCACGACGTGTCGCCGCCGCGCTCGCGCTGCTCCAGGTTGAGCGACTGGAGCCGCTCGTAGCGCTCCTGGGTCACCTCGTCGCCGGAGCGGATCACGACCTGGTCCTGGCGCACGCGGCCCCGCGTCGGGAGCACCGACTGGAGCTTCTGCTCGCGCTTGCGCTGGGTCGCCTGGGCGTTGTAGACCAGCGACGGCTGGAGCGCGGACTCGAACAGCGTCACGCCGATCGAGACCGTGTCGCGCCGGCCTGGGAAGGCCGCGAACAGGCTGCGTTGGGCCAGCGCCCGGGCCTCCGAGCGCCCCACCACGTCGGCCCGCCGGACCGTCACCTCGGAGCGCGAGGCCAGGTCCTGCACCAGCAGCTCGTCCGATTGGACCGAGTCCTTGTCGACGTCGAGCACGCCGCGCGAGAGCAGCTCGCGGGCGATCCGGCTGGCCTCGTCGAACAGCTGGTCGTCGAGGGCCCCCTGCCGGCCCGAGGCGGCGCCGTAGGCCGAGCGGAGCAGGACCCGCCACTGGCGGTCGCTGAGGCCCAGCGTGATCGCCTGCCGCTGGCGGACGAACTGGGCCGAGTCGCGGCGGGCCGCCGCCAGCAGCGCGGCCGGGTTGGCGGTGGCGGTGCTGGGGTCGTACTCGCGGACGCGCTCGCGGGCGCGTTGCCACGCGGCGTACGCCACGAACGCGGAGTCGAGCCGGGCGTCGACGGAGTCGAGCCGGGCCAGCGTCTGGGCCAGGGCCTCCGTCCGCTCGGTGAAGATGGGCTCCTCGGAGCGCAGCACGGAGTCGCGGCGGGCCTCGACCTGCTCCTCGGGCAGCCGGATCGAGAAGTCGAACGGGGCCACCACGTCGTCGCCCTTCCACACGTCGCCGACGCGGGCGGAGCCGTCGTAGACGGCCACGTTGGGGAACGCCAGCAGCGCCAGCACCGCCAGCCCGGCGAACAGCCCGACGCGCACGAGCACGTCCGCCCGGTCCATCCGGTCGTCCTGGGGGCGGCGGGAGCCGGTGCGGAGGCCGGCGCGGCGGGAGTAGCGGCCGGCCTTCGGGGCCAACCCCAGTCGGTCGAGGAAGCTCATGGGGTGTGGGACGCGGGGACGGCGGCGCCGGCTCCCGGCGCGGGCACGCGGGGGTGACGGAGCGAGAGCAGGGCGCCCAAGGCGACGGTGATCGCCGATCCGATGAGGGGGTAGAGCGGCCACGCCACGGCCCTCAGCCCGCCGGCCTCCCGCGCCTCGTCGCCGGGCCGCCAGGCCCACGTCCAGGCCCCGGCCTCGGTGCTCCACCACAGCCCGAAGATGACGGCGATCATGGTCGCGATGGCGACGACGAACGCGACCACCGCGTCCGGCTGGCGGGCGCGGCGGGAGACGAGCCCGAGCACGAACGCGCCCAGCAGCCCGCCGTAGGTAAAGCCGGCGATGCCGAGCCCCAGCTCCACGACCGGGTTGTCGAGCCCGGTAAACAGCATGGCGAAGCCCACGAAGACGCCGGCCCAAACGAGGGTCAGCACGCGGCTCAGCGTGAGCGCCTGGGCCGGGCTCCGGGGCCGGCGCCCGAACCGCTCCAGCAGGTCCATCAGCGTCGAGCCGGCGAGCGCGTTGAGCGACGACGACAGCGTGCTCATGGCCGCCGCGATGATCCCTGCAAAGAGCAGCCCGCGCAGGCCCGGCGGCATCTCGTCCAGGATGTAGCGCGGGAACAGCTCGTCGCCGCGCTCCAGGCCCAGCTCCGCGAGCGGCGCGCCGCCGTAGTGGACCCACAGCGCCAGCCCGACGAACAGGAACAGCCCGAACTGGGCGATCACGAACACGCCGCTCCACACCATCGCTTTCCGCCCGTCCGCCAGCGACCGGCACGCGAGCACGCGCTGGACGATGAGCTGATCCGTCCCGTGCGAGGCCATCGCAAACACCGTCCCGCCGACGAGCGCGACGGGCAGCGCGTAGGGCGAGGTCAACAGCACGCCCAGGCCATCCGCCAACCCCCAGTCGATGACCTGGAGCTTGCCCGCCGCCGCCGCCTGGCCGAACGTGCCCGCCAGCGGGCCGCTCAGCAGCAGGGCCATGGCCACCACGGCGCCGCCGACGTAGATCCCCATCTGGATCACGTCCATCCACACGACCGCCTTGAGCCCGCCGACGTAGGTGTAGGCCGCCGTCACGACCCCGATGGCCAGGATCACCGCCGGGTAGCCCACGTCGACGCCGGCCGCGCGCATGATCACCTGGATCGGGATGGCCGTCGCGAACAGGCGCACGCCGTCCGCCAGTAGCCGGGTGACGAGGAACGTGACCGAGGCCAGGCCGCGCATCCCGTCGCCGAAGCGGTCGCCCAGGAACGCGTACGCCGTCTGCTGGTGGCCCGCGAAGTAGCGCGGGAGCAGCACGCCGGCCACCACCACGCGCCCGATCAGGTAGCCGACGGTGAGCTGCAGGAACGTCAGCGCGCCGCCGTAGGCGACCGCCGGCACGCCGATGACCGTCAGCGTGCTGGTCTCGGTCGCGACGATGGAAAAGCAGACGGCCCACCACGGCAGGTCGTTGCCGCCCAAGAAGTACTCGTCGGTCGAGGTCTGCGACCCGCCCGCCCTCAGCCCCAGCGCCACCACGCCGATGGCGTAGACGACGAGGACGACGAGGTCGAGGGGCGTCAGCATGGGCAAGTAGGGAGGGCGGGCCGGGCGGCCCCTCGGTCACGAGGAGAACAGGTCGCCTTGGGGGGCGGGGCCGTCGTCGTCAGCCGTCGCGCCCGCCGGCTGGGGGTCGGCCGGCTGGCGGTCGTCGGCGGCGGCGTCCTCGGCTGGGGCTTCTGGGCGGCCGGGGAGCGGCGCGCCGTCCAAGACGGACAGCAGGCCGGCCTCGTCGACGTGGGGCACGCCCAACTCGGTCGCCTTGTCCAGCTTGGAGCCGGCGGCGTCGCCCGCGACCACAAACCCGGTTTTCTTGGAGACGCTGCCGCTGACCTTGCCGCCGGCCTCCTCGATCTTGGCCTTGGCCTGGGGCCGCGTCATCGTCGGCAGCGTGCCTGTGAGCACGACGGTCACGCCCGCCAGCGGGGCGTCGGCGTCGGCCTCGACGGCCACGCGCTCCGACGGCAGGCGCTCCAGGTTGAGGCCGGCCTCGCGCAGCCCCTCGACCGTGGACCGGTTGGCCGGTTCCTGGAACCAGGCCACCACGCTCTCGGCCACGATCGGGCCGATCCCGTCGATGGCCTCCAGCGCCTCGCCCTCGGACGCCGCCAGCGCGTCGAGCGACTCGTGGTGCGCCACCAACTCGCGCGCCACGGTCTCGCCGACGTGGCGGATCCCCAACCCGAACAGCAGCCGGGCCAGTGGCCGGCCTTTGGACGCCTCCAGGCCGGCCAGCAGGTTGTCGGCTTTTTTGTCCTTGAACCCGTCCAGGGCCAGCAGGTCGTCGCGGTCCAAGCGGTAGAGATCCGGCAGGTCCTCCACCAATCCCTGGTCCACCAGGATGGCGGCGCCCTTGCTGCCCAGGCCGTCCACGTCGAGGGCGTTGCGCGCCGCCCAGTGCTCGACGGCGCGCGTCAGCTGGGCGGGGCAGCCGCCGTCGCGGTGGCGGAGGTCGGCCTCGCCCTCGGGGCGCACGAGGGGCCGGCCGCAGACGGGGCACTCGGTTGGCGGGACGTAGGGCTCGGAGCCGCGGTCGGGGTCGTCCGAGACCGGCCCGACGACGGCCGGGATCACGTCGCCGGCCCGCTTGACCACCACGTCGTCGCCCACGCGGATGTCGCGCGACGTGATGTAGTCGGCGTTGTGGAGCGTGGCCTTGGAGACGGTCACGCCGCCGACCTCGACCGGCGCCAGGACCGCGAGCGGCTTGATGACGCCCGTCCGCCCGACGTTGTGCTCGATGCCGACCAGCCGTGTCGTGGCTTCGCGAGCCGGGAACTTGAAGGCGACGGCCCAGCGCGGCGCCGTCGAGACCTGGCCGAGCACGTCCTGGTAGTCGACGCGGTCCACCTTGACCACGACCCCGTCGATCTCCAGGTCGAGCGTGTCGCGGTGGCCGGCCCAGTGCTCGCAGAAGGCGACGAGCTGGTCGATGTCGTCGAACACATCGCGCGCTGGCCCGGTGGGGACGCCCAGCGCGTCGAGCCAGTCGAGCACGGCCGACTGGCGGTCCGGGACGGCGGCGCCGGCGACGGGGCCGAGGCCGTAGGCGGCGAACGAGAGCCCGCGCTCGGCCGTGACCGCGGAGTCGAGCTGGCGCAGGCTGCCGACGGCGCCGTTGCGGGGGTTGGCCAGCGGCTTGACGCCGGCCTCCGCCAGCCGCTCGTTCAAGGCCTCGAACGCCGAGCGCGCCATGAACGCCTCGCCGCGGACCTCCACCCGCTCCGGCACGGCCGCCCCGCCCCCGGCGTCCGCCAGTCGCAGGGGGACGGCGCGGATGGTGCGCACGTTGGCCGTCACGTCCTCGCCCACGCGCCCGTTGCCGCGCGTCGCGGCCCGGGCCAGCACGCCGTCCCGGTAGGTCAGCGCCAGGGCCAGCCCGTCGATCTTGAGCTCGGCCACGAACGCCGGCCGCTCGCCCTCGGCCAGCACGCCGTCGAGGCCCTTCATCACGCGGCCGACCCAGTCGCGCAGGTCGCCGGCGTCGAACGCGTTGCCCAGCGACAAGAGCGGCACCGGGTGCTCCACCTTGGCGAACCCCCCCAGCGGCGTGCCGCCGACGCGCTGGGTGGGCGAGTCCGGCGTCTGGAGCTCGGGCCACCGCTCCTCGACCTCGCGGAGCGCGTGGAAGAGGCGGTCGTACTGGGTGTCCCCCACCGGGCTCTCGCCGTCGGCGTAGTAGGCGCGGGCGAGGGCGCGCACGACCGGGCGGAGCTCGGCCGCCCACTCGGCGGCCTGGTCAGGCGAGTCCGGCCGGCCGCCGTCGAGGCGGGCCAGCAGGTCGAGCGCGGCGCCGACGAGGTCCATCGGCTAGGGCGCGGGGCGGGCGGCGCCGGCTCCCGAGAGCGAGTCCAGCAGGGTCTGGCCGCGCTGGCGGTCGATCCGCAGGACGCCGCCCGAGGCGGGCGTCCAGCGCTGGCCCTGCATCTCGAGCGTGGCGTTGGGGCCGAGCCCGTCGGCGCCCTCGCCCCAGAACACCAGCAGCGAGTCGCTCTCGAACGTTTCCGAGGCGCCCTCCTCCAGCCAGTACCCCCGGCGCGGCTCCGGAGCGGCGGTCACGCGGAAGTTGACGAGCGGGCCGCCGGTGGCCGTCACCGTGACCGTCATGGGGAGCTGGAGCTGCGGCCCGCCGCTGGCGGCGCCGGCGCCCACGCCCGCCGAGTCGATGGCCGTCGTGGCCCCGACGGCGCCCACGGCGACGGTGTTGGGCGTCGCCACGTCGTCGGAGTCGTCGGCGAACACGAGGAAGTAGAGCGCGGCGCCGAGCACGGCCACCAGCACGGCGAACAGGCCCAGGATGGTGCCCCAGTTCTTGTCGAACGAGCGCTTGGCGTCCGCCACGACAGGCCGGTTGACGCGGGCCTGGGCCAGCGTCCTGGGAGGCTCGTCCGACGGCGACGGCTCGCGGGTCTCGGGCCGCGTCGTCAGGGCCTGGACGGCCGGGGGCACGCCGCCCGGCGCGGGGGGCGCCGGCGTCGGCGGCGCGTCCACGGCGGGCGGCGCGGGCTCGTCGCCGGCGCCGGACGACGGGTGGAGCGACCCGCCGTAGTGCCCCGTCCGGTGCTCGGTCAGCGCCGCCAGCGCCGTGCTCGGCGACACGCCGATGGCCTTGGCGTAGGACTGGACGAACGCCTTGAGGTAGACGTCGTTGTAGGTCGGGTCCCCGACCAGGTCCCCCTCCTCGAACCGGCGCAGCACGTCGACCGGGATTCGGGTCTTTTGCTGGATGTCGGCCAGCGAGTAGTCGGCGGCCTCGCGGGCGGCGCGGAGATCGGCTTCGAACGTGGTCCCAGTAGGCACAGGCACGGGGGTAGGGTCGGCAAAGGTAGCGCGGCGGGCGGGCGGCGCGGGCGCTCAACCGACGATCGCCCGGCTCTCCCATCGAGAACCGGGCGATCTGAGTCGGGTAGGCGGGATTTGAACCCACGACCCCCAAGCCCCCAGCTTGGTGCGCTACCTGGCTGCGCCACTACCCGTGCTCCGCCGAAGCGGTGGCCGAAACTAGGCGGCGGCTTACAAGCCCCGCAACACGTCCGCCAAAAATGCACGCAGCCGCTCGAGCTCCTGGCGGGGCAGCGCCGCCAGCGCGGCGGGCGCGAGGTGGGCCCCGTCGGGGTCGCGGTCGAGCACCTGGCGGGCGCCCTCGATGGTGTACTTGTCGTCGCGCAGGAGCGCCTGGATGCGGCGGACGACCTCGACGTCGGCCTCGGTGTAGGCGCGGTTGCCGGCCCGGTTTTTCTTGGGGTGGAGCTGGGGGAACTCCGTCTCCCAGTAGCGGAGCACGTGGGGCTTGAGGCCGGTCAGCTCGCCGACCTCGCGGATGGAGTAGTACAGCTTTCGGATCCCGGGCGTCGGCATGGTGGAGATCGCGTGCGGAGCACGAGCCGGCCGTGAGCGCGGCGGTCGGCGGGGTACGTTCGGCGGGTCCTCCCGCCTGCCCGTGCCCCGCTTCCGCTACGCCTCCGAGATCGGCCTTCTGGCTGTGGTCCTGGTGTGGGGCGTCAACTTCGCGATCATTAAAGTACCACTAGAGGTCGCGCCGCCGTACACCGTCAACCTGTTGCGGTTCGTGGTGTCGCTGGCGGTGCTGGGCGCGCTCCACGTCCGGGACACGCGCCGCCGTGGCGTGGCGGCGTGGGCCACGTTCGGCGTCGGGCCGTGGTCGGTGGTGGGCCTGGGGATCTTGGGGATCCTGGTGTACCAGGCCGGCTTCATCCTGGGCATCGACCGGGTGTCGTCGGGGATGGGGGCGCTCTTGATCGCGACGAGCCCGGCGTGGACGGCCGTCACGGCGCACGTCCTCAAGCTGGAGCGGCTCCTGACGCTGGGCTGGGTCGGGTTCGGCGTCAGCCTGGCCGGCGTCGGCCTGGTGATCGCCGGCAACCCCGGCGCCGAGGCCGCGGAGGCCTTTGGCGGCCAGGCCTCCGGCGTGGCGCTGATGCTGGCCGCGGCGATGGCGTGGGGCGTCTACACCACCCTGAGCCGGCCGTTGCTCGCGCGCGGCGCCTCGCCGCTGGGCCTGACCTTCTGGGGCATCGTGGTGTCGTTCCCCGGTCTGGTGCTGCTGGCGGCGCCCGAGCTCGGGTCGGTCGACTGGGGCCTGTTCGGCGCGGCCGAGGTCTGGGCGCTGCTGTTCTCCGGCGGCCTGTCGACGGGGATCGCCTACGCCATCTGGAACACGTCGGTGCTGGAGGTAGGCTCGTCGCGGACGGCGGCGGTCTCCAACTTGGTCCCCTTTATCGGCGTCGTGGCGGGCGTCGTGATCCAGGACGACCGCGTGACGGTGCTCCAGATGGTCGGCGGCGCGCTCATCATCGCGGGCGTGGTCGTGGTCCGCCGGCGCGGCATCGGCCCGGTCCAGCCCGGCACGGCTCCGGCCCCGCCGACCGCCCCGCTCCGCCGGCAGGGGTCGCCAGTGAGTCCGTAGACCGGCGCGTGGCTCTCTGGAGGCGGCCACGCGCGCGAGGCCTGGAGGCCGCCAGGACCGCGGGGCTCTGGGCTAGACGCCGATCACGTCGAACGTGGAGCCGGTGACGGGCTCCTTGCGGACCTCGATCCGGATCGGGAACGCGTCCTTGATCTCGTCCAGGTGGGTGATGACCAGGATGGTCTCGAAGTCGTCCTGGATGGCGCGGATGGCGCCGATGAGCGCCTGGAGCCCCTCGGCGTCCTGGGTCCCGAAGCCCTCGTCGATCACCAGCGTGCGGATCTGGGTCCCGGCGCGCTCGGCCAGCATCTGGCTCAGCGCGATCCTGAGCGCGAAGTTGACGCGGAAGGCCTCGCCGCCCGAGAACGTCTCGTAGGCCCGCGCCGCGCCCTGGTCGTCGGTGATCTGGATGTCGAGGGTCTCCTTGGTGCCGCCCCCCGTTTTCTTGTCCTTCAACGTCTCCAGCGTCACCCGCGTCTGGCCTCGGCTGAGGCGCTCGAGCAGCCGGTTGGCGCGCTCCTCGATCTCGGGCAGCGTCTCCTCGATGATGAGCGACGGGATCCCGTTCTTGCCGAACGCGCGCCGCAGGTGGCCGTAGAGCGCGCGGTCCTTGACCACGGCCTTGAGCTCGCGGCCGACCTCGGCGCGGCGCTGGCGGTCGCGCTCGGCCCGAGCCAGGCGCTCGGTGAGCGCGCCCAACTGGCCCTGGGCCCCGGCGAGGACGGCGGCGCAGGACTCGCGCCGAGCGACGGCGGCGACACGCGCGGCCTCGGCGGCGGCGCGCTCGGCCAACTGCCCCTGGAGCGCGTCGAGCGACGACTGGCGGGCGGCGCGGTCGGTCTCGATGGCACGGCGGTCGTCCGCCAGCCGGGCGCGGCGCTCGGCCAGCTCGGCCAGCTGGCGGCGGCCGTCGAGCAGCGCCGACAGCCGGCGCGGCGCCCCCGCCAGCGCGTCGAGCGCCTTGACCACGCGCTCGTGATCGGCCGGGTCGTAGCCTAGCGACGCCACCTGCTGGTCGAGCGCCGCCAGCCGCGCCTGGAGATCGACCAGGTGGTCGCCGCGGTCGAGCGCGGCGCGGCGGGCGTCCAGGTCGGAGGCGCGCCGGGCGCGGTCGGTGCGCGACTGGCCCAGCCGCTCGGCGGCCACGGCCAGCGCGCGGACCTGGCCCACCCAGTGCTCGCGGAGCGCCGCCGCGGCGCGCGCGCGCTCGTGCGCCTGGCCGTCGTAGGCGTCGGCGGCGAGCGCCGTCTCCAGCTCCAGCTTCTCGGCGCGGACCTCCTGGCTGAACGTCTCGGCGGCCAACTGGTGCTGGATCTGGCGGGCCTCGGCGCGGAGCACGTCCAGCCGCTCGGCGGCTTCGGCCTGGCGCTTTTGCCCTTCCCGGGCCGTCTGGAGCCGGCTCGCCGCCTGGGCGCCCGCCTCGATGGCCGCGCCCAGCCGGACGTACTCGGCGCGGAGCGCGTCCCGCCTCTCGGCCGCCGACTGGCGGCCGGCACGGGCGCGGTCGGCGGCCGTGGCGAGCGCGTCCAGCTCGGCGGCGTACTCCGCCAGCACCTCGTCGCGGTGGGCCGGGCTGAGGTCGCTGCCACACGTCGGGCACGTGTCGTCGTCCGACGTGTCGAGCTTGTGGCGCCGGGCCTCGACGCGCGCGCGGTCCTTGTCGATGGACTCCAGCCGCGCCTCCAGCGTCGTGACCGCGGCGGCTTGCTCGGAGCCCTCTTCCTGGAGCGCCTCGCGGCGTTCGGCGGCGGCCGTCCCCACCGCGACCGTCTGCTCCAGCGCCGCGACGTCGACCGACTCGGCGGCCTTGACCTCGGCCGCCAGCCGCTTGCCCTCTTCGACGACGCGCGCGCGGCTGCCTTCGAGCGCGCCCTTGTCGGCGGCCAGCTGCTTGTCGAGGGCGTCGACCCGGCCCTGGACGCGGTCGCGTTGGGCGCGGGCGGCGTCCAGCCGGGCGAGGTCCGACTGGGCGGCCTCGGCGGCGGCGAGCGACGCCTGGGCCTGGTCGCTCCCGGCGACGGCCTGCTCGTCGGCCTGGATCTGGTGGTCCAAGGTGCCGAGGGCGCCCTCCAGCGCCACGATCCTGGCCGTCGCGTCGGCCGTCTTTTGCTGCATCTCCAGCCGCAGCGCGTGGCGCTGGCCGTCGACGCCGCGGAACAGCCCGGCCTTGTCGTCCAGGTCGGCGCGCTGGGTGCGCAGGGCCTCGTAGCGCTCGTGGTCGGCCTCGATCTGGTCGGCTTGGTCCACCAGCGCTTGGGCCTCGGCCGCGCGCCGGGCCAGCGCCTCGCCCTCCTGCGCCAGCCGGGCGGCGCGGGCCGCGAGGTCCGCGAGGGCGCGCTCCAGCGCGTCGGCCTCCCGGCGGGCCGCGTCCAGGGCCGCCAGCGCCGACGCCGCCCCGGCCTCCTGGCGCGTCGCCGCCGCCAGCGCCTCGGTCGCCTGGTCGACGGCCTGGGCCGCGGCCGCGCGTTCGGCCTCCCACTCCGGCACCGGTTCCAAGACGCGGTCCAGCCGGTCGCGCTCGTCTTCGAGCGTCTTGGCGCGCTCGCGCAGCCGCGTCCAGCGCTGCCCGGCGCGCGCCGCCATTCGGTCGTAGCGGTCGAGGGCCAGGATCTTGCCCAGGATCTCCTTGCGCTCGCCGGGCTTCTTCTTGGTGAACTCGTCCGAGCGGCCCTGGAGCAGGAACGTCGAGTTGATGAACGTCTCGTAGTCGATGCCGATGCGCTCGTCGATGGCCGCCTGGGTGGCCCGCACCGACTCGGCGGTGAGCGGCTGCCAGTCGTCGGCGTCGCGGATCTGGAGCTCCAGGCCCGGCTTCGAGCTTTTGCCGCTGGCGGTCTCGGTGTAGCTCCGCACGACGCGGTAGTCGACGCCCGAGGCGCGGAACGCGAAGTCCACCTCCATGGCGCGGGCGCCGACGCGGAGCAGCTCGGCGTCGGGCTTGCGGGCCTCGCTCGACTTGCGGGCCTCGCCCCAGACGGCCCACGTCATGGCGTCCAAGAGCGCGCTCTTGCCCTGGCCGTTGCCGCCGGACAGGCACGCGACGTGGATGCCCTCGAGGTCGAGGACGGGCGCGTCCTCGCCGTAGGAGAGGAAGTTGGTGAGGCGGAGACGGAGCGGGATCATGAGGCGTCGGGGGGCGCGCGAAATCTACCGGCGCCCCGCGACGCCCACCGTGTCACCGGCCCGCTGGCGGGCGCCCTCCGCCAGCGGCTGCAAGGAGGCGGGGGTCGGGCGAGGCCCGAAAGACGAGCAGGACGCGGGGAGGCGCCTCTAGGCGACCGGGGCCGCGGGCACCACCGGCGGCCGGCCGGCCCTATTCCAACGGCTCCTCGCCGGTCACGGACTCCGGCTCGCCCTCGCGCCAGGTGTGGAACTTGTCCACCAGCGCGGCCTGGAGGCCGGGCGTGGCCGCGCGCACGGCGCCCCACACGTCGGGCGCCAGCGCCTCGATGGGGCCGTAGAGCACCGACTCCCGGCGCTCGTCGGCGCTGACCAGGAGCGGGGCGCCGCCGGGGATCGGGGCGAACGACGAGGTCACCAACACCACGCTCAGCCCGAACGCCGCCCGCAGCGCGCCGACGGCGCCGCCGGCGGCCGTGTCCACGCTGCCCAGCTTGATCGCCTGGAGCGTCTTGCGGAGCACGCGCGCCGCGACCGCCAGCGCGGCGAGCGTCGCGCCCAGGACCACCACGAAGCCGAGCACCGGCGCCGTCCGCTCGCTCACGCCCAGGCTCGCGGCCACCGCTCGGCCCACCGGCTCCATCAGCGCCGTCGCCGCGACGAAGCCCAGCACCCAGCCCACCGTCCCGGCGACCTGAACGAGGGCGCCCGTCCGCAGCCCGCGCCACAGCCCGAACGCGAGCACCGCTCCCAGCGCCGCGTCCAGACCGCTCACTACGCCGAGAGCAGGTCGCGCACGACCGCCTGGACACGCGAGCCCTCGGCGACGCCCTTCAAGGCCAGCATGGCCTCGCCCATGACCCGGCCCATGTCCTTCATCGACGTCGCGCCGGTCCGCTGGACGATCTCCTGGACGGTGCGGTGGATGTCCTGGTCGCTGGCCTGAGCCGGCAGGTAGGCCTCGATGTAGCCCAGCTCCGCCGCCTCACGCTCGACCAGGTCGTCCCGGCCGGCCTCCTGGAACTGCCGGATCGAGTCGCGGCGCTGCTTGGCCTGCTTGGCGACGATCTCGATGGACTCGTCGGCCGAGATCGGCTCGCCGCCCTCCTTCTCGCGCGCCGTGATGGCGGCCTGCATCATCCGGATGGCGCTCAGGCGGACCTTGTCCTGCTGGCGCATGGCGTCTTTGAGGTCGCGGGCGAGGGTTTCTTTGAGCATGGGATCGGGGAGTCTGCGGCCAATTTAGCGACGCCGGGCGCCCCGCCCCGCCCCGCCCCGCCGGCGGTCGGCGCCAGCAGCGCGAGCAGAGACGGGCGGCGCTGGGTAGGCCGGAGTCGGCTGTAGGCGCGGCACCGCGTCCGGCAGGCGGCCGCTACTCGCCCGCGAGGGCGCGGTTGTACTCCCACACCGCGCGCGACTGGCGGCGCTGGGCCTGGAGACCGAGGACGATGCCTGCCGTCGACAGCCCGAGCCCGCCGGCCAGCAGCGCCACGTCGGTCCCCGAGGGCTCCTCGTAGACGTCGTCCGTGGCCAAGACCAGGGCTACCGCGGCGGCGACGGACACGATCGCTGCCCCGACCGTGCTCCGGCGCGCGGCCCGGGCGTGGTCCAGCGCCAGCGGCACGTCCGCGACCACGTCTTCGAGGCCGCCGCCGAACAGGCCCAGGTTCCCCACGCGGACCTCGGCGCCGGGCGGCCCTTGGAGGATGGCCCCGCTGCTGAAAATCGCGGCCTCGATCCGGATCCCGCACTCGGCGTAGGTGCAGGGAACCACAGGCTGGCCGAGGGCGGCCGCCGCGCTGGCGGCGACGATGAGCAGGACGGAGGCGAGGCGCATCGGGGACGGCGGCGAGTGAGGGGCCCAGTCTAGCGCCGGCCGGTCCGCCGGCCCAGGGCACTCCGCACGGCCTCTCGGGCCGTCAGGCCAGCGTCTTCTTGAGCTGCTGGATGGTCTCGACCGGCGTCGGGTCGACGCCCTTGCGGATGGCGAGCCAGAAGCTGGCCGCGTCGCCGAGCTGGACGAGCGACAGCATCCGGCCCAGGCGGGAGTCGCCCTCCGACGTCGCCTCGGTCCAGCCGCCGACGGCGTCCTGCACCAAGTCGCGCGTGGCGTCGAAGCGCTTGGCCACCTGGCGGTGGTCGTCGGCGTCGCGCAGCGCCACGACCTGCATCCGGGACAGCACCCCCTCGGGGCCGGACTCGAAGCCCATGATCTCGTTGTGGTCCAGCTCCGGCAGCACGTTCCCGACGGCCGGGTGCTTGGCGTTCTCGTGGATCTGGGTCCGCCACCGCATCCCGACGGCCTCCAGCAGCCCGACGCCGGTGTAAACGACCGGCAGCGCATCCACCCACCGCGCCGACAGGTCGCGCGCCGGGTTTCCGTCTTGGTCCTGGTCGTGCCGCTCGGCCCGCTGGCGGGCGGCGTCGAGCGCGGCCTCGACCTCGCCGTCGGCGAGCTCCACCAGCCCGAGCGCGCGGGCGACGCGCAGCACCACGCCCAGCGAGTAGCCCAGCGCCGCGCGGGGCTGCAAGCCGCCCGGGATCACGACGTGGTCCAGGCCGTCGGCCGTGGCGCGGTCTAGGATCTCGCCGCCGGACGTGACCACCAAGAGCCGCGCGCCGCGCTCCTGGGCTTGGGCGAAGGCGCTCAGCGTCTCCTCGGTCCCGCCCGAGTAGCTCGACGCGATCACCAGCGACCGCTCGCCCACCCAGCCGGGCAGCGAGTAGCCGCGGTTGACCAAGAACGGGACGGACGCCGTCGGCTCCACCAGCCCGCGAACCAGGTCGCCGCCGATGGCCGAGCCGCCCATCCCGCACAGCACGACGCCGTCGAACGGGCCGGCGTCGAGCCCGAACGACTCGGCGGCCTCTCCCCTCTCCCAGCCCGTGGCGAGGTGCTGGGGAAAGTCGCGGACGGCGCCGCGCATGTCATCGGGGTCGAGGGCGGCGGTGTAGAGGGTATCAGTCATGCATCGGAGGCGTTGAGGCGTGCGGAGACGCGGTCGGACAGGGAATCGCCGGCGCTCTCGAGCCCCAGCAGCGCGGCCAGGTCGGAGTTGTGGCAGGCCAGGAAGTAGTCCAGCAGGCGGGCGACCGAGTCGGCGTCGGGCTGGCGGAGCGCGCGGCGCGCGAGGTCCTGGGCCTCCTCGAGCGTGAACGCGCGCAGCACGCGCTTGGCGAGCGTGAGGTAGGCCGGCGACGCGCTCAACGTGCCGATGCCGAGCCCCACCAGGAGCGGCGTCACGCGCGGGTCGGCGGCGACCTCGCCGCACACGCTCACCGGGATGCCGGCGTCGCGCGCCGCGCTGGCGGTCGCCGCGATCAGGCCCAGCACGGCCGGGTGGAGCTCGCGGTAGATCCCCGCCACCAGGTCGTTGCCGCGGTCGACGGCCAGGGTGAACTGGGTGAGGTCGTTGGTGCCGATGGAGAAAAAGTCGACGTGGCGCGCGAACGCCCCCGCCATCAGCGCCACCGACGGCACCTCGACCATGATCCCGACCGGGACGTCGGCGCGGTGCTCGGCGCCGTCGGCGGCCAGCTCGGCGCGCACCTCCGCCAACTCGCGGCGGAAGGCCCGGAGCTCGCCCAGGCCCGACACCATCGGCAGCAGGATCTGGGCCGGCGCGGCGTCGGGCGCGGCCGCGGCGGCGCGCAGCACGGCCCGGAGCTGGGGGCGGAGCAGGTCGGGCTTGTCGAGCAGGATCCGGATGCCGCGCCAGCCCAGCGACGGGTTGGCCTCGCGGCGGGCCATCGGCAGCACCTTGTCTCCGCCCAGGTCCAGCAGCCGGAACGTGACCGGGTGGGGCGCCGCCGCGACGACGGCGTCGCGGTAGACCTCGTACTGCTGGTCCTCGTCCAGGGCCCGGCCCTGGGTCAGGAACAGCATCTCGGTCCGGAACAGGCCCACGCCCTCGGCCCCGAACTCTTGCAAGAGCGGGAATTCCTCCCGGAACTCGACGTTGGCCCGCAGCGCGACGCGGTGGCCGTCGCGCGTCTCCGAGGGCGCGTCGATGAGCATCGGCCGGTCGTCGGCGAGCCGGGCGAACCGGTCGGCCTTGACCTCGGCCTCGCGCAGGGTCTCGGGCGTCGGGTTGACCACGACGGCGCCCGAGAAGCCGTCCACGATCAGCACGTCGCCCGGGCGGACGTGCCCGGCCAGCCCGTGCAGGCTCACGACGGCCGGCACGCCGAGCGCGCGGGCCATGATGGAGACGTGGCTCGTCGGCCCGCCAAAGTCGAGCACCACGCCCAGCACGCCGCGCCGGCTGAACAGGAGCACGTCGGCCGCGGTCAGGTTCTCGGCGACGACCACGCGGTTGGTGTCGATGCGCGAGACCGCCTGGCCCTGCTGCAAGTTGCGCAAGACGCGGTTCTGGACGTCCAGGAAGTCGGCGGCCCGCTCGCGCAGCGAGGCGTTGGGGCTGGCCTCCAGCCGCTGGCGGTGCTCGGCCAGGACCGACTGGACGGCCCACCCGGCGCCCGAGGCGTGCTCGCGGACGTAGGCCACCACGGCGTCGTAAAACTGGGAGTCGCGCAGGATCAGCGTCTGGGCGTCGAAGATGCCGCCCGACGCCGCGCCCAGCTTCTGGCGGGCCACGACGGCGATCTTGCCCAGCTCGCGCTCGCTCCGTGCCACCGCCCGCTCGAAGCGGGCCAGCTCGTCCTCGACGGCGTCCGGGCTCAGCTTTTCGGGCTCGGCCTGGTAGGCGCCGGCCGCGTACAGGTACGCCGGCCCGATCGCGACGCCCGGCGCCACGCCGATGCCCTCCACCCGGATCTCGGGGCGGGCCACGGGCGGGGCAGTGTGAGGGGTCGGGAGCACGGGCCGAGGCGGTGGGTTGGGACGAGCCGGTCGGCTCCGCCGAAAGAACGCCACCGGGAGCCGGCGCGGCAACTCGTTCCAACACGCCCGACCGCCGCCCAGGTTCGCGGGCGCCCGGTCCCAGATCAGCCGGCGCCGGAGCGCGCGGCGCTCCAGGCTCTCTCAATCCGGGCTCTGTCAAGACGCGCCGGGGGTCACGTTAGCTGAGACATTTACCGCGGGCCCGCGTTGCCCCCTCCAGAACGCCGACAGAACCTGCCTCAGCGCCCGTGACGCCCTCCTCGCCCCCTTCCCACCGCCCGCCCGACCCCGTGCACGCGCTCCTCTACCGCTCGGTCGCCAGCGACGGCCTGACGGTCCGGGACGTCATCGGGATCTTCACGGCGTCCAAGCAACGGAACGCAGACCACGGCATCACGGGGCTCCTCCTGTACACGGGCGTGGCCCCAGGCTCCAAGAGCGCCGCGACCTCCGACCGCGACGTGGACGGGTTCGTGCAGTGGCTCGAGGGCCCCGAGGCGGAGGTGCGAGCGCTCTACGCGCAGATCTCCCAGGACCCCCGCCACCGCGACTGCGAGGTCCTGGTGGAGGGGGCGTCGGAGGCCCTCACCGGCGCCAGCGGCCGCCTGTTCCCGACCTGGTCGATGCGGTTCGGCCGCGCCCGCGCGTTGCCCGTCTCCGTCGAGGGGCTGCGGAAGGCGGCCGACCGGCTGCGGAGGGGCGGCAGCGCGGGCCTACCGGGCGGCCCACAGTAGCCCGCCGGCCCCCCGCTGGCGAACTCCCCCGGCCCCGACCGTCAGCGGGGCGAGGCGGCCGACGCGGGTTCGCGCTGGCCCGGAGGCCCAACGGAAAACCGGCCCTCCCGCTACGGAAGGGCCGGTCTGTTCCCTGGCCAAGCTCCCCGGGTAGGATTTGAACCTACGACATTTCGATTAACAGTCGAACGCTCTACCACTGAGCTACCGAGGAGTGTCCCCGCCGCGAGCGGCGCAGTCGGACCCAAGGTAGGGACGGGCGCGGGCGGGGAGCAAGCCATCGGGCCGCCCTCCCGCCCCTTTCATTTTCCCTTCGCGGACGCGGCACGAACCGCCGCGCCCGGCTACGCCGCCAGCCGGTCGAGGTAGTGCGCGCGCAGCTTGGACACCTTGGGCGCGATCACGGCCTGGCAGTACGGCTGGGCCGGGTTGCGAGCGTAGTAGTCCTGGTGGTAGTCCTCGGCCGGGTAGAACGTGTCGAGCGGCTCGATCTCGGTCACGATCGCGTCCGAGAACACGCCGTCGTCGGTCAGCTCCTGGACGACCGCCTCGGCCGCCTGGTGCTGCTCGTCGGAGTCGACGTAGATGCCCGAGCGGTACTGGGTGCCGCGGTCGGCGCCCTGGCGGTTGAGCGTCGTCGGGTCGTGGGTGGTCATGAACACCACCAGCAGGTCGTGGAGCGAGATCTCGTCGGGGTCGAACGTGACCTCGACTACCTCGGCGTGGCCGGTCCGGCCGGAGCACACCTCGCGGTAGGTCGGGTTGGGGACCTGGCCGTTGGCGTAGCCGGAGACGACTTGCGTCACGCCCTTGAGCGGCTTCAGGACGGCCTCGGTGCACCAGAAGCAGCCGCCGCCGAGGACGATGGTTTGGGAGTTGGCCATAGTGCGGGAGTGGGAGATTTTAGAGAGTCAACGTCGGGTCAGAGACGCGGCTCCGGGCGCCCGCCTTACCGCCGGGACCGTGCCCGAACACGCGGCGTAGACCCCGCCTCCCCCAGCCTCATGGCCCCCGACCTCGCCCGCGTCCGCGTCCGCCTGATCCAGATCCGGGACGAGCCCGCGGTGCTGGCCGAGGAGCGCGCCAGCTTCGCGGCCCGCTGCGGCATCGACGCGGGTCAGATCGCCGTCACGAACGCGCTCACCGACGAGCTGGCGCCTGGGCTGGCGGACGGCGTCGACGCGGTGCTGATCGGGGGCGCCGGGGCCTACTCCGTGACCCAGACGTATGGCTGGACCTCGGCGCTGGCCGGCGTGTGCTACGCCTGCGCCGACCGCGCCGTGCCGCTGTTCGGGTCGTGCTGGGGCCACCAGTTCGTGGCGCGGGCGTTCGGCGGCGAGGTGATCCACGACCCCGACCGCGCCGAGATGGGCACGCACACGGTGCGCCTTACCGAGGCGGGCGCCCTCGACCCGCTCTTCGGCGCGCTCCCCCGCCAGTTCGGCACCCAGATGGGCCACCACGACCGGGTCTCGGTGCTGCCGGCGTCGGCCGTGGAGCTGGCCCACACCGGCCGCGCGCCCCACCAGGCGTTCCGGGTGGACGGCCTCCCGATCTACGGCACCCAGTTCCACTCGGAGCTCGACGTCGCGACCGTGCGCGCCCGCCTCCTCGCCTACCGCGCCCACTACCCCGAGATGGCCCACAGCGGCACGTTCCAGCAGATCCTCGACGGCCTCTACGAGACGCCCCAAGCCGACGACCTCCTGCGCCGATTCCTGATGTTCTACGCCGTCGACGGCGGCGCCGAGCGGCTGGCGACCGAGCCGCTGGCGGACGCCGAGCGCGAGTAAGCGGCGTCCAAGAACCGGCCGGCCACCCTCTCGGACCAGAACGGAGACCGGCGCTGGACAAACCCCACGTGGCCGCCCCAGGCTGGCGTCGCCAGCGTCAGGTTCGGGTTGTCGCGCGCGGCCCCGTACGGGAAGCACGTCGGCGCCAGGAACGGGTCGTCGAGGGCGTTCGCCAGCAGCACCGGCACCCGGACGTCGGCCAGGACGGGGAGCGCCGAGGCGCGCGTCCAGTAGTCCTGGGCGCTCTCGAAGCCGTGGACGGGCGCCGTAAAGTGGGCGTCGAACTCGCGGAACGACGTCATGCCGGCCGCCGGCGCGGGGTCGGGCGCGTCGGGGAAGCGGCCGGCCTTCTCGACCAGCTTCTCGCGCAGCGAGCGCAGAAACCGAAGCATGTAGATCCGGCGGCTCCACGCGTCCATCGCTTGCGACGAGGCCGCCAGGTCGACCGGCACCGAGATCCCGACGCCGCCCACCACGCGCGGGTCGATGGCCCCGCCCTGCTCGCCCAGCCACCGCAGCGTCAGGTTTCCGCCCAGGCTGAACCCGACGACCGCCACCGCTTTGTGGTCGCGGAGCACACGTTGGACGACGGCGTCCAGGTCGTCGGTCGCCCCGCTGTGGTAGGTCCGCAGCAGCCGGTTCGGCTCGCCGGAGCACCCGCGCAGGTTCCAGGCGCAGACCCGCCAGCCGCGCCGCGACAGCTCGCGCGCCATCCCGCGGACGTAGGCTCGGTCGGCGCTGCCCTCCAGGCCGTGCGCGATGACGGCCACGCGCTCCGACATCGGCCCGGTCCAGTCGAGGTCGACAAAGTCGCCGTCGGCCAGCTCCAGCCGCTCGCGGTCGTAGTCGACGCCGTCCACGCGCCGAAACAGCGACGGCAGGACGGTCTGGAGGTGCCCGCTCCGCAACCACAGCGGCGGACGGTACGGGGGCAGGTCGATGTCCACAGAACCTGGGCGGCTGGCGGAGGCCGTCCGCCAGCGCGGCGGGCCAGCGCGATGGGAACGTGCCTAAACGAAAAACCCCGCCTCTCGCAAGAGGCGGGGCTTCGTACGCCGGGGAAGATTCGAACTCCCGACCTTCGCATCCGTAGTGCGACGCTCTATCCAGCTGAGCTACCGGCGCAGTGAGCCCAAGATACGGGCGCGCGGCGGGCGTTCAAATGAAGACACGCCGAACGACCGTTCCCGCTGGTGGCACGCGTCGCCGGCGCGGGCCCTTCACCCCTCGCCCGCCGTCCCGACCGCCTCACTGCCGTCCAAAAACCAAAAGTGGGACGTGGGGCCGTGGCCGGAGCCGAGGTCGGGGGCGTGGCGGATGGCCTGCTGGAGGTAGCGCCGTGCCCGGCGGACCGCCTCCTCCAGCGCGTGCCCACGCGCCAGCTGGGCCGCGATGGCGCTGGCGTAGGTGCAGCCGGTCCCGTGCGTGTTGGGCGTGTCGATCCGCTCCTCCCGAAACAGCGTCTCGCCGGCGGCCGTCACCAAAAGGTCGACGGCGTCCGCCTCGCCGTCGAGGTGGCCGCCTTTGACGAGGACCGCACGCGGCCCCATCGCCAGGATCCGGTCGGCGGCGCGGCGGGCGTCGTCCAGCGTGCGGACTTCGATGCCGGCGATGCGCGCGGCCTCGTGGGCATTCGGCGTCACCAGGTCGGCCAGCGGCAGCAGCCGGCGGACGACCGTCGCCACGGCGTCGGGCTCTAGAAGGGCGTCGCCGCTTTTGGACACCATCACCGGGTCCACCACGACCGGCGCCAGCCCCCAGCGGGCGACGGCCTCGGCGACGGCCTCCACGACCTCGGGCGACATCAGCATCCCCGTCTTGACGGCGCCGACCGGCAGGTCGCTGGCCACGGCGTCGATCTGGGCGGTCACGAACGCGGGCGGGACGGCGTGGACGGCCGCGACCTCGTGCGTGTTCTGGGCCGTCAGCGCGGTCACGACGGACATGCCGAACACGCCGGACGCCTCGAACGCCTTGAGATCGGCCTGGATGCCCGCGCCGCCGCCCGAGTCGGAGCCGGCGATGGTGAGGGCGGTGGGAGTGGAGGGCATAGAGATGGAGACGTGGGGCGGGATCAACGTGCGGTCCGGGCGCCGAGCGCGCCGCCAGGCTCGCGGAGACGGACCGCCAGTGGGAAGCGCGCCCGGCCGCTGCCGGCACACGTGGGCGGGGAGTTAGTGGGCAGAGGCCTCGACCGCTTCTAGAAACTGACCGACGGTCCGCGCCTCGTCCCAGGCGAACAGCAGCGACGAGATCGCGGCGACGCCGTGGGCGCCGACCATCCGGGCGATGCGGGCGCGCGGCGGCGTGACCCCGCCCAGCGCCAGGACCGGCAGGCCGGCGCGCTCGGTCGCCAGCCGCAGCGGGTCGATGCCCGTCGGGACGGCGTCGGGGTGGGTTCTGGTCTCGAAGACGGGCGAGAGCGTGGCGTAGTCGGCGCCGCCTCGGCCCGCGTGCGCCGCGCCCGTCGCCGAGTGTGCCGAGACGCCGACCGGGCCGGGCAACTCGGCCGCGACGGCCTCCGCGAGCGTGGCGCCACGCCGCCCCAGGTGCACGCCGGCGCCCAGCTGGCGGGCCACGTCGAGGCGGCCGTGGACCGAGAGCATGACGTCCGGCCTGGCCTCGCGGACAGCCTCCGCCAGCGCGGCGGCGGCGTCCGAGAACGCGTCGGGCTCGGCGTCGTGGTCGCGGAGCGAGACCCACGGCACGCCGGCCTCCACCAACGCCACGGTCCGCTGGCGGACCGCGTCGGCGTCGAGTTCGGGGCGGCCCGAGGCGAACCCGTCGGCGATGAGGAGCAGCCGGGGCAGTGCGGAGGGCTCGGCCTCGCTCACTCGTCCACCTCGACGCGGCCGTCGTCCGGGGTCGAGGCCTGGGCGTAGAGGCGGCGCGGGATGCGTCCGGCGCGGCGCGCCAGGCGTCCGGCGGTGACGGCGTGGCCGATGGCCGCCGCCATCTGGGCCGGGTGCTGGGCGCCCGAGACGGCCGTGTTGAGCAGCACGCCGTCGTAGCCCAGCTCCATCGCCCGGGCGGCGTCGGAGGCCGTGCCCAGGCCGGCGTCCACCACCAGAGGCACGTCCGGCAGCCGCTCGCGGATGATGCGCAGCGCGTACGGGTTCACCAGCCCCATGCCGCTGCCGATGGGCGCGGCGAGCGGCATCACGGCGGCGCAGCCCAGGTCCGCCAGCCGGCGCGCCGTGATGGGGTCGTCGCCGCAGTAGGCGAACACCTCGAAGCCGTCGGCCACCAGCTCGCCGGCGGCCTTGAGCAGCTGGACGGCGTCGGGGTAGAGCGTCTCGTCGTCGCCGATGACCTCGAGCTT
The DNA here is from genome assembly GCA_947493945.1 of uncultured bacterium. Lineage (GTDB taxonomy): Bacteria > Bacteroidota > Rhodothermia > Rhodothermales > Rubricoccaceae > Rubrivirga. The sequence goes on along the minus strand of CANLSR010000002.1, from coordinate 13,803 downwards.
GACCCAGTCGGTCTCCAGCGCCTCGCGGGCCAGCTGGGCCGTGAACACGGCCTCGCGGGCCGTGTAGCAGCCGGCCGTGTTGGGCAGCAGGCGCAGGCCGCGCTCGCGGAGCGATCCCAGCAGCGACGGCCCGTCCTTGGCCTCCAGGTCGATGCGGCGCACCGAGACCGTGACGACCTCGGCACCCGAGGCGTCGACGGAGTCGAGCAAGGTTTGGAGGCTGGGGTACCGGCTCGTCCCGAGCAGCACCCGGCTGTCCAGCGTGACGCCTCCGACGGTCCAGGGGTCGTCCGAGGGAAGGCCCAGCGCGGGCGGCGCGGCGAGGTCGGCGGAGTCGGTGTTCATGGCGTTGGGAGTCGGGCCGGGCGGCAGGCGCCAGCCGCTGGCGGAACGCGCGGGCGGGCGGCGGGCGGAACGCGCTGGCAAGCGGACGGGCGAGGCTATCCGCCCTGGGCGGCCGTGATGATCTCGACCCGGTCGCCGTCGGCCACCGAGGTCGCCGGCCAGTCGGAGCGGCGGACGACGCGGTCGCCCACGGCCACGGCCACGCCGGGCTGGTCGGGGTCGCGGCCCAGGAGCGCGAGCAGGGCGTCGAGCGTGACGGGCGCGTCGAGCTCACGCGGCTCGCCGTTGATGTGGAGGGTAGACACGGGAGTCCTGTTGGGTTCTATTGCACCTCATTGTCATCCTGGACGCATGTGAAGGATCTCAGCTCGGGCTCCTAGCACGTCGGCGCTGGTTCCGGTGGCCTGGGGTGTCGGCGCTGAGATCCTTCGCATGCTCAGGATGACATGTTCGAGAGGTTCGGAGTCAGGACTTAACAGCCCTGAGCAGGCACGGGGTCAGTCGAAGCGAAAGGGCGAGAACGGGGCCAGCACCGGGGCGGTTTCGGGGAGCCCGTCCAAGAACCGGCCGATCTCGGCGGCGACCTCCTGGGCCGTCACCGGCGCCAGCAGGATGCCGTGGCGGTAGTGGCCCGTCGCGTAGAACACGCCCGGATGCGCGCTCTGTCCCAACAGCGGCGCGTGGTCCTGGGCCGCGGGCCGGTGCGCGGCCCAGGCCTCGACCCACTCCATCTCCTCGACGGCCGGCACGATGGAGACGGCGCCTTCCAAGAGTCGGTAGACGCCGCCCGCCGTGGTGCGCACGTCCGCGACGCCGTCCTCGCTGGTGCCGCCGATCACCAGCCGGCCGTCGGCCTTGGGGACGAGGTAGGCGTCGGGGCCGCGCACGACGTGGCGCAGGTCCAGGCCGCGCTCCGGGTCCAGCCGCAGCGCCAGCGCCTGGCCCTTGACGCCCCGGACCGGCGCCGACGGCGTCAGCCCCTCGACGCCCGCGCTCCAGGCGCCGGCCGCCAGCACGACGGCCCGAGCATCGAGTCGGGTGCCGTCGGCCAGCACGAGGCCCGGCGCGGCGCCGTCGGGACGGACACGGGCCACCGGCGTGTCTTCGACGACCTCGGCGCCCGCCGCACGCGCCGCCAGCGCCAGCGCCTGGACGACGGCGCGGTGATCGACCTGGTGGTCCTGGGGCGCCCAGATGGCGGCCGGCAGACGCGGCGAGAGCAGCGGCTCGATCTCGGCCGCCTGGTCGCCCGAGAGCCACTCGACGGGCGCCTCGTGCTCGGTCTGGAACGCGAACAGCCGGCGTAGCGCGCGCGCGGAGTCCCGGTCGTCGGCGACGACCAGCGTGCCGTCGTCGCGGTAGCCGACCTCCGCCCCGCTGGCGGTCTCCAGCGCCGCGGCGAAAGACCGCCAGCGGCTCAGGCTCTCGCGTCCCAACGCGTGCAGGTCCAGTTCCTCGAACCCGATCTCGGCCGACGGCGCCAGCATCCCCGCCGCCGCCCACGACGCGCCCCGCCCCGCGCGCCCGGCGTCGAACACGCGGACGCGCCGGCCGTGCTCCGCCAGCTGCCAGGCGACTCCGAGGCCGACGATGCCGCCGCCGACGACCAGGACCTCCGCGTGTTCGTCCATCGTTGCCGGCTCCTCGCGCCGCGGGCTCGCCGGAAGCTACCCGCGCGCGCCGCCTCCTTTTCAGTCCCCCACCGTCCCCTCCGTGACCGAGCCGGCCGATGTCGTCGTCGTGGGTGCGGGGCTGGCCGGCGCCTGCGCCGCGCTCGTCCTGAGCCGCACGCGCCGCGTGGTGGTGGTGGAGGCCAACCGGCCGGGCGCCGGGGCGACGGGAGCCGCGGCCGGGCTCGTGAACCCGTTCATGGGGCGGAAGGCGCGGCCGGCGTGGCGCCACGACCAGGCGCTCGACGCGCTGGCGGCGCTGGCCGACGAGGCGGGCGGCGAGCACGTCCGGCGCACCGGCGTGGTCCGCCCCGCACAGTCGCCGAGCCAGTCCGACGCGTTCCAGGCGCAGGCCCGGGCGCACGCCGATCTCGACTGGCTCGGGCCGGCCGCCAGCGCCGAGCGGTGGCCCGCCGTCGCCGCGCCGCTGGGCACGCTGCTCGTCGGGCGCGGCGGGTCGGTGGACCTGGCCGCGTTCGCCCGCGCCGCGCTGGCGACGGCCGTCGGGCGAGGCGCCGAGGTGCGGACGGCGCGGCTGTTGGGCTGGGAGGCGACACCTACGCACATTAATGCAATAACGGATCGTGGAGACGTGGCCGCCCGCCGCCTCGTCCTCGCCCTGGGCGACGGCGCCCGCCAGCTCGCGGCGCTCGTCGGCCTGCCGCTCCACCGCGTCAAGGGCCAGACGGTGCGCCTGGCGCGCCCTCCAGCCCTGACGCCCGATCACCCCGCCGTGGCCGGCCACGGCTACGTGGCGCCCGACGGCGACGCGGTGGTGGTCGGCGCCACGTTCGAGCACTCCTTTGCCGACACCCGGCCGGACCCCGCTCTCGACGCCGGGCTGGTGGCGCGCGCCGGCGCGCTGGTCCCGTCCCTGGCGGACGCGGTGGTGCTGGGGCGCCGGGCGGGCGTCCGCGTCACCGTGCCGGCGTCCGTCTCGCCGCGCCGGCTGCCGCTGGCGGGTCCGCTGCCCGGGCACGACGGCGTCTGGATCGTCTCCGGCCTGGGCGCGAAGGGGCTGCTGACGGCGCCGCTGATCGCCCGCTGGCTCCCCGACGCCCTCGACGGCCGGCGCGCGCTTCCGTCGGAGCTCTGGCCCTCCTCTCTCGCGTAAACCGGGAAACCGCTGACGGCGCCGGCTCGGCTCCCCCGCCTATATTTAGACCTCCCCCTGCACTGCCCCTCCCCATGCCCCAGACCTCGATCCAGGACTACCTCGGCGACGAGGCCGACTCGCTCCTCGGCTTTTCCGACCCCGCCATCTCGAAAGACCGGCTCCACCTGCCCGGCCCCGACTGGGTGGACCGCACGTTCACGCCCACGGACCGCCCGATCCCCGTCCTGCGCTCGCTCCAGCAGCTCTACGGCCACGGCCGGCTGGCGGACACCGGCTACCTCTCGATCCTACCCGTGGACCAGGGCATCGAGCACGCCGGCGGCGCGTCGTTCGCCAAAAACCCGGACTACTTCGACCCGGCCAACATCATCGAGCTCGGGATCGAGGGCGGCTGCAACGGCGTCGCGACCACGTACGGCGCGCTGGGGTCGGTGGCGCGGCGCTACGCCCACAAGATCCCGCTGATCCTCAAGATCAACCACAACGAGCTCCTCACCTACCCCAACGCGTTCGACCAGGTGATGTACGCCCGCGTCGAGGAGGCGTGGAACATGGGCTGCGTCGCCATCGGGGCCACGATCTACTTTGGCAGCGACAACGCCAGCCGCCAGATCCAGGAGGTGTCCCAGACCTTCGCCGCCGCCCACGAGATGGGCATGGCGACCATACTGTGGTGCTACCTCCGCAACAGCGCCTTCAAGGTCGACGGCGTCGACTACCACGCCGCGGCGGACCTGACGGGCCAGGCCAACCACATCGGCGCCACGCTGGAGGCCGACATCCTCAAGCAGAAGCAGCCGACCAACAACGGCGGTTACAAGGCGCTCAACTCGGGCGACTCGTCGTACGGCAAGCTGGACGAGCGGATCTACTCCGAGCTCTCCACCGACCACCCCATCGACCTGACGCGCTACCAGGTGGCCAACGGGTTCATGGGCCGCGCCGGGCTGATCAACTCGGGCGGCGGCTCGGGCGCCGACGACTTCGAGCAGGCCGTGCGCACGGCGGTCATCAACAAGCGCGCCGGCGGGATGGGCCTGATCTCGGGCCGCAAGGCGTTCCAGCGCCCGCGCGCCGAGGGCATCGAGCTGCTCAACGCGATCCAGGACGTCTACCTCGACGACTCGGTGACGGTGGCCTAGGCCCCTCCCCCGCTGGCGGCACCGGTCGCCAGCGGGGACGGGCATCCGTTCGGCCGACTGGCTGGCGACGCGCGCCGCCAGTCGGCCGAGCTACTCGGCCGGCCGCTCGAAGATGAGCAGGTGCTGCTGGGGCAGCACGTCCGGGTTCTCGACAAAGCGCCAGCCGGCGGCCTCGGCCTCGCGCACGGCCTGGGCCTCGGTCATCTTGTGGAGCGGCTTGATGGGCACGTCCGGGTCCTCGGCCCGGTACTCCACCAGCGCCAGCCGCCCGCCGGGGCGCGTCGATTGGTAGACGGCCTCCAGCATCTCGCGCGGGTGCGAGAACTCGTGGTAGGCGTCGACGATCAGCGTCAGGTCGGCGGACTGGGGGCGCAGGCCCGGCGCGGTCTCCGAGCCCAGCACCGGCGCCACGTTGCGGATGCCCTCGGCCTCGGCCCGGTCCTCCAGGATCCTCAGCATCTCGGGCTGGATGTCGACGGCGTAGACGCGGCCCCGGGGCACCAACGGCGCCAGCCGGAACGTGAAGTAGCCCGTCCCGGCGCCGAGGTCGGTCACGACGGCGTCGGGCGCCAGGCCGAGCGCGCGGACCAGGTCGTCGGGCCGCTCCTCGCGCTGGCGGTCGGGCCGTTCGAGCCAGGCGGCGCCGCGGTGGCTCATCACCTGGGCGATCTCCCTCCCCATGTAGAAGCGCCCGGTGCCGTCGGCCGACGCCGGCCCGTCGGTGTAGACCACGGCGCCCTCTTGGTCGAAGGCGGCCACCTGGCCGCGCAGCGGCTCGGCAGGGGCCAGGCTCTGGGCCGCGGGCGGAGGCTCGGCCGGGGCCGGCGTCTGGGCGCGGCACCCCACGGCGACGGAGACCGCCAGCAGCAGGGATCCGAGGACGCGCATAGGAGGGAGGGCCGGGTACCAGGGTAGGCCGCGCGCCGAACCGCCCAGGTCACGGCCCGCCCCGCTCACGACGCCGGCCGGGCGACGGGCCGCGGGGCGATGGGCAACGGCCGGGCCACGTCGCCCGGCGCCGGCACCCCCGCGGTGCCGGCCTCGGCGTAGGGCTCGATCAGCTCCACCGACGGCGTCTCTTTGCCGCGCTTGGACCGGATGTTGAGCACCTCGACCAGCAGCGCGAAGGCCATCGCGGTGTAGATGTAGCCCTTGGGGATGTGCTGGTTGAACCCCTCGGCCACGAGCACGACCCCGATCAGGATCAGGAACGAGAGCGCCAGCATCTTGACCGTCGGGTGGCGGTGGACGAAGTTGGAGATCGGCCCGGCGCCGACCATCATGATGCCGATGGCGATCACGACGGCGATGATCATCACCATGATGTCGTCGGCCATGCCGACGGCCGTGATGACGGAGTCGAGCGAGAAGACGATGTCCAGGATCGCGATCTGGACCATGACGCTCACGAACGAGACGGCCTTGGGCTTTTCGGCCGCGTGCTCGCCGTCGCCCTCCAGCTTGTGGTGGATCTCGTGGACCGACTTGCCGACCAGGAAGAAGCCCCCGAGCACCAGGATCAGGTCGCGCCCGGTGATAGCCAGGGGCGCCTCGCCGGGCCCGCCGCCGTGCACGGCGAGGTCGCGCGCGCTCTCCCCGAGCGGCTCCAGGTTGGCGAGGAAGGGCAGGATGTCGCCGATGTCGAACAGGACGGCCTCGAGCTGCATCACCCACGAGATCGAGAGCAGGAGCAGGATCCGCATCCCCATCGCCAGCCCCAGCCCGATCGTCCGGCCCCGCGCCTGCTGGTTCTCGGGCAGCTTGCCGGTCAGGATCGAGATGAAGATGATGTTGTCGATCCCGAGGACGATCTCGAGGAGCGTCAGCGTGCCGAGGGCGACCCAGGCGTTGGGGTCGGCGGTCCAGTCGAACATGGCGGTGCGAGGGTGAGCCGGAAGGTACCGAGTGCGGGGCTCAAGGGCACCCTCGCACTCTACCTCCCGCCGGAGACCTCCGCCAGCTGGCGGCGCGCGTCGGCGGCGTCGCGGTCGAGCTGGGCCACCAGCGCCTCGACGCCGTCGAACCGCCGCTCGTCGCGCAGCCGCGAGAGCACGTCCACCGCCAGCGGCCGGCCGTAGAGGTCGCCGGCCCAGTCGAACAGGTGCACCTCGACCGTCGTCGCCCCGTCGGTCTCGAAGGTGGGCCGCCGGCCGACGTTCATCATCCCGCCGAGCGCCGGGCCGTCGGCCAGGTGGGCGCGGACGGCGTAGACGCCCGCCCCGGGGATCAGCTTGCGCGGGTCGCCCGGGCGGACGTTGGCCGTCGGGTAGCCGATGGTCCGGCCCCGCTGGTCGCCCCGGACGACGGTCCCGCTCAGGCGGTACGGGCGCCCCAGCAGCTCGGCCGCGCGGCCCGCGTCGCCCGCCGCGAGTAGGCGGCGGACCTCGGTCGAGGACACCGTCACGTCGCCGTCGATCTGCTCCGGGATCACGTCCACGGTAAAGCCCAGCTCCGGCCCCAGCCGCTCCAGCAGCGCCCGGTCGCCCCTGGCCTTCCGGCCGAACCGGTGGTCGTACCCGATCACGATCTCGCGCATCCCGACGCGCGCCAACAGCACGTCGGAGACGTAGGCCTCGGGCGACAGCAGCGACAGGTCGCGCGAGAACGGGAGCACCACGAACCGCTCGACGCCCAGCGCCTCCAGCGCGTCGGCCCGCTCGTCTAGGGTGGTCAGGAGCGGGATCGTGTGGCCCAGCAGCACCTCGCGCGGGTGCGGGTCGAACGTGACCACCGTCGGCACGCCGCCCACGTCGGCGGCGCGGTCCACGAGGTAGCGGATGATGGCCTGGTGGCCCAGGTGGACCCCGTCGAAGGTGCCCGGGGTCACGACCGACTGGCCGTCGGTCTCGATGGCGGGGCCGACCTCGCGCGTCACGCCGGCGGGGCCCCAGCCCGGGCGGCCTCCACCAGCGCGTCGAGGGCGAACGCCTCGTCGACCGAGAACGGCCCGATAGCCTGGCGCCTGAGGGCCACCAGGTGCCCGCCGACGCCCAGCGCCGCGCCCAGGTCGTGCGCCAGCGACCGGACGTAGGTGCCCTTGGAGCACGCCACGCGGACGTCGAGGTCGTCGCCGCGCCGCTCGGTCACGACGAACTCGGTGACGGTCGTGGGCCGGGGCTCGATCTCGACGGTCTCCCCGCGCCGGGCCTTCTTGTACAGCCGCTCGCCGCCCTTCTTGATGGCCGAGTAGATCGGCGGCACCTGCAGGATCTCGCCCGTCAGCGGCGCCAGCGCGTCAGCGATCTGGCCGTCGGTGACGCCCGAGGCGTCGGCCTCGGCCTCGACCGGCGTGTCGGCGTCGTAGCTGGGCGTCGTCTGGCCCAGCCGTACGGTCCCGGTGTACACCTTGGGCAGCCCCATAAACCGGTCCTGCTGGCGCGTCGCCCCGCGGCCGACCAACACGATCAAGAGCCCGGTCGCCATCGGGTCCAGCGTCCCGGCGTGGCCCACCTTCTTGACACCCAGCGCCCAGCGCACCTTCTTGACGACGCCGAACGACGTCATCCCCGGCGGCTTGTCCACCAGCACCGCGGCCGGCTCGACGGGCGCCGCCGCCCCGCCAGGGACAGCTAGCGGCTCGCTGGCGGTGACGATGCGGAGCGGGTCCGTCACAGCGCGCGCGTCGTCGTCCCGCAGTCGTTCGGGCTCCGGCGCATCAGTACTCGCCGCGGGAGGGCGCGTCGTCGGCGTCCGGCTCAGGCGCGTCGTCGTCGCGGTCGGCGGCGATCTTGGCGAACAGCTCGTCCATGCGCTCCCGACGCTGCGGCCCCTCGTCCAGGAAAAACTTGAGGTCGGGGATCCGCTTGAGGTGCTTGACGCGCGGCGCGAGCGCGTGGCGGATCTCGGTCGCCTGCTGGTCCAGGCGCAGGAACGCCGCGTTCCGCTGGCGGTCGTCGGCGCCGAGCACCGACACGTCGACGTAGGCCGTGCCCAGGTCGTCCGTCATGCGGACGCCGGTGACGGTGACCAGCGACGTGCTGGCCTCGGCAAAGTCCTGCTGCAGCAGGTCGGCGATCTCGCGCTGGATCAGGCGACCCACGCGCTCGGTGCGGATAGACATGCGTTTGAAAGTTGGAAGGTCCAAAGGCCGGAGGGTGGACGCAGAGGCCGCCGCGGAGGCGCCCCCCTGACCTTTCCACCCTCCCGCCTCCCGACTTACACCACCAGGGTGCGCTTCTCTGTGGTCACGACGTAGGTCTCGAACTGGTCGCCGACCTTGATGTCGTTGTAGTTCTTGACCGTGATGCCGCACTCGTAGCCGGCGGCCACGTCCTTGACGTCGTCCTTGAAGCGGCGGAGCGTGTCGATCTCGCCGGTGAACACGACCACGCCGTCGCGCACGATCCGGAGCTTGTCGCCGCGCGACACCTTGCCCTCGACCACGTACGAACCGGCGATGGTGCCCACGCGCGGGGCGCGGAAGGTCTCGCGGACCTCGATGGTGGCCGTGACGGTCTCCTTCTCCTCCGGCTCCAGCAGCCCTTCGAGCGCGTCGCGGACGTCCTCGATGGCGGCGTAGATCACGGAGTAGAGCTGGATGTCGATCTCCTCGCGCTCGGCGACCCCGCGCACGCCCGCGACCGGGCGCACCTGGAAGCCGATGATGACCGCGTCGGAGGCCGCCGCCAGCATGACGTCCGACTCGGTGATCGCGCCGACGCCCGAGTGGACGATCTGGACGGCGACCTCGTCGTTGGACAGCTTCAGGAGCGAGTCGCTCAGGGCCTCGACCGAGCCGCCCACGTCGCCCTTGACCACCAGGTTGAGGTTGGTGATCTCGCCCAGCGCCATGCGCCGGGACAGGTCCGCTAGCGTGACGTGGCGGCGCTGGTGCAGCGTCTGCTCGCGGATGAGGTGCTGGCGCTTGGACGCGATCTCGCGCGCCTCGCGCTCATCGTCGAGCACGATCAGGCGGTCGCCCACCTCGGGCGCGTCGGTCAGGCCCAGGATCTGGACCGGCGTGGCCGGGCCGGCCACCTTGACGCGCTCGTCGCGCTCGTTGAACATGGCGCGCACGCGGCCCGACGTGAGCCCGACGACGTAGGCGTCGCCCTCCTCCAGCGTCCCGTTCTCGACCAGGACAGTCGCGACCACGCCGCGGCCCTTGTCTAGCCGGGCCTCCACGACCGTCCCCACCGCGTTGCGGTCCGGGTTGGCCTGGAGCTCCAGCAGGTCGGCCTCGAGCTGGATCTTCTCCAGCAGCGCGTCCACGTTGGTCCCGTGCATGGCCGAGATCAGCTCGCACTGGACCGAGCCGCCGTACTGCTCCACCTGGACGCCCTGCTCGGCGAGCTGGGCCATGATCTTGTCCGGGTTGGCCGTCTCGCGGTCGATCTTGTTGATCGCGATCACCATCGGCACCTCGGCGGCCCGACTGTGGTTGATGGCCTCGATGGTCTGGGGCATCACCTCGTCGTCGGCGGCGACCACCACAACCACCAGGTCGGTGACCTGGGCGCCGCGGGCGCGCATGGCCGTAAAGGCCTCGTGGCCCGGCGTATCGAGGAAGGTGATCTCGCGGTCGTCGTCGGTCGTGATCTGGTAGGCGCCGATGTGCTGGGTGATCCCGCCGGCCTCGCCGGCGATCACGTTGGCGTGGCGGATGTAGTCCAGGAGCGACGTCTTGCCGTGGTCGACGTGGCCCATGATGGTGACGATGGGCGGGCGGGACTCGAGGTCGCCCTCCTCGTCCTCGATCTCGAGGTCGAACTCGTCCTCGATGTCGTCCATGAACTCGACCTCGAAGTCGAACTCGTCGGCCAGGAGCGTGATCGCGTCGGCGTCCAGGCGCTGGTTGATCGACACCATCATGCCCAGGCCGAAGCCCTTGGAGATCACCTCGGTGACGGGCACGTTCATGGCCTCGGCCAGGTCGCCGGTCGAGATAAACTCCATGACGCGCAGGACGGAGGCCTGCTCCAGCAGCTCCTGCTGCTGGGCCTCGCGGATCGCGGCGCGCTCGTCGCGGCGGGCGCGGCGCCGCTTTTGGCGGCCGCGGCCGGGGCTGCCGGTCGCCTTCTTGAGCGTCTCCTGGACGTTCTTGGAGACCTCCTCCTGGCTGACCTTCTTGCCCTTCTTGCCTTTCTTCCCACCACGCGACGGCTTGCCACCCTCGCCAGCGGCCGGCGCGGGCGCGGCGGCCTCGGCCGGCTCGTTTTTGCGCTTGCGCTTGCGGCGCCCGCTGTCGAGCCCCGAAATATCGATTTTGCCGAGCACCTTGGTGCCGGTCAGGCCGTAGCGGCTGGCGCGGACCACGCCGCCGGAGTCGGCCGCTGGGGTCGGCTCGGCGACGTCCATCTCCCCCTGGACCGCCGGCGCGGCGGCTTCGGTGGGCGGCGCGGCGGCGTCGGCCGGCCCAGCCTCGGCGGACGGCTCGCCCTCGGCGCCCGCCGGGCTGACGGCGCCGGCGGCCTCCTCTGCCGGGGCTTCTGCGGTGGGCTCCGCCTCCGCGGACGGCGCCGCCTGGGCAACGGGAGCCTCGGGGGCCTGGGTCTTGGCATCCGCCGCCTCGGCGGTCGGCGCCTCGGGCGCCGGGGCCTCCGCGACCGGCTCCGCCGGGGTCTCCGCGACCGGCTCCGGGGCCGGCGCTTCGATCACGGGCTCGGCCGGGGCCACGGGCTCCGCCTGGGGCTCGGGCACCTTGATCACCGGCTCGGCCGGGGCGACGGGCGCCTCGGGAGCGGGCTCGGGCTCAGGGGTAGGCTCGGGGGCGGGCTCAGCGGCCGGCTCCGGCGCCGGCTCGGCGGCCGCCTCTTGCTCGGCGGCCTCCTTGGCCGCCAGCTGGCCGCGGCGCTCTTTGACGCGCGCCTTGGCCTCGGCGTCGTCCGAGTAGGCCTCGACGAGCGCGTCGTGCATCTCGGGCGACAGCTTGGCGTTGGGGTCGCCGGCCTGGAGCTTGTCGTCGAGCTCGAAGCCACGCTCCTTCAGCGCCGTCACAATCGTGTCGGTCGCGATGTTGAGCTCGCGGGAAGCCTTGAAGAGCTGGACTCTCTTGGGGCCGGTGGACGGTCGCTTGCGGGGCATGCAGTGGGGCGTGTACGGGGGGACGGCGGACCGTCGGATTCTATCGAGCGGATACGTCTAAAGAACGACGTTAGGCCGCGCGCTCGTCGGTCTCGGCGGAGTCTTCGTCTTGGGCGGCCGGCTCGGCGCTGGCGGCCGGCTCGGCGCTGGCGGCCGCGGCCGTCGCGCCGTCGGTCTCGGAGCCGTCGGCCTCGGTAAAGGTCTCGGCGTCGGCGGCGGGCGAGTCGCCGGGCTCGGGCTCGGCGGTGCCGTCGGCGACGACCTCCGCGTCGGCCTCGGCTTGGTCGGAGCTGGCCTCCAGGTCGGCGGCCACCGTGGCGTCCTCCAGCGAAACCTCGGCCTCGTCGGCGTCGCCAGCGGCCAGCGCGTCGCCGGAGCGGGCCGCGGCGGCGGCGGCCTCCTCGCGCTCGAACTCGGCCTCCATCAGCCAGGTGATCTTCTGGGCCTGCTCGTCGGTCAGGCCCGTGCGGCGCGCCAGCTCAGACGGCTGGAGCTCCAGCACGGCCTTGGCCGTGTCGCAGCCGATGTCCTTGAGCTGCTGGATGATCTCGGGCGGGATGACGTCGGTGAACTCGTCGATGTCCACGTCCTCCTCGTCCGACTTGATGTTCCGGTAGACGTCGAGCTCGTAGCCGGTGAGCATCGACGCCAGCCGGATGTTCTGGCCGCCGCGGCCGATGGCCATCGAGACCTCGTCGGCCGGGACCGTGACGCGGGCGCGGGGCGGCGTCAGGTCGTCGTTGAGCTCGACGGCGATGGGCTTGGCCGGCGCCAGCGAGCGCTTGATAAACTCGATCGTGTTGTCGGTCCACGGCACCACGTCGATGTTCTCGCCGCCCAGCTCGCGCACGACCGCGTGGATGCGGGACCCCTTGACGCCGACGCACGCGCCGACCGGGTCCACCCGCTCGTCGTGCGAGATCACGGCCATCTTGGCCCGCTCGCCCGGCAACCGGACGATCCGCTTGATCTCGATGATCCCGTCGTAGATCTCCGGCACCTCCAGCTCGAACAGGCGCTCGATAAAGACCGGCGCCACGCGGCTGATGATGACCTGGGGGCTGGCCCCGGCGTCGCGGTCGACGTAGAGCACGACGGCCCGGAGCATGTCGCCCTTGCGGTAGCGGTCCTTCGGGATCTGCTCCGGGCGCGGCAGCACCAGCTCGGTCTTGTTGTGGAGCACGAGCACCTCGCGCCGCCGCGTCTGGTAGATCTCGCCGACCACGATCTCGTCGATGAGCTCGGAGTACTCCTTGTAGATGTTCTCCTTCTCGATGTCGCGGATCCGCTGGCGGAACGTCTGGAGCGCGGCCTGGACGGCCCGGCGGCCGAAGTCCTCGACGTAGATCGTCTCGGCCACCTCGTCCTCGATCTCGTAGTCCTCGTCGATGGCCAGCGCCTCGGTGATCTCGATCTGGCTCACCGGGTCCTCCAGGTCGTAGTCCTCCACGACCTCGCGGACGTGGAGGATCTGGTAGTCCCCGTTGTCGGGGTTGAACACGATCTGGAACGCTTCGGGGTCGTCGGCGCCGTAGCGCTTGTTGATCATCGCGCGGAACACGTCCTCGATGATGACCTGGAGCGTGTCGCGGTCGATGTCCTTCTCGCGAGCGATCTCGGCGAAGGAGGAGACGAGGACGGTGGATTGCATGCGTGTAGGGGCGTTGGGCGCGCGGGACGTCTGGCTTACCAGGGGTGGCCTCACCAGGGGAGCTGGACGCGCGCCTCGCGGATGGAGTCGTAGGGGATGGGCGCCGTCTCGCCGCCGAGCAGGACGCCGGAGTCGTCGGCCGAGACCAGCTCGCCCTGGGCCGTCACCAGCTGGTCGCCGTCGCGCTCGAACGTCACCGCGAGCTCGCGGCCGACGTGGCGGGCGTACTGGCGGCGGTCGCTGAGGGGCCGGTCGGCCCCGGGCGTGGACACGTCGAGCCGGTAGCGGCCCTTGACGAGGTCCTCGGTGTCGAGCGCGAACCCGAGCGAGCGGCTGACCCGGGCCAGGTCGTCGGCGCCGGCGCCGGCCTCGCCGTCGACGAAGACCGAGACCACGCGGCTGCCCTGGAAGCCCTTGACCTCGACGTCGACCACGAACAGGTCGCCGTCGGCCACGGCCTCCTCGGCGAGCGCGCGGATGCGCTCGGCCAGAGGGTCGGTCAGGGGCGGCGGGGTGGGCACGGTCGGAGCGCGGGGTGGGAACGCAGAGGGTAGAGACGGAAAACGCCCGTTCGGCGGAACGGGCGTCGCTTGGGCGGGCGGGCGGGGATGGGACCCGCGCGAGACGCCGAAAACAACAGGAGTCGGTCGGTGCCGGCTTCCCTTCGCTCCGCAGAGGAGCTGTCGGAAGGTACGGCGGGGGCCGGGGCTCCGCAATCTCGTCAACGTCTCCTGCCCCTCTCAGATCCTCGTTTCCGTGTGCATAAGCCGTGATGCCGGCGGGAGAGCGGGAGAGCGGGAGAGCGGGAGAGCGGGAGAGCGGGAGAGCGGGAGAGCGGGAGAGCGGGAGAGCGGG
>CANLSR010000001.1 GCA_947493945.1 uncultured bacterium | reverse complement strand
GCAACCGCCAGCGCGGCAACCGCCAGCGCGGCAACCGCCAGCGCGGCAACCGCCAGCGCGGCAACCGCCAGCGCGGCAACCGCCAGCGCGGCGGACAACACTTCGGGCAACGTGCGTTGCCCGCTAAAGCTCCGAGGGCGGCCGGCTTCTGTGCTCGCTACTCTGGGTTCCCGCGTGCGGGGGACCGCGACGCGACGGCGCAGCCAACGACGGGACTTGGAGGCTGGCCAAGACGACCGCTAGCGTTCAGCCGGTGATGTCCGACATCTCGGGCCGCTCCATCGGCACGAACCAGCCGGCGATGCCCAAGAACTTCCACGCCCCGCCGGGCCGGCGCCCGTTGAGGTCGGCGGTGTAGACGCTGGCCACCTTGTAGTCCTCGCGCGTGAACGCGTCCGAGGCCAGGCTGCCCGCGCGGCGGCCCAGGCGGTCGGCGAGGAAGCCGGTGATGGCCCCGCCGGTCTCGCCGCCCACGCCCTCGCCGGCCGCCCGGGCGCGCGCCGAGGCCTGCTCGGCCAGCTCCACCTGGAGGAACTCCTTGAACTTTTCCGGCCCCGGGTTCAGCACGTAGAGGATGCCGGCGACCAGGATCAGGCCGAAGAGGAGGATGCGGAAGGGGGTCATGGCGGGCGCGGAGGTCGGTCGTGTGTCGGCACAGCGGGCCGGAGCGCTAGCAGTCTACCCAAACCGAACGCCCCGCACAGGCCGAGGCGACGGCCCCCGAACCGCGCATGGGCCCGCCCAGCCGGCCGCTCTGGCCGGCGCCCCGAACCGGCGGCCGGCCGCCGGCGCCAGCGGCTGGCGGCCTAGCTGCCCACGCCCTGCGTCATGGCGTAGACCAGCAGGTTGACGCCCATCCGGAGCGCCGCCTCGCGCGTGGCCGCCGAGGTGGGGTGGACGCCCTCGGGCTCCCAGCCGTCGGCCAGGTCGCTCTGGTAGGCGTAGAACACCGCCAGCCGGCCGTTTAGGAACAGGCCGTAGCCCTGGGCCGGCTCGCCGTCGTGCTCGTGGACCTTGGGCAGGCCGTCGGGGAAGCTGAAGTGGGCGTGGTAGACCGGGTGGCTGGCCGGCAACGGCTGGAGCGGCTGCTCGGGGAACACCTTGGCCAGCTCGCGCCGCACCGACTCGTCCAGGCCATAGTCGTCGTTGACGATCAGGAAGCCGCCGCCGTCGAGGTACCGGCGCAGGCGGCCCGCCTCGGCGTCGGTCAGCGCCACGTTGCCGTGGCCGTTCAAGAACAGGACCGGCACGGTAAACAGCCGGTCGCTGGTCAGCTCGACGGTGACCGGCTCGGGGTCGAGGTCCAAGAGCGAGTGCCGGCGCGCGAACGCGACCAAGGTCGGCAGCGGGTCGCCGGAGTACCAGTCGCCGCCGCCGCCGTAGTGGACGCGCGCGATCTGGACCTCGCCCTGGGCGCTCGCCGGGTGGGCGCCCAGGCTCAGCGAGGCCCCCAACACAACGAGGAGAAAAAGACGGCGGGCGGGGACGCTCATGACGTGTAGAATACGGGCTCGCTCTTCGACGCCGATGCCGACACCGACAGTGACCGCGCAGCAAACGCCCCGCGCCCTCCGCTTCGTCTTCTTCGCCCTGCTGGCGGCCGCCGCCAGCGGCTGCGCGGCCTCGGGCCGGGGCGCCGAGGCCGTCGCCACCAACGCCGCCGGCGACCCGCTGGTCTCCACGTTCTCCATCGCCGCCGTGGACCCGGCCACGGGCGAGATGGGCGTGGCGGTCCAGAGCAAGTTCCCCAACGTGCGGTCGGTCGTGCCGTGGGCCGAGGGCGGCGTCGGCGCCGTCGCGACGCAGTCGTTCGCCCGTCTCGACTACGGCCGCAAGGGGCTGGAGCTGAT
Organism: uncultured bacterium; assembly: GCA_947493945.1. Taxonomy (GTDB): domain Bacteria; phylum Bacteroidota; class Rhodothermia; order Rhodothermales; family Rubricoccaceae; genus Rubrivirga. Next base: position 882,413 of record CANLSR010000001.1, on the reverse strand, counting down.
GCGGCTGGGCGCGACCGCGCCCGAGGCCCTGGCGATCCTGCTCCGCGAGGACCCGGCGCCCGAGTCGCGCCAGGTCGGGATCGTCGACGCGCAAGGAAACGCCGCCTCGTGGACGGGCGCCCAAGCGTTCGAGTGGCGCGGCGGGCTCGTGGGGCAGAGCGGGGGAGGGGCCGCCCCGGCTGGGCCGGGCGTCGTGGTGACGGGCGCCGGCTACACCGCCCAGGGCAACATCCTGGTCTCGGAGGCGACGGTCCGGGCGATGGCCGACACGTTCGAGTCCGCCGAGGGCACGCTGGCCGGCCGGCTGCTGGCGGCGCTGGTGGCCGGAGGCGCGGCGGGCGGCGACAAGCGCGGCGAGCAATCGGCGGCGCTGCTGGTGGTCAGGCCCGGCGCGGGCTACGACGGCGACGACCGGACGGTCGACATCTCGGTCTACGACCACCCGACGCCGCTCGCCGAGCTCGCCCGGCTCTATGCCCTCAACGACTTGTACTTCACCGACTCCGACCCGGCCGACATGGTCCCGGTCACGCCCGAGATCGCCCGGGAGCTCCAGACCATCTGGGCCGCGCGCGGCTTCTACGACGGCCCGGTCGATGGCGAGGTGGACGCCCAGTTCCAACAGCTCCTCGCCGACTACATGGGGTGGGAGAACTACGACTTGCGCATCGACGAGGTGACCAGCGTGGACCTGGCCGCCGGCGAGACGCTGCGCATCGACCGCGAGGTGCTCCGGGACATCCGCGAGGTGTTTTCCGAGGGCCGCTACCGGTAAGCGTCCGCCCTCCTCGACCGCTCGCCCGTCGCCAGCGGGTCGTGACGACCGCGCGCTGGCGGTGCGGGCCACAACGACGGCGTGGGGCCGGCCGGCCTCGCCTGGCTGGCGGGGCGCATGGGCGGGGCGCATGGGCGCGCGCCCGGCACCTCGGCCGGCCCGCGACGTTGACGGGAGCCCCTTCCCTCCCGACCCATGCCGCTCCACCTCGACCGCCAGTACGTCACCGGCCCGCTCGCCGACCTCGACCGTCCCACCGACGACCAGATCCTGGACGCCCACCGCCGCGTCCTGGACGGCACCACCGAAGACCCCGAGATGCTGGGCTGGCGGTCCATGCTGCTCGACCCCGACGACGCGCTGCTGGAGAACGTCGCCGAGGTCGCCGCCGAGATCCGCCAGCGCGCCGACGTGCTGCTGTGCATCGGCATCGGCGGCTCGTACCTGGGCGCCGAGGCGGTCATGGAGGCGCTCGTCCCGCCGTTCTCGGGCGACGGGCCGGAGATCCTGTTCGCCGGCAACCACCTCGGGCCGGACTACCACGAGCGCTTGTTCGACTACCTCGACGGCCAGAGCGTCTACGTCAACGTGATCTCGAAGTCGGGGACCACGCTGGAGCCGGCGCTGGCGTTCCGGATGGCGCGGCGGTTCCTGGAGGAGCGGTTCGACGACGCCGACCGCCGCATCATCGCCACGACCGACGCCGACCGGGGCGCGCTCCACGACTTTGCCGTCGAGAAAGGCTACCGCCGCTACGTGGTGCCCAACGGCGTCGGCGGCCGGTTCTCCGTCCTGACGCCCGTCGGGCTCTTGCCCATCGCGGCGGCCGGCATCGACATCCAGGCGCTGTTCTACGGCGCCGTCGCCCAGGCCAAGGAGCTGACCGACGCCGACGCGAACGCCCCGGCGCTTCAGTACGCCGCCGACCGGTACGCCTTTCACGAAGCCGGCTACAAGACCGAGGTCATGGCCGTGATGGACCCGCGCCTCAAGGGCATCGGGGCGTGGTGGCAGCAGCTCTACGGCGAGAGCGAGGGGAAAGAGCACAAGGGCCTGTTCCCGGTCGTGCTCCAGTACACGACCGACCTCCACTCGGTCGGCCAGTACGTCCAGCAGGGCCAGCGGACGTTGGTGGAGAGCTTCCTGCGCATCGACGACGCCACAGAGGGGCCGTCTGTCCAAAAAGAGGACGGCGACCCGGACGGGCTGAACTACCTCGCGGGCACGCCCTACGGCGAGGTCAACGAGAAGGCGTACCAGGCGACCGCCGAGGCCCACGCCGAGGGCGGCGTCCCCAACTGGACGGTCACGCTGGACCGGCTGGACGCCGAGACGGTCGGCCGGCTGTTGTACTTCTACGAGCACGCCGTGGCGGTGAGCGGCACGCTCTTGGGCGTCAACCCGTTCAACCAGCCGGGCGTGGAGACCTACAAGCAGAAGATGTTCTCGCTGCTCGGCAAGCCCGAGTGACCCTGGTCTCCAGCGAGCGCGCGCCCGTCTCGGCCGGTCCGGGGCGGGCGCCGTCGTGTCCGCCGCGCCGCTGGCGGCGGTCGCCAGCGGGCCGAGCCCGGAGCCGGCGTGCCAGAGTGGCGACCCCGGCGTTGTGCACCGACCGGCGAATCCGGCCCAGAAACGGCTGTCCACACCGTGGACGACGGTGTGGATAAGCCGGCCCCAGAGGCAGGCGAGTGTGGACGAGATCGGAGATGGGGCAACGGGCCCTCGGCGCACGCCCCATTCGCCCACGCGAAGTGCGACCGGTTGTGCACACCCGACGGCCGAGGCCGAGGGCTGGGCTAGGCCCGGGGCCGGCCCGTGGACGAGTGTGGGGATGTGGACAACCCACCGCCGACCTCTGCGGGCGTGGCCTCTCGCGACCTCTAGCGAGCGCGCCGGCGTGGATGGGAGCGTGGAGAACCGCCGTGTTTGTCCACGCTCGTCCACGGCTGACGGCTCGGCCCGGTTGTCCACGCCGTCCACAGGCCTACTACTAGTCCTACTCTTTAATCATTCAACCCGAGTAATACAGAGGCGTGTGGACGGAGCGGAGGCGGACGGGAGACTCAGAGCCACTGGTACACCCGGGTAGACCACTCATGTGACAGGCTGTCACCTGGAACGGATCCAGCCTCTGCCCTCGTACCTTGGGCCCCTCCCCGTTCCCCGGCCATGACCCAACGCATTCTCGTCGTCCTCGACCCCGACTCCGACACGCCCGTCGCCACCGACACCGCCATCGCCATCGCCCGCCGGTACGGCGGGGAGGTCACGGGGCTCGCCTTTATCGACCGCGCCTCCATCGGCGCCGACACGGTGGGCAGCGGGATCGGGTCCTACTACTACGCCGAGAAGCTCCGCAAGTCGCTGACCGACGAGATCCGCCAGCGCGCCGCCGAGCTGATCGCGGAGTTCGCCGAGCGCGTCGAGGCGGCCGGCGTGCGCCACTCCGGCGACCGCGTGGGCGAGGAGGGGCTGGTAAAGGACCTGCTCAGCGAGATGCGCACCCATGACCTGCTCGTGGCCGGCCGCGAAAGCCACTTCTACTACGCCGAGCCCGAGCGCCGCACGCACACGCTGGCCAAGGTGCTCGAGGACGGCGCCGCGCCGACGCTGATCGTGGGCGGCGAGGAGCCCGAGGTCCGCCGCGTGGCGGTGGCCTACGACGGCAGCGCGTCCGCGGCCCGGACGCTCCAGAAGTTTGCCCACCTGCGCCCGTTCGGGACCGACCTCGACATCGAGATCGTCCACGTCCGGGGCGACTCCAACGAGGACCGGCTCGTGAGCGACCGGCTGCGCGACGACGCGGCGGCCTACCTCCTCGCCCACGGCTTCGAGCGCGTGACCACGACCGGCATCGAGAACCGCAACCCCGCGGAGGCCATCTGCGAGTTGGCCCAGGGCGACCGCGCCGACCTGGTGGTCTCCGGCGCGTACGCCAAGACGGGGCTCCGCAAGCTGGTGTTCGGCTCCAGCGCCAGCCGCCTGCTCGACCAGGCCAAGGTGCCGCTGTTCTTGTACCACTGACCGCCCCCGGCCGGGTCCCGGCGCGCCCGGCTGGCGGCCGCCGTCGAGCGGGCGTCGCTCTTGTGGCCGGCGGACCTCGACCCTTCTAGCCGGCGGACCCCGAACACCGGCTACAGCACCGGCGCCAGCAGCTTGGTGGCGTTGGCGGCGAAGCGGAAGGCGAACGGCTTGTCCTCGACGTCCTCCAGGCCGATCTCGGTGGCCCGGGCCAGGTCGCGCTCCAGCATCCGCTCCACCCGGTCGCACACGCCGCCGTCGCGGGCTACGACCGTAGCCTCGAAGTTGAGACGGAACGAGCGGTTGTCGAAGTTGGCCGTGCCCACGGCGGCAAAGTCGCGGTCCACGAGCGCCACCTTCTGGTGCATGAACCCGTCCTCGTAGAGGAACACGCGGACGCCGGTGCGGGCCACCTCGGCCAGGTAGGCGTAGGGCACGTACTTGAAGAACACGCTGTCGCTGGTGCGGGGCATCAGGATCCGCACGTCGACGCCGCGCAGGGCCGCCAGCTGGAGCGCGCCGAGCACGCGGCCGTCGGGGACGAAGTAGGGCGTGGCGATCCAGATCCGCTCCTCGGCGCTCTCAATCGTGTGGGCGTAGAGCAGCCCGCAGGTCTCGATCTCGTCGGCGGGGCCGGAGGCGAGGACCAGGGCCGTCGCGTCGTCGCTGGCGCTCGCCGTGGGCGCCCACTCCAGGTCGGCCAGCTCCTCTCGCGTGCCGTAGTACCAGTCGCGCGCGAACGACAGCTGGAGGCCCTGCACCACCGGCCCCTCCAGCGCCAGGTGCGTGTCGCGCCAGGGGCCGATGTCGGGGTCGCGGCCGAGGTACTCATCGCCCACGTTGAGCCCGCCGGCGTAGGCCCTGACGCCGTCCACGACCACGATCTTGCGGTGGTTGCGGAAGTTGAGCCGCAGGCGCTTGAGCCAGCTGCGCGGCCCGGTAAACCTGCACACGGCCACGCCGGCCTCGTCCAGCTCGCGGCGGTAGCTCCGCGGCAGCTGGATCGACCCGATGGAGTCGTACATCAGCCGGACCGTGACGCCGCGCCGGGCCGCCGCGATCAGCCGCTCCTTGAAGGCCGTCCCGATCCGGTCGTCGTGGATGATGTAGAACTGGGCCAGCACGTAGCGCTCGGCCGCGTCGATGCCGGCGAAGATGGCCTCGAACGTCGCGTCGCCGTCCACCAGCAGGTCGACGCTGTTGCCCGTCGTGAACGGGAGCGTCGCCATCTCGTCGAAGGCGCGCATCTCGCCCCGCTCGCGCACGTCGCGCTGGCCGTGGCCCACCAGGAACGGCTTGAGCGGGCCGTCCTCGGCCGCGTTCACCCCGTCGGTGATCTCGACGTCGAAGTCGCTCAGGGCCTCGATGTAGTCGTCGAACCTGGAGCGGCCGAGGACGAAGTAGACCGGGATCGTGACGAGCGGGATCGTCGCCAGCGCGAACACCCAGGCGGTGGCGCCCTGGGGCGTCCGCGTGTTCATGATGGCGTCGATGGCCGACAAAAACCCGAGCAGGTAGACCGCCGCGAGTCCGAACCCCGCGAGTCCGATGTTGAGGTCGAGGGTTCCAAAGTCCATGACCGCCGTATGCGGGCGGCCCCGTTGCGTTCCCCTAGGGCGATTTCCGATGGCCGCCGGTCTGCGGCGTCACGCAGGCGCGTCGCCGGAGATGTCCACACCGTCGTCCACACGGTGGACAGGGTCCCTGGCCCGCCCGGCTGGCGGCGGCCGGGAGCTGGAGGCCCGACCGCTCTCCCGACGCGGGCCGCCAGCGGGCGGCAGGACCGGAGGCGCCGCGCCGTAGGGCCGGGGCGGATGTAACCCGACCACCGCTCGGAGGTACCCTTTGGCCCCGCCCCGCCCCCACGCCATGCGTCTCCTGCCTGTCCTGCTGTTCGTCCTCGCCGCCGGCTGCAGCGGGCCGGCGCCGCTCTACACGGCCCAGTCGCCGCCTCCGGCGACGGCCGTGGACGGCCAGGCCGACGAGTGGCCCCAGGCGCTCCGCCCGGTTCCCCGAGAGGCCGCGCTGAGCATCGGGCTCCGGCGCGACGCCGACGCGCTGGCGGTGGTCGTGATCGCGGGCGACGAGCGCCAGGCGCGCCGCGTCGCGCTGGGCGGCCTACGCCTGTGGATCGACCCAGAGGGCGGCCGTGAGCGCGTGCTGGGGCTCCAGTTCCCGGCGCCGGAGCCATTCGGAGACCGCCTGCTACGCGCCGGGATGGGGGGAAGCCGCGGCGGCTCGTCGTCGGCGATGGACGCGCTCCGGCGCCGCTTCCAGTCCTCGCTGGGGGCCGTCGAGATCACGCAAGGCGAGACGCCGCCCCGGCGCCTGGCGCTGGACCAGACCGACGGGTTGGAAGCGGCCGCCGCCTGGGGCGCGCGCGGGCTGGTAGTCGAGATGCGCGTGCCGCTCACGTCGTCTTCGACGCTGCTGCCGACGCCGGCAGGCGACGTGATTGGGCTGGGCGTCGAGGTCATCGACCTCCAGCAGCCGCCTCGCCGCCGGCTGCCCGCTGCGGACGAGCGCCCTCGCGCGGACCGCGACGAGTCGCCCGACACCGGCGACCAACCCGAGGCGCGGCCTGCCTTCGAGGTCGAGACCGTGACGCGCTGGCTCCGCGTCGAGTAGCGCCGCCAGCGTCTCGGTGGCTACAATCTGGGCGCTCGGCATCGCGACCTTTTCGGCAGACATGACGCGTGAGATTCTAGACCGGCTAAAGTGGCGTCTTCGTCTCGGCGAGCCTGGGCCGGTCGAAGGCGCAGCTATCGCTGTCGCCGCCAGGGAATTAGCCGAGGCCGAGGTGGACCTCCCAACGTGGCGCCAAGCGGCACGAGGAGCGCGAGACGACGCCCACGCTCGCGAGCGCTACGTCCGGGCTGGGTTGTCCAACTTCGCCGAGAACTCCGGTCCGGGCCTCGGCCTCTGCTCGTTGCGGACCGAGAGAACCAGGATGAGTGGTCGGCCGAGCTCCGCCGCCAGGCGGCGGCGTACCGAACCACGCCAGAGGGCGAGCGGGCCTACCAAGAGGCGCTGGCGACGGCTTGGCGCGGGACGTGGACGTTCTCGCTCCTCTACTACTCCGTCGTGCTCCTGATCATCCTGGTCGCGGTGTGGCTCGCGTCGTGAGGCGCCGGTCGCAACGCCCCGCTGGCGGCTACCGCCAGCCGACGCGGCGGACGTGGCGGCCGTCGGAGCGCAGCCAGATGGCGCCCTCGCGCGAGGTGAGCAGCACTTGGGCGCCCGTCGCCGTCCAGCGCGCCAGCGGCTCCTCGTCGGGCAGGCCGTAGCGGTTGCGGAGCGCCACCGACACCACGGCAAACGCCGGCCGGCCCGTCGCCGTCACCAGCGCTGGCGTGGAACTGGTGCGCGAGCCGTGGTGGCCCACCTTGACCACGTCCGCGCCGAGGTCGCTGCCGAACCGCGCCATCAGCGCGCCCTCGCCGGCCGTCTCGGCGTCGCCCGTTAGCAGCCAGCGTGTTTGGCCGTGCTCGATGCGCAGCACGACGGAGGCGTCGTTAGGCGAGCCGCCGGGTCGCATCGGCCCCAGCACACGCAGCCGCACGGCCGGGTCCACGGCCAGCGTGTCGCCGGCGCGGACGGGCTGGACGGGCACGCCCAGCGAGTCGGCCGTGGCGATCACCTCACGCCACAGGTCGGTGTCGCCGGGCGCCCCGTTCACGACGAGCCGTTCCACGGGCACCGACCGCATCACGGCGGCGGCGCCTCCGATGTGGTCGGCGTCGGCGTGCGTCAGGACGAGCGCGTGGAGGCGGCCCACGCCGTAGCGCTGGAGGTGGGGCAGGACCGTTCGCTCACCTTCATCCACATAGGGAGAGCGTACGCCGGCGTCGATCAGGATCGCGCGGCGGTGAGGCGTCCGGATCAGCGTCGCATCTCCTTGCCCGACATCGAGAAACACCACGTCGAGAGTTGGCGCCGAGTCCCCGCGCGCAAAGCCCGTCCACAGCCCCACCGCCACGCTGGCGGTGGCCGCCAGCGCCAAGCGGCGGCGGGCGACCGGGCGCTGCCAGAGGGCCAGGGCCAGGATCCCCAGCACGCTGGCGAGCAAGACCGCCGGCGACTCCAACACTCCGTCGTAGACGGCCCACCCGAACGCCGCCGCGCCGGTCTCGGTCACCCGGAGGAGCAGCCAGCCGCTCGCCTCGGCCATCGCGCCCAACGCCGCCGCGAGCGGGGGGACCGGCGCGGTCAGCGCGCAGCCCAGCCCGCCGCCCAGCGTCAGCGCCGTGAGCGGGATGGCGGGCAGGTTGAGCACCAACCCGCCCAGCGGCAGCCGGCCAAAGTGGGCCAGCAGCGCCGGCGCCGTGCCGACGGTGGCCGCCAGCGAGGTGGTCACCGAGCCCACCACCAGCGTCCCCGACGCCGACTGGCGGACGCGGTCGGGCACGGTGGCGTTGAGCAGCGGCGTCAACGTGACGAGCGCCGCCACGGCGCCGAACGAGAGCTGGAAGCCGACGTCGAACAGCGCCGACGGACGGTGGACCAGCAGCCCGATCGCCGCCAGGCCGAGCGCGCTCAGCGTGTCCACGCGGCGCTCGGTGGCCCGGCCCACGATCAGCACGCTCACCATCACGAACGCGCGCACGACCGACACCGACGCGCCGGCCACCAGCACGTAGACGCCCAGCACGGCCAGCGTGATCGCGGCGCGCGTCCACTCGACGCGGCGCCGACCGAGGCCCAGCCGCCCCAGAACGGGCTTTAGCAAACCGTAGAGCGCCAGCCCGACCAGCCCGACGTGCAGGCCCGAGACCGCCAGCAGGTGCATCAGCCCGGTCTCGCGGAACGTCTCCAGCGTGGACGATTCGATGGCGCTGCGGTCGGCCAGCAGCAGCGCCTGGAGCAACGCTCGCGTCTGGGCCGAGGGCACGTACTGCGCCAGCGACCGACGGACGTGGCCGCGGACGGCCTGCGACACCCGAGTCAGCAAGTGCCGACTCGGGGCCAGGAAGGCGGTGCCGGTCTCGTCCTCGACCGTCAGCATCGCTCCGACGCCCTGGCGACGGAGGTAGGCGCCGTAGTCCATCTGGGCCGGGTTGCGACGCTGGGGCAGACCTTCCAGCCGGCCCGCCAGTCGCACGCGGTCGCCGGGCCTCAGCACCGGGTACACGGCGGCGCTCTCGCGCGGCGTCTGGAGCGTCACCTGGACCCGTCCGCTCGCCGGCCGAGGCCGCGCTCGTCCCCCGCCGTCGTCGCGCGCGGCCGAGTCCACGTCGACGGCCAGCCGGATGGCCCAGGTCTTTTCGGGCACGTCCGCGACGGTGCCCCAGACCGTGACCGCCGGCGCGTCGGCCCCGCTGGCGCTCGCCGCCAGCCGGGCGACGCCGTCCGCCGGGACGACGCGCGAGCCGGCCTCCCGAGCCGCGCCCAGGGCGAACGCCGCCGTGCCCACAGCCGCCGCCAGCACCAGCGGCTGCAGTGTCACCAGGCGTTGACGCGTCAGCCCGGCGTAGATCAGCGCCCCGACGCCGGCCGCGCCGGCGGCGCCCGCCCACGCGAGCACCCCCACCGCCGGCCACGCGGCCGCTGCGCCGATGCCGGCGGCGAGCGCCAGCGCGACGCCGAGCGTCGGCCGCGTGGACAGGCGGAGGGGCGGGGGAGGCGGGGCGAGGGGCATCGGGCGGCGCGTCGCGGTCTAGACCGGCCCCGGGCCGCCGTCTAACCCGGCCGCCGCTTCGTCCCCTTTTGACCCGACCGGGCACGGCCCTTCCGGTATCTTGCCGGCCCCTCGCTCTCTGAACCGCCCGTGTCCCAGCCCCGCCCGAGCAAGCGCCGCCAGGTGCGCGAGCGCGTCCTCCAGGCGCTCTACGCCTTCGAGGCCAGCGAGGACTCCGTCGAGCACGTGCTCCGGACGGTGATCCGCCCGACGTTCGAGGGCGACAAGACCTACCTGCGGTTCGCCGAGCGCCTGTTCCTCAAGAGCGCCGACGCCCGCGCCGAGGCCGACGTGCTGATCGACAAGCACGTCCAGAACTGGGACCTCAACCGGCTGGCCCGCACCGACCGCTACGTGCTGTGGATCGCCATCGCGGAGCTGCTCTACTTCGACGACATCCCGCCCAAGGTGACCTTGAACGAGGCCGTCGAGGTGGCCCGCGCGTTCGGCACCGACAACAGCCCGTCGTTCGTCAACGGCGTGCTGGACGCCGTGCTGCGCGAGCTGCGCGACTCTGACCGGATGAACAAGACCGGACGGGGGCTGGTGGAATCGGCCACGCGCGGCGAGGGCTAGACGTGGCCCTCTACGCCATCGGGGACGTCCACGGCTGCGCACAGACGCTGGCGGCCCTACTCGGCCGGCTGGCGGAAGACGCCGGCGGCGCGCTCGGCCCGGACGACACGCTCGTGTTCGTGGGCGACTACGTGGACCGTGGCCCCGACTCGCCGGGCGTGATCGACCAGCTGATCGCGCTGGAGCGCGCCTCGGAGGCCGGCACCGGCCCGCGCGGCGTGTTCCTGCGCGGCAACCACGACCAGATGATGCTCGACTACGTCGACGGCGCGGGCGACTCGGAGCTGTGGTGGGCCAACGGCGGCCGGACGACGCTGGAGTCGTACGCCGCGCGCGGCGACCTCCGCCTGCCGGCGGACCACGTCGAGTTCCTGCGCCGGACCCCGCTCGCGGCCGAGGGCGCCGGCTGCGCCTTCGTCCACGCCGGCCTGGACACGCGGCGCTCGGTCGCCGACAACCTGGCCGACCTCGACCCGTCCATCGCGCTGTGGACCCGCCAGCACCTCGGCGCCGACCTCTCGGCGTGGGAGAAGCCCGTCGTCTGCGGCCACACGCCCGTCGCGGAGCCGCTCGACCAGCCGCGCCTGATCGGCATCGACACGGGCGCGGTGTTCGCCGGCCGGCCGGGCCTGGGCCGGCTGACGGCCGTCGCGCTCCCCGAGCGCCGCTTCGTCTCCGTCGAGACCGTCGACGAGCTCTCGCCGAGCGTCTAGAACGGGAGGCGGATCGAGGTCGAGACGCCGGCGCGGAGGGACGGGCTCTGGGGGCCGAGCTCGGCAAAAAACACGCGCCCGCCCCGACGCAGGGAGGCGCGCACGAACGGGTCGAGCATCACGCTAAAGGCGCGCGACCGGCTCTCGGCCGTCTGCTCGAAGAACGCCGTGTAGAACGACGGCCCGATGCGCAGGCCGACGTCGACGTCGAGCGGGCCGCCGTCGCGGTTCTGGACCACGTCCGCCACGCGGAGCAGCCGCACGCTGCCGCCCACGCCCACCGCCGTCAGCAGCCGGCCGCTGCCGCCGGTCACGCGCGGCACGTAGTCGGCGTAGACGACGATCTCGCGCGTGAGCACGCCCAGGACGGGCGTCGTGCCCTCGGCCACGACCCCGACGCCCGGACCGACGCCGGCGCCGAGGTAGACGCGGGCCGGGCTCCCCACCCGGCCCGGCCGCTGCTGGGCCTCGGCCGGCCGGCCGAGCAGCGCCGCCAGCGGGACCAAGAGCAGGACGAGGGCGCGCTGGAGGATCCGGGCGAGGTCGGGCGTCATGGGCCCAAGCTACCGGCGCGCGCCGGCCGCCGGCGCCAGCGGCCGGCGGTGACTTTTCGCCTGGCCTCCGCCCCGTGCCGGTCCCGGGCGCGCTACTCTCCCTGCCCCCATCCGCATCCAAAAGAATGGCCCTCCGCGTCGGCATCGTCGGGCTCCCCAACGTGGGCAAGAGCACCCTGTTCAACGCGCTGTCCGAGGCGGGAGCCGAGGCGGCGAACTACCCGTTCTGCACCATCGAGCCCAACGTGGGCATCGTGCCGGTGCCGGACGGCCGCCTCGACCGGCTGGCGGAGCTGGCCGGCTCCAAGCAGACGCTGCCCGCCGTGATCGAGTTCGTGGACATCGCCGGGCTCGTGGCCGGCGCGTCCAAGGGCGAGGGCCTGGGCAACCAGTTCCTGAGCCACATCCGCGAGGTGGACGCCGTGGTCCACGTCGTCCGCTGCTTCGACGACCCCAACGTGGTCCACGTCGAGGGCTCGGTCGACCCGCTGCGCGACATCGAGACCATCGAGACGGAGCTGCTCCTGAAGGACCTCGACACGGTGGCCAAGCGCCGCGAGCGCGTCGCCAAGTCGGTCAAGACCGGCGACAAGGCCGCTCGGGCGGAGGCCGAGTTCCTGGAGCGACTCGAAACCCACCTGGGCGACGGCCAGCCCGCGCGCACGCTCGACGTCTCGGACCCGGAGGCGCCGATCCTGCGCGAGCAGTTCCTGCTGACCGCCAAGCCGGTCCTCTACGCCGCCAACGTCGGCGAGGGCGACCTCCCGGACGGCAACGCGCTCGTCGACGTCGTCCGCCAGCGGGCCGACGCCGAGGGCGCCGGCGTGGTCGTGGTCTCGGCCGAGTTCGAGGCCCAGCTGGCCGACCTCGACGCCGACGAGCGGGCCGAGTTTTTGGAGGCGGCCGGCGTCGAGGAGTCCGGCCTCGACCGGCTGGCGCAGGAGGCCTACGCTTTGCTCGGGCTCATCACCTACTTCACGGCCGGCCCGAAGGAGGCCCGCGCCTGGCAGATCACCCAGGGCATGAAGGCGCCCCAGGCCGCCGGCGTCATCCACACCGACTTCGAGAAGGGCTTTATCCGCGCCGAGACCATCAAGTTCGCCGACTACGACCGGCTGGGCAGCGAGACGGCGGCGCGCGAGGCGGGCTCGATGCGGAGCGAGGGCAAGGAGTACGTCGTCACCGACGGCGACGTGATGCTGTTCCGGTTCAACGTGTGATGACACGGCCGATACGCTCGCCGGCGCCCTTGTGGCGCTGGCGGTCACGCTCGGCGCGGAGTCCGACCTGAGCCGCCAGTGGCCGGCCGTCGCTCGAACCGACGGCATGGAGCACGGCGTGTGGGGACGTTCCAGGCGGTTGGGGTGGAGCGAGATCGAGCGCGTCTCGCACAACCGGAGGATGGGCGCGCTGGTGTTCGAGGGGCGCGGCGGCGAGCGCATCCGGGCCAGCGGCTACTTGACCGGCGTCCTCACGCTCGGCGATCTCGCCGAACGCCGGCTGGCGGACCGTGGCGGGGACCTGGCCGCCCAGGCGCTCCGCGCGCACCGTGTGAAACGCTGACGGCCATCGCCGGTATAAACCATTGGCAGACAGCGGTCGAGCACGCTCGTCGAGACCTCCCGCGCTGCCTCGTCATTCCCCCGCTTTCATGGCCTCGTTCAAGCCCTCCACCGTCACCCAAGAGCTCCTGTTCCACCTGGCCCGCATCCCCGGCGCCGTCCACCGCGACCGGCTGGCGACGGCGGCGGGCACCTCGAAGGAGTACGCGGGGCGGCTGCTGAGCGAGATGGTGCGGCTGGGCCGCGTCGAGCGCGTCGGCCGGGGCACGTACGACTTGGCCGACCGCTAGACCGGCCACGTCTAGGCCGGCAGTTTGATGACGGGCTCGTCTGGGTCCGCCCGGTACAGGGTCGCGTTGCGGCCGACCGTCTGCACCACCGATGCCCCGTCGATCCCTCCCGCCAGCGCGTGGGCCGTCTCGCGCACGTCCTGGGGCGCCGCCTCCAGCACGCGCACCTTGAGCAGCTCGTGCGTGTCGAACGTCTGCCGGAGCGCCCGCACGGCCGCCGGCGTCACGCCCTCTTTGCCGACGTGCGCCAGCGGCTTGAGCGAGTGCGCGAGGCCGCGCAGGTGGGTGCGTTGCTTGGAGGTGAGGTCGGACACGGCGGTGGGGGAGGGGAGAAACAAAGCTAGGCGCTGGCGGTGAGGGCCCGGGGCGCGCGCCGTGATCCTTTTCCGAAGTGAGCGGTAGGACCGCCGTCCCTCCCTCGACCTCCATGAGTCTGCGCACCCTCCTTTTTAGCTCCGGCGACACCCCCTCGTCCACCGACCTCGGCCTGCTGGTGCTCCGTGTGGGCACGGGCCTGATGCTGGCCTTCGCGCACGGCCTCGGCAAGATCCCGCCCTCCCTCGACTTTGTCGAGTCGACGGCCGGCATGGGGTTCCCGCTCCCCGGCCTGTTCGCCTGGGCGGCGTCGCTGAGCGAGTTCGCGGGCGGCCTTCTGATCGCCGCTGGCCTGCTGACGCGTCCGGCGGCGTTTTTCGTCGGCAGCACCATGGCCGTCGCCTTCCTCTTCGTCCACGGCGGCGCGCTGACGGGCGAGGGCAACGGCGAGTTGGCGTTCGTGTATCTCATCGTAGCGATCACGCTGATGATCACCGGCGCGGGCCGCTATTACCTGGACCAGGTCATCTGGCGCCGCACCGCGATCCTCTAGCCTCCGCAGATCCCGAAGAGGGCGAGAGCGATGGGGCGGCCGGCCGCACCACGGCGTGCGAGTCGTTCGCGCAGCCCGCGGCCTCCTGCCGCGTGACCGGAGCGGGTGTGGAGGCGCCGCCCCGCGGCCCTCTGGCTCGTCGAAGGGGGGCCCTCGCCCGACTGGCGGGGAGGACCTGGAAAGCTCTCGTCCGGGGTCGGAAAGGCGCCGCGGACGTGGACCGCCAGTGGGTGGCGGCCACCCGCGGCACGCCGGTTCCGGTCCGTGCTCTACACGCCCGATAGGGAAAAATAACAGGACAAAGGCTTGATCGGTAACGCCTTGCACTCCACCTTGGAGTGGGCGCTCTCCCGTCGCCGACGAGGATCCTGCGACAGCATTCTGGCTCGGCGATGGGGACGGCTTCCAAGCTTGTCCACTTTTCTCCAGGCCAATGCACACCTTTGATACTCGCCGCCCGACCCTCCTCGCGGTGGCCCTCCTACTGGCGTTCGCCGCGACCGCGCTCGCTCCGCTAGCCACCGCCCAGACGTCGACGCTGGGCACCATCAGCCCCGAGATGCGGGCGAACGAGGCGGTCGCCAGCGCGACCATGCGCCCGCTCGACCCCGCCGTGACCGAGACCGGACTGATCTCGGCGTCCATCGACGGCTGCGGCACGCCCGGCCCCACGTGCACCATCGAGGTCGACAAGCCGTCCGGCGCCACCGTCCGGCGGGCCTACATGGCGGCGTCGTCCCACTTCGGCTTCGTCATCCCTGACGAGAGCGTCACGATCAACGGGACCGGCTTCGACTGGGATTCGAGGGCCGTGGTCACGTTCCTCAACAGCGCCGGCGCCGACGTCACGGACATCGTCAAGCCCATCGTCGACGCGGCCCCGGCCGGGATCACCTCGCTCACGATCGGGGAGACGGCGTCCTCGTCGATCGACGGGTCCTCGCTGGTCGTGATCTTCGACGACCCGACCGAGACCACCACGAGCACCGTCGTGATCTCGTTCGGCGGCCAGGCGCTCAGCGGCGACACGTTCAACATCTCGCTCGCCCAGCCCTTCGCCGATGCGGACCAGGACATCACGTTGTCGCTCGCCATCGGCTTCGGCGTCTTGCAGGGCGGCCAGTTCAGCCTCGTCGACGTCAACGGCGAGCGGCTGAGCAGCTCGGCCGGCGATTACGACGACGGGGAACAAGCCAACGGCGCGCTCTACACCGTCGGCGGCGTGGGCGACGACCCGGCCAACCCCGAGGACCCGTTCGCCACCGACGACTTCGACGACGACGAGCTCTACACGCTCGACCCGTTCATCGACGAGGGCGACACCGAGATCGTGGTGGCCTCCTCGAACCCGTCCAACGACGACATCATCCACCTGGCCACGTTCATCATCAAGGGCTCGGCGGCCATCGTCGGCGAGGGCATCCTGCTCACGCCCGTCATGGCGGAGAACCCGGTCGGGACTGACCACACCGTCACCGCCCGCGTCCAAGACAACAGCGGCGACCCGGTGAGCGGGCGCGAGGTCCGCTTCGAGGTCCTCTCGGGGCCGAACATGGGCGAGCTCTTCGCCACCGACACCGACGCCGCCGGCGACGCCGCCTTCACGTTCTCCAGCGACGTGGCCGGCACCGACATCGTCGTCGCCCGGTTCGACGACTCGGGCGGCGTCGAGCGGACCTCGAACGAGGCCACCAAGGTCTGGACCGACGACACGGCGACCCCGGGCTGCACGGCGAGCGCGGAGATCTTCTTCTCGGACTACGAGACCAGCCCCGCCTCGCCCCCGGCCGACCCGCGCGGCGAGTACGCCGAGATCTCCAACGACGCCGGCGACGGCACCGCCTACGACCTCTCCGGGTGTGACTTTATCGTGTTCGACCCGTTCACTGAGAACGTGATCTACGCCGCGGACGTCGCCGACACGGCGCTGCTCGGCGACGGGGGCTCTTACGAGTTCGCGAACGTGGTCGTGGGCAACGGGCAGACCATCCCGGCCAACACCTTCCCCGACGCCCCGAGCGCCTTCGCCCTGATCGACGGCGACGCCTCGGTGGGGATGAGCGTCGGCGCCGTGCTCGCCAGCGCGGAGGTGGTGGCCGCCGTGGTCGTCGACCGCGACGGGTCCCAGTTCGGCTCGGTCCGCGGAGGCACCAGCGCCACGGCCGCCTCGAACGCCCAGGGCCTCTACGACGCGCTCTCGCGGCTCTACGCGACGGACGCTGAAGACGACGCCGGCGGCGTGGACCTCGCCGTGGTCGCCGCCCCGAACCCGATCTCGAGCACCGGCACGGTCTCGTTCGGGCTGGCGGAGCCGGGCGCCGCGACCGTCGAACTCTACGACGCGCTCGGCCGCCGGGTCGCCCTTGTCTCCGAAGGCGCATACGGTCAGGGCCGCCACTACGTAGACGTTTCAGTCGCCGGGCTCCCCACGGGCCTCTACATCGCCCGCGTAACGGCCGACGGGACCGTCCGGACCGCCGTGATGACGGTGGTGCGTTAGCATTTGACTTCAAACGTCTGCATATTCCGATGATCCAGTGGCTGCCGGTTTCGCCAGCATCTACCCACCCCAACCTCCGACTCAATGACTCACTCTTCTGACACCCCGGCCCCGGCCGCCGACGCCCTCCCCACGACGCCTCAGCCGTACCGTGCGCCCGAGCTAACCACGCTCGGCTCTATCGAGGTGCTCACCGCCGGCCCCGACTCCGGCAACCTCGACCAGATTTTCGGAGGGACCGGCGGGTTCCAGGACTCCACGTCCTAACGCCACGGCCGTCCTCTGGAGACGGCCGGCGTCTCCCGACCGCTCGCCCGTCACGCTCTGCCGCCAGCGGCACGCGACGGGCGAGCGGTTTTTGGCTGGGCCGTCCGCTGGCGGTCTCCGTCGGAGAGGGCGGGCACGCGGCCCGTCAGGGCGCCGCGTGCTGCGTGCGGCGGGCCACGTCCTCTTCTAGCTGGTCGACTGCGCGGTCGAGCTCCGCCAGTTGCGGCGGACGGGCCAGGCGGAGCACCTGGGCGGACGCACAGAGCCGGGCGGTGGGGGCGATGAGGCGGCCGCCCGCCTCGGCCCCCAGAAACCGGGGGGCGTAGACGTGCTCGAAGACGGCGCCAAAGGCCCGGGCTCCGGCGAGCGGCGAGAGGTCGAGCGTCTCTCCCCACGTCAGCGAGCAGACGGCGGCGACGGGGACGGGCCGGGGCGAGGGGCGGGCACCAAACCAAACCCCCTTGTCGAGACCCTCGACAAAGGGCTGGACCTCGGCGCCGAGGCCGAGCGCCTCGGCCGACGCGGGCCAGAGCTTCATCTGGATCGGACCGAGGGCGCACTGCGGCTGGCCGGCGCCGTCGAGGTCGATCACGACCAGGTCGTCCGTTAGGAGGCGGTGGCCCCGGGCGAGCAGGGCCGCTGCCGTCGTGGACTTTCCGGCCCCCTTCTGGCCCAGCAGAACCACCGCCCGGCCGGCCACCTCGACGGCGCTCCCGTGCAGCACCAGCCGGCCCCGCCGGTGCAGTACGACGCCTAGGCCCGGCCCGACGACGCACTGGCGCGCGAACGGCTCGCGGTCGCTCTCCACCACCATCTCGGAGGCCGAGAGCCGGAGCTTGGCCCGTCCGGCCCACGAGATCACGTCGGCCTCGGGCGAGGGCCAAGCCGCGACGCCCGAGGCCGGCCAGCGCTCGGGGGCCTCCACGGGTCCCCAGCGCACCGTGACGTCTGGGTCGGTCGTGCGCCGAGCGGGTGCCAGACCGGGGAGCTCCAGCTCCGAGCGGATGCGCACGCCGCACGCGCGGTACCACCGCTCGGTCGGTTCGCTGGACGCGGGGGTCGGGGAAGTCATAGGGGAAGCGCCGCGTCGGGGACGTCAGGATAGCGCAGGGCCCGCCGCGGGCCCGTCGGAGGCGGCGACTCCCGGGCCGCTGGCCTCGCCCGAGAGCGACCGCCAGCGGGCGAAGCTGACGGCCCGCCAGAGCGGGAGCGCGATCCGGCCCCGCTCCTCGTCGTCGTCCAGGGCACGGCGGTACGCGTCTTGGACCGCCCCCACGTCCAGGACGTCGGACGCGGCCGGGACGTCCTCGAACACGAGCGTGCGCAGGCGCTCGGGCTCCCGGTCGAACAGGGCGTGCTCGAAGTTGTCGCCCAGGCGTGCTTTGCTGCTGCGGGAGCGGAGGGAGTCCGGGAGTCGGGGGCCCATCGCGCGGCGCAAGACGGACCGCGTCAGGCCGTCGCGGACCCGCTGGCGGGGCGGGAGCGCGAGGCACAGCTCGACGAGCGCGCGGTCGGCGAACGGGAACCGTGGCTCGACGCCCAGCGCGGACGCCCGGGCGTACGTGACCTCGAAGGCGCGGGGCAGCGCCGTCCCCGACAGCTCGGCGCGGTGGAGGTCGCCGTCGCGGATGTGCCGGGGGGCCGGCGGCCCCACGGCGCCCGCCAGCTCGCGGCGCATAAAGTGGACGCGGGGATCGGGCGTGCGGAACGGCCTCGCCAGAGGAGCGAGCGCGTAGTGACGGAGCATCGTCCAGGCGGTCCGGCGCGGCTGTGGAAAGCGCCGGGCCGCCGCCCGGAGCTCGCGCGCGAACGCGGTCCACCGGAAGTGCAGCGCGAGCTCGGTCAGCCACAGGTCTCCGTGGCCGACCACGTTGTCGCCCGCGAACCCGTCCAGCACGGCGTCCAGCCCGTCGGCGGCGGCCCGCGCGTAGAGCGCGCGGGCGGCGAACAGGTTCGGCGTGGGGAAGGGCTCGCCGATGGCGCGGAGGTCGTCGTCCAGCCCGGCCAGCATCGGCAGCGTCTCGCCCCGGACCCGCAGCGGCTCGACGCCCGCGTGGCGGGCGATGGCGTCGAGGTGCAGCCGCTCGTCGGCCTTCGGGTCGTCGTAGACGATGCTGAAGGTGGGCAACGGGCGACCCGGCCGGAGCTCGCGGGCCGTGGCCACGATGGACGACGAGTCGAGCCCGCCGCTCAGCAGCGCCCCCGTCGCACCGCCGAGGCACGCCAGGACGGACCGGTCGAAGGCGTCTCGAAACGCGGCCTCGGCCTCCGAGTCGGAGATCGTCGCGCGTGTTCCGGCTGGGCCGAGCGACCAGTACCGGCGCGTCGTCACCGTGGCGCGCTCGCCCTCCACCGAAACCGTTCCCTGCACCGCGGAGGCGACGCGCTCGATGCCCCCCGTCATCGTCTTGCCCGGCTGGCGGTCGCGGCCGAGCAGGTGGTCTTGCGCCGCGTCCAGGCACACGACGCGCGGCGCGAGCTGCTGGATTAGGGGGAGGCTCGACGCCAGCAGGACGCCGCCCCCCCAGTCGGCCCGGTACAGAGGCCTCAGGCCGAGCCGGTCCCGCGCGAACGACGCGAGGCCCGAGTCGGCGTCCCACAGGACGTAGGCGAACGGGCCGTCCAGATGACCGACCACCCTGTCGCCCCACCGTTGGTAGCCGGCCAGCAAGAGGCCGAGGTCGTCGCCCCCCGGGACCGCCAGCTCCGACCGCAGCGCGTCGCGGTTGTCGAGCCGGAGGTCGCCGACGGCCGTCAACGAGCCTCGCCGCCCGGTCTGGACCCGGTCGGGGTGGGCGCCGGGCGGAACGGCACACTGGAACGGCGCCCCCGCGGGCGGCGCCAGTCGGCGGGGCAGGGGAGGGCCGCCCACGCGGGCGAGGAAACCGGGTGTCATGGGGGATGTGTCGGGGGTCACGCGCCGGGGTCGACCCAGCGCTCCATCGCCCGGCGGACGGCGGCGAAGCCGGAGTAGCGGAGCTGGCCCCGGAGCCCGTCCTGGACGAGAAGGTTGAGGCTCGCGCGGCCGCGCCCAGACCGCACGCGGGTCTCGGCGCTCGTCTCGAAAAACGCCCGTGCGCGGCGGGCCAGCGCCTGCGCCCGGCGGTCCTGCCTCGACTGGCGGACGAGGTGGGGCGGGAACTCGCCGCCGACCTCGTCGGCGGCGACCAACACCGCCAGGTGGACGGCGCGGCGGCTTCCGAGTTGGGCGGCCCGGGCCCCGACGGCGTCCCAGTCGTCCACCAGCCGGGCGACCTCGGCCAGATCGGTCGCCAGCCGCAGGCGGTCCCACTGGTCCTTGAGCGCGTTCACGCTCAACGTCAGGAACAGGTCGTCCCATCCGAGCACCGGGACGCCCGTCCCGGCCACGTCGAGCGTGCGCGCACGGCCCCTTAGCTCTCCGAACGAGGGCGCGTAGGAGAACCCGAACGGCACCAGGTTCGTGTGGACGTCCACCGCCGACCGCGCGGCGCCCACCATCCGGCGGAACGTGTACTCGCCGTGGACCCACAGGTACCCCGACTGCTGGCGGTCGCTCCGCTTCTGGGTGCCGAAGCCGAGGTCGAGGAGGGCGCGCTCGACCCGCCCAAAGTCCTCCCGGTGGACGAGGATGTCGTTGTCCACGAACGGCCGCTTGGCGACGCTGCCGTACGCCTCCGCCAGCGAGGGCCCCTTGAACACGAGGTACGGGACGCCGTCGCGGTCCAGGCGCCGGGCGACCCGGGCCATCTCGGACGACAGGAACAGGACGTGGACGGACGTTTTCCGAACGGCGTCGTGGAGCGCGGAGACGACCGCCTCGGGAGCGGCTGGGACGTGGTCCCGGAGGTGCACGAACAGCAGCGGCACCAGCCGGTGGTACTGCGCCAGGCGCACGGCGAGCGTCCAGTCCAGCGGCTGCTCCGCTGCGTGCCGAAACGCTCGGGATCGCTCTGGACCCAGGTCGGCCCGTGCCGCCAGTCGGACCAGGTCCAGTTCGGGAGAAGACACAGAGGCGGGGGTGGTGGCGGCCGGTTCGGACTCTAGAAAGTAGGCCGCCCCGCCGACATTCCCCACCCGCTCGCCGCCCGCTGGCGCCGCCGCTCGCCCGTGTATGCGTGGGCGGCCGTGGCCTTGGGGATCGGAGGGTACCAGATCGCCAGGTTGGCGCTCCAGGTCGTCCCCCGTTTGCAGGGCACGCCGGCGGCGTGGCCCCTACGCTGGGTTCTCGACGTGCAAACCCCGCCGCAGACCTACGGGCTCGCCAGCCCTACGCCTCGACAGGCTCCGCCGCCTCCACGGCGTCCGCCAGCGCGGCGAGCGTGGTCTGGGCGTCGGCGAGCGTGGACACGTCCTGGACGATCGCGCGCAGCTTGCCCGACCGCTTGCTGTCCTTGAGCACGTACGGCCGGCCGCTCTCGTTGAGCGCCGCCAGCAGCGGGTTGAACGTGTGCGTGTGGAAGTACGGGTCGTCGGACGGCTCGGGGATGGACAGGAACAGGCGCTGGTTTTTCCAGGTCACGCGCGGCAACCGCAGCCGCATTGCCAGCGGCCGCATCGCCGCCAGCCGCAAGAGCGTGTCGATGGCCGGCGGCGTCGGGCCAAAGCGGTCCGCCAGCTCGGTCTCGAAGCTGGCGACGTCCTCCGGCGTGCCCAGGTCCGCCAAGCGGCGGTAGAGGTTGAGGCGCTCGACGGGGTTCGAGACGTAGTCGGCCGGGATAAACACGTCCTCCTCCACGTCGACGGTCGGCTCGGGTGGGGGAGGGGCGGAGTCCTGGTCGGCGAACACGTCGGCAAACTCCTCGTGGCGGAGCTCCTGGACCGCCTCGTCCAGGATCTTGTGGTAGGTCTCGAACCCTACGTCCTCGATAAACCCGGACTGCTCGGCGCCCAGCATGTCGCCCGCGCCGCGGATGTCGAGGTCCCGCATCGACAGGTTGAAGCCGGAGCCGAGGTCCGAAAACTCCTCGACGGCCTGGAGCCGTTGCCTCGCTTCCTTGGTCAACGAGTGGATACTCGGGACCAGCAGGTAGCAGAACGCGTGCTGGTCGTTGCGGCCGACGCGCCCGCGCAGCTGGTGGAGGTCCGCCAGCCCGTGGCGCTCGGCGTGGTCGATGATGATCGTGTTGGCGTTCGACACGTCGAGCCCGCTCTCGACGATGGTGGTCGAGACCAGCACGTCGTACTCCTTGTCCATGAAGCCCAGCATGGCGTCCTCCAGCACCTTGGGCGGCATCTGGCCGTGCGCCGTCCGCACGCGCACGTCGGGCACGAGCGCCCGAATCATCGCCGCCCGCTCGTCGATGGTCTGGACGCGGTTGTGGACGAAGAACACCTGGCCGCCGCGCCCGACCTCGTAGAGAATCGCGTCGCGGATCAGGTCCTGGCTGAAGGTGTGGATCTCGGTCGTGACCGGCTGGCGGTTGAGCGGCGGCGTCTGGATCAGCGACAGGTCCCGGGCGCCCAAGAGCGAGAACTGCAACGTGCGCGGGATCGGCGTCGCCGTCAGCGTCAGCGTGTCGACGTTGGGGCGGAGCTTGCGCAGCTTCTCCTTGGCGCCGACGCCGAACCGCTGCTCCTCGTCCACGATCAACAGGCCCAGGTCCTTGAACTGGACGTCCTTCGACAGCACGCGCTGGGTGCCGATCACCACGTCGACGGTCCCGTCCGCCAGCGCGGCGACGGTCTCCTTCTGGGTCGCCTTGTCCACGAAGCGGCTGAGCTGGGCGATGCGGATGGGGAAGCGGCCCATCCGCTTGACGAACGTCTCGGTGTGCTGCCGCGCGAGCACGGTCGTGGGCACGACGATGGCGACCTGCTTGCCCTCTTGCACCGCTTTGAACGCGGCGCGGACAGCGACCTCGGTCTTGCCGAACCCGACGTCGCCGCACACCAGACGGTCCATCGGGATCGCCTGCTGCATGTCCTCTTTGATGGCCTCGATGGTGGCGGCCTGGTCGGGCGTCTCCTCGAACTCGAACGACGCCTCCAGCTCGCGCTGCCAGATCGTGTCCGCCTTGAAGGCGAAGCCCTGGCTGGCCTTGCGCTTGGCGTAGATCTGGATGAGGTCGCGGGCGATGTCCTTGACGCGCTTTTTGGTCCGGCTCTTGAGCCGGTCCCAGGCGCCCGTGCCCAGCTTGGTCAGCCGCGGCTGGTGGCCCTCCTTGCCGGTGTACTTGTGCAGCTTGTGGAGCGCGGCCACGTTGACGAACAGCTCGTCGCCGCCGGCGAAGATCAGCCGCACGGCCTCCTGCTTCTGCTCGCGCACGGTGATCGTCTGGAGCCCGGCGAACTTGCCGATGCCGTAGTCCACGTGGACCACGAAGTCGCCGGGGCGCAACGCCTTGATCTCTCGCAGCGACAGGCCGCCGCGCGCCTTTTTGCGCTTGCGCGCCGTCGGCCGGTGGTAGCGGTCGAACAGCTGGTGGTCGGTGTAGACCGCCAGCCGGTTGGACGGCACCTCGAACCCCTCGTGCAAGCTCTCGACCAGCAGCTCGGCCGGCGGCGGCTTGCCGGACTCCAGATCGCCGCCTAGGAGCTCCCAGAGCCGGTTTTTCTGGCCTCCGCTGTCGCACAGGATCACCGTGTCGTCGGTGCTGGACTCGATGTCAGAGCGCAGGCGCTTCAGGTCGCCGTTGTACGACGGCTGCGGAGTCGCGTTGAGGTCCAGCGTCACGTCGCCGCCGTCGGAGAACGTGCCGAACAGGATCTGGGGCCGCGCGGCCAAAAGCTCCGCCAGCGCGGCGCCGGTCAGGAACCGCTCGCCGGGCTCGGCCGGAGCGTCCTGGTCGTCTGCGTCGTCGTCCGCCTCGGTCCGCTGGCGGAAGGCGGCGGAGGCAGCCTCGAACCGCTCGCTGGCGAGCTCCACCAGCCGCTGGCTGTCGAACACGGCAACGGGCGTGTCGGCGGCGAGGTAGTCGAGCGCCGTGACGTGGCCGCTCTCGGTGTAGCGCTCGGCGCCCAGGTTGGGGACGAGCCGCGCCGTCTCCAGCCGGCTCACCGACCGCTGCGACTGCGGGTCGAACTCGCGGATCTGGTCCACCTCGTCGCCGAAAAACTCCAGGCGGATCGGGTAGCCGCCAGCGAACGGGTACACGTCCAGGATCCCGCCGCGCAGCGCGAGCTCGCCGGGCTCGCTCACGAACTCGACCAGCTCGAAGCCCTGGCCCGTCAGCCGCTCGGTCAAGTCTTGGGGCGGCACCTCATCGCCGACTTGGACCGTCAGCGTCTGGTCGCTCACGGTCTCGGGCAGCGGCACCAACTCGGAGATCGCCTCGACGCTCGTGACCAAGACGCCGGTAAAGCCGGTGCGCAGCCGGCCCAGGGCGTCGGCGCGTTGGACGAGCGGGAGCGTGTCGCTCAGTTGCCCCGGGTCGTACGGCTCCTGGCCGGTGGGGGGGAGGAACAGGACGCGGTCGTCGGAGCCCAACAACTGCTCCAGGTCGGAGCGCAGGTAGTCGGCGCTCTCGCTCTCCGCCAGCAGCGCGACGAGTGGTCCGCCTTGGGCTCCGAGCAGGTCGGCCAGGACAAAGGCGGGGAGCGAGCCGGCCGTCCCTTTGAGTCGGAGCGAGGCGCCGGGCTCCAGCGCCTTGGCGGCGCGGCGGACTTGGTCGAAAAACGGGAGCGCCGCCAGGCGGGTGCGCAGGTCGGAGAGCGTCACGGGGTCGCACGAAAGGCCCGGAGCGGAGGTGCGCCGAGCAGACAACCCAGAAACGGCGGTGCCTGGTCGGTGGTCCGCGCGTCGTGTCGAGTGCGCAAGAAATGCTGCCGCCACCGGCTGGCGCTCGGGCTCGGGGATGCGGAACGCCCGTGAGCTCCGGGTCGGCGGCGTCTCCGGCGTCTCCGGCGTCTCCGGCGTCTCCGGAGAAGGTCGGCCTAGGACTCGGGTCGCGTCCCGGCGATCGCGTGGCGGACGAACCCGTCGGCGTGGCGGATTCGCTCTCCAGCCGTCTCGGCGTCCACGTCCGCCAGCAGCATGACGAGCGCGGTCTTGACGTGGCCGCCGGCCGCGTCAAGCGTCTCCGTGGCTTGGTCGTAGTCCACGCCTGTCGCCGTCATCACGATGCGCTTGGACCGCTCCACCAGCTTCAGGTTGGTCATCTGGAGGTCGACCATCATGTTCTCGTACACCTTGCCGAGCTGGATCATGGTGGCCGTGGTCAGGGCGTTGAGCACCAGCTTGGTGGCCGTCCCGCTCTTCATCCGCGTCGAGCCCATGATGGGCTCCGGCCCCACGTCGGGGCAGATGGCCACGTCCACGTCGAGCGTGAACTGGCTGCGCGGGTTGCACGTGACGAACAGCGTCTTGGCGCCGACCTCGCGCGCTCGGGCGACGGCCCCGACCACATAGGGCGTCCGCCGGCTGGCGGCGATGCCGCACACCACGTCACGGTCGGTGACGCCGGCCGCGTCGATGGCGTCGGCGCCGTTGGACTCGTGGTCCTCGGCCCCTTCCTGGGCCCGGAACATGGCCTCATGGCCTCCGGCGATCAGCCCCTGAACCCGCTCGGGATCGGTGCCGAACGTCGGCGGGCACTCGGAGGCGTCGAGCACGCCCAGCCGCCCGCTCGTCCCCGCACCGACGTAGAACAGCCGCCCGCCATCACGGAACGCGCGCTCGATGATCTCGACGGCCTGGACGATGTACGGCAGCTCCGGCCCGACGGCGTCGACCGCGATCTGGTCCTCTTCGTGGAGCAGCCGGATCACCTCCGCCAGCGGCGCCGTGTCGATGCCGAGCGTGCGGGGGTTGCGGGTCTCGGTCGTCAGCGTCTTGAGTTCGTCGAACAGGGCGGGGCGGTCGGACATGTGGGGATTCGGGTAGGGCTGCGCAAATCTAGCCCGCTTTCGCGTGCGGACCTGACCGTCCGTGTTCCACGTGGAACGCCGCCGGTTGCACGCGACCCGCCAGTGGCTGGCGCCTGGGGCGGCCGTGAACCCTCCGCCGGGTCCTGGGTACGCTCGTCTCTCCCGCTCCGATGCCTTGCGTCTCCGCCGCCTCTCGCTCACCCAGTTCCGCGCCCACACCGATAGTCAGTTGGAGGCCGCCCCGGGTGTGAACCTGCTGGTGGGGCCCAACGGCGCCGGAAAGACGAACGTGCTGGAGGCGCTGGCCTACCTGTGCCTGGGCAAGAGCTTTCTGGGCGCCTCCGACAGCAACGTGGTCCAGCGCGGCGCCGGTCACTTTGTGGTCGAGGGCGAGTTTGGCGGCGAGACCCGGCCCGACCTCAAGATCCGCGTGGCGCTGGTGCCGGGGGAGGGCAAGCGCGCGTTCGTCAACGGCGCCCCGCTCGACCGGCTGACGGAGCTGGTGGGCCTGGTGCCCGTCGTGATCTTGTCGCCCGACGACCGCGACCTGACCGCTGGCGGACCATCCGAGCGGCGCCGGTTGGTCGACGCCACGTTGAGCCAGGCCTTCCCGGTCTACCTCGACGACTTGCTCAAGTACCGCCGGGCGCTCAAGCAGAAGAACGCGCTCCTCCAGCAACTCCGCCGGGGCCACGCCGTGGCGCCCGGCACCACGGACGCGTGGGACGAAGAGCTCGCGCTCTTGGGGGGGCGGATCGTCAGTCGTCGGCGCTCCTTCCTGGGCGGGTTCGCGGATCTGCTGAGTCAGGCTCACGAGCTTCTCGGGTCGCCCGGTGGGACGCCTCAGCTTGAGTACCAGCCGTCGAGCGGAGAGCCGGCCCCCGACGACGCTGACGCCCTCCGCCAGCAGCTCGCGCGCACGCGGCGCCACAGCGTGCGGATGGGGCGGACCTTGACCGGCCCTCACCTGGACGAAGTCGTGTTTCGCATCGATGGGTTCGAGCTGCGCCCGTTCGCGTCCCAGGGCCAGCACCGCACCTTTGCGCTGGCGGTGCGCGTGGCCCAGGCACTGTATTTGCGAGAACGGACCGAGGAGCCCCCGCTCCTGCTCCTCGACGACGTGTTCGGTCCGCTCGACCCGGACCGCACTCGTGTGGTGCTGGAACTGCTGGGCTCGCAGGCCCTGGGGCAGTCCTTCGTCACCGCCGCGCGTTCCGAACCCTTCGAGGGGCTGGTGCCGTTCCACACCGACGCGCACGTTTCGTTTCACGTGGAACACGGCGCCCTGTCACCCGCCCACTCCTTCTCAGCCACATCCGACAGTCCATGACTCGACTCTATCCTTCGATCCGGCTCGCCGTCCTGGCGCCGCTCCTCCTCTCGCTCGCCGCTTGCGGGACCACCAACCGCAACCTGGTCACCGGTGAAGACCAGCGTGGGGCGTACAACTGGCAGCAGGAGGTCCAACTCGGGACCGAGGCGGACCAGCAGATTCAGGCCCAGTTCGGCGTCTACGACGACCCTCAGTTGACGGCCTACGTCGAGGGCGTCGCTCAAAACGTGCTCTCGACGAGCGCGTACACTGACCCGAACACGCCGGCCGAGATCCGCAGTTCGGCGTTCACCTTCCGCGTGCTCGACTCGCCGGTCGTCAACGCGTTCGCTCTCCCCGGCGGGTTCGTCTACGTCACGCGGGGGCTGCTCTCGCACCTTGAGAACGAGGCCCAGCTGGCGGTCGTGCTGGGCCACGAGATCGGGCATGTCCTCGGCCGGCACTCGTCCGAGCAGGCGCAGCGCGCGCAGCTGAGTCAGTTCGGGCTGATCGGAGCCACCATCTTGGGCGGCGTCGTCGGCGGCGGCCAGGTGGCCGAGGGGATCGCCAACTACGGCGGCACCGGCCTCCAACTGCTCCAGTTCAAGTACGGCCGAGGCGCCGAGCGAGAGGCCGACCAAGCGGGCGTGGCGTACGCCGAGTTCGCTGGGTACGACGCCACCGAGGCGGTCGGCTTTTTTAGGTCGCTCGAGCGTCTGAGCGCTCAGTCGGGGCAGAGCGTGCCCAACTTCCTGTCCACCCACCCCAACCCGGGGGAGCGTGCCGAGACCATCCCCCAGCTGGCCGCCAGCGACCCCCGTTACACGGGGACGGACGTGGGGAGGGCGCCGTACCTCCGCGAGATCGAGGGCATCGTCGTGGGCGAGGACCCGCGGCAGGGCTTTACCGAGAACAACCGGTTCTACCACCCGGAGCTCCGGTTCGTCCTCTCGTACCCGCGCGGCTGGCAGACCCAGAACTCGCCTCAGGCCTTCGTGATGGGTGAGCCGAACGGCCAGGCCGTGATCCAGCTGACGCTGGCCCAGGGCTCGACCGCAGAGGGTGCAGCACGGGCGCTCGCCGGCCAGCAGGGCGTGCAGGTCCAGACCAACCAAGCGCTCTCCGTGGGTGGCAACCGGGCGTACCGGGTTGAGGGCACGGCCGCTCAGCAGAATGGGGCGCTCGGCTTTTCGGCGACGTTTATCGAGTACGGGGACCTGGTCTACCAGGTCATGGGCCTGACCTCCGCCGCCAACCTCCGCCGCTACATCGGGGAGTTCCGCTCCACGGCGGACAGCTTCGACCGCCTCACCGACCGCCGCTACCTCAACCGCCAGCCGGCGCGGCTTGAGGTGACGACGACGCGCGGAGCGACCACGCTCCAGTCGCTCCTCCGGGGGCGCACGTTGCCGCCAGGCTTTACTGAGGAGGAGGTCGCCATCATGAACCAGCTCAGCCTGGGCGACAACATCCCGAGTGGGACGATGGTCAAGCTGCCGGAGTAACCGGAGCGCTCGACGACAGGGGAGGCCCGGGTGCTGGCGTGCCCGGGCCTCCGCACGTTTACTCCGCCGGGGGCGGGAGCACGACCGCCTCGCCGCCCAGCGACATCTTGCCGTTGCAGTAGGCGTACATCCGGATCCGGACGTGGCCGTGCTTCTCGATCTTCTCGGCCACTTTGACCTCGATCGTGACCTCCTCGCCCACGGGGACGGGCCTCAGAAACTTGGCAGACAGCGAGACGGCGATGGAACCGGGGCCAGGAAAGTCACGCCCCAGCACCTTCGAGGCGAGACCGAGAATGTAGACGCCGTGGACGACGGGCCGGCCAAAACGGCTTTGGCGTCCGGCCTCCTCGTCGATGTGGATCGGGTTGTCGTCGCCGGTGACGTCGGCGAAAGCCTGGACGTCGTCCATCGTCAACGTCCGCGACCACGAAAAAGAGTCGCCGATGGAGAGGGAGTCGTAGGTGTGGGCCATCGAGAGGGGAGAGGGGAGGGGGCCGATGAGGCTACCACCCAGAACGCCCCCGTGCCACTGGCGGCCGAGACCGGTAGGGCCGGCTCATGGACCCACCTCGTCCGCATCGAGAAAGCGCGCTCGCGTTTCGGGAGTTGGGATGCGGCAGGCGGCTCGGGTGCCGAACCACCGGTACCGGTGGCGGGCGATCCAGTCGTAGACGTAGTCACGCGCCGGGCGCGGAACGACGTGAACAGCCGAGAGCCAGCGCCAAGGGGCTGAAAGGTAGCCGGCGACTCGCAGCGCGGCGTCGGAGCGGAGGTAGCACACGCCTGCCTCCACAAACACGACGGAGTCGATCTCGTCCGGATCGATGCCACAGGCGGCCATCATGTCTCGGCCGACGCTCGACTGGAGCGAGGCGAACCGAACAAGGCCTGCCGGCTCATGACCCAGCACGAACTGGACGGAACGGTCGCAGAGCGTACAGACGCCGTCGAAGAGGAGGACAGGGTGGGTACGGTCGGCCACAGTCGTGGGTCGAGAGAGTCGGCGGGTTCTAACGTCCTCGCCACTGAGTTCGCTCCGACTGGAATCCGCCAGCGTCGCTGGGCAGACAGCGAGCCTCTCCACGATTAGAGCCCGAGGGAGGTGGGGGCAGGCCGACTACGAATGAACCCGGCCGCACACTCGGGCACAAGGACAAGTCCCGCCACCCCAGTCGGCTGGAGCCGGAGTGCGATCTCAGACCGTCCGCGCACGATCTCCGCCAGCGGATCGGGGCCGTCGAGGAATCGGGGTCGACGCCCTAGGAGATCCAAATTCCCGTCCGATGTTTCATGTGGAACAGTCGGCCGTGTGGCGTTCGGGTGATAGTCTGGCACGTCTCCCCCCACTGAGCCCGTGGTTTTCGAGCGACTCCGAGTCGTCCCCCGTTGGATCGTCGCCCATCCGTTCGCGGTGGTGGCGCTGGCGGTCGTGCTGGCCGGGCTGGGCGCGTGGCAGGCGACGTCGCTCAAGATCGACACCAACATCGTCACGCTCCTGCCGCCGGACTACGAGAGCGTCCAGGCAATCAACCGGCTGCAGGAGACCGTGGGGGCCGAGTCGACCGTGGACGTGGCGATCCACAGCCCGTCGTTCCAGGCGAACGTGGCGTTCGCCGAGGACTTCGTGCCGGCCATGATGGCGATGCAGCGGCCCGACGGCCAGGGTGCCTATTTCACGCGCGCCGACTTCCGCCGCGACGTCCGGTTCATCTCCGAGAACGCGCTCTACTTCGCCACCTTCGACGAGCTAGACCGGCTCGAGGAGTTCCTCCGGGGCCAGGCCCAGCAGGTTCGGTCGGCCACGGACCCGCTCCGCGTGGACCTGTTCGGGAACCAGGCCGATCCCGCCCAGGCGGCCCGCCAGCGCGAGGGCGACCGGCTCCGCGCCGACATGGCCCAGCTGGCGCTGAGCGAGTACACGCTCAGCCCCGACTCCACGACGCTGGTCGTCCGGTTTGTGCCGACGGGGTCCAAGACGGACATCGGGTTTATCGAGCAGCTCTACCTCGACGCCGACGCCAAGATCGCCGAGGTCGGCCCAGCGGACTACCACCCGGACATGGAGGTGACGGCCGCCGGCGGGCTGCTCAAGCAGACCATCGAGGTGCGGTCGATCACCAGCGACGTCCAGAACTCGTTCGGCGCCGGTGTGCTGGCGGTGATCCTGACCGTGGTCCTGTACTTCCTCTACAAGTCCATCCAGGCGCGGACGGGCGGGCGGCTGGTCTGGCGCGTCGTGTTCGGCGAGCTGCTCAGGACGCCGGTGACGGCCATCCTGCTCACCTTCCCGCTGCTCATCAGCCTGTCGTGGGCGGGCGGCGTGGCCGCGCTGACGTTCGGGACACTCAACCTGATGACGTCCACGCTGGGCCTGGTCTTGTTCGGGCTCGGCATCGACTACGGCATCCACTTCTACGCCCGCTACGCCGAGGAGCGCGGCGCCGGGCATGGGGTGGCGGAGGCCGTCGAAGAGACGTTCGTCAGCACGGGCCAGGGCATCACCGTCTCGGCGCTGACCACGGCGTCGGCCCTGTTCGTTTTGCAGCTGGCGGACTTCCGCGGGTTCAGCGAGTTCGGCCTGATCGGCGGCATGGGCATCCTGTTCGCCCTGATCTCGATGCTCACGGTGCTGCCGGCGCTGTTGAGCATCGCTGAGCGGACGGGCGCACTCGACCTCCGGCTCCGGGGCGAGGCCTCGGCGTACGAGCCCGACTCGCGGTTCCCCTTTTCGCGGACCATCGTCGCGGCCTGCCTGGTGCTGACCGTCGTCTGCGTCCTCGCCATTCCCAACGTCTCGTTCGAGTACGACTTCTCCAAGCTGGAGCCCGAGTTCGAGGAGTACAACCAGCGGGCCGAGGCGCTCCTCCCGGCGCTGGGCCAGGGCGAGCGCCGCAACCCGGCCTACATCCTGCTCGACTCGCCCAGCGACGTGCGCACCGTCACGGCGGCCGTCAAGTCGCTGGCCGAGCAGGACTCGCTGATCCTGGCCGTCGAGAGCTTGCAGGAGCGGTTCCCCACCGACTCCACGACGGCGCGCGCCAAGCTCGAGCGGCTGGCGGAGATCCGCGCCGTCCTCAACGACCCGTTCCTCCGGGCCGACACGACGGGCCAGGTCGAGCGTCTCCGCCAGGCCGTCTCTGCGACGGAGCCGGTCCCGCTCGACAGCGTGCCCGAGTTTATCACGAGGCCGTTTACGACGCGCAGCGGCGAGCTGGGCAACTTCGTGATCGTCTTCCCACGCGGCAGCCTCTCCGACGGCCGGCGGTCGATCCACTTTGCCGGCCTCATCGGCCAGGTCTCGACGCCCGGCAACGGCGAGTTTTACGCCGCGTCCACCCAGCTCGTCGCCGCCGACATGCTGCGGCTGATGCAGGAGGAGAGCCCCAAGATGGTCGGCGTCACGTTCTTGCTGGTGTTCGTCCTGGTGTTCGTGTCCTTCCGCTCCCCGCGCTGGACGCTGGTCGCTGTGGTGCCGCTCCTGGTCGGGCTGGCCTGGATGCTGGGGCTGATGGAGCTGTTCGCGATCAAGCTCACGTTCTACAACTTGGTGGTGCTGCCCACGGTGCTGGGCATCGGCAACGACGGCGGCGTCCACCTGACGCACCGGTACCGCGAGGAGGGGAGGGGCTCCATCCGCCGCGTGCTCCGGTCGACGGGCGAGCACGTGACGATGGGCGCGATGACCAACCTGATCGGGTTCGGTGGCCTGCTGCTCTCGTCGCATCCCGGCCTGCGCTCCATCGGCGTGCTGGCGGTCGTCGGCATCGGCGGCACGTTGGCGGCGACGCTGGTGTTTTTCCCTGCGCTGCTCCAGGTCGTCGAGGACAACCACTGGCTGCAACCGCGGCCCCGTCGGCGCAAGCAGTACGACCTGGGAGATCCCGAGGCCATCCGTCACCCGACGTTCCGTCTGCACGCGCCGCCAGACGGCGAGGCGTAAGAGGCCCGGCCTAACGGGGCGATAGCGAGCAAAACGACAGGCCGCGCAAAGACACCTAGCCGATGAGACGGGCCCGGTAGGCAGTTCGTAGACGCGTTACCTGTTGTATATAAACGAATAGGATCAGTTCGCAAGCCGGCGATTGCGTCGCTGATCCGCAGGTCAAGCGTGCTGAGCGACGACGCGGCGGTAGTTGCTCTCCATCTGCGCCAGCACGTCGGGCCAGTCGTAACGACTCGCCGCTTCGACCGCAGCCGCGCCCAGCCGCTGGCGGAGCGCGGCGTCGTGGACCACGCGTTGGGCGGCGTCGAGGAACGCGTCGGCGTCACGCGGAGGGCACAAGAGCCCCGTCTGCTCGTCGTCGATCAGGCTGGCCGTGCCGGCCGCGTCGGCGCCGACGACCGCCAGCCCGGAGGCCATCGCCTCCAAGGTCACGTTGCCGAACGTCTCGGTCTCGCTGGGGAACAGGAACACGTCGGACGACGCGTAGGCCGTCGCCAGCTCCACGCCGCCCAGGTGGCCCGTGAACACGGCGCCGGGCAAGGCCTCCTCCAGCGACGCCCGCTCGGGTCCGTCGCCCACGACGAGCGCGCGCACCGGGGCGCCGCTCAGCAGGAGCCGGCGGATCACCTCGACGAACACGTCGAGCCCTTTCTCTTTGACCAGGCGGCTGACGAACGCGATCACCACGTCGCCCGCCTCGAAGCCGTGCGACTGGCGCCAGTCGCCGGAGCGGTGGGACGGCGAGAAGCGGTCCAGGTCGATGCCGCGCGGCCACAGCCGCAGCGTCGTGTCGATGCCGTTGGCGCGGATCTCCTCCAGCAGCGTCGGCGTGGGCACGTAGACCTCGTCGAACCGGCCGTAGAAGCGCCGCCCGACGGCCCACGCCAGCGGCTCGAGCCAGCGCGGCCCCCAGTACCCGAGGTAGGAGGGGAAATGCGTGTGGTACGTCGAGACGACCGGCAGATCCTGCTTCTTAGCCCATGTCAACGCCCGATGACCCAGAATGTCAGGCGACGCCACGTGGACCAGATCTGGCCCGAATGCCTGGACCTGGGCGCGTAGGGCGCGTGGGAATCCGGTCGCCAGGCGGTATTCGGGGCGGGCCGGGAACGACACCGACGGCGCCTCCACGAACGCGCCCGGTTGGTCCATGGGCGCGTTGTCCATCGTCGGCCCGATCACGAGCACGGTGTGGCCCTGGTCCTCCAGGTAGCCGACGAGCCGGCCCAGCGTTCGCGAGACGCCGTCCTCGATGTGGTTGTAGTTGCCCGTGAACAGGGCGATGCGGAGGGGGGCGGCGTCGGTCACGCGGGAAGATGGCACCAGTTGCGGGTTGCGTGTTGCGTATTTGCTCTCCGCCCACCACGCGGCCGAGGCGTTACGCCAGCGCCTGGCGCAAGAACGGTGCCGTGTGGCTGGCGGCGACGGTCGCCACGTGCTCCGGCGTGCCCTCGGCCACCACGAACCCGCCCCGGCGCCCGCCCTCCGGGCCGATGTCGATCACCCAGTCGGCCGCCTTGATCACGTCCAGGTTGTGCTCGATCAGGACCACCGAGTGGCCGGCGTCCACGAGGGCGTTGAAGGCGGAGAGCAGCTTGTTGATGTCGTCGAAGTGCAGGCCCGTCGTCGGCTCGTCGAACAAGTAGAGCGTGTGGCCGGCGTGCTGCTTGCTCAGGTGCGACGCCAGCTTGACGCGCTGGGCCTCGCCGCCCGACAGCGTGTTGGACGGCTGGCCCAGCGTGAGGTAGCCCAGGCCCACGTCCTGGAGCGTCTGGAGCTTGTTCTCGATCCGACGCTGGCCCTTGAAGAAGACGACCGCCTCGTCCACGGTCAGGTCCAGCATCTCGGCGACGTTCTTGCCCTTGAACCGGATCTCCAGCACGTCCTGCTTAAACCGCTGACCGTGGCACGCCTCGCATTCGAGGTAGAGGTCGGCCAGGAACTGCATCTCGACCTGGACCACGCCCTCGCCCTGGCACGTCTCGCAGCGCCCGCCGGGCACGTTGAACGAGAACGTGCCGGCGCGGTAGCCCCGGATCTTGGCCTGATGCGTCGACGCGAGCAGCTCGCGCATGGCGTCGAACGCCTTGATGTAGGTGACCGGGTTGGAGCGCGGCGACTTGCCGATGGGCGACTGGTCCACCATCTCGACGGTCTCGACCAGATCCGCGCCCTCGATGGCGTCGTGCGCGCCCGGCGCGCCGTCGGACCCTTCGCCCTTGGCGCGCTGGAGCCCAGCGTAGAGCGTCGAGTGGACGAGCGTGGACTTGCCCGACCCCGAGACTCCGGTCACGACCGTGATCATGTCGAGCGGGAACGACACGTCGATCCGCTTGAGGTTGTTGGCACGCGCGCCCGTCACCGTGATCACGCGCTCCGGGTCGACCGGCCGGCGCCCGGCCGGCACCGGGATCGACTTGCGGCCCGAGAGGTAGGCGCCCGTCAAGGAGGCGGGTGCGTCGAGCGCCTGGTCGAAGGTGCCCTGGAACATGATCTCGCCGCCCAGCGCGCCCGAGCCCGGCCCGACGTCCACGATCTGGTCGGCCCGGCGCATCATCTGCTCGTCGTGCTCCACGACCAAGACCGTGTTGCCGATGTCGCGCAATCCCTCCAGAATGGCGATCAGCCGGTCGTTGTCGCGCGGATGGAGCCCGATGGTCGGCTCGTCCAGCACATACAAACTGCCCACCAACGATGAGCCCAGCGACGTGGCGAGGTTGATCCGCTGGGTCTCGCCGCCGCTCAGCGTCATCGCCAGCCGGTCGAGCGTGAGGTAGTCCAGGCCGACCTCGACGAGGTAGCCCAGCCGCTTCCGCACCTCCTCCAGCAGCCGGCCTGCCACCTCTTGGTCGTGGTCGCTCAGTTCTAGCGCGTCGAAAAACACCTTGGCGTCGGCCGTCGTCAGCTCCGTCACCTCGCCGATGTGGGTCCAGCGCGGCGCGTCGCCGTCGGCACCGAGGGCCGGGCCCTTAATCTTGACGTAGAGCGCCTGCGGCCTTAGTCGGTAGCCGTCGCACGCCGGGCAGCGCGTGTAGCCGCGGAAGCGGGCGGTGTAGATGCGGTAGTGCATCTTGTACTGCTTTTTGGCCAGGTAGGCGAAAAAGCCGTCGACGCCGGGGTAGTCGCCGAAGCCTTTCCACACCAGCGCCTTGTGTTCGGGCGAGAGCAACGTGTACGGCGTGTCCAGGTCCAACCCGACCGCGCCTGCGCCGCGCACCAACGCCTTCTGGTGCTTCGACCACTGCTCGGTGCGGAACGGCGCCAGGGCGTCCTGGCGCAGCGACAACTCGGGGTTGGGGATCACCAGGTCCGGGTCGATGCCCGGCACGCGGCCAAACCCCTGGCACTCGGGGCAGGCGCCCAGCGGCGAGTTGAACGAGAACAGTTGGGCCGTGGGCTCCTCAAACGTCATCCCGTCGCGCTCGAACAGGGCCGAAAAGTCCAGCCGCTCGAACGGCCCTTCTTTCGGCGCCGTGATCACGACGGCTCGCTCGCCGCCCTCGCGGAACGCCTGCTCGACCGAGTCCGCGATCCGGTTGGTGGCCGAGTCGCTCGCCCCGCTGGCGGCGCCGGTCGGCGCGGCGGCGCTCGTCGCCAGCCGGTCGACGAGCACGAGCAGGCGCGTGGCGGGCGTCTTGACGTCGGCCGGCGGCGTCTCGTTGAGGTCGATGACCTCGGCCGCGGCGCCCTTCTCGGCCTGCTTGGGGGTGGGCAGCGCGACGACGCGGAAAAAGCCGCGGGCCAGCAGCGCCTCTAGCTCCTGGGCTTTCTTGGCGCCCTTGTGGTCGGGGAAGGGGAAGCACAGGTAGAACCGCGTCTTCTCCGGCAGCTCGGCCTGAATGGCCTCGGCGGTCGAGCGCGGGCTGTCTCGGGTGACCTCCTCGCCGGACACCGGCGAGATCGTCGTCCCAACCCTGGCATACAAGAGGCGGAGGTAGTCGTAGACCTCGGTCTGGGTCGCGACGGTCGAGCGCGGGTTCTTGGTGCCCGTCTGCTGCTCGATCGCGATGGCCGGCGCCAGGCCCGTGATCAGGTCCACGTCCGGCTTGTCCATCCGGTCCAGAAACTGGCGGGCGTAGGCGCTCAGGCTCTCGACGTAGCGCCGCTGGCCCTCGGCGTAGATCGTGTCGAACACCAGCGACGACTTGCCGCTCCCCGACGGCCCGGTCACGACCACCAGCTGTTTTTTGGGGATCGTCAGGTCGACGTTTTTGAGGTTGTGCTGCCGCGCGCCCTTGACCACCAGGTCGCGCCCGACGAACCGGTTTCGGGAGCCGGCCGCCTTTTTCGGCGTGGCCGTTTTCCGCTTCGAGGTCGCGGCCTTTTTCGGAGCTGTCGTCTTCGCCATCGTGGGGGTCGGTGCAGGCTGGCGGCGAGCTCCGCCAGTCGGGCGGAGAGCAACGCGGGGTGACCGCCAAAGATGCCCGGGCGGTGTGAAGCCGTGGTGTCAGCGGGCCCACCGGGAGCCGGCGCGCCGCTGGCGGACGGGCCCGGAGCGGACGGGCCCGGGGCCGGTGCGCGCCGCCAGCGCGGCGGGGAGGTCGGCGCGCGACGGGGCCCCGTGGCTACGTTCGAGGTCCCATGGGATTCCTGAACCCGTTCTTGCTCGTTGCGCTGGCGGCAGCGGCGATCCCGATCGCCGTCCACCTGTTCAACTTCCGCCGGCCCGAGCGCGTCGACTTCTCGACGCTCCGGTTCGTGCGCGAGATCGAGGCGACGGCCATGCGGCGCGTCCGCATCCGCCAGTGGCTGCTCTTGGCGCTGCGCACGCTGGCGATCCTGTTCCTGGTCCTCGCCTTCGCGCGGCCGACCCGGACGGCCGACGCGAGCGTGTTCGAGGCCAGCGCGGCCCAGAGCCTGGTGCTGGTGCTCGACAACAGCCGGTCGATGACGCTGCGCGACGCCCAGGGCGCCCTGATCGACCAGGCGCGCGAGGTCGGCGCGGCCGTGATCGATGCGACTGGCGCCGGCGACGAGCGGACCGTGCTCCCGGTCGCGCGTCCGCCCGAGTACCGGCCCGTCCCGTTCGTGACGCCCGGGCCAGCGCTGGACGCCGCCCAGGCGACCGTGCCGCTGGCGGGCGCCGAGCCGCTGACCGCCGCGGTCGCGCGCGCCGCTAGCGTACTGGAGAACGCGGCGCACCCTCGGCGCGAGATCGTGGTGGTGAGCGACCTCCAGCGGGCGACCTTCACCGACTCCACGAGCGCCGCGCTGCCCGAGGGCGTGTCGGTGACGCTGGTGCCCCTCGGCGGGCGGCGCCAGACCAACACGGCCGTGACCGACGTGCGCGTGGTGAGCCGCATCATCGAGCCGGGGCGCCCGGTCCGGGTGGAGGCGACCGTGACCCGCTGGGGCGGCGGGGCGGGCACCATCGGCGCCTCGCTCTTGATCGACGGCCAACGCGTGGCCGAAACGGCCGTTGACTTGATCCCCGGCACGCCGGCCACGGTGCCCTTTACCGTCACGCCGCCGGCGCGGGGCTGGCTGGGCGGCGAGGTCCGCATCGAGGCCGACGCGGCCGAGTGGGACGACGTGCGCTGGTTCGCCCTCCGCGTGCCGCCGCCGCCGCGCGTGCTGCTGGTGCGCGGCGACGGCGCCCGCGCCGACCTGGTGTCGTTAGCCCTGGCCGTCGCCGCCGAGAGCGGGAGCCTGGCGTTGAACGAGGTCGCCGAGGGCGCGCTGGCCGGCGCCGACCTCGACCGCTACGACGCCGTGTTTCTGGTCGGCCCGTCGAGCGTCTCCGCCAGCGCCGGCCGGCTGGCGGCGTTCGTCGCCGGCGGCGGCGGCGTGCTGGCGTTTCCGGGCGCCCAGCCCGAGGCGCTCAACGCGTTGCTCCAGGCCGTCGGCGGAGGTCGCATCGACGGCGCGCTCGGCCTGGCCGACGGCCCGGCGCTGGGGACCTCCACCGACCTCGACCTCGACCACCCGCTGTTCGCGGGCGTGTTCGACAGCGCCCGGCCCACGCCTGAGGCCATCGACGTCCGCCGGATTGCGCGCTACCGACCCGGCGGCGCCGACGAGTCGACCCTCGTTGCGACCGGGCCCGGACCGCCGCTGCTCCAGGAGATCCGCCACGGCGCCGGCTCGGTCCTGCTGGCGGGCGTCGCGCCGGACCTGGACTGGAGCGACCTGCCCCAGCGCGGCCTGTTCGTGCCGCTGCTGTTCCGGTCGGCCGGCTACTTTGCCGCCGGGTCATCGGTCGCTGACACGGGCGGACTGGACCCATCGGGCTCCATTCGCGTCACGGGCGTCGACGCCGGCCAGCCGCTCCGCCTGGTCGGGCCCGACGGCGTGGCGCTGACGCCGGCCCAGCGGACCGTGCCCGGCGCCGTGGTGCTCGACGTGGGCGACGTGGCCGCTCGTGCCGGCTTGTACCGCGTGGTCCAGGGCGAACGCACGCTGCGCGTGGTCGCCGTCAACGAGGACTCCCGCGAGTCGGACCCCGCCGCCCTCGACCCGGCGGAGGCGGCCCGCCAGCTGGAGGCCGCGACGGGCCGGCCGGTCCGCGTGGTCGACGGCGCCGCCGGGCTGGCGGCCGAGGGCGAGCCGGCTGGCACGCCGCTGTGGACGGTTTTCCTGGCGCTCGCGCTGGCCTGCCTGGTGGCCGAGACGTTGGTCACGACCCGCTGGCGGCCTCGACCGGCGGCGTAGGTGCGGGGGCGACCGCTCCGTGCGGCGCCAAGGCTTCACCTGGGCGGCGAACCAGACCCGGCGCCGAGCCGTTCTAGGGCTCCAACGAACCGACTGCTTTTGACGCCCACGACTGCCCGACGCCGCGAGACGGCCATCCTGGTCGGCGTAAAGACGCCCGACACCACCGACGCCGACCTCAAAGACGGCCTCGACGAGCTGGAGCTCCTGACCGACACGGCCGGCGCCAACACGGTCACTCGCGTGACCCAGAACCTGGCCCGCGTCCACGGCGCGACCTACATCGGCAAGGGCAAGGTGGAGCAGCTCCGCCGGTCGGTCGAGACGCATCACGCCGACCTCGTGGTGTTCGACGACGACCTGTCGCCGGTCCAGGTCCGCAACCTGGAAAAGGCGCTCAACGCGGAGAAGAACGAGGTCAAACTCGTCGACCGCTCCGGACTCATCCTGGACATCTTCGCCGACCGCGCCCGCTCGTCGCAGGCCAAGGCCCAGGTGGAGCTGGCCCAGCTCCAGTACCTCCGCAGCCGGCTCACGCGCGCCTGGACCCACCTGGAGCGCCAGAAGGGCGGCATCGGCATGCGCGGCCCGGGCGAGACCCAGATCGAGACCGACCGCCGGCTCATCGGCCGCCGCATCTCCGTGCTCCAGGACCAACTCGACAAGATCGACCGCCAGCGGACGACCCAGCGCAAAAACCGCTCGGACGAGACGCGCGTCGCCCTCGTCGGCTACACTAACGCCGGCAAGTCGACGCTGATGAACGCGCTCGCCGACGCCGACGTCTTTGCCGAGAACCGCCTGTTCGCCACGCTCGACGCGACCACGCGCCAGGTGGACCTCGACACCAACAAGTCGGTGCTCTTGGCCGACACGGTCGGGTTTATCCGCAAGCTGCCCCACGCGCTCGTCGAGAGCTTCAAGAGCACGCTGGACGAGGTCCGCGAGGCGGACCTGCTGCTCCACGTCGTGGACGTGACGCACCCCAACGCCGAGGACCACATCCGCGTGGTCCACGAGACGCTGGCGGAGCTGGAGGCCCAGGACAAGCCGACGCTGATGGTGTTCAACAAAGTGGACGCCCTGGACGACGCCGGCCTCCTGGACCAGCTGGAGGCCCGGTACGAGCGCGCCGTGTTCATCTCGGCCGCGCGCGGGATCGGCCTGGACGAGCTCCGCGCCCAGACGCTGGCGCTCGTCGAGAGCGACTACGTGGACCGGACGGCGCTCTTGCCCGTCTCCAAGCCCAAGGCCCGCTCGCACGTCCACAGCGTGGCCGAGGTCGTGTCCGAGGACTTCGGCTACGCCCAGGACGCCTTCGACGCCGACGCCCAGCCCGTGCCCGTCGTGCGGCTGCGGTTCCGGGCCTCGACCAAGAACGCGCCCGACCTGGACCGGATGCTGGAGCGCTACGGCGGCCTGCGCTGGACCGGCGACGGGTCGGGCGACGGCGCGCTGGTCACGATGCCTGCCGATCCGTCCTGACCCGCTGGCGGCGCGCCCCTGGGCGACTGCCAACCGCCCCCGCGAGCGTCGTCCGCCAGCCGCTGGGTGCGGAGGGGGCGCGCAGACCGGGCGTGGACCCGGTGAACGGGCCCCACGGGCCGATGAACGGTCGGTCGCATCCTCCCGGCCGCGTCACCTGGTACGGGTCTTGCCCGTCTATAGCGTGCCCGACCGCCCGTAGTTTTCCCCGCCCGGTCGTCCCCCCATTGCCATGACCGTTGCCACCTTGCTCAGCGACCTGGAGCCGCTCGCCACGACCGACACGGTCGGGGAGGCGCTCGTGGCACTCGCTGAGGCCCGCGTTGCCCACCTGCCGGTCCTCGACCCGACGGGCCGGCTGGACTCCATCGTCACCGAGGCGGCGCTCCAGGCGCACCCCGAGCACTCGGCGCCGCTGGGCGCGCTCGTCGCCGGCGAGCCGGTCGTGATCGGGCTCGAGACCCACGTGTTCGACGCCGCCCACCTGATGCGCCAGCACGGCCTGAGCGTGCTGCCCGTCTCCGAGGAGGACGGCAGCTACGCCGGGCTGGTGGTCCGCGCCGACGTGTTCGGCCAGCTGGCGCACATGCTCGCCACCGAGGAGCCGGGCGCGATCCTGGTGCTGGACGTGGCCCGCGGCGACTTCTCGTTGGGCCAGGTGGCCCAGATCGTCGAGCAGAACGGGGTCCGCATCCTGTCGATCTCGACCGAGGACGACCCGGGCGCGGGTCGGGTGCAGGTGACGCTGAAGCTCAACGTCTCCGACACCGCGCGCGTCCGCCACGTGCTGGCGCACTACGACTACCACGTCGTCGCCGTGTTCGACGAGGCCGAGGACGACCTGGAGGGCCGTGCCGCCGCCTTCCTCCGGTACCTGGACGTCTAAACCTCCTCGTTGAGGGGCCAGAGGGCCCGGGGCCGCTCCGTCGCGGGTCCTGGACCTCCCGCACCCTGAGCCGCTCGGCCGGCGCAGCCCACCCGCTTTGAGAGACCACACGCACCCTGCGAGCGCGTTCCACGCCGTGGCCCTGGTGGCCGCGGCCCGGGCGGCCCTGAACACGGCGCGCGCCGTCGCCGACCGTCGGGCCGGCCGCGACGCCTCGGCGCAGGAGCCCGAGGGCACGGTCCGCACCGACCTCGACGCGCTCCTCGCCGAGCTGGCGGACCAGACCGTCCGCCTCCGCCTGCGGGCCGTGGTGGGCGTCCCCGAGGCCAGGGCCGCCGCGCTGGCGCAGGCCTTCGAGGACCGCGTCCTGCTCGATGACACGGCGCGGACGCTGGGCCGCGTCCACCAGAAGCTGCTGAGCCTGTACCCGGCCGTCGACGCCCCGCTGGTCGAGGCCGTCCGCGTGCTCGGCGGCGCCCTCGGCCGCCGCGCCGTCGCCGACGACTACGACCGCCAGCTGGGCCGGGTGGCCGAGCGCCTGGGCGGGCTGGCGGACCGGCTGGGCGAGGCGCTGGGGTAGGCGGCTCGGGGCGGAGGTGGAGGTTGGGTTGGGGAGCATGGAACGGGCAATCTCGGCGGAGGCGTGCCGTTCATAAAACACGGTTTTTCTAGCCTTCCGGCCGTATCTTGGCCCGATTGGGTTTCGCGCACCTCTCCGCGCGATGCCCCGCCTCCGTCCCCCCGACCGATGCCCGACGTGACCCCGCCGAACGCCCCGTACGAGAACACCGCGACGCCCGACGACCAGGTCGCCACGCCGCCGCCCAACGCGCTCCCGACGCCCGACGGCGACGGCGCGACGGCCCCGCTAGCTGGCGCTGTCCCTGACGCGCTGGCGGACGCCGCCCCAGCGCCGACGCTGGCCGCACGCGGCGACTACGGCGCCAACAACATCCAGGTGCTGGAGGGCCTGGAGGCCGTGCGCAAGCGGCCGGCCATGTACATCGGCGACGTGGGCGTGCGCGGGCTGCACCACCTGGTCTACGAGGTGGTCGACAACTCGATCGACGAGGCGCTCGCCGGCTACTGCGACCACATCGAGGTCGTGATCCACAAGGACAACTCGATCTCGGTCGCCGACGACGGCCGCGGCATCCCGGTGGCCATGCACCCGACCGAGGGCAAGCCGGCCGTCGAGGTCGTGATGACGGTGCTGCACGCCGGCGGCAAGTTCGACAAGGACACCTACAAGGTCTCGGGCGGCCTGCACGGCGTCGGCGTGAGCTGCGTGAACGCGCTGAGCGACCGGCTGGAGGTGACCGTCCGCCGCGACGAGGGCGTGTTCGAGATGGCGTTCGAGCGCGGCGACACGGCCGAGCCGCTAACGCGCGTCCGCGACATGACCGACGGCGAGGAGACCGGGACGACCGTCCTGTTCAAGCCCGACACGTCGATCTTCCTCGACACCGTCTACCGCTTCGACACGCTGGCGAGCCGGATGCGCGAGCTGGCCTACCTCAACAAGGGCATCACGATCACGCTCACCGACGAGCGCGAGGACGACCCCGAGCTGGGCGTCGAGACCTACCACTCCGAGGGCGGCCTGTCCGAGTTCGTGGACTACCTCGACGAAACGCGCGAGTCGCTGTTGGAGGCCCCCATCGTGATCGAGGACGAGAGCGCCGACGTGCCCGTCGAGCTGGCGATGCGCTACAACACGGGCTACCAGGAGAACGTGCTCTCGTTCGTCAACAACATCAACACGCACGAGGGCGGCACCCACGTCTCCGGCTTCCGCCGCGCGCTCACGCGGACGCTGAAGAACTACGCCGACACCAACGACCTGCTCAAAAAGGCCAAGGTGAACCTGTCCGGCGACGACTTCCGCGAGGGGCTCACGGCCGTGCTGAGCGTCAAGGTCCAGGAGCCGCAGTTCGAGGGCCAGACCAAGACCAAGCTGGGCAACTCCGACGTCCAGGGCGCCGTCGAGAGCCTGGTGGGCCAGAAGCTGGCCGAGTGGCTGGAGGACCACCCGCGCGAGGCCAAGACCATCGTCCAAAAGGTGATCCTGAGCGCCCAGGCCCGGACCGCCGCCCGGCGCGCGCGCGAACTCGTCCAGCGCAAGAGCGCCTTCGGCGGCGGCGGCCTGCCCGGCAAGCTGGCGGACTGCTCCAGCAAGGACGCCAGCATCTCGGAGTTGTACCTCGTCGAGGGCGACTCGGCGGGCGGATCGGCCAAGCAGGCACGCGACCGCCACTTCCAGGCCATCCTTCCGCTGCGCGGTAAGATCCTGAACGTCGAGAAGGCGCGGTTGGACAAGA
Source organism: uncultured bacterium (assembly GCA_947493945.1). Taxonomy (GTDB): domain Bacteria; phylum Bacteroidota; class Rhodothermia; order Rhodothermales; family Rubricoccaceae; genus Rubrivirga. The sequence goes on along the minus strand of CANLSR010000001.1, from coordinate 838,717 downwards.
TCCTCGACAACGAGGAGATCAAGAACATGGTCACCGCCCTCGGTGTCCAGATCGCCGCCGGCGCCGACGAGTTCTCGGACGAGAAGCTCCGCTACCACAAGATCGTCCTGATGACCGACGCCGACGTGGACGGCGCCCACATCCGCACGTTGCTGCTCACGTTCATCTACCGCTACCTGCGTCCGCTCTTGGAGGCCGGCTACATCTACATCGCGCTCCCGCCGCTCTACCGCGCCAAAAAGGGCACCAAGGAGATCTACTGCTGGAACGACCGCCAGCTGGACGAGGCCATCGCGGAGCTGGGCGGCGCCAAGGGCGTCGGCGTCCAGCGCTACAAGGGGCTGGGCGAGATGAACCCGGAGCAGCTGTGGAGCACGACGATGGACCCGGACACGCGGATGCTCCAGATCGTGACCATCGACGACGCCGCGGCGGCCGACAAGACGTTCTCGACGCTGATGGGCGACGCCGTGGAGCCGCGGCGCAAGTTTATCGAGCGGAACGCCAAGTACGCGACCATCGACACCTAGCCGCCCGCTGGCGGTCGCTCTCGCCGGGAGCCTCCGCCAGCGGCACCGCTGTTATGCCTGCGACTGCTCCACGCTCCCTGACTGCGTCTGCGCGGACCGCTCGAACATCGCCAGAGACGAGCGACGGCAAGCGGACGTGGGAAGAGGTGTGCGCGGATCCGTGGCTTCAGGATCTCCCGTACCGAATCGAACAAGACCGCTACGGCCGCATCGTCATGAGCCCGACTACCAATCGCCATAGTCGACTCCAACGCCTTCTTGTTCGCTTGCTTGAAGAGGCGTTAGGAGGTGAGGCGATCCCGGAGTGCAACGTCGAGACGGCCGAAGGAGTCAAAGTCGCGGATGTTGGCTGGATGTCAGACGCCTTCGTAAAGGAGCACGGGGAAGAGGCCACGTTCGTCGTGTCGCCTCCGATCTGCGTCGAGGTGATGTCGCCGTCGAACCCGTGGGCCGAGATGGAGGAGAAGATCACGCTCTACCTGGCCAAGGGCGCCCAGGAGGTCTGGATCTGCGAGGCGGATGGCACGCTCCGCTGGTTCGGGCACGAGGGCGAGCGGACGGCCTCGGCGTTCGCCCCCGACGCCCCGGCGACGGTCACGCTCTAGCCGCTGGCGACAACCGCCAGCGGGGCTAGGTTGCCGCCATGCGCCCCGACCTCTCCATCGTCGTCCCGGTCTACAACGAGGCCGAGAGCCTGCCCGCGCTGGCGGACGAGATCCGCCAGTCAATGGACGGCGCCGGCCTGAGCTTCGAGGTGTGGTGGGTGGACGACGGCTCGGACGACGGCTCGTGGGGCGTAATCGAGCGTTTACACGGTCAGGACGCGCGGTTCGTGGGCGTCCGCTTCCGGCGCAACTACGGCAAGAGCGCCGCGCTGGCGGCCGGCTTCCGACGCGCCGAGGGACGCTACGTCGCCACGCTCGACGCCGATCTCCAGGACGATCCGGCCGAGCTTCCCGAGATGGTGAGCCGGCTGGAGGCCGGCGGCGACCTGGTGAGCGGGTGGAAGCGCAAGCGCAACGACCCGTGGGAAAAGCGCATCCCGTCCAAGTTCTTCAACAAGGTCACGGCCTGGATGTCGGGCATCCCGCTGCACGACTTCAACTCGGGCATCAAGGCGTACCGGAGCGAAGTCGTCAAGTCGGTGCGCGTCTACGGCGAGCTCCACCGCTACATCCCGCTGCTGGCGCGGTGGGAGGGCTACACCAAGATCGAGGAGCAGGTCGTGAACCACCGGCCGCGCGTCCACGGCACGACCAAGTTCGGGTTCGAGCGCTACCTGCGCGGGTTTCTGGACTTGATCACGGTCCTGTTTCTGACCCGCTTCGCGCGCCGTCCAATGACCTTTTTCGGCGGGCTCGGCACGGTCGGGTTCGTGCTCGGGTTTCTGATGCTGGCCTACCTCAGCGTGGTCAAGCTGGTGTTCGGCGAGCCCATCGGCGGCCGGCCGCTCTTGATCTTCGGCGTCATGCTGATCCTGCTGGGCGCGCAGTCGTTCCTGGCCGGGCTCCTGGGCGAGATGATCGTGCGGCCCGAGATGGAACGGGCCGAGCGCTACGAGGTCCGCGACGAACTGGCGGCGGTGCCCGAGGAGCGGCGCGCAGTCTCGGCATGAGCGCGAAGCGGTGGACCTTGGTCGGCCCGTCGTGGCCGTGGCGCGGCGGCATCGCCCACTTCGGGCTGGCGACGGGGCGGGCGCTGGCGGCGCGCGGCCACGAGGTGAACGCCGTCACCTTCCGGCGCCAGTACCCCGAGCGGCTGTTCCCCGGCACCAGCCAGCTCGACGACGGGCCGGCACCGCCGGACTCGCCGCCCGCGCCCCGGCTGCTCGACCCGCTCGACCCGAGGACGTGGTTCGGCGCCGCACGCCACGTCGTCGGCAGCGGAGCCCAGGTGGCGGTGCTGATGGTCTGGATGCCGTTTTTTGCGCCGATGCTCGGTGTCATCGCCCGGCGACTCCGGAGGCGCGGCGTGACGGTGCTGGCCATCGTCCACAACGCGATCCCGCACGAGCGGCGCCCCGGCGACCGGCTGCTGACGCGCTGGACGCTGCGCGCCTGCGACGGGCTGCTGGCGATGAGCGACCAGGTGGCCGGCGACGTGGGCCAGCTGGCGCCGTCGGTGCCGCTGGCGGTCGTGCCGCACCCGGTCTACGACGGGTTCGGCGAGCCGATGCCGCGCGACGAGGCCCGCGCCGCGCTGGCGCTGCCCGGCGGCGGGCCGGTGTTTTTGTTTTTCGGCTTTATCCGACGCTACAAAGGGCTCCACGTGCTGCTGGACGCCTGGGCCGAGGTCCTCCGCCAGCGGCCCGACGCCGGGCTCGTGATCGCGGGCGAGTTCTACGCCGACGAGGAGGCGCTGCGCGCTCAGGCCGCGGCGCTCGGGCCGTCCGTGCGCCTGGACGCCCACTACATCCCCGACGACCAGATCGGCCTCTACTTCAGCGCGTCCGACGCCGTCGTGCAGCCGTACCTGAGCGCGACCCAGAGCGGCGTCGCCCAGGTCGCGTTTCACTACGGTCGCCCGGTGATCACCACCGACGTGGGCGGCCTGGCCGAGACGGTGCCCGACGGCCGCGCCGGGCTGGTGGTGCCCCCCGACGACCCCGCCGCGCTGGCGGGCGCCATCGTGCGGTTCGTGGATGACGGTCTGGGACCGGCTCTGGAGGCCGGCGTCGCCGCTGAGCGCCAGCGGACCTCGTGGGACCGGATCGCCGAGGCGCTGGAGACGCTGGCCGGTTAGCCCGCGGCGGCGACCCACACGCCCATCGCGGCCACCAGCAGGCCCAGCGCTCGGACGAAGACAACCGACCGCCGGATGCCCACCATCTGGATCGTCTGGGGCGTCGCGAACGGGAGCGCCGCGATCACGAGGCCGATGGCCGCCACGCCGAGCCCGCCCGCGGCCGTGCTCGCGCTCTCAGGCAGGCCCATGACGTCGCTCGCGACCACGGCCACGAGCGCCGACAGTCCCAGGGTCGCGACCAGAAAAAGCCGGCCGTTGCGAGTGACGGAGGCGTTACAAGCTCGCAAGTCGGCCTCATGTTCGGGCAGCACCCAGACCGTCCGGCGTGAGCCCTCGCCACCGGTGGCTGAGGGCACGTCGAGGGCGACAGAGATCGTGCGGTCACTGGTCTCGTGCGACCAGATGCAAACGGGCATGGCGGCGATGGCGAGTGCACCGGCGCTACGCCGGCGCAGCCTCCGGATTACGACGCGCCCTCTTCGAGCCAGGCGATGGCGGAGCCTTCGTCCACGAACGCGCGGATCTTGAAGCCGCGCTCGGTGGCGTAGGCCTGGAAAAACTGCGCCTTCTCAAAGCGGTCGGTGTACTCCTCCAGCAACGCGATGCGATGGGTGAACGACTGGGGGTGCTCCGTCAGCACCGCGATCAACTCGTGGACGTCACGGTACGAGACGTCGCCCTGGGTCACGCGGAAGTCGATGAGCAGGCCGCTGCCTTGCAGTTGCGCGTCGCGCGTGATGTCGAGCAGCAGCGAACGGCTGGCGTCGAGGTCGATCGTCCCCGTTAGCGACAGCCGCAGCACGCCGTCGATGGGGACGACTCGGTAGGAAGCCATGGGGTAGCCCGGGGTGGGGGCGTACGATACGGCCGCTTCACTGAAGCTGGGCGCCGCAACGCGGAGCGCGCGGCGTACTCTCCCGGCTCCCCATCCCCGCACGGCGTGGACTACGACCCCGTCAAAGACCGACTCGGCGGCCTGTTCTGGACCTCGCCGGGCCGCACCAAGGTGTTCTACCGGCTGCTCGACGCCGTCTTCCTGCGGTCGTGGTACGTCCGCCGCACGCTCCGCCAGCGGGTCGAGGCGGCCGGGCCGGGGCCGGTGCGCGTGCTCGACGCCGGGACCGGCTTCGGGCAGTACGCGTGGTGGCTGGTCAAGACGTTCCCCAACGTCGAGGTGACGGCGGTCGACGTCAAGGACGAGTACCTCCGCCGGGCCCAGGTGTTCATGGCCCAGACGCCCCACGCCGGCCGCGTCGCCTTCGAGCGCGCCGACCTGACGCTGCCGCTGGAGTACGACGCCGAGTTCGACCTCGCGCTCTCCGTCGACGTGATGGAGCACATCGAGGAGGACCGGGCCGTGTTCGAGAACGTCCGCGCGGTGCTCAAGCCGGGCGGGCACCTCATCGTGAACACGCCCAGCGACCAGGGCGGCTCGGGCGTGACCGGCGAGGGGGAGGAGGGGTTCATCGGCGAGCACGTCCGCGACGGGTACCCGCTCGCGGAGCTGGTCGAGAAGCTGGAGACGGCCGGCCTGGAGGTGACGGAGCGGACCTACACCTACGGGCCGGTCGGCTCGGCGGCGTGGCGGATGCTGGTCAAGTGGCCCATCCAGGCGCTCAACAAGAGCTTCCTGGCCGCCCCGCTGGTGGGCCTGTGGTACCTCGGCGCCGGGCCGGTCGGGATGGCCCTGAACGCCCTCGACCTCCGCCGCGACAACGCGACCGGGACGGGCCTGCTCGTCGTCGCGCGGCGCCCGGCCTGACGGCCCGCGCGCCGGTCGGCCCCGGCCGGCGATCCGGCCCCGGCCGGCGGTGGCCGCCGCCAGCGCGGCACGGGGTTCGGGGAGGGGCGGACGATTGGCCACGACGCAGGGCGAGACTGTGCGTACGATACGTGGCACACAGTCTGCCCACATCCTCGGCCCGATGACCCGTCCCCGACTCGCCGCCCGCCTCGCGCTCCTGCTCGCCCTCGCCGCCCCGCTGGCGGCCCCGGCCGGCGCCCAACCCATGGCGGCCGACGCCGCGCTCCCGTTCGACGCCGCCGTGCGCCAGGGGACGCTGGACAACGGGCTCCGCTACTACGTCCGGGCCAACACCGAGCCCGAGGGCCGCGCCGAGCTGCGGCTGGCGGTCGACGCCGGCAGCGTGCTGGAGGCCGAGGACCAGCGCGGGCTGGCCCACTTCCTGGAGCACATGGCCTTTAACGGGACCGAGCGGTTCGCCGAGCCCGAGCTCGTCCGCTACCTCGAGAGCGCCGGCACGCGGTTCGGGCCGGACCTCAACGCCTACACGTCGTTCGACGAGACCGTCTACATGCTCCAGGTGCCGACCGACTCGGCCGACGTGTTCTCGACCGGCCTCGACGTGCTCCGCGAGTGGGCCGGCCACATCGCCCTCGCCGACTCGGCCATCGAGCGCGAGCGCGGCGTGGTCCTGGAGGAGTGGCGGCTGGGCCAGGGCGCCGGCGAGCGGATGAACCGCGAGCAGTTCCCCGTCCTCTTCGCCGACTCCCGCTACGCCGACCGCCTGCCCATCGGCCTGCCCGAGGTGATCGAGACGGCCCCGCCCGAAGCGCTGCGCCGGTTCTACCGCGACTGGTACCGGCCCGACCTGATGGCCGTCGTCGTGGTCGGCGACGTGGACCCCGCCGAGGTCGAGGACATGATCCGCCAGCGGTTCGCCGACATGGCCAACCCGGCCGACGCGCCCCCGCGGCCGGTCTACACCGTGCCGGGCAACGACCAGACGCTGGTCTCGGTCGCCACCGACCCCGAGGCGCCCCAGACCGTGGTCCAGGTCGTGTTCAAGGCGCCGCCGACGCGCGTCAACACCGTCGCCGACGCCCGGGCCGCCTTGGTCGAGGACCTGTTCTTCGCCGTCCTGCGCGAGCGCCTGAGCGAGATCCAGCAGACGCCCGACTCGCCGTTCGCCTTCGCCGTCGCCGCCAACGGCGGGCTGGTCCGGACCGTCGGCGGCGGGTTCCTGGTCGGCCTCGCCAAGGAGGGCCAGATCGACGAGACGCTGGACGTGCTGACGGCCGAGGCCGAGCGCGTCCGCCGCTTTGGCGTGACGCCCGGCGAGTTCGAGCGCCAAAAGGCCTCGCTGCTGCGCCAGCTCGAGTCCCAGGTCGCCGAGGCCGACAACCAGCCGAGCCGCGCGCTCGCCGGCGCCTACGTCAACGCGTTCCTGGAGGACGAGCCCGTCGTCGCGCCCCAGACCCAGCTCGCCCTGGCCCAGCAGCTGATCCCGACGGTCGCCTTGGACGAGCTCGACGCCGTCGCCCAGCGCCTGCTCTCGGACCAGGACCGCGTGGTGCTGGTCCAGGCGCCCCAGCGCGACGGCGTCGAGGTGCCGACCGAGGCCGAGCTGCGCGCCGTGCTGGCGGGCGTCGCCAGCGAGGAGCTGACGGCGTACGAGGACGCCACGGTCGACGAGCCGCTGGTGCCGACGGCGCCGACCGCCGGCCGGATCGTGGACGAGGACACCGACGACGACCTCGGCACGACCACTTGGACGCTGTCCAACGGCACCACCGTCGTCCTCAAGCCGACGACGTTCAAGGCCGACGAGGTGCTCTTCTCGGCCACCAGCCCCGGCGGCACGTCGCTGCTCCCGGCCGCCGACCTCGACGTGGTCGGCAACGCCGACGGCGTCGTGGGCCAGTCGGGCGCCGGCGCGTTCGACGCGGTCGCGTTGGGCAAGAAGCTCTCGGGCCAGATCGTCCAGCTCTCGCCGTCCATCTCGGCCGAGACCGAGGGGTTCTCGGGCCGCGCCGCGCCCGCCGACCTGGAGACGCTGTTCCAACTCGTCTACCTCTACACGACCGCGCCGCGCCGCGACGAGGACGCGTTCGCGGCCGGCGTCGCCCAGACGCGCGGCTTCCTCGCCAACGCCGCGTCCACGCCCCAGGCCGCGTTCCAGGACACCCTGAGCGCGACGCTGGCCAACGGCGACCCGCGCAACCGGACGCTCTCGCAGTTCCTGGCCGGCCTCGACCGCGCCGACCTCGACCGCTCGCTCGCGTTCTACCGCGACCGGTTCTCGGACGTCTCCGACTTCACGTTCGCGCTCGTCGGCGCCTTCGACCCGGCCGCCGTCCGGCCCCTCGTTGAGACCTACCTCGCGTCGCTGCCCGGCGGCGGACGGGAGGAAGAGGCGCGGACGTTCGACGTCGAGCCGCCCTCGGGCGTGGTCGAGAAGACGGTCCGCGCCGGCGTCGAGCCCCAGGCCCGCGTCGCCATCGTGTTCCACGGCGAGATGGACGCCGACGACCGCGAGGAGCGCGTTCGGTTGGGGGCCATGACCGACGTGCTCTCCAAGATGCTCCGCGAGGAGCTCCGCGAGGACCGCGGCGGCGTCTACGGCGTCGGCGTGCGGCCCAGCATCGACCGGGACACGGACCAGTACCAGGTCCAGATCGCGTTCGGGGCCGACCCGGAGCGCGTCGACGAGCTGGTGGCGGCCGTGTTCGAGCAGGTCCAGATGCTCAAGGACGGCCAGGCGGCGCCCGAGCACCTGGCGGCCTACAAGGAGCAGCAGCGGCGCGGCCGGGAGACCAACCTCCAGGAGAACCGCTACTGGCTCGGCGTCCTGACCGAGGCCGCCCGCCGCGGCGAGGACGCCCAAGACGCCCTCGACCAGGCCGACCTCGCGGCCGCGGTCACCCAGGACGAGGTGGCCGAGGAGGCCCGGGAGGCGCTCGACACCGAGCGGTACGTCCGCGTGACGCTGCTGCCGGTCGAGTAGTCTCCGCCTTGATCTCGCCCCGCTGGCGCCGGCCGCCAGCGGGGCGGGTTGTCTCTAGCCCGCCCGCACGACGATGGAATACAAGGTCGAGGCCCGCACGTACTACTCCAAGCTGACGCTCAACACGAACCACATCGCCGAGTCGTCGCAGGCGGAGGCCCAGGAGATCATCGACCGCTACGCCGCCGACGGGTGGCGGCTGGCCTCGACCGACGCCACGTCGTTTGGGGCGGCGGTCTACGTGTACCTCTACTTCGAGCGCGGCGCGCCGGGGCCGTAGGCGCGCCGCGCTGGCGCCGGCCGCCAGCGGGCGGACGCGGAGTGTGAAACCGGCGGGTGGGGGCGAGATAGCGGGGTCCGCACTCGGGGCCGCCCCTAGCTTCGGAGGCGAGCATTCCTCCCTCCCGATGCCCGCTGAGAGCCCAACGGCTTCCCCGAGCCCCGTCAAGTTCCTGTTCGTGACCGGCGGCGTGACGTCGTCGCTGGGCAAGGGGATCGTCTCGGCGAGTCTGGGGCGGCTCTTGGAGGCGCGCGGACTGCGGGTCACGATCCAGAAATTCGACCCGTACATCAACGTCGACGCCGGCACGATGAACCCGTTCGAGCACGGCGAGGTCTACGTCACCGACGACGGGGCCGAGACGGACCTCGACCTGGGGCACTACGAGCGCTACCTCGGCGTGCCCATGTCGCAGGCCAACAACGTCACGACGGGCCGCGTCTACTCGGGCGTGATCGCCAAGGAGCGCGCCGGGGCCTACCTCGGCAAGACGGTCCAGGTGGTGCCCCACGTGATCGACGAGATCAAGGGCTGGATGCGCCGCTTGGCCGAGACCGGCGACTACGACGTGATCATCACCGAGATCGGCGGGACGGCCGGCGACATCGAATCGCTCCCCTACCTCGAAGCCATCCGCCAGCTGTCGCTGGAGGAGGGGCGAGCCAACACGGCTTTGATCCACCTCACGCTGGTGCCGTACCTGGCCGCGGCCGGCGAGCTCAAGACCAAGCCCACCCAGCACTCGGTCAAGACCTTGCAATCGTACGGCTTGCAGCCCGACGTGCTGGTCTGCCGGACGGAGCACTCGCTGCCGGCCGACGTGCGCCGCAAGATCGGCCTGTTCTGCAACGTCGGGCCCGAGGCCGTGATCGAGGCGCTCGACGCCGAGTCGATCTACGAGGTGCCGCTCCTGCTCCGCGAGCAGCGCTTCGACGACGTGGTGATGGAGCGCCTGCGCCTGGACGAGTACCTGGCCGTCGACCCCACGGCCGACCTGGACGACTGGGTCGAGTTCTTGCGCCGGCTCAAAAACCCCGGTGACAAAGTGACGGTCGCGCTCGTCGGCAAGTACGTGGGCCACCAAGACGCGTACAAGTCGATCTCGGAGAGCTTCCTGCTCGCCGCGGCGCGGAACGGCGTCCAGGTCGAGGTCCGCAACGTGCTCTCGGACGACGTGGACGCGGGCAATGTGGCCGAGCTGCTGGCGGGCGTCTCGGGCGTGCTGGTGGCGCCAGGCTTCGGCGACCGCGGCATCGACGGCAAGATCGAGGCCGTGCGGTGGGCGCGCGAGACCGGGACCCCGTTTCTGGGCATCTGCCTGGGGATGCAGGTCGCGACGGTCGAGTTCGCGCGCCACGTCGCCGGCCTGGCCGACGCCCACTCGACCGAGTTCGAGCCCGACACGCCGGCCCCGGTGATCTCGATGATGGCCGAGCAAAAGACCGTCACCGACAAGGGCGGGACGATGCGGCTGGGGGCCTACACGTGCGCCTTGGCCGAGGGCACGCTGGCGCGCGAGGTCTACGGCGCCGAGTCGGTGAGCGAGCGCCACCGCCACCGCTACGAGGTCAACAACGACCTGCGCTACCGGCTGCGCGAGGCCGGGCTGGTCTTTTCGGGCCTCAACCCAGACCGTGACCTGGTCGAGATCGTCGAGCTCCAGCGCCCCGAGTCCAGCGGCGACGGTTCGGCTCCGCTCACCACAGGCTCCACGCCGACGGACACCGCCAGCGCAACGCACCCGTGGTTCGTGGGCGTCCAGTTCCACCCCGAGTACCAGTCGCGCGTGCGCGAGCCGCACCCGCTGTTCGTGGGCTTCGTGGCCGCCGCCGTGGCGCACGCCCGCGCCGCCGGCACGCTCGCCGAGCCCAAGGGCCCGGCCCGGACGCGCAAGGTCCGCCGCGCCAGCGCCCGGGTGCTGTCGGAGAAGTAGGGCCGTCCGCCGCCACGCGCCCCACGGCCGAGGTCCCGCCCCCGCCCCCACGCCCCGTCCCGCTGGCGGACGGCGCCCGCCAGCCAGCGGCACCCGACGAGCCGCAGATTTTCCCGACCTCGCACGATGCCCGACGGACACATCCCCGACGTCTACGCCGACCGCGTGCGCGTGCGCGTCGGGGCGCTGCTGTTCGACGACGACGACGCGCCGGGCGCCGTGCTGCTGGCCCAGCACGACGGGCTGTGGGAGCCCGGCCCGTTCTGGACGCCGCCCGGCGGGGGCGTCGAGTTCGGCGAAGGGCTGGCAGACGCGCTCCGACGCGAGGTTCAGGAAGAAGCCGGGCTCGACATCGAGGTGGGACCGCTCCGCTACGTCGTGGACTTTGTGCGCCCGCCGCTCCACGCCGTCTCGCTCTACTTCTCGTGCCGCGCGCCCGACGTGGCCGCCGCGCGCCTGGGCGCAGACCCCGAGCTCGGCGACCGCCAGCTGCTCCGCGGCGTGCGGCTGGTGCCCTTGGCCGAGCTGGCCGACCTGACGCTCTACCCCGAGCCGCTCACCGGCCGGCTGGCCGACGACGCGCGCGCCGGCTTCCCCCAAGGCACCGTCTACCTCGGCACGTTCCGGTGAGCGCGCTCTTGCCCGGAGACCAGAGCCGCGCCGCGACGCTCTTTCGCATCGGCGCCTTCGCCGTGCTGGCGCTGACATTGGGCTTGCTGGCCGCCACGGCCGCCAGCGGGCTGGACGGAGAGGGGAGAGGCCGGCTGGTCCGCTACGTCGGCATCTTGATCGCGGGCGGGCTGTCGGTGGCCGCGCCGCACCTACTCTTCCCGGACCCGGCGATGCGGCGGCTGCAGCTCTCGAACCCGAACTCGGGCCGACTGCTGCGGCGCCAGCTGGGGCGGTGGGCGCCCGTCGTCGCGGTGCTGGCGGTGCCGGCCGTCGTGATCGCGGGGGCGGCGCGTCCGCTGCTGGCCGCCGAGGGCGTGCTGAGCATCGCCGCCCTCGGCCTGTTTGCCTGGGTGCGGACGGCGACGCTGGGCCTGCGCGTCCGGGCGTGGGAGCGTGGCGAAAAGGGCCGGTTCTACCGCGGGCTGACGGCTCGATTTCCGGCCTTCAAGTTCCAGGTGCCCGACGAGCTGGTGCCCAGCTTCGGCCTGACGGCCGAGATCTTCCTGGCCGGCGGCGCGCTGTCCATTGCCGGTCGGGCCGTCGGGGACGGACCTGGAACGCTGGTCGCGCCCGCGATCCTGCTCGCCGTCACGCTCGCGCTCGCGCTCCGCTCCTTCGGCTCCGCTCAGGACAGGCAGCGGGGCGCGTTCGACCAGGCGTTCTGGACCAGCAACGGCGTCTGGGCCGACGCCTTCCAGCCGTCCGAGGGGACGGGCGAGGGGAGGGAGCCGATCGCCTACGACGCGGTCTACTGGGCGCCCCGCGCCATCCGCGCGCGCGTCTGGGCCGGGCTGGTGTCGCTCGACCGGCGCCTGCCGCTGGGCCGGCTGGTGGCGCTGGGGCTCGGCCTTGTGGCCGCCGTCCACGCCGCCGACGCCGGGGCGGGGCCGGAGGTGGCCTCGCTCGCGCTCGTCGTCCTGGGCGTCAACGGCGCCGTGGCGCTGACGGCGACCGACGCGCTGGTGCCCGGCCCGCTGGCGCTCCGGGTGGGCGGGGCGTGGGGGTGGGCGGCGGCCCGGTTCCTGATGAACGTCCGCTGGCTGCCGCCGCTGGCGGGCGTGCTGGCGCTGCTGGCCTGGCTCACCGACGGCCTGGGCTGGGCCGAGGTCTGGCAGTGGGCGCTCATCGACCTCGCCGTGGCGGCTCTGAGCGCCGGCCTCGTCACCCTCGCCTCGCACGCACGCCTGCGCCGACTCCATGCCTAGTCTCGTTCCGTCCGTCCCCGACGCTGACCGCCAACCGAAGGTCGACGCCAGTCAACCGCTGGCGGTGGACGCCGTGACCAAGCGCTACCCCGGTGGCCCGTCCGTGCTGCGCGAGCTGAGCCACACGTTCGCGCCCGGCACCGCGACCGGCTTAGTCGGCCCCAACGGCTCGGGCAAGTCGACGCTGCTGCGCGTGCTCTCGGCGCTCAGCCCGCCGACCTCCGGCACGGTCCGCTACGGCGGCCTCGACGTCCACCGCCAGCCACACGCGTACCTCGCGTCGGTCGGCGTGGTCCACGACCGGCCCGACCTGCCGGGCTTCCTGACGGCCGTCGAGACGCTGGCGTGGATCGCGCGCGAGCGCGGCGTCTGGGACGCCGGTAGCGCGGAGCGCCACGCGGCGCTGCTCGACGCCGTCCAGCTGGACGAGCGCCGCCACCAGCTCACGCGGACCTACTCGGCCGGCATGACACGCAAGACTCAACTCGCCGCCGCGCTGGCGGCTCGGCCCGCCGTGCTGCTGCTGGACGAGCCGTTCCGCGCCCTCGACACCGCCGCGACCGAGGCCGCGCTGGGCCTGCTGGTGGCCTTCCGCGACGGCGGCGGCCTGGTGGTCCTGTCCAGCCACCGTGCCGACCTGCTGGACCGGCTGTGCGACGCTCGCCTCGACCTGGGCGCTGGGTAGGCGGTGCGGAGGTCGGGAACGTCGCGGACGTAGAGAAATGAGGACCCGCTTCCTCGACCCCCACCTCCTGAGCCTTCCCGTAGACGCCGCCAGCGGCTCGCCCGCTATCTTCGCCGCTCGCCACCTCTGACCGCATGGACGCCACCGGACCCGCCGCCCTCGTCACCGACCCCGTCCAAACGTTCGCGCTGCTGGCGGCGGTGCTGGCCGCCGTGTTCGCCCTGGCGCGCGTGCCGGCGCTCAAAAAGGTGTTCGAGGTCGTCCCGCCGGTGATCTGGGCCTACTTCGTGCCGATGCTGCTCACCACGGCCGGCGTGACGCAGCCGATCACGGCCGACTACGAGAACGCGGCCTACGACGTCATGGGGACGGTCCTGCTCCCGATGGCGCTGTTCCTGCTGATGCTGACCATCGACCTCAAGGCGATCCTGAGCATGGGCCGGCTGGCGCTGATCATGCTCTTGGTCGGCACGCTGGGCATCGTGATCGGCGCGCCGATTGCGTTCCTTCTCGTCGGCCGGCTCGTCGACTCGCCCGACACCTGGCAGCAGCTCGCGGCGCTGAGCGGGAGCTGGATCGGCGGGACGGCCAACATGGTCGCCATCCAAGAGAGCGTCGGCTTGCGCGACCTCGGCCCGGTGATCGTCGTGGACACCGTCGTGGGCTACGGCTGGATGGCCATCCTGCTGTTCCTGTCCAACTACCAGGACCGCTTTAACCGCTGGGTCGGCGCCGACACGTCGGCGATGGACCGCGTCAACGAGACGCTCCGCCAGCTCGACACCACGCGGCGGCCGATCACCATCGAGACCGGGGCCATCATCGTCGGGCTGGGCATCGGCGCGGCCGTGCTGGCGCGCGCGCTGGGCGGCGCCATGCCGGCCCTGGGGCCGATGCGGACCGTGATCGAGGACGGCGTCGCCGTCGAGCGGATGACGACGATCATCTCGGGCGGCACCTGGGCCGTGCTCATCGCCGTCACCGCCGGGCTGGCGCTCTCGTTCACCAAGCTCCGGACCCTGGAGGCCGACGGCGCCAGCCGCATCGGCTACGTGGCGCTCTACATGCTGCTGACGTCCATCGGCGCCCAGGGCGACCTCGGCGCCGTGCTGGAGGCGCCGCTGTTGCTGCTCACTGGCGTCGTCTGGCTGGCGGTCCACATCGGGCTCTTGTTCGGGGCGGCCAAGCTTTTGCGCGCCCCGCTGTTTTTCGTGGCGACCGGCTCCATGGCCAACGTCGGCGGCGCGGCCTCGGCGCCGATCGTGGCGAGCGTGTACCACCCCGCGATGGCGCCCGTCGGCCTCTTGATGGCCGTCGCCGGCTACGTGCTCGGCATCTACGCCGCGCTCGGCTGCGCCTGGATGTTGGGCCAGCTGGCGATGTGAGAGGGGGCAGGGGTCGCCGTCCAGGGTTCGGCGGCCAAGCCCCCGCGCTTTGGCCTTCGGGACCGCTCGTTGCGCTGGCGCTCCCCGCCGAGAGCGAACGCGGCACTGGCCGGGTCAGCCAGCACACGAACCCTGAACCTTCTACGTGAGCGGCCTCATCATCGCGAGCGCTCGGCCGATGACGAAGAACTCCGGGTCGTCGGGGCGGATGGCCTCGTCGGCGTAGGTCCGGTCGGCGGCGCGGAAGTGCAAGCGGCCGTTGGCGAGCTCGAAGCGGCGGATCACCACGCGGTCAAAAAAGAGCACGGCCGCCGTCGCGCCGTTCGACACGTCCCGCCAGTGGCACTCCTCGACCACGACCAGGTCGCCCTTGCGCACGCCCGCCCCGTTCATCCCGTCGTCGGCCGCGACCACGCCCAGGCAGTCGTCCAGGTCCACGTCGTCGGGCACCAGGCCGGGGTCGATCAGGAGCGGGCGGCGCGAGCGGGGGAGCGGGTGGTCGGCGGTCTCCGAGGTCATCCGCCGCGCGCGGCGGCCCACGCCCTCGGTCAGCTTGAGCATCAGCACGCCCGGCGCCTCCTCGGCGCCGAACCCCACGTCGTCGACGAGCTCCAGGCCGCGGGCCTCGTTGGGCGTCCGCGTGATGTAGCCCTTCTTTTCGAGGACCACCAGCATCTTGTGGACGCCGTTGGTGGAGCGGATGCCCAAGCTCTGACCGACCTCCTTGATGGTCGGCGGCTTGCCCTGGCGGCGGACGTAGTCGCGCAGGAACTCGTAGACCTGGTTCTGTCGCTCGGTAAGTCGGTCGCGCATTCGGCGGCGGGGAACGGAGGTCTCAAGGTAGGTGAAATGATTTTCACCCGCCATCAGAACAGGTGAAATGATTTTCACTTTGAGGGGTCGGCCGGTTGGGTCCGGGGGGGAGAAGGGGTATAACGGGGGTACTTATCCACAAGAAGTGGCGATTCCAGGGTTTTTAGGCCGGGTGGGGTATGTTGGGGTCGCAGTGGGGAAAAGTGGGGAATCGTCCCCGCAGCCTGGCGGCCCCCCTTCATCAACCCCCTCCCGGCCGTGGCCGGCTTCAAAGGACAAGCGGAGAACTCGATCGATGGCAAGGGCCGGATGCCGGTCCCTGCCAAGATGCGGCGTGCGCTCGACCCGGCCGCCAAGGAGACGTTCGTCGCGACGCGCGGCCTGGAGCAGTGCGTGTTCCTGTACCCGCTCAACACGTGGGAGGAGATCGAGACCGAGATGGGCCGCCTCAACCAGTTTGACCCCCAGGCCCGCGCCTTCGTCCGCACCATCAATATGTGGGCCGAGGAGCTGGCGCTCGACGGCCAGGGCCGCGTCGCGCTGCCGAAGTCGCTCGTCGAGTTCGCCGGCTTGCAGCCCGGCGGCCGTGCCCAGGTGATCGGTGCCTTCGACCGCATCGAGGTCTGGGACCCCGCCGTGTTCGAGGCCCACCTCAACGACCAGACCGAGTCCTACGAATCGCTCGCGGAGCGAGTGATGGGCGGGATCTAACCCCCCGGAGATCCCACCCTGTTGTCCATGACCGCCGCCCTCCTCTCCATGACCCGCCCTCGCCGCCCGCGCCGCGCCGACCGCGCCGATGCCTCCCGCCCCGCGGGCGGCGCCGGTGTGTCCGGCTTCGACGTGGGCGCCGGGAGCGCGCGGGAGGGCGGCGGGATGGATAACGTGCTCCGCTACGCGACCGACTACCACGCGCCCGTGCTGCTGGCGGAAACCGTGGACCTGCTGGTGACCGACTCCGCCGGCCTTTATGTAGACGGCACGTTGGGCGGCGGCGGCCACTCGGCGGCGTTGCTGGACGCGCTGGGGCCGGACGCGCTCGTCGTCGGCATCGACCAGGACCCGCAGGCGCTGGCGCGGGCGAGCGAGCGGCTGGCGGAGGCCGTCGGCGCGGGCCGGTTCCTGGCGGTCGAGGGCAACTTCGGCGACCTGGGCGCTCTGCTGCGCCGCGCCGGGTTGACTGGCGTCGTCCCTAGCGGGGTGGCGGACCGGCCCGCCGCGGGCGTTCTCTTGGACCTGGGCGTGAGCAGCCACCAGATCGACGCGGCCGAGCGCGGGTTCGCGTTCTCGGCCGACGGCCCGCTCGACATGCGCATGGGCGCGACGGGCGAGACCGCCGCCGAACTGGTGGCCCGTCTTCCGGCCGCCGAGCTCGCCGACGTGATCTACGCCTACGGCGAGGAGCGCCGCTCGCGCGGCATCGCCCGCGCCATCAAGGCCACCGCGCCGACGACCACGGGACAGCTCGCCGACGCCGTCCGCCAGTCGGTGCCGGGCAAGGACGAGGTCAAGTCGCTGGCGCGCGTCTTCCAGGCGCTCCGCATCGCGGTCAACGCCGAGATGGAGGTGCTGGAGGCCGCGCTCCCGGCCGCCCTCGACGCGCTGGCGCCGGGCGGGCGGCTGGCGGTGATCGCCTACCACAGCCTGGAGGACCGCCGCGCCAAGCAGTTCCTCAAGACCGGCCGGTTCTCGGGCCAGGTCGAGAAAGACGTGTACGGCAACCCGCTCACGCCCTGGACGGCGGTCACGCGGCGCGCCGTCGTGGCCGACGACGCCGAGACGGCCCTCAACCCCCGCGCCCGGAGCGCCCGCCTGCGCGTCGCCGAGAAGACCGCCCCCCCCCCATCCGCCGAGCCGGGGCGACACCCGGGCGCGTGAGCGGACCGCGCGGCCCCGCCGGCCCGTCCGCTCTCGTCCCCGGGCCTCGCCCTCTTTTTCTGCCTTTGACCGCTATGTCCACAGCGACTCCCACCAAGCCCTCGAAAAAGGCCTCGGCACGCCGGGCGCCGTCCAAGACGACGGGCGCCCGCCCGACGCGCCGCCGCGCCGGCGCCGCTCTGCCGGCCTGGGCCGACCTGCCCGAGACGCCGTCCCGCCTCACCGCCCAGGCGACGCGGGCAAAGGCGGGCGCCAAAAAGGCGAGCCAGAAGGCCGCCCAGAAGGTCCGCCAGCGGGGCCGGGCGCTCGACGCCGTGCCCAGCCTGCGGTTCGGGCTCGTCACGCTGGCGGTGTGCGTCGTGCTGACGCTGTTCCTGGGCCACGCCTACGCCACGCGCGCCACGCTGGACGCGCTCCAGGACGCGCGCCGCGAGCACGAGCGCCTGCTCCTGACCCACCAGCGCCTGCAGGGCGACGCCGACCGGATGACCGGCCCGAGCGCCGTCATGAACCGGGCCTCCACGCTGGGGCTGGAGGAAGGGATCGCCTACGGCCCCACCATCCGACTGGGTGAGGAGTGAGGGACGGGGGACGGCGAGCCGCTTCACCCCTCGGCCCACGTCTTCCGCCCTCACTCTCCGCCCACCCTCTGCTAGACCCCGCCTCCCATCGCCGCTCGCGACTCCATCCTCACCCGGCTCTACGGCGTCTTCGTCGGGCTGCTGATCCTGCCGGTGCTCGTTGCCGTGCAGCTGGTCCGCATCCAGACCGACGAGGGGCCGGAGCTGCGCGCCCGGGGGGCGCAGCAGTCGGAGAGCGTGATCACGCTGGCGGCCCAGCGCGGCACCATCCTGGACCGCCGCGGCCGCGCGCTGGCGGTCAACACGGCGCGCTACGAGGTCGCGGCCGACCCGACGGCCCGGGGCTTCGACGGGCGCGCGGCCGAGCTCTACGCGCTCCTGGGCCAGCTCACCGGCCGCAGCGCCGACCACTACCGCCAGCGGGTCGCCGACCGCGCCAGCCGCCAGTACGTCGTGCTGGTGCGCGACCTGGACGAGGCGTCCAAGGAGGCGCTCGACGCGGCCGCGTTCAACGGCCTGATCGTGACCGGCTCCTACCAGCGGCGCTACAACTACGGCAGCCGCGCGGCCCACGTGCTGGGCCACGTCACGCGCGACCTGCAAGGCGTCTCCGGGCTCGAGATGACGCTGGACGAGAACCTGGAGGGCACGCCCGGCCGCCAGGCCGTCCAGCGCGACCGCCGGGGCGTGGTCAAGGCCGTCGTCGGCGGCACGCGCGTCGAGCCGCGCCACGGCGACGACGTGGTGCTGACCATCGACCTGGTGCGCCAGGCGATCCTGGAGGAGGAGCTGGCCAAGGGCGTCGAGGCCGCCGGCGCGGAGTGGGGCACGGCCGTCGCGCTCGACCCGCGCACCGGCGCCATCCTGGCCCTGGCCAACGTCCCGACCTACGACCCCAACCGGCCCGGCGCGTACTCCAACGCCGCCCGCCGCAACCACGCCATCGTGGACCGGATCGAGCCGGGCTCGACGTTCAAGCTGGTGACGGCCGTGGGCGCGCTCGAAAGCGGCGCCGTCGCCCCGACCGACGTGCTCGACACCGGCGCCGGCTGGAAGGTGTTCAAGGGCCGGACGATGCGCGACAGCCACGGCTACGGCCGGATCTCGTTTGGCGACGGCATCACCAAGTCGTCCAACATCGCGATGGCGATGGCGGCCGAGCGGATGGGCTCGGGCGCGCTCTACCAGGCCGCCCGCGACCTGGGCTTCGGCCAGCCCACGTTCGTGGACCTGCCGGGAGAGATCGCCGGCTCGCTCCGCCGCCCCGACACCTGGGACGGCCTGACGCTGCCCTGGATGGCGACCGGCTACTCGGTCGAGGTCACGCCGCTCCAGATCGCCGTCGCCTACGCGGCCCTGGCCAACGGCGGGCTGCTGGTGCGGCCCTACGTGGTCCAAGAGCGCCGCCAGCACGCCACGCACCAGGTGCTGTGGCAGGCCCGTCCGGACTCGGTCCGCCGCGCCTTCGGGGCCCAGACGGCGGCCCAGCTGATGCCCTACTTCGAGAACGTCGTGGGCAAAGGGGGCACCGCGCCGCTGGCGCAGGTGGCCGGGCTGCGCGTGGCCGGCAAGACGGGCACGGCCCAGCGCGCGACGGGCGGCGGCTACTCGCGGACCTACCGCGCCTCGTTCGCCGGCATGTTCCCCGTCGAGAAGCCCGAGGTGGTGATCGCCATCGTCCTGGACCGGCCGGTCAACGGGTTCTACGGCGGAACGGTCGCCGCGCCCATCTTCGGCAACGTGGCGCGGCGCTGGATCGGGACGTTCCCCAGCGTCGCCGAGCGCGTCGCGCCGTCGGGCACGATCGCCGCCCGGCGCTCGGCGCGCGTGCCCCGCGTCGACGGCCTGCCGGCCACGCTCGCGGCCCAGCGGCTGGAGGCCGAGGGGTTCCGCGCGCGCTGGGACGACGACGCCCCGTGGCACGTGGTGTCGAGCCGCCCGGCCGCCGGCGACACGCTCGAACTAGAGGACGCCATCCGCCTGGACGACGCCGACGCCGACGGCCCGGCCGTGATGCCCAACCTGCGCGGACGTTCGGTGCGCCAGGCCGTGGCGTGGCTGCGGGCGCTGGGCGTCGAGCCGCGCGTGTCGGGCCGCGGCGTGATCCGCCAGCAGTCGGCGGCGCCGGGCCGCCCGCTTCCCGCGTCCGTCTCTCTCCGCGCGGGCTCATGAGCGAGATGCAACGCGCGATCCCCCCGGTGCACGTCGCGCCCCAGGCCGTCGCCGCGCTGGCGGAGCGGCTGGGCGAGCGCGGCCGGCTGGCGGGCCCGGTCGTCGGGCCGACCGACGCGCTCATCGAGGGCGTCACCATCGACAGCCGCCAGGCTGGGCCCGGCGTCCTGTTCGCCGCCGTCTCGCCCGACACGCTGGGCGGCCGCGACGGCCACGGCTTCGTCGACGAAGCGCTCGCGCGCGGCGCCAGCGGCGCGCTCGTCTCGGCCGACTGGCTGGCGAACCAGACCGGCGGGCGCCTGCCCGGCGTCGCGTTCCTGGCCGCCGCCGACACGCGCGCCGCGCTGGCGGAGCTGGCCGCCGAGGTCTACGGCCGCCCCGGCGACGGCCTGGGGCTGATCGGCGTGACCGGCACCAACGGCAAGACCACCACGGTCTTTTTGCTCCACCACCTGCTCACGACGTTGGGCGTGACCGCCGGGCTGGTCGGGACCGTCGAGAACCGGATCGGGACCGAGCGCTACGCCACGGCCTTCACCACGCCCGAGGCGCCGACGCTGCAGCGGCTGTTGCGCGCGATGGTCGAGGGCGGATGCACGGCGGCCGCGATGGAGGTGTCGAGCCACGGGCTGGCGCTCGACCGCGTCGGCGCGCTGGGCTTCGACGTGGCCGTGTTCACGAACCTCAGCCACGACCACCTCGACTACCACGGCACCGCCGCCGAGTACGAGGCCGCCAAAAAGAAGCTGTTCGACGGGCTGGCAGAGGGCACGGTCGCCATCGTCAACGCCGACGACCCGGCGAGCGAGCGGATGACGGCCGACACCGCCGCGCGCGTCGTGACCTACGGCACCGCCGCCGGCGCAGACGTCCGGGTGGAGGTGGTGGACAACTCGCTCGGCGGCCTGCGCCTGCGCCTGGACGGCGACGAGCGCACCTACAAGATGTTGGGCCGCTTCAACGCCTTGAACCTGGCCGCCACCTACGCCGCCGGCCTCGCCTTAGGCTACCGCCAGTCGGACGTGCTCGACGCGCTGGCGGATGCGCCCGGCGTGCCCGGCCGCTTCGAGACCGTGAGGGGCGGCGGCGTGCTGGGCGTGGTGGACTACGCGCACACGCCGGACGCGCTCGACAACGTGCTCGCCACGGCGCGCGAGATCGTGCCCGCCGGCAACGCCCTCTGGGTCGTGTTCGGCGCCGGCGGCGACCGCGACGCCGGCAAGCGCCCCGAGATGGCCGCCGTCGCCGAGCAGCGCGCCGACCGCGTGGTGCTCACCAGCGACAACCCGCGCACCGAAGACCCCGAGGCCATCCTCGACGACGTCGCCGCCGGACTGGCGGGCCGTCCCGGCGCGGACCCCAACGCCTCGGCCACGCGCATCGCCAGCCGGGCCGAGGCCATCGGCTGGGCCGCCGAGCACGCCGCGTCGGGCGACGTGGTCGTGGTCGCCGGCAAGGGCCACGAGACCTACCAGATCGTTGGCGACGAGCGCCGGGACTTCGACGACCGCGCCGTCCTCCGCGACGCCCTCACCGCCCGCGCCTGATGCTCTACCTCCTCCTCGACTGGCTCGAACAGACCTACGGCCCGCCGGGCTTCCAGGTGTTCCAGTTCTCGACCGTCCGCGCCGGGCTGGCGGCGGCGACGGCGCTGCTGGTGGCGCTGTTCGCCGGCAAAAAGATTATCCGGTTCCTGCGCACCAAGCAGATCGGCGAGACCGTCCGCGAGGGCGAGGACGCCGGCGCGGTGAGCCACGCCCACAAGGCCGGCACGCCGACCATGGGCGGCGTGATCCTGCTGCTGGCGCTCGCCGTGGGCACGTTGCTCTGGGCCGACCTCCGCAACGCCTACGTCTGGATCGCGCTCGTGGCGACGCTGTGGATGGGCGCCTTCGGCTTTGCCGACGACTACATCAAGACCATCGGCAGAAACAAGGAGGGCATCGCGCCGCGCATCAAGCTGGCCGGCCAGCTGTCGCTGGGCATGATCGTGGGCGCGCTGATCGTGTTCGTGCTGCCGCCCGACGGCGTCTCGGCCACCTTCACGTCGCTGCCCTTGGTGACCAACGGCGGGTTCGACTACGACTTCCTCACACCGATCGTCGGGTGGGAAGTGGGCTGGCTGATCTACATCCCGGTCGTGACGTTCATCCTGGCCGGCGTGTCCAACGCCGTCAACCTGACCGACGGGCTGGACGGGCTGACGGCCGGCACGGCGGCCTTCGCCACGCTCGCGATCGTGGCGATGGCGTACGTGAGCGGCAACGCCAACCTGGCCGACTTCGTCAACGACGTGTTCCTGCCGGGCACGTCCGAGCTGGTGATCTTCGGCGCGGCGTTGTCGGCGGCGTGCTTCGGCTTCCTGTGGTACAACGGCTACCCGGCCCAGGTCTTCATGGGCGACACCGGGTCGCTGGCGCTGGGCGCGGCCATCGGCACGCTGGCGATCCTGATCAAGAAGGAGCTGTACCTGCCCATCGTGGGCGCCATCTTTTTTGCCGAGACGCTGTCGGTGATCATCCAGACGGCCTGGTTCAAGTACACCAAGCGGCGCGACGGCGAGGGCAAGCGCGTGTTTCGGATGGCGCCGCTGCACCACCACTACGAGGCGCTGGGCGTCCACGAGTCCAAGATCGTGATCCGGTTCTGGATCGTCACCGCGCTCCTGTCCATCGCGGCGCTCTTCCTCTTCCGGATCCGATGACGGTGTCCGAGCTCCAGCTTCCGCCGGTCCGCCCCGACGCCCCCGCGTCGGCCGACGCGCTCCGCCAGTCGGTGGCGGGCGCGCGCGTGACGGTCGTCGGCGGCGCCCGCTCCGGCCTGGCGGTGGCGCGGCTGCTGGCACGGCGCGGCGCCGACGTCTTTTTGACCGACGCCGCCCCCGCCGATTCTGGCGTGGCAGATGGGTTGGCGAAGGACGGCGTGGCGTCCGAGTTCGGCGGCCACACGGCCCGCGCCCTGGACGCCGACTGGCTGGTGCTCTCGCCCGGCGTGCCGTCGACGGCGCCGCTGGTGCAGTCGGCGCTGCGCCAGAAGCGGCCGGTCTACGCCGAGATCGAGGTGGCGTCGTGGTTCTGCCCCGGCCCGATCGTGGCCGTGACCGGCTCCAACGGCAAGACCACCACCACGTCTCTGATCGGCCACGTGTTCGAGACGGCCGGCCGCAAGCACGTCGTCGCCGGCAACATCGGCTTCCCGTTCTCCGACTACGTCGACGACCTCGACGCCGAGACGGCCGTCGTGCTGGAGGTGTCCAGCTTCCAGCTCGACCACGTGGTCACGTTCCGGCCGGCGGTCTCGGTCCTGCTCAACGTCACGCCGGACCACCTCGACCGCTACGACCACGACTTCGGCCGCTACGCGGCGGCCAAGTTCCGCGTCTTCGAAAACCAGCAGCCAGGCGACTGGCTCGTCTACAGCCAGGACGACGAGGTCGTCCGCGAGCGCGTCCACTCGTGGGCCGCCGAGCGCGGGCTCACCCCGGTCGGGTTCTCGACCGAGCGTGAGCCGTCGCCCGGCGCGTTCGCGCGGGGCGGCCGCATCGTCCTGGCCCTCCCCGCTCACGGCGCCCCAGGCGCCCCCATCCCCGAAGAGGACCTTATGCCCACGTCCGACCTGGCCCTGACCGGCCGCCACAACCTGTACAACTCGCTCGCCTCCGCCATCGTGGCGCGGGCCATGGAGATCCGGTCGGACGTGGTGCGCGAGAGCCTGACGTCGTTCGAGGGCGTCCCGCACCGGCTGGAGACCGTCCGCACCGTGGGCGGCGTCCGCTACGTCAACGACTCCAAGGCGACCAACGTGAACGCAGTCTGGTACGCGCTGGAGAGCTTCCCCGCGACCGACGGGCCGGACGTGGTCCTGATCGCCGGCGGGCGCGACAAGGGCAACGACTACGAGCCGCTCCGGCGGCTGGCGGAGGACAAGCTCAAGGGGATCGTGGCCATCGGCGAGGGTGCCCAGGCCATCGAGGACGACCTGGGGCCCCACGTGCCCCGCGTCGCGCGGGCGGCGTCGATGGAGGAAGCCATCCAATACGCTAGCCTGATGGCCGAGTCCGGCGACACGGTCCTGCTCAGCCCCGCGTGCTCGTCGTTCGACATGTTCGACGACTACGAGGACCGCGGCGACACCTTCAAGCGACTCGTCCGCGCCCTCTGACCCGCCCCGCTGGCGGCCGCCGCCGGCACCCCGCGCAGACGCCCCCCGGGGCGTCCCGACCGACCCCGACTCCACACGGGCGCATGGCAATGCGTCCCTACCGACCTCCTCAAGCCCAGACGAACGCCCCCCCGATGACCACCGCCAGCCCGCCCCGCCCCCAGGCCGACCGCGCCGTGATCTGGGCCGTCCTCGCGCTCAGCGCGGCCGGCGTGCTCGCGGTGTACTCGGCGGTGTCGTTCCTGGCCGAGACCAAGTCCGGCGGCGACACCGAGCGGTTCCTGTTCCGCCACCTGCTCCGCATCGGGCTGGCGCTGGGCATGGCCGGGCTGTTCTCGCTGGTCGACTACCGGCGGCTGGCGCGCGGGTCCAAGGTGGCCCTGGTCGGGTCGCTGGCGCTCTTGGTGGCCGTCCAGGTGCTGGGCGCGGTGACGAACGGGGCCCAACGGTGGCTGGAGCTGGGGCCGGTCTCGTTCCAGCCGTCGGACCTGGCCAAGGTGGCGCTGGTCCTGCACGTGGCCGTGCTGCTGGCCAAAAAGCAGGAGTACATCGGCGACCTCAAGCGCGGGTTCGTGCCGCTCCTGGTCTGGATCGCGCCGACGGTGCTGCTGATCGGGATGGAGGACCTGTCGACGGCCGCCGTGCTGTCGGTGACGATGGGCGCGATGCTGTTCGTCGGGCGCGTGCGCGTGCTCCACATGGCGGCCGTGGCGCTGGCCGGCCTGCTGCTGGCGGTCGGGTTCCTCGCGACCTCGCCGCAGCGGGCGGCCCGTGTGGAGGCGTGGACCGGGATCGAGATGTTCGGCACCGCCGACGCGTCCATCGAGATCTCGGCCCAGGACGAGAACTACCAGGCCGACCAGGCCCGCATCGCCATCGCGATGGGCGGGCTGACGGGCGTCGGGCCGGGCAAGAGCGTCCAGCGCGACTTCCTGCCGGCGCCCTACAACGACTTTATCCTGGCCATCGTCGCCGAGGAGTACGGGCTGATCGGGGCGCTGCTGATCCTGATGGTGTTCGTCTGGATCCTGGGCCGGGGCTTCCTGCGCGTGGCGCGCGGCGCGCCCGACCCGCTGGGCCTGTTCCTGGCCCTAGGCATGACCACGGCCGTGGTGCTGGGCGGGTTCGTCAACGCCATGGTCACGTGCGGGCTCTTGCCCGTCACCGGCCTGGCGATGCCGTTCGTCAGCTACGGCGGCACGTCGATGCTGGCGACGGGCGCCATGATCGGGATCCTCTTGAACGTGTCGCGCTACGCCTCGCCCTCCGCCTAGACCGGAGGCGCCACGCCGTGGCGTCTCCGCCCAACCTCCCGACCCACACCATGCCCACCTTCTCCGCCGACTCCGCCTCCGCGCCCCTCGGGACGCCGCGCGTGCTGTTCGCGTGCGGCGGGACGGGCGGCCACGTCTACCCGGCCATCGCCATCGCCGACGCCGTCCGCCGCCAGCGGCCCGGGGCGGCGATCTCGTTTGCCGGCACGCGCGACCGGATGGAGTGGGAGGCCGTGCCCAAGGCCGGCTACGCCATCCAGGCCGTGACGGTCTCGGGCTTCCAGCGCGGGCTGAGCGCCTCGGCGCTCTCGCGGAACGCGGCGTTCCCGTTTAAGCTGGCCAAGGGGATGTGGGACAGCTGGCGGCTGGTGGGCGCCTTCGACCCCGACGTCGTGGTCGGGACGGGCGGCTACGCGTCCGGCCCGGTCGGGCTGGCGGCGTCGCTGCGCGGGCGGGCCCTGGTGCTCCAGGAGCAGAACGCCTACGCCGGGGCGACCAACAAGCTGCTGTCGTCGCGGGCCGACACCGTGTTCCTGGCGTTTGAGGCCGCCGCGCCCTACTTCCCCGACGCGACGACGGTGGTCGCCGGCAACCCGGTCCGCCAGGACCTGGTCGACGCAGACCCCGCCCAGGCGCGCGCCCACTGGGACGTCCCGCCGAGCGCTAGGGTGCTCCTGGCGATGGGCGGGTCGCTCGGCGCCGGGCCGATCAACGGCGCCCTCAAGCTCCACCTCGACGCCGTGCTCGCCGACCCGCGGTCGTTCGTGATCTGGGCCGCCGGCAAGCGCTACTACGACACGCTCCGGCACGCCGTGCCGGCCCACGACCGCCTAAGGCTGGTGCCCTACCTCGATCGGATGGACCTGGCCTACGCCGCCGCCGACCTCGCGCTGTGCCGGGCCGGCGCCATCACCTGCTCCGAGCTGACCGTCACCGGCACGCCGGCCGTCCTGGTGCCCAGCCCCAACGTCACCGCCGACCACCAGACCAAAAACGCGACGGCCCTGGCCGACGCCGGCGCGGCGGTGCTCTTGCCCGAGGCCGACCTCGACGCCCGCTTCGACGCCGCCGTGCTCCCGCTGCTCCACGACGACGCGGCCCGCCAGCGGATGGCCGACGACGCGCTCGACATCGCCCGGCCCGACGCCGCCGACGCCATCGCGAGTGCCGTCCTGGCGCTGGCCGACTCCCGAGGTGCCCGATGAGCGAGGTCCAGAAGATGGGGGAGATGGGCACCGTCCGCCGGATCCACATGGTGG
Source organism: uncultured bacterium (assembly GCA_947493945.1). Taxonomy (GTDB): domain Bacteria; phylum Bacteroidota; class Rhodothermia; order Rhodothermales; family Rubricoccaceae; genus Rubrivirga. Next base: position 812,396 of record CANLSR010000001.1, on the reverse strand, counting down.
GGATCGGGGGCATCGGGATGTCGTCGATCGCCGAGGTGCTGCTCCGGCGCGGGTTCCAGCTCTCGGGCTCCGACCTGCGCACGAGCGACGTCACGGACCGGCTGGCGGAGCTGGGCGCCGTGATCCACGAGGGCCACGCCGCCGAGCACGTCCAGGACGCCGACGTCGTCGTCTACTCGTCGGCCGTCCGGACGCCCGAGGACAACCCCGAGACGGCCGAGGCGCTGCGGCGGCTGATCCCGATCATCAAGCGGTCCGAGATGCTCGGCGAGCTGATGCGCGCCAAGCGCGGCGTGGGCATCGCCGGCACGCACGGCAAGACGACCACGACGACCATGACGGGCCTGGTGGCCCAGCACGCCGGCCTGGACCCGACCATCATCGTGGGCGGCAAGGTGGCCGTGTTCGGCTCCAACGCCGTCGCCGGCGGCGGCGAGATCATCGTGGTCGAGGCCGACGAGTACGACCGGACGTTCCTGAAGCTGTCGCCCATCGTGGCCGTCGTCACCAACATCGAGGCCGACCACCTCGACATCTACCGCGACCTCGACGACATCAAGGACGCGTTCGTCGAGTTCGCCAACTCGGTCCCGTTCTTCGGCGCCGCCATCCTGTGCCTGGACGACGAGAACGTGCGCTCGGTCCTGGGCCGCATCCACCGCCCGATCCGGACCTACGGGACGTCTCGCCAGGCGTCGCTGCGCGCCGAGACCATCGAGCAGGTGGAGGCCGAGACCCGGTTCGACGTGTTCGAGGGGACCGAGCGGCTGGGCGCGGTGACGCTGCGCGCGCCGGGCCTGCACAACGTCCGCAACGCGCTGGCGGCCGTGGCCGTCGGGCTGGAGCTGGGCGTCGACTTCGCGACCATCGCCCAAGGCCTGGCCCAGTACCAGGGCGTCGAGCGGCGCTTCCAGGTCAAGGGCGAGGCCCCGCTCACGCGCGACGGCGACGCGGGGACGGTGCTCGTCGTGGACGACTACGCCCACCACCCGACCGAGGTGGAGGCCACGCTGACCGCCGCGGCGCGCGGCTGGGCCGACCGCCGCATCGTGGCCGTCTTCCAGCCCCACCTCTTTACACGCACCCGGGACCTGGCCGACGAGTTCGCGCGCGCCTTCTACGACGCCGACGTGCTGGTCCTGACCGACGTGTTCCCCGCTCGGGAGGAGCCCATCGCCGGCGTCTCGGGCCAGCTCGTCGCCGACCAGGCCCGCCAGTTCGGCCACCGCGACGTCCACTACGTCGCCGACAAGGCCGACCTGCCGACCTACCTCGGCGGCCTGGTCGAGCCCGGCGACCTGGTCCTGACCATGGGCGCGGGCGACGTGTGGCGCATGGGCGAGGCGTTCCTGGACTCGCTCACCTCTGAGGCCGAGTGATGGCGACATCTAAAAACACCCCCAACAAGAGGACGCAGGCCGAGCGGCGCGCGCGCCGCGAGCGGCTGGCGCGCCGCGCCGGGCTCGTCGTACTGGCGCTCGCGCTGGCCGCCGCCTGGACGTGGCAGCGGACGCTGCCGCTGGAGCGGGTCGCCGTGGTCGGCGCCGTCCACGCCCCGGCCGACGAGGTGGCGGCGCTGGCCAACGTCACGCCCGACTCGGTCGCGCTGTTCTCGCTCAGCCCGGCCCTGATCGCCGACCGCGCCCAGCGGCACCCGTGGGTCGAGGCCGCGTCGGCCCGCCGGATGCCCAACGGGACGCTGCGGATCGCCGTCGAGGAGCGCCGGCCGGTCGTGCTGGTCCTCGACGGCAACGGCCGCCCCAGCCATTTCCTAGATGCCGAGGGGTTTGCCATGCCCGCCAGCGGCGCCACGCCGGCGTTGTACGACGTGCCGGTGATGCACGACGCGCCGCCCTACCACGCCGTGCAGCCGGTCGAGAGCGCCGGCCTCCGGTCGCTACTCGCCGCCCTGGCCACGGCCGACCCCGCCGAGCTGGCGCTGGTGTCCGAGGTCGACTGGGGCCGGCAGGTCACCGTCTGGACCACGCCGGCCGGCGGCCACGGCTCCGTCCAGGTCCGCCTGGGCCAGCGCGACCAGGCCCGCCAGCTGCGTGCGCTCCGGGCCTTCTGGGACCAGTCGGTCCTGCCCCGCCCCGAGACGCCGTTCGAGGTGGTGGACCTCCGGTTCGACGGCCAGGTGGTGACCCGCGAAGGCGAGCCACCCGCCGCCGACTCCACCGCCCGCGGGGGGGGCGGGGACGCTCCGCCGGCCGCCTCTGCCTCCACGTGATGACCGGCCCGCCGCTCCACCTCTGCCGAACCACCCGACGAGCCGATCCGCCAGCCGGCCGTCCGCGACCCCGACCCTCTAATCCCTGACCCCTAAACTCATGAGAACCCAGACCCATTCCTCCGGAGAGCGCGTCGTCGTCGGCGTCGACATCGGCACCACGAAGATCTGCGCCGTCGTGGCCAGCGGCGACGACGTCGGGCGGATCCACGTCCGCGGCGTCGGCGTGGCGCCGTCGGACGGGCTCAACCGCGGCGTCGTCGTCAACATCGACAAGACCGTCGAGGCCGTCCAGAAGGCCATCGGCGAGGCCGAGCGCGCCGCCGGCATCGAGACCCGGTCCGTCGTCGTCGGCATCGCCGGCGACCACATCCAGTCGTTCCAGAGCCGCGGCGTGATCACGGTCACCGGCGGCGAGATCGACCGCGACGACGTCCAGCGGCTCTTGGAGGACACCAAGCACGTGGCCATGCCGGCCGACCGCGAGATCCTGCACGTGCTGCCCCAGGAGTTTATCGTCGACGGCCAGGACGGCGTGGCCGACCCCATCGGGATGTCGGGCGTGCGGCTGGAGGCCAACGTCCACATCATCACGGGCTTGGTGTCGGCGGCGAAGAACATCTACCGCTGCATCGAGAAGGCCGGCTACGCCGTCGACGACATCGTGCTCGAGCCGCTCGCGTCCAGCCTGGCCGTGCTCCACGCCGACGAGCGCGAGGTGGGCGTGGTCCTCGTCGACATCGGCGGCGGCACGACCGACATCGCCATCTTCGAGGACAAGACCATCCGCCACACGGCCGTCGTGGCCGTCGCCGGCAACAAGGTCACCGACGACCTGCGCAAGGGGCTCGGAATCCTGCACGACCAGGCCGAGCGCCTCAAGCACGAGTACGGCGTGGCCCTCGTCGACATGGTCACCGAGGACACCGAGATCCAGATCCCGGGCATTGGGGGACGCCCGGACAAGGCCATCGGCCAGTCGACGCTGGCCCAGATCATCCAGCCCCGGCTGGAGGAGATCCTGGAGATCGTGGCCATCGAGATCAAGCGGTCCGGCTACGGCCGCCACCTGTCGGCGGGCGTGGTGCTCACCGGCGGCGGCGCGCTGATCCCCGGCACCGCCGAGCTGGCGGCCGAGATCCTGGGCCTGGAAGCGCGCGTCGGCCGGCCGCTGGGCCTGGACGGCGGGCTGGTGGAGGAGGTGGATGATCCGAAGTACGCCACCGGCGTCGGTCTGGTGCTCCACGGCCTCAAAACCGGCGCCGACGGCGGCACGTCGCTGCTGGCGGCCGAGCCGGAGCGTACGTCCGAGGACACGTTCGAGCTCACAGAAAGCACCGGGGACGGCTACGACTCCGACCCCGACGGCCTGGTCAACCGCATCGCCAGCCGCATGCGCAGCTGGTTCGATGAACTGTAGACGACCGTAGACAAAATCACGGGCGAGACAGTGGAGCCGGTATCTTCCGGTTGTCTCGCCACCCTGCACACCTGGCGAAACACTCAACCCTCTGGGGGACAACCAATGGAAGACTTCTCCACCCGATTTAGCTTCGACGACGACGCGCAAGACACCGCACTGATTCGTGTGGTCGGCGTCGGCGGCGGCGGCGGAAACGCCGTCAACAACATGCTCATCAAGGGCATCCACGGCGTCGAGTTCGTGGCCATCAACACCGACTCTCAGGCGCTCCAAGCCAACCAGTCGCCCGCCAAGATCCAGGTCGGCCGCGAGCTGACCAAGGGCCTGGGCGCCGGCGCCCGGCCGTCGGTGGGCGCCTCGGCGGCGCAGGAGAGCCAGCGCGAGATCGAGGCGGCCTTGGACGGCGCCGACATGGTGTTCGTCGCCGCCGGCATGGGCGGCGGGACCGGGACCGGCGCGGCGCCCGTCGTGGCCGCGATGGCCAAGAAGATGGGGATCCTGACCGTGGCCGTGGTCACCAAGCCGTTTGTGGCCGAGGGCCGCAAGCGCGCCAAGATGGCCGAGCAGGGCATCCAGCAGCTGCGCGAGGTCGTCGACACGCTGATCATCATCCCCAACGAGCGCCTGCTCGACGTGGCGGACGAGAACACGACGGTCGTGGAGGCCTTCGAGATGGCCGACGACGTGCTCTACAACGCGACCCGAGGCATCTCGGAGCTGATCACGGTCCACGGCCTCATCAACCTCGACTTCGCCGACGTCCGCACGACGATGATGGACGGCGGCACGGCCCTGATGTCGTCGGCGATCGCGACGGGCGAGCGCCGGGCGGAGCGCGCGGCCAACGAGGCCATCTCGTCGCCGCTCTTGGACGGCATCTCGATCGCGGGCGCCCGCAACGTGCTCGTCAACATCACGGCCGGCGTGGACCTCGGGATCCGGGAGGCGACGCAGGCGACTCAGGTGATCCAGTCGGAGGCCGGCGACGAGGCCGAGGTCATCTTCGGCACCGTCATCGACGAGTCGCTGGGCGACTCGCTGCGCGTGACGGTGATCGCGACCGGCTTCGACCAGGCGGCGCGCGAGCAGGCCGAGGAGGCGCCGGCCCGTCGGCCCAGCGTGGTCCTGGGCTCGGGCTCCGGGGCGCCGCGCTACAAGGGCGAGGACAACCTGAAGAACCTGGACATCCCCGCCTACGAGCGCCGCGCCCACACCTCCTACGAGGACGAGGTCCGCGAGCGCGACGTCGACGAGGAGACCGGGCGGGCGCCCGGCTCCCGCCCGGCCAACGTCCGCCCGCTGCCCAACGCGGACGTGCCGCGCCGCGAGCGGATCAACAAGGAGGACACCGACGTGCCGGCGTTCCTGCGCCGGATGATGGACTAAACCTGGGGCGGGCACGCGGTGCCTCACTTGTGTCACACCCCCGGGCGTACCCTCGGGCGTGGGGCGAGACGATCCCCCCGGACAACTTCGCCAGGGTTGTCCTGAGGCCCTGCCGGTTCTCCGCCCGGCAGGGCCTCCTTGTGTCTGGGCGGCGGGCTGGCGGTCCTCCTCGGCCGGGGCGCAGGCGTGTCCCGGCGCTAGGTTCAGCCGCTCCGCCCCGTACCCATGCCCGCCTGCGCCTTCCTGACGATGGACCACGCCGACGACTTCGTGGTCTACGACCGCGACGCCGTCGCCCCGCTGGCGGCGCTGGGCTGGACCGTGGCCGAGGTGCCGTGGCGGAGCGGCGCGGACTGGAGCCGCTGGGACGCGGTCGTGGTGCGGTCGCCGTGGGACTACCAGGACGCGCCGGCCGCGTTTTTCGACGTGCTCGCCGAGATCGACCGCCAGACGCGGCTGGAGAACCCGCTGGCGGTGATGCGGTGGAACGTCGAGAAGAGCTACCTCCGCGACCTGGAGGCCGCCGGCGTCTCCATCGTCCCGACGCTCTGGGCGGACGCCCTCACGCCGGACCTGCTGGCCGACGCGGTCCGCCAGTGGGGGGGGGGCGAGGTGGTGGCCAAGCCCCAGGTGAGCGCCAACGCCGACGGCACCTTCCGACTCGCGGATGATCCCGCCGAGTGGGCGGAGGCGCTGTCGACGCTGGCCGAGCGGCCGTCGATGGTCCAGCCGTTCCTGCGGTCGGTGGTGGAGGAAGGGGAGTGGTCGGTGTTCGCGTTCGGAGGTGAGGTGAGCCACGCCATCCTCAAGACACCAGCGGCGGGCGACTTCAGAGTCCAGGAAGAGCACGGCGGGCGCATCCAAACCGTGTCGCCGAGTGACGACCTGCTGGCGATCACCCAGGCCGCGCTCGCTGCCGTGCCCTGGTCTGAGCCGCTGCTCTACGCCCGCGTCGACGCCGTCCGCCTGGCCGACGGGTCGCTGGCGATCATCGAGCTGGAGCTGATCGAGCCGTCCCTGTACTTCCCCTACGGACCGGGCTCGGCCGAGCGGTTTGCCGCCGCGCTAGCTGGCAATGCCGCTGACGGGGTGGCGGAGTCCGCCCGCGCGACCTGACGGCTCCGTGACCGGACCACGAGCGCAATGCCGCCCAGCGTCACGGCGGAGGCAAGCGTCAGCCGGGCCGTCACTGGCTCGCCCAACAGCACCACGCCGCCCAGCGCGGCCAGCACCGGGACGGACAGTTGGACCGTCGCCGCGGACGCCGCCCGCAGCGACGGCAGCACGGCGTACCATGCGACGTAGCCCAGCCCGGACGTGACGGCGCCCGAGAGCACGGCCCACCCGACGCCGGCCGGGTCGGGCACGAGCGCCCGGCCGCTGGCGGCCGTCGCCAGCGCGAGGCCAACTGCCAGCGGGACGGCCCGAGCAAAGTTGCCGGCCGTCGCCCCGGTCGGGTCGGTCTCGCCGCGTCCGCGCAGCGAGTAGAGGCCCCACGCCGCACCCGCACCGACCATCAGCAACGCCGGCGCCGGCTCGGGCGCTTGGACGCCGGGCGCCACCAACACCGCCAGCCCGGCGAGCGCAGTCGCTACGCCGACGGCCTGAAGCGCACTCAGCCGCTCGCCCTGAACGCGTCCCCACCCGACCATCGTCAGCTGGACGGCGCCGAACAGGAGCAGCGCGCCGGTCCCGGCCGCGAGCGACAGGTAGGCCGCCGAGAACGCCGCCGCGTACGCGAACAGCGCCGCCGCCGAGGCCCAGCTTCCGCCCAGTCTCCCGCCGCGTGCGCGCACGACCACCGCCAGCACGACCGCGCCCGCTGCCAGCCGGACGCCCGTAAACGTGACGGCGTCGATGGCGGTCGCGCGTAGCGCCAGCCGGGCCAGCACGGAGTTGGCCGCGAACGCCGCCATCACCAACGCGGTGACGGCCAGGACGGAGGAGCGGCGCATCGGGACGGGCACGCCCCAGACTACGCCGCTGGCGGACGCCGCCGGCGCGTCCCTGGGCTGGCGTTCTTCCGGGCAGGCACTCGGAGAGCGGCGCGCTCGGAACCTGGGCCGCCAGTGGGCCACCGTGTCAACCAGCGCCCTATTCGTAGGGACCTACGCGGGCGGCCGGCGTACCACACGCACACCAGCCGCTGCACCGATGGAGATGCCTCCGATCCCGCCCGACACCGACCACGCCACCATCGACGGGGCGCTCGACACGCTGGCGGGGCGCGCGACCGAATGGGCGCGGCTGCCGCTCGGCCGCAAGATCGAGATGCTGGAGGGGCTGAGGCCGCGCATCGCCGCGGTCGCCGGGCGCTGGGTGACGGCTGCGAGCCGCGCCAAAGGGCTTCCGGTTGGCTCGCCGCTACGGGGCGAGGAGTGGACATCGGGGCCGTGGGCGACCGTCAACTACGTCGACCCGCTGGCCCAAACGCTGCGCCACATCCAGGCCGGCACCGTCGACGAGCTGCTCGACGGCCGTGTCCGCCAGCGGCCGGACGGCCAGACGGTCGTCCGCGTGGTGCCGGACGGGGTCTACGACCGGTTGTTGCTCAGCGGCGTCGAGGTGGACGTGTGGCAGCAGCCCGGCGTCACGCCCGACACGCTGGCGGAGACGGTCGGCGTGTTCTACCAGCAGGCGGACCCCGAGGGCAAGGTGGCGCTCGTGCTCGGCGCCGGCAACATCGCGGCCATCCCACCGCTCGACGTGCTCTACAAGCTCTACGCCGAAGGCGAGGTGGTCCTGCTCAAGATGAACCCGGTCAACAGCTATCTCGGGCCGGTGCTGGAGGAGGCGTTCGCCGAGTTCGTCGACGCCGGCTACCTCCGCTTTGCCTACGGCGGCGCGGACGTGGGCGAGGTCCTGACGCGCCACGACGCCATCGACACGATCCACGTGACGGGATCGGCCCAGACGCACGACGCCATCGTCTACGGAACCGGCGCGGCGGGCAAAAAGCGCAAGGCGGCCGACGACCCAGCCATCGACACGCCGGTGACGAGCGAATTGGGCGGCATCAGCCCGTGCATCGTGGTCCCGGGCGACTGGTCCGAGCCCGACCTCGATTTCCAGGCCGAGCACGTCGCGTCGCAGAAGATGCACAACGGCGGCTTCAACTGCATCGCCAGCCAAGTGCTGGTGCTGCCGGAGGCGTGGGAGCAGCACGACGCGTTCATGGGCGCCGTCCGCCAGACGTTCGCGGACTTGCCCGACCGCCCTGCCTACTATCCCGGCGCCGACGACCGGCTGGCGGACTTGGCCGACGCCTACCCCGACGCCGAGACGATGGGCGAGACTCGCACCTTGGTGCCCGACGTGCCGCCGGAGCCGGGTCAGCCGGTGTTTACCAACGAGGTGTTCGGCCCGGCCCTGGCCGTGACCAGCTTGCCCGGCGGCTCCGCCAGCGACGACCCCGGCGAGTGGCTAGAGCGCGCCGTGGCCTGGTGCAACGACACGCTGGCGGGCACGTTGGGCGTGACGGTCCTCATCCACCCGCGCACGCGCCGCCAGCTGGGCGACCGCTTCGAGCAGATCCTGGCGGACCTGGAGTACGGCACCATCGGCGTCAATATGTGGAGCGGAGCGGGCTTCCTGATCGCCCAGGGCGCGTGGGGCGCCTTCCCCGGCCACCCGCGCGACGACATCCAGTCGGGCTCGGGCGTGGTCCACAACGCGTGGCTGTTCGACAAGCCCCAGAAGACGGTCGTTTATGGGCCGTTCTCGCCGTTCCCGCGGTCGCTGCTGCTGGGCGAGACGCACGCGGCGCCCAAGCCGCTGTGGTTCGTCACCAACGACACCGCCGACGTGACCGCCCAGCGCGTGACGGAGTTCGCCGCCAGCCCGAACCCGCTCAAGCTGCCGGCTATCTTTGCCTCAGCGTTGCGGGGGTAGCCTCTGCTCTTCGTCCGCTGAACTCGTGGTTAGACGCACCCATACCCTCGTGCTTCGTTCGGTCTTCCTGTTCCTCCTCCTTTTCGGCTCTCAGGCGCACGCCCAGCCGGCCGCGCCTGACTCCGTCGCCCTCGCCTTCGCCCAGGCCCTCACCCGGCACGATTTCCTGGCCGCCGCCGCGCTCACTCACCCGGCGGACCTCTCAGCGCTGCAGGCCGACCTCGCCACGGTGGCCGACGCTGCCCTCGACGCTGAAATGGCGGTCTGGACGACCGGAGCCGAGAGCGGCCAGGCCGTGAGAGCGGTAGTTCCGAGCATCGCCTTCGCCCAGTACATGGGCCGCCTTCTCGAGGTCATACCCCAACTCGGAGATGCCCTCGCCGTCTACAACCCGCGCCTGATCGGAGCCGTCGTCGGTGCCGACACGGCCCACGTCGTCCTCGACGTCCAGAAGACCGAGTTGAGCACGACCCTCGGCGATGCGGACGTCGTGCGGGTGGTCCGGTCGCGGAAAGGGTGGCGGGCTCTTCTGCCTGCCCGGCTCCGGGCTTTGTCGGCGGGGCTAGCTAGGCGAGCAGAGGAGTAGCCGTGAGCAGCGTCTCGCTCTCTCGCTGCAGGAGACCATCCGGCTGCTCGTTGGCGTCGGTTTGAGGACGTCCGCCAGCGCGGCTCGCACAAGCAGTTCCGGCACATAGACAGCCGGGCGACAACCGTCCCGTTTTACAAGGGCCGCGACGTCTCGCCCTCGCTGCTGCGAAAGATCGCGCTTGGGGTCACGGTAGACGAGTTGCTGGGGCGCAAGTAGGCTGTCCACCGTTGCGTGCCGGCGAAGGGCTGCACAGTTCGGCTTCGTCCAGGCAACTGGCAGTCTCCGTCGACGCCGACGACAGCGACCGCCAGCGGGGCGACCTTGTCCGTCTCCGCCCTGCCTCCATGCCCGACTCCCCGCCCGACCCCACCGCACTCGACCGCGCCCGCGGGCTGGCGGCTCGCCTGCTCGACCGCTTGCCCGGCTCAGTCCGCGTGGCGATTTCCGGCCGCCGGCCGGTCCGCGTCGACGGCGCGACGCTGGACCCGACGTTGCAACTGGCGGTCGCGCTGCGGCGGACGAAGGGGAGGGCGGAGAGGACGCGCCAGGATCCTTTCCGGTCCCGAGTGGAGTTCCGGCGCGAGGTGCTCTCGACCGTCGGCACGCCGACGCCGGTGTGGGGCTCGCGCGACCTCACCGTCGACGGCGCGGACGGGCCGTTGGGCGCGCGTCTGTACTCGCCGGCCGGCGCCGCCAGCGGGCGGCCGCCGCTGCTGGTCTACTTCCACGGCGGCGGCTACGTCGAGGGCGACCTCGACACGGCCGACGAGGGCTGCCGCGTGCTGTGCGCCGAGTCCGGCCACGCCGTCCTGTCGGTGGACTACCGGCTGGCGCCGGAGCACCCGTTCCCGGCCGGGCCGCGCGACGCGCTGGCGGCGTTCCGCTGGGCGCAGGGCGAGGCCGGCCGTCTGGGCGTGTCGAGCGTGTCGGTCGGCGGAGACAGCGCGGGCGCGGCGCTGGCGGCGACCGTGTCCCAGGCCGCTCGGGACCACGCGCCGCCCCAAGCCCAACTCCTGATCTATCCGCCGACGGACGTCCCGACCGCGCGCCCGTCGCGGACGCTGTTCGACGGCTTCCTGCTCACCGACGCCCAGCGCCAGGCCTACCACCACACCTACACGGCCGGGACCGATGCCGACGACCGCGACCCCCGCGTTTCGCCGCTCTACGGACGGCTCGACGGGCTGGCGCCGGCGCTCGTCGTGACGGCCGGCTTCGACGTGCTCCGCGACGAGGTGGACGCCTACGCCGACGCGCTGGACGAAGCCGGGACACGTGTCGAACGCCTCCGCTTTCCCCACCTGACGCACGGGTTCGTCAACCTGGCCGGCATGAGCCGGGATAGCCGCGATGCGCTCGCCCAGACGGCCCGCCAGTGGCGCGATCTTGTGGCCTCCACCTCCTGATTCTGATGCGACTCGCTTTTCTCTGCCTCGCGCTTGCGCTCTCCGCCTGCCAGTCCTCGCCTGATGGGGCGCTCGACGCGGCCTCGACCGAGTACGCCTCGACGGACCGCGTCGTCCCGACGAGCACCGTCACCGTGGACTACGTCGGCACGTTGGAGGATGGGACCGAGTTCGACTCGGGCTCCAACGCGACCTTCCCACTGGGCGGCGTCGTGCCCGGCTTCCGCGACGGGCTGGTGGGCATGGAGCCCGGCGAGACGCGGACGTTCGACGTGCCGCCGGATCAGGGCTACGGCGCCCAGGGCGCGCCGCCCGCCATTCCGCCCAACGCCACGCTGACGTTCGAGGTGACGGTCCGCGAGATCCGCTGACCGCCGCCGGCTGGCGGACGCGCTCCGCCACCCCGCCAGGGACAGCGCAGCTAGCGGCTCGGGCCACGCCTACCCGAGCGCGCGGCGGACGCCCCGGCGCACCAGGTCCACCGTGACGCCGTAGACCATGTGCGAGCCGAACTCCCAGACCCACCACGCGGTGGGAAGCTTGGCCGGCGACGCCTGGAGCCCCAGGGCCGGCAGCGTCGAGGCGTGCGTGCCGGCGAACAGGGCCGCCGCGGCCGGCATCCCGTAGCCGACCTCGGCGTCGGAGACCTCCGCCAGCACGCCGTAGGCCACGCCCGCCGACGTGCCGAAGGCCCAGTGGATGCCGCCCTGGGCCGTCAGCTTTTGGTCGCGGCTCAGCGTCACGTCGAAGGCGTCGGTCACGTCCTGGGCCATCTCCGCCGGCGGCATCCGCTCCGGGTGGCCCTCGACGTCGGCGCCGGGCCGCTGCTTCTCGTCGTACGTCGGCGGGAACAGCGTCTCGCCGATCTCCTGCAAGACGGGCTCGGCCTTGCTCTTGACCCAGGTGCCGACGAGCCCGCCCGCCAGCCCGGCGACGGCGCCTTTCCAGACAGAGGGGCGGCGGCGGTCGAAGGGGTTGGGGAGCGTCATGGCGGAGAGGGAAGGGGAGCCGCTCCAACGGGGCGCCCGACGATGGGTTCAGCGGCCGCGGCTCCGCCACGCGCGCTCAGGGAGCGCCCGAGGGACCAACGGACGCGCGCAGCTAGACTGCGGAGGCCCCGTGAACCTCGCCCCGCTGGCGGCGTCCACCGACGGCCGCGTTCCCACACCCCGACCCGTCATGGAGCTCTCGCGCCCCGGCCCCCAATCCCACAACGGCTTCGCCGCCGGCGCCAGCCGCCAGCCGGTCACGCTGACCGTCAACGGGCACCTGGTGCGCGCCGCCGAGGGCGAGTGGCTGGCGACGGTCCTGGACCGGCTCGACTCCGAGCGCGGCACGCCGACGGCGACCGGGGGCGGACCCGGCGGGGACTCGGTCCCCCACGTCTGCTTCCAGCCCGAATTGGGGCCGATCCAGACATGCGACACGTGCTGGGTCTCGGTCGACGGCGAGGCCGCGCGCGCCTGCGCCGTGCCCGTCCAGGCCGGGCTGGCGGTCGACACGTTCGAGCCCGAGACGACCGACATGCGCGAGGAGGGGATGCACCGGCTGCTGGGCAACCACAACCTGTACTGCACCGTCTGCGACCGCAACAACGGGAACTGCCCGGTCCACAACGCCACCAAGCACGTCGGCATCGAGCACCAGCGGTACCCGTTCGAGCGCAAGCCGTACGACATCGACGCGAGCCACCCGTTCTACCAGTACGACCCCGACCAGTGCATCGCGTGCGGCAAGTGCGTCGAGGCGTGCCAGGAGGTCCAGGTGACCGAGACGCTGTCGATCGACTGGGAGGCCGAGACTCCGCGCGTGCTGTGGGACGGCGGAGCCTTAGCCGGCGAGAGTTCGTGCGTCGGCTGTGGCCACTGCGTCACCGTCTGCCCGTGCAACGCGCTGATGGAGAAGACGGCCATCGGCCAGATCGGCCACTTCACCAACTTGCAGTCGGACGTGTTCTATCCGGCCGTCGACGTGGTCAAGGCCGTCGAGCCGTTTATCGGCAACAGCCCGATTTTTGGGCTGTCGGATGCCGAGGCCAAGATGCGCGAGGCGTCGGTTCAGAAGACCAAGACCGTCTGCACCTACTGCGGCGTCGGCTGCTCGTTCGACGTGTGGACGCGCGAGCGGCGGATCCTGAAGATCCAGCCCGAGCACGGCCCAGCCAATGGCATCTCGACGTGCGTCAAGGGCAAGTTCGGCTGGGACTACGTCAATGCGACCGACCGCCTGCGCGCGCCCTTGATCCGCGTGCCCGAGCCTACGGCCGCCGCCGCTGGCGGAGACGGAGCGCCAGCGGCGGAGACGTTCGTCGAGACCGATTGGGACACGGCGCTGGAGACCGTCGCCCGGCGGATGCGCGCCATCGCCGACGAGCACGGGCCGGAGGCGGTCGCGTTTATCGCGTCCTCGAAGGCGACGAATGAGGAGAGCTACCTGGTGCAGAAGCTGGCGCGCGCCGTGTTCGGCACCAACTCGGTCGACAACTGCAGCCGCTACTGCCAGGCGCCGGCCACGACCGGCCTGTGGCGGACGGTCGGCTACGGCGGCGACGCGGGCACGATGGACGACATCCGCGCGGCCGACCTGGTGCTGATCGTGGGCTCCAACACCGACCAGTCGCACCCGGTGCTGGCGGCGCACCTGCGCGCGGCCCAGAAAAAGCGCGGCCAGACGCACATCGTCGCCGACTTGCGCGCCCACGTCACCGCCCAGCGCGCCGACGTGTTCGTCCGCCCCGAGCCGGGCACCGACCTGATCTGGCTGAGCGCCGTCGCCAAGCACATCCTGGACCAAGGCTGGGAGGACCGCCAGTTCCTCGACCAGCACGTCAACCACGAACAGAGCTACCGCGAGAGCCTGGCGCCGTTCACGCTGCGCTTTGCCGCCGAGCGGACGGGGATCAGTCAGGAAACGCTCGTTGACATCGCGTGGCGCGTCTCCCAGGCCGAAACCGTCTGCGGGCTGTGGGCGATGGGCGTCACCCAGCACTCGATGGGCTCGGACACGAGCACGGCCATCTCGAACCTGCTCTTGGTCACCGGCAACTACGGCAAGCCCGGCACCGGCGGCTACCCGCTGCGCGGCCACAATAACGTCCAGGGCTGCTCCGACTTTGGCTCGATCAACAGCTACTGGCCCGGCTACCAGAAGCTGGACGACGACGACGCCCGCCAGCGGTACGAGCAAGCGTGGGGCGTGGAGCTGTCCAGCGAAAAGGGCTTCGACAACCGCGAGATGATCGACGCCATCCACGACGGCACCCTGAAGGCGCTGTTCCTGGTGGGCGAGGAGATCGCGCTCGTGGACGCCAACGCCCACTACGTCCAAGACGCGTTGAGCAAGCTGGAGTTTTTCTGCGTCCAGGACATCTTCTTCAGCAAGTCCGCCGAGTTCGCGGATGTGGTGCTGGCGGCGTCCCCCAGCCTGGAGAAGGAAGGCACGTTCACCAACACCGAGCGCCGCATCCAACGCTTGTATCAAGCCATGCCGCCGCTGGCGGACTCGCTCCCCGACTGGCAGATCCTGACCCGTCTCGCTGCCAAATGCGGCCACGAGTGGGGCTATGGGCATCCGTCGGAGATTATGGACGAGATTGCTGCGACCACGCCGCTGTTCGCCGGCGTCAGCTACGCCCGGCTTGCCGGCTACGCGTCGCAGTGCTGGCCGGTCAACGCCGACGGGACGGACACGCCGCTGCTCTACACCGACGGCTTCCACCTGCCTGAGGGCAAGGCACGGCTCTACGCGCTCGAATGGACCGAGCCCAGCGACCAACCGGACGACCAGTACCCGCTGCACCTCAACTCGGGCCGGACCCTGGAGCACTTCCACGTGGGCAACCAGACGCACCGCTCGGCGGGCCTCAACGCGCTCGTGCCCGGCACCTACGTCGAAGTCTCCGAGCCGCTGGCGGCCGAGCGCGGCGTCGAGACCGGCGACTGGGTGCGGCTGGCGTCGCGGCGCGGCAAGGTCGAGGTCCAGGTGCTGGTCAGCGACCAGGTGCGCGACGGCGAGCTGTGGATGCCGCTGTCGTCGGCCGAGCACGCGGTCAACTACCTCACCTCGAACGTGATCGACCCTGACAGCCACACGCCGGCCTACAAAGAGCTGGCGGTCCAGATGGAGCGCCTGGACGGTCCGCCAGCGGGCGGGCGCCGACGCCGGCCGATCCCGGCCACGCACCACCGCTACGGAAATCCCACGCCCCAGGACGGCGTCGAGGTGGAGCGCAAGTGGGCGCGGCCCGATTACGAGCTTCCCGTCGTCCAGCGCCCGCCGGTGGGGTATGCGAGGGATGAGGGATAAGGCATGGGGGACGAGGGAGAGGCCTCGTCCCGCATCGTTTCCCCCGCATCCCGTATCCCCAATCCCGCATCCCTCCTATGGCTTCTCCCATTGACTTCGACTATCCGCACGCCCAACCCGGTCAGCAGGCGTTTACGGCGGAGGATGACCTAGCGCGGCTGCTGGAGACGCTCCACACGTCGGGCACGCTGCGCGTGGCGAACGGGCTGCTGGCGCAGTTCCAGGACGTGATGGCGGTCGCGCTCAAAGGCCTCAACTCCGATGAGGGGCGGACGGGCCTGGCCAACCTGCTGACCTTGGTCAAGCTGCTCGGCCAGATCGACTCGGATGGCGTGGACCGCTTTGCCGCGGCGTTGGAGCGCGCGCTTCGAGCCGCGGGCGACCGCCTGGACGAGAGCGACGACGCGCCGGGTACGCTCTCGGTGCTAGCCAAAGTCCGCCAGCCCGAGGTCCGGCGTGGGCTCGACGCGCTGCTCACGCTCGTCGGCTCGCTCGGCACCCAACTCCACGATCCACAGCCGCCGGTCTACTCCAACCACGACGGCAAGGACGGGGCAAAGCCGTGACCGGCACGGCCGCCGCCGTCCCGCTGGCGCCTTCCGCCAGCGCGGCGAGCGTCACCGGGCGCCGAGTAGTCAAGGTGCGCGGCGGAGCGGCGTCAACAGCCGATGACTGGTTGGCGGTCGAGGAGCCGTTGGAGATCCGGCTCCGCTTCCAGCGCCGCGGTCAGGAGCACGTCCAGCGGCTGGCAGTGACGATGCGGACGCCCGGCCACGACGCCGAGTTCGCCGCCGGCTTCTTGGCCGGGGAGGGCGTGATCCGCTCGCCGAGCGACTTGGTCTCGGTGACGCCGGCGCCGCTTCAGGGACGCCAGACCGACCCCAACATCGTCGTGGTGCAGCTGGCGGATCACGTCGCGTTCGACGCCAGCCGGTTGGAGCGCTCGGTCTACACCACGTCCAGCTGCGGCGTGTGCGGCAAGGCCTCGCTCGACGCCGTCGGCGTGATCGCCGGGCCGCCGCTGCCCGACGGCCCGATGTTGAGCGCCAACGACGTTCACGCTCTGCCCGACTTGCTCCGCCAGCGCCAGGGCGCGTTCGAGCAGACGGGCGGAATCCATGCCGCCGCGCTGGTGGTCGGCGAGCGCGCAGTGGTCGTGCGGGAGGACGTGGGGCGGCACAACGCCGTCGACAAGGTGATCGGCTCGTTCTTGTTAGCGGGAGCGTCGGTGCCGAGCGCCAGCGTTCTGGTCGTGAGCGGGCGCGCCAGCTTCGAGCTGGCTCAAAAGGCGTTGGTGGCCGGAGTCCCGGTGCTGGCCGCCGTCGGCGCGCCCTCGTCGCTGGCGGTGGATTTGGCCGAGGAGCACGGAATGACGCTGTTCGGGTTCGTCCGCGACGGGCGGTTCAACGTCTACGCCGGCGCTGAGCGCCTGGGCCTGTGAAGCTCCGCGTGCACGGCGACTCCGTCCGCCTCAGGCTGAGCCAGGCCGAGGTCGCCCAACTGGCCGAAACGGGCGTGGTCGAGAGCGCAACCCACGTCGCCCCCGGCGCCGCGCTGGCGGTTATGCTCCGCGCCGAAGACATCCGCCAGCCGACGGCGAGCCTGGACGGATCGGCGCTGACGGTCGCGGTGTCGCGCGCCGACGTCGCCGTCTGGGCCGAGGACGACCGAGAGGGGCTGTACGGCGAGCAATCCGCCGGCGACGGGCGGACGCTCCAGGTCGCCGTCGAGAAGGACTACGCCTGTGACCACCGCGAGACCGGCGCCCATGACACGTTCCCTCGTCCCGATGCATGACCCCGCCGACGTCACCGGGCTGATCCTGGCCGGCGGTGCCAGCACTCGGTTCGGCACCGATAAGGCGCTGGCCGAGCTGGGCGGGTTGCCGTTCGTGTCGCTCGTCCACGCCGCGCTGGCGGCCCACGCCGGCACGATGCTGGTGGCGACGGGCGCCGAGCCTCGGACCTATCCCATCGCCGCGCGCGTGGTGCTGGACGCCGTGCCCGATGGCGGTCCGCTCGCCGGGCTGGCGGCCGGTTTGGGCGCCGCTGAGACGCCGTGGCTGCTGTCTGCGGCCGTTGACCTGCCCTGCCTCACGCCCGCCGCGCTCCGCCCGCTTCTCACAGGAGACGCCGACGGCCTGGACGTCATCGTCGCCACCGCCGACGGCCGCCGCCAGCCGACGTGCGCGCTGTGGCGCGTGCGGACCGTCGCGCCGGTCGTGGCGGATCAGATCCGAGCGGGCCGGCTGGCGCTCCACGCCCTGCTCGACCGGCTGGCGGTGGGCGAGGCCGAGGTCGAGGGCGGTGCGCTCCACAACGTCAACACGCCCGGCGACGTGTAGCGGCGCTTAGCGGCCGGCCTCGATGGCGCGCCGCGCCAGCCGGTCCACCAAGCCGGGCGCGACCAGCTTGGCCCACACACCGAGCTTGCCGC
Organism: uncultured bacterium; assembly: GCA_947493945.1. GTDB lineage: Bacteria > Bacteroidota > Rhodothermia > Rhodothermales > Rubricoccaceae > Rubrivirga. The sequence continues at coordinate 794,730 of CANLSR010000001.1, read as the reverse complement.
GCGCGGTCATCACGAGTTCGCGCCGTCGGTCGTCGGCGGCCTCCAGGGTCAGGCGGGCGCACTCGTCGGCCGTCATCACGGCGGCCTCGTCGACGGGGCTCTCGCCCAGCGGCTGGCCGTCCGGCCCGAAGGCGTGGCGGCGGACGCCCGTTGCCACGAAGCCGGGGTAGACGGTCGTGACGCTCACGCGGTCGTCGGCCAGTTCGATGCGGAGCGAGTCGAAAAAGCCGGCCATCGCGTGCTTCGACGCCGCGTAGCCGGTCCGCGTAGGGACGCCGGTTTTCCCGGTCAGGCTGGCCACGTTGACGATCCGCCCGCGCGTCCGCTTCAGATAAGGGAGCGCGGCGTGCGTGCAGGCGACGGCGCCGAAGTAGTTGACGTCCATGATCCGGCGGATCGACTCCAGATCCTCCAGCTCGTCGAACCGCGCCCACATCGAGATGCCCGCGTTGTTGACCAGCACGTCGACGCGGCCCCACTCTTCGACGGCCGCGTCCACGAACGCGCGGCACTCGGCCTCGACGGCTACGTCGGTGGGGACCGCTAGCGCCTGGCCGCCCCGCTGGCGGCAGGCTTGGGCGACGCGTTCCAGCTTGTCGGCGCCGCGCGCGGCGAGGGCCAGGCGGCAGCCGCGCGCGGCTAGCTGGAGCGCCAGCGCCCGGCCGATGCCCGCCGAGGCGCCGGTGATCAGGACGACATCGCCGGAGCGGATGGGATCGGGCACGAGACTCGGGGCGTGGCCGACTCGGACGCCCTTCGCCACCCGCTGATCCCCGGTCGGGGACGGAGCCGCCGACCGAAACCGCCAGCGGGGCGGGGCGCCGTGGATTCCTGCCGGACGATGCGCGTACACGGCGCCCCTTTCCCTCGACCGATGCCTGCCTGGACCGCCTCCGACATTCCCGATCTCACCGGGCGTACCGCCGTCGTGACTGGCGCCAACAGCGGGCTTGGCCTGGAGACGACGCGCGAGCTGGCGCGCAAGGGCGCCCGTGTGGTGATGGCGTGCCGCAGCGAGGACCGAGGCCGCCGCGCCCGCGCCGAGGTCGTGCGCGAGATCCCCGACGCCGACCTCGACGTCGAGACCCTGGACCTGGCCAGCTTGGACTCGGTCCGCCAGTTTGCCGACGAGCGGGCGCCGGACCGCATCGACGTGCTCTACTGCAACGCCGGCGTCATGGCGATCCCGCGCAGCGAGACGGCCGACGGGTTCGAGACCCAGTTCGGCGTCAACGTGTTGGGACACTTCGCGCTGGCGGGTCGCCTGCTCGACCGGCTGCTCGCGACCGACGGCAGCCGCGTGGTGTGGCTGTCGAGTATGGCCGCGTGGGGCGGGTCGATCCACTTTGGAGACCTTCAGGGCCAGCGGACGTACGGCCGGTGGCGGGCCTACAACCAGTCCAAGCTGGCGGACCTGATGCTCGGGCTCGACATGAACCGCCGCCTCCAAGACGCGGGCGCCTCGACGGTGTCGCTGGCCGCCCACCCCGGCCTGTCCAACACCAACCTCCAGACGACGAGCGCCGACCAGAGCGACTCGGGCATCGAGAAGGCGCTCTACGGCCTGACGATGGACCGCGTCGCGATGACGGAGGCCGAGGGCGCGCTCCCCCAGCTCCGCGCCGGGACGGACCCGCTCGCGCGCGGCGGCGCCTTCTACGGCCCGAAGCACGGCTTCCGCGGCCGGCCCGTCGAGGTCAACCCGCCCAAGGCCGCGCTGGCCGCCCAGACGCGGGCTCGCCTGTGGTCTGCGTGCGAGCAGTTGACCGGCGTCTCGTTCCTGTCGGACTGACCCTGAGCCGCTGGCGGACGGCTTCCGCCAGCGGGGAGCGTCCGGCGGTCTGCCCGCAGCGCTAGGTTAGAGCCCCCGTTCCCCGGCACCCATGCGTACGCTCTCTCTTTTCGCAGTCCTACTCGCCCTCGCCGCCTGCGACTCGTCCTCCGGCGTTGCCGAGGCCGAAAGCCGCGTTATCGTGGCCTACGAGGGGCGTCTCGAAGATGGAACGGTGTTCGACCAGAACGACCGCGCGCTGCTTTTTCTGCCCAACGTCATCCCTGGCTTCCGCAACGGCGTCGTGGGCATGGCCATCGGTGAGACCCGGACGTTCACGGTCCCGCCGGAGTTGGGGTACGGCGACGAAGACCAAGTCGACCGCGACGACAACGTGGTAATCCCGGGCGGTTCGACGCTGATCTTCGAGGTGACGCTGCTCGACATCCGCTAGCGCGCCCCGCTGGCGGACGGCTTCCGCCAGTGGCTCAGGCGAGGTTGTGGAAGACCTGCTGCACGTCCTCGTCGGCCTCCAGCCGGGCGACCAGTTCCAGGACGGCGTCGGCCTGGTCGTCGCCCAGGTCGGTCGTGGTGGAGGGGACGTACTCGACCTCGGAGGCGACCGGCTCGATGCCTCGCGTCTCCAGCGCACGCTGCATCTGGCCAAAGTCCGAGAACGCGCACCGGGCCACGAGCACGTCGCGGCCGTCCTCGGTGGTGCCCTCGTCCAGTTCCTCCAGCCCTTCGTCGATCAGCTCCAACTCGAGCTCGTCGCGGTCCGGCACGTCGGCCGGGTCGAGCGAGAACGAGCCCATCTTGGCAAACTGGAACGCGACCGAGCCCGCCGTACCCAAGTTGCCGCCTCCGCGCGACAGCACCGCGCGCAAGTTGGCGACGGTTCGGTTCACGTTGTCGGTCGCTGCGGCGACGAGCAGCGGGACGCCGTGGGGGCCGTAGCCCTCGTAGAGCACCTCGTCGTAGCTCGCCGTGTCCTTGCCCATCGCCCGCTTGACGGCGGCGTCCACCTTGTCCTTGGGCATGTTGACGCCCTTGGCGTTCTGCATCACGCGCCGAAGCTGGGGGTTCATGTCCGGGTCCGGCCCACCGGCCTTGACCGCGATCACGATGTCCTTGCCGATGCGGGCGAACTGCTTCGCCATGCGGTCGTAGCGCGCGAACATGGTGTGCTTGCGCTTCTCGAACATCCGTCCCATGCGTTCTCTGGAGAGGTGAGGCCGGAATCTACCCGCACCTCGCGGCACGCTGGCGGACGCGCCCGGCCGAGCGGTCAGCGGCGCAGCGACACCGCCAGGCCGCCGACGACCAGCGCCCCACCCGGCACGAGCCACGCCGACGGCACCTCGCCCAGCATCAGCCACGCCGCGACGGCCGCGAACGCCGGGGTCAACAGCCGCGTGGTGGTCACGACGACGGGCGGAAGCCGCCGCGAGGCCGTGCTGTAGGCCAGCGTGGGCACGGCCGTCGAGACCACGGCTAGCGCGACGAGCGCGCCCCGGGGCCGAGGGCCGTCCAGCCCCGCACCCGCCTCGGCCCCAGCCACGCCGAGCCACACCGCTAGCGCGGCGGCGCCCAGCGCGAACGCGGCCGCCGTCGCCAGCAGCGGCGACGGCGCCCTGGGCCCCAGCCGCTGGAACGCGACCGAGTACGCCGCCATGCCGGCCGCGGCGAGCAGCGCCAGCCCGTCGCCCGCGACCCGCTGGCGGTCGGCGTCGGCGCCCGAAAAGAGGCCTGGGCCGATGACTACGGCCACGCCGGCGAGCGCCAGCGCCGTGCCGACCAGCTGGCGGCGCGTCAGCGGCTCGCGGCGGAGCCCAGCCCACGCCACCGCGAACAGCGGCGACGAGTTGATGAACAGCGTCGCCTCGGCGACGGGCGCCAGCCGGAAAGACGCGACCGAGGCCGCATAGTAGGCGCCCATCAGCACCGCCAGCCCGGCGAGCGCAGGGCTCGGGCGGCCCAGCTGGCCGCGGCGCCACCACACGACCGGCGCCAGCGCCACCAGCGCGAGCGCCATCCGCCCGGCCACGAGCGTGGGCAGCGGGACGGCGGGCAGCCACCGCACCCAGACGCCGGCGAGAGACCACGTCGCCGCCGCGAGGGCGGCCAGGGCCAGGGCGTTGCGCTCAGGGGGCATGCAGTGATCGGCGAGGAGCCGCGCGCGCGAGCGCCTCGGCAGACGTCGAGAGGTGTGGGCCGGCCGGGCTCGTCGCCACGGCCCCGGCCAGGACCGACGCGACGCGCTCTGCGGCCACGCCAGAGGGGACGGGGGCAAGGGAGGCCGGGCGCCCGTCGCGAGGCGCCACCCGCCCGCCGGCGCCGGCCGCTGGCGGTCCGTCCCGGCGAGCGCGTCCGCCAGCGGGGCGGGCTACACCTTGGCCGCGGGCGCCTCGACCTCGGGCGCGTCGAACAGGCCGCCCACCGAGAGGTAGCGCTCGCCGGTGTCGTAGGCGTAGGTCAGCACGCGCGCGCCGTCCTTGAGGTCGGGCAGCTTCTGGGCGACGGCCGCCAGCGAGGCGCCGGACGAGATGCCGACCAGCAGCCCCTCCTCGCGCGCCGCGCGCCGAGCCCACGCCCGTGCGTCGTCGCCCGACACCTGGACCGCGCCGTCGATCAGGTCGGTGTCGAGGTTCTCGGGGATGAAGCCGGCGCCGATGCCCTGGACCGGGTGCGGGCCGGGCTCGCCGCCCGAGATCACCGGCGACTCCTGGGGCTCGACGGCCCAGATCTGGCAGTCGGGCATCTCGCGGCGCAGCACCCGGGCGATACCCGTGATGTGGCCGCCCGTCCCGACGCCCGTAATCAACGCGTCCAAACCGTCGGGGAAGTCGTCCAGGATCTCGCGTGCGCTCGTCTCTTGGTGGATTTGGGGGTTGGTCGGGTTCTCGAACTGCTGGAGCATGACCGCGCCGGGCGTCCGGTCCAGCACCTCCTGGGCGCCGGCGATGGCGCCCTTCATGCCGCCGCTCGCGGGCGTGAGCACGAACTCGGCGCCGTAGGCGGCCATCAGCTTGCGGCGCTCGACGGACATCGACTCCGGCATGGCCAGGATCACGCGGTAGCCCTTGACCGCGCCCACCATCGCGATGCCGACGCCGGTGTTGCCCGACGTGGGCTCGACGATGGTCCCGCCGGGCTCCAGCTCGCCGCTCTGTTCGGCCGCCTCGATCATCGACAGCGCGATCCGGTCCTTGATGGAGCCGCCCGGGTTGGCGCGCTCCAGCTTGATCCAGACGTTGGCGTCGGGGCCGTAGAGGCGGTTGACCTTGACGTGCGGCGTGCCGCCGATGGTGTCGAGAACGCTGGGGACGGGCATGGCTAGATGTGGTATTCGATGAGGGGGGCGGTCTTGCCGTCCTGGGTCCGGATCTGGGCCACGTGCGTGACGACGGAGCCGGGCGGGACCGAGCGCGTGAGCCAGACGTTGCCGCCGATGGTGCTCCCGGCGCCGACCGTGGTCTCGCCGCCCAGCACGATGGCGTTGGCGTAGAGCACCACGTCGTCCTCGACCGTCGGGTGACGCTTGGTCTGCGCGAGGTCTTTCTCGACAAAGAGCGCGCCCAGCGTAACGCCCTGGAACACGCGCACGCGGTCGCCCACGACGGCCGTCTCGCCGATCACGACGCCCGTCCCGTGGTCGATGGCGAACTGGCGCCCGATCTGGGCGCCGGGGTGGATGTCGACGCCCGTCTCGCGGTGGGCGTGCCCGGCGAGCAGGCGCGGCACGAGCGGCACGGACTCGCGCCAGAGCGCGTGCGCCAGCCGGTAGACCGCCGTGGCGTAGAAGCCGGGGTAGGCCAGGATCACCTCCTCGACCGACTCGGCGGCCGGGTCGCCGTCGTACGTGGCCTGGGCATCCAGGAGCAGCGCGTCGCGCAGGGCGGCCAGCCCGGTCAGCGACTGCCTCGCCAAGTCGTCGGCGCGGTCGGGCGCGGCGCAGCAGAGCAGGCCCGCCATCAAGTCGAGGAACCGGCGGGCGTCGGCTTGGGCCGCCGCGGCGTCGCGGCCGGCGGCGAACTCGGGGAAGAGCAGGGCGAGGGCGGCCTCGACGGCCGCGTCGGCCTGGGCGCGGAGCCCGGCCGGGCGGCGGTAGGCGCGCCGCGCGGCTTGCACGTCGGCGACGAAGGGGGAGGGCTCGGGCACGGCAGCTTTGGGAAGGGTCGGTCCAAGCCGCCGCGCCGCGAAAGGTTCTCCGGCGCCCGCTGGCGGGCCGCGCCGGCGGGGCCCGGCCTCCGCCCGGCGCCTCCGCCCGGCGCCTCCGCCCGGCGCCTGCGCGAGAGCGAGACGCCGGGGCCCAAACAGGCGCGCGCCCGCCCCGCGAGAAACGGGAACGGGCGCGCTATCCGGGACGCTATGGCGGTAGCGGACCCCGGTCGGGGGCTGGCGGTCACGCTCGGCGAGAGCGACCGCCAGCGGGTCGGTGTGATCAGGTGCCGGCGGAGTAGTCCGTCGCGTAGGTCACCTGGTCGTCGGTCAGGGCGTCGATCTCCATGCCCATCGTCTCCAGCTTGACGCGGGCGATCTGCTGGTCGAGCTCCTCGGGCAGGTCGAGGACCGTGTTCGGCATGTCCTCGCCGGCCTCCTTGGCCTGGATCAGCGCCAGGTGGGCCTGGAACTGGTTGGCGAAGCTCATGTCCATCACCTCGGACGGGTGGCCCTCGGCGGCGGCCAGGTTGACCAGGCGGCCATCGGCCAGGACGTAGACCTTTTTGCCGTTGTCCATCGTGTACTCGCGGTTGTCCTCACGGATCATCCGCGTGTCCTGGGACACCTCGGCCAGCTCGCCCAGGTTCAGCTCGACGTCGTAGTGGCCCGTGTTGCACACGATGGCGCCCTCCTTCATCGACACGAAGTGCTCGCCGCGGATGATGTCCTTCATGCCCGTCGCGGTCACGAAGATGTCGCCCACCTTGGCCGCCTCCTCCATCGTCATCACGCGCATGCCGTCCAGCGTCGCCTTGAGGGCGGCGGTCGGCTTGACCTCGGTGACAATGACGTTGGCGCCCATGCCCTTGGCCCGCATCGCGACGCCGCGGCCGCAGTGGCCGTAGCCGGCGACGACGAAGTTTTTGCCGGCGATCAGGACCGACGAGGCGCGCAGGATGCCGTCGAGCGTGCTCTGGCCCGTGCCGTAGACGTTGTCGAAGTCCCACTTGGTCTCGGCGTCGTTGACGGCGTAGACCGGGTAGCCCAGCTTGCCGTCGTCGGCCATCGCGCGGAGGCGGTGGACGCCGGTCGTGGTCTCCTCCGATCCGCCGATGATGTCGGCCAGCTTCTCGGGGAACGCGCTGTGGACGCGGAAGATGAGGTCGGCCCCGTCGTCCAGCGTCGTGTCGGGCGTCTTGTCGATGGTCCGGTCGATGCACCAGTAGAAGGCCTCGGTGTCCTGGCCGTACCAGGCGTAGATCTCGACGCCGTCGCCGTCGCCCTTGGGGCCGAGCGCGAGCGCGGCCGAGACCGAGTCGTTGGTCGAGAGCGGGTTGCAGCCGCTCCACGAGACCTCGGCGCCGCACGCCTTGAGCGTCTCGATCAGGACCGCCGTCTCCTTGGTCACGTGCAGGCAGCCGGTGATCTTGTAGCCCTTGAACGGCTGCGACTGGCTGTACTCCTCGCGGAGCCTCATCAGCACCGGCATCCGGCTCTCGGCCCACTCGATCCGCATCCGCCCTTCGTCGGCGAGCGAGAGGTCGGCGACTTTGTACTGTCCTTCTTTGTGGTCCATAGCGTGTCCGGCGGCGCGGCGTGATTTCAAGGGAGGCTGAAAGTTAGGGCCTCCCCGTGACCTCTCGGCGCACGGACTGTGCAAAATCGGCGGACTGCCGCCGCGGGCGGGCCGCCGCGGTCGATCTCGGGGGAGCGGTTACTCGCTCGTCAGCCGAGCCTTAAAGTAGGCGTAGGCCTGGTTGATGGACTTGGTCTCCTCCTCGGCCAGCCGCTGGAGCTTGGGGCCCAGCCCGGCCACGCGGTCGGGGTGGTAGGCCGCCACCTGCTGGCGGTAGTGGCGGCGGAGCGCGTCCGCCGTGACGGGTCCTGGGCCCAGGCCGAGCGTGGCCCGGTGGGCGGCGTCGGGCGCCTCCGCCAGCGGCGCCGGCGCGCGGTCGGGGCGGGGCGGCGGCGTCCACGCCCCGCCGACGCCGGCGGCGGTCCGGGCGCGCTCGCGGCGTCGGCGCTCCCTGCGGATCCGGTCGCGCATGGCCTGGGCGCGGTCCTCGCGCGAGGTGTAGAACGCCGGCCGGCCGTCGCGCTCCGACGCCGCCCGGCTCTCGCGCGCCGAGGCGGCGCCGCCGGAGCGCTTGAGGTCGGCGACCCACCCGAGCACGACCGACGCGACGAGCGTCAGCACGGCGAAAGCGGTGGCGGCGGTGACAAGGTCCATCAGAGCGCGAGCGTGGGGTCCTCCGGCTGGCGGTCGGCGTCGGGCGGCGCGGCCTCGGCGTCCGTCTCGCGGAGGGTCGCCACCGGGTCGGCGGCCACGGCCCCTGCGCGGAAGCAGCTCCGGCAGCGCGGCTCGTAGGCCTCGGTCTCGCCCACCAGCACGCGCGCGCCGTCGGGCACGATCCGCTGGGAGTGGTTGGCCGGGGCGCCGCACCGCACGCAGACGGCGTGGAGCTTGGTCACGTGCTCGGCGACGGCCATCAGCTGGGGGACCGGCTCGAAGGGGCGGCCGAGAAAGTCCTGGTCCAGCCCGGCCAGGATCACGCGGCGGCCGTCGCGGGCCAGCGTCTGCACCACGTCCACCAGGTCGAGCCCGAAAAACTGGGCCTCGTCGATGCCCACCACGTCGGCGTCGTCCGCCAGCAGCAAGATCGGGGCGGCCGTGTGGACCACCTCCGACGGCATCGCGGTCGCGTCGTGGCTCACGACGGCCGTGGCGTCGTACCGGGTGTCGGTGGCCGGCTTGAACAGGGCCACCTTCTGGCGCGCGATCCGGGCGCGCTTGAGGCGCCGGAGCAGCTCCTCGGTCTTGCCGCTGAACATGCTCCCGCACACGACCTCGACCCAGCCGCGCTGGCGGCCCGACTCGTCGCGGGTGTAGACGTGGGGTTCCATGCCGAAAGGTACGCGGGCGGCGCTCTGGGTGACGGAACGGCGCACGCGCAGCCGGTCGTGCGCGCCGCGGTGCTAGCCGACCGCCGGCGCGCCGTCGCCGAGCGCCTCCGCCAGCCGGTAGCCGACGCCCTTGACGGTCCCGATGTAGTCGCTCCCGATCTTTTCCCGGATCTTGCGTACGTGCACGTCCACGGTCCGGTCCACCACGACCACCTCGGTGCCCCAGACGGCGCTCAGCAGTTCGTCGCGCTCGAACACGCGGCCGGGGTGGCTGGCCAGGAAGAACAGCAGCTCGAACTCCTTGCGCGGCAGGCGGAACGTCTCGCCGGTGCCCTCGCGCTCGACGAGGTAGCGGTCGCGGTCGATCACCAGGTCGTGGACGCGCACCGTGCTCGTGGTGGCGGTCCCCTCGCGGGCGCCGCGCCGCAGCAGTGCCTGGACGCGGCTCACCAGCCGGCGCGGCGAGACCGGCTTGGGCAGGTAGTCGTCGGCGCCGGCGCTCAGGCCCGTGATCTCGTCGCGCTCCCCGGTGCGCGCGGTCAGCATCAGGACGGGCGTCAGGCGGAGCGCCGCGCGCTGGCGGATCTGCTCGGTGAGCGCGAGCCCGTCCATCCGCGGCATCATCACGTCGACCACGACCAGGTCCGGCCGTTCGGCCTCGGCGATCTGGAGCGCCGCCACGCCGTCGGCGGCGGTGAGCACGCGGTAGCCCTCGGTCTCCAGGGCGTACCGGATCAACTCGGCCAGGTCGGGCTCGTCGTCGACGACGAGTACGGTGGCGGCGCCGTCTCGTTGGGGAGGGGGCACGTCGGGCATCGGGGCTGGGGACAGGGGGGAGGCCGCGCGCCAAGCTAGGCCGTCCCGGTCGCCCGGCGTGTTACCCGATCGTGTCCACGCGCCGGCTCAGGCCTCGCGCAGGGCCAGTCGGATCATGTCCTCGGCCGACTGGCTGCCGGGGTGGGCCCGGAGCACTTTGCGCAGGCGCTTTTCGGCCTCGGCGCGGCTCAGGCCCAGCGCCTCCAGCCCCGAGCGCGCGTCGGCGCGCGCCTCGGAGGCCGCGCTGTCGCCGCCCATCGAGCCGCCGGCGTCCAGCCCGTCCATGCCCGCCAGCTTGTCGCGGAGCTCGACGATCAGCCGCTCGGCCGTCCGCTTGCCGACCCCGGGCACGCGCGTCAGCATGGCCGCGTCGCCGGCCACGACGGTGTCGCGCAGCTCCGACGGGCTCATGGCGCTCAGCGCCGCCAGCGCCAGCTTCGGCCCCACGCCCGAGACGGCCGTCAGCGTCTCGAAGGCCGTCTGCTCCGGCTCGGTGGCGAACCCGTAGAGCACCTGGGCGTCGTCGCGCACGACGAAGGTGGTCATCAGCCGAGCGGGCTGGCCGACCGCCGGCAGCTTCTCGAACGACGAGGCGGGGATGAGCAGGCGGTACCCGATGCCGCCGGCCTCGATCACGGCGGCGGTCGGCTTTTTGTCGGCGAGCGTGCCGGAGACGTAGGCGTACATGGCGCAAGGGGGGACTGGGGCAAGCTAGGCCCGGCCGGTGCCATCGACCTGTCACTGGCGTCCTGCCGTGCGGCGGCCCCGGGACCAGGGCGCGAGGGACCGGAAGGACGCGCTAGGCCCTGTGCGAAAACGTCACCTCGTCATCCTGAACGCTAGTGAGGAATCTCGGTGCCGATGCATCGAGCCCGCGAATCGGGTCCCGATAGCCGACGGACTCCGAGTCGAGATCCTTCGCTTTGCTCAGGATGACGGCCCCTGGGAGTCTCCGCACGAGACCTAGGCCGCGCCCTGCGCCCGGATAAAGTCCAAGATCCGGCGGGCCGCCGGGGCGCGCGTGCCGCCCTCGCGCACCAGCCCGCCCAGCACGCGGGCCGCGTCCACGTCGCGCTGGCGGTAGAGGTGGACGCGGGCCAGCGTCAGCCGCGCCTCCTGGGACTGCCACGACGGGGCCTCGGCCGCCGCGGCCTCGGCCGCGAGCGCCTGGGCGGCGCGGTCCAGGCCGGCCGGGTCGTAGTGTGGGAACAGGCCCAGCGTCGACCGCCGCGCGTGGCGGACGGCCGTGAACGCTTGGGCGAGAGGCCCGGCGCGCGACGAGGGCAGCCAGACGGCGCCGACCGCGCCCAGATCGGCCACCTGCTCCCGGACCGTGGCCCGCGCGGTGGAGGCGGCGTAGAGCACGCCGTACCCGACGGCCAGCAGGGCCGCCGCCATCACCGCGCGAGCGACGGCGGGCAGGCGGGGCCCGGACGCGTTCGGGCCGCTGGGCGCGGTCCTCGGCCCTTGGACTAGGTCGGGGAGGGGCTGCCCCGTCAGCCGCTCGAAAAGGGCCAGCGGGTCCTCGGCCTCGGCCTCTAGCTCGTCCAGCCGTTCCTCGATGGCGTCCTGGTGTCGGGCCAGGTCGGCGCTCGCCTCGCGGTCTCGGTCCGCCCGCGCCGCCTCGGGCGGCGCCCCGCCCAGGCGGCGGGCCACGGCCACCCGGGCCAGGTCGGCGGCGGAGGTCTGGGCCGAGGCGGCGTCGACCAGGGCCGCCAGCCGGCGCGCCTCGGCGTACGCGGCCTGCCGCTCGGGCCGGGCCCCGGCGAGCACGTCGACCATTACCCGGTCGCTGGGGGACAGGGACGGGTAGGCGTCGAGTAGGGCGTCAAGGTCGGCCACGACGAGGAGGGGTCCGCAGGGGAGGTGGGGAGGCCGGGGCCTGCCCACTCCCTAATCACTTGTTGCTCACCGAGGATCCCTGAACGGCAGGGCGTCCGTCCGTCGTGTGCGGAGCCGCCGAGGTCGGCGTCGCTGGCGGGCACCGGCGAGGCCAGAGTGACCGGGAGCAGGGGGCGAGGGCAGCAGGCGACGGGGCGCGGTCGGGTCGGCTAGACCCCGGCCGGCCGTGCGACCTACCCACCCCGCCGGGTCCGTTCTCACCGCGCCCCCCGGCTAGCGGCTCCGGCCGGCGCCTCCCCCGGCCTGCGGCCTCCGCCAGCGCGCCGCGCGTGGGCGCTCACGGGGCGCCGTCGCTGAGCAGGTCCTGGATCGTGGGGTCCTGGCGGAGCCGGGCGGCGGCCTTGGAGGCGTACGTCCGCACGCTGTCGATGGGCCGCTGGGTGGCCTCCGCGATGGCGTCGTAGGACTGGCCGTCGAGGATCCGCATCTGGGCGACCCGGCGGATGGCGGGGGGGAGCGTGGCGATCGACCGGGCGATCAGGCGGCGCGCTAGGACCAGGTCGTGGCCCTCGGCCTCGTCGGGCATCACCGAGACGGTCCAGTCGGTGAACTCCACGGCCTCGCGCCGCCGCGTGCGGTGGCTCAGGAGCACGTTCCGGCAGATCTTGCTCACGTAGTTCGGGAACCGGTCGGGGTCGCGGACCGACGGGAAGGAGCGGTACACCCGCTCCAGGGCCCGGGCGACGGCGGCGTCGAGGTCGCTCGCGCCGCTCGTCCGCTCGCGCGCGAACTGGGAGTAGAAGTACCACAGCACGTAGCCGTAGCACCACACCCGGAGGACGTCCTCATGGGCCTTCGTCCGCGACCGCTCCCACTGGGCGAACGCTGCGCGTGCGGCGTCGTAGTCGTCCACGGCGAACGGGAGCCGCCGGGCGACGCGGGTGAGCGGGGAGGAGCCGGACGGGGCCAACAGTCTGAGGAAACGACGTGCAGACAACAAGATAGAGGCCAGTCGGAGCCGGGGAAGAATCCTTGAACCCGGCCGAAGACGGGGGGAAGAGGGGCCCGGCACGTTGCCGTGGGGAGGGGAGGGGGCTAGCTTCTCCCCTTCGATTGCGCCTGGACTGCGCGGCCACGCCGCCCCGGGCCACTGGCCATGTTTCGGCTGGCAGGGAGCCGTCTCAAGCGCTCCTCCTGCGTTTCTCTCTGCGCTCCTCGACCGGGCGCCCCGATCTCCGGGCCCCGCGCCCGCCCCGTTATGAACACGACCTCGTTCAAGACCTACAGCGCCCGCCCGGGCGACGTCGAGGCCGCCTGGCACGTGGTAGACGCTGAGAACCTCGTCGTCGGCCGGCTGGCGGCGCGCGTGGCCACGATCCTGCGCGGCAAGCACAAGCCCGAGTACACGCCCCACATGGACGTCGGCGACCACGTCGTGATCGTGAACGCCGAGAAGGTCCGCTTTACGGGGGCCAAGGAGACCGACAAGCAGTACTTCCGCCACTCGGGCTACCCGGGCGGCATCAAGGAGCGCTCGCCGAAGGAGATCCGCGCCAAGAAGCCGGAGTTCATCGTCGAGAACGCCGTCAAGGGCATGCTGCCGCGCACCAAGCTCGGCCGCCAGCTGTACAAGAAGCTCCACGTCTACACCGGCCCCGAGCACCCGCACGAGGCCCAGCAGCCCCAGCCGCTCGACATCTAGCCGGGCGCCCGCAGGCACGCCGCCTGCGGCCCCGGACCCGCTGGCGGTCGCCGCCAGCAGACCCACCCCACCGCATTATGGCAACCCAGTTCCAGGCCGTCGGCCGCCGCAAGACGTCGGTCGCTCGTGTCTACCTCCGCCCCGGCTCGGGCAACGTCGTGGTCAACAAGCGGCCGCTCGCCGAGTACCTGCCCACGACCATCCGCCAGGCCTCGGCGACGGCGCCCTTGGACCTGACCGAGCTCCGCGGACAGTTCGACGTGCTCGTCAACGCCAAGGGCGGCGGGCTGACCGGCCAGGCCGAGGCCATCCAGCTCGGCATCGCGCGCGCGCTCGTGGACTTCAACGACGAGCTCCGCAAGCCGCTCCGCGACGCCGGCTACCTCACGCGCGACCCGCGCATGGTGGAGCGTAAAAAGCCCGGCCAGCCCAAGGCCCGCAAGAAGTTCCAGTTCAGCAAGCGGTAAACCGCTCGGGCCTCAGGGTTCGATGTTCGGGGTTCACTTGGCCTCACATCTGAGCGAACCCCGAACCTTCTGAGCCCCGGCCGCGTCAGCGAAGGCGCAGCCAACCCCTATCCCACACCCCGCCCGACGCGCTGGCGGGTGTCCCGGCCACGGCCCTGCCGACCGGGATCGCCAGCGCGGCCGAGAGATCGGCGGTCGGCGGGGCCAGGCACAACCCAGGCGCCCAGGCGCCCATCCAGAAAACACATGGCACGCGTACAGATCGAAGACCTCCTCCGCGCCGGCGCCCACTTCGGGCACCTGACCAGCCGGTGGAACCCGAAGATGGCCCCCTACATCTTCATGCAGCGGGGCGGCATCCACATCCTGGACCTCAAGCAGACCCAGGCGCTGCTGGACCAGGCCGCCGACGCCGCGGCCCGGTTCGCCTCGAAGGGCCGCAAGGTCCTGTTTATCGGGACCAAGAAGCAGGCCCAGAACGTGGTCCGCGAGGAGGCCGAGCGCGCCGGGATGCCGTTCGTCGTCGACCGCTGGCAGGGCGGGATGATGACCAACTTCGCCACCATCCGCGGCTCGCTCCGTCGCATGGAGACGCTGCGCCGTGAGGAGGCCGACGGCACGACGGCCCAGCTCAAGAAGAAGGAGCGGCTCATGCGCTCGCGCGAGCTCGAGAAGCTCGACCGCGTGCTGGGCGGCATTTCGGACATGGGCAAGCTGCCCGGCGCCGTGTTCGTGGTCGACGTCAAGCGCGAGCACATCGCCGTCGACGAGGCCCGCAAGCTCAACATCCCCATCATCGCCCTCGTCGACTCCAACGTCGACCCGGACCTGGTGGACTACCCGATCCCGGCCAACGACGACGCCATGAAATCGGTGGCCTTGTTCACCAAGGTCATCGCCGACGCGATCATCGACGGCCAGAAGGCCGGCGCCATCGACCGCGACGCGGCCGTCGCCGAGGCCCAGAGCCGGGCCGCCGACGAGGCCAAGGAGGCCGCCGCCGAGGACCAGGCCGCCAAGGCCGAGCCGGTCACCACGATGGCCGACGCCGAGGCCGCCGCCAAGTCCGAGGCCGCCGCGAACAAGACGACGACCTAGCCCGGCCCGCTGGCGGACCCGCTCCGCCAGCCCGCGGCCGGTCGGCTCGCAGTGTTGCGTGTTGCGTATTGCGTGAGTCCCCGACGGGATACGCAACACGAAACACGCAACACTCATTTTTACCGGGCACCCCGCCCCACACCCACCGAACCCACCCAGACACATGGCAATCAAAGCACAGGACGTCAAGGAGCTCCGCGAGGCTACCGGCGTCGGCATGATGGACTGCAAGAAGGCGCTCGTCGAGGCCGACGGTGACTTCGACAAGGCCATCGAGATCTTGCGCACCAAGGGCCAGAAGGTGGCCGCCAAGCGCGCCGACCGCGAGGCCACCGAGGGCGCCATCGTGACCGCCACCACCGACGACGGCGCCGCGGGCGTCATCGCCGAGGTCAACTGCGAGACCGACTTCGTGGCCCGCAACGACGACTTTACGACGTTCGCCCAGAAGATCGCCGACGCGCTCCTGGAGGCCCGGCCCGCCGGCATCGGTGAGGCCCAGGCCGTCGAGGTCGACGGCCGGCCGCTGGCCGACGCGCTGACCGACATGACGGGCAAGATCGGGGAGAAGGTGGACGTCCGCCGCTTCGAGATCGTCGAGGCCGGCAGCGGCGGGACCGTCGTGGACTACATCCACCCCGGCGCCAAGCTGGGCGTGCTGGTGGAGATGACCGGCGACGGCGAGCTGGCCGACGCCGGCCGCGACGTGGCCATGCAGGCCGCGGCCATGAACCCCATCGCCGCCACGCGCGACGACGTGCCCCAGGACCTCCAGGACAAGGAGCGCGAGATCGGCCGGGAGCAGGCCCGCGCCGAGGGCAAGCCCGAGCAGATCCTGGACAAGATCGCCGAGGGCAAGCTGGCCCGCTACTTCAAGGACAACGTGCTCGTCGAGCAGCCGTTCGTCAAGGACTCCTCGATGACGGTCCAGCAGATGCTCGACAAGGGCGACGCCGGCCTGACGCGGTTCGTCCGCTTCGCGCTGGGCGGCTAGCCCGCGCCTGACGGGCGGGGGCCGCCAGCGGCCAGTCGCAGGGGGCGGCGTCTTCGGGCGCCGCCCCCGTTTCGTAGCGGGACTTGACAGGGTTCGATCTCGTTCGTATCATGGGTTCGAACCGAATCGAAGATGTCAATGCGAAACCCCATCACCACCCTCGGCGGCACCGAGATGGAGGTCCTCCAGCAGGTCTGGGGCCTGGGCCGCGCCACGGCGCGCGAGGTCCACGACCGGATCGACCGGCCCCTGGCTTACACCACCGTTACGACGGTGATCAAGAACCTGGCCGACAAGGGCTACCTGACGTTCGAGCGCGACGGCGCCACGTTCGTCTACACCGCCGCCCGGCCCGCCGCGGAGGTCCGCCAGTCGCTGCTGTCGTCGGTCGTCGACAAGGTGTTCGGCGGCTCGGCGCGGACGCTCATCCAGACGCTCGCCCGCCACGAGTCGCTGACGCAGGCCGAGCAGGCGGAGGTGGACCGGCTGCTGGACCAACTCGGAGGCGAGGTCCGCGATGACTGACCTCGTCACCCGGCTCGCTGAGCTCGGCTCCGCCTCGGTCCCCGCGTTTTGGGCGCCGGTGCTGATGTGGAGCGTCGTCGCGCTGGCGGTGGAGGCTGGCACTCGAGTCGCGCGGCCGTCCGCCTCGGTGAGCTTGTGGGCTCGGGGGGCCGCGCTGGCGCTCTTGCCCGCGCTGGTCGCGTGTCCGCCGCTGCTGGCTCCGCTCGTTCCCTCTCTGGCGCCGACGGGTCCTGCGCTGGCTCCCGGAGGCGTTGAGGTCGCCGTCGGCGCGTTGCCCGTTGCCATCCAGGCCGAGACCGCCGGCCTGGACGTGGCGCTGGGCGTGCTCGCCCTGCTGGCGGCGCTCGTCGCCGTGGTCGCGCTTGGTGCGATGGCCGGCGGCGTCGTGTGGCTGGCCCGGACGCGGCGTTCGATCCCGTCGGCCGACGCGCCGGTCCGAACCGCCAGCCGGGCGTTGGGTGCCCGGTTGGGGCTCCGGGGCGCGGTGGACGTGGGGACGGTCGGGGCGGCCTCGGCGCCGTTCACGATGGGCTGGCGGCGGCCCCTGGTCGCCGTTCCGGACGGGCTGCGGGGGGAGGCGTTGGAGCTTGCCCTGGCCCATGAGCTGGCCCACGTGCGCCGGGCTCACTTTGGCTGGCACGCGGCCGAGCAGGCCGTTTGCGCCGCGTTCGTGTGGCACCCGCTGGTCCACCTCTTGGCCCGAGGGCTCGCCCTCGACCGCGAGCGCGTCGCCGACGCCGACGTGCTCCGGCTGTGGCCCGACCGCGCCGCCCGCTACGGCCGTCTGCTAGCGACCCTCACCACTCGTCCCACTCCGCGCCTCGCGCTCGGAGCCTCCTCGTCCACCCTCGTTCACCGCCTGACCGCCATGACCCACCTCCGCCCTGACCGCGCCCGCCTCGCCCGATTGGTCGGTGTCGCCCTGTTCGCGATCCCGCTGTTTCTGGCGTCGGCCGCCGTCCCCGACGCACAGCCGCCCCCCGACTCCGGTGAAGGCATCGAGAGCGTGTCCGTGTGGAAAAACGGCGCCACGCCCCGGATCGAGGTCCGCATGAAGGCGGGGACCTCGCTCGAGGAAGCCACCGCCGTAGCCGACCGGCTCGCCGACGGCGAGGCTCGGGGCGAGTTGGTGGTGATCGCCGCGACCGGCGAGCGGCTCTCGCGGTCCACGTTGAACGGCGACATGTTGCCGCCGCCGCCCTCTGCGCCGCCCTCTGCGCCGCCGCCGCCGCCTTCGCCGCTGCCGCCCGCGCCCCCCTCGCCGCCCGTGCCCCCCTCGCCGCCAGCACCCCCCGCACCTCCCGCCCCGCCCACCGATTTCGGCGGGGCCATCGAGAGCATATCGGTGTGGAAAAACGGCGCCACGCCCCGGGTGGAGATCCGCATGAAGGCGGGGACCTCACTCCGAGAGGCCACCGCCGTGGCCGACGAGCTCGCCGATGGACGTGAAAGGGGCGAGGTGGTGGTGATCGCCGCGACGGGAGAGCGGCTCTTGCGGTCCACGTTGAACTCTGAGGCGCTCTCGCCGCCCCCGCCTCCACCACCGGCGCCGCGGCCTCTGCCGGCCCCGGGAGGCAACGGCTGACCCCGTCTCGCGCGCCGTGCCCGTCTCCCTCGTGCGCGCCCCGCTGGCGGTCGCCGTCGCCGCGCCGGGCTACGCCCCGTCGATCAGGCGCTGGAGCACGGCGCCGAGGTGCCGCATCAGCGTCTCGCGCTCGCCGCCGAGCGCCGGCGCGCCGATCACGTCGCGGGTCAGCGTGAACCCGAACAGGACGGCCACCACCAGCCCGGCGCGCTGGGGGGCGTCGGCGCCGCCGAGCCAGGCCGCCAGCGGCGCGGCGACCTGCTCGGCCAGGGCCGAGCGGAGCACGGCGCCGGCCTCGGGGTGGGCCGCCGAGCGGAGCAGGACCAGCGTCGGGTCGAAGCCGTCGGGCCGGGGGCGCACGAGGTAGCGGGCCAGCCGGTCGCCCAGCGTGGCCCGGTCGCCGACGAGCAGGTTGCCGATGGTGAAGCTGTCGCCGACGGCCTCGGCGAACAGGCCCAGCTTGGACCCGAAGTAGCGGTTGACGAGGGCCGCGTTGACGCCGGCGCCGCCGGCGATCTCGCGGACGCCGACCTCGCCGTAGCTGGCCCCGGAAAACGAGCGGCGGGCGGCGTCCAGCAGACGCGCGCGCGTGGCGGCGCGGTCGCCGGTGACGGGGGGCGTGGGCATGGCGGCAGAGAGGGGCCCCGAAGGTAAACCGTGGCTGACCCGCTCGGACGCGCCCCGCTGGCGGTTCGCGCGAGCGCCGGGGCCGGGCCGGGCCGCCGGCGGGCTCCGCCAGCGCGCGGCGGCCCGGGCGCGTTGCCGGGCCTCCGCCGGCCGGCGTACCTTGGGCCGCCCCTCCGCGCTCCCGATGACCCCTGATGCCGACGACCCGCCGCGCCGCGACGGCCTGCGCTACCGCCGCGTCCTGCTCAAGCTGAGCGGCGAGGCGCTGCTCGGCGACCACGAGTTCGGCATCGACCACCACGTGCTGGGCCAGTACGCCCGCGACGTCAAGGAGGCCGTCGACGCCGGCGCCCAGGTGGCGCTGGTCATCGGCGGGGGGAACATCTTCCGCGGCGTCTCGCCCGAGGGCGCCAAGATGTCCAGCCGCGCCCACGCCGACTACATGGGCATGCTGGCGACCATGATCAACGGGATGGCGTTGCAGGACGCGCTGGAGGGCGTCGGGCTGCACACGCGCCTGATCTCGGCCATAGACATGAACGAGATCGCGGAGCCGTTCATCCGCCGCCGCGCCATCCGGCACCTGGAGAAAGGCCGCGTGGTGGTGTTCGGGGCCGGCACGGGCCACCCGTACTTCTCGACCGACACCGCCGCCGCGCTCCGCGCCGCCGAGATGGACGCCGAGGTGATCCTCAAGGGCACGCGCGTCGACGGCGTGTTCACCTCGGACCCCGAGACCGACGCCGACGCCCAGCGCTACCACACCATCTTCGGCGCCGAGGTGATCCAGCGCGACCTCCAGGTCATGGACCTCACCGCGGTCACACTGGCCAAGGAGAGCGGCCTGCCGATCCTGGTGTTCAACATGAACCGCCCGGGCACGTTTGCCCGGGTCCTGCGCGGCGAGCCCGTCGGCACGACGGTCCACTGGGACCCGGCCGTGGACCCGCTCGTGCTCGCCGACGCCTAACCCTCCCTCCCCCCACTGGCGGCGCCCGTCGCCAGCTCCGACCGACCGACCGACCCCGATGATCGACCCAGCATTGCAGGAGCCCTTGGACGAGGCCGAGATGGACATGGAGGCCGCCCTGGAGCACCTCTCGAACGAGCTCAACACCATCCGCGCCGGCCGCGCCAACCCCCAGATGCTCGACGGCGTCCGGGTGGAGGCCTACGGCAGCACGATGCCGCTCAACCAGGTCGCCAGCACGGCGGCGCCCCAGGCCGACCTCATCACGGTCTCGCCCTACGACAAGGGGACCATCGGGGCCATCGAGAAGGGGATCACCCAGGCCAACCTGGGCCTGAACCCGACCAACAACGGGTCCCAGATCCTGATCTCGATCCCGCCGCTGACCGAGGAGCGCCGCCGCGACCTGGCCAAGACCGCGCGCGCGCGCGGCGAGGACGCCAAGATCTCGGTCCGCAACGCCCGCCGCACGGCCAAGGACGCGATCAAGAAGGCGACGACGGCCGACTCGCTCTCGGAGGACATGCAGTACGAGGCCGAGCAGGGCCTCCAGGACATGACCGACCGCTACGTCGCCCGCATCGACAAGGCGCTCGACGCCAAGGAGAAAGACATCCTGACGGTCTAGGGCGAGGCCGCGCCGCTGGCGACGCCCGCCAGCGGCTGGCGGTGTCCGTCGGCGGGTCGTTCTTCGGCGTTCCTCCCAAGGCGCCGGTGGCGCGACCGTGTAGATTTGCCGTCCCCGGAGAGGTGCCCGAGTGGCTGAAGGGGCACGCCTGGAAAGCGTGTGTGCGGGCAACCGTACCGTGGGTTCGAATCCCACCCTCTCCGCCATGAGTCCCGGTCCCGAGCGCCCCGCGCCGAGGCCGGGGCTCGCCGTTTGGAGGGCGACGAGCAGGGGAGGGGACCCGTCGGGCCCGCGACCGACGGCCTCCACCAGCGCCGGGGCTCCTATCTTCGGCGACGTGCACAGGCCACGCGTCCGGTGGCCGCCCGGCTGACGGCCTCCGCCAGCGCCTCGGGCGGAGGTGTCCGCCCGGTCTCGGCGCGCGTGCGGCGCGCGTCGCCGGCGTCCGTCCCCACTCGTCCTGCCCGTGACCCCGCGCCGCATCGTCTCCTTTCTCCCGAGCGCGACCGAGCTGCGGGCGCACCTGCTCCACAGGGTGCAGCCGCTCCCCGCCGGCGTCGCGCCGCCGGTCTGGCTGCCCGCGCCGGCGGTCCCGGCGTGAGCGTCGTCCTCTCGTGGAGCAGCGGCAAGGACGCTGCGTGGGCGCTCCACCGGCTCCGCCAGCAGGGCGCCGAGGTCGTCGGGCTGGTGACGACGCTGGACCGGGCGACCGGCCGCGTCGGGGCGCACGGCGTCCCGCGCGCGGTGGTCGAGGCCCAGGCGCGTGCCGCCGGGCTTCCGCTCCAGATCGTCGAGTTGCCGTGGCCTGCGCCGAACGCGGTGTACGAGACTGCCGTCCGGGCCGCCCTGGCCCAGGCGGGCGACGAGGGGGCGGGGCACGTCGCGTTCGGCGACCTCCTCCTGGCCGACGTCCGGGCCTACCGCGAGCGGCTGGCGGAGGGGACGGGCCTGTCGCCGCTCTTCCCGCTCTGGGACCCGCCGGGCGGAACGGCGGCGCTCGCTCGTCGGATGATCGCGGGCGGGTTGGAGGCGACCGTGGTGAGCCTCGACCCCTCGCGCCTCGACGCGTCCTTTCTCGGCCGCCCCTACGACGCCGACCTGCTGGCGGCGTTGCCCGACGGCGTCGACCCGTGCGGGGAGCGGGGCGAGTTCCACACCGTCTGCACGGCCGGCCCGATGTTCCGCCAGCGGGTCGAGGTCCGAGTGGGGCGGGCGGAGGTGCGCGACGGGTTCCTCTACGCCGACGTGGAGTGGGCCGGCACCGACACCTGAGCGCCGACGGCGGGGGCTACTCCAGCTCGTCGCGGCGGTCGCGGAGCGCCTTGTTCAAGAGCGCGCGCGCGCGGAAGATGTGGGCCTTGACGGTGCCCAGCGGCAAATCCAGGGCCTCGGCGATCTCGTCGTAGCTCAGCTCCTCCTGGTGGCGCATCACGATCACGCGGTGGTACTTGGGCGGCAGCCCGGCGACGGCCTCCGCCAGCAGCGCGTTGCGCTGGTCGGCCACGATGGCGCGGTCGGGCCGGTAGGTCGAGTCCGGCAGCTCCACCTGGAGCTCGCCGTCGCGCGTCTGGACCGGCTTGTCGATCGAGAACGTCGGCAGCTTCTTTTTGCGGATGTAGTCGATCGTGTGGTTCGTCGTGATCCGGTAGAGCCACGTCGAGAAGGCGTAGGCCGGCGAGTAGCGGTCGAGCGACCGGAACGCCTTGACGAACGCCTCCTGCACCAGGTCGTCGGTCTGCTGGCTGTCGCGGACCATCCGCCCGACGTGGCGGCGCAGCGGCTCCTGGTACTTGGTCACCAGCCGCTCGTAGGCGCGCTGGTCGCCGCCGAGCGCCTCGGTCACGAGCCCGCGGTCCTCCTCGCTGGAGGCGGACGGGGCGGAGGTCAACGGCTCGGACATGGCGGGCAGCGGGCGGACCGGGAAGCTAGCGTCGGCCGGGCGCCCCCGCCGGTCTCGTCGCGCTGGCGGCGCCGGCCGCCAGCGGCTCAGGCGGTGGCCGACTACCGGGCGTCGCGGCGGCGCTCGAAGCGGCGGCCCATCCAGGGCGGGAACAGGAACAAGCCGTACGGCTCCTGCCCGGCCTTGCTCAGCGACTGGTGGTGCCGGCCGTGTGCCCGCTTGACCGACTGCGCCGCCGGGTTTCGGGTCTTGAACCGGCCGATCCGCCCGTGCGCGTAGAGGTCGTGGAGCACGAAGTAGAGCAGCCCGTAGACCGCGATCCCGACGCCGATGGGAAACGCGGTGCTGGCCAGCGGGTCCGCCCGGCCGGTCCAGAACAGGCCCATCGACGCCAGGGCGAAGGCGAGCGAGAACAGGTCGTTCCACTCCAGGCCGTCGCCGTGGCCGTGCGCCGGGTCGTGGTGGCTGCGGTGCATCCGCCAGAGCAGGCCGTGCAGGAGCCAGCGGTGGAGCACGTACGACGCCGCCTCCATGGCGGCGAAGGCGGCGGCGGCCAGGAGCAGGAAACGGAGCACGGGACCGGAGAACGGGTCGGGCCGTTGAACCTACGCCCCCGCACCCAGGCCGTGCCCGACATCATCGCCACCGACCTCCGCACCCTAGCCGACGCCCTGCTGGCGCTCGCGCTGGGCGGCGTGGTGGGCTGGGAGCGCGAGCGGAAGCGCAAAGGCGCCGGGTTCCGGACGATGATGCTGGTCTCGTTCTCCTCGTTCCTGTTCATCGAGGTCAGCCTGGCGGCCGGCGCCGACGCCGCCCAGGTCGCCGACGGCGCGCTCCGCACCGACCCCGTCCGTGCCATCCAGGCCATCGCGGCCGGGCTCGGCTTCCTGGGCGCCGGCCTGATGTTCCGCGACGCGGCGAGCGACCGGACGCGCGGGCTGACCACGGCGGCCTCGCTGCTGGTGGTCTCGCCCATCGGGATCGCCGTGGCCCTGGGCCACCACGTGCTGGCCGTCGGCTCGACGGTGCTTCTGGTGCTGGTGCTGAGCGCCGCCGAACGCGCCGACCAACTCGCCCACCGGCCATGACGCCCATCCCTGACACCAACGACGACCTGATGGCCGAGTGCGACGTCGAGACGCTCTCGGGGAGCACCAAGGGCGGCCAGCGGGCCAACAAGGTCGAGACGGGCGTCCGCCTGACGCACCGGCCCACGGGCACGGTCGTGGTGGCGCGGCGCTCGCGCAGCCAGTTCCGCAACAAGGCCCTGGCGGTCGCCGAGCTGCGGCGCCGCTTGGAGGAGGCCAACCGGCCCGTCACGCCGCGCCGGCCCACCAAGCCGACCAAGGGCTCCAAGCGCCGACGCCTGGAGGCCAAGCGCCAGCGGGCCGAGAAAAAGGCGCTCCGCCAGAGGCCGGACTGGTAGAGGGCCAGCGGGCCAGCCGCCGTTCCCACTGGCGGCGCGCGTGGCCGAGGCAGACCGACCGCTACTCGGCCGTCGCCACCTCCGCTTCCAGCGTGACCGCCAGCGCGGCGGCGAGGTCGGCCCACAGGTCGTCGGCCGACTCCAGGCCCACCGACAGCCGCAGCAGGCCCGGCGCGATGCCGCCCTCCTCCCGGGCGCCGTCGCTCAGCACGCGGTGCGTCAGGCCGGCCGGGTGCTGGACGAGGGTGTCGACCGAGCCCAGGCTGACGGCCGGCGTCATCAGCGTGACGGCCTCGACCACGGCGCGCGCCGCGTCGTAGCCGCCGGCGACGGTAAGGCCCAGCATCGTGCCCGGCCCGTCCTGCTGGCGGCCGACGAGCCCGGCCGGGTCGCCGCCGGGGAGGCCCGGATAGTGCACGGCCTCGACGCCGGGATGATCGACCAGCCGAGCCGCAAGCGTCGCGGCCGTGGCCTGGGCGCGCTCCACGCGCAGCGGCAGCGTCGCCAGGCCGCGGTGCAGCAGGTAGCCGGCCAGCGGGTGGAGCAGCGCGCCCGTCGCCACGCGCACCCCGCGGAGCCGCCGCGCCCACTCCTCGCCGCACGCGACCACGCCGCCCACCACGTCGCCGTGGCCGCCCAGGAACTTGGTCGCGCTGTGCATCACCAGCGCCGCGCCGTGCTCCAGGGGCCGCTGCAGGACGGGCGTCGCGAACGTCGAGTCCACCAGCACGGGCACGCCGCCGGCCTGGGCCACGACGGCCTCGATGTCGACGAGGGCCAGGGTCGGGTTGGCGGGCGTCTCGGTGATGACCAGGCACGTGTCGTCGCGGAGCGCGTCGGCGACGCCGCCCGGGTCGGTCCAGGTCACCTCCAGGCCCATCAGCTCGCACGTCAGCAGGTGGTCGGTCGTGCCGTAGATCGGCCGCGTGCCCACCACGTGGCCCCCGTCGGCGCGCGCCGCCAGCAGCACGGCGGTCAGGGCGGCCATGCCCGAGCCGAACGCGACGGCCGCCTCGGCGCCTTCTAGGTCCGCCAGGGCGTTCTCGAACCGGGCCACGGTCGGGTTGTGGAGCCGGGCGTAGACCGGGTTGGGCGCCGTCTTGTCGCCCGAGACCAGCGCGTCCAGGCTGGCGGTCGCGCCGTCGAGGTCGCTGAACGGGTAGGTCGAGGACAGGTCGATGGGCAGCGCGTGCACGCCCAGGTCGGCGAGGTCGTCGCGGCCGGCGTGGACGGCGCGGGTGGCGAGGTCGAGGGGCGGCGTCATGCGAGTTGGCGGATGGGGAGGCCGTACAGTAGAATGATCGGGCGCCCATCCACAACAGCACCGAACTCTATTCGGAATCCGCCGCCCATGCGCCCCCTCGACCAAACCGACCGCGCCTTGCTGGCCCTGTTGCAGAACAATGCGCGGACCTCCAACAAGGAGCTGGCGGCGGCGGTCGGCGTGGCGCCGTCGACGGCGCTGGAGCGCGTCCGCCGGCTGGAGGCGGCCGGCGTGGTTCGGGGCGCCCACGCCGACCTCGACCCGGCGGCGCTGGGGCTGAGCCTCCAGGCGCTCGTCGGCGTCGTGCTCCGCCAGCACGCGCGGCCGCTGGTGGAGGCGTTCCAGGCCCACGCGCTGGGTCTGCCCGAAGTGGTCCAGGTGTTCCACACGACCGGCACGAGCGACTTCCTGGTCCACGTGGCCGTCCGCGACACCGAGCACCTCCGGACGCTGGCGCTGGCGGCGTTTACCGAGCGGCCCGAGGTGGCGCGCATCGAGACGTCGCTCTTGTTCGCGCACCGCCGGACGGGCGGCCTGCCGGTCTCGCTCGGCTAGTCCGGGCGAAAAAGCGGCAGGGCCGACGCCCGCCCCGCTCGCAGCCTCCGAGGCTCCGGTGAGCAGCCGTCCAACTCATCAGGAGGTCCACGACTGGCCGCCCGGCCGGAACGAACCGACGGGTGGGCGCCGTCGAATCCGCTCTCTCACGTTCCCCTCAGCCCCATGGCCAGCGATCACGGACCGAGCATCAAAGACGACGAGACCTACGAGGCGCTCCGCGACCAGGGCGCGTCGAAGCACAAGGCGGCGGCCATCGCCAACGCCCAGGCCAGCCCCGACCAGCACCCGTCCGAGGCGGGCGGCCACGCCAAGCCCTACGAGGAGTGGACCAAGGACGAGCTGTACGGCCGCGCCCAGGAGCTCGACGTCAGCGGGCGGAGCGGCATGACCAAGGACGAGCTGATCCGCGCGCTCCGCAACGGCTGAGGCGCCGGCCCGACCGGCTGGCGGTCCGTCTCGGGAGCGGCCGGGACGCCCGCCCGCGGACGCCGCCAGCCGGCGGGGCTAGTCGGAGGGGACGTGGCGGCTGACGGCGTCGCGCCACTCGGGGCTCTGGACGCGGTCGAGCACCGCCTGGGCGACCGGCTCGCGCAGGGCGTCGCCGGGGGCGACGGCCAGCGTCCAGCGCTCGACCTCGACGCCCGTCGTCTGGATCGTCAGGCTGCTCGACGAGCCGGTCTCGGCCCGCAACTGGGGGACCGAGTCCACGAAGGCGTCGAGCGAGTCGGCCTCGACGGCGTCCAGGCCGGCGGCCAGCGTCGGGTAGGCCCGCGCGTCCACGCGGGCCTCGTCGAGCACGCGCTCGGCGACGGAGCCCTCCACGACGCCGACGCGGTCGCCCTTGAGGTCGTCCGGGATCTTGGGGTCCCCGCCGCTCTTGAGGCCCAGCGCCGAGACCAGCGAGGCCGTCAGCACGGCCGTGACGGCCATCGACACCAGCATCCACAGCAGCGCCAGCGACCGCCCGCCGACCGACGTGGGCACGGTGTCGCCGTAGCCGATGGTGGTCATGGTGACGCCGGACCACCAGAAGCCGTCCCAGATGCCGGTCTTGTCCTCGGCAAAGTCGTCGCCCTCCTCGTTCCGCTCCAGCGCCCACATGGCCAGGCCGATCACGAACAGGAGCAGGGAGAGCCCGATCACGATCTTGAAGAACGTGGGCGAGAAGAACCGCTCCGCGACCTCCCCCAACCGGGGGCCGCTCTGGCGCGCGATGCCTAGGCGGGCGCTGTAGAACGTCGCCGTGGGGTCGGCGGCCCCCTCGGCCTCGGGCGTGGCCACGACCAGCGCCAGGTCCGCCTGCCCCCCGAGCGCCGCGAGGGCGCCGTCCGCTGGGGCGCCCACGACGAGGACGGGTCGCCCCAGCGTCTGGCCCACCGAGTTGGCCAGCTCCACGCCGAGCCCGCTCCAGACGCCGTCCGAGCTTTGCTCGGCGAACGGCGGCGAGTGGGTGACGGCGACCCGCAGCGCGCCGCCCGAGGCGGAGGCGGCCAGGGAGTCTGGCTGGGCGAGCGCCCCGCTGGCGGCCGCCGCCAGCGCGACGACGGCGGCGAGCCGCCACGCGGGTCTGAGCGCGTGGCGCAGAGCCGCGCCGGAGAATCGTGGACGTAGCATGGGCGGGGGGGAGGGGAGCCGACAGAGAAGAGGCCCCACCTGTGGGTGGGGCCCCTCCTAGGATACCAGTGGCCGCACGTCGGGGCCCGCCGGCCCCCACGCAGGGCGCCCTAGCGCCGCCGGTAGTCGTCCTCGTCGAAGTCGTCGTCCTCGTCGTCCGGGCCGAA
This sequence comes from uncultured bacterium, assembly GCA_947493945.1. Taxonomy (GTDB): domain Bacteria; phylum Bacteroidota; class Rhodothermia; order Rhodothermales; family Rubricoccaceae; genus Rubrivirga. Next base: position 767,708 of record CANLSR010000001.1, on the reverse strand, counting down.
CGAGCCCAGGCCGGACAAGACCGAGCCCATCATGTCGGCGTAGCTGGCGCCGTCGTCGGCCACGTCCTTGCCCACGAGCGAGTGCTGGTGGAGCATCTCCAGCGTCAGCTCCATCATCGACGCCTTGACCGCCGGGTCCGCCGGCGACGTGTGGGCGCCGACCAGCGCCGCCAGCCCGTCGACCTGGTCCAGCTGGCGGACGTAGTCGGCGAAGCTCAGGTCGGCGTCCAGCTCGACCGTATTCCCGCGCGAGAACCAGCCCAGCACCTCGCGGTAGGCCGCGCGGCCGCCGTCATCGCCGGAGCCCTTGGCCGTCGGGTCCGGGAGGTACGTCTTGACGATGGTCGAGACGGCGCGGCCGACGAGCGCGCGCGCCACGCCCTGAGCGCCCTCCTGCTCGCCCTCGTAGACCAGCTCCACCTTGCCCGTCACGGCCGGCTCGATGGCCTCCAGGTCGCTGGCGCGCACCGTCGTTTCGGCCTCGCCGTGGACCAAGGCCCGTCGCTCGGCCGCACTCACCAGGTCCTCTAGCGCCGCTCGGGTCAGCCGCGCCGACACGCCCGACTTCTGGTCCACATACTCCGACGCGCGCGCCTCGAACGCCACCTGCTCGACGATCTCGCGGAAGACGTGGGGTACGTGGACCGTGACGGCGCCGTCGCGGTCGGCCCAGGCCTCCTGGCGCGTGATCTCGACGCCGATGTCTAGGTCGCGCGGGTAGTGCGTCAGGATCTGGCTGTCGATGCGGTCTTTGAGCGGCGTGATGATCGAGCCGCGGTTGGTGTAGTCCTCCGGGTTGGCCGTAAACACCATCAGCACGTCGATCGGGATCCGCACGTTGAACCCGCGCACCTGGATGTCCTGCTCCTCCATGATGTTGAGCAGGCCCACCTGGATGCGGGGCTGGAGGTCGGGCAGCTCGTTGATGGCGAAGATGCCGCGGTGCGTGCGCGGGATGATGCCAAAGTGAATCACCTCCTCGTCGGCGTAGGTCAGCTTCTGGGTCGCCGCCTTGATCGGGTCGACGTCGCCGATCAGGTCGGCGATGGAGGTGTCGGGCGTGGCCAGCTTTTCGCCGTAGCGCGCGCTCCGGTGGAGCCACGCGACCGGCGTGTCGTCGCCCATCTCGGCCACCAGGTCCCGGCCAAACTTGGAGACCGGGCGCAGGGGGTCGTCGTGGATCTCGGAGCCCTCGACCTCGGGCACCCACTCGTCCAGGAGCGACGGCAGCATCCGGATCAGGCGGCTCTTGGCCTGGCCGCGCAGGCCGAGCAGGATAAAGTCGTGGCGACCCAGGAGCGCGTTCTGGATCTGGGGCACGACGGTCCGGTCGAAGCCCAGGATGCCGGGGAACACGTCGTCGCCGGCCTGGATGCGGTCGATCAGGTTGGCGCGGACCTCGTCTTTGACGGAGCGCGGGGTGTAGCCGCTGGCGCGGAGCTCGCCAAGGGTCGAAATCGTCGGGGCGTCTGCCATCGGGGGGATCGTATCGGTTGGCGTCCCTTCACGCCAGCCGCCGCGCGCCGTTCCTCGGCCGTGTCGCCGGCCGCTGGCGCCCCGCCCCCACGAGTCCGTGGCGCTGGCGGGCGCCGTGAAAAACACGTCCCGACGCCCCGGTCTCCGCGCGGCGGCGGTGCCCTGGCGGGGACCGGGGCGGAGGGCCGGAGTCCTCCGACGAGCCGGCCCCGCTCCGTCGGCTCACGGACCCGCCGGCTCGGCAGGAGGCCCCGCCCAGGCCGGCCGCCAGCGGTACAGGGCGACTTCGCTGGCCGGCGCCTTCAGCAGCCCCGGCGGCAGCGCCCGCAGCACCGCGATCTCGACGGCGTCGCCCCGCTGGCGGACGGCGAGGTCGAGCGCGACCGGCTCCACGGGCGTCCGGGCGCCGGGGCTGACCAGCACGTGTTGCAGGCGCCCGTCGCGGCCGTAGACGTCGACGCGGACGTGGTCGCCGCGCAGGTTGAGCACGAACAGGCGGTCGCCCAGCGGGGCGGCGCTCGACGCCAGCAGCGGCGGCTCGTCCACGTCGCCGCGGACGAACTGGGCGGAGCGGATGAGCTGGGGCGAGTCGAACCCGGTCAAGGCCAGCGTGTCCGCCCGCGGGGCGGGGGCCGCCGGGCGACCGGCCGAGGCGCCGTCGGGGACGAGGTCCAGCACGGGGCGGTAGCCCGAGAGCGCGACGAGCGTATCGCCCCAGGCGCGCAGGAAGCCCACCGACCGCCACGGCGCGCCGGCCAGCGCCGTCCGCGCGAGCGCGCGGCCGTCCTCGCGCAGCTGGACCACCGCCGGCGGCCCGCCCGCCTCCGGCCCGCCGCCGACGCGCACCGCCAGCCGGCCGGGCCGGGCCAGCGCCGCCGACGCGTCCGCCGGCGCCGGCAGCCGGCGCACGACGCCCCGGCCCGGGACCACCCACCACAGCTCGCTCGGCCCCCGCGCCAGGACCACGACCGTGTCGCCCCGCGCGCCGGCGAGGTACGGGAAGCCGTCGGCGGGCAGCGGCGTGGCGTCGAGGTAGGCGCCGGACGAGGCGAAGCGGCGCACGCTGCCGTCGCCGGTCTCGACCACCGCCAGCGCGTCGCCGAGCCAGGCCAACGTCGTGGGCAGGCGCATCGGCTCGGCCTCGGGCGCGCGGCCCGTCCACGCCAGCGCGAGCGTGTCGACGGGGACCGTGGCCGCGAGCGCCGCCGAGGCCGAGTCGGCCGCCGAGACGGTCCGGTCGAGCTCTTTCTGGCTCGACGGCAGGCACCCGCCCAGAACGAGTGCAGCGGCCAGCGCGGCGGCACGGGTCATCGGCCGCTCGCGAGCGTCAGGCGCAGCTCACGCGGCTGGCCGCCGCGCACGATCCCCAGGCGGACCGTGTCGCCGGCGCGGTTGTCGACGAGCTGCTGGCGGACGTCCTCGTTGGTCTGGACGGTCTCGCCGCCGATCGACACGATAAGGTCGCGCGGTTCCAGGCCGGCCCGCTCAGCCGGGCTGTCTGAGTCGATCGAGATCACGATCAGGCCGCGCGCGCCCGGCATCCCCAGCAGCTGGGCCGTCCGCTCGTTGATGGCCCGCACCCGGAGCCCGGTGTACGACGAGCGGTCGACGGCGCCGGTCTCGCGCAGCTCGGCCACGACCTGCTCCACGCGCCACGCCGGCACCGCGAAGCCGAGCCCGACCGAGCCGCCCGACTGCGAGAAGATGAAGGTGTTCATCCCGATCACCCGGCCCAGCGCGTTCACCAGCGGCCCGCCCGAGTTGCCCGAGTTGATGGCGGCGTCGGTCTGGATCATGTCGCGGAAGGTCCGGCCCTGCTGCGCCGGGAAGTCGCGCCCGACGGCGCTCACCACGCCCACGGTCACGGTCGGCTCTGCGGCCTCGAACAGCCCGAACGGGTTGCCCAGCGCAATCGCCCACTCGCCGACGATGGCGCCGTCATCGCTCTCGAACGCGAGAAAGGGCAGGGGCCGCTCCGGCTCCACCTTGAGCAGCGTGATGTCGGTCTCCGGGTCGGTGCCCACCAGCGTGGCCGGCATCAGGCTCCCGTCGGGGAAGGCGATGGTGATCTTGGCCGCGTTGCCGGCCACGTGGTCGTTGGTGACGATGTAGCCGTCGGGCGAGACCAGGAAGCCGGAGCCCAGCCCCTGGACCTCTTGCTGGACCACCTGGTCGGGGATCCGGCGGCCGTAGAACATCTCCTCGATGGGGTTGCTGCGGCGCACGTACTCGCGCACTTCGATCACGTTGACCGACACCACGGCCGGGCTGGCGGCCTCGACGGCGCGCGTGACGGCCGTCCGCCGGCTCGACGTGACCTCGCCCTCGGCCTGGACGAGCGCGGCCTGCGCCAGCGGTCCGTCGGCGGCCTGCTGGGAGTGGGCCGTCTGGCGGCACCCCGCGACGAGGAGCGCGAGGAGCAGAATCGAGCGCCCGGCGGGCAGAATCCGTGACATGGCAGAGCAGAAGGTCGTGCGGGGTACGGGGCGGCTGTCGGTCGGTTTCGGCCGGGCCGATGCGCTGCCGTGGAGAAACCGCCAGCGCGCCGCGAGGCGTCGTGGGAGTCGACAACGGCTGGCCGAGCCCGTGCGTGTCTCGTACCATGCGGCGTCCTCCCCAACGCGCGTGCCCGCCGTCTCCGTTCGCCTTGCTCGCGCCGCGTTTGCCGGCATGGTGGCCTGGGTGGCGCTGCTGTTCGTCCGGCTGGCGGTGGCGCCGGGACCGGCCGAGGAGGTGGCGCATCTGGTGCTGCTGGCGCCGTTGGTGGTGGTCCCGCTGCTGGTCGACGCGAGCGTTCCGGCCTCGTTTGGATCGCCGCCGCGTGCCCTGGTTCTCGCGTCGTGGCTGGTCGGGCCAGGAGCGTGGGCAGCGGCGGCCTCGCTGGTGGTGCCCGTCGGCCCGCTGGCGGGCGCGCTGGCCGCGGTCTGGCTGTTGTCTGCCGGGTCGGTCGCCGTCTGGGCGCTCGCCGGCGCGCTCCGCGAGTGGCGCGAGCGGTCGCTGCCTCCGGCCGAGGCGCTCCTGGCCGTCGGCTGGGCGATGCTGCCGGGCGGGGCCGTCTGGCTGGTGCTGGCGCGGTCGGGGGTCGACACGGGCTACGGCGAGCTGGTCGAGCTGCTGACGGCCGCCCACTTCCACTACGCCGGCGCCGTGGCGGCCGTCTGGGCCGGCCTGCTCGGGCGCACGCTGGGCCGAAGCCAGGTCTACGCTGGGCTGTCGGCCGCTCTCGTGACCGGCTTCTGGGGCGTCGCCGTGGGGATCGCGTGGGGGCGCGGGCCGGTGGGCGGCTCGGGCGTCGAGACGGCCGGCGTGGTGCTGCTGGCGAGCGCCGCGGTCGCGCTGGGCGTCTGGGGCGTGGTCCGGGCCGGCCGGTTCGAGGACCGGAAGGCGGGGCTGATGGTGGCCGTCTCCGGCGGCGCCCTGACGCTGGCGATGGGCCTGGCGCTGTGGTTCCACGTTGGCGCCCGGCTCGGCCTGCTGGCGCCGGACGTCGGGTGGATGGCGGCGCGGCACGGCGCGCTCAACGCCTACGGCTTCGCCTTGTGGGGCGCGCTCGGCTGGCGCCGCCTGCGACCGAGGCCGAGCCGGAGAGCGGGCGCGACGCCGCCGGCCCGTCAGGCGTCGTCGGCGACGGCGTAGACTCCCGGGCGCCCGGCGCGTCCGCCGCCTCTGCCCCGACTCCGTGCCGACGTCCCCGCCCGCCGCGTCCATCGCCCTCGTCATCCCCGCCCGCGACGAACAGGCGTCGGTGGGCGCCGTCGTGGCCGAGATGCAGGCCCAGCCCGTCCCGCTGATCGTGGTCGTGGTCGTGGACAACGGCTCGCGCGACGCCACCGCCAGCCGGGCGCGGGCCGCCGGCGCGACGGTCGTCTCGGAGCCGCGCGCCGGCTACGGCCGCGCCTGCCTGGCCGGGCTGGCGCACCTGGCCCCCGACCCGCCCCAGGTCGTGGTCTTTGCCGACGCCGACCGGAGCGACGACCCCGCCGATCTGGCCGCCCTCGTCGCGCCGATCACCCAGGGAGACAACGACTTGGTGATCGGGAGCCGGCGCCTGGGCCAGCTCGCCGGCCGCGTCGAGCCGGGCGCGCTCTTGCCCCAGGCGCGGTGGGGCAACGCGCTCGCGTGCGCGCTGATGCGGATGCGCTGGGGCGGGCGCTTTACCGACCTCGGCCCGTTTAGGGCCATCCGCTGGGACGCGCTGGAGCGGCTGGGGATGGCCGACGAGACGTTCGGGTGGACCGTCGAGATGCAGGTCCGCGCCCTGCGCGCCGGGCTGGGCTGGGCCGAGGTGCCCGTCGCCTACCGCCGGCGCGTCGGCCGGTCGAAGATCTCGGGCACGGTCAACGGCACCGTCCGCGCCGGGGCCAAGATCCTGTGGACGGTCGGGGCGCACGCCCTCCGCGGCCCGCTCTAGCCGCTGGCGGACGCGCTCCGCCAGCGTGGCGGCGTCAGGCGGACGGCGGGCGCGGCAGGTCGTCGGCCGGCGTCCGCGGGCGGAGGTCGGCCTCGTGGAGCCGGTAGGCCAGCTCCTTGAGCCGCTCGGCGTCGCGCTGGACCACGGCGAGCGCGAGCCCGTAGAGGTCCGTCGGCGTGCCGTCCAGCACGAGCGGGCGCGACCACGCCGCGGCGGGCGCGGCCTCGAACGACTGGCGGAGCCCGGCGCGGGCGCCCTTGAGATCGGCCAGAAGGTCCGTGAGCGGGCGGTCGTTCGCGCCCTCGGTCCCGTGCGGCTCGGGCGTGGCGAGCTCGGGCGCTTCCTCGGCCTGGACGCGCTCGACCCATCCCGTCGTCACGTCGCGGTCGGTGGCGGCGATGGACGCGAACACCTCCTTGGCCGTCAGGTCGCCCGGCATCGGCGCCTGGTCGGTGGCCCAGGCCGGCAGCGCCGCCAGGAGCGGGGCCAGGGCCGCCGCCTCGTCCTCCAGCCACCCGAGCTGGTCCAAGAGCGCCTCGCGCCGGGCCGCCAGCGTGGCGGCGTCGCGTCGCGGTTGGGCGTAGCGGTCGAGGTCGGCCATCGGTTGCGGAGGGAGATGCGGGGCGGAGAATGCGGGACTCGGAGCGCGCCTCCGTCCTGCGGGCCTACTCTAGACCGCGCCGACGTCCTCCGCCAGCGGCTCCTGGGGGTCGGGGTCGGCCGCCTCGGCCACGGCGTCCTCGACGCGGGCGACGTAGTCCAGGCGGTCGCGCAGCGTGTGGATGTTGTTCTCGGGCTTGTGCTGCCAGTCGCCGGCGGGCTGGGTGTTGCGGCGGCGCTCTAGGAAGTCCAGCCGGTCCTGCAAGCGGGCCTTGGGCACCAACAGCTTGTCGAGGCCAAAGTGGGCCTCGTCGCGGTGCTGGAACGTCAGGTCGTACTCCTTCGACATCACGATGGCCTCCTCGGGGCACACCTCCTCGCAGAAGCCGCAGTAGATGCACCGGAGCATGTTGATCTCGAACCACTCCGGCTCGCGCTCCTTGATGTCGTCGGTGACCTCGTGGGCCTGCATCGAGATCGCCAGCGGCGGGCACGACCGGGCGCACAGCCCGCACGAGACGCAGCGCGGGCGCCCCTCCTCCTCCACCAGGACGGGCCGGCCGCGGTAGCTATCCGGCGGGTACCACTGCTCCTCGGGGTACTCGAAGGCGTAGCTGTCGAGCGTCATCTTGGACGCCGAGTAGCCCAGCCCCTTGAAGATCTCCGGCAGGTAGAGGCGCTCCCAGAAGTTGAGCGTGCGCTCGTCGGGCGTGGCGGTGTTGACGTACTGGCCGGGCATCTCGGGGCGGTCGGGGCAGGGGGATCCGAAGCTACGCCCGCCCCGGCGCGGGGTTCGGCGGCGGCCTGACTTGGCCGGCCCTTCTACGGCCCCGCTGGCGCCGGACCCCAACGCGACACCCGTCCCGCTGGCGGACGGCCTCCGCCAGCGGGGCGCTGGCTAGTGCGCCGCTCAGGATAGTGTACGCGCTGCCCCCTTTGTCATCCTGAGCCTGTCGAAGGATCTCAGCGCCGATCCACCCGCCCATCGGTACCGGCTCCGATGGGCTGAGCGTCTGAGTCGAGATGGCTGGCGCCGTCGCTCCGTGGCCCTTCGACTCCGCTCAGGATGACAGCTACTTGGACTCTGCACTAGCGAGGAGGCAGGCCGCGCGCTGACGAGTCGGGCGGAACAGGTTGTACGCGCGGCGGGACGACGACGTAGCGCTCCACGTCGGAGGCTGTTTCGCTGAACAGCGAGCCAGTTGCCATCGCCTGGGCGGCTCCCAGCCCCGCCCCCACGGCGGCACCTGCGACGAGGCCCGCCGCGCGCCGTCCGGTGGAGGCGTCGGTCTCGCCGAAGGGGAACCCGCGGGCGAACACGTCCCCCATGAACGCACCCCCTAACCCGCCTAAGACCGCCCCAAACACCAGTTGCTGGCGCACGAAGTGCCGGCGGGTCCGCACCCGGTCGTGCCGCGTAACCTCCGAGACGGCCTGCGTGGGGACGGCCCAGAGCGCGCCGGTTTCCGGGTCGAGCCAGGTGGTCGTGTCTGGCGCCACATGGAGCGAGACGGCCGCGCGCGTCTCCCCGGTCGCCAGCCGCACGGTCGCAGGCCGCTCGGCAAACCGCCGGTTGGCATCGGCCAGCCGCTCGCCTCCGGCGGACGGGTCGAGCGTGTGAGTGAGCCCGCATCCGGTCAAGGCGAGCAGGGCAAGCAGAGACGTAAGGGAAATGCGCATGGTGAGGAACGGGGGGTTCTGCAAGTTGGCTCCGTGGCCTGTCGCCGCGCCTGATCCGAACGCACTACCCGCCCCGCTGGCGGATGGCTTCCGCCAGCGTCGCAGGAACTGCCGCCCCCCGACGGAGGAGCATTAAGAAAGGTTGACGTGTGCGATGGTATCGCATATCATACCAACGTGACGCTCCAGACCGTTCTCGACACCAACGTCATCGACTCGGCCCTGCGGTCCCGTCGCGGGGCTTCCTTCGAGGTCGTGCAGCGGATCGGTGGGAGCGCCTTCGAGATCAACCTCTCGGTCCCCCTCGCGCTCGAGTACGAGTCCGTCCTCCTCCGTCACCAAGCGGCCCTCGGGCTAGCCGGCCCCCAGGTGCTCGCGTTCGTGGACTACCTCTGCGGCTCGGCGAACCTCCACGACATCCACTTTCTCTGGCGCCCCCTGCTCCGCGACCCCAGCGACGAGATGGTGGCGGAGTTGGCGGTCAAGGCCGGGGCCGACTATCTCGTCACCCACAACGTCCGCGACTTTGGCGCGCTCGCCGCGCGCTTCGCCGTCCGGGTCGTGACGCCGGGCGCCTTCCTCCGCCTCCTATGAGTACGCTGAGCCTCCGCCTCCCCGACTCGCTCCACGCCAAGGTCCGAGACCTCGCCTCCGAGGAGGGCATCTCGATCAACCAGTTTCTGACGCTCGCCGCCGCCGAGAAGGTGTCGGCGCTGCTCACGGTGGGCTACCTCCGCGAGCGGGGCGCGCGCGCAAGCCGCGAGGCGTTCGACGCGGTGCTCGCCCGGGTCCCAGACGTCGACCCGGACATCGGCGACCGGATCGAGTAGCAGGTCGCAACAGCCACCCGCTGGCGGACGACCTCCGCCAGCGCGGCGGGCACCTAGCGCTGGGCCAGGCCGTTTTCCCAGGCCCACGCCACGGCCTCGCGCGCCGACGACACGTCGAGCTTGGAATACACCGCCGCCAGGTGGTTGCGGACCGTGTTCTCGGCGATCCGCAGCCGCTCGCCGATGGCGCCGTTGTCGAGCCCGCGCGCCATCAGCACCAGCACCTCGTGCTCGCGCCCGGTCAGCGGCGAGAGCGTCTCGGGCTTGCGCGGGATCGGCACGAACCAGCGGCCCTCGCCGCGCCAGACCGCCAGCACGGCCTCGCGGACGGCCGTCGGGTGCTGGTCCTTGGTGATGTAGCCCGCCGCGCCGGCGTCCAGCAGCCCGTGGATGTAGGCCGAGTCGTTGTAGGCGCTCAGCGCCAGGATGCGCGGCGCGTCGGCGTCGTCGCGCAGGGCGGCGGCCACCTCGGGGCCGGGCATCTCGGGCATGTTCATGTCCAGCAGGAGCACGTCGGGTGCCAGGCGGCGGACCATCTTCAGCGCCTCGGCACCGTCGGACGCTTCGCCCACGACCTCGATCTGGCCGCCCTTTTCGAGCGCGTCCTTGATGCCGGAGCGGAACACGGGGTGGTCGTCGGCGACGACGACGGTGACGGGCGAGTCAGGCATGGGCCGGCTGGAGCTTGTGGAGCGGGACGGGAACGGCGAGCGACACGCGCGTGCCGCCCGAGGGGCCATGCGCCAGGTCGAGCGACGCGCGCAGCAGGTCGGCCCGCTCGCTCATGCCGAGCAGGCCGTAGTGGCCGCGCGCGGCGTAGTCCAGCGCGCCGCTGGCGGGCGGCCCCAGGCCGTCGTCGTCGACGGTGAGGCGGAGCGCGGTGCCGTCCCACTCCAGGCCCAGGTCCACGCGGCGGGCGTCGGCGTGCTGCAAGGCGTTGTTGAGGGCCTCCTGGGCGATTCGGTAAAGGGCCAGCCGCTTTTCGTCGCTCAGCGCCGGCCCGTCGGCCACCGTAGGCGCGGTGGCGTCGGTGCGGAAGCGGACGTCGACGCGGCCGTCCTCGCCCCAGCCGGCGCGGTCGGCGAGCGCCGCCAGCGCGGCGGTGAGCCCGAAGGCGTCCAGCGCCGACGGCCGGAGCTCGTCGCACAGCGACCGCAGCTCGCCTACGACCGACGTCACGGCCTCGCGCGCGGCCTCGCCGCCGGCCGTGCCGCCCAGCGCCATCTGGACGGCGCACAGGTCCTGGACCGGGCCGTCGTGGAGCTCGCGCGCCACGTGCGCCCGCTCGGCCTCGCGGGCCGCCGCCAGCCGCCGCCGGAACTCGGCCCGGAGACGGCGGGCACGCCGCGCACGCCGCTCCCACACGACGGCGCCGCCGATGAGCGCGATCAGCCCCACGCCCAGCAGCCCCAGCGCCAGCGTGCCGACGGGGACCGACGTCGCCAGCCGGACGACGGCGCGGTCGTCCACGTTGAGGGCGAACGCGCCCTCGGCCCGGCCGGGCAGGCTGTCGAGCGCGCCCGCGCGGGAGGCCCGGCCCAGCGCGTCCACGAAGGCGGCGTAGGGCATCGTCACGCGCGGCCGGGCCTCGGCGCCCTCGCCGAACACGACCACGCTGTCGCGCGTGACGGAGTAGTAGACGAGCCGCCCGCCGTCCTCGACGAACCCGGCCGCCGCGCTGGGCGCCTGGGCGGCGGCCGGTCCCGCGAGCGCCAGCAGAACGGAGCACAGGAGACGGCGCATGGGCGGCGAGGGCGGCGGGCCTCAAGCTAGACCCGCCGCCCGCCGCGCCCTGGTGCAGGCGGACCAGGCCGGGGCCCGCGTCTGAACCACGGCCCGCCGTTCGCGCCGGCGACTGGCGGTGGTCGTCCGCGGGCGGCCGTCTTCTCGCTGACGCCGTCCGCCAGCCGGGCGCTGGCGTGCTCGCGTGAGGTACCATCCTGCGTCCTCCCCCAGACCGCATGCCGCCGCTCGTCCGCCACTACCTCCAGGGCCTCCTCATGGGCGCCGCCGACATCATCCCCGGCGTCTCGGGCGGCACGATGGCGCTGATCGTGGGGATCTACAAGAACCTGATCGCGGCCATCGGCGAGGCGTTCACGGCCGTGATCACGCTGGTTCGGGGCCGGCCCCGGGAGGCGTGGGCGCAGGCGCAGGCGCTGGAGTGGGGCCTGCTCGCGCCGCTGGTGGCCGGCATCGGCACGGCCATCGGCGTCGGGACGCTGTTCGTGCCCGAGCTGCTGGAGCGCTACCCGGTCCAGTGCCGGGCGCTGTTTTTCGGGCTGGTGGCGGCCTCGCTGGTGATCCCCTGGCGCGAGCGGCACCGGCACCGGCCGTGGCACTACGCCGTCGCCTTGGTGGCCGCCGTGATCGCGTTCGTGCTCGTGGGGCTGCCCCGCAGCGGCGACGCCGCCGACCCGTCGCTGTGGCGCGTGGGCGGGACGGCGGCGGTCGCCATCAACGCCATGATCCTGCCCGGCGTGAGCGGCGCGTTCCTGCTGGAGGTGTTCGGGCTGTACCGCCCGACCCTGGAGGCGCTGCGCGCGCTCGACGTGCCCTACGTCGCCGCGTTCGCCCTGGGCGCCGGGCTGGGCCTGGGGCTGGCGGCCAAGGGCCTGAGTTGGCTCCTGGACCGCCACCACGACCTGACGATGGCCGTTCTCGTCGGCCTGCTGGCGGGCTCGCTGCGCGCGCTGTGGCCCTGGGTCGGGTTCGCCGAGCACGCCGGGTCGGACGGGCTGGTGGAGCGCGTGCCGGACCCGTCGGCGCTGCTCGGGCCGGGCGCCGACCCGGCCCTGGTGCTCGGCGGCGGAGGCGTGGGCTGGCTGCCGGCCGCCGCGCTGGCGGCGCTCGGCTTCGGGGCGGTCACGGCGCTGGCCTGGGTCGGCCGCCGCCGCCTGGACGCTGCCGACACCGCGCTGGCCCAAGAGCACAGGGAAAGCGCGTAAGCGGGGAGGCGCCGGATAGACTTGACGAATGCGTCCGCACCGACTCGCTTCCTACGCGCCTACACGCGGCTCGTCCACGACGCCGACGATGGTCGCGTCGGTCGCCGTCAAGTCGTGGGTGGCGTGGAACGGGAGCGCGGCCTCGGACGAGGTCACGTAGAGGACCGTGTCGCCCGGCCCGGCGTCGCAGGTGTCGAGGGCCGTCGTGGGCGGGCCCGCGTCCCCACCGTCGGCGCGGATCGGCTGGACGAGCAGCATCCGCCGGCCGTGGAGCGACGCGTCCTTCTGGGTCGCCCACACGTTCCCGATGACGCGGCCCATCCTCACGACTCGTCGATGGCCTCCGCCAGCGGGGCGGCCTCGTCTGCCGACTCGGGCAGCGCCGCCGCGCCCACCGACACGTCCAGCCGGTCCACGATGGCCATAATCACGGCATCGACCGCCTTGCCATTCGTCAACTCTGTTTGTCGGCCGGACGAGCCCTGGGCCACCAGCACCACCTCGCCCTCGCCCGCGCCCACGGCGTCGGCCGCGACCACGAAGTCGGTCAGCGCCTGGCCGTCGAGGTCGATCTCGCGGACGATCAGGAACTTGATCCCGACCAGGCCGGGGTCCTTGCGCGTGGCCCAGACGGTGCCGATGACTTCGCCGAGGAGCATTTTTTAGATGGGGAGCGCGTGCTGAGGATACGCAGCCCGCCCCACTGGCGGCCGGCGCCAGCGGGACGGGCGCTTACTCACGGCCGGGCGCCTGGAGGTCGCGCGCGCGGACGGCGTGCTCCCACAGGAGCGCCCCGTCGGCGTCGTAGGTGCGCATGGTCATGGTGCGGTCGGTGCGGGGGCCGGAGACCGTTAAGGTGCCGAAGTTGCGGGGGCCGGCCACCAGCGTGCCGGGCACGCGCAGCGGGTTGTCGCGCTCGGGCGAGTCGGGCTGGAGCGCCGCCGTCGAGCCGCCGGCCGTGAGCGGGCTCGACGTGAACTCGTAGATCGGGTAGGCGCCGGGCCGGTCCAGCTTGAGCAGCTCGGTGTGGTGGCGGTCGCCCGACAGGAACACGACGCCCTCGATCCTGCGGGCCGCGATCTCGTCCAGGACCGCCTTGCGCTCGGCCGGCGCGACGGCCGCGAACGTCTCGAACACCGGCACGGGGTTGAGGAACTGGCCGCCCACGGCGATCACCTTGAACGGGGCCCGGCTGGCGGTGAGCGCGTCCAAGAGCCACTGGCGTTGCTCGGCGCCCAGGACGGTTTGCTCGCGGGCCGGGGCGTCGTTGGGCGCGCGGTGCCAGCGGTCGTCCAGCATGAAAAAGTCCACGTCGGCCCACTGGAACTGGGTAAACACGCCGGGCACGCTGGGCAGCCCGCGCGAGGCGGCGGGCCAGTAGCGCGTGAACGTGTCGTAGCTGGCGCCCTTGAGCACGTAGGAGCGGTCGGCGTCGTTGGGGCCGAAGTCGTGGTCGTCCCAGGTGGCGTAGTGCGCCGTGTTGGCCAGGAGCGGCCCGAGCGCGGGCTCGGAGCGGCTGTGCTGAAAGCGCGACTCGATGCCGGTCGGGTCCCACCAGTCGACCTCGCGGAGGTAGGTGTTGTCGCCCAGCCACAGCATCAGGTCCGGGTTGAGGGCCGCGATCTGGCCGAAGATGGCTGGGCTGCCGCCGTAGGGCGTGCCCGGCCGGTCGTAGTCCGGGTCGTTGTCGTAGTAGCACGAGCCGAGGGCCGCCGTGAACGCGGGCGGGTCGGTGCGCCACTGCCACAGCGGCTGGGTCCGGAGCCGGGACGGGGTGCCCACCGGGGCGCCGTCGACGGAGACCTCGTAGCGGTAGGTGGTGCCGGGCTCCAGGCCCGCCAGCCGGACCGTCGCCGTGCCGCTGGCGTCGGCGACGGTCGAGCCCTCGACCACGTCGGCGGCGCCGGCCGACGCCGGCGTGGCGACCACGCGCACCTCGGCCGGGCCGTCGGCGAGCACCCAGACGGCGGCGCCCCGGTGCGTCACGTCGGCCAGCATCGGGCCGGCCACCATGCGGGCGCCCGCCGGCCCCAGCTCGGGGCCCGCCGTCTCGACGGGGGCCGGCGCCAGCCCGGCGCGCGCCAGGCCGCGCTGGACCGCCCGCTCGATGGCGGCCTGCCCCGCCGGCGTGGACGCCGCGGCGCCGATGGCGGGGGCGCACCCCCAGAAGCCGCAGAGGGCGAGCAAGAGGAGGGCGGAACGCCCCGCGAGCGGGATCGAGGACATGGAGGCAGCGGGTGGAGGGCCGGAAGATCGGCACGGCGCGCACCCAAACCGAGCGCGCGCCGCGATCCGAGACCGCCGGGCTCGCGCGGGGAGTCTGCCGTTGGAGACGGTTTGCTGCTGGCGGCCGGGACGTGGCGCGGGGCCAATCGGGGCCCCCTCGGCTCGGGGGGCGCCCCAAGGCCCCGGGCGCGGCCCTGGCCCTGCTGGGGTTTGCCAGACGGGTTGACACTCTGGACGCCGAGCCCTATCCTGCGCTCGGCCTGTAAGCGCTTTCATCCTCGTTCCTGCGTCCTGTGCCCGTCACGATCTACGACATCGCCGAAGGCGCCCGCGTCTCGATCGCGACCGTGTCGCGCGTGTTCAACGGGCACGCCCGCGTCTCCGACTCGACGCGCGACCGGGTGCTCCGGGTGGCGGAGTCGCTGGGCTACGAGCCGCACGCGAGCGCCCAGAGCCTGGCGCGGCGGCAGACGGGACTCATCTCGGCCGTCGTGCCTATGATGACGTCGGCGTTTTTCATGGAGGTGCTGCGCGGCGTCCAGGACCGGCTGGACGCGAGCCACCACGACCTCCTGGTCTACGCCGCCCGGACGGTGGCCACCGTTGAGGGGCAGTTGGCGCGCGCCGTCCAGCGCGGCCGCAGCGACGGCGTGCTGCTGGTCTCGACGCCGCTCTCGGACCAGCGCGCGGCCACGCTCGCCGCCAGCGGCCGGCCCGTCGTGCTGGTGGACTCGTACCACCCCGACTTCGACTCGGTCTTTATCGACAACCGCCGCGGCGGCACCGTCGCCGTCGAGCACCTGGTGGGGCGGGGGCACCGGCGGATCGGGCTCCTGATGCCGTCCGAGGAGTCGGCGCCCGCGCGGCAGCGGCGCGACGGCTACCTCGACGCGCTGGCGGCGGCCGGGCTCGACGCCGACGACGGCCTGATGGTGACCACCGACTGGGACCACGAGCACCACGGCTACACCCGTTTCGCCGGCTACCGCGCCATGCAGGCGCTGCTGGCCCGCTTCGAGGGCCGGCCCGACGCGCGCCCCACGGCCGTGTTCGCCGCCGCCGACGTGATGGCGCTGGGTGCGCTCCGCGCCGCCGGCGAGGCCGGCCTCCGCGCCCCGCGCGACCTCGACGTGGTCGGCTTCGACGACATCGAGTCGAGCACCTACGCCGGGCTCACCACGCTCCGCCAGCCGATGGCGGAGATGGGCCGGCTGGCCGCCGAGAAGCTGGTCCGCCGCCTGGAGACGCCCGGCGCACCGGCCCAGCACACCGTGTTCGCGCCCACGCTCGTGGCGCGCCAGACGACGGGGAGCCCCGTCCTGGAGCTCGCCTGACCCCGCCTCCTCTGCTTCCCCTCCATCCCCCCGACGTCATGACCCTTGTGCAGCGCAGCCGGTGGCTGTTCCCCGCCCTCCTCCTCGTGGCCGTGCTGGGCAGCGCCTCGTCGGCGCAGGCGCAGCGCCAGGTCAGCGGCACCGTCACCGACGCCTCGACGGGCGAGACCCTGGTGGGCGCCGCCGTGGTCGTCCCCGGCACCACGACCGGGGCCTCGACCAACATCGAGGGCGCCTACACCGTGACCGTGCCGGCTGGGGCCGACTCGCTCCGGTTCTCCTACATCGGCTACGACGCCCAGACGGTCGCCATTGCGGGCCGAACGACCATCGACGTGGCGCTGGCGCCCGGCGCCCAGATGCTGGGCGACTTGGTGGTGATCGGGTACGGCGCCGTCGAGGAGCGCGACGTGACCGGCGCCGTGGACCGCGTCACCTCGGAGGACTTTAACCAAGCGGCCGTCGTGAGCCCCGAGCAGGTGATCGCGGGCAAGGTGGCCGGCGTCCAGGTCTCGACCACCGACGGGGCGCCTGGTGCCGGCTCGACGATCCGCATCCGCGGGGCCACGTCGGTCAACGCCAGCAGCGACCCGCTGTTCGTGGTCGACGGCGTGCCGATCGACAACGAGGGCGTCCAGGGCTCGCGCAACCCGCTCAACTTCCTCAACCCCAACGACATCGCCAGCGTGGTCGTGCTCAAGGACGCCTCCTCGACGGCCATCTACGGCTCGCGCGGCGCCAACGGCGTGATCCTGATCGAGACCAAGAGCGGCGTCGAGGGCCAGGCCCAGGTGACGTACACCGTCGAGGCGCTGGCGTCCTCGACGGTGGGCCGGATCGAGGTGCTCGGCGCCGACCGGTTCCGCCAGGCGGTCCAGGAGCGGGCGGCCCGGATGCTGCCCATGCTGGGCCAGACCGAGACCGACTGGCAGGACGCCACCCAGCGGACCGGCTACGGCCAGCGCCACGACCTCAGCGTCTCGCGCGGGTTCGAGGACTCCGACGTCCGCGTCTCGTTCAGCTACCTCGACCAGGACGGCGTGCTCCAGGCCTCCAACACCCAGCGCATCTCGGGCGCCGTCACCTACAACCAGCGCCTGTTCGGCGACGCGCTGGCGGTCCGCACCAGCCTGCGCGGCGCCCAGACCGAGGACCAGTTCGAGCCGGGCATCGTGGGCGGGGCGGCCTCGTTCGACCCGACCCAGCCGATCCGGTTGGTCGGGAGCCCCTACGGCGGGTTCTACGAGTGGGAGGCCCAGCAGGCCGTCAACAACCCGGTCGCGGAGTACGTCCTGACCGAGAACGTGGGCACGAGCTACCGCGCGCTGGGCAGCGCCGACGTGGCCTACCAGCTCCCGTTCCTCGACGGCCTCAGCCTGCGGTCGGTGGTCGGGTTCGACCTCACCACCGGCGACCGCCAGTTCTTCGCGCCCACGTTCCTCAAGGGCCAGGCCGAGAACGCCAACCCGGGCCGCGTCGAGCGCCGCAACTTTACGCGCCGCAACCTGCTCGCCGACGTGTTCGCCAACTACCAACGGGCGCTGCCCTCGGTCGAGAGCGAGCTCGACGTCACCGCCGGGTACTCCTACCAGGACTTCCGCGAGTCCTACCCGGAGACGTTCGGGATCGGGCTGACCACCAACATCTTCGGCCGCAACAGCTTCGACGCCGTCGGCGACCCGGCCAACATCACCGCCAGCGTGTTCGAGATCCCCAACCGGATCATCTCGTTCTTTGGCCGCGCCAACTACCAGTTCAAGGACCGCTACCTGTTCACGGCGACCGTCCGGCGCGACGGCTCGTCGCGGTTCGGGCCGGGCAACCGCTACGGCACGTTCCCCTCGGCCGCCGTCGCCTGGCGGGTCGACGAGGAGCCGTTCTTCCCCCGGAGCCGCGTGCTCTCGACCCTCAAGCTGCGCGCCTCGGTTGGCGTGACGGGCAACCAGGACTTCGACGACTTCCTCTACGCGCCGTTCTACCGCCTGGGCGGCTCCCAGGCCCAGGTCCAGTTTGGCGACCGGTTCGTCAACACGCTGCGCCCCGGCGCGGCCGACGAGAACCTCAAGTGGGAGGCGACCACCAGCACCAACCTCGGCGCCGACTTCGGGCTGCTGAACGGGCGGCTCACGGGCGAGCTGAACTACTATTACAGCACGACCAACGACCTGCTGTTCGGCATCTTCCCGCCCGCCGGCGCCAACCTCTCGGACCGCGTGGTGACCAACATCGGGTCCGTCCGCAACACCGGTGTCGAGCTGGGCCTGGAGGCCTTCGTCATCGACACCGGCGACTTCTCGTACACGGCCCAGCTCAACGCCTCGACCAACCGCAACGAGGTCCTGACGATCGACACCGGCGGCGGCGACGAGACCATCACGATCTCGACGGGTGGGATCAGTGGCGGCGTCGGCAACACGGTCCAGGTGATCCGCGAGGGCGAGCCGATCAACTCGTTCTTCCTCTACGAGCACCTCCGCGACGGCAGCGGCGACCCGATCTACGCCGACACCAACGGCGACGGCCTGATCGACCGGCAGGACCTGTACCGCGACGTCAACGGCGACGGCATCATCAACGACAACGACCGCGTCGTGATGGGGAGCCCCGAGCCGGACTGGATCCTGGGCCACACGTCCCAGTTCCGGTTCCGCGACGTGGACTTCGGGTTCACGCTCCGGGCGCAGCTAGGCGGCGAGGTGTACAACAACGTGGCCTCCAACCTGGGCTACTACAACCGGCTGATCGAGTTCGTGCCGTCGAACCTGCACGAGTCGGTGCTGGCGACCGGCTTCGACGACCCCCAGTACTTCTCGGACTACTACCTCGAAGGCGGCTCCTTCGTGCGCGTCGACAACGTGTCGCTGGGCTACACGCTGCGCTCGCTGCCGGCCGTCGGACGGGTCCGGCTCTACGGCTCGGTCAACAACGTGCTGGTGCTCACCGGCTACAGCGGCACCGACCCGGAGATCGGCGTGAGCGGCATCGACAACAACCTCTACCCGCGCTCGCGGACGTTCCGGGCCGGCGTGGAGGTCCAGTTCTAGCTCTCCGAGAGACGGCCCAGCCGCCGCTTTTACCGACAGGCTCCGCACACACTGACACTCCTATGACCATCCAGCCCCAGCGGTCCCGCGTCTCGCTCGCCGCGCTGCTCGCCGCCGTCTTGTTCTCCGTCTCCGCGTGCGACAACGTGGGCGTCGAGCCGGAGAGCGTGGCCTCGGCCGACCGCATCTTTACCGAGGACGGCGCCTACACGTCGTACCTGGCCAAGCTCTACGGCTCGCTGATCGTGTCCGGCCAGTCGGGCCCGGACGGCGCGGCCGACCTGGCGAGCCTGGACGAGGGCTTCTCGCAGTACACCCGCCTCTTCTGGCAGATGCAGGAGCTGACGACCGACGCGGCCGTGGTGGCGTGGAACGACAACGGCATCCGCGAGCTCCACAACCAGTCGTGGTCCGACGCCAACCAGTTCACGTCGGCGATGTACTACCGGATCTACTTCCTGGTGGCCCAGGCCAACGAGTTCCTGCGCCAGTCGACGCCCGAGCGGCTGGACACCTACGGCGTGAGCGCCGAGACCCGGGCGCTGATCCCGGGCTACCGCGCCGAGGCCCGGTTCCTGCGCGCCCTCGCCTACTGGCACGGCCTGGACTTCTACGGCGACATCCCGCTCGTGACCGAGGCGTTCGGGATCACGACCGAGGCGCCCCAGCAGAGCACGCGCGCCCAGGTGTTCGCCTTTGTCGAGAGCGAGCTGCTGGCGGTCACCGCCAGCGGGCCGGAGGCGCTGCCGGGCGTCGGGGCGGCCGAGTACGGCCGGGCGGACGCGGGCGCGGCGTTCATGGTGCTGGCCAAGCTGTACCAGAACGCCATCGTGTACACGGGCCAGGACCGCTCGGCGGAGGTCGTGGACTACACGTCGCGCCTGCTCGACTCGGGCGCGTACCAGCTGGAGGCCGACTACCACGACCTCTTCCTGGCCGACAACCACACGTCGCCCGAGCTCATCTTTAGCCAGCCCCAGGACGGCACGCGGACGCAGTCCTACGGCGGCACCACGTTCCTGGTCCACGCGCCCTACGGCGGCAGCATGGACCCGGCCGCGTTCGGCATCGACGGTGGGTGGGGCGGCTTCCGCACCACGAGCACCTACGTGGACTACTTCGCCGCCGCCGACCGCCGGCCGGTGTTCCCCGGCGTCCAGCCCGCGGGCGCCCAGTTCTACCAGGACGGCCAGACCAAGCTTATCGCCGACCTGGGCGACTTCAACCAGGGCTATGCGGTGCCCAAGTACCAGAACGTGACCTCGGCCGGCGTGCCGGGCTCCAACGCGACGTTCCCCGACACCGACTTCCCGATGTTCCGGCTGGGCGACGTCCACCTGATGTACGCCGAGGCCGTGCTCCGCGGCGGCGGCGGCGACCGCAGCCGGGCGCTGGCCCTCGTCAACGAGCTCCGCCAGCGGGCCTTCGAGGGCAACGGGGGGGACGTCTCCGACGGCGACCTCACGCTCGACTTCGTCCTCCAGGAGCGCGCGCGCGAGCTGATGTGGGAGGGCCACCGCCGCACCGACCTGATCCGGTTCGACCGGTTTAGCGAGAACGGCGTCTGGGCCTGGAAGGGCGGCGTGCCCGAGGGCCGCACCACCGCCGGCTACCTCGACCTGTTCCCGATCCCGGCCAGCGACTTGCGCGCCAACCCCAACCTGACGCAGAACCCGGGCTACTAGCCCGGCCGCGTCCCCTTTCGGAGCTCACCCCCGATCTTATGCAACGCCTCTCCCTCGTCCTCGCGCTCGCCGCGCTGGCGGTCGCCGGCTGCGACCAGGACCCGTCCAGCGTCGAGGACTTCGACATCCAGCCCAACATCGTGGTCTCGGCCCGCGACCTGACGGTCACGACCGGCCAGCGGGTGCCGCCCACGTTCACCGTCCGCTACCAGGGCCTGGACGCCGTCCCGGAGGCGACGTCCGAGGCGCCCGTCGTCCTCGAGCTGGTCGAGGAGACCGGGACCGCCGAGGCCGGGACGCGGACCTACGCCGTCAGCTACGCCGACGAGGTGTCGAGCGGCGAGACCGTCGAGCGCCTCGTCGTGCTCCGCTCGCCGAGCGGGGGCCGAGAGATCACGGGCACCGTCCGCCTCCGGGTGGTCAACCCGATCTCGATCAGCGAGTCGTTCACGAGCCGGCTCGCCGTCGTGGCGGACTACGAGGCCCGCGCGGTGGAGACGTCCGGCGGGACGACCGCCGAGACGGTCACGGACGGCGTCTCGCCCAACAGCAGCGGGCTCCGCGCCTTGCGCGTCTCCGCCAGCGGGGCGGGCGCGGTCACGTTCCGGCGCGAGGTGAGCGCGCCCGGCCAGGGCGTCTTCTCGTTCCTCCTCAAGCCGGACCCGGCCGCCGACTTCACGTTGGGCGTCACCTTCGTGGACCGCGACGGCGACGAGACCGAGGCGTTCACCGTCGACGTCCCGGTCGAGGCCGGGGCGACCTGGCGGAGGTACTCCATCGACACGGAGCAGGTGCTGGACGGGTTCGACCCCGTGGCCGCCCGCGCCGGCGGGAACGGTCCGCTGGAGAGCGTGTCGTTCTCGGCCAGCGCGCCGGTGACCTACGCCCTGGACGACGTGGCGTTCGGGACCGTCGACGGCCCGACCATCGAGGTGGACGACTTCGAGGCGCCGAGCAACCCGTACAACTGCGGCCTCGGCACCTCCGACGCCGACCCGGCCGCGACCGCGAGCGACGGGGCCACCTCCCGCCGGTTCGTGTACACCGGCGGCGACTGCTTCGGGTACAACTACGAGCGGCTGCGCCTCGACGCCGGCCCGCAGGGCGAGCTCCGCTTCCTGATCGGCGACGCCTCGGCGGACTTCAACCTCTACGTCTTCGTCGAGACCGTCGACGACGGGGGCCGCGCGGGCGGATTCAGCTTCGACAACGGCAACGAGGTCGCGGTCGAGGAGGGAGACGGCTACCGGCTCGTGACCATCCCGCTCTCCGAGTTGGGCAACGACCCCTCGGCGCTCAACGACCCCGGCATCGTCAACGTCGGGTTCTCGGTCCGCCGGAAGGCCAGCGACGCCACGACCGACCCCATCGCGTTCACGATTGACGACGTCAAGCTGGTGGCCGGCACCTAGGCCCGCCGCCCACGCGCTCGGCTTGCCAGAAGGCTAGCCCGAGCGCGTGGAGCCCGTTCTCAAAAAACCGATGACCCGCCTCCGCCCCCTGCTCGCCGTCCTCCTCGCCGCGCTGGCGGCGGGCGCCAGCGCGCAGGCGCCGGCCGTCACCGACGCGCCCGTGCCGGCCGGCCTGGAGGACGGGATCACGTACGACCCCGCCGACGCGTCGCGCGCCTGGCTGGTGCTGCGGGCGCCTGGCAAGCAGTACGTCTACGCCCTGGGCGGCTTCAACGACTGGACCGCCAGCGCCGACGCGCTGATGTTCCGCGACGACACGGCCCCGCTCGGCACGCGCTGGTGGATCGAGCTGACGGGCCTGACGCCCGGCGCCGAGGTCCCGTTCTATTACTGGGTCGACGGCCAGATCCGCGTGGCCGACCCGTACACGACCAAGGTCTACTATCCGGGCGAGAGCGGCTACCCGGCGGGCGCCCAGGACCATGCGGTCGGCGTCCTGACGCCCGGCGCCGCTGAGTTCAGTTGGACCGACGCCGGGTTCGAGGCGCCCGCCCAGCAAGACCTAGTGATCTACGAGTTGCTGCTCCGCGACTTCGTGGCGGACCACAGCTTTACCGCCCTCGCCGACACGCTGGATTACCTGGAGCGGCTGGGCGTCAACGCCATCGAGCTGATGCCGGTCGCCGAGTTCGACGGCGACGAGTCGTGGGGCTACAACCCGACCTTCCACCTGGCCCTCGACAAGTACTACGGCACGCCGGACCAGTTCAAGGCCTTTGTGGATGCGGCCCACGCACGCGGCATCGCCGTTCTGCTGGATGTGGTCTACAACCACGCGACCGGCCAGAGCCCGCTCGTCCGCCTCTACAACACCGGCGGCGACTTCGGGCCGCCTGCGGCGGACAACCCCTGGGCCAATGTGACGGCGACGCACCCATTCAACGTGTTCAACGACCTCGACCACACGAGCCCGCTGACCCAGCTCTGGCTCGACAAGGCCAACCGGTTCTGGGTGGACGAGTACCACGTCGACGGCTACCGCTACGACCTGACGGGCGGCTTCTACCAGACCGGCGGGTACTTCGAGTACAACCCCCAGCGGATCGGCATCCTCACGCGCATGATGGACGCGCTGTGGCAAGGCCATCCCGAGACGGTGGTGATCTTGGAGCACCTGGTCGAGAACGGCCAGGAGTGGCGCGAGCTGGCGGCGCACCGCGGCCCCCAGGACGCGCGCCCCGGCCCGGTCCTGTGGCACACCATGAACCGCGAGTACAACCAGGGCACGATGGGCTACCCGGCGGCGATGGACTTTCCGAGCGCGCTCACCGAGACGTGGACGCCGAACTGGGCCGGCGGCATCCCGGTCCCCAACGCCGTCACCTACATGGAGAGCCACGACGAGCAGTGGCTGATGTACCGGACCACGGCCTACGGCAACTGCACCGACACCGGCGCGTGCGACACGGACCCGGGGCCGTACACCACGCGCGACCTGTTCACGGCCCTCGACCGCCAGCGGCTGGCGGGCGTGTTCTTCCTCACCGTCCCCGGCCCCCGGATGCTGTGGCAGTTCGGCGAGCTCGGCTACGGCGCCGGGCCGGGCGAGTGCCTGGTCAACGGCGACTACCCCGGTGAGTGCCCGCCCGGCACGCCGGGCCGCGTCGACAACAAGCCGATCCGCTGGGACTACTGGTCGGACGCCGCCCCGCCGTTCGGCAACGGTTTCAGCGGCGCGCTCACGGCGGCCAACGCGGGCGAGCGCGCCGAGCGCCGCGAGGTGTACGAGACGTGGGGCGCACTCCTCGACCTCCGCCAGACCTATGAGGTCTTTCGGAGCCCCGACACGGCCGTCGAGACGCGCCTGGGGCCGACGGCCGACCGCTGGATCAAGCTCTCGCTCCCGACCGCCGCCAGCGGCCAGCCGACCGAGGCGGTGATCGTGGGGAACTTCGGCGTGGCCGAGACCACCGTCACGCCAGGCTTCCCCGCCACGGGCACGTGGTTCGAGTATTTCTCCAACCAAGAGCTAGCGGTGGCGGAGGCCGGCGCGTCGTTGACGCTGCGCCCAGGCGAGTACCGGATCTACACCGACGTCGACGTCCCGTCGCCCGACGGCGACCTGGGCGCCGTCGCGGGCGACGACGGCCCCGGCGACCGCCAGCCCGAGGGCCTGGTCTCGGTCTTCCCCAACCCGACCGCCAGCGGCGCGACGGTGCTCGTGTCGCTGGCCCGGCCCCAGGACCTCCAGGTCGACGTGTTCGACACGTTGGGCCGCCGCGTCGCCACGCTGGCCGACGGCGTCTACCCCGAGGGCGAGCATCCGCTCCGGTTCGACACGTCCGGCCTGCCGGCCGGCGTCTACGTCGTCCGCTGGGCCCGTCAGTCGCTGCGGGTGACGGTCGCACGGTAGCCGCCGGTTGCGCGTTGGCCGTCTCCCGAACCGCCGCCCCATGATCCACACACCCGTCACCCTTCGCGCCCGCCGTCTCGCCACGCTGCTGGCGGTGCTCGTCGCCGGCGGGGCGGTCGCGCAACCGCAGGTCGGCGCCAGCCAACCGGCGCCGCCCGACTGGGCCGCCGACGCGGTCTGGTACGAGGTCTTCCCCGAGCGCTTCGCCAACGGCGACCGGGCCAACGACCCGACGCGGGCGTCGCTGGAAGATCCCGGCGCCGTCGGCGACGGCTGGGCCGTCACGCCGTGGACGGCCGACTGGTACGCACGCGCCGGCTGGGAGGCCCAGCGCGGGCCGGACTTCTACGACCACGGCGTGTTCGACCGGCGCCTCGGCGGAGACCTCCAGGGCGTCCTGGACCGCGTCGGCTACCTGGACTCGCTGGGCGTGACGGCCGTCTACTTCAACCCCGTCTTCTGGGCCGCCTCGCTCCACAAGTACGACGCGACGAGCTACCACCACATCGACCCGTTTTTTGGACCGGATCCCGAGGGCGACGTCGCGCTCGTCCAGGACGAGACGGCCGACCCCGCGACCTGGGTCTGGACCTCCGCCGACCGCCTGTTTCTGGACTTGGTGGACGCGCTCCACGCCCGCGGCATCCAGGTGGTCCTGGACGGCGTGTTCAACCACACCGGCACCCGCTTCTGGGCCTTCGCCGACGTCGCCCGTCAGCAGCAGGCCAGCCCCACAGCCGACTGGTACGAGATCACCGCCTGGGACGACCCGGCCACGCCCGAGAGCGAGTTCGACTGGAACGGCTGGTGGGACTACAAGACGCTCCCCGTGCTGGCGGACAACGCCGACGGGACCGACCTGCTGGCGCCCGTCAAGGCCCACATCTTCGACGCCACGCGCCGGTGGATGGACCCCGACGGCGACGGCGACCCGTCGGACGGCGTCGACGGCTGGCGGCTGGACGTGGCCGGCGAGGTGCCGGACGGCTTCTGGCGGGACTGGAACGCCCTCGTCCACGAGGTCAACCCCGACGCGCTCACCATCGCCGAGGAGTGGGGCGACGCGACCGACTACCTGGCGCGGACCGGCTTCCAGTCGACGATGAACTACCACGCGCTGGCGGTCCCGCTCGACGCCTTCGCCTTCGACGGCCGGACCGACGCCGACACGTTCGCCGCCGAGGTCGCCGGCCGCTTCCAGGCCTACCCGCCGGCGACGCGGCCGGCACTCATGAACCTCCTCGCCGGGCACGACACCGACCGGCTGGCGTCGATGATCGTCAACGGGTCGCTGGGCGCGAACTACGACCGCGCCGCCGGCCCGCGCGACACGACGGCCTACGCCGTTCGCGCGCCCAACGCGGCCGAGCGCGAGCTCCAGCGCGCCGTGGTGGCGTTGCAGTTCGCGATGCCGGGCGCGCCCCTCGTGTACTACGGCGACGAGGCCGGCATGTGGGGCGGAGACGACCCCGACGACCGCAAGCCGATGGTATGGCCCGACCTGGCCTACGACGACGAGGCCGCCGACCCGCTGGGCCGCGACCGCCAGCCGGACCCGGTCGCCTTCGACCACGACCTGTTCGCCTTCTACCAGCGCGCCATCGCGCTGCGCCGCGCCGACGCGGTTCTGCGCCGCGGCGATCTCGGGGTGCTCGCCACCGGCGACCGCGCCGCCGCCTTCGAGCGCCAGCTGGACGGCGAGCGCCGTGTGGTGGCCTTCAACGCAGGCGACCACGACGCCTTCCTCCAGCTTCCCGGCGACGGCGTTCCCGCGCCGCTGGTACCGGTCTTCGTCTCGCGCGGCGACGCCGCCCAAGTCCCGTCGCTGATCGCGCTCATGGACGACGACCAGACGGTCTACGGCCTGCGCGTGCCCGCGCGCACGACGGTCGTCTACCGGCCCGCTGCCGCTGGCGACGTGCGCCCGCGCGGCCTGGACGAATAGCCGTCACACCGAGTCATGGAGTTCTCTCTGGCCGATTACTCGCCTAGAACGTCCCCTCTCCCAAGGGGAGAGGGGCAGGGTGAGGGCTTCACGAGCACCACGTCCGGCCGAATGCCCCTCACCCCAGCCCTCTCCCAAGGGGAGAGGGAGCAGATCGTCCGCTGAATGCGGTCTCCCATGCGCCTGGCTGTTCTGCTTCTAACCACCCTGCTCGTCGCCGCCGCCAGCGGGTGCGCGGCGTCGTCGGGGCCGCCGCCGGAGGGCGAGCCGGTCGTCGTCCGCATATGGCACCAGAAGGACGCCGCCGAGCGCGACTTCCTGGAGCGCTGGGTCGCGGCCTACAACGCGCGCCAGGACACGGTGCGCATCGAGACGCTGTACAAGGAGACCGAGGAGCTGCGCAACCACTACGTGTTCGCCGCGATCGGCGAGCGAGGGCCGGACCTGATCTTCGGCCCGGCCGACAACGTGGGCACGCTGGGCGTGACCGAGACCATCCGCCCGCTCGACGATCTCGTGCCGCAGGCGTATCTGGACGGCTTTGCCGACGAAGGGCTGGTGCGCTACGAGGGCCAGATCTACGGGCTGGCGGACCAGATCGGCAACCACTTGACGTTCGTCTACAACCCCGAGCTCTTGCCCACGCCGCCCCAGACGCTGGCCGAGTTGGCGGCTCTGGGCTCGACGTTGACTCGGGACGTCGACGGCGACGGCGACCTGGACGAGTACGCCTTGGTGTGGAACTACACCGAGCCCTTTTTCTTCATCCCGTTCCTGACCTCGTTCGGCGGCTGGGTGATGGACGACGACGGAAATCCGACGCTGGACACGCCCGAGACCATCGCCGCCATCCAGTACGTCCTGGACCTGCGCGACACGTACGACGTGATCCCGCGCGAGGCGGATTATGAGACGGCCAAGGCCCTGTTCCGTGACGACCTGGCGGCGGCCACCATCGACGGGTCGTGGTCGTGGGCCGGCTACCGCGAGGCCGGCGTCCCCGTCCGGCTGGCGGTCCTGCCCGTCAACGAGCAGACGGGCCTCTACGCCCGCCCGATGGCCGCGGCCAAGGCGTACTCGCTCAACCCCGCCGTGCCCGACTGGAAGCTCCCGACCGTCTTGGGCGTGCTCCGCCTGCTGACCGACGACGCCATCCAGACCGACATGGCCCGCGAGCTGGCCACGATCCCCGTCCGCCGCGCCGTCCGCCAGTCGGACGTGATGACGTCGAGCCCCACGCTGACCCAGAGCCTGGCCCAGATCGAGCACTCGGTCCCCATGCCGACCGCGCCCCAGATGCGCCAGATCTGGGACGCCATGCGCGGGCCGTACCAGCTGGTCATGAACGGTCAGGTGACGGCGGCCGAGGGCGCCCGGCTGATGCAGGAGCAGGCCGAAAAGCGCATCGCCGACACGTTCCTGAACTGAGAGGAATCGGAGACGGGGGATGGGGAGAGCGCCCTCCCGCACCCCTCTCTCCATCCCGCATCCCACGTCCCTCCCTCGAATGCTGAACGCCCCGACCGACGCGATGGGAATCGAGGCCGCCACGCTGGCGACCGACCCGGCGCCGCGCCGGCGCTTTTCGGACGCCACGCGGCACCGCGTCTTCCTGGCGTTCCTGCTCGTGCCGACGGCCGTCGTGGTGCTGGCCGTGGTCGCCTTCCCGTTCGCGTACAACGTGGCGATCTCGTTCAGCAACATGAACATCTACACGCTGCGCGACTGGCGACTGATCGGGGCGGACCAGTACGTGTCGGTGTTCTCGGAGCCGGCCTTTTGGGCCGTGTTCCTCAAGACGATCATCTGGACGGTCGTCAACGTGGTGTTCCACGTCGGGCTGGGCGTGTTTCTGGCCGTCATCCTGCACCAGTCGTTTATCAAGGGCAAGAGCGCGTGGCGGGTGTTGCTGATCTTGCCGTGGGCCGTGCCTCAGTACATCACCGCGCTAACGTGGCGCGGGATGTTCAACTTCGAGTTCGGCGCGGTCAACCTGTTGACCGAGTCGCTGGGGGGGAGCGCGGTCTCGTGGTTGAGCGACCCGGTAACGGCCTTCGTCGCGGCCATCATGACCAACATCTGGCTGGGCTTCCCCTTTATGATGGTGATCGCGCTGGGCGGGCTCCAGTCGATCCCGGGCGAGCTCTACGAGGCCGCCGAGGTGGACGGCGCCTCGGCTTGGACCCAGTTCCGCCAGATCACGGCCCCGCTGCTCCGACCCGTCATGATCCCGGCGATCACCCTCGGTACCATCTGGACGTTCAACAACATCAACGTGGTGTGGCTGATCTCCAACGGCGGCGAGCCCAACGACCAGACCCACATCCTGGTGAGCTACGTCTACAAGGCGGCGTTCTCGATGTACCGCTTCGGGTGGGCGGCGGCGCTCTCGATGGTGATTTTCGCCGTGCTGTTTATCTTTACCCAGGTGTTCCTCAACCGGACGAACGCGACGGAGTCGGCGTACTAGCCCGCGCCGCTGGCGGAGCCTGGCGAGCGACGCCTCGACCTCGACGACACGCGCCGCCAGTGGCGGCCGGGCTTGTTCGTATGCTCAGGCTCGCTTCGCGTCGTGCGACAGGCCCAACGCTCTGCCCCCTCAACCGTCATTCCCGCGCACGCGGGAATCCATACATCGCTGCGCCTTGCCTCGTCCGGGCTACGTCTACCTCCTCGCCAGCCGGCCAAACGGTACGCTCTACCTCGGTGTGACGAGTCGCCTTGTGCACCGAACGGCTCAGCACCGGGCAGGGGAGACGCCAGGGTTCGCGACTCGTTACGGCGTGAGTCGGCTTGTTTGGTTCGAACGATATGATGACATTCAGGACGCGATCCAGCGGGAGAAGCGCCTCAGGAAATGGCGTCGCGAGTGGAAGCTCGACCTTGTCCGCCAGTCAAACCCGGCGTGGCGAGACCTGTGGGATGACGTGGTGAGCCACCTGGCGGAGCCGCTGGCGATGCCGGAGCGGCGGCGGGTCTCCGTCGAGGAGGCCCGGCAGTCTCTCGGTGACGGCGTGCTCAGTGAGCCACGCCGCATGGATTCCCGCGTTCGCGGGAATGACGAAGGAGTGTGTGGGAGCGATACCAACGCGCGAGATGTCGATGCGCGAGATCAGGGCCGCGTGAACGAACCGCCCGCTCTGTACCGCCCCGTCGGCGCCGTCCGCCAGCGGGGCTGGGGACTGCGGCTTGCCGCGCTGGCGGCGATGGTGCTCGCGATGGTCGGGTGCGAGGGCGGGTGCGGCGACGCGCCGCCCGAGAGCCAGCTGGCCACCGAGGGGCCGGCCAGCCTGGTGGCGTTGGCCGTCGAGGTCCAGGCGCCCGAGGACGACGACTCGCTGGGCGTCGTCCGCTCCACGTTCCAGGCCAACGCCGCCGGGGCGACGTGGTACGACGCGCTCGCCGCGCCCGGCCGCGACCCCGCGATGGGGCTCGCCGTGGGCGAGACGGTCGCGCTCCACGGCTGGCGGTGGTGGTCCGACGCCGACTCGGTCGCCCTCGGCCCGGCCGAGCGGATGCGCGGCATCGCCCGGCCCGACGTGGCCGTCCGGTCCTACATGCAGCGCGACACGTCTGGGTTTTTCGGCCGGCTGATGGGCCAGCTCCAGGGCGACCGGCCGTCGCGGCTGAGCGAGCGCGTCACGCTGCTCGACGGGACCGGCGACGGCCAGGCCGCGCTCTTGATCGAGGTGGCCGACTCGGTCGGCACGGTCGGCTTCCGGCCCGTCCGCGGCGAGCGCCGGGCGGCGGGCGACTACCGGATCGAGGACGTGGGCGGCGTGCTCGCGTTCGCGGCGGCGGCCGACGTCTCCACCGACACCACCGTCGTCCCGACGGGCGCCGTCTGGACGGCCGTGGCCGCCGCTGGAGGCGTCCGCTCCACCTCGGCCGCCGCCGATGTGCCCGAGGGCGGGCGCGACCAGACGTTCCGGCTGGGCGAGGTCGTGGTCCAGACGCCCGGCGCCGTCGCCGTCGCGACGGGCGCCACCGCGGCCCAGGCCGCCGCCGGCGCGCGCGCGGCGCTCGCCAACGGCGACGCCCGCCGCCAGTCGCGCAGCGCCCGGCTGGCGGCCGTCGTGGACGACGTCGCGTTCACCACCGACGACCCGACCATGAACGCGGCCTACCGCTGGGCCGCGCTGTCGCTCGACGCGCTCGTGGCCCGCGACGACAGCGCCGGCGTGACGATCCTCCCGGGCCTGCCCACCGCCGAGCCCGCCACCTTCCCGTCGGCGGCCTGGGTCGTGGGCGCGCTCCTGGACACGGGCCAGTGGGAGACCGCCCGCGAGCTGATCACGACCCTGGGCGACGCCCAACGCTTCGACCGCCGCCAGGACCTGCTGGGCCGCGCGCCGGACCTGGTGCGCCTGGGCGACCGCGACGACGTGTTCGCCTCCGCCGACGGCACGCCGCTGTTCCTCAAGGCCGCCGGCGACTACGTGCGCGTCACCGGCGACCGCGGGCTGGTGCAGGGCGGCCCCAACTTCTGGT
Source organism: uncultured bacterium (assembly GCA_947493945.1). Lineage (GTDB taxonomy): Bacteria > Bacteroidota > Rhodothermia > Rhodothermales > Rubricoccaceae > Rubrivirga. Next base: position 737,213 of record CANLSR010000001.1, on the reverse strand, counting down.
TCAAGACCGTCTTCGCGCTGCGCGGCATCTACGAGGGCGACAGCCGCAACGGCAACGCGACCGACTCGCTGGGCTACCTGGTGGCTCGGGACAACCGCGGCACCTGGCTCGAAGGCGACCCCGACCTGGGCGGCATCCGCCGGCGCGGGGCCGTCGCCGAGGGCCAGGGCGCGCTCTACGGCGCGCTCTCCACCGCGACCCAGTTTGCCAAGATCATGGGCGTCTCCCAGCGCTCGTCCGCCTCGTGGTACGCCGACACGTCGCGCGTGCTCGTCCGCAGCTTCGAGCGCGACTTTGTGCGCGACGGGCTGATCGCCGACGAGGTCTCGCCCCAGGCCTCGGGCAGCCTCCGCCCCGGCGGGCTGCTGGCGCTGGCGCTGATGGACGGGCTGCCGGCTGAGCAGCGCGGGCAGCTGGCGCGCGCGCTCGCCGACCGGCTGGTGTTCCCCTACGGCGTCGCGTCGCTGGCCCAGACCGACTCGCTGTTCCACCCCTACCTGGAGGCGCCGCAGTACTACACGCCCGAGTCGGCGCGCTCCAACGGTGCCGTCTGGACCTGGCTCACCGGGCCCGTCGCCACGCTGATGGCCCAGACCGGCGGCGCCGCGCCCGCCGCCGAACTGGTTGACGGCCTGGCCCGCCAGCTGCTCGACGCCGGCACCGTCGGCGCCATCCCGGAGCTGGTCGCCGGCCATCCGCGCGGGGCGGACGTGGGCCCCGAAGTCGGCGGCGCGCCGGTCAACCCCTGGAGCATCGCCGGCTTTATCGGCGCGACCGTCGAGGGGCTGGTCGGCGCCGAGTACGCCAGCAGCGACACCTTGGTCGTGACGCCGCGCCTGCCCGAGGCCTGGGGCGAGACGACGGTGCGGATGCGCCTGGGCGACGGTTCGGTGCGGATGACGCTGGCCAACGACGGCGGCCGGGCCGAGGTCGCGCCCGAGGGCGCCCTGCCGGCCGGCGCGACGCTGGTGTACCAGGCCGCCGGCCGGCGCCTGGCCGTGCCGCTGGTCCTGACCCAGGGCGACACCCTCGTGTCGGCGCGGCCGGCGTTCACGCTGGCGGTCAGCGCCGGCGGGGCGGAGGTCGATGGTGACGAGGCGGCCTCCGAGCCCGTCGCCGGCCCCGGCGACGCCTGGGACGGGTTCGCCTTTGCCGAGCCCACGCTCCGCGACGAGTACCCGGTGATGCGCGCCGTCGCCAACCGCCGCCAGCTGAGCGACGCCCAGATCCTGCGCGTCGACCCCTCCGCCAACGTGGTGCTGACCCAGACCGACCCGGACGGCGACGACTGGGGCGCCACGAGCACCTTCACCTACCCCGAGGGCGTCCGGCCGGACGTCCTGGACGCGTCCTACCTCGAGGTCTCGCGCGACGACTCCACCACCTACTTCCGCGCCGAGTTCGCGGCGCTCGCCGACCCCGGCCAGACCATCGTCGCCTTCGCCATCGACACCGGGGAGGGCGGCGCCGAGACGGTCGCGTTCGGCGCCGACTACGACTTCCCGGCGGACGGCGGCTACGAGTACCTCGTCGTGGTGGGCGACGGGCTGCTGGTGGAGGACGCCCAGGGCCAGGAGCTGGGCCGGCTCTCCTCGGGCTCGGCGTTCAACCCGGCGGAGGGGACGCTCGAGTTCGCCCTGCCCGGCTTTATCGTGCCGCCCTTGTCGCGCGCCCGCGTCACGATGCTGGTGGGCGCCCTGGAGCCCGGCGGCGTCGGCTCGTTCCGGACCGTCACGCGCGAGGCGACCGAGACCACCGGCGGCGGCCGCGTCGACCCCCGCTCGCCCAACGTCTACGACGTCGTCGTGGGCTCGGTCCGATGACCGAGAAGCCGGGGACCAAGAGCCAGACGTCCGGCACGCCCCGACCGCCAGCCGCTGGCGCCTCGCCTTGGCAGTGACCTGCTGACCGCCTCGCCACGCCGACCCGCCAGCCGCCAGCGCCCCCCGCGCGCCGGCCCACCGACCGACCGATGAAAACACTCGCCTCCCGCTTCGGCAGCTACGGCGTGCTCGCGCTGTTCGTCTTTGTCGCGGTCTACCCGATCTCGCGCATCCTGACGATCTCGCTCCGCCCCACCGACCAGCTCCTGTCGCGGTCGCTGGCGGTGGTCCCCGACGGCGCGTCGCTCGACAACTACCGCGTGCTCTTGACCGAGACGCCGTTCCTGCGCTGGCTCGGCAACAGCCTGCTGGTGGCGTTCGTGGTGACCGTCACCGGCGTGGCCCTCGCGTCGACGGCTGGCTACGCCCTGAGCCGCCACCGCTTCAAGGGGCGGAAGGCGGCGCTGAGCGGCATCCTGGTCACCCAGATGTTCCCGGCGACGATGCTGCTGCTGCCGCTCTACATCGTCCTTATCGAGCTGGGGCTCATCAACTCCTACGTCGGCATCGTCATCATCTACTCGGCGACGGCCTTGCCGTTTTGCGTGTGGCAGATGAAGGGCTACTACGACACCATCCCGGCCAGCCTGGAGGAGGCCGCGCGCATCGACGGGGCCGGTCCGTGGCAGGCGTTCTACAAGGTGATCCTGCCGCTGGCGGCGCCGGCGTTGGTGATCACGGCGCTGTTCTCGTTTATGAGCGCATGGAACGAGTACGTGGTCGCGGCGGTGGTTTTGCAGGACACCGAGATGTTCACGATGCCCGTCGGCCTCAAGATGTTTCAGGGCTCGATGTCCACCCAGTGGGGCCTTTATGCCGCCGGCTCGCTGCTGGTCTCGCTCCCGGTGATCGCGCTGTTCCTGGTCTTGAGCCGCTACCTCATCTCGGGCCTGACCCTGGGCGCGGTGAAGGGGTAAGGTGGCCGTGGGAGTCTCGTTTTACCGCGTTGTTTCTATGTCCGAGTTCCGAGACCTTCGGCCCTCTGGCGCCTTCCGAGACCTCGACGATCTCTCCTCCTGCTCGGTCGTCGTCTTCCTCGACACGCCATACGTGCCCGCGCCGCCCTCCGCTGGATCCCCGCAACTGAAGGGGGTCGCCGCCAGCCGCTGGCGAGCCGGCGGTACACGGCTCCGGTCAGGCTCTCACCCAACAGACAGGCAGAGTGGACTCTTGTCGTCGACCGGCAGACGAGCGAGCCCCAGGTCGAGGAGAACGTATTGGTCCACTTTCTCATGGAAGAAGCGCCTCACAACCAACTGGTGGATGGCCTGAAATTCCAGTTGGTCGAAGGGTCTAGAACGGTTGCAGTGGGGAAGGTCGTCGAGGTCTATGATCTGAATCCTGCTGCGTGGTCTGGCAGTGCCGAAGCGGGCGCCTAATCACCACCGGCGCGGCGTCGGGAGCACGCCGAGGACGGCCAGTGCGGCGTGGTAGCCGGCCGAGAGCGCGTCCAGGACCGGCTGCCACAGGCGGAGGTCCGGCGCGTCGCCCAGGTCGTCGAGGGCGCCCAGGAGCACCGTCCGCTGGAGGATGAGCTTGCCGGCCAGCAACCCCCAGCCGAGGGGGCTCCCGGCGACGGCGTGCGCCAGCGGGGCCCCGACCCACAGCGCCAGGTTGGACGTGTGGAACAGGCCGAGCGCGACCAGCACGCCGGCCGGGTAGTGCGTGCCGGCGCTCGCGTGGCGCCGCTTCTGCCGCCAGAACGCCGCCGCGTCGGGCGGGGCAGGGGAGGGGACCGACGCCTCCTCGTCCCACACGTAGGCCACCGGCGCCAGGTCGCGCCGGGCGACTTCCTGAACCAGCAGGTCGTCGTCGCCGGAGAGCGACCGGGCCGAGTGCGAGAACCCGCCCAGCCCGTCGAGCAGCGCCGCCGGGTACGAGAGGTTGCGCCCGACCGCGTGCCACGGCCGCCCGTGCCCCACGCCCGCCGCCGCCAGCACCGCCGTTTGAACCGTCTCGTAGCGGACGAACCGGTTGAGCCAGCCGGGTGCCTCTTGGTACGGCCCGTACCCGACCAGCACCGCGCCGGCGTCCGGGCCGGCGGCGTCCGTCGGCAGCGCGTCCGGGGCGTCGGAAGCGACCGCGAGCGGGCCGAGGCGGGACCACCGGGCCAGCGTCGCCAGCCACTGAGGACCGGGCCGGCCGTCGGCGTCGGTAAACGCCAGCCGGGCGTGGGCGGCGGCCTCCGCGCCGCGCTCCAACGCGTGCTTTTTGGGCGGGAGCCCCGCCGCCTCCGGCGCGCCCTCCGCGACCTGGACCAGCCGCAGCGGCACCGGGAAGCGCGCCGCCCGCTGGCGGACGGTCTCGGCGGTGGCGTCGGCCGAGCGGTCGTCCACGACGACGACCTCGAACGGGCGGTGCGTCTGGGCCGAGAGCGCGTCCAAGAGCGCCGGCAGGCGCTCCACCTCGTCGTGCGCCGCCACGACCACGCTGAGCGCGAGCGCGCTCGGCTCGTCCTCGCCGGCCTCGCCCACGGCGTCCGCCAGCGCGGCGTCGGCGCGGACGCGCCGCAGGCCGGCGGCCACCCAGGCCCACCCCAGCGACTGGACGACGAAGGCGGCGGCGAGGGCGACAAACCAGACGGTCGGCGGAGTCAGCATGGGCGTGCGGGGAGGGGCCGCAAGATCGGCTAGCTTGGGCCTCCCGCTCTCGCCATGACCGCCACGCCCGCCCCCCGCCCCGGACTCCCGCCGATGGGCGCGTTCTGGACGGCCGCCAACATGCTGAGCCTGTCGCGCGCCGTCCTGGTCGCGCCCATCGCGTGGCTGGTCTACCGCGGCGGGCCCATCGGGCCGATGTTCGCGCTGATCGGGCTCGCCATCGCCACCGACTGGTTCGACGGCCGGGTGGCGCGCTGGAGCAACACCGTCAGCGAGTGGGGCAAGGTCCTGGACGCGACGGCCGACAAGCTGGCGGCCGCCGCCGTCACGGTGGCGCTGCTCGTGCGGCCGGCCGAGGCCGGGCCGTCGCTTCCGCTGTGGTTCGTGGCGCTGGCGGTCACGCGCGACCTCGCGCTAGCCTCGGGCGGGCTGGCCCAGTCGCGCCGGCTGGGCCGGTTCACGTCGTCGCTGTGGAGCGGCAAGGTGGCCGTGGGCGCGCTGTCGGTGACGGTGGTAGCGGCGCTCCTGGACGCGACCCGGCCCGTCATGGAGGCGCTGGTTGGGCTCACGGCGGCGGCCATGGTGTTTTCCGTCGTCAAGTACGGCATCCGGTTCGTGGCCATCATGCGCCATGGAAGCGAGGCGCTAGAACCCGACGGAAACACGCCCCGGCGCGCTCGGAAGCCGGCGAGCTAGGCGCGCCGGAGCGGTCGGGGAGCCGCCGAACAGGAGACGCCTGACCCTCAGGCGCCGTCATTCCTGGCTGGGCATGGGGCCGTTCCTGATTTGCATTCCGGGAGTGACAAGGGTGTGCCCAAGCCTAGCATTAGCGTGCCTTCTCGGCCCGCGCTCCCCGTTCTCCGCGGGCCATCGACAGCCCCTCTTTCCCGTGCCCCTCCCCCTCGTCGTCCTCTCCCACCTCCGGTGGGACTTTGTCTTCCAACGGCCCCAACACGTCTTGTCGCGGCTGGCCCAGACGCGGCCGGTGACCGTGGTCGAGGAACCCGTCTACGACGCCGACGCCGCGCCGTATCTGGAGCCGATAGAGGCGGCGCCGGGCGTGACCGTGCTGCGGCCCCACACGCCGGTGGACGAGCCGGGCTTCTCCGACGCCCAGATCGCCGTCGTCGAGCCGCTCCTGCGGCGGTGGGCGGTCGAGACCGAGGCGTTGGGCGCCTGCGACGCCTGGACCTACACGCCGCTGGCGACGCCGCTGCTGGATGCCGTCGAGCCGCGCGCCGTCGTCTACGACTGCATGGACGAGCTGTCGGCGTTCGACCACGCCCCGCCCGAGCTGCTGGAGCGCGAGCGGGACCTGCTCGGCCGCGCCGACTTGGTGTTCACGGGCGGCCCCAGCCTGTACCGCGCCAAGAAAGACCGGCACCCCGACGTCCACTGCTTCCCGTCGTCGGTGGACGCGGCCCACTTTGGTCAGGCGCGCCCCGACCGGGCCGCCGCGCTGGCGGAGCCGGCCGACCAGCGCGGGATCGGGCGGCCCCGGCTGGGCTTTTTCGGCGTCATCGACGAGCGGCTGGACCGCGACATCGTCGCCACGCTGGCGGCGGCGCGACCCGACTGGGAGGTCGTGATGGTGGGGCCGGTGGTCAAGATCGACCCCGAGTCGCTGCCCCAGGCGCCCAACCTCCACTGGCTCGGCGGCAAGACCTACGACGAGCTCCCGGCCTACCTCGCCGGGTGGGACGTGTGCCTGCTCCCGTTCGCCCAGAACCGCTCGACCGAGTTCATCAGCCCCACCAAGACTCTGGAGTACATGGCCGCCGAGCGGCCCGTCGTGTCCACGCCGATCACCGACGTGGCCGAGCCCTACGGCGAGATCGTGCGTCTGGGCGCGACGCCGTCCGAGTTCGTGACCGCCTGCGACGCCGTGTTCCTGGCCGGCGACGCCGAGCGCCAGCGGCGCGCCGAGGCCATGCGCGCCGTCCTGGCCAAGACCTCGTGGGACGCCACGGCCGCCGGCATGGCCCGGCTGCTCGACGGCGCTTCTTCCTCCTCCGCGGCGCCCGTCGCACAGACTCTCTCCCATGTTTGACCACCTCATCGTCGGCGCCGGGTTCGCCGGCTCCGTCCTGGCCGAGCGGCTGGCGAACGAGCTCGGCCGCCGCGTGCTCGTCGTCGACAAGCGCCCGCACATCGGCGGCAACGCCTACGACGAGTACAACGCCGACGGGCTGCTGGTCCACCGCTACGGGCCGCACATCTTCCACACCAACAGCCAGCGCGTGTGGGACTACCTCGGCCGGTTCACGGCCTGGCGGCCCTACGAGCACCGCGTGCTCGCCAGCGTCGACGGCCAGCAGGTGCCGATCCCGATCAACCTCGACACGATCAACCGGCTCTACGGGCTCAAGCTGACGTCGTTCGAGGTCGAGGACTTTTTCGCCTCGGTCGCCGAGCCGCGCGACAAGGTCGAGACCAGCGAGGACGTGGTGGTCGGGCGCGTGGGCCAGGAGCTGTACAAGAAGTTTTTCCGCGGCTACACCCGCAAGCAGTGGGGCCTGGACCCGTCGGAGCTGGACGCGAGCGTGACCAGCCGCGTCCCGACGCGGACCAACCGCGACGACCGCTACTTCACGGACAGCTACCAGGCCATGCCGCTCCACGGCTACACCCGGATGTTCGAGCGGATGCTGGACCACCCCAACATCAGCGTGCTGCTGAACACCGACTACCGCGACATCCGCGGGGTGATTCCGCACGACCACCTGATCTACAGCGGCCCGGTGGACGAGTTTTTCGACTTCCGCTTTGGCAAGCTCCCCTACCGCTCGCTCCACTTCGAGCACCAGACGCACGCGGCCGAGCGGTTCCAGGCGGCGCCGGTCGTCAACTTCCCCAACGAGCACGCCTACACGCGCTGCACCGAGTTCAAGTGGCTGACGGGCCAGGAGCACCCCAAGACGTCGGTCGTCTACGAGTACCCGCGCGCCGAGGGCGACCCGTACTACCCGATCCCGCGCCCCGAGAACGCCGAGCTGTACCGCCGCTACGCCGCGCTGGCGCAAGCGACGGACGAGGTGGACTTCGTGGGCCGCCTGGCGACCTACAAGTACTACAACATGGACCAGGTGACGGCCCAGGCCCTCGCGCTGTTCGACGAGATCGCCGCTCGGGGCGAGACCGCCAGCCGGCCGGTGCCGCGCCCGACGGGCACGCGCAAGGCGTCGCTGCCCACGGCCGCCAGCGCGGCGACGGTGCCGGCGCCGGTCCAGTTGGAAAACGGCGTCGACCGCGTCGGCGGGGACGGGGCCTCGGCCGAGGTCGATGCCTGAGCCGGGCGGCGGGGCGCCCGGAGCGTCTACGCCCGGCCCCGCGCAGCCGCCAGCCGGCGGCGAGTCTAGCAGCGGCTCGCCGTTCGCCTCGTTCTGGCAGGGCGGCTGGGAGTGCTCGTCGCACCGCCGCCTGGCCGACCGCCGCCGCGTGGACGTGGTCGCAGCCACGCGCCACGACGCGCTGGCGGCCCGGGACTACCGGGCGTTGGCGGCGTTGGGCATCCGCACGGTGCGCGACGGGCTGCGCTGGCCCTTGGTCGAGACGGCGCCCGGCCGGTACGACGCCGGCTCGTGGCTGCCTCAGCTGCAGGCCGCGCGCGAGACCGGGACCCAGGTGGTCTGGGACCTGTGCCACTACGGCGTGCCGGACGACGTCGACGTGTGGAAGCCCGAGTTCGTCGAGCGGTTCGCGGCGTTCGCTCGGTGGGCGGCCGAGGTGCACCGCGCCGAGACCGACGCCGTGCCGTGGTGGTGCCCCGTCAACGAGATCTCGTTTTGGGCCTGGGCCGGCGGCGACACGGCCCAGTTTCCCCCATTCGCCACTGGCCGAAGCTTCGAGCTCAAGGTGCAGCTGGCGCGCGCCGCGCTGGCGGCCGTCGACGCCGTGCGCGACGTGGACCGGCGCGCGCGGCTGCTGTGGGCCGAGCCTATCGTCCACGTCGTCGCCGAGGCGCCCGGCCAGCGGGACGAGGCGGAGGGCTACCGCCAAGCCCAGTTCCAGGCGTTCGACCTCTTGTCGGGCCGGCTGTGGCCCCAGGTCGGAGGGGACGAGACGGTGCTGGACGTGGTCGGCGTCAACTACTACCCCCAGAACCAGTGGGTGCACCACGGCGACCCGCTCCCGCTGGGGAGCCCGCGGCGCCGGCCCTTGCGCGAGATGCTGGCCGAGGTGCACGGCCGCTACGGCCGACCGCTGGTGGTGGCCGAGACCGGGACCGAGGGCGACGCCCGGCCCGAGTGGCTGGGCACGGTCGCGCGCGAGGTCGAGGCCGCGCGCCAGTCGGGCGTCCCGGTCTGGGGCCTGTGCTGGTACCCCATCGCCGACCACCCCGGCTGGGAGGACGACCGGCCGTGCCCCAACGGGCTCCTGAGCGTGCCCGACACCGGGGGCGCTCGGGCCGTCCACGCCGAGCTGGCGGCCGAGCTGGGCCGGTGGCAGCGCCGGATGCCGTGACGCTGGCTCCCGCCGACGCGCGCCGCCAGCCGGCCGAGGCGGCTCGGCTCGACCTCGCGGGTGGCAACGGCCACCGCCGCGCCGAACGCCGCCGGTAGGCGCGGCGGCCGGCGTTTCTCGCCGAGAGACCGTTTCCCCGAGACCCTACGTGCCGCGGAGCGTACGGCCACTCGCTTTCTCCGCCCGTCTCCACCCACGCCATGCCGCCCCCGACCACGCCCTACCACCGGCCCGACGGCTCCATCGACCCGGCCTACTTCCAGGCGCTCTACGCCGACGAGGCCGACCCGTGGGGCTTCGAGACGAGCCCGTACGAGGCCGCCAAGTACGCCGCGACGCTGGCGGCGCTGCCGCGCTCACGCTACGCCCGCGCCTTCGAGGCCGGCTGCGCCAACGGCGTCCTGACCGAGCGGTTGGCGCGTCGGTGCGACCGCCTGCTGGCCGTCGACGTGGCGCCCGACGCGCTGGACCGCGCGCGCTCCCGGCTGGCGGACGTGCCCGGCGTGACGGTCGAGCGCCGCGCCATGCCCGACGAGATGCCCGCCGGGCCGTTCAGTCTGGCCGTCGTCAGCGAGGTCGGCTACTACCTGTCGGCGGACCGCCTGGCCGAGTGGGCCGACCGGTTGGCGCAGGCCGTCGAGCCCGGCGGTCACCTGGTGCTGGTCCACTGGACCGGCCCGACGGACTACCCGCTGACCGCCGACGACGTCCACGACCTGTTCTTGGGCCGCGACGGCTGGCGAGCGGTCCACGGCGACCGCCAGCCGCAGTACCGGCTCGACGTGCTGGAGCGCCAGGCGTAGCGGGCCGTCCACCGGCGCCGCCAGCGGGCGCGCGCGTGGCGGTCGGGATCTCGTCTCCGCCGCTGCGGTACGGTCCCTCCCCACCCACACTGACCGATGGCCCTGTTCGGGTTCAAGCGCAAAGAGAAGGAAAAGGAGCAGGCCTCGCTGGAGGCCGGGCTCGAAAAGACCCGCACCGGGCTGTTCGACAAGATCAAGACGGCCGTCGCCGGCAAGGACACCGTCGACGACGAGGTCCTGGACGACCTCGAAGGCGTCCTCATCACCTCCGACGTGGGCGTCAAGACGACGGTCGAGATCATCCGCCGCATCGAGGCGCGCGTGGCCCAAGACAAGTACGTCTCCACGGCCGAGCTCCAAGGGCTCATGCGGTCCGAGATCGCGGACCTGATGCTCCAGAACGCCCCGGAGCGCCCCGCCGACTTTGACGCGCCGCTCCCCCAGACGCCCCACGTGGTGATGGTGGTGGGCGTCAACGGCGTCGGCAAGACCACGTCCATCGGCAAGATCGCGTGGCACTACCGCCAGGCCGGCAAGTCGGTGATCCTGGGCGCCGCCGACACGTTCCGCGCCGCGGCCACGGAGCAGCTCGACGTGTGGGCGTCCCGCGCCGGCGTCGACATCATCAAGCAGTACCAGGGCGCCGACCCGGCCGCGGTCGCCTTCGACACGCTGGCGGCGGCCAAGGCCCGCGACGCCGACGTGGTGCTGATCGACACGGCCGGCCGGCTGCACAACCAAGTCGGGCTGATGGACGAGCTGTCCAAGGTCCGTCGCGTGATGGACCGCCAGGTGGCCGGGGCGCCCCACGAGGTGCTCTTGGTGCTCGACGGCTCGACGGGCCAGAACGCGCTCCGCCAGGCCGAGGCCTTTACCCAGGCCGTCGAGGTCTCGGGCCTGGTGCTGACCAAGCTGGACGGGACGGCCAAGGGGGGCATCGTGATCGGCATCTCGAACGAGTTCCAGATCCCCGTCAAGTACATCGGCGTCGGCGAGGGGATCGAGGACCTCCAGGTGTTCGACCGCTCCGCGTTCGTCGACGCCTTGTTCGGCGGCGCCGCGTCGTAAGCCGCTCGGCCTCTGGGCGGACGGTTCACGCGCGCCTAGAGACGGTTCGTCGTTGTGCCTCGTTTCGGGGCGTCGGCTTGTCGCATCTTTCCCGTTGCCCCCCAGCCACCTCCCCGCCCGCTCCCTGGCAGAGCCTATGTGCGCTCGCTACGTCCCGGCCCGTTGGGCCCTCCTCGCGGCCCTCGTCGTGGGGCTGGCGGCCTCCGGCGCCGCGCAGTCGCCCTCGGCGCCCGCGTTCGACGTCGAGGTGGTGGCGCAGCGCGCCCGGGCCGCCAGCGGGGCGGCCGCCCAGGTCGACGTCTACACGGCGGTGCCCCACACCAGCCTCCGCTTCCTGGCCCGGGCCGGCGGGTTCGAGGCCAGCTACGGCCTGACGGTCCAGGCCTACGAGGTCGACGAGCGCGGGAGGCGCCAGCGGCTGGCCGTCAGCCGGACGGTCGAGCGCGAGGTCGGGGCCGCCGACTACGACGAGACCCAGAGCCCGGACCGCCAGGACCGCGCCGTCCTGGCGCTCGACGTGCCGCCGGGGCGCTACGCCTTCGCGGTGTCCGTCGAGGACGGAGCGAGCCGGCGCACGCTGTCGCGCGAGGTCGCCCACCGGGTCCGCGACCTGGGCGGCGCGGCGGTCTCGCTGAGCGACCCGCTGCTGCTGAGCGCCTACGACCGCGCCGGCGGCACCTCGACGCCCGTCGTCGGGTCGGCGTTGTCGACGGAGATGGACGAGTTCTGGGTCGCGTATGACTTGTACGCGCCGGCCGCGACCGCGCTCGAGGTCACCTACGTCGTGACCGAGCAGAGCCAGGACCGGGAGCGGCCGTCGTTCGGGGCGCTCCTGGGCCTGGCCCCGCGCCAGCAGGCCGACGCCGGGGCGCCGGTGGCCGTGACCGAGGCGCTCGACGTCCAGGCCGGCCGCACGCCCGTCGCCTTCCGCATCGCGACCGAGGGCCTGCAGGTGGGCGACTACACGCTGGCCGTCCGGCTGGCGGACGCCGCCGGCGAGACCGTGGCCGAGGTCGACAAGCCGTTCTCGGTCCGCTGGACCGGCCTCGACAGCCAGATCGCGGACCTCGACCAGGCCATCGCCCAGCTCCGCTTCCTCGCCCGCGAGGGCGAGCTCCGCGCCATCCAGAACGCGCCCACGCCCGAGGAGCAGCGCCGCCAGTTCCTGGCCTTCTGGACCGAGCGCGACCCGACGCCGGGCACGCCGCGCAACGAGTCGATGGAGCAGTACTACTTCCGCGTGTCCTCGGCCAACGACCGCTACGGCCGCGTGCGCGACAGCGGGTGGAATACCGACCGCGGCGAGGTCTTTATCCGCTTTGGCGAGCCGGACTCCGTCGAGGAGCACCCGTTCGACTACGGCACGCAGCCCTACCAGATCTGGACCTACCCGAGCATCGGCCGGCGGTTCATCTTCGTCGACGAGACCGGCTCGGGCGACTTCCAGCTGCTGACCAAGATCTGGGACGACCGGACGCGGATGTAGCCCGCCCGGCCTTCCTCTAGACGCGTGCGCCTCGGGCTCGTGCCTGGGGCGCCGCGCGTTCGGGGCCGCGCCCTGCTAGCTGACGCTGTCCCTACGGGGTGGCGGAGGCCGTCCGCCAGCGCGCGGCGGCCTAGCTTGCGGGCTCGCATCCCGACCCCGCCGTGACCGCTCCCCGCATCGTGTTCATGGGCACGCCCGACTTTGCCGTGCCGTCGCTCGACGCCCTGGTGGCCGCCGGGCTGGCGCCGGTCGCCGTCGTGACCGTCCCCGACAAGCCGGCGGGCCGGGGGCAGAAGGTCCGCGCGTCGGCGGTGAAGCGGGCGGCCGAGCGGCACGGGCTCCCGACCCTGCAGCCGGCGTCGTTGCGCGACCCCGGCTTTGCCGACGACCTGCGCGCGCTGGCGCCCGACGTGTTCGCCGTGGTGGCCTTCCGCATCCTGCCGCCCGAGGTGTTCGAGCTCCCCGCGCTGGGCGCGTTCAACCTCCACGGCTCGCTGCTGCCGGCCTACCGCGGCGCCGCCCCGATCCCGCGCGCGCTGATGGACGGCGTGGACGAGACCGGCGTGACGACGTTCTTCCTGCAGCGGACCGTCGACACCGGCGCCGTCATCCTGCAGCGCCGCATCGCGGTCGGGCCGGACGACACCGCGGGCGACGTCCACGACCGGCTGGCGGAGGTCGGGGCCCAAGCGGTCGTCGAGACCGTGCGCCGGATCGCGGCCGGCGACGTCCAGGCCCGGCCCCAGGACGACGCCCAGGCCAGCGCCGCGCCCAAGATCTTCCGCGACGACGCCCGGATCGACTGGGCGCGCCCGGCCCGAGACGTCCACAACCACGTCCGCGCGCTGTCGCCGTTTCCCGGCGCCTGGACCGAGTGGCAGCCCGACGGCGCCGAGCGCGCCGAGACGCTCAAGGTCCTGCTCACCTCGCCCGCCGACCTCCCCGCTGGCGCCGGCCGCCAGCCGGGCGCGGTGGCCGTGGCGGACGGCCGCCTGGTGGTCGCCTGCGGCGAGGGCGCCGTCGCGGTGCTGGAGCTCCAGCGCCAGGGCAAGCGCCGCATGGACGCCGCCGATTTCCTGAATGGCGCCGACCCCGACGGCGACGTGCTCGGAGGTCCGGCGTGACGCCGTCCGGCGCGTCACGGTGGGATCGGCCCCCAGGCGTCGTCCGTATCCTCCGCACCCAGCGGACGTGTCGTCGTCCCGCGCCCCCCACGACCCTGACGCCGACGGCATGACCGACCCCGCTCTCGCCCCCCCCGCCGTCGCGCCGGCGCCGACCGCCAGCGCCGAGGCCGCCCCGGCAGCGCCCGACCTCGACGCGCTGACCGAGCGCGTGGCCGAGCACGCCCGCTGGGTACCGGGCCTCTTGGACTCCGTCGGACGCGTGGTCGTGGGCCAGGGCCACATGGTGGAGCGGCTGCTGATCGGGCTCCTGACCGGCGGCCACGTGCTGCTCGAGGGCGTGCCCGGCCTGGCCAAGACGCTGACCGTCTCGACGCTGGCCAGCGCCTTCGACGCCGAGTTCCGGCGCATCCAGTTCACGCCGGACCTGCTCCCGGCCGACCTGCTCGGCACGCTGATCTACAACCAGGCCGAGGCCACCTTCCAGGTCAAGAAAGGCCCCGTGTTCGCCAACGTGGTCCTGGCCGACGAAGTCAACCGGGCGCCGGCCAAGGTCCAGAGCGCGCTCTTGGAGGCGATGCAGGAACGGCAGGTGACGATTGGCGAGACCACGTTCCCGCTGCCGAGCCCGTTCCTGGTCATGGCCACTCAGAACCCGATCGAGCAGGAGGGGACCTACCCGCTGCCCGAGGCCCAGGTGGACCGCTTTATGCTCAAGGTGGTCGTCGGCTACCCGTCGCGCCAGGAGGAGATCGAGATCATGCGCCGGATGTCGCACACGGCGGCGCTCCCCGAGATCCGCCCGGTGGTGACGCCGGCCCAGGTGCTGGCCGCCCGGCGCGTCGTGGGCGAGGTCTACGTCGACGCCCGCGTCGAGGAGTACGTCGTGGACCTGGTGCTGGCCACGCGCGACCCGCGGCGCCACGGGCTCCCCGACCTGGAGGGCCTGGTGGCGACCGGCGCCAGCCCGCGCGCGTCGATCGCGCTGGCGCTGGCGGCGCGCGCCCACGCGTTCCTCCGGGGCCGCGCCTACGCCACGCCCGACGACGTCCGGGCGGTGGCGCTCGACGTGCTCCGCCACCGCGTGGCGGTGACCTACGAGGCCGAGGCCGAAGAGGTCGCCTCCGACCAGATCGTGACCCGCATCCTGGAGACCGTCGAGGTGCCGTAGCGTGGGACGGGCAACGCGAGGTGAGCCGACGAGAAGAGGGCCGCGCCCGTCAACCGCTACGTATCGCTCATGAGGAAGCCCCAGCCCTTTCGCCGCGAGTCCGTCCGGGTCGTGGACCTCGTGGAGCGACTCCAGAGCCGGGCCGGCGTCGAGCTCGCGGTCTCGGGGCAGACGCCGGCCGAGGGCCGGGCCGTCACCGTCCGGCACGTCCACCGGCCCGGGCTGGTGCTGGCCGGCTACGCCGAGCACTTCGAGCACCAGCGGGTCCAGATCCTGGGCAACACCGAGTGCCGCTACCTCGCCTGGCTGGGCGACCAGGAGACGGAGGCCTTTGGGCGGCTGCTGGACTTCGACCCGCCCATGGTCGTGCTCACGGCCGGCAACCAGCTGCCCGACGGGCTGGCGGCGCTGGCCGACCGCGCCGGCGTCCCGGTCTACTGCACGCCCATGCCGACGGTCCCGTTTATGGGCCTGCTCCGCGACGTGCTCGACGACCAGTTCGCGGAGCAGCTCACCGTCCACGGCTCGCTCGTGGACGTCTACGGCATCGGCCTGCTCTTGACCGGCGCCGCCGGGATCGGCAAGTCCGAGATGGCGCTGGACCTGGTCGAGCGCGGCCACCGCCTGGTCGCCGACGACGTGGTGATGGCCACGCGCAAGGGGGCCTCGGTGCTGATGGGGGCCGGCACGGACCTGGGCGAGCACTTTATGGAGATCCGCGGGCTCGGCATCATCGACGTCAAGGCCATGTTCGGCGTGCGCGCGATCCGCCACCAGAAGCGGATCGAGGTCGTGGTCCAGATCCACCCGTGGGACGAGGACGAGGAGTACACGCGGATCGGGATGGTGACGGAGCGGGAGTCGGTGCTGGGCGTGAGCCTCCCCCTGGTCAAGTTGCCCATCACGCCGGGCAAGAACGTGACCGTCATCTGCGAGGTGATCGCGATGAACCACCTGTTGCTCCACTACGGCTACGACCCCGCCGAGGCGTTCGCGACGCGCCTGCGCGAGCGCATCAGCGCCAAGAGCGACCGCCAGACCGGCCGCGGCATCGACTGGTTTGAGCACGACTTCGAGTGAGGCCGGGGAGGCGAGCGTCTCGCGCTCCGGCGGCTAGCGCCAGCGCTCGGCGAGCGGCGGGTTCGGGCTCCCCGTGCGGGTCAGCGGGGCACGCCCCAGACCATGAGCCCGCCCAGGTGCGCCGTCCACGCGACCAGGGCCGCCGCGAGCACGGCCGGGACCAGGACCAGGACCCGGCCCCACAGCGGCTCCCGGCGCGAGACCGCGGCCGGCTCCTCGCCTTCCGCGGGCGGTCGGGGCCGGCGGAGGCGGGACGCGGACACCAGCGCAAACGCGAACGTCGCGAGCGCGCTCGCCCACAGCGTCCACGCCGCGGCCGACTGGTGCCAGCCGATGACTTGGTCGACGACCGGGTCGCCCTCGACGGCTCGGTGGAGCGCGGGGCCCGTCTCGGCGGCGGCCCACGCCGAGAGCGCGCCCAGGGCGAACAGGACCAGCCCGGCCCGGCGCCAGCCGGCGCGGCCCAGCACCAGGTAGAGGCCGGCCGCCGCCGCCCCGAGCAGCAGCAGCACCAGGGGAAAGTGGACCAGGAGCGGGTGCAGGAACGGGATCTCGTACTGGCGGATGGGGTCCATGGGGTGTCCGGGTGGAGGGTCTGGCCGGGCTACACGTCGGCCGGCCGGCCGGGTTACACGTCGGCCAGCGGCGTGCCAGTCATGGCGGCGGGCTGCTCCAGGCCCAGCGAGGCCAGGACGGTGGGCGCGACGTCCGCCAGCCGGCCGGGGCGGAGGGCGCCGTGCCAGCCGGGGCGCTCGATCCCGTGCGGCACCAGGACCGTGGTGTGGGCCGTGTGGGGCGACCCGTCCGGGTTTCGCATCCGGTCCGCGTTGCCATGATCGGCGAGGATCTCGACGGTGTAGCCGCGCTCGCGCGCCGCCTCCACGACGACGCGCGCCGCTTGGTCCACGGCCTCGACGGCGGCCACGGCCGCCTCGAACACGCCCGTGTGGCCCACCATGTCGGGGTTGGCGAAGTTGAGCACCACCAGGTCCGGGGCCTCCTCCCGGATCGCTCGGGCCACGCGCGCGGCCAGCTCGGGCGCGCTCATCTGGGGCTGGAGGTCGTAGGTGGCCACCTTGGGGCTGGGCACCAGGACCCGGCTCTCGCCCGGCGACGGCTCCTCGCGCCCGCCGTTGAAGAAGAACGTGACGTGGGGGTACTTCTCGGTCTCGGCGGCGCGGAGCTGGCTCAGGCCGGCGCGCGCGACCACCTCGCCCAGCGTGTCGGTCAGGTTGGGCTTGCCAAAGGCGACCGGCACGTCGAAGGCGGCGCTGTAGGCCGTCATGGTGACGTAGTGGAGGTCCAGGCGCGGGCCGCGGTCGAAGCCGTCGAAGGCCGGGGCCATGAACGCCTCGGTCAGCTGGCGGCCGCGGTCGGAGCGGAAGTTGAAGAACACCACGGCGTCGCCGTCGGCGACGCGCGTGCCCTCGCCGGCCGGCCCCGCCAGCCGGCCGGGCTCGACGAACTCGTCGGTGACGCCGGCGGCGTAGCTGGCCTCCAGGTAGTCCACCGGGTCGTCGTAGGCCGCGCCCACGCCGTCGACCAGGAGCCGGTAGGCGCGCTCGGTCCGCTCCCAGCGGTGGTCGCGGTCCATCGCCCAGTAGCGCCCCACCACCGACGCCACCCCGCCGACGCCCGCCGCGCGGATGGCCCCCTGCACCTGGGCCACGAACCCGGCCCCGCTGTCGGGCGCCGTGTCGCGGCCGTCGGTAAAGGCGTGGACCACCACGCGGTCGGGCTCCAGGCCCTCGGCCGCGGCCAGGTCCAGGAGCGCCGCCAGGTGCGCCAGGTGCGAGTGGACGCCGCCGTCGCTCACCAGCCCCATCAGGTGCAGCCGGCTCCCGCGCGCCTGGGCGTGCTGGACGGCCCCGCGCAGCGCCGCGTTCTCGGCCATCGACCCGTCCTCGACGGCCTTGTCGATCCGCGTGATGTCCTGGTCCACCACGCGGCCGGCGCCCAGGTTGAGGTGTCCCACCTCCGAGTTCCCCATCTGCCCCGCCGGCAGCCCGACGGCTCGGCCGGACGCCTCCAGCGTCGAGGTGGCGGCGGACCCGAAGAACGAGTCCAGGAACGGCTTCCGCGCCGCGTCAATGGCCGAGGCCGAGGGGTCGTCGGCGATGCCGTAGCCGTCGAGGATGAGGAGGAGGTGTTTGGGCACGGGAGCGGGGGGAGGGAGGGGGTGGGTTCGACACGACGGCGCGGTTTTGTTCCGTCGCACCGCCGCGTCCGTCCGCCGCGCCCGGCTGGCGGACGTGCCCTGGGCGGCGCAGACCGGCGCGGTGCCCACCGCCGGCGCCGAGCGCCAGCGGGTCAGGCCGTGCCCGGCGTCAGCGCGGCGTCGGGCGTGAGCGGGCCCCCGGCGACGCCCAGGAACGACGTGCAGTGCGAGCACCGGCTCGCCGCGTACGGGACCGCTTGGCGGCAGTAGGCGCACTTCTTGGTCTCCGGCGTGTCGGCCTCGTCGGATTGGCCGAACTCGTCCTCGACCGACTGCCCGATCTTGCGCACCGTGCGGACGAGCGCGAACACGGCGACGGCCACGATCAGGAACGTGACCAGGCCGGTCAGGAACGAGCCGTAGTTCCAGGTCACGGCGCCGGCCGCCTGGGCGTCGGCCAGCGACGGGTACGGCCCGCTCGGCGCCCCGTCGCGGAGCAGCACGTAGTAGTCCGAAAAGTCCGTTTTGCCGAGGAGCAGCCCCAGCGGCGGCATCAGCAGGTCGTCGACGAGCGACTCGGCGACGGTCGTGAACGCGGCGCCGACGGTGAAGCCGATGGCGAGGTCGATCAGGCTGCCCCGGAGGGCGAACGCCTTGAAGTCGGAGATCAGGGACACGGTGGGGCAGGGGGGGGGGGGAGGCGGAAGGTCCGCCCGTCTGCCCCGGCGCGCCAGCCCTCCGCCACTCCCGGGGGCGAGATCCGACGAGCGCGGCCCGCCGGCGCCGGCGCCGGGGGAGCCCCCTGGGCCGCGGTTGTGCGTCCCCGGGCCGCCGTTTATGTTGGGGCCCTCTGCTGGCGCCTCCGCCGCTCGGCGGCCCGTCCACGCGGCGGGCCCGGTTGTTGCGGGACCCCGCGCCAGCCCTCGCGCCGTAGCCCCCGTCCCACATGCCCGACAACAGCTACCTCTACTACGACCACGACGCCTGCGCCTTCGTCGAGGCCGCGCCCCACCGCCAGGGCCGGTGGCTCAAGGCCGGCGCGGTGCTGGGCCTGTCGCTGGTGCTGAGCGCCGTGGGCGTGGGGGCGCTCGCCTACCGGGCCGCGTCGCCGGCAGACGTGGCCCAGGCCGAGGAGATCCACGCGCTCCAGAGCCAGCTGGCCTCGGCCCACGTCCGGCTGACGTCGTTCTCCGACGAGCTGGAGGAGCTGGCGGCCACCGACCGCGAGATCTACCGGGCGGTGCTCAACGCCGAGCCGATCTCGGAGGACGAGTTCCAGACGAGCGCCGGCGTCGCCGACGGCGTCCAGCTGGCTCGATTTTCCGGCCCGACGGCCGAGCTGCTGGAAGAAACGTCTGAGGCGTTCGGCCGGCTGGAGCACCAGCTGGAGGTCCAGAACCGGTCCTACGCCGAGATCCGCAGCCTGGCCAGCGACCGCGACGCCGTGCTCCGCCAGCAGCCGGCGATCTTGCCGCTCAAGGACGCGCGCCTGACCTCGGGCTACGGGATGCGCTACCACCCCGTCCTGCGCGTCTCGCGGATGCACGCCGGCGTCGACTTCCCCACGCCCGTCGGCACGCCGCTCTACGCCACCGGCGACGGCCGCGTCAGCTTTGTCGGTACGCGCGGCGGGTACGGGACCGTGGTCGAGGTGGAGCACCCGCTGGCCGGCAAGATGACCCGCTACGCCCACCTGACACGCGCCGCGGCCGGCATCCGCCCGGGCGCCCAGGTCCGTCGGGGCCAGACGGTTGCCTACAGCGGCAACACGGGCCTGTCGACGGCCCCGCACCTGCACTACGAGGTCCGCAAGCTGGACGCGTCGCGGACGCCGACCAACCCCGTCGCGACGTTCGTGCCCGACGTGACGCCGGCCCAGTACCGCGAGCTGCTGGCGGCGGCCCGCTCCCCGGCCATCTCGTTCGACTAGGCTCCGGCCCGGGCCGCTGGCGCCCGCCGCCGACGAGCGCGGAAGGCGGCGCGCGCTCTTGAAGCTCTGGCGCACTCGCCGGCCCGAAGCGCCCTCCGCCTGCGCGAGGGCGCGCGGCGGGGCGCCTCGGGGTCTCCGCCGGAACCTCACCCGGCGGCGCCGTTGCATTTCTGCCGGAGAGGGCCTATCGTGCGCCGCCCGCCGACCGACTCCCCGACTCCCTCCTCTCTGACTATGTACTGGACGCTCGAACTCGCCGCGACGCTGGAGGACGCGCCTTGGCCGGCGACCAAAGACGAGCTCGTCGACTACGCCGACCGCACCGGCGCGCCGGCCGAGGTCATCCAAAACCTGGAGGAGATGGAGGACGACGGCGCCCCATACGAGAGCATCGAGGAGGTCTGGCCTGACTATCCGACGCACAACGAGGACTTCTACTTCGAGGACGACTGACCGGCCGCCGGCTCAGGCCACGCTCCGGCCAAGCCGCAGCCCTGGTCGTCAGGAGGTCGCCTCCGCCGGGCTAGTCCGCCAGCCCGGCGCCCTCGAACACGCCCAGCGCGTCGTCGACGAACTGGCGCGCGGCGCGCTCGGCCGAGAACGCGGAGCGGTGGCCGGACTCGGTGTGGAGCGTGAGGTCCAGGTGCTCGATGGCGACCGAGTAGCCGGTCTCCGCCCGGTAGGGCTGGAGGCGGAAGCCTCGGTGATAGAGTGGGGTGCGGGCGGAGGTCACGGCGCGGGAGGTCGGGAGCACGGAGCCAGGGGGGGTATCGGTATCTGCCAAAGCTCCTTTGGCAGATCTACGCCTCGCGCCGCGGGCCCGGCTCCCGGCGCCGGGTTTGTACCGCTGCGCGTGACGTTTGGGCCAGGTATTGCAGCACGGTCCCGCGTTGAGATCCGCCCCGTCTCACTCCCCCGCCCGCCGCTGGCGGCGCGCGTCGCCGGCCGGCGACGCGCCGGGCCCCGCTAGACCGCCGCGGGCGGACGGGCGAGGAACACGTGGGCCGCCTCGGCGGCGTCCCGGAGCCGGTCGAGGTCGTCGGCCAGCTGGGCCAGCTCCGACGCGGACAGCCGGCCGTCTCGGGCCTGGGTCTCGGCCTCGAACAGCGAGTGCGCGAGGGCGTCGGCGCCCATCGTGCCGCAGGCGGCGCGCAGCTTGTGGGCGGCGCCGGCCGGGTCCGGCCCCGCCAAGTCGGCGGCCAGGGCGGTCTCCGTGTCGAGGTAGGCGCTCAGGATCTCGACCGCCAGCGCTTGGTCGCCGTCGCACAGCGACCGCAGGTGGGCCGCGATGGCCGGCGGCGACGGGAGGCCGACCGCGGCGGGCGGGCGCGCGGGGGCCGGGGCGTCCAGGGCGTCTGGGGCGTGGCCGAGCGCCCGGGCGATCTCGGCGCGGAGGTCGTCCAGGCGGACCGGCTTGGAGAGGAACCCGTCCATGCCGGCGGCCCGGCACCGGCCGGCGTCCTCGGCGGACGCGTTCGCCGTCAGCGCCACGATCCGGGGCTGGCGGCCGGCGCGGGCGCGGATCCTGCGGGTCGCCTCCAGCCCGTCC
The DNA here is from genome assembly GCA_947493945.1 of uncultured bacterium. Classification (GTDB taxonomy): domain Bacteria; phylum Bacteroidota; class Rhodothermia; order Rhodothermales; family Rubricoccaceae; genus Rubrivirga. Next base: position 715,897 of record CANLSR010000001.1, on the reverse strand, counting down.
AGGACCGGCATCTGGAGGTCCATCAGCACCAGGTCGTAGTCGGTGCGGGCGGCGGCGTCGAGCGCCGAGCCGCCGTCCTCCGCCACGTCCGGCGTGATCCCCAGCCGGCCGAGCAGCCCGGCGGCCACCTTGCGGTTGATCTCGTTGTCCTCGGCCACCAGCACCCGCAGCTCCGCGCCGCCCGCCAGCGGCGCGGGCTCTGCGGCGGCCGGGTGCACCGGCTGGGCCTCCCCCATCAGGCGCTCGACGATGTCGGCAAAGCGGTCGTGGCGGACCGGTTTGGTCACCACGGCGTCGAACAGGCCCGGCGAGGCGGCGCGGCTGCCGACGGGCGCCAGCAGCACCATCGGGCGCCCGCCGGCGTCGGCGTGCGTGCGCAGGCGGTTGGCCAGGACGAACGCCTGGCCGTCGGGGAGCGTCAGGTCGAGCGCCGCCAGGTCGTAGCGCCCGCCGGCCTCGACCCAGGCGGCGGCTTGGTCGGCGCCGGCGAAGGCGCGGACCTCCAGCCCGCGGCTGGCGGCCAGGCCCGAGACGGCGTCGCGGGCGCCGGCGTGGTCGTCCACCAGGAGCAGGACGGCGCCCAGGCCCGGCGCGGGCTCAGGCGGCCCCTCGACCTCGGGGAGCGGGACCGTCACGGTAAAGGCCGAGCCCTGGCCCAGCGTGCTCTCGACCGCGATCTCGCCGCCCATCCGCTCGGCCAGGCGCTTGGAGATGGCCAGGCCCAGGCCCGTCCCGCCAAAGCGGCGCGTGGTGGAGGCGTCGACCTGGGTAAACGAGTCGAACAGCGAGCCCAGGCCCTCCGGCGGGATCCCGATGCCGGTGTCGGAGACGCGCAGCACCACCTCGGCCCGCCCCCGCCGCCGTCTGGCGACGCCGAGGTCCAGCGCGACCGTGCCGCTCTCGGTAAACTTGACGGCGTTGGAGAGCAGGTTGAGCGCCACCTGGCGCAGCCGCGACCCGTCGGCGAGCACCAACCGGGGCACGTCGGGGCGGACGTGGCACACCACCTCCACGTCCCGGGGCGTGGCCGAGGGCGCCACGACGGCCGCGGCGTCGTCGGCGAAGGCGCGGAGGTCGACGGGCTCGGCCTCCAGGTCGAGGTGGCCGGCCTCGATCTTGGAAAAGTCCAGCACGTCGTTGATGACCGCCAGCAGCGCGCGGCCCGACGCCTGGATGGTGTCGACGGAGTCGCGCTGGTCGCGCGAGAGCGGCGTCGAGGCCAGCACGTCGGTCATGCCGATCACGCCGTTGAGGGGGGTCCGGATCTCGTGGCTCATCGAGGCCAGGAACTCCGACTTGACGCGCGCCGCCTCCAGCGCCTGCTCCCGGGCGGCCTGGACCTCGCGCAAGGCCTGGTGGCGCGCGTGCGACAGGTAGATGCTCAGCGCGGCCAGCGCGGCCAGCGTGGCCAGGAACGGCCCGTGCGGCACGTCGGTGGCCGGGCTCGCGACCACGGCCGCGGCCGTCGCGGCGACGAATAGGGCCGAGTAGGCCGCCAGCAGCCGCGTGGTCTGGATGCCGGCCGAGCAGCCCGTGAACACGAGGAGGAGGGCGAACGAGGCCGTCGGGGTGAGCCCCGACATGGCCACGACCGCGATCTGCCAGGCCGAGGCCAGCACGAACACGCCGTAGGCCAGCGCGACGGCGTGGCGGCGGATCGTGGCGCTGGTGAACGTGAGCACGCCCAGCGACAGGGCCGCCAGCCCGATCGCCAGCCGGCCGGCCACGGGGTCCACCAGCTGGGGGCCGCCGAACCGGTACAGCCCGCCGACGCCCACGAGCATCGCCCCGCCCGCGAAGAGCAGCACCCGGTAGATGCGGAGGACGAGGGGGGAGGCGGGCGTCACGGCCGGGAGTTTGGGACCGGGGGAGGGGGTTCGGTAACGCCCACGCGGGGGTGGGCGGCCTGGGGCGGGTGCCGGTACAAAATGCAAAGCGCGGGCCGTCCCATCGCCCTCCCCGGCGAGTTGTCCCGGTGGGCCTCCGCCGGGCGGGCCTCCGCGCGTGCTCTTCGCCCGTGGCTCAGGGATCGCCCGGTATCTTCGCCGGCGGGCCTCGGCCTCTCCTGGCCCGGCCCTGGACCCGCCCGCGACGCTCCACACCCATGCCCAACGTGTCCTCCAACGACCTGCCCCTCTCCGCCCTCAAGCGCGGCCGCGAGGTCGAGCTCGTGATGGAGGACTTTGCCGACCGCGGCAAGAGCCTGGCCCGGCTGGCGGCGACCGAGGACCGGCGCGGCTACGTCGTGTTCGTGGCCGGCGCCGTGCCGGGCGACCGCGTCCGGGCGCGCGTGATCAAGCGCAAAAAGGGGTTCGCCGAGGCCCGGCTCTTGGAGGTGCTGGAGCCGAGCGACCTGCGCGTCCAGCCGCGGTGCGAGTACTTCGAGTCGTGCGGCGGCTGCAAGTGGCAGCACGTCGAGTACCCGGCCCAGCTGGCGATGAAGGGCGAGGCGGCCGTGAGCGCGCTGGCCCGCGCCGGCCTGGACCTGGGCGCCGCCGACGTGCGCCCGCCGCTCGGCGCCGACCCGCACGACGGCTCGGGCGGGGTCTACTTCTACCGCAACAAGATGGAGTTCTCCTTTTCGGCCCAGCGCTGGCTGACCGACTGGGAGATCGCGAGCGGCGAGGAGCTCGACACCAGCTTCGCCCTGGGCCTCCACGTGCCCGGCCGCTTCGACAAGGTCCTGGATCTGAGGGCGTGCTACCTCCAGTCCGAGTGGAGCGAGCGGCTCGTCAACGGCGTCCGCCAGTGGGCCAAGGCCAACGGCTGGCGGCCGTGGCACGCGCGCGAGCACACCGGCTTCCTGCGCATCCTGGGCGTCCGTACGCCGGCCCACACCGAGGACAAGATGGTCAACCTGGTGACGAGCGGCTGGGACGAGGGGCGGATGGCGGCCTTCGCCGACTTCCTGCGCGCCGACTTCCCCGAGGTCACGACGCTGGTCAACACGGTCAACGACGGGCCGGCGCAGACGTCGTACGGGGAGGCGCACGTCGTCTTCGGGCCGGGCACGGTGCGCGATAAGATCGGGGGCTACACCTACGAGATCGCCTCGAACGCGTTTTTCCAGACCAACACCGTCGCCGCGGAGCGGCTCTACGCCATCGCCCGCGAGATGGCGCACTTCAAGCCCACCGACGTCGTCTACGACCTGTACTGCGGCGCCGGCACCATCTCGCTCTATGTCGCCGATGCCGTGCAAAAGGTGGTAGGTGTCGAGCTGGTGGAGGAGGCCGTCGAGAACGCCCGCGCCTCGGCCGTCGCCAACGGCGTGACCAACTGCGAGTTCGTGGCCGGCGATATGCTGGAGCTGTTCAAGCCCGAGCTGATCGAGGCCCACGGCCGCCCCGACGTGCTGATCCTGGACCCGCCGCGCGCTGGCCTCCACCCCAAGGTGACGGGCCAGATCGCGCACCTCCGCCCCGAGCGGATCGTCTACGTGAGCTGCAACCCGCAGACCCAGGCGATGGACCTGGCGCGGTTGTCCGAGGCGGCGGCCTACACCGTCGAGGCCGTCCAGCCGGTCGACATGTTCCCGCACACGCACCACGTCGAGAGCGTGGTCGGCCTGCGGCTGGCGGAGTAGTCCGGGTGGACTAGGCGGGCCGGCAGAGGGGGCGGTACGTTGGACTCATGCGCGTGCTCGTGCTTCTCCTCCTCCTCCCCCTCGCCGTTTGGGCTCAGCCGGCCGGCTCCCCGGTGCGGTTCGACGTCGGGGCCGGCGTGGGCGTGGCACGCGAAGATGGGATCGGCTACCTCGGCCCGATGGCGACTGCCAGCGCACGGTCCGGGTGGGCGACCGCCCAGATCCGGGGGCAACTTGCGGTGCCGATCTGGGGCACGGCGTCGCGGTGGGAGGCCGCTGGACTCGTCGGGCCTACGTGGGCTGGTCGGGTGGGGAGGGGGTTCGTCGGGGTGGGCGTAGGAGTGGCCGGCGGCAACGACGGCACGACAGGGCTATGCATTGCGTGCGCCTCGCGTCCTCAACGCGACCTGGACCCGGCCGTCGGGCTGGCGCTCGCCGGCGAGGGTGCCATCCGGATCTTCCCCGATGTCTGGTACACCGTGCGTGCCGATGCCAACGTCAACGGCCCCCGCGCGCTGGCGAGCGGGTCGCTGGGCGTCCGGCTCGGGCTCTAACGCGAGCGTACCCGCCGGCACCACACGCCGCCGTCTGCGTACCCGATACCTCGCACCCCGCATCCCTCATGCTCGTCCTCATCACCGGCGCCTCGGCCGGCATCGGCGCCGCCGTCGCCCAGGCATTCGCCGCGCGCGGCGCCAGGCTCGCCTTGGTCGCCCGAAGCGCCGACCGGCTGGCCCAGGTCGTCCGCCAGTGCGGCGAGGCCGGGGCCGAGGCGCGCGCGTTCGTCTGCGACGTGACCGACGACGGCGCGGTCGAGCAGATGGCCGACGCCGTCCGCCAGTGGGGCGGGGTGCCGGACGTGCTGGTCAACAACGCCGGCGCGTTCGTGCCCGGCGGCGTGCTGGAGACGACGCCGGCGGGCTTCCGCGAGCAGCTCGACGTCAACGTGGTCTCGGCGTTTATCGTCACGCGCGCGTTCCTGGCCAAGATGCTCCAGCGCGGCAGCGGGCGCATCCTGATGATGGGCTCGGTCGCCTCGGTGCGCGGCTACCCCGGCGGCGCGGCCTACGGCGCGGCCAAGCACGCGCTCTTGGGACTGGCGCGCGCGCTGCGCGAGGAGACCAAGGGGACGGGCGTCTCCGTCACGACGCTGCTGCCCGGCGCCGTCCGCACGGGCTCGTGGGACGGCACCGACCTGCCGGACGACCGCTTTATGCCGCCCCAGGACATCGCCCGGCTGGCGGTCGAGGTCGCCAGCTTGTCAAGTCGGACCGTCGTCGAGGAGGTCTTGCTCCGGCCGGACGCGGGGGACATTTAGAAGAGACGGGGAGGCTCCGGCTGACTCCGCGTCCCTCTGCCATCCCGCGCTCCTCTCCGCTACGCCATCGTCAGGCCGCCGTCGACCGCCAGCGACTGGCCGGTGACCGACCGGCTCCAGGGCGAGGCGAAAAACAGGACCGCGTCGGCAAACTGCTCGGGCGTGACGGTCTCCTGGAGCGGCGTGCCCTGGCGGACGAACTCGAACACCTCGTCGGTCGTGACCGCGCTCGCGTCGGTCGTCTGGAGCAGGCCGCCGGCCACCAGGTTCACCCGGACGCCGTGCGGCCCGAGCTCCTTGGCCAGCGTCCGCGTGATCCCGACGAGCCCGGCCTTGGCCGCCGTGTAGTCGTGGTACGTCACGACGGGGTTGTAGATCAGGTTGGTGCCGATGTGGACGAGCGAGCCGCTGCCCTGCGCCTTCATCGTCGGCAGCGCCGCCCGGGCCAGGTTGAACGCCGCCCGGACGGCGCCTTGGTACTGGCGGTCAAAGTGCTCCCAGGTCGCCGTCTCGACGCTGACGTAGTCGGCGCCGGGGTCGAACGAGTAGCTGGGGAGCGCGCTGCTCACCACCACGTCGAGCCGGCCCCAGCGCTCCACGACCGCGTCCACCATCGCCTGGACGGCGTCGGGGTCGGTGACGTCGGCCTGGTGGGTGAACGCGCGGCCGCCGGCGCCCTCGATCTCGTCCGCGACGGACTGGGCCAGGTCCTGGCTGGCGAGGTAGTTCACGCACACCGCGGCGCCCTCACGAGCGAGCGCGCGGGCGATGGCGGCGCCGGCGCCGCGGCTGGCGCCGGTCACGAGGGCGACGGTGTCGGAGGAGAAGACGGGCATGGGCAGGGCGAGAGGGGAGCGGCCAAGCTACCGGCGAGCCCGCCCCGCTGGCGGCGCGCCTCGGCACCCCGTGCGGGGGGCGGACGTTGGCGGGCGAGACTCCCCCCACCGCCCGATGCCCCTCCCGATCCCCGAATACGACGACCTCGACGCGACCGCGCTGGCGGCGCTCGTCGCCAGCGGCGAGGCCACGCCCGCCCAACTGGCCGACGCTGCGCTGGCGCGCGCCGAGTCCCGTGCCAAGGGGTTGGGCGCCTTTGCCCACCTCGACCCCGCCCACGCCGTCCGCCAGTCGGCGGGGAGGGCGGCGGACGGGCCGTTTCGGGGCGTCCCGTACCCGGTCAAGGACCTGGGCCACACCGTCGCCGGGATGCCGCACCGCTCGGGCTCGGCGGCCTACCGCTACTTCGTGTCCGACGCCGACTCGACGCTGGTCGAGCGCCTGCGCGCGGCCGGCCTGGTGATCTTCGGCAAGACGGCCACGCCCGAGTTCGGGCTGATGGGGATCACCGAGCCCGAGGCGTACGCGCCCGCCCGCAACCCGTGGGCGCCGACGCGTACGCCGGGCGGCTCGTCCGGGGGCGCCGCCGCGGCCGTCGCCGCGCGCGTGGTGCCGGCCGCCGACGCGTCCGACGGCGGGGGCTCGATCCGCATCCCGGCCAGCTTTTGCGGCCTGTTCGGGCTCAAGCCGTCGCGCGGGCGCGTGCCCGAAGGCCCGGAGGTGGGGGAGGGCTGGCACGGCGCCGTCGCCAGCCTGGCCGTCACGCGAACCGTTCGCGACGCGGCGGCGCTCTTGGACGCCGTCGCCGGCCCGTCGCCCGGCGACCCCGTCGCGCTGCCCCGGCCCGAGACGCCGTTCCTGGGCGAGGTCGGGCGCGAGACCGGGCGCTTGCGCATCGGGTGGACGGCGCGGTCGCCGCTGGGCACGCCCGTCGACCCGGCGTGCGTCGCCGCGGTCCAGGACGCCGCCGGGCTGCTGGCGGAGCTCGGCCACGAGGTCGAGCCGGCCGAGCCCGACGTCGACGGCCGCGCCGTCGCCCGGGGCTACCTCACCATGTACTTTGGCCAGACGGCCGCCGTGCTGCGCCAGGCCGAGGCGATCCGGCCGGGCGCGAGCAAGGAGACCGAACTCGTGACCCAACTGCTGGCCCAGGTCGGCGAGGCGACGTCGGCCGGCGAGTACGCGTTCACGCTGGAGCAGTGGAACGTGCTCGGCCGCGCGATGGGCCGCTTCCACCAGCGCTACGACCTCTACCTCACGCCCACCGTCGCCGCGCTGCCCGGCGAGATCGGCGCCCAGCAGCCGACCTCGGCCGAGCGCGCCCTGATGCGGACCGCCGTCTCCACGCGCGCGTCGGGCCTGCTCCTCAAGACCGGCTTCGTGGACCGGATGCTGGACGAGCGGCTGGCGCCGACGCCGTTCACCCAACTGGCCAACCTGACCGGCCTGCCCGCCATGTCGGTCCCGCTGTGGTGGACCGAGCCGCTCGCGGACGCGCCGCGCGGGCTGCCCGTCGGCGTCCAGCTGGTGGCGCGGCCTGCCGAAGAGGCCACGCTCTTGCGGCTGGCGGCCCAGCTGGAGGCCGCCCGGCCCTGGGCCGACCGCCGCCCCGCGCTGGCGGACGAGGCGCGGTGACGCGCCCGCCCCGCTGGCGGAGCCTGCCGGCGCCCGGCCACCCGCCGACGCGCTCCGCCAGCCGGGCACCGCGCGCCCTGCGCGGGCGTTAGCGGCGGACCCTCCTACGCATCGACCCATGCCCGACGTCCAGCACGACACCTCCGCCCACGCCTTCACCGCCCCCGTCGACGGCGGCACCGCCGAGCTGGAATACCAGCGCGAGGGCGACCGGATCATCTTTACCCACACGTTCGTGCCCGAGGAGGCGCGCGGCCAGGACGTGGGCACGTCGCTCGTCGAGACCGGGCTGGAGTACGCCCAGCAGAACGACCTCACCGTCGTGCCCCAGTGCCCGTTCGTGGCCTCCTACATCGAGAGCCACCCCGGCGCCGAGGGCCTGCTCTAAACCGGCCCCGCTGGCGGACGCCGCCGGCGGCCCCTCCCCCACGTCTATGACCACCCGAACCGTCCAGGACGCCGACTCCACCGAGTGGACGCTCGCCCAAGCCCTGGTGGGCACCGACGACGAGCGCGACCACGACGGGACGGTCCCCGTCGTCGCCACGCCGAGCGGTGGGGCGCAGTCGGTCCGGCTGGAGCTGGACCCGGACTGGGCGGGGGCCGACGAGTCCCTGCTCTTGTCTGCCATCGCGGACGCCGCCTAGCCGGCGTCTGCCGCGAGGCCCGCACCGCGCCCCGTCTGCTCCCATGGCCGACCTCCCCGACCTCGGCGTCCCCCTCCGCTCCCAGTTTGTCGACGGCGTCGGCGGGCGTCTTCACGTAGTCGAAGCCGGGCCGGAGGACGGTCCGCTGGTGCTCCTGCTCCACGGCTTTCCCGAGTTTTGGTACGGGTGGCGGCACCAGATCCCCGCACTCGCTCGGGCCGGATGGCGCGTGTGGGCGCTGGACGGACGCGGCTACAACCAGTCCGACGCTCCGGCCGGCGTCGCGGCCTATGACATCGACCGGCTGGCGGACGACGTCGAGGCGCTGATCGACGCGGCGGGTGTCGAGCGCGCCCATGTCGTCGGGCACGATTGGGGCGCGCTGGTGGCGTGGTGGCTGGCGCTCCGCGCGCCCGAGCGCATCGACCGGCTGGCGATCTTGAACGTGCCGCATCCCACAGCCTTCCTCCAGTTTTTGCCGCAGTCGCCGGTCCAACTGGCGCGGAGTTGGTACGTCGCATTTTTCCAGCTTCCCACGCTTCCCGAGATCGCCCTCCGCCAGGCCGGCACGTGGGCACTCCGGCGCAGCAGCGCGCCGGGCACGTTCTCCGACGCTGACCTCGCCCGCTACCAGACGGCGTGGGACCGGCCGGGTCGCGCGCACGGCATGATCTCGTGGTACCGCGCGCTCGCGCGCCGCGTCCCGTCGCTCCAGATCGACGACCCGACGGTCCGCGTGCCCACGCTGATCCTGTGGGGCGAGGACGACGCGTTCCTCGACGCCCGCCTAGCCGCTCGCTCGGCCGCCTTCTGCCCCGACGTGCGGCTCCACACGCTGCCCGGCGTCTCGCACTGGATCCAGCACGAGGCCGCCGACACCGTCAACCGCCAGCTGCTGGCGTTCCTCGACGAGTAGCCGCCCCGCTGGCGGAAGGTCTCGGCCAGTCGGACGCGACATCAGTCCCTCACCCGTGCGTCGTTTCTTTAGCCTTCTCGCAGGCACGTGCACGCTGGTCGTCATCGGGTGCGCCGACGCCCCGCCCGGTGCCACCGACGAGCCCGTCGGCGCGGAGGCTGGCTCGTCCATTGCACCTGCAACCGACGCCGATGATGTGTCGGGCGGCCGGACCGACTGCGTTCAGGTCGCGCGTTGGACGCCGACCGAGGTCCAGATGGCAGCGCTCGCCACCGGCACGCTGGCCGTCGTGGACGGATGCCTCGGCCTGGCCTACGCCAGCGGGAACTCAGACGTCGTCGCATTCCCTTGCGACGCCGCATGGGACGACCAGGCTCAGACGCTAACGTTCGAGGGCGAGACTTACACCCTGGGCGGCACGGTGTCCCTGGGTGGCGGAGGCGCGGAGCCTGGCCCACCATCTGGACTTCGGGCCCCATGACTTCCCGCCGGGCGTGACCGAACTCGTCTGGCTCGCCACCCGCTGGCGGACGGCCTCCGCCAGCGGGTGGCGAGTGGGACGAGCCGGTAGCTTCCGGGCATGCCCGATGACCTGTTCGCCGCCGCCGCCGACGCCCGCCGCGCCCGCTCCGCCCCGCTGGCGGACCGGATGCGGCCCCAGACGCTGGACCAGTACGTCGGCCAGCCGCACATCCTGGCGCCGGGCAAGCTGCTCCGCCGCGCCGTCGAGGCCGACCGCGTCACCAGCCTGATCCTGTTCGGCCCGCCCGGCACGGGCAAGACCACGCTCGCGCGGATCGTAGCCAACACCACGCGCAAGCACTTCGCCAGCCTCAACGCCGTGCTGGCGGGCGTCCGAGACATCCGCGACCAGGTGGGCGCGGCCCAGGAGCGGCTGAGGCTGCACGGCCAGGGCACGATCCTGTTCGTGGACGAGGTCCACCGGTTCAACAAGAGCCAGCAGGACGCGCTGCTGCCCCACGTCGAGAACGGGACGGTCACGTTCGTCGGCGCCACGACCGAGAACCCGTACTTCGAGGTCAACAAGGCGCTGGTCTCGCGGAGCCGCGTGTTCGAGCTCCACACGCTGACCGAGGCCGACCTGCGCGAGGTCGTCCGCCAGACGCTGGCGGACGACGTGCGCGGCTACGGAGCCCTCGACGTCCGGATCGACGAGGACGCGCTGGCGCACCTGGCGAGCACCGCCAACGGCGACGCCCGCTCGCTCCTCAACGCCCTAGAGCTGGCCGTCGAGACGACGGAGCCGGACGCCAGCGGCAAGATCCGCGTGACGCTGGCCATCGCCGAGGACTCGATCCAGCAGCGGGCCGTGCTCTACGACAAGGACGGCGACGCCCACTACGACACCGTCTCGGCCTTTATCAAGTCGATGCGCGGGTCGGACCCCGACGCGGCGCTGTACTGGATGGCGCGCATGATCTACGCCGGCGAGGACCCGCGCTTCGTGCTCCGCCGGATGCTGATCTTCGCCTGCGAGGACGTGGGCCTGGCCGACCCCAACGCCGTCCGCCAGGCTGTGGCGTGCCTAGAGGCGTTCGAGTTCGTGGGGATGCCCGAGGGCCGCTTTATGCTCGGCCAGCTGTGCGTCTACCTCGCGACCGCGCCCAAGTCCAACTCCGGCTTCGCCTTTTTCAACGCCCTAGAGCACGTGGCCAAGGAGCGGACGGAGGAGCCGCCCAACGCCCTCAAAGACGGCTCGCGCGACAAGAAAGGATTGGGGCACGGGGTCGGCTACAAGTACCCCCACGCCTACCGCGACCACTACGTGCCCGAGCAGTACCTGCCGGGCGGGATGCAGGGGACGTACTTCTACGAGCCGTCCGACCAGGGCTACGAGGCCCGGCTCCAGACGCGCCTCGACCAGCTCCGCCAGCGGGACGAGGAGGAGGACGTCTCGAAGCGCGCCCAGAAGTACGCCGCCGACGACGAGTAGCGCCCGCTGACGGCCGGCGGGAGGCGGCTGGCGAGCGTAGGGCACAGATGGAAGCCCTTCCAGGACGGCCGACGCCGATTATCATACGGGACACCTTCCCCCGGCCCTCATGCGCTTGGCGCTACTCGCCCTTTTTGCCCTCGTCCTAGCCCCGCTGGCGGCGGCCCAGGACCCGCTCGCGGGCTTGCCCGACATCCCGTACGAGACGTTCGTCTTGGACAACGGGCTCACGCTCATCGTCCACGAGGACCACAAGGCGCCCATCGTGGCCGTCAACGTGTGGTACCACGTCGGGTCCAAGAACGAGCCCGACGGGCGGAGTGGGTTCGCCCACCTGTTCGAGCACCTGATGTTCAACGGGTCCGAAAACTTCAACGACGACTACTTCCAGGTGCTGGAGCGGGTCGGGGCGACCGACCTCAACGGGACCACCAACACGGACCGGACGAACTACTTCCAGAACGTCCCGACGGGCGCCCTGGACGCCGTCCTGTTCATGGAGTCGGACCGGATGGGGCACCTGCTGGGCGCCGTCGACCAGGCCAAGCTGGACGAGCAGCGCGGCGTGGTCCAGAACGAGAAGCGCCAGGGCGAGAACAACCCCTACGGCATGACCCGCCAGCTGGTCAACGACGCGACCTACCCCGAGGGCCACCCCTACGACCACACGGTCATCGGGCTGATGGACGACCTCAACGCGGCGTCGCTGGAGGACGTCCAGGAGTGGTTCAAGACCTACTACGGCCCGAACAACGCCGTCGTGGTCGTCGCCGGCGACGTGACGCCGGAGGTGGCGCTGGAGAAGGTGACGCGCTACTTCGGCGACATCGAGCCCGGCCCGCCGGTCGCGTCGTTCCAACGCTGGGTCGCGCCGATGGAGGGCGACCGCCGCCAGGTCACCGAGGACCGCGTGCCCCAGGCCCGCATCCACAAGGTCTGGAACGTGCCCGAGGTGGGCTCGGCCGACTACGACCTGCTGACGGTCGCCACCGACGTGCTCGCCTCCGGCAAGACCTCGCGGCTCTACGAGCGGCTGGTCTACCGCGACCAGATCGCGACCGGCGCCTTCGCCTACGTCCAGAGCGGCGAGATCGGCAGCCAGCTCAACGTGATCGTGACCGCCCAGCCCGGCGCCGACCCAGCGGCCGTCGAGGCGGCGCTCGACCAGGAGCTGGCGCGCTTCCTCCGCGACGGCCCGACGCCCGCCGAGCTGGCGCGCGTCCAGACCGGCACCCGGGCCGACTTTGTCCGCGGCGTCGAGCGGATCGGCGGGTTCGGCGGCAAGAGCGACATCCTGGCCCAGAGCGCGGTCTACCTCGGCAGCCCCGGCGCCTACCGCGAGGGCTTGGCGCGCGTGCTGGCGGCCACGCCGGACGAGGTCCAGGCCGCGGCCCAGCGCTGGATGACGACCGGCAGCTACACCCTCGTCACCACGCCGCGGCCCGAGCTGGCGCCCGTCGCCACGGCCGTCGACCGGACGGCCGGCGTGCCGGAGCCGGCCGGCGGCACGCCCGCCGTGACGTTCCCCGACCTCCAGCGGCGGACGCTGTCCAACGGCCTGGAGGTGGTGCTCGCCGAGCGCCGCGACGTGCCCTTGGTCGAGATGCGCCTGCTCGTCGACTCCGGCTACGCCGCCGACGACCCGGCCCGGCCCGGCCTGGCCAGCCTGGCGATGGACATGCTGGACGAGGGCGCCGCCGGCCTGGACGCCCTGGAGATCGCCGAGCGCGAGGCGGCCCTGGGCGCCGAGATCGGGACCGGCGCCGCCATCGACGTGGCGACCGTCTCGGCCTCGGCCCTGACCGAGAACCTGGCCGAGACGCTGGCCCTGATGGCCGACGTGGCGCTCCGGCCCGACTTCCCGGCCGACGACCTGGAGCGGCTCCGCCAGCAGCGGCTGGCCCAGATCCAGGGCGAGAAGTCCCAGCCGGTCGGGCTGGCGGTCCGCGTGCTCCCGGCCAAGCTCTACGGCGACGGCCACGCCTACAGCTTGCCGCTCTCGGGCTCGGGCACCGAGGCGGCCGTCCAGGGCTTCACGCGTGACGACTTGGTCGACTTCCACCGGACCTGGTTCAAGCCCAACAACGCGACCCTGGTGGTCGCCGGCGACGTGTCGATGGACGACCTCGTGGCCCAGCTCGACCGCGCCTTCGCCGGCTGGGAGCGCGGCGACGTGCCGGCCAAGAACGTGGCGGAGGTGGGCCAGCCCGAGGCCCGGGTGTTCATGCTCGACCGGCCGGGCGCCCAGCAGTCGATCGTGATGGCGGCCCAGCTGGCGCCGGCGCGCGGCGGCTCGGACGACCTGGCGGTCGAGACGCTGAACACGCTGTTGGGCGGCAGCTTCACGTCGCGCGTCAACATGAACCTGCGCGAGGACAAGGGCTGGAGCTACGGCGCCCGGTCGCTGCTGCTCGACACGCGCGGCCAGCGGCCGTTCCTGGTCTACGCCCCGGTCCAGACCGACAAGACGTCGGAGTCGATGTCGGAGGTGGTGCGCGAGCTCCAGGACGTGGTCGACGGCCGCCCGGCGACGGCCGCCGAGGTGGCCCAGGCCAAGGCCGGACAGACGCTGACGCTCTCGGGCCGCTGGGAGACGCTGGGCGCGCTCGGCTCGTCGGTGGCCGAGATCGTCCAGTACGACCTCGACGACGACTACTACCAGCGCTACGCCGGCGAGGTGACCGCCCTCGACACCGACCGCGTGGCCCAGGCCGCCCGCCAGCTGGTCCGCCCCGACAACGTGGTCTGGGTGGTCGTCGGCGACCTCTCGGAGATCGAGGACAAGGTCCGGGCCCTGAACCTGGGCCCGGTCGAGATCATCGACGCCGACGGCAACACGGTCCGCTAGCCGCCGCGCCGTCTCTCGCTGCGCGCCCCGCCGGGCCTCCTGACGGGGCGCGCCCACGTCCGCCCCGCTGGCGGGCGCCCTCCGCCAGCGGGGCGCGGGAGCCGGGCCGGCCGCGGGCGGTACCATCCGGCATGGAGATCGAGACCGCACGACTAGAGGCGTTCGCCGCCGCCCTCCGCCCCCGGATCGCCGGCGACCTGCGCCTGGACGCGCTGTCCCGGGCGCTCTACGCTACCGACGCGTCGCTCTACCGCGAGCCGCCCGTCGGCGTGCTCGTCCCGCGCACCGTAGACGACGTGCAGGCGGCGCTGGAGGCCGGCGCCGAGTTCGGGGTGCCCGTCGTCGCGCGCGGCTCGGGGTCCAGCCTGGCCGGGTCCGCCGTCTCGGCCGGGCTCGTCGTCGACACGACCAAGCACTTGCGCCGGATCGTCGGGGTCGATCCGGGGGCGAGGACGGCGACCGTCCAGCCGGGCGTCGTCTTGGATCATCTCAACGCCGCCGCCGCGGCGCACGGCCTGACGGTCGGGCCGGACCCCGCAAGCTCCAGCCGCGCCACCGTCGGCGGCATGCTGGGCACGAACGCGACCGGCACGCACTCCATCCAGTACGGCTCCGTCGTGGACTGGACCGAGTCCGCCAAGGTGCTGCTGGCGGACGGGACGGCCGCGACGTTCCAGGCGCTGAGCGACCAGGCGTGGGCCGGCAAGGCCCGCCAGTCGGGGCCAGAGGGCGAGGTCTATCGCCGTGTCGGCGCGCTGCTGTCGGTCCACGAGCACGCCATCCGCCAGGACACGCCGCGCTGGTGGCGCCGCGCCGGCGGCTACCGCCTGGAGCGCATGATGCCCGCCCCGGAGGTGGACCGCGGGCCGGGCCGCGCCTGGGACGGACGGCGCAACCTGGCCGCGCTCCTGGCCGGCTCCGAGGGCACGCTCGCGTTCGCCACCGAGATCACTGTCGGGCTGGTGGAGCGACCTCCGCACGCGGCGCTGGGCGTCGTCCACTACGACACGCGGCAGGCGGCGTTGGAGGCCGTCGAGGGCATCCTGGAGACCGGGCCGACGGCCGTGGAGCTGTTCGACCGGATCGCGCTGGCCCGCGCGTTGGACGTGACCGAGTACGCGCCCAAGCTCCACTTTGTCCAGCGCGGCCCGCACGGCGAGCTGCCGGCGGCGTTGTTGATCGTCGAGTACAGCGGCCAGTCGCTGGCGGAGTGCCGCGACGGGCTGGCGGGCCTGCGCCGGCACCTGGGCGCGCACGCGGTCATCACGGAGCTGGAAGAGGAGGCGCGGATGGCCGACGTCTACGCCGTCCGCAAGGTGGGGCTGGGGCTGGCGATGAGCGCCCGGCTGCCGGTCCAGGCGGCGGCGATCATCGAGGACGCGGCGGTCCCGGTCGAGCACCTGCCGGCCTACGTCCGCGAACTGGAGGAGGCGCTCGCGGCCGACCAGGTCGAGGCCGTCATGTACGCCCACGCGTCCGCCGGCTGCCTGCACGTCCGCCCGTTTTTCGACCTCCGCCAGCCGGCCCAGGTGGCGGCGATGGACCGCGTGGCCCGGGCGTCGGCGCGGCTGGCGCGCAAGTACGGCGGCGTGATCGCCTCCGAGCACGGCGACGGCCGGGCGCGCGGGGCGCTGGCGGAAGAGTTCTACACGCCGGCGCTCTACGCCGCCTACCAGGCCACCAAGCGCGCCTTCGACCCGCACGGCCGCCTCAACCCGGGCAAGATCGTCGACGTGCCGCCGCTGACCGAGGCGCTGCGCCTGGGCCCGGACTACCGCCCGGCGCCGGTCGCCAGCGGGCTGGCGTTTTTCGACACCCAGGGGAAAGACGTCGGGTTCGTGGAGGCCGTCGAGGCGTGCAACGGGTCGGCCGTCTGCCGCAAGGTGGGCGAGGGCGTCATGTGCCCGCCGTTCATGGCCACGCGCGAGGAGA
This sequence comes from uncultured bacterium, assembly GCA_947493945.1. Taxonomy (GTDB): domain Bacteria; phylum Bacteroidota; class Rhodothermia; order Rhodothermales; family Rubricoccaceae; genus Rubrivirga. Next base: position 700,224 of record CANLSR010000001.1, on the reverse strand, counting down.
AGGACTCGACGCGGGGCCGGGCCAACGCGCTGAGGGAGGCGGTGTCGGGCGGCCTGGACGGGCTGACGAGCCCCGAGGTGGCCCAGGCCATGGACCTCTGCGTCTCGTGCAAGGCGTGCCGCTCCGAGTGCCCGGCGTCCGTCGACATGGCGGCGCTGAAGACGGTGTGGCAGTCCAAAAAGTGGGAGGAGACCGCGCCGCCGCTTCGCACGCGCCTGTTTGCGCACCTGCCCGTTTTCGCCCGGCGCACGGCCGGCCCGCTGGCGGCCGCCGCCAACCGGACGGGGCGGAGCTGGATCGCCCGCCGCTGGCTGGCGGCGCTCGGCGTCGCGCTCGAACGCGGCCTGCCCACCTTCGCCTCCGATCCGTTCTCTGAGTCGGAGGCCCCTACACCCCGTGCCCCCGACGCCGCGTCGCCACGGGTGGCGCTCTACGTCGACACGTTCGGGCGCTTCCAGGAGCCGGCGATCCCGCGCGCGGCGCTCCGGGTGTTGCAGGCGGCCGGCGCGTCCGTCGATGTGCCGCCGTATCGGTGCTGCGGGCGCACGTATCTGTCGAAGGGGTTCGTGCCCCGCGCCGCCCGCCTCGCCCGCCAGCTGGTCGACACCTACGCGCCGCTGGCCCAGGCCGGCGTGGCCATCGTGGGCCTGGAGCCGTCGTGCGTGCTGACGCTGCGCGACGAGATCCCGCGCCTGCTGCCCGGCGACGCCGGCGCTCAGGCCGTCGCCCGAGCGGCCGTCACCTTCGAGGAGTGGTGCCAGACCCACGCCGACCGCCTAGCCGCCATCGACTGGCGGCCGGAGCCGGCGGAGAGCCAGGCGCTCGTCCACGGCCACTGCCACCAAAAGGCGCTCTCGACGATGGGCGCCAGCCGCGCGTGCCTGGGCGCGGCCGGGTTCTCGGTGGCCGAGACCGAGGCCGGGTGCTGCGGCGTGGCCGGCGCGTTCGGCTACGAGGCCGAGCACTACGGCGTGTCGGTGGCCATCGGCGAGGACCGGCTGGCGCCCGCCGTCCGCCGGTCGCCCGGGGCGGTCGTGGTGGCGGCCGGGACGAGCTGTCGGGAGCAGATCGAGCACCTCACCGGCCGGACGGCGCTGCACCCGGCGCAGGCGCTGGCGGCGCGGTTGCCCGCTACCCGTCGATAGGCTCCGCGACGACCGCCATCGGGACGGTCTCGGTCTCCAGGCAGTCCGGGTCGCCGCCGCACGACGGCGCCAGCAGGTCGGCCGGCTCGTACCGGATCTGGACGCGGCGGTCGATGATCGCGTTCGAGTCGCACACCGAGTAGTCGGCCTGGACGCTGGCCGTGGCCCCTCCGTCCTGGCGCAGCGTCAGCGTGCACGAGCGGTTGCCGCTCTGGATGTCGGTCACGACCGCGCGCGTGGGCACGCGCCGGCCGGCGATCTCGACCACGGCCGGCCCCGTCGTGTCGACGTCGGCCACCAGGTCCGGCGCCACGGCGTCGGGCGTCTCGTTGGACTGGACCGAGACGTCGCCCTCGACGGAGCCGCCCACCACGTCGGGGTCGGCGTCGGCGTCGGTGCAGCCGGCGAGGGCGAGGGCGAGGGCGAGGAGAGAAAGCCGGAGCATGGGAAGAGGAAAAGGGGCGGCCGGTTTACCCCGGCGGTCGTGTTGGCGATCCCGCCGTGCGAGAGTCCACGCCCGACTGGCGGTCGTTTTCGGCACCCGCCGCCGAGCGCCGCCAGCACGTGGGCAGGGACCCGCAGATCAGTCGTCGGCGGGCGCGTAGTCGAAGGCGCCGATCACGCCGGGGAACACGACGGGGCTCTCGCTGCCGTCGGCGGAGACGCTGGACACGCCGAAAAAGTAGTTGTCGATCACCACGTTCTCCAACGTGTACGACTGGCGGCCGGAGCCCGAGGCGGGCACGAACACCGAGCGCTCCCACTGGGGGCTCGTCGTGAGGCGCCACCAGACGCGCGCGCCGGCGTGCTGGGGGTTCCGAGCGGCGTCCGGCGCGTCCCACGACAGCGTGGTCGAGGGCCGGACGGCGCCCTCGATGGCCACGTTCGACGGCGGCGGCGGCGCGCCGGCGATGCCCGCCAGCGTGACGGCGTTGAGGGCGGTGAGCTTGGCGGCGTAGTCGAAGTCGACGTACTCGACGGTGTCGCCGTAGTGGCGCGGCGAGCCGTCGGGGTAGGTGCCGGTGCGCAAGTCCTGGTGCTGGCGGTCGTAGTGCTCGTGCGTCTCCATGATCCGCACGCCCGGGTAGCCGACGTTGGTGAACGGCGTGTGGTGGCCGCCGCGCCCAAAGCGGTCCAGCCGGTAGACCATCATGATGTCCAGGTTGCGGACGTACTCGTCCGCCACCCGGTCGACGTAGCGGGCCAGGTTGCGGCTGGGGCCGTCCACCTCGCCGCCGGTAAAGCGCCGCGCACGCGCCTCCTGCTCGGTTTCGGTCGGGCGCGTGCCCTCCGAGAACACGCGGGCCGAGGTGTTGTCGCACACGCCGTCGATGCCGCAGCTGTTGCCGATCATGTCGTTGTTGAGCACGCCGACGACCTCCCAGCCCTCGTCTCGCGCGATCTCGGCCATGATCTGACCGCCGAACAGACCTTGCTCCTCGCCGCTCAGCCCGGCGTAGATGATGGTCCCGGGAAAGCGGTACTGGCTCAGCACGCGCGCCGCCTCGATGGCGCCGGCCATGCCTGAGGCGTTGTCGTTGGCGCCCGGCGCGTCGCTCACGCCGTCCAAGGCATCTGACGCCCGGCTGTCGATGTCGCCCGACATCACCACGTAGCGGTTCGGATCACTCGTCCCGCGCTGGATCGCCAGCACGTTGACGATCTCGACCGGCTCAGGAATCCGCCGCTCGCCCGAGACCGTGCGCCGCTGCTCGACGATCTCCAGGCAGCCGCCACAGTCGGCTGAGATCCGCTCAAACTCGTCCCGGATCCAGCGCCGTGCCGCGCCGATGCCTCGCGTCGCGCTGGCGGTGTCGCTCAGCGTGTGGCGCGTGCCGAAGCCCGCCAGCGTCCGGATGTCCGACTCGATGCGGTCGGCGCGGACGGCGGCGGCGATGGCGTAGAGATCGGCGACCGCCGCCGGGGGCGCCGTGCCGGCCATGAGCGAGTCCGGCCACGGCGCGTCGGCCGGGCGTCCGACCTCGACACCGGGCTGGGCGGACGCCGCGGAGGCAGCAAGGGCAAGTACGATGAGGGCGAAACGCATGGCGCAGCAGAAGGCGAGGTGCAAACCTACGCCGGCCCGTCGCCCTCCCGTGCCCGTCCTGCTGGCGATAGTTGCCGCCCCCTGCTCAGGCGAAGTGGAGGCGTCGGCCCTTGGGCGCTGGGATTTCTCGTCCAAGCTCGCGCGCGGTCTCGATCCACGTCTGCATCGCGCTCTCAGCGTTCGTCAGTGCTTCGGCACGTGTCTCGCCATCCGAGAGGCAGCCAGGCAACTCAGCGAGGTAGCCCCCATCGCGATTGCTCCAGTAGAGAATGACCTCGCAACGGAGGTCAGGAGCTTTCATCGGCAGTGGAACTGCGTGACTCTCGGAGGTCGCGCCATGACGGGTTTTCTCGGTTGACGAGGGCGACCTTCTTCGAGCGTCTCCACCCCTCTAACTGCTTCTCGCGTCGGATCGCATCCCGGACGCCCGGATAGGACTCGGTGTAGATCAGCCGGTCCATCGCGTAGCGCCCCGTAAACTGCTCGTCCCCACTGGCAGCGTGTTCCGCCAGCCGCCGTTCCAGGTCGTTGGTCACGCCGATATACAGCGTCCCAGATCGATTGGTGAGGACGTAGACCCAGTAGGGACCAGGGGTTCGCATCGCTGGTGAGGCGTCGGACCACGACTCGTCGTCTCCAGGTGTCGTCATCCTGAGTGAGCCTAGCGAGTCGAAGGATCTCTGATGGGACGCCGTCTCTCGCTGGCGCCGCAAGTAACGGTCGAAGGCCACGCTCGCCAGAGGTCCTTCGACTCCGGGCTGCGCCCTCCGCTCAGGATGACGACTGGCGGGAGCTGGTTTGAATCCCCCCACTGCACGCCCCGCTGGCGGCTGTCGCCAGCGGGGGAGACGGAGCGGATCAGCCGCAGCCGGTGGACGAGCCGCAGTTCGGGCACGAGTAGCACGACCCGGCCCGCACCGTGATGCCGCCGCAGTTGGGGCAGGCCGGCGCGTCGTCCTGGTTCTGGAACGCGCCGATCTCCCCGCTGGCGGGCTCCGCCAGCGCAGCCTCAATGGTCCCGCCGACGTGCGACGGCTGGCCGGCGTCGATGGCCGCCTGAGCGGTGGCGAACAGGTCGGCCTGCGTCTGGTCGGACGCCGGGCCGTGGCGACCGGCCTCAGTCGCCACGGCCACCGTAGGGTCCACGGACACCTCCTGCTCGTCGGCCAGGTCGGCTCCGGCGCCGTCGCCGCCGCCCAGGAACTTGAGCGAGAGGTAGCGGAAGATGTAATCCGTGATCGACTTGGCGATCGGGATCTGGGGGTTGTTGGTGAACCCGGCCGGCTCGAAGCGGACGTGGCCGAACTTGGACACCAGGTCCTCCAGCGGCACGCCGTACTGGAAGGACAGAGAGATCGCCGTCGCGAAGCTGTCCATCAGCCCGGCGATCGTCGAGCCCTGCTTGGCCATCGTGATAAAGATCTCGCCCGGCCGGCCGGCGTTGCGGTGGCCCTCGGGGTAAAGGCCCACGTGGAGGTAGCCCTCGTGGCCGGCGACCGAGAACTTGTGCGTGATGCTGGGCCGCTCGTCGGGCAAGCGCTCGCGGTGGGGGCGGTAGACCACCTTCTCGACGATGGTCTCGACCACCTCGGGCGTGCCACTGGCGGCGCCGTCGCCCGAGGCGCTCGCGCCGTCCGCCAGTTCCACGGCCTCGGTCTTGGCGGCCGTGTTGCCGCCGGACTTGGTCGAGAGCGGCTGGCTGCGCTTGGAGTTCTCGCGGTAGATCGCGACGGCCTTGAGGCCGAGCTCCCACGACTGCATGTAGGCGTCGGCGATGTCCTCGACCGTCGCCGACTCGGGCAGGTTGACCGTCTTGGAGATGGCGCCCGAGATGAACGGCTGGCACGCGGCCATCATCCGGATGTGGCCCATGTGCGAGATGTAGCGCTCGCCGTTGTGCGGCTTAAAGGCGCAGTCGAACACCGGCAGGTGCTCATCGCGGAGACCGGGCGCGCCCTCGATGGTGTCGTGCTCCTCGACGTACTCCAGGATCACGGTCCGCTCGGCGTCGGTGTAGCCCAGCCGCGTCAGCGCCTCCGGGACCGTCCCGTTGACGATCTTCATCAGCCCGTCGCCTTTGCCGGCGAGCAGCTTGTACTTGACGAGCGCCAGGTCGGGCTCGATGCCCGTCGTGTCGCAGTCCATCATAAAGCCGATGGTCCCAGTCGGCGCCAGCACCGTCGCCTGGGCGTTGCGGTAGCCGTGGGCCTCGCCCAGCTGGACCATCCGGTCGGCCGACTCCTGAGCCGCCGTGCGCAGGTACTCCGGGCACGACGCGTCGATCTGCTGGACGGCGTCGCGGTGCATCCGCATCACCTCCAGGAAGGGCTCCTCATTCTCGGCGTAGCCGTCGAACGGGCCGACCTTGGGGTTGGACGCCATCTCGGCGCTGCGGGCGTAGCCCTCGCAGTGCTCAATAGCCATCAGCGCCCCGGCGACGGCGCGACCTTCGTCGGAGTCGTAGGGCAGGCCCATCGACATCAGGAGCGCGCCCAGGTTGGCGAAGCCCAGCCCGAGCGGCCGGAACTTGTGGCTGTTGGCCGCGATCCGCGCCGACGGGTAGCCGGCGTTGTCGACCAGGATCTCCTGGGCCGTGAGGTAGAGCCGGGCCGCGGCGCGGTAGCGCTCGACGTCGAACCGGCCGTCCTCGGTCTTGAACTTCATCAAGTTCAAGGACGCCAGATTGCACGCCGAGTCGTCCACGAACATGTACTCCGAGCAGGGGTTGCTGGAGTTGATCGGGCCGGTGTTTTTGCAGGTGTGCCAGCGCTGGATCGTGTCCTCGTACTGGGCGCCCGGGTCGCCGCAGACCCAGGTGCCTTCGGAGATCTTGAGCAAGAGGTCCTGGGCATCGACCGTGTCGACGGCGTCGCCGCTGGTGACGGCCGTCAGCGCGAACGGCTCGCCCTGGTTGGCGGCCTCCATGAACGCGTCGTTCAGCCGGACCGACTGGTTCACGTTCTGGAAGGCGACCGAGCCGTAGGCGTCGCCGTTGAACGAGCCGTCGTAGCCCTGCTCGATGAGCGCCCACGCCTTGCGCTCCTCGGTCTGCTTGGCCTCGACGAACTCCAGGATGTCCGGGTGCCAGACCTTGAGCGTCTGCATGATGGCCGCGCGGCGCGTCTTGCCGCCCGACTTGATGGTGCCGCCGGTCGCGTCCTGCACCTTCATGAAGCTGACCGGGCCGGACGGGATGCCGCCGCCCGACAGCTTCTCGTGCGACGAGCGCAGCTTGGACCAGTCGGCCCCGACGCCGCTCCCGAACTTGAACAGCCGGGCCGACTCGCCCATCAGCTGCCAGATGTCGTCGACGGAGTCCTCGACGGAGATGATGAAGCAGGCCGACGCCTGGGGCCGCTCGTACGGATCCACATCTACCACTTCTTCCTTGTCGAAGTCCCACCCGGAGATCGTCTTGCCTCCGCTGTCGCGCACGCCGTACTGGGCGCCCAGGCCGACGTTGAACCAGACGGGGCTGTTGAACGCGCCGTACTGGTGGGTGCAGAGCCAGGTCAGCTCGTCGTAGAACGTCTCGGCGTCGGCGTCGGAGGCGAAGTAGCCCTGGGCCTGCCCCCAGTCGGTGATCGTCCGCGTGACGCGGTGGACGAGCTGGCGCAAGCTGTACTCGCGCTGGCCCTCGGCCGGGCTGCCGTTGCCGGACTCGATGGCGCCGTAGAAGTACTTCGACGCGACCACGTTGACCGCCAGCGGGGAGAACGCGTCGGGGAACTCGACGTCGGTCTGCTCGAAGATGGCCTCGCCGGCGAAGTTCTTGATCGCGGCGTCGCGCCGGCTCCAGACCACGCTGTCGAACGGGTCTTGGCCCGAGGTCGAGAACACGCGGTCGATCGTGAGGCCGTCGGCGTGTGCCGAGGCGGGGGCTTTCTTCTTGGCCATGACGGGGGGAGGGCAGGGGACGACAGGGGCGGCTCCAGGGCCTCGCCCGGGGTCCGGGCGTTGAGCCGCTGTGGCTCCGCGGGCGGGGGACGGGGCGAGCCGAGCGGTCCTCCTCGGACCCGTGTCAGCTCCAGCCCGAGGCCGCGGAGGCGCTCGGAAGCGGACCTCAAGTAACCCGTCAAGCGTGCCGGGGCGCAAGCCTGGTCCGTCCACGGGTTATCCACAGCGTAGACGGAGGCGCCTCGCCAGCGGCCCGTGCAGCGCGGACGGCCCCGATGCGAGGACAGGCGCTGTGAGGGGTGCCGTTATTCCTTCCGTGGACAGAATAACGGCTCCCGATCGGCCACGGGCTACCGCTCGTGCACACGTCGTCCCCGCGCGCTCGGGGCCGGCGATCGAATAACGGCGCCGTCCGTCGGCACCGCCCGTCCGGCTGGCGGTCTCGGTCTGCGCGCTGGCAGTCTCGGCCCGCACTAGGGCTCGGCGCGTCGGCGCCGTGACCGGCGGCGCTCTCGGCGCGTTCCGCCAGGGCGCGGGCGCGTGGCACGCTGCCCGGCGGTCCTAGAACTCGTCTTCGTCCTCGAAATCGCCGAGGTCCAGCCCGTCGTCGTCGTCGAGGCCTTCGAGGTCCTCGTCGTCGAGGTCCAGGTCGTCGTCGTCCAGCTCGAGGTCCTCGTCCAGGCTGTCGAGGTCGTCGTCGTCGTCGGGGTCGTTGTAGTCGTCGTTGAGGTCGGCCATGACAGGGAGGGAAAGGGCGGGAGACGAGTCTACCGCGCCGCCGCCAGCCGGGCAAGGGGGGGAGGCGCCCGGGGGCGGGGTGAATCGGACGGGAAAGCGCGCGGGCGCCCACGCGCTGCGGGACTCCGCGTTCCCGCCCCGCGTACCTTCTCCCTCTTCTGAATCCCGACCGAGCCATGTTCGACGACCGCAGCGCATACCCCCACCCCGACGAGTTCAAGGTGGTCCGCCCCGAGTACTCCGACCCGGAGGACGAGGGCGACGACGTGATCGCGATCATCGAGATCGCGCCGTTCAAGGTCCACGGCTACAGCGCGACCCGGCCGGGCGCGCGCCGGGCGGCGCTCTACGAGGCGGCCAAGCAGTACAAGGGCTACCACCCGAGCCACCGGATCGAGAGCCCGTTCCCGGACGAGTTCACCGACGCCGAGGGCCAGACCTGGAAGCGCGTGGCGGCCACCCAGCGCGACAAGCTCGGCGACTACACGTTCACCGACGCCGACGGCGAGGAGGACTCGGCGGACCTGGAGCAGATGCTGCTGTGGGACGTCCGCCCGGAGCCGGTCTACGACGACGAGGAGTAGCTCGCCCGGCTGGCGGTTCTCCTCGCCGAGACGAGCCCGCACCAAAGAGAGGCCCGGCCGGAGCGATCCGGCCGGGCCTCTCCCGTGTCGTCTGGCTGGCGGGTGGCGCCAGCGGCTAGTTCAGGTGCGCCACCAGCTCCTCGCGGCGGTGCTTCTGGCGGAGCTTGCGCAGCGCCTTCTCCTTGATCTGGCGCACGCGCTCGCGCGTGAGCCCAAACCGCTGGCCGACCTCGACCAGCGTCAGCGGCTGCTCGTGGCCGATGCCGAAGTACAGGCGCGTGATCTCGGCCTCGCGCGGGTGCAACGTGGCGAGCGCCCGCTCGATGTCGATGTTGAGGCTCTCGTTGGTCAGGTCCTCGTCGGGCTGCTCGTAGGCGTCGTCGGCCAGCACGTCCAGGAGCGAGTTGCCGTCGTCGTCGTCGAACGGGGCGTCCATGGACAGGCTGTGGCGGCTGTGCTGGAGCCCCTCGACCACCTTGTCCTCCTTGAGGTCGAGCTCCTTGGCGATCTCGTCGGGCGTGGGCTGGCGGCCCAGCTCCTGCGCCAGCCGGGCCGACGCCTTGCGCATCTTCGACAGCGTGCCGACGCGGTTCAGGGGCAGCCGGACCGTCCGGACCTGGTCGCTCAGCGCCTTCAGGATCGACTGGCGGACCCACCAGACGGCGTACGAGATGAACTTGAAGCCGCGCGTCTCGTCGAACCGCTGGGCCGCCTTGACCAGGCCGTAGTTGCCCTCCGAGATCAGGTCGGCGAGGGACAGCCCCTGCCCCTGGTACTTTTTGGCGACCGAGACCACGAACCGGAGGTTGGCGCGGACCAACTGGTGGAGCGCCAGCTGGTCGCCGGCCTTGATGCGCTGGGCCAGCTCGACCTCTTCTTCGGGCTTGAGGAGGGGGACCTGTCCGATCTCCTGGAGATACTGGTCCAGCATCCGCTGACTGCGGGGGACGTACATTGTGGCTCGTAGGTTGTGTGTGGGGGGACGCGGCGTGCCGCTGGCGCCGAGTGCGGCGGCCCTCCAGGGCGCTCGCACGAGCGGAGAATCATTAGGAAAGCCCCGGGCCTTGCCCTCAGGGGATCCCGGCTCCTATCGGCTCTATGGGGTGGAGTTCCTGAATAACGGTATATTCGTGCCTCCTCCGCGTTCCAGTTGGGCCGAGAGCCGTGTTAGGGAACGGGGGGACAACGAGCCGGGCGGCCATCCAGTCCTCGCGCCGGCCCGGGTTCATCCAGGTTTGGCGCGCCAGAGGGGAACGGGCGCGCGCCACGACGGCCGACTAAGGGGCCTCCGGCCTGCCGCTGGCGGTAGCCGCCGTGCCGCTCTGGCAGGCTAGAGAGCGGGGGGTGCTACGCGCTCTCGGCCGCCGTCCGGCCCGCCGCGATGGCTTGGTCGAGGTCGTGCCACAGGTCGTCCGCGTCCTCCAGGCCGACGGAGACGCGGACCAGGCCGGCGGTGATGAGCCCGCCCTCGCCCGTGGCGACACGCTGGGTGAGCCCGGCCGGATGCTGGGCCAGCGTGTCCGTCGAGCCCAGGCTCACGGCGGGCGTTACCAGCCCGAGCGCGCGCAGAAAGCCGCCGGCGGCGGCGAACGCGCCCGGCCCGTCGGCCCGCCCGTCGGGCCCCAGGACCTCGAACGCGAGCATCGGCCCGGGCCCGCTCATCTGGGTGCCGACCAGGCCGGCCGGGTCGCGGCCGTCGACGCTGGGGTGGTACACCGCGCCCACGCCGTCGCGCTCGGCCAGCCGCGCCGCCAGCGCGGTGGCGGTCTCTTGGGACCGGCGCACGCGGAGCGGCATCGTCGCCAGCCCGCGGTGGAGGTGGTAGGCCGCGAACGGGTGCAGCACGGCGCCGGTCAGGATGCGGACCTGGCGCAGGCGTGCCGCCCACGCGTCGCCGCACGCGACCACGCCGGCCAGCACGTCGCCGTGGCCGCCGATAAACTTGGTAGCGCTGTGCATGACCATCGCCGCGCCCAGCGCCAGCGGCTGCTGCACGACCGGCGTGGCGAACGTGGAGTCCACCAGCACCGGCACGTCGCCCGCGGCCTGGGCCACGGCCGCGACATCGACCAGGTCGAGCGTGGGGTTGACGGGCGTCTCGATGGCCACCAGGCACGTGTCGGGCCGGACGGCGTCGGCCACGCCGTCGGCGTCGGTCCAGGTGACCGACATGCCCAGCAGGCCCGACGACAGCAGCCGGTCGGTGGTCCCGTAGATCGGCCGGACGCCGACCACGTGCGACTGGCTCTCGGTCCGGGCGGCGAGGAACGCGGCCGTCAGGGCGGCCATGCCCGAGGCGAACGCGACCGCCGCGTCGGCGCCTTCGAGCGCCGCCAGCCCCGCCTCGAACCGCCCGACGGTCGGGTTGTAGAGGCGCGAGTAGACCGGGCCGCCGGTCTCGGTGGGGCCTCCGCCGGCCATCATGGCGTCCAGGCTGCCCACAGCGTCGTCGAGCGACTCGAACGGGTACGTCGTCGACAGGTCGATGGGCAGGGCGTGGACGCCCAGGCGCCGCAGGTCGTCGCGGCCGGCGTGGACGGCGAGGCTGTCAGGATGCATCGGGAGGCAGGAGGTGGGGGGCGCGGCAAGGCGAGCCCTTTCAGCGCTGGCAGACCCGCCCTCTCGTTTCCCAGTTCCTATTCCCCGTCCCCAATTTCTGCGCGCGCAGCGGGCTACAGTCCGCCCGTCACCACGAGCACGTCGTAGAGCGCGTGCGTCCAGGCCGCCAGCGCGAAGCCGCGCACCAAGAACACGGCGTTTAGGGCCAGCCCGAACAGGAACCGGAACGAGAACACCGACAGCGTGAACGGGTCGCCCAGCGGGCCGATGTGGTGGACGGCGCTGAACACGACGGCGCCCACCACGGCGGCGACCAGGTACCCGCGCGGGCGGCTCAGCCCCACCGCCCGCTGCAACACCCAGGACAGGCCGCCCACCAGCAGCACCCGGAACACCAACTCCTCGTAGAGCCCCGCGCCGATGCTCAGCGCCAGCTGCAGCCCGAGCCCCAGCCGAGCCATCTGGGCCAGCGCCGCGTCGGGCAGCGCCCAGGCGCCGAACAGCGCCTGCACCACCCCGCCGACCAGCGCCGCCAGCACGACGGCGTAGACCAGCGACTCGGCCACGATGCCGCCAAAGTAGCGGGCCACCAGGGGCGGACGGCCAAGCCGCTCGCGCCACCAGACCACGCCGCCGATGGCAACCACCACCACGCCCAGCGCCGCGAACCCGGTCCCGCCCAGCACGGCCAGCAGCGACTTGAGCCAGACGTCGGCGCCGACTCGGATCTGGCCCGGCCCGGAGTTGGCCAGCAACACGCCGACCTCGTAGAGCGCGAACAGCGGGAGGGCGGCGAGGTAGCCGTAGGTCGCCGTCCGTGTCACGTCGAAGTAGCCGCTGGGGCGGGGCCGCGCGCCGCTGGCGGGTGGGGCCGGCCCGTCGGCGGCGGACGCCAGCCGGGCGACCTCGGCGGCGGGATCGTCGGGGAGAGCGGGCATGGGGCGGGGCGGGGGGCGCGTCTCTACGTTCGGCCCCGCCCCAAGATGCAGCGAGGCCCGGCACAGGTGCCGGGCCTCGCCACGCCGTCTGGACAGGGGCGGCCCTAGTAGGAGCCTTCGCCTTCGGGGGCGTCGTCCATGTCGCCGTCGTCCATGTCCATGTCGCCCGTCTCGGAGGACGGGAGGATGACGCCGTCGATCACGTGGATCACGCCGTTGGGCGCCCCGAGATCGGTCTGGGAGATCGGCACGCCGTTGACGGCCAGCCCGGCCTCGGTCGAGGTGAACGCGAGCGGCTGGTCGCCCCAGGCGCTCGGGGCCTCCCCGGCCTCGACCGCTTGGGCGCCGCTGAACGAGCCGGCGACGACGTGGCCGAGCAGGACGGCCTGGAGTTGCTCCGGCGTCAGCGATTCGAGGACGCCCTCGGGGAGCATCGCGAACGCGCTGTCGGTGGGGGCGAACACGGTGAACGGGCCGGGGCCGGAGAGCGTCTCGACCAGGTTGGTCTGCTCCAGGGCGCGGACCAGGACCGTGAACCGGCCGTCCTCTTGAAGCACAGTGACGACGGAGGCGTCGGTAATGGGGGCGTCGGCGACGGGGGCGTCGGAGGGGGGCACGTCCTGAGCCGAGGCAGAGAGCGCCAGGGACAGGAGGGCCGCGATAAGGCAGGTACGCATAGGTACGGGTTGTGGTGGACCGCCAATCTCCGCCCGTCGCCGGCCCCCTCCGTGAGTACGCGCTTGGGAGCGGCTGAGGGTCGGCTGAGGCGCTGGGGGACGCCGCGCCCGTCCCCCGATGTCCAGACGTGGACCTCCGCCGTCTGTCCGCCCGCCCGCTTCGTGCCCCGGCCTCTCACCCCATCCTCACCTCCCGCCGCGCTGGCGGAGGGCCTCGGCCGGGCGGCAGGCCAGCCCCGACGCTAGGGCGGCGAGCCCGTAGACCTGCGCAGACGGGACCCGATCGCGTGGGGGCGACCGCGCCACGGACGCCCTCGGCCACTGCGCACCGCGCCCTAGGGCAAGCGCCGCAGCTCGACGCGCCGGGCCGCGTTGGGGTCGAGCTCCAGCGCCGTCGCCGCCGCCGCCGACAGCTCGGCGATGTAGGACCGGCTAACCGGGCCGCGGTCGATGACGCGAGCGAACGTGCTCCGCCCGCTGACCGGGTTCGTCACCAGGACGACCGTCCCGAACGGGAAGTCGCGGTGGCTGAGCGTGAACGCCTCCGGGTCGTAGCCCTCGCCGCTCTCGGTCGGGCGGCCCCGCATCACGTCGGGGTAGACCAGCGCCAGGCCGGCCTCGTCGGGCGGGCTCACGTCGGTGCGCGTCGCCAAGGCGGGGTTGACCGGCCGGGGCAGGACCAGCATGGTGCCGGGCGCCAGCGGCGCGGTCGAGAGCGAGTTGGTGCGCGCCAGGTCGTCGGCGCTCAGGTCGAGCGCGGCGGCGATGGAGTAGAGCGTCTCGCCGGGCTCGACAAAGTGGACCTGGTCGGCCGGCACCGTCGTGTCGGTGAGCGACCACGCGCGCGGCGGGCCGAGCGCGACCGGCTCGCCCGCGGCCGTCGGGCCGGCCCCGCCGCCGCCCACCACCAGCCGCTGGCCCACCTCGATCTGGTCGCCCGCGATGCCGTTGAGGCGGCGGAGCTCGGCCACCGACGTGTCGTAGCGGAGCGCGATGCGGAACAGCGTCTCGCCGGCGGCCACCACGTGCGTGGGCCCGCCGGTGGCGGGGCGCGGAGCGGACTCGGCGGAGGTCGGGACGATAGGCGCCGCCACCGGCTGGCGGTCGACGGGGGCAGGAGCCGGGCGCTCGGGAGCAGGGCGCGCCGGGCTTGGCGAACTGGGGCGCTCCGGCGTGGCGCTCGCCGGCGGCTGAGCGCCCGGCGCGGGCATCGGCACGCGGTCGGTCAGGCGCAACGTCTGGCCGACCGTGATGGCCGTGCCCTCGATGTCGTTGAGCGCGCGGAGCTGGTCCACGCTCAGGTCGTGGGCGCGCGAGATCCGGTACAGCGTGTCGCCCGGCTGGACCACGTAGACGCTGGACGTCTGGGCGTGCGCCGCCAGCGGCACCGCCAGCAGGGCGAAGAGAACGAGGAGTCGCGTGTTCATGGAAGCCGTGCTAGTCGTCGAAGCCGAGGCCCTCGGCCTCCAGGAGCGCGCCCTGGAGCTCGGCGCGCGCGTGCGTGTCGCCCGCCTCGGTGGCCGCGCGGACGCCAGCGCGCAACGCCCCGCGGGCGTCGTCGTCGCGGCCGAGCTGGCGGTAGAGGGCGCCGAGGTGGTAGTAGGTGCCCACGTAGTCGGGCCGGTCGCGGACGAGCCCTTCGTAGAACGCGAGCGCGGCGTCGGTCTCGCCGCGCCCGGCGTGCTCCTGGGCCAGCGCGAACCGCGTGAACGGGTCGTCGGGGTCGTCGCGGAGGAACTCTTGGAGGGTGGCGAGGCGGTCCATGCCCCAAGATAGCCGGCACGCACGCGGCGCGTAGAGCGCCCCGCGTGCCCCGCTAGCGGAGGCCGCCCGCCAGCGGGACGCTACCAACTGCCGCCCGCGCCGCCGCCGCCGCCGAATCCTCCGCCGAACCCTCCAAACCCGCCGCCGCCGCCGAAGCCACCGCCTCCACCGAATCCGCCAAACCCGCCGCTGGAGCCTCCGCCCCAGCCGCCGGTCGGGAGCACGATGAATCCCGGCCCGCTCCGACGGCGCCTGCCCGAGCCCGAGGAGCCGGAGGACCCCGACGAGGGCGGCGAGCCGTGGCGCGAGGACATCACCACCAGGACCACGAACAGGATAAAGAGGCAGCACAGCACGCCGCCGATCTGGTTGTCTCCGCCGCCGCCGCGGGACCGCGCCGTGGGCGCCTCGAACTGGCCCGAGAGCGCAGCCCCGATGGCGTCCGTGGCCCGGTCGATGCCGGCGTAGAAGGCGCCGCGCCGGAACTCTGGCACGATCACGTTGCGGACGATCTGGCTCGCCGTCGCGTCGGTCAGCGCGCCCTCGGCGCCGTAGCCGGTCGTGATAAACACCTCGCGGTCCTCGGTCGCCACCAGCAGCACCACGCCGTCGTTGGTGCCCGCGCGCCCGACGCCCCACTGGCGCAGGATCTCGGTCGCGTAGTCGACCGGCGCGCGGCCGTCGGTGGTGGGCACCAGCACGACGGCCACCTGGGAGCCCGTCGAGTCGTCGATGGCCACCAGCTTGCGCTCCAGCGCGTCGCGCTCGCCGGGCGTGAGCGTGCCGGTCAAGTCGTTGACGAGCCGGGGCGGGCTGGGCCGCGCGGGCACCTCGAACGCGCCCTCGTAGGCACGGCCGCCCTGCTGCGCGGCCGCGCCCGGCGCCGCGCTGGCGGCGAGCGCCAGCGCGGCGAGCAGGACGAACACGCGGCGGATCACGAGCGTGGGGGGACGGAACACCCGGGGTCAGTCGAACGAGATCTCCGGCGCCTGGTCCGTGCCGGCGTCGGCCTCGAACTGCGGGCGCTGGCCGACGCCCGCGAAGCCGGCCACCAGGTTGGTCGGGAACGTGCGGACGCGGGCGTTGAGGTCGGTCACGGCCCGGTTGTAGTCGCGCCGCGCCGTCGCGATCCGGTTCTCGTTGCCCTCGATCTGGGACTGGAGGTTCAAGAACCCCTCGTTGGCACGCAACTCCGGGTAGTCCTCGCGGACGACGTTGAGCAGGCTGCCCACCGAGGCGCCCAGCGCCGTCTGGGCCTGCTGGAAGCGCTCGACGGCCTGGGGGTCCTTGAGGTCCTCGTCCGAGAGCTGGACGCGCTGGGCCTGGCTCCGCGCCTCGATCACGTTCTGCAGCGTTTCGCTCTCGAAGTCGGCCTGGCCCTGGACGGTCGACACCACCTGCTCGATCAGGTCTGAGCGGCGCTGGTACTGGTTCTCGACCTCGGCCCACTGGCCGTCCACCTGCTCGTCCTGCTGGACCAAGCTGTTGTAGGTGCCGCAGCCTGAGCAGCCGGCAAAGCCGACGAGCAGGACGACGACGAGCAGAACGATGGCTCCGGTGCTTCTCATGGGGGGTCGGGGTGAGGGAGGGCACTATACGGACCGATTCGGAAAAGGATGCCGTCCCCGCCGGCTCCGCCCCTGGTAGGTTCCGGGCCCCCTCCCGACTCCCATGACCCGACGTTCTCCGCGCCCCGCCCTGCTGGCGGCCGCCCTCGGGCTGGCGCTCGCCGCCTGCGGCCCGGACCCGGCGCCCGGCGCCGACGCGGCCTCCGCGCCCGACGCGTCGTCGGGCCTCGTGATGACGGCCGACGGCGTGGGCGCGCTGGGCGCCGAGACACCGTTCGACACGGCGGCCGTGCGCGCGGCGCTGCCCGCCGGGTTCGCCGTCGAGGTGCAACCGGCCGAGACCGGGGGCCGTGCCGGGCCGGTCGTGTGGGCGCTGCGCGACGGCCTGCTGGTCTTGGAGGTGTACGGGGACGACGGCCGGGTCGGGCGGATCGACGCTGCCAGCGACCAGGTCGAGGGGCCGGGGGGCGCGCGAACGGGCCAGACGTTCGCTGAGGTGGACGGCGGCCGGATGCGCTGCGAGCCCGGAGAGGACGAACTGAGCGACCGCGTCGTCTGCCGAGCGCGCCGGGCCGCCGTCGGCTACGTGTTCGCCCACGCCGCTGCCGCCGGCACGATGCCCGACGACGACCAGCTGGCGGACGCGATCCTGGAGCGGATGGTCTGGCACGCCGACTGACCCCAGTCACCCGGGCTCGGGCACCGCCAGCCGGGCGAGGGCGGCGGCCAGCACCTCGGCCAGAAACTCGGGGTAGGGGCGGCCGTCGAGCTCGGCCAGGATCGCGAACGTGCCGTCGGGCGCGAACGTGGGCAGCGGGTTGATCTCGACGAACACCGGCCCGCCGTCCGGCCCGACGCGGAAGTCGGAGCGCGAAAAGTCGCGGCAGTCGAGCGCCCGGTGGGCCGCGACGGCCGCGTCCGCCAGCGCGGCGTCCAGGTCGGGCGTGAGCGCGCCCGCCACCTCGCCGTCGATGTCGCCCAGCGCGTGCGTCCCGATGCCCGACGCCGGGTCGACGGCCCGCTGGAGCGCCGGCAGCGCCCGGGCGCTCGCCCCGGTGCCGACCACGCCGACGGTCCACTCGGCGCCGTCGACGAACGCCTCCGCGACCAGGTCCTGGCCGTAGAGCCGGTGCTGGCGGCGGGCCTCGGCGAGGAGCTCGGCCGGCCCGGCGCACCGGCTGGACGGGGCGATGCCCTTGGCCGTCCCCTCGTAGCGGGGCTTCACCATCAACGGAAACGCCAGGTCTCGGACGGCGGCCTCGGCGTCGGCGTCGGGCGGGATCACGACTCCGGCCGGCACGGCGACGCCGGCCTCAGCCACGACGACTTTGGTCACGTGCTTGTCGAGCGACAGCGACAGCGACAGCGCGTCGCTCCCGATGCACGGCACGCCGGCCAGCTCCAGCAGCACCGGCACGTGGGCCTCACGGTTGCGGCTGCCGTAGCTCTCGGCGATGGTCACGGCCGCGTCCACGCCCAGCGGACCGCGCGCGAGCGCCGCCAGCAGCGCGCGCGCGTTCCCCAGCCGAACGGGCGTGTGGTCCAGCAGCCGGAGCGCGTCCTCCAGCGCGACGACGGTCTCCTCCGGTTCGTACTCGGCGTCCCAGTCCGGCGGCGCGCCGGCCGGGCGCGGCGTGTCGCCAAAGCGGTCGTAGCACAGGCCGACGCGCATGGCTAGGCGCTCCGCCCGCCGCTGGCGGCAGAGATGGGCGGGCAGGAAAGGGCGGGCGGAAGGGGCACCGGCGCAGAGAGAGGGGCGGTCGACGGCGACAGGCTACGCCCGAATGCGGGGGGCGCTCCGTCTCGCTCACGAGCGCCGCCAGCGGGGCGGACGGTCACCGGACGTAGGTCGCCGCGTTGACGTCGACCGTGGTGCCGGTCGCGTGGTCGGCCAGGCCGGAGGCTAAAAACACGACCGTCGGCGCCACGTCGTCGGGCTCGGTGAGGCGGTCCAGGCCTGAGCCCTCCGTCACGCTGTCCTCGCCGTAGGCGTCGAGCCAGGGCTGGGCCATGTCGGTGCGCGTAAAGCCCGGCGCCACGCCCCAGGCCGCCAGCCCGCCGCCGGCGCGCGCCAGCGACTTGGTCAGGGCCACCACGCCGCCCTTGGAGGCCGCGTACGCGAGGTAGTCCGGGTCGTCGCCTCGGAAGGCGGAGCGGCTGGAGACCGTGACCAGCCGCACCGTCACGCCGGCCTCGCCCCGCTGGCGGCGCGCATCCGCGTGGCGGAGCGCGGCGCGGCCCAGCTCGGCCGTCGCGCGCAGGTTGACGGCCAGCGTCCGGTCCCAGACGTCGAGCCAGGCGTCGGCCGGCCCGTCGAGAGGGGCCTGCTCGAAGATGCCCGCGTTCGCCACCACGATGTCGACGCGGCCCCAGGCGTCGACGGCCGCGTCCCAGAGCGCCTGGCCGGCGCCGGCCGTCTCCAGGTCCTGGCCCAGCGCCCGGCTGCCGCGCCCGATCTCGTCCGCCAGCGCCTGGGCCGGTTCGCGCCGGCGGCCGTAGTGGACGCCGACGGTCGCGCCCGCCCCGGCCAACTGCTGCGCGATGGCGCGGCCGATGCCTCGGCTGGCGCCCGTCACCAGCGCGACGCGTCCGTTCAGGTCGATGGTCACGCGTCGGCCCGGAGTAGGTGGATCACCATGCCATCGGCCACCAGCTCCAGCTCGTCGGCGGCGAGGACGCGGTAGTACACGACGTCGCCGCCCTCCTCGGTCAGCGTGCCGCCGGCGGCCTCGAAGCCGAACGCGCGCCGGCGCGACATCGGGTCGCCGTCTTGCTCGGCCGTCATCGAGACCTCGGCCTGGCCGTCGGCCGTGAACACGCACGTCACGGCCTGGACGTCGACGCCGTAGTCGTCGAGGGAGCCGGGGTCGACGACCTCGCTCAGCGTCCACTCGCCCACCAGCGCCGGGTCGACGGTGGGCGCGGCCTGCACCGCCGGCGCCCGGGCGGACGATTGGGCCAGCGCGGGCGTGGCGAGGGCGACGAGGACGAGGGCGAGCAGGCGCATGGACGAGGGCGGGGTTTTTGAGCGAACGGTGAACCGGCGCGATTGGTGCCGCTCACCGGCCGCCAGCTACCGGGGCGGGCCCGCCGGCCGGACGCCCGCCGGCTTGGCGGCCGCCGGCTTGGCCGCGCTCGCGCCTCCAGCCGGGGCGGAGGGCCGGCGCCAGACGGGCACCGACGAACACGGCTCGCCGTACATCACCTTGGCCGCGACGCCCTGGAGATGGCGCGTCGCCTGGACAAAGGCGTCGAGCGGCACCAGGTCGTTGCCGCAGCCCTTGAGCACGACGGGCACGTCTCGGTACCGGTCCCAGTCGAGCCCGCCGAGCGCGTCCACCAGCGCTGCCTGGCGGACCGCGTCGGGCGTGCCGGCCGCCACCGACGCCGCGATGCCGTCCAGCCGGGCCGTGACCAGCATGTAGGCCCACGTCGGGACGAGCGCGTCGGCGGAGCAGAACACGGCCACCGCCGCGCCGCGGTAGGGCTCCCAGTCGAGGCCCTTGAGCGACTGGCGGAACTCGCGCTCGCGCAGCACCAGCCCGCGGTAGAGGAGCGGCGCCAGGTCGAAGGCCAGCGGCGGGGGCGGCGCGAGCGCGGCCAGGTCGAGCGTCTCGATGGCGCTCTCGGCCACGCGGTTGACGATCTGGCCGTCGGCGGCGGTGGGGGACGGGTCGGTCATCGGAAGGCGTGCAAGTGGGGCGTCTGCAGACGCGCCGGCCCGGGGCGGTCGCACCCGGCCGGCTCTCCGGCCTAGGCCGCCAGCCGGCGGCGGACGGTCTGGGTCGCCTCGACGATGTGGCCCACCGCGGCGTCGACCTCGGCCTCGGTGGTGGGCCGGCCCAGGCTAAAGCGGACCGTCGCGAGCGCCTGGTCGTCGGTCAGCCCCATCGCCTTGAGCACGTGGCTGGGCGTGCGGTGCGGCGACTGGCAGGCGGCGCCCAGCGACGCCGCGACGCCGCTCATCACCGGCAAGAGCTGGGCCGCGCGGACGCCGTCGAACCGGAGGCTGGTGGTGTTGGGCAGGCGCGGGGCGTCGGCCGCGTTGACGATGGTGCCGGGCACGGCGTCCAGCACGGCGGCCTCGAACCGGTCGCGCAGCGCCTCCAGCCGCTCGGCGTCGGCGTCCTGGGCGCGGCGGGCGATGTGGGCGGCCTCGCCGAGCCCGACCACGCCGGGCACGTTGACCGTCCCGCCCCGCATCCCGGCCTCTTGGCCGCCGCCGGTCACCTGGGGCTGGAGCTTGACGCGCGGCCCCCGCTGGCGCGTGTAGAGCGCGCCGACGCCCTTCGGCCCGTACATCTTGTGGCCCGAGAGCGCCAGCAGGTCCACGCCGTCGTGGTTGACCGAGATCGGCACCTTGCCGACGGCCTGGGTCGCGTCGGTCATCATGATGGCGCCGGCGGCGTGGGCGATCTCGGCGATCTCGGGGATCGGCTGGATCACGCCGGTCTCGTTGTTGCCCCACATCACCGACACCAGGAACGTCTCCTCGTCCAGCGCCGCCTCGATGGCCGCCGGGTCCACCAGCCCGTTGGCGTCGACGGGCAGGTAGGTGGTCTCGTAGCCCTCGCGCTCCATCGCCTCGCAGGTCTTGAGCACCGCCTTGTGCTCCGTCGCGACGGTCACGATCCGGTGCCGGCGGCCTCCGTAGATGGCCCCGGCGCCCCGGATGGCCAGCGAGATCGACTCGGTCGCGCCCGACGTGAACGTGATCGTGCGCGGCGTGGCGCCGATCACGCGCGCGGTCTGCTCGCGCGCCTTCGTCACGGCCTCGTCGGCGGCCCAGCCGGGCGCGTGCTCGCTGGACGGGTTGCCAAAGTGCTCCCGGAAGAACGGGAGCATGGCGTCGAGCACGCGCTCGTCGACGGGCGTGGTCGCGTTGTAGTCGAGGTAGAGGGGGGCGCTCATCGGGGTCGGGAATCGGCTCGCCTCCGGGATTAGAAAGGAAGCGGGGCCAGCGTCAATTGGGTCTTCCGATGTATACGGATCCGTCCGCCCCGATGTTGTGGATCTTCGCCGGAGAGGGACCTCCGCGCCCGGCTGGCGGCGACGCCCGGCCGGGGCGGGCTCCCGGCCACCCCGGCGAGCGGAGGCGCCAGCGGCTCGGCGGGGCCGATGCGATATTCCGAGCGGCGCCGGTCTCTCTGGCCCCTCGGCGTCCGGGCGCCGCGCCCCTCCCCTCCATGACTCCGCGCCAGCCCCTCCACGTCGAGATCCGCCCCGCCACCTCCGCCGCCGACTGGCGGACGGTCCAGGCGGTGCGCCGCCGCGTGTTCGTGACCGAGCAAGGCGTGCCCGAGGCCGACGAGTGGGACGCCGCCGACGCGCCCGGCCTCCGCGGCCGGACGGTCCACCACCTGCTGGCGGTCGGCGCGGGCGAGCCGGTCGGCGCGGCGCGCTGGCGGCCGGCGCCGGGCGACACAGCGGCCACCCCGCGAGGGACGGCGACGGCCAAGCTGGAGCGGTTCGCGGTGGTCCCGGAGGCGCGCGGCCGCGGCGTGGCCCGCCGGCTGGTGGCGCGGGCTCTGGCCGACGCGCGGGCGGCGGGCTTCGAGAGGTTCGTGCTCCACGCCCAGACCTACGCCGCGGGGCTCTACGCCGGCTTCGGGTTCGTGGCCGAGGGCGCGCCGTTCGACGAGGACGGCCTCGAGCACGTGAAAATGACGTTGACCGATTGATGCGATCCGCTCGGGCGGGTACCTTCGTGATCCTGTCCGGCCGGATGCCGGGCGCCTCGGAACCGCCGCGTTCGTCTAGAGGCCTAGGACGCTGCCCTCTCACGGCGGTAACACGGGTTCGAATCCCGTACGCGGTACCAGACCCCGGCGCGCCCAGCGTGCCGGGGTCTCTGCGTAGCGGCCGCCCCGCTGGCGGCTCCGACGGACGGGCCGCCCACGCCGACCGCCAGCTACGACGCGGTCGGCTCAGGCGCCAGCCAGGCCAAGATCTGGGCCGTCACGTCGGGGCTCCGCGTCAGGCCAAAGTGGGACAGGCCCGGCGCCACCCACTGGCGGTCCGCCGGCACGCCGAGGTCGCGGGCGGGGTCCGGGTGCCGGCCCAGGGCGCTGTCGAGCGGTACCAGCCCGTCGCCCACCGTCTGGTTGCACAACGGACGGTCGCCGGTGACCGCCGCGACGGCGTAGAGCGCCACACCCGGGGGCACGGGCGTGTGGCGACGCGCGTCGGCGCCGCGCGCGAAGCGGTCGCGGCCGGCCCAGTCCTGGTCGCGGACGCTTCCCCAGCGCAGATCCGTGACGCCGGCGCTGCGGATCTGGCCGACCCGGGCGAACGGGCGGCTCCAGCGCGTCGCGCCTAGCGCCGCGTCCACCATGTTGCCCAGCCGTTCCAGCGGCGCGCCGTGGTGGGGCGAGCCCAGCGTCACCAGCGACACGTCGAGGCGGGCCCAGTCGCGCCCGGCCTCACGGGCGATATGCAGCGCGCTCCGGGCCACCAACCCGCCCATGCTGTGCCCCACGACCACCAGCCGACGTACCGGGCGGGGCCACGCGGCCACCAGCGCCGCCAGCGCCGCGTCGAGGTCGCGGCCCGATTCGGAGATGTGGCGCCCGCTGTTGTAGCGCACCGCGACCGGCGTCGCGCCCAGGCCGTCCGCCAGCGCGGCGACTTGGTCGTGCCCAGCGCCGCCCCATTGGCCGTCGTGCATGCAGATGCCGTGGATCAGGACCAGCAGCACGTCCGACGGCGCCGCGACCGACTGGCGGAGCGCGTCCGGCGTGAGCCCGAGCGGCTGGCCGCCGTGTCGAAGGTGCAGCGGCGTCGCCAGCGGACTGCCGCTCGCCGCCAGCGCGTCGCCGTAGACGCCGTTGGCGGCGGCCACCCAGGCCTCGCGGCGTGCCGAGCGCGGCGAGCGCGGGCCGCGGAGGCTCAGCCCGGCCTCGGCCACGCGGCCCGCCAGCCGGGCGCCGCGGCGCACCGAGCGGTACACCAGCCCCGAGATCCCGCGCGTGCGCGTGCCCCGCCGCCAGGGCCGCGCGATGACCGCGTGCGCCGCTTCCGCGACGTCGGCGGCGCCCTCGACGGCCTCGGCCGCCAGCCGGGCGGCGCCGCGGAGATCGTCGGGGGAGTCGGGCATGGCGGCGGCAGGCGGACCCCGTGGACGGCCCGCCGGCGGTTCGGTTGCGCAGGTCGCGCGCCGCCCTCGTGCCGACGTGGCGTGCGGGCGGCGCGCAGAACGCGTGAGGACGTCGGTCTCGGCCGCCGGGCGCCCCCAAAGGCCTTGTCGGAGGGCGAGCGGGGGGCGATCCTGCCCGGCTCACCCGTTTGGTTGCATGCGTCTTCCTACTCTCTCGCTGTTGCTGGCCCTCGGGCTACTGCTCGGCGCCTGCGACAGCGCGTCCGACGCCCCAGAGCCCACCTTCGGCGACCCGTACACGGTGCTCGTGACCGACGAATCGCCCGTGATCCGGGACAGCCGTGAGGGTCCCAGGGTCCGCGTCGAAGTCGAGTACGGCGGGGGGTGCGAGGACCACGAGTTCGTGCTCCGCTCGCGCATGGACAGCAAAAACGCGGAGATCTGGTTCGTCCACGACGCCAAGGGGGACCCGTGCTACGGGCTCTTGCAGGCGACCTTCGAGAGGCCGGTCCCCGAGGCCGTGATGCAGGCCGAGAGCGTAACGCTTCTCACGCCGCCGTCTAGCAACGCGCTCCAACTGTCGGTCCCGGCCCGGCGCTAGCCGCTGGCGCCGGCCGCCAGCGGGGCGCAGACGTGCGGCGGGGCCGGGCGCTAGGCCTCCGCCTTGCGCGCGTTGGCGGCCCGCTTGCGCTCGTGGGGGTCCAGGTGCCGCTTGCGGATGCGCATGGCGTTGGGCGTGATCTCGATCAGCTCGTCGTCGCGGATAAACTCGATGGCCTCCTCCAGGCTCATCTTCTTGGACGGGTTCATCTTGAGGAAGTTGTCCGAGCCCGAGGCGCGCATGTTGGTCAGCTTCTTCTCCTTGGTCGCGTTGACCTCCATGTCCTCGTCGCGCGCGTTCTCGCCCACGATCATCCCGTTGTAGACCTCGTCGCCGGGCTCGACGAACAGCTGGCCGCGCTCCTGGAGGTTGACGATGGTGTACGGCGTGACCTTCCCGTTCCGGTCGGCCACGATCGCGCCCGTGGCGCGGTGCGTGATGGGCCCGGCCCACGGCTTGTAGCCGTCGAACAGGTGCGTGAGCAGGCCGGTCCCCTTGGTGTCGGTCAGGAACTCGGTCCGGTAGCCGATGAGCCCGCGCGCCGGGATCTCGAACGTCATCCGGACGCGGCCGGACCCGTTGTTCTTCATCTCGACCATCATCCCCTTGCGCGTGCCCAGCGTCTCGATTACGACGCCCATGAACTCCTCGGCCACGTCGATCGTCGCCCGCTCGTAGGGCTCGTGCGTCTTGCCGTTCACCTGCTTGGTGATGACCTGGGGCGTGCCGACGGCGAACTCGTAGCCCTCGCGCCGCATCTGCTCGATCAGGATCGCCATCTGGAGCTCGCCGCGGCCGAACACGAGGTAGCGGTCGGTGCTCTCGGTCTCGTCGATGCGCAGCGCCAGGTTGGACTCGCCCTCCTTCATCAGCCGGTCGCGGAGGTTACGCGACGTCACGTACTTCCCGTCCTTGCCCACGAACGGCGAGTCGTTGACGCGGAACTCCATCGACAGCGTCGGCTCGTCGATGTCGAGCGCCTCGAGCGGCTGGGGGTCCTCGGCGTCGGTGACCGACTCGCCCAGGCCGATCCCGGTCAGGCCGCCCACGTAGACGATGTCGCCGGCGACGGCCGTCTCGGTCTCGACGCGGTCGAGCCCCTCGGACACGAACAGGCTCGTGACCTGAGTCGGCTTCTGCTCGCCGGTCCGGTGGCACATCAGCACGCGCTGCTTGAGCGCGAGCGTGCCGTTGACGACGCGGCCGATGGCGATGGGGCCGAGGTAGGTGTCCGGCTTGACGTCGGTGACGAGGAGCTGGAGCGTCGCGTCGGGGTCGCCGGCCGGCGCCGGGACCGTGCCGACGATGGTCTCGAAGACCGGCTTGAGGTCGGTGAGCTCCGCGCCCAGCTCCAGCGTGCACTCGCCGTCGCGCGCCACGGCGTAGATGACGGGGAACTCGAGCTGGTGCTCGTCGGCGTCGAGGTCGATGAACAGGTCGTAGATCTCGTCCAGCACCTCCTCGGCCCGGGCGTCGCCGCGGTCGATCTTGTTGATGACCACGATGGGCACCAGCCCGAGCGCGAGCGCCTTGGACAACACGAACCGGGTCTGGGGCAGCGGCCCCTCGGCGGCGTCGACCAGGAGCATGATGCCGTCGACCATGCGGAGCGTGCGCTCGACCTCGCCGCCGAAGTCGGCGTGGCCGGGCGTGTCGACGATGTTGATCTTGACGTCCTCGCCCGCCTCCGTCGTGTAGCGGACGGCCGTGTTCTTGGCCATGATCGTGATGCCCTTCTCGCGCTCCAGGTCCATCGAGTCCATCACGCGCTCGGTGATGGCCTCGTGGGCGGCGAACGTGCCGCTCTGCTGCAGCAGGGCGTCGACGAGGGTGGTCTTGCCGTGGTCGACGTGGGCGACGATGGCGACGTTGCGGATGGGGGTCATTCGGGCGGGCCGTACGGGAGCAAAGCGCCAAGTTGCGGCGCGGCCGGTGACGGGGGCGCCGAGCGCGGGTGCGTTCGGCACGAAAACGCACGGCCCCGTCCGGCTGGCGGGCGTGGCGGCCGGGGCCTCCGCCAGCGGGGCGCGTTCGTGCGAGCGGTGTCGGCGCGGGGAATCCCTGAACCGGGGCCGCCGCCTGAACGGCGCCTCTCAGAGCCTCGTTGGCCCAGCCGTCACCTCCCGCCGTGTCACCGAGCCGACTGAGCCGGGAGCTTGGCCCGTCCCACGCTCCCGATCCCGGGCGCCGCCGCGCCGTCACGAGACCGCGCGGGGCCTGGGCGGGTGGTGGGTCGGTAGACTGTTCTCCCTTTTCCTCGCGCACGCATGCCTGTCTCTCTCAAACCCCTCGACCAGCAGACCCTCGTCATCACCGGCGCGTCGTCGGGCATCGGCCTGGCCACGGCGCTGGAGGCCGCCAGCCGGGGCGCCAACCTGGTCCTGGTCGCTCGGTCGCCCGAGCGCCTCGACGCGGCCGCGGCCCAGTGCATGGCCCGGGGCGCCCGCGTCGAGACCGTCGCGGCGGACGTGGCCGACCGGGCCGTGCTGGACCTCGTCCATCAGACGGCGCACGAGTGGTTCGGCGGCTTCGACACCTGGGTCAACAACGCCGGCACCTCGCTCTACGGGCTGATCCGGGAGGTCCCGTTGGAGGACGCCCGCCAGCTGTTCGAGACCAACTACTGGGGGACGGTCAACGGGTCGCTCGCCGCCGTGGACCACTTCCGGGAGGCCGGCCGGTCGGGCGCGCTCATCAACGTGGGCTCGGTGCTGAGCGACCGCGCGATCCCGCTCCAGGGCCACTACTCCGCCTCGAAGCACGCCGTCAAGGGATTCACGGACGCGCTGCGGATGGAGCTCGAGAAAGAGGACGTGCCCGTCTCGGTGACGCTCATCAAGCCCAACGCCACCGACACGCCGTACCCGGAGCACGCGGCCAACTACATGGACCAGGAGCCGACGCTCCCGACGCCGGCCTACGCGCCCGAGGTGGTCGCGCGCGCCATCTTGCGCGCGGCCGAGCGCCCAACGCGGGACGTGACGGTGGGGGCCAAGGACGGCGTGGTGTCGGCGCTGGGCGCCGTGGCGCCGCGCCTGACCGACAAGATCATGGAGGGGGCGTTCTTCGGGCAGCAAAAGCAGGACGCGCCCGCGTCTGGCAACCCGCGGGGGAGCTTGTACGAGCCGCCCTCGAACGCCGGACGCGTCTCGGGCGGCGTCGACGGGCACGTGTTCCAGTCGAGCGCCTGGAGCCAGGTCCAGCAGCGGCCGTGGGCGGCCGTGGGCGCCGCGCTGGCGGCCGGCGTCGCCGTTGCCTTGGCACGTCGGGACTAGGCTCTGTGCAGAAACTCCCAGAGGCCGTCATCCTGAGCGCCAGCGAAGGATAACAAGGTGACGTTTCCGCACAAGACCTAGAGCCGCGTTTCTCTGCAGCCGCTTCCACGCCGCCCGGCCAGACCGCCAGCGGCGCGCGCTCAGGCGCTGGCGGCCCCGGCGAGCGCCCCGTCGACGGCCGCAAGGTCGTCGACGGTCAGCGTCCACCGGGCGGCCTCGACGTTGGCCCGGACCTGGGACGGCTTGGTGGCCCCGGCGATCACGGACGCGACGGGTTCGTGCGCCAGCAGGTATGCGAAGGCGAGATCCAGGATCGTGTGGCCCCGCTCGCCCGCGACCGCGATCAGCTTCTCGACGGTGGTCAGGTTGGCCTCGGTCAGCAGTTTGTCGCCCATTCCTGAGAACCGGCTGCCTTCCTTGCCGCCCAGGCGCGAATTGTCCGGCGCGCCGCCGGCGCGGCGGTACTTGCCTGTGAGCAGGCCGCTCTTGAGCGGGAAGTACGGGACGAACGCCATCGAGAGCTCGCGGCAGGCCTCCAGCGTCCCGTCCTCGGGCTCGCGGTGGAGCAGGCTGTACTCGTTCTGGAGCGCCACGAACCGGGCGCCGGTCGCCGCCTGGTCGGCCTCGCGGAGCTGGTCGGGCGACAGGTTCGAGCACGCGACCTCGCGGACCTTGCCCGCCTCCACCAACTCCGCCAGCGCGCCCAGCGTCTCGGCGATCGGCGTGTCCGGGTCGGGCTTGTGGAGGTAGTACAGGTCGATGCGGTCGGTGCCCAGGCGCCCCAGGCTGCCCTCGACCGACTGGCGGACGGTCTCGGCGCGCCCGCCCGTCCCGTGCCCGAACTTGGTCGCGATCACGACCTCGTCGCGGCGGGTGCCCAGGGCGCGGCCCAGGATCTCCTCGCTCTGGCCCTCGCCATACACCTCGGCCGTGTCGAAGTGAGTGATGCCGGCGTCGAGCGCCGCCGAGACCACCTCCCGAGAGGCCGCCTCGTCGATGTGCCAGCCAAAGTTGTTGCAGCCCAGGCCGACGGTGGAGACGGACAGGGAGCCGATGGAGCGCGTGGTCATGGTGGGAGCGGAGACGGCGAGGACAAGGGGAGCGCTCTCACCGGGACCCCCCGGACGTGTTTCCACGCGAGGCGCCAGCCGCTGGCGGAACACCTCGCCGGGAACACCTCGCCGGGACGAGGCGCCAGCCGGGCGCGACGCTCCGAGACCAACGGCCTCCGCTACCTTCGTGACAGGCCGTCGGCACCGACCGGCCCGAGCTTCTGGATTCCCCAGCCTGGACCTTTCCGACTGCTATGGCCAAAGGCCGATCCAAGACCGGCGCCTCCTTTGACGACCTCGTCACGGGCTTCCGCCACGGCCAGTTTGCGCCGCTCTACTTTTTCTACGGCGAGGAGGGCTGGTTCATGGACGCCCTCCAGGCGCTCGCCGTCGAGCACGCGCTCGCGCCCCACGAGCGCGACTTCAACCTGGACGTGGTGTTCGGGCCGGAGGCCAGCGCGCCGGCGGTGCTGGCCCAGTGCGCCCAGTTCCCGATGATGGCGGAGCGCCGGCTGGTGATCGTGCGCGGGTTCGAGAAGCTGGACGACAACCGCCAGTTCCAGGCCTACGCCGAGGCGCCCAACCCGAACGCGGTGGTCGTGCTCCTGTGCAACGCCAAGCCCAACGTCTCGGCCCACCCCTACCGGGCCCTAAAGGAGAAGGCGGTGTGGTCCAACTTCGAGGCGGTCAAGCCGGCCGCGCTGCCTGGCTGGGTCGAGAAACGGTTCCGGGCGCGCAGGGTGGAGACCGAGGCCGGCGCCGCAGCCGTGCTGGCCGAGATGTCCGGCCCGGACCTGCGCGCGCTCCAAACCGAGGTCGACAAACTGGTCACCTACGTCGGCGAGCGCCAGCGGGTCACGCGCGACGACGTGCTGCGGGCCGCCGGCCACTCAGCCGAGCAGAACCCGTTCGAGCTCCAGGACGCCCTCGGCCGCGGCGACCTCCCCAAGGCGCTCGCCATCGCGGACGCGCTGTTGGAAAAGGCGGGAAACCGCGCGAGCGAGGCCATCCGCATCGTCGCGCTGCTGGCGGCGCACCTGACCAAGCTATGGAAACTGACAGGCTGTCTCGCCGCGGGCGTGCCCCAGAGCGAGTGGACACGACAGACCGGCATCCCCCCGTTCTTTCTCCGTGACTATGTGCCGCCCGCCAAACGCTACGGGGACCGCGGCGTCCGGCGGGCGCTGGAGGCCATGCTAGCGGCCGACCTGGAGCTTAAAGGCGGTTCTCACCGCGACGAGCGCCTCGTGTTGGCCCTCGCCCTCCGCCGTGCCGTGGCCCCCTAGGCATAGGGGGTTCCACGAAAGCCCCGCGGTCTCTGTTGCGACAGGGGGCTGGGCATGCTCCTTGTACTTTGTTCCCATGCTGACACTCCGGCGCGTCTGCCGGTCCCACCACTCCCTCTACCCCTCGTCTATGCCCACCCTGAAAAAGCAAACGTTCGCCAAGTCGCCCGCCCGCACCGTGACCCCGGCGTCCAAGAACCACGTCGTCCTCTCGCAGATGAACGACGAGGACTTGATGAGCCAGTTCCAGATGGGGACCGTCGAGGCGTTCGACATCTTGGTGGGCCGCTACCACGACCCGCTCACCAACTACATCTACCGCTTCCTGGGCGACGTCAAGGAGTGCGAGGACCTGCTCCAGGAGACGTTCCTGCGCGTCTACCGCAACCGGCACAGCTACCGCCGAATTGCCAAGTTCTCGACCTGGCTCTACACCATCGCCGGCAACCTGGCCCGCAGCGAGTACCGCAAGCGCAAGCGCCGCCGGCTCTACTCGCTCCAGTCCGTGAACCGCGATGAGGAGGAGTACGAGGTGGAGATCCCGGACGAGACGTTCATGGCCGACAAGGGCGCCGAGGGCTCGATCCAGGACAAGTACATCCAGGACGCGCTGGCCCAGATTCCCGAGGAGTTCCGCGAGGTGGTGGTGCTCCGGGACGTCCAGCAGCTCGCCTACGAGGAGATCGCCGACATCACCGGCCTGCCGATGGGCACGGTCAAGAGCCGCATCAACCGCGGCCGGACCAAGCTCCAGGGCATCTTGAAGGAGGTGTACACGCCGGAAGAGGCGTAGCCGAGGCTCGACCAGACGCAGGGGCGGCTCTCTCCGGAGGGCTGCCCCTTTTTGGTGCGCCGTCCGCTGGCGGTCCCCGTCAGCCGCGCCGGCGCGGCGCACAGGGTCCGCCAGCGGGGCGGGTCCTCGCAGTGTCTCCACCGAGCCGCCTTGCCCGCGGCCCTGGGCCCGCGCTAGCTTGGCCTCTCCGCTGGCGCCCGCCGCCGGCGCGTCGGGCCCTTAGCTCAGGGGTTTAGAGCGCTCGCCTCACACGCGAGAGGTCGATGGTTCAAATCCATCAGGGCCCACAGACGCCGCTCCCGTACCGGGGGCGGCGTCTTTGCGGACGCCCTACTCCGCCACCCCGACCAGCTGGAGGTCCACGCCGGCGAGCTCGTCGGGGACGAACACCGACAGCGTGCCCGTGGCCTGGATCGAGTCCCAGAACGGGCCGCGCGCGCGCAGGGCGAAGTACGACGCGTCGGCGTCGACGGGCAGGCCCACCGGCAGCCGCTGCGTCGGCTCGACGGGCAGGGCGCGGGTGTAGCTGCGGAGCACCTTCTCGATGGTGTCCGGCGAGGCCACGCGGATCAGGCGCGGCACCTCGTCGGCCAGGCGGCTCTCGGGGATCGTCCGGCTGCGGGCGGTCAGGAACAGGTGGAGGTCCGGGCGGTCGGGCGGCAGCGTGGCCTCCAGCAACCCGTCGCGGACGCGCCGCAGCGGCAGGCGGACGTAGTTGGAGCGCGGCGCGGCGTCGCTCAACAGCGACCGCAGCGCGGCGTCGAGCCCGGCGAAGCCGTCGGTGGGCCGGGCGTGGTCGTAGCGCGGCAGGTCGCGCGGGTGGAGCCCGGGGATGTAGGCCGAGAGCGCGCCCGCCAGCCGGGCGAGCGCGGCGAACAGCTCCGACGGGTGGGCGTCGGTGTGGACGGTGTGGGACAGCTCGGGCAGAGACCCACCTGCCACCGACAGCACGCCCAGCGCCGTCAGGTCCCGGGCCGAGAGCTCGCGCTGGGACAAGAGGCCGTCGCGGTGCTCGGCAAACTGGGCGTACTTGGCCGTCAGTAACTCGAGCGCGCCGCGCGCGACCGCCAGCGCGCGCGGGCTGGCGGAGAGGACCGTGTGCGGCGGCACGAACGTGTCGGACAGCCGGTACGCCCCGCCCGGCGCCCGGACGATCTCGCAGGCCGGTAGCAGTGCGTGCGCGCCGGCGGTCTCGGTCGAGGCCCGGAGGCCCAGGTTGACGCGCGCCACCTCGACGCCGCGCTCGTCGGCGCCGGTGTTGTCGTCCAGCACCAACGCCGTCTCGGCCACGAACCGCGTCTCCGAGCGCGCGTCCTCCTGGAGGCGGACGTTGGCGCCGGCGCGGCGCTCGACCGGGACCGAGAGCGAGACCACCAGGCGGTCGGCCGTGGGCGGGAACACGTCGGCGAGCGCGCGCGGCGGCGGCAGGGGGTCGGTGTCGGGCGCGTCGAACGGCAGTCCGTCCGGGAAGACGCCGCGTGCGCGCGTCAGCGCCACCTCGCCGCCCGCCAGTCGGTCGGCGTCGACCGCCAGCTCGGAAAAGCCCCAGCCGTAGGGGTGGACGGCGCGGATGCGCGAGTCGAGCGTCCGCTGGTGGGCGCGGTCCCACTGCTGGAGGTGGTGCGGGTCGAGGGCCATCCCCTCGTACCAGACCACGCGGCGACGGTCCTGGGCCATGCTACTGCCCGTCCTCGTCGGCGTCCGGCGTCGGCGTCTGGGCGCGGTCGCTCGGCACCGCCACCGGCCCCGTGACCGACAGGCTGTCGTCGCCGACGAGCACGCCCAGCCCGTCGGACAGGACGCGGGTGGCGGGGAACACCGCCCGCCAGCCGTCCAGGCTCGGCGCGCGGAAGTCGGCCGCGACGCCGATGTGCGTCGTCCGGGCGTCGAGGTCGAGCGGCAGCGACCGCACCTCCTCGGGGTAGAGCAGGACCTCGCGGCGCGACACCAGCGTGCCCGCGAAGGCGTCGTCGCCGTCGAGCCAGAACTCCTCGATGGGGATGATGGAGAACGGGTCGGAGTCGCTGAGCTGGAAGATCTGGAGCACGACGGCGTTGCCGCCGGCGTTCATGCCGGGCGTCCCGGCGAGGGCGACCGCGACCTCGCGCGAGGCGACGGTCTTCTCCGTCCCCTTGCAGCCGGCAAAGGCCGCGGCGAGGACGAGGGCGAGGAACGGGAGGCGTCGGCGCATAGAAACGGAAAAGGCGGGCCGCCCAAGCTAACGCGCCGCGTGCTGGCGCCCCGCATCGGCGGCCGGCGCGCGGCGCGTCTCTAGAACGACGGCGCGGAGGCGTAGCGCGTGAGCGGGTTGTCGAAGTCGAACCCGAACAGGCGCGGGTTCTCGCCGATCACCGCCGCGGCGAAGATCTTCATCACGTAGTCCTTGGTCTCGGCCGGCATCCGGTCGCGGTGGACCGTGAGGAAGTGCCAGTAGGACCGCGCGCGCGGCGTCTCCGGGATCCCGTCGAAGGCGTCCGACGGGATGGCCTGCGGCGCCCCCAGCCGGCGGACCCCGTTGATGATTCGGCCCTCGCCCCAGTTGTAGGACGCGATCACGAGCAGCCCCGAACTCTGGGCGTCGGTGGTGTAGATGTAGCTGAGGTACTTGGCCGCCGCCTCGGTCGCCTTGCCCACGTCGTGGCGGTCGTCGAACGGGTCGTAGGCGCCGCTGTTGGGGTTGGCGCCCGTCGCGAGCCCGTAGCGCTGGGCCGTGGGCGGGATAAACTGCCACATGCCCTTGGCGCGGCCCCACCGCGTCGGCGGGCCGACGGCCTCGGGGTTGAAGTCGCTCTCCTGGAGCGCCATGTAGAACAGCTGGTGGGGCAGGCCGTAGCGCTCGAACGTCTCCACCGCCAGCCGGTCCACGCCCTGGGCCTGCGCCCGCTCGATGCCACGCACGAACCGGCCCCGCCCTCGGCCCATCCAGTAGCCGCGGATCTCGCGCTTGACGGCCTCGGTGAACCCGCGCGGCATGTCCAGCTCCGACTCGCCCAGCGCCCGAGCCACGCGGAAGATGGCCTCGTCCTCGGTCGTCGCCGGCGAGCCGCGGTAGAGCATGGCCGGGCCGCTGCCGCCGGTGTAGAGCGACGTCTGGCGGACGCCGGCCTCGTACTGCTCGCTCAGGTCGCGCCGGAGCTGGGTCGCGCGCGCGATCTGGGCGTCGAGCTCGGGGTCCACGCGGCTGGCGGCGATCCGCCGCAGCTCGGCGATGGTGATGTCCTGGACGCGGAGCTGGGCGTGGAGGTCGAGCAGCGTCTCCTCCAACCGATTCTGGCGGATCTGATCCGCCCAGCCCAGGCCGATGGCGACCACCAGCGCCAGCGCCAGCGCCGTGATCCCGACGGCCGTGCCCAGGCGGACGCGCCGCGTGCCCCGTGCCTCGGCCGCCGACGCGGCGCGGCGGGCGTCCTCGGCCTCCTGGCGCGCCCACGCCAGCTCGCGCGAGACGGCGCTCTTGGGGCGATGGGTCTCGGCCGGGCCGCCCGGGCCGCCCGGGCCGCCCTCGCCGTCGAGCGCCGCCAGCGGCTCGGTCGAGAGCGTGACCTCGGGGCCGCGCCACCCCAGCCGCACCGTCGCCGGGCGGTCGAGGCGGACCTCGGCGACGGTCTTGGAGCCCACGAACGTCTGGTTGGCGCGGCCGACCTCGCGGAGCGTCCAGACGCCGCCCTCGGCGTCGACCTGGACGTGCTCGTCCCGGACCTCGCGCGAGCCCAGCTGGACGTCCACGCCGTCGCGGCTGCCGATCCGAAACGGGCCGTCGAAGGTGCCGGCGTACACCTGGGCGCCTCGGTCCACGACCCGGACGTGGATCGCTCCGGTCACCCGCTCGCTCATGTCGCCGCCGACTGGACGCGCACCGTCACGTCGGCGCCGAGCGCCGGGGACGCCGACGCCGGCAGGACGGCTCGGACCTCGCCGGGCTGCGTCTCCACCCGGCCCCACGCGGCCAGCTCGCGGCCGAGGGCCTCCTCGACGTCGCCGCCGGGCGAGAGGGCGCGCGCCAGCCGCGCGCCAAAGAGCGCGGCCGGGAGCGACAGCGCCGCGTCGCGCGCCGGAGACGCCCCGCTGGCGGCAGCCGAGGGCGCGCCGGCCACGCGGGCGCCCGCGCCGTCGGGGACCAACGGGCAGACGCCGGCTCGGGACAGGTCGCCGGCCACGGCCGGGCCCAGGGCCTGGGCGAGATCGGCGGCGTCCAGGTCGGGGACCGGCTGGCGGCCCAGCCCGGGCAGGCCGTCGCCCCGGGTCCAGCTGGCGGCCGCGTCGGCGGCGACGGCGAGCGCGCCCCCGCCCCACAGGTCGTCGCGGCCCGGAGCGAGCCGGATCTCGGGGAAGGCCAGCGCCAGCGCGCGCGCCTCGGGCTGCTGGCGGAGGCGCTCCCAGCCGGCGAAGGTGGCGTCGGCCGAGCGGCGCTGCGGCGGAACGGCGCCGTGGCGCCCGTCGGCCCCGACCAGCGCGGGCGCGGCCGACGCCACCACGGGCGCCCCGGCCTGGGTGCCGATGGCCGCCAGCCGCCCGGCGCGCTCCACGTCCCGCGCCGACGGCCCGAGCCCGGCGTCTACGACGACGAGCGAGGCGCGGGCGGCGGCGGCGGGCAAGGCGTCGCCCGCTAGGAGCGCGTCGAGCGACGCGTCGGTTACGGCCGCCAGCCGGACGCCGCCGCGAAGGTCCAGGCGCCGCGCCAGCCACGCCAGGCTGCGCCACGCCCGCTCCAGCACCGCCACCTCGGGGTCGCCGGCCACGGCCCGCTCGGCGCGCGCGACCTCTGCCGCCACTGCGTCCCGGAACGAGGCCGGGGCCTCGCCGGTCATCCGCATCAGTCGGTCGACGGCGGACGCGGGCTCGTCGCCCGCCCGACGCGAGGCGAGCGCTTTCTGGACCCAGGCCGCCGGCGCGCCGGTCGCCTCCAGCGCGTCCGGGCCGGCGCCTTCCGACTCGCGGTCGGCGAGGTCGAGCAGCGCCTGGACGGCCGGGACCGTCCGCACGAGCCGGGACGCTCGGAGCTCGGCCAGCGTCGCCGGCGTGGCGACGGCGTCTCCCAGCCCCGCCACGTCGACGACCAGGCGGGGTGCGACGTGAGCCATCGCCTCGTCGAGCCCGCCGGCCCGGACGGGCACGGTCGCGGTCCCGCCCAGGACCCCCGCCCACACCACCGCCAGCGTCGGCGGCTCCACTACGCGCGCGTCTCCGCGGCCTGCCATCGAGGCGCGGACGTGGACGGAGTCGTCGGGAGAATCCATGGGTGCGGTGTCGTCTCGGAGCGGTCGGGGCGGGCGGAGAAGCCTCCGGGCGTGGAACCCAACGCGAGCCTCAAGCTACCACGCGTGTCTCCTGAGGCTCGTTACGTCTCGTCTCAGAAGCACTTGCGAGATCGGTCTACTCTCCGTGTCCTCAGCGCCGGGTGAACCCGGTGCCCGGCGTGCCGGGCCGCCGCTCGCTTTCCGCCAGCCCCACTCTCAGCCAGTCCTTATGACCTCGCTACTCCGCCTCCTCGCCCTTCCTGCCTTTATCGGGATCGCCTTGGTTGGGTGCTCGTCGACCGCTCCGCAAACGCCCTCCGTGTCTGTGACGGCGGAGATGGACGACGCCCGCGCGGCGCTGAGCCGAGCGCAGGAGGTGGGGGCCGAGACCAGCGCGCCCACGGAGTACCGGGCCGCCGCGTCGCGACTGGCGGAGGCTCAGGCCACGCTCGACGCGGGCAACTCGGCGCACGCTGCCAGGCTGGCCCGGGAGGCGGCGGTCGACGCCCGGCTGGCCGAGGCGTCGGTGCTGGCCGCCCGCGCCCGCGCCCGCCTGGCGCTCCGCGCCGAGGTGGACCGGCTCCGCAGCGAGATCGGCACCCAGAACTAGCCGGCGCCGGACGCCGGCCTTTCTCCAACGCTCTTTCCCCCTAGCCCTCTGCTCTTGTGACTCGTCTTACCCTCCTCCTGCTGGCGGCCCTGGCCGTCTCCGGGTGCGCCTCGTCGTCGCCGTCCTCGGCCGTCCCCTCGTCCCAGGCCGAGGCCTCGATCTCGGAGGCCCAGCGGGCCATCGCCCGCGCCCAGGCCGACTCTACCCAGCGGCCGTACCTCAACGCCGCGCGCCGCGACGTCACGCGCGCCCAGGACCTGCTGGCGGCAGGCGACGTCGACGAGGCGGCGCACCGCGCCTACCTCGCCCGCCAGGGCGCCCGGCTGGCGGGCCTCCAGGCTGAGATCGACGCCGCCGGCCGGGCCGGCGAGAGCGCCAGCGGCAACCGGCTGGTGATCACGGACGCCTTCCAGACCGGCCGCGTCACGCTCCGGCCCGAGTCCCAGGCCGCCGTCGACCGCGTGACGGAGTACCTGGCGGGCCGGGCGGGCCGCGTGGCCCTGATCGAGAGCTTTACCGACGCCACCGGCAACGCCGAGCGCAACCTCGACCTGTCGATCCGCCGGGCCGCCGCCGTCAAGGAGCGGATGATGGCCGGCGGCGTCGCCGAGGACCAGGTCGTGACGGTCGGGTTCGGGCAGGAGTACCCCGTGGCCGGGAACGACACGTCGGAGGGCCAGCGGGAGAACCGCCGGATCGAGATCTCCATCGCCGAGACCATCGACGCGCTGCCGAGCCGCCAGTAGGGCGGCGCGGCACGCTGGCCGCCGCCGCCGGCGTGCCGCGTCAGGAGACCGAGTCGTCGGCTGCGGGAACGCCTTCTCCTGGAGCGTCCGCGGCCTCGCCCGCCGCGCTGGCGGTCGCCGTCGGTGCGGCGCGGGCGTCGGGCGCTGGCGCCTCCGCGTCCGGCGCCTCCGCGTCCGGCGCCTCCGCGTCCGGCCTCTCGGGCAGCGGGCCGACGCCGACCGCCAGCTCGCCGTCGGCGCCGACGGTCAGGTGCAGCGACGCCGGCGGGTCGCCGCCGGCCAGGGCGGCGAGCAGCAGGCGCGCGGCCTGGGGCTGGACCGTCCGCTGGACGACGGCGTCCAGCGCGCGCGCGCCGGTGTCGGACCGCGTGCCGCGCGTCACGATCTGGTCGATGGCCCGCGCGTCGACCTCCAGCTCCACGCCGTGGACCTCGCGCAAGCGCGCCGCCACGCGGTCCAGCCGCATCCGGGCCACTTGCGCCAGCGCTTGCTCGGAGAGCGGGTAGAACGGGACGATGCGCATCCGCGCCAGCAGCGCCGGCTGGAAGTGCTTGGCCAGGATCGGGTGGAGCCCCTCGCGCAGCGACTCGATGGGCGGCCGCTCGGGCTGGGCCTCCAGCGCCTTCAAGAGCGGGCCGGCGCCGAGGTTCGAGGTCAGCGCGATGACGGTGTTGCGGAAGTTGATCTCGCGCCCCTCGCCGTCGCGCATCGACCCCTTGTCGAACACCTGGTAGAACAGGTCGAGCGCGTCGGAGTGCGCCTTTTCGGCCTCGTCCAGCAGCACGACCGAGTACGGTCGCTGGCGGACCGCCTCGGTCAGCACGCCGCCCTCTCCGTAGCCGACGTAGCCCGGCGGCGAGCCCTTGAGCTGGCTGACGGTGTGGGCCTCCTGGTACTCCGACAGGTTGATGGTGGTCAGGAACCGGTCGCCGCCGAACAGCTCGCCCGCCAGGCGCAGGGCCAGCTCCGTCTTGCCGACGCCGCTGGGGCCGACGAACAGGAACACGCCCAGGGGCGCGTCGGGGTCGGAGAGCCCGGCCTTAGCGGCGCGGAGCGCCTCGGCCACCTCGGCGATGGCCTCGTCCTGGCCCCGCACCGACTCGCGCAGCCGCGTCTCCAGGCCCAGCAGCGTCGCCGCCTCGTCCTTGAGCACCGAGCCGGCCGGGACGCCGGTCCAGTCGGACACGACGCGCGCGACCACGGCGGGCGTGACCTCGGGGTAGACGAGCGGCGCCTCGCCCTGAAGCTCCGTCAGCGCCTGGCCCAGCCGGACGATCTCGGCGCGGAGCCCGGCCTCGTCGTCGGGCAGGCCGTCGAACGACGGGGACGGCGGCGCGGCGCTAGCAGGCGAGACGGGCGGGAGGGACGAGGCGATGGGTTCGCCGTCGTCGGGCTCCGTCGTGTCCGCATCTGCCATCTCCGGCTCTGCCTCGCCGTCGGCTGGCGGAGCGCCGTCGCCAGCGGCCGGCGCCTCGTCCGCGGTCGGGCCGTCGGCGGCGGGCTCGTCCTCGCTCGTTGGCTCGTCGTCGTCCAGAAGGGCGGCGACGCGGCGGCGGGCCTCGGCCAGGCGCAGGGCCAAGTCGCGCTCCTCGGCCCAGCGCTCGCGCAGCGCCTCGCGGCCGGTCTGGACGGCGTCGCGCCGCCCGTCGATCTCGTCCAGCGCGTCGGCGTCGTGGCGCAGGCCGGCGGCCAGGTCTCGGCGCACGCCGTCGGCCTCGATGGCGAGGTCGCGGAGCCGGCGCTCGGCGTCGTCCAGGGCGTCCGGCAGGCCGGTCTGGCTCAGGCGCACGCGCGCCGCGGCGGTGTCCATCAGGTCGACGGCCTTGTCGGGCAGCTGGCGGCCGGTGATGTAGCGGTCCGACAGCTCGGCCATCGCGTCGACGGCCTCGGCCGTGATCGCGACGCCGTGGTGGGCCTCGTAGCGGCTCTTGAGCCCGCGGAGCATCACCGCGGCGTCGGCGGCCGAGGGCTCATCCACGAAGATGGGCTGGAAACGTCGCTCCAGCGCCGGGTCTTTTTCGATGTGCTTTTTGTACTCAGCCCAGGTCGTGGCCGCGACCGTGCGGAGCTCGCCGCGCGCGAGCGCCGGCTTGAGCAGGTTGGCCGCGTCGCCGGTGCCGGCCGCGCCGCCGGCGCCGATCAGCGTGTGCGCCTCGTCGATGAACAGCAGGATCGGCCGGGTCGAGTCTTTGACGGCCTGGATCACGCGCTTGAGTCGGTCCTCGAAGGCGCCCTTGACGCTCGCGCCGGCCTGGAGCCGCGCCAGGTCGAGCGCCCGCAGGTCGGTGTCCAACAACGCCTCCGGCACGTCGCCCTCGACCATCCGGAGCGCCAGCCCCTCGACCACGGCCGTCTTGCCGACGCCGGCCTCGCCCACCAGCATCGCGTTGTTCTTGCGGCGCCGGAGCAGGACGTCGGTGATCTGGCGGATCTCGCGGTCGCGCCCGAACACGGGGTCGATCTCGCCCGCGCGCGCGCGCGCCGTGACGTCGGTGGTGAACTCGTCGAGCGGCCCGCCACTCGTCCCGCTGGCGGACGGCGCCGGCGTGTCGCTGGGCTCGGGCGCGCCCTCGGCCGATCCGCGTGTCAGCGCGTCGAAGTCGCCGCGCAGGTCGGCGGCGCGCAGGGGGGCGAACGGCTCCGAGACGCCCATGCGGCCGTCGGCGAGCGCGGCCTCCAAGACGTGCCCCGACCGGACTTCAGCCGCGCCGTGGTGGACCGTCGCCGCGACCCAGGCCTGTTGGACGAGGTCGAGCAGGAGCGGCGAGAACGTCGGCCGGCCCGTGTTGCCGGTCCGGTACCCGTCGAGCACTTCGGCCAGCCCGGCGCGCGCGGCGCCGTCCTCGGCGGAGTCGTTGCGGACGGCCGCGGCCACGTCGCTGGGGCGGTCCAGGAGCGCCAGGAGCAGGTGGGCCGGCCCCACCTCGTAGTGGCCCCGGTCGATGCACACGCCGGCGGCGGCTTCGAGGGCGAGCGCGGTGGGCTCGTTGAGCTTCTGGAGCAGGCTCCTAACGTCGTGGGCGTCCATGCGGGCGGAGGCAAAAGGCATAGGATACGGCGGCCTCCGGCGTGCCGATGGGCACCGTCCGGCCGGCGCTCACGGCCTCCGCCAGCGGGGCAGCGGCGGCCGGGGGCGCCGTCCCCCGGCATCGACGGCCGGCCCTGCGTTCCCGTCTGGCGCTCTGAGCGCTGGCCCTGGACGTCCGGTTGTACACTCTTCAGGCGAAGCCAACCGAAACGCCATGCCCCAGCCCTCCGACGCCGGCGTCCGCCAGCAGTACGGGCTCGCGCCCGACGCCCAGGTCCGCCGCGCCCGCATGGCGGCCGACGGGCGCGTCCGCCTCACGCCGGACTCGTTCACGCTCGTCGAGGTCGAGTCGGCGCTCGAGTGGGCGACGTGGAGCCGCCCCGTCGTCGTGGCTGGGACGACGGCGACGCTGGCCGTCCGCGGGCGCTGGGTGGGCGAGGGCGCGCCGGTCCAGGTCGAGGTCACCGACGGCCGCGGCCGGCGGGTCGCCCGCGCCGACGGCCCCATGCACCGCGACCGGGCCGTGGTGGAGGTCCCGGTCCCGCGCGACGCCGAGGGCGTGGCGGTGGCCGTCGCGCGCGTCGCGGACCTGGGCCTCGACGTCGCCAGCGGGCCGCTCGTCGTGCTCCCGTGGATCGAACTGACGCCCCGCTGGGAGCGCGACGGCGCCCCGGCCTCGGTCGCCCAGGACGGCCAGGCCGTCACGCTGGTGGTGGGCGTCGACGCCCGGCGCGACCTCCTGCCTCGACTGGAGGGTGAGCCGGTGCGGCTGGCGGTCGCAGTGGGCGAGCCGCCCGAGCCGGTGGTGGAGTTGCGGGGCGTCGTCCGCGACCAAGAGGTCCGCGTCGACTGGCGGGCGTCGCTCCCCAGACCCAGGCTCTACATCGTGCGCCAGGCCCTGCTCGACCGCGCGGCCGACCGCGCCGGCGCCCCACACGGCCAACCGCCATACCGGTACCAGCGCCCGGAGCTGGTGTTTACAGCCGAGCTCCACAACGTCGTCGCCGCCTCGTCTCGGCTTCCCGTGGCCGACGCGCTGGCGCTCTCGGTCGCCGACCTCGCCACAGGCGCGGCCGCCGCCAGCCGGCCGGTCAGGCTCGTCTGGGCCGACGGGACCGCCGAGGACCACACGCTCGACGCGGAGGGCCGGCTGGAGATCGGTGAGGCGCTGCCCGGCCCCGTCGAGGTCTCTGTCCCGCCCGCCGACGCCAGCGACGCCTCCGCCCCCTGCGAACCGCCAGCCGACGCCGACGTTGTCGCCGACGTTCCGGTCCTCCCGGGCCGCGGCCACGTCGCGCTGGTGCCGACGGGCCAGCACACCCACCTCCGATTGCTCCCGTTCGTTCTCTCCCCGTGATTACTCGACTTCTGCTCCTGTCATCTGCTCTGGCGGTTGGCCTGTTTGGGTGCGCCGAGCCGACGGCCCAGCACGCCCCGAGCCCCACGGCCCCGGAGTCCGCCAGCGCCGCGGGCGACCAGGCGGCAGGCACGCGCGTCCAGATCTCCGGCCGCTGGGCCACCGTCTGGGCCTCGTCGGAGCTCGCGTCGGACGACGGGCGGTACGCGGCGGCGAGGGCGTTCGACGGTGATCCGGCCACGGCCTGGGTCGAGGGCGTTTCCGGCTATGGGGCGACCGACGGCGGAGGGGAAGTGGGGAGACGGCGTCCATTGGAAGCCGCAGGAGGCGGACGACCCGGAGAACGCCTCTACGTCCGGTTCGAGGAGCCGGCGGTGTTCGAGGGCATCGCTCTTCAGCCGGGCTTCCTCAAGAGCGCTCGTCTGTATGGGCGGAACGGGGTGCCAACCGTCATAGAGGTTCTGATCGACGGTGAATCTATTGGGACGTACGAGATTCCATACACGATGTCGTTGGTCTTCGAGGGCGAAGGAGAAGGCGGCCCAGATCCGCGACCTGACGGGTGTTACCACGCCGCGATCGGTCCGTGCTCCGCCGAGCGATTGGTCGTATTTCAGAGCCCGGTGTGGG
Source organism: uncultured bacterium (assembly GCA_947493945.1). GTDB lineage: Bacteria > Bacteroidota > Rhodothermia > Rhodothermales > Rubricoccaceae > Rubrivirga. The sequence continues at coordinate 658,596 of CANLSR010000001.1, read as the reverse complement.
GTACCGAAGTCGCCGTTCGGCTCCAGCAAGCCGGCCTAGGGAGCGCTCATGAGGACACGGCCATCTCCGAGATCCGTCCTGTCATCCAGAGCGTCTCGGATCCGGCCGAGTTTATCGTTGACATCCTTCGGCGCCCGCTGGTGTCGATGACGGGGGCAGATGTCCAGGATCTCCGTAGAGTGTCTGTCAGTGCGTACGAGGTCGTCGATTGGGGCTCCGCACCCCTCCCTGCGCCGCCGTCTCCCGATGACGAAGGACTGCCCCGCCCACGGGTCACAGCCGAGATGCAGGAGTGGACGAAGTATGAGACCTACGAGGTCGAATCTTGGAAACACCTGATCGATGTCGGCTTGGTGGTCGAGTCGTTTTCGGCTGGCACCACGGTTACAGGGGGCGTCTCAGACTCTGAGGGGGACGGCGAGTGGGCTGAGGTTCGGCCGCAACTCCAGATCGGACCCGAGGGCCGGCTTCGGTCGGCTCGCGAGGTGGTCTCCTTCGACGCTGTTCCGGGGTGCCCCGGCGACATAAGCCGACTCGCTCCCATCCCCACCGCCAGCGGGGCGCGGAGTCCGACTCCGCAGTCATGACCCCCTCCCACACGTTTCCAGTGCTCGCTTTATTGAACCCGCCCTGCGGACGAAGCCTCCTGTTTCTCGCGCGCCTCGCGCTTGCTGTTGTTATAGGGCTCATTTGCGGGACGGGATGCCGTCCGGCAGGCGTAGAGGAACTCCCTGAGCGCCGGGCTGGCACCGCACTTGAGCTCCCTGACGAGGCAGTCGGTTCGCGTACGGCCGTAGAGGATCCGCAGTGCCCAATGTTGAGCGAGGCCCGTCCGCCTCAGGAGGCGCTTGTAGAGGAACGATTGCAGGACATCTACATCCAGGCTGAAGACTCCGATGGCATCGTCACGTTCGGGCTGAAGCCCCTCCGGTCTTTGGTCTCCGGGGGGCTCGCGATGGACGACGCGTCAGCCGATCCCGACGAGTTCGACATGCGGTGGATGTGGGCCGTCCACCCGGGGTACCGGCTCGATGGAACGTGCGGACGTGTCGTGGTCCGGGATGACATGGAGGGCTCGGAGATTGAGGCATTCGTCGCTCCGACGTCCGAGCGGGACCACCTCGCACTCGTTGATTCGCTCGGGACGTACCTGGCTACGCTGACAGCGCAGGGGAGCCGCGGCGTTAGATCTACGCTTGGTATAGATGTCGAGATAGGAGGCGCGCGCGCTCTGGTGTCCTTCGGTGCCTCGGAGTCGGCACTCGTCACGGACGAGGGGCGACTCGACCTAGCACGGGTCTTCCCCGACGGGCGCTGGTACGCGCGTCCTGCCGGAGTCCGCCTCGACGGATCCGATCTCGTACTCGTCCACACGTGCGACCTCCTGTCAGGAACTGACGGCTCTTGTGGGGTCGAAATGAGCGCAGATGGTGTTCCCCTCGCAGACCCTATGTTCCCCTACGTGACTCATCTGGCCGTTCGCGTCACCGACGGAGGGAGGACCCTCTCGCTCGAACCGTTCGGGCCGGACTGGCACGAGAGCGTATTCGACGGAGTCAACCTCTCGTCCGAGAGGCAGGGCTCGGTCCAGACCTACCCGCTTACCTCCCCTTGAGGCTGACATGCCTGGTACCGAACCAGAATGGCGTTCTGGGCGCCTCCTCGACGTGCCGACGATGTCCCAGGCTGCACCGGCCCCCAGCCGGGCCGGCAACACCTGGTGCGGGCGGGCCGCCAGCTCTATGGTGTACAATTACTACGTCCGAGCCCGGGGGGGGACGGAGGACGAGATGATCCGTCACTCGCGGGAACAGATCCGTTATCCCGACGGCACATTGGCAGGGACGACCACAGGAGGGCGTGCCTCTGTGTTGGAACCCCTACAAAAGGCCAGCACCCGCTGGTCTCGGAACCCGCTGATCTCGCCGTCCGTGAGGGAAGCTCTCGACGGGGAGGTACCTCCAGCCGACGTGGTGAACGATGTGTTCCGGCCTGTCGTGGAGTCGATCGATAAGAACAACCCTGTCGTAACATATACTGGGCTGTCTCACCGGACGACCGGACCGATTCACATCGTCGTGTTCTCGGGGTACGCACTTGACGCGGGCGGTGCTCTGTGGATTCACGTGTGTGACCCGGCATGGGCCAGCCCTGGGCACATCGAACGGGTGGAGGCCGACAATCTGCATATCGTCCAAGCGGGGGAGTACCGCGTCGATGCGGGGAGGTACTGGCTCCGGGCAGGCCGGCTGCTGGAGTACAACCTGAACACTGAAGGCGTCACGACTGACCTCTGGGGTGATTATACGGGGAGGCCCGGAATCGCGTCCTGGATCAACGCCGAACCGACGCCTGATGGCCCGTACGCCCAAGACCTAGGCACAGGCGCGCGCGGCAGAGGGAACGCCTCCCTCCCCCTGGACCTCGGCGACGGGCTGGCGCCGACCGCCAACGCCGTCGAGGCCGCCTACCACCACGTCGAGCGCGGCCCGCTGGGCGGGTGGTATCCCGTCAGCGAGAACACGCTCTGGCACGGGGGCGTCCACCTCGCCGCCGGCGACGGCCCGGCGCGGCCGACGGTCCACGCGTGTCTGCCCGGGACCGTGGTCGCGGCTCGGCTGGGGGCCGGCGAGGCGGCGGAAGGGCCGTTCGGCAGCCGCAACTTCGTCCTCGTCCGCCACGAGATGCCGCCGGAGGACGAGCCCTCGGCCGACGAGACCCCCGCCGACGGCCCAGACGCCCCCCAGGCCATCGTCCCCGGCTTCCCCGAGTTGGGCCAGTGGCGCGGCGTCGCCCCGCCGCTCAGCGCGGACCGGTGGCCCGGCGTCGTGCCCTCCGACCCCGCTCGGCCCGCCAACGCCGGAGATTCCCGCGAGCGGCCGGGCCGAGCTTACTACTCGCTCTATATGCACCTGGCCCCCCTGGACGCCGACGGCGGAGGTGCCGGCCGCGAGCGGCCCCCGTCGCCCGCGCTCGTCACCACGACCGGCGTCAACGTCCGCCGGGCACCGCACAAGGATCCCGACCCGGTGCAGGACCGGGCCATCGTGGCCGACGTCGCGCCCGAGGGGACCCGGTTCGAGCCGCTCCCCGACTCCCCCCAAGCGCGCCAGGACACGGACGACTTCCAGTGGGGGCGCGTCGAGCTGGCAGACGGGGCCACCGACGCCTACATGACGACCAACGAGCGGTACCTCGAGCCCGAGGAGGTCGCCCCACTCCCAACGTCCGCCGTGTCCTGGCTCCAGACGCCGGAGGTGTTTGAGGTGGTCACCGGCCGCAACTACCGGGCGGCGCCCCGGACGGAGGGGAACGACCCCATCGGGCTGGCGCCGCCAGGGACGCGGTTCGAGGTCCTGGCCAACCCGCCGGAGCCGGAGGCCGGGCGGTTCCGGTGGGGCCGGGTCCTGCTCCCGACCGGCCCCGTCCAAGCGTTCATGTCGGTCGCGTCGCCGGCCGTCAGGTTGGCGCGCCCCAGCGAGCCGGACGAGGACCTGCTCCGGCGCCTCGCCGGCGGCGACGTGGTCGCGGTCGATCGCCCCGTCCGCGCGGGCGAGGTCTTGTGGGAGGCCGGTCCCTACGGGTTCCGACAGCCGCCGGACACCTTGTCTCCCGGACAAGAGCCGGCCCCGCTGCCGACGGTGCTCCACTGGGAGGTGTTCTCGGCCGACAACCTCCTGGCCCACCTGTGCCGAGATCCCGTCTCCCTCGACGCTCCGGCGAGCGGCGACGGGCAGGCCGGCGCTCCGCCCGTGCCCCGGTACGCGGCCCCGCAAACGGAGACCCGGCTCCGCGTCCGGCGCGTAGACGGCCCGGAGACGGCCGAGGTCGGGCAAGAGGTCACGTTCCGGGTCGCTGATTTTAGCGCGGCCGCGACGCCGGCCCAGCGGTCCCAGGTCCACTGGGAACTCCGGGTCGGCGACCAGGCCGTCGGCCGGTTCATGTCGGCCGGCGACCGGCTGACGTACACCCCGCTGCCCGCTCACGCGGGGCAGACCTTGTCGGCTCACCCGTTCATGAAGGCCCCGGCCGACAGCGTGGCCGCCCGGACGCGCGTGGAGGCCCCGCCGCCGTGGTGGACCGCCGAGGACCCCGGCGCCGACTTCCAGGTGGACGCCGGCCGGGTCCTGGACCTGTTCGAGGGCCTTGACACTTCCATCCTGGGCAAGGACCTGCTGGCGGAGCGGACGACGGTGGTGGTGGAGGCACGCCGTGCAAACGGCCCGGCGCGCCAACGCCCGTCGTTCGAACCGAACACGGTCGCCGATCCGACCGGCCACCTCGCCTACGACGAGCTCACGGCGTTCTACGCCTCCGACCCGGGCGGTCGGGCAACGCGGCTGCGCCACGCCGTGTGCCGGTTCGAGAGCGAGTGGGGCATCCGCGACGTGCGGGCGGCGGTCGACACGCTGGGCGTCGGCGCGCCCGAGGCCACCGCGGCCGCCGTCGAGCGCCACCAGTGGTGGGCCGAGGCGCTGGCGGCCGGCGCCGACCTGCCGGCCGAGCCCCGGCTGTGGCACTACCACCCCCTCAGCTTCGTCCTCGAAGTTGCGGGGATGTCGGAGTCGGGATTAGCGTTCGGCGGGCTCAGGGTGCCGGTTGGCGATGGCGAAGAGATGGTCGTTTCGGTCGACTCCGTCGATCAGCTCGTCGAGCACGAAGTCAGCTCCGAGGCCTACTACACTGCGAACCTGACCGGGGCAGTCGTGCCGCGCGACGCCAGTGGCAACGCCCTCGCCGCTAGCGGCGTGACGATCGGCATTGGGTACGACCTTGGGCAGCAGTCGCCGTCACAGATTCGGAGCGACTGGTCTGGACGGCTCGATGCTAGCACGGTCAATCTTCTCGCAGCTGCGGCCGGTAGGAAAGGAAGGGGTGCGATCGATGCCCTGTCCAGTCTTCGCGGCATCGAAATCTCGTTCGCAGACGCGAACCACGTGTTCCGTACCGTCTCGATCCACGAGTACTGCCGTCGGACCTACAGCGTATATCCGAACGTCGTCGAGCTTCACCCGCACAGCCAAGGTGCGCTCCTCTCGCTGATCTACAACCGTGGCGTGTCGATGGACCCTGCCAAGAGCTCAAGGCGAGAGATGCGGGATATCCGCACGTTGATGGCTGTGGAACGGTACACCGAGGTCCCCACCCAGATCCGGTCAATGAAGCGAATCTGGACTGCTCGGGGACTGTTGAAGCGCCGTGACGACGAGGCGGCTATGTTCGAGCGCGGCCTCAACGAATACACCCCTTAAGATATGCGGACGGTTGTTCTTGCTCTCGTCCTGATCGCCCCTACTGCCTTCGGGCAGACCCAATGCGACCAGGCCACGTCTCAGGCTGCCCTTACGGCGTGCGCACAAGACGCGCTCGCTCGCGCTGACGCCGAACTCAATGCCGTCTACGCTCGAACGCTCGAGGCGCTGTCGCGCGACGGCGTCGCCGAGCTGCGCGCAGCACAGAGGGCGTGGATCCGGTTCCGGGACCTTGACTGCGAAACTGTGCGCTCAGCGAGCGAGGGGGGGTCCATTGCGCCCTACGAACTCGCGCGATGTCTCGCCGACCATACAGCCACGCGGACGGCCACGCTTCAGGCGCGCTACCTCGGGGCCGCCCCCCGCAGTGGAAGCCTTGGGATTCCGTCTGGAGGCCCTGGAGCGGACGACCAAATCCGGGCTCCACGCCGGGTAGCTTCAACAAACGGACTTCGAGTCTGTGGGCAGTCGCCGCCAGCGGGGCGGGGGTACTGACTATGCCTAGTTCGGACCCCCGCACACGCGAGACCTCCGATGAGGGAGAGGCGCTAGGAGCGCTCGCCGTGTTGGCCCTCGCAGCTGGGCGACCGGGCAGAGGCTGCCGGAGTGAGGGGTTACGCGAGGGAGCCGTCTACCAACGCTATCGACCGAGCGTTTGGGGCGGCACGCGTTCGGCTACAAGACCGACGTAGCAGCCGCGAGACTCGAACCTTCGCACTGAACGGCGATTCTTGCCCTCGACTTTCCTTCGTTACCCACTGAACAGCTTGGCACGGATCGTGTCGTATCCTAGTACAATATGCCCTTCTTGTCGACTCCCTACGATCCATGGCTCTCACCCCGGTCCGCGCCGACGTCTCGCAGTTCCAGTTCGCCGTGGTGGACCTGCCCGAGGGCACCTTCCAGGTGACCCGGTTCGCCGGCCGCGAAGCCATCTCCGAGCCGTTCCGGTTCGAGCTGGACCTGGTCTCGGGCCAGACCGACGTGGACTTCTCGTCCGTCCTGGGGGCGCAGGCCACGTTCACACGGCTCCGAGAGACCGGCGAGGCCGAACCGGTCCACGGCGTCGTGGCGTCGGTGTACCAGGCGGGGCGCTCGGCGGACCGCGCCCGGTACCGCGCCGTGCTCGTGCCTCGGCTGTGGCGGCTGGGACTGGGCCAGCAGAGCCGGGTGTTCCAGAACGTCGGGCTCGAAGACCTGGTCCGCGCCGTGCTGACGGGCGCCGGGCTGGCGGGCGCCGACGTCGAGGTGGAGCTGTCGGAGCCGCCGCCGGTCCGCGAGTACGTGGTCCAGTACAACGAGAGCGACCTGGCCTTCCTGCAGCGCCAGCTGGAGCACGCCGGGGCGTGGTACACCTTCCGCCACGACGAGTCAGGCCGCGACGTGCTCGTGGTCACCGACGACCGCCAGTCGTTCGCGCCCATCGCCGACCCGGCCATCCCGTACCGCGAGGGCGCCGGTTTTGGGCGGAGCGCGGCCGAGGCCATCGAGCGGTTCTCGATCCGCGAACAGCTGGGCGTCGACGCCGTCCGCGTGCGGGACTACAACTACCGGACGCCGGAGACGGGCCTGGAGGCCCAGGCGCCGGTGGGGGACGCCGCCAGCGGCGAGGGCTCCGGGGCCGAGCGCGAGGCCTACGCCTGGGGCGACCACCACAAGGCGCCCCAGGAGGGTGAGCGGCTGGCCAAGGTCCGGGCCGAGGAGGCCGCCGCGCGCCGGCGCCAGGCCGAGGGCTCGGGCGACTGCGCCGCGTTCCGCGCCGGCCGGACGTTCACCCTAACCGACCACTACCGGCCCGACCTCGACGGCGACTACCTGCTGGCCGAGGTGCTCCACGCCGGCAGCCAGGCCGCGTCGGTGGGCCCGGGGGCGACGGTCGACGGCTTCCCCGGCCGCCCCGACCCCGACGCGGCGCTGCTCGACCGGCTGGCGCCGCTCGTCGAGACCGACTCGTCCGGCGACGGCGCCCCGGCGACCATCTACGCCAACTGGTTCACGTCCCTGCCGGCCGCCGTCCCGTTCCGCCCCGAGCGCAAGACGCCGCGGCCCCAGGTCAGCGGCGTGATGACGGCCCGGATCGAATCCGCCGGCGGCCCCTACGCCTACCTCGACGAGGACGGCCGCTACCGCGCGCGGATGCCGTTCGACCGGTCGTCCGAGCCCGAGGGCTCCGCGACGCACCCCATCCGCATGGCCCAGCCGTATTCCGGGCCGGGCTACGGGATGCACTTCCCCAACCACGCCGGCACGGAGCTGGTGTTCGCCTGCGTCGACGGCGACCCCGACCGGCCCCTCGCCCTGGGCACGGTCCCCAACCCGAGCCAGCACTCGCCGGCGGTCGCCGAGAACCGGATGCAGAACGTGGTGCGCACGTTCGCCGGCTCAGAACTGGTGATGGACGACACCCAGAACGCGGCCTTCGTGCGCCTGGCCAGCCCGGACCAGAACGCGGTCCTGCTCGACGACGACAAAAACCGCGTGTTGGTCTCCACCACCGGCCGCCACACGATGGTCTTCGACGACGACAACCGCCGCATCGAAGCGCGCTCGTCGGGCGGGCACGTGGTGGTGCTGGACGACGAGAACCAGAAGGCGACGTTGCAGAGCACGGCCGGCCACTTCGTCTCCATCGACGACGCCGGCCAGACGATCACCGTCTCCGACGCCTCGGGCGCGCACACGATCACGGTCGACGCCGGGGCCGGCACGATCGCCCTCGACACCTCGGGCTCGATCACGATGAAGGCCGGCGCGGCCGTCGACGTCCAGTGCGCCACGTTCACCGTTGCCGCCAGCGGCAACGCGTCGGTGGACGCCGGCGGGTCGATGGACCTCAAGGCCGGCGGGGCGCTGACGGCCAAGGGCGCCTCGGTGACCAGCCAGGCGAGCGGCAGCCACACCACCAAGGGCGCCTCCGTGACGAGCCAGGCTGGCGGCGCGCAGACGGTCAAAGGCGCCACCACGACCGTCGAGGGCGGCGTGACCACGGTCAAGGGCGGCGTCGTCAAGATCAACTAGCCGTGGACCGCCGATCATCACTGGGCCGGGGCGTGCGGCTGGGGGACCCGCGCCGGCCGTCGGCCCTGGCGCCTCCTACGACGCCCTTCCGCGCCGACGCCTTCGCGCTGGCGCTCCCTCCCGGCTGGGCCGACGCGACCGTGTACACGATCGCCGGGCCGGTCGCCGACGGCCGGTCGCACGGGGTCACGATCGTCGCGACGCCCCACGACGGCCGCCCGCTGGCGGCGTTCGCCGACGACCAGGTGCAGGCCACGACCGAGGCGCTGTTCGGCGGGGCCGTCCTGCTCCGCGACGCGGTCACGCTGGCCGACGGGTCGGCGGGCGAGCGGGTCGTCGTCCGTTGGTCGCCGGTGCCGGGCGACGTACTCTACCAGCAGCAGGTGTACGCCCTCGTCGGCGACCGGGCGGTGGCGATGGCCGCGACGTTCACGGCCCGTACGCGTCGGTTGCTCGGCCCCGAGGTCCACCGGATCATGCTGGGCTTGACGGCGCCCTCGGCGGCCGGGGCCACGCCACGCGGGCACCGATCGGGCTATTCTCCGTACCGTCCCTAACCCCGACCTCACCTGTGGGACAGCCTGCCGCCCGTCTCGGAGACCCGACCGCCCACGGCGGCACGATCGTCTTTGGCAACCCGACCGTCTTGATCGGCGGCCCGGTTGGGCGACATGTGCACGTGCTCGGCCCCGGACGTGATCCTGACCGGGTGCCCGACCGTGCTCATCGGAGGCGCCAGCGGGGCGGCCTCTCCAGGCGCGGCAGCTGCTGCGGCCTCGGCGCACGGGGCGACAGCGAGCCCAGGGACGCCGGGCCTGGGGGCGACGGCGCGTCCGCTGAGCCCCTGGGTGGGCGTCGGCTACCAGGACCGGGCCGGGCGGCCGGTGACCGGCTGGCGGTACCGGGCCGCCAGCGGGGCGGATGGGCGCGAGGGGCAGCTCGGGAGCGGCGGCCAGGTGTGGTGCGACGCGCTGGCAGAGTCGGGGGCCGTGGAGGCGAGGGACCCCGTCTCGCTGACCGGCGCCGCCAGCCGCAACGCGCCGAAAGAGACGCGATACCGAGCGCAGCGCCCCATCCCTCAGCCAACGATCAGCTACGGACCCTCCCAGGCGCGGTAGCATAGGATGCAGAGGTGACCCCTAGCCCCGCCGCCATGCCCGTGCTCCCGATCGACCTCGACGCCAACGTCGCCCCCTTCGCCTTCACTGCTTCTGGCGTCGACGGCGGCGCCTTCGAGGTGCTCCGCTTCACCGGCCGCGAGGCGATCTCCGAGCCCTACGCGTTCGACCTCGAACTGGCGTCCGCCGATCCCGACGTCGACTTTGCCGCCGTGCTCGGGCAGCCCGCGACGCTGGTCCGGTTCCGCGGGCTCGACCCGGTCCCGGTCCACGGCATCGTGACATCGATGGACCTGGGCGCCCGCTCCGCCGACCGCACCGTCTACCGCGTGCGCCTAGAGCCAGCGCTGTCCCGGCTGTCGCTCGCCGTCCAGAGCCGCGTGTTCCAGGACTCCGACGTGGTGGACGTGGCGCGCGACGTGCTGGAAGAGCACGGGCTGGTCGGCGGCGCCGTCCGCTTCGACATCGAGCGGAGCTACCCCCAGCGCGAGTACATCGTGCAGTACGAAGAGACCGACCTCGCGTTCGTGCGGCGGCTGCTGGAGCGCGAGGGGATCTGGTTCCAGTTCGAGCACCCCGAGGACGGCGCGCGCGAGACGCTGGTCGTCACCGACCGGAAGGGCGCCTTCGAGCCCGTCGGCCCAGGCCCCTCGGGCGAGACCGCGGTGGTCTACCGCGAGGGGTCCGGGATGGTGCGCGACCGGGCCGAGTCGGCGTGGGCGCTCCGGCTGCACGAGCACGTGATCCCCGGGGCGGTCGTGCTCAAAGACTACAACTACCGCACGCCCGACACCGAGCTGCTGGCGGAGGCGCCCGTGGAGGGCGGCGGCGACCAGGAGGTGTACCTCTTCGGCGAGCACTTCAAGGACCTCGCCGAGGGCCAGCGGCTGGCCCAGACGCGGGCCGACGAGATCGCCTGCCGGCGCCGCGTCGTGACCGGCGACTCCGACGCGGCCGGGCTGACGCCGGGCGTCACGTTCGCGATCGAGGGCCACTACCGCGGCGACCTCAACATCGAGTACCTGGTGACGGCGGTCGAGCACGAGGGCGTGGTGGCCCCGGACGACGTCGGCGGAGACGGGGCGCCCCAGCCGCCGCGCTACGCCAACGCGTTCGAGGCCATCCCGGCCAAGGCCCCGTTCCGCCCGGCGCGCACCACGCCGGTCCCCAAGGCGCCGGGCCTCATGACCGGCCGCATCGAGTCGGGCGGGGGCGAGTACGCCTACCTCGACGAGGACGGCCGGTACCGGGCGCGCCTGGGACTGGACCGCTCCGACAAGCCCGAGTCGCAGGCCTCGAAGGCGGTGCGCATGGCCCAGCCGTACTCGGGCTCGGGCTACGGGCTCCACTTCCCCAACCACGCCGGGACCGAGGTCGTGCTCGGCTTCGCCAACGGCGACGTCGACCGGCCGATGGCGCTGGGCACCGTCCCCAACCCCAGCCAGGCCTCGCCGTCGACGGGGGCCAACCGGTCCCAGAACGTCATCAAGACGATGGGCGGCAACGGGCTGACGATGGACGACATGCGCGGCGACGAGCACGTCACGATGACGGCCACCAAGGACCACACCGAGGCCGTCGCCAACAACCAGAACGTCAACGTCGGCGCCAGCCAGTCGATGTCGGTGGGAGGCAGCCGGTCCAAGTCGGTCTCGGGCAGCCAGTTCGAGTCGGTCGGCGGCGACAAGACCATCCAGGTCCAGGGCTCGCACAGCGAGTCGATCACCGGCTCGGGCTCGGTCTCGATCGCCGGCGACGAGAGCCGCCAGACGGGCGGCGACCAGAAGACGTGGGTCACGGGCGACGCCGAGGCCGGCGTCGGCGGCGCGCTGGCGGTGATGGTGACCGGGGCGGTCACGGAGTCGTTCGCGGCCGGCCTCACGACCTCCGTCGACGGCACGGTGACGTTGCAGGCGACGGGCGTGGTCAAGATCCAGACCGGCGCCTCGTCGATCTCGCTCGACCCCGGGGGCACCGTCACGATCTCGGGCACCAACGTCGTGGTCAACGCCGAGGCCAACGTCGACATCGGGGCGGGCGGCTCGGCGGTGGTCAACGCGCCGACGGTCGACATCAACTAGAACCCGCCGTGGAGCTCCGCAACTACACCCCGTTCGCGCCGCTCGTCTTCACCGCCGAGGACGACGCCGGGACCGACATGGGCGTCCTGGTCCTCCGCGGCACGTTCCACGTCGCGCCCGGCGCCGCGCTCCGGCCCGACCCGGACCAGGCGCCGGTCCGCGTGGCCGACGAGTACCGCGGCGCGGCCGGCGCGTCGAGCGTCCGGTGGGAAAGTGACCTGGCGCCGCTCAAGCCCCGGGCCGACCTCCACCTCGACGCCGTCGCCCACGCGCCGGCGGGCGAGCCGACGCCGTCGTGGACGGCCGGCGTACGTGTGGCTCGGCGCGACGCCGACGGCGAGCCGGTACGTCTGGTCGAGGCCGCGCTCCGCGTGACCGGCCCGCGCGTCTGGCGCCGGACCCTGGCCGGCTGGCGGCTGGACCCGCCCGCGCCGGCCGTCCGCGTGCCGCTGGTCTACGAGCGCGCCTACGGCGGCACCGTGCCCGACCCGGACGACCCCGACCTCGACGTCGAGTACCCCGCCAACCCCGTAGGGACCGGGTTCTTCCTCTCCAAGCAAACTGACGCAGCGGAGGTGGACGCGCCCCAGATCGAGTGGGCCGACGCGCCCATCGAGGCGCCGGGGCCGGACTACGCCCCGGCCGGCGTCGGGCCGCTGGCCCGGTCCTGGCAACCGCGCCTGGCGCTGGCGGGCACGTTCGACGAGACGTGGCAGGCTGAGCGCGCGCCGCACCTGCCGGCCGACTTCGACTTTGCGCACTACAACAGCGCGCCGCCGCCGCTCCAGGCGCCGAGCTACCTAGTGGGCGATGAGACGATCACGGTCTGGGGGCTGCGCCCGGACGCCCCGACGGTCTCGGTGTGCCTACCGGGCTACCAAATGGGCGCGCTCCTGCGCTACCAAGACGGGTCGCTCAAGGTGGCCCCTCTCCTCATCGACACGGTCGAGATGGACCTCTCGGACCCCGACCCGGACGAGCACCGGGCGTCGGTCGTCTGGCGCGGCCAGTTTCCAGGGCGAGCGCCGCTCCGCGTGGCCGAGGTTCGGATGGAACTGCCCGAGACGCCACCCGTCCCCGACGCCGAGCTCGCCCGCTCCCTCCGCCAGCCCCTCGTGACTCATGGCTGACCAAACCGGACTCCGCAAGGACCCCCGCGGCTACGTGGTCGCCACCACGCCCGACGTCTGCAAGACGGCTGGCGGCACGCCGACGCCGTTCCCCATCTTCGCCCAGTTCTCCTGGGCCATCCGCGAGGTCCCGACGGTCCGGTTCGAGGGCAAGCCGGCCACCAACCTCGACGCCCGCATCGGCCGCGTGGTGGGCGACGAGGCCGGCGTCGGGGGAGGGGTTACGAGCCAGGTCAACCTCGGCATGTGCCGGCCCGTCCCCGGCACCACATCCCCGACGTTCCGGGTGGGCGGGCAGTGGCTGATCCACTCGGACCAGTCCCGGATGGAGATGAACTGCGCCGGCGCCGACGGGCCGAGCAACACCATCGGTCAGGTGACGTGGTCGGCGTCGGCGCCGACGGGCGTGACGGTGGGGCCGGACGGCGAGATCCTGGGCGTGACCAACCCGCCGGTGGAGGCGGAGACGGAAGAGGAGAAGGGGTTCTTTGGCCGGATGGCCGACAAGGCCAAAGGCGCCGCCTCGGCCGTGGGCGACGCCGTGTCGGGCATGTCGGCGATGGACGCGCTGCACCTGGGGTTGGACGTGGCGGGCCTGGTGCCGGGCCTGGGCGAGATCGCCGACGGGGCCAACGCGCTGCTGTACCTGGCCGAGGGCGACCGCGTCAACGCGGCGCTGTCGGCGGCGGCGATGATCCCGTTCGCGGGCATGGCCGCGACCGGCGCCAAGTTCGCGCGCCGCGCCGACGCGCTGGCGGGCGTGGTGCGCGCCGCCGACAAAGCGGCTGACGCGGCTCGGGCGGCCGGGCGCGTCGCCAGCCGGGCCGGCCGAGCCGTCGCGACGCGGGGGGGGAAGATCATGGGAGGCGCCGCCCGACGAGTTCGCAGCGCGGCCGACCGGGTGTGGTGCTTTTCCGACCCCGTGGACGCCATCTCGGGCGAGGTCGTGATCGACGCCGTCGACGTGGAGCTGCCCGGCCCGCTGCCCTTGCGGCTGGGGCGCACCTGGATGACGGGCTCCCAGTTCTCGGGCCGTTTCGGGCCAGGCTGGACCTCGACGCTGGACGCGTCCGTGCTCGTCAACCGCGCCCAGAACGTGGCCGTGCTCCGGCTGGAGACCGGCGACGTGTTCGAGCTGACGCTCCCCGGCCCCGGCGGCCAGACGTGGGCGCGCGAGCTAGGCCTGCGGCTCTGGGCCGACGCCGACTCCGTCCCGGCCGCGTCGGGCGACGGACAGGCCGGGGCGCCGCCGGTGCTGGGCGGGCCGGCGTCGGTCTGGCCGATGCCGGCCGAGACCCCCGTCCGCGCCTACCGCGCCGTCTTCGACGACGGGACCGTGTTGGTCTTCGGCCGCGCCGGTACGGACTACTGGCCCGACGCCGAGCGCAGCGGCCAGCTCTGGACGCTCGCCCGGATCGAGGACGCGGCCGGCAACGCCGTCACCATCGAGCCCGACGACCGCGGTCTGGCCGTCACTGACAGCGCCGGCCGGCCGCTGGCGGTCGAGACCGACCGCGCCGGCCGCGTGGTCTCCATCACCGGACCCGATCCCGACGGCCGCCGCCAGCCGGCCGTGCTGGCCAAGTTCGCCTACGACGGCGACGGCCGCCTGGTCTCGGCCCGCGACGCCACCGGCGAGCCGGAGCGCTACCACCACGACGCCCAAGGACGGATCACGTCCGAGACGTTCCGCGGCGGCGCCCGATTCCACTGGGACTACGCCGCGTTCACGACGCCCGACGGCGACCTGGAAGCGCGCTGCGTCCGGGCCTGGGGCGAGACGCCCGACGGCCGCGACGGCCTGCTCGACTACACGTTCGACTACGACCTCGACGCCGGCGTCACGCGCGTGACCGACACCCGGGGCGGCGTGACGGTGGTGGACTACGACGACGCGGGCCGCGTCCGCCAAGCGACCGACCCACTGGGCCGAGTCACGCGCTACGCCTACGATTCCAAAACCGGCGCCCGGACAGAGGTCACAGACCCGCTCGGCCACACCACGCGGTTCCAGTACACGCGCGACGGCGACCTCGCCAAGATCTCCGCCCCCGACGGCGCGAGCTGGTCGCTGGCCTACGACGACGAGCGCCGCCCCACCGGATTCACCGACCCCACGGGCGCCACCTGGACGCGCGTCTACGACCGCCGCGGCCGGCTGGCGGAGGAGACCGACCCGACCGGCGCCGTCACGGCCTACCGTTACAACGGCCGCGGGCTTCCGGTCGAGATCACCGACGCCGAGGGCCAGTCGGTCGGGCTGGAGTGGGACGCCGCGGGCCAGCTCGTCGCCACGACCGACCGGACGGGCGCGACCACCCGCTACGCCTACGACGCGCTCGGCCGGCTCACGCGGCGCACTGACGCTGAGGGCGGCGAGACGCTGTTCGTCTACGACGCGGCCGGCCACCTGATCCGCCGGACCGACCGAGTCGCGGGCCAGGAGCGAGGCCCGGAGCGCACCACGCGCTTCGCCTACGACGCCGCCGGCAACGTGTCGGCCGTGACCGACCCCAACGGCGCCGTCCGCCGGTTCGCGCACGACCCGCTCTTCGACTTGGTCACGGCCGTCACCCAGCCCTCGGGGGCCGTCACCCGCTACGGCTACGACGCCGAGGGCGACCTGACAACCGTCACCGACGCGACCGACCGCGACTGGACGTTCGCCCGCGACCTCGCGGGACAAGTGGTCGAGGAGATCGACTTTACCGGACGCCGACTGGGCTACGGCTACGATCCCGGCGGCCGGCTCGTCGAGGCCGTCGACGCACGCGGGCTCGTGACTCGGATGGAGCGCGACGCCGTCGGGCGGCTGACCGAGCGCGTCTACGCGGCCGGCACCGACGACGAGACGGCCGAGACGTTTGCCTACGACGCTGGCGGGCGGCTGGAGGAGGCGGCCAACGAGACGGCCGCCATCGGGTTCGCTTACGACGCCGTGGGCCGGGTGACCGAGGAGTGGCAGCGGCTGGCCGGCGGGGTCCTGGCCGGGACCCCGCTCGCCGACACGGGCCGCCAGTCGGTCGAGAGCACCTACGACGCGCTGGGCCGCCGCGTGGCTCGGTCCACGCCGTCGGGCCGAGACCTCGCGTTCGGACACGACGCCGAGGGGCGGCTGGTCTCCGTGGCCGACGGGCACGGGTCGCTCGTCCGCTCGTCGCTCGACAAGCTGGGCCGGACCAAACGCCGCGCCATCGGCTCGGACGTGGGCAACCAGCCGGCGCTGGTGGGCCTGCGCACATACACCGCGTTCGGGGAGCTGGCCGAGCAACGGCTGGTCCGCGACGCCGGGCCGGGGCGGATGGGGCTGGCCGAGGTGTTCAAGCGGACCTACGCCCACGACGAGAACGGTCAGATCACGAGCATCGAGGACAGCCGGTGGGCGCGCGGTCCGGCAGGTCCAGAGCCGGCCGTCTTGGCCTTCCGCCACGACGCCGATGGCCGGCTCTCGGCGAGCGTCACCCCCGACCGAGGGCTGGAGGCGTACGAGGCCGACGCGGCGGGCAACGTGCCGGCGGCGCCGGTCCGCCTGCCGCAACTCCCGGCCTCCGACGCTGGCGCGCCCGACGGGGACCGCCAGCGGGTCGTGGCGGTGCGCGTGGCCGAGGGCTGGACGCTGGGCTACGACGCCGACGGGAACCTCCTGACCAAGCACGACACGTCAGGCCGGCACGGCGGGACCGGCTGGCGCTACGTCTACAACGCGGCCGGCCGGCTGGCGGAGGTGTGGCGCAACGACGGGACGGACGAGATCCAGGTCGGGGCCTACGGCTACGACGTGCTGGGCCGCCGCGTGGCTCGGCAGACGTGGGCGCTCGACGGGTCGGGCCTCACCGAGCGGATGGTGTGGGACGGCGATGTGCCGGCCGAGCGCCGCCGCTCGACGCGCCAGCCGCTGGCG
Source organism: uncultured bacterium (assembly GCA_947493945.1). GTDB lineage: Bacteria > Bacteroidota > Rhodothermia > Rhodothermales > Rubricoccaceae > Rubrivirga. Next base: position 642,096 of record CANLSR010000001.1, on the reverse strand, counting down.
GCAGGCACCGCCAGCGGGGCGGGCGCTTCAGATGTCGCTACCAGGACGTATGCGTTTCAGGGCTTCGAGCCCATCGCGCTGCTCGACGGCGACGAGGACGTGGCCGTGGTTGAGTGCGACCAGGTGGGCCAGCCGCGCTTGGCCATCGACCGCGATGGGGCGCTGGTGTGGGAGGGCCAATTCGACGCCTGGGGCGGGGAGGTCGCGGAGTCCGGCGAGGTCGAGGTCGAGATCCGTTTCCCCGGACAGACAGCCGACTCAGAAAGCGGGCTGCGGTACAACCGCTTCCGGTACTACGACCCCGGGAGCAGGACGTACACCCAGGCCGACCCCATTGGGCTCCGGGGCGGGCTCCGATCCCACGGGTACGTCTCTGAGCCCAAGTCCAAGACGGATGTCCTCGGGCTCGCCTGCACGGTGAAGCCGTCTCGCGCCAACGCCCACGTCACCGACGATTACGTCGTGTCGTTCATGGGTCCCAACGGTCGTGCATACTACGACACGGATGGAGCTGTTCTCGGTCCCCCAGGAGGCACCGCGTGGGTAATGCCAATCTCGGATGCTGCGACTGCTCGTACCCGGGCGGACGTAGTTACTCGTACTGGTAGAGCGCCAGGCGTCGAGGCTGCTTACGACAATGGCGATCCCATTTATGGTATTGCCGTCCCTAGGGACGGCCTTCCCCTGAGGTACCCTAAGAAGGCTGACGGGGTCACGGAACCGCATTGGCGGCCAGGTGGGTACACCGGCGAGGAACTTGCCGACGGCACTTGGAAGTACGGGGGCGCCCGTGAGCGGGTGTTGGACGGCGGCGGGCCGATGCCGGACGGCTCGGTGTTCTTCGAGTTCATGCCGGACGGGTCCTGGAAACCAATCAGACACTTTCCCTAGCTAGACCAATGACCGACTACGCCGACAGCCCTATGAGGATCAAGAGCGAAAGCGCTGAAATCCTGAAACAGTCCAAGGTGGTGGGCGACAGTTTCAAGTTGCAGTCACCCCTTTACTACCTAGACGGCAAGTTTTACATAGCACCCGTTTTGGGTAGAGAGGTAAGAGAGATTACCTTGGACTTCGCAAGAGAACAGTACCCGGACTCTTTCGATGAACGAGGAAACTTAATCACTTAACTTAGAGGCATCCGTTGGTCGCTGGAGGGGATGGCCAGCGGCGGCGGGCCTATGCGCGGCAGGACGGGCAGTCGTTCCGATGATGTCTGTGGCCAGTGTGACCGCACGGGTTCCCACGGCGCAAATTGAGGCCGGGGTAGCACTCGTTCTTCGACATCCTGTGTAGAAACCGGGACTGGCGGTCAGCCGGCGCTGGTGGGCCTGCGCACATACACCGCGTTCGGGGAGCTGGCCGAGCAGCGGCTGGTCCGCGACGCCGGGCCGGGGCGGATGGGGCTGGCCGAGGTGTTCAAGCGGACCTACGCCCACGACGAGAACGGTCAGATCACGAGCATCGAGGACAGCCGGTGGGCGCAGGGTCCTGCAGGTCCAGAACCCGCGGTCCTGGCTTTCCGCCACGACGCCGACGGGAACCTGCTCACCAAGTCCGACGCCTCGGGCCGGCACGGCGGCGTGTCGTGGCGCTACATCTACAACGCGGCCGGCCGGCTGGCGGAGGTGTGGCGCGACGACGGAACGGGCGAGGTCCGGGTCGGGGCCTACGGCTACGACGTGCTGGGCCGACGGGTGGCTCGTGAGACGTGGGAACTGGACGGCTCCGGGCTGAACGAGCGGATGGTGTGGGACGGCGACGTGCCCGCTGAACGCCAGCGCTCCACCTGCCAGCCGCTGGTGACAACGACTGCCAGCGGGGCGAGCGCTTCAGATGTCGCAGTCCGAACGTATTCCTTCCAGATATTCGAGCCGGTGGCGTTGCTTAGCTAGAGTTGCAGTAGTAACGGAGCCTCAGCGGATCTATAGACTGGGAGTACGAGATGTCGCTCTGGATCTCACCCGGCTATCAGAGGCTCGAGCCGGAGGAGACCCTGTCCTTCGTTCGTAAGCACCCGATAACCATCAGATATGGCACACGTCGAGATCCCAGAGCCTTTACGGGTCAAGATGGGTCCCGAGATGAAGATGGATGTCCACTGGATCGACGTGAAGACGCGCGGGGGCAGAGTCGAGGAAAATCTCGTAGTCAGAGGAGGGAAGGTCATCACCGGACGAAAAGGCGACCCTAGTGGCGTCGGACCCATCGACTTTTCGGGTACCGACATCGTGAACGTGCGCCGGCATAGCTGGCTTCCCTACCTCTAATAGCCCACATCGCCCTGGCGTCCGCCCAAGCGCTTAAGCGGAGAGAGACAGTCGGGCGAGCACCCCCAGCTTGGCAGGGTCATGCCTCAGACGCGTCGTAGGTCGCGACGCGGCGGACGTCAGAGCCTCGGGGACGGCCGACGAATGCGGTCCGGCCCATCTGGCCAATCCCGTCGCCCAATTGGGTGGGGCGGACCGCCGCCGCGTCCAGCACCAATTCGATGTCGCACGCCAGCGCGTCGCGCGTGTAGAGCCGGACCACCGACGCCAGCGTCCGCGCTCCGTCTCCGCCGGGGAGCAAGTCCTGGAACTGCTCCATCCCCACGGGGCCGACCTGGAGCCGGATCTTGCCCGTCAGGTCCAGTACCCGAGCGCCCAGCGGAGCATTCTCGCCCAGCTTCGGCCCGCTGGCGCCGAGCGCCGGCCGCGTCGGGATGGGGAGCCAGCGGGGCACGTTCTCGATCACCCGAACGGGCGCCTCGATAAACGCCTCGGCGACGGCGCGGAGCCCGTCGGCCGTGCGACGGCGGTCCGAGAGGCGACCCGCGAACGCGGCGAGTTGGAGCGGAGGTGCCGGCCCAACCCACGGGGCCTCTTGCGCCGCACCCGCCAGCGCCGCAAACCGACGCGCGTCATCCGCCGACGGCGCCTCATCGACCTCGGGGCGCACCTTGCGCCAGGCGCGGTAGAGGTAGGCGTAGAGACGGCCGGCGAACAGGTCCAGAAAGTCGCGGAGCCCCGTCGTCCGGTCCGGGTCGGTGGTGACCGACTCGTGAAACGGGGTCGGCAGCGGTGAGTCGACGCCGTAGAGGCCGCCGAACGTGGCGACGACGCGGGCCGTCCCGTCCGGCTGGCGCTCGACGCGGCGGATGTCAGCGCCGGGGAACGCGAGGGCATCCGACGGGCGGATCTGGACGCGTTCAGCGCGAGCATCAGCCGAGGTGCCAATTGCTGGGCCAGAGGCGTCCCGTTCGAGCAAGCGGACGGCCTGGAAAAAGTCGTACAGGTAGCCCTCCGCCAGCAGCCGATCCGGCACGCCGTAGGGGGCAGTCCCCTCGGGCGAGGCCGTCGCGTCGTCGGGCGGAGGTAGACGGGGCTCGTCCACGGCTAGACGACGGGCAGGCGACCGCGCTCGGGCGCCCACGACAGCCGCTCCTCCGTCGGCCGGACGACGAGCGTGGTGGAGACGAACGCGTTGAGTGTGGCGTAGAGCGACAGGAACTCGCTGAGCACCAGGCCAAACAGCGCGATCTCGCCTTCGTCCCCAAAGTGCGCGCCGTCGATGTCGATGGTGATGGCCGTCCCACGGACGACGCCGCCTCGGCGGAAGACCTCCTTGGGTTTCGTGGTGACGGCCTTGATGCCGTCGATGCGCCGCCGGTTGGCGCCGTCGGCGGTCCAGTCGTAGAGGCCGAGCAGTTCGACCATCGCCTCGCGCGACGCGACGGTCTGGTGGCCCAGCGTCCAGTGGGAGATGAGCGACCACGCCGAGCCGTCGTCGCTGAGCGCGGGGGAGCGGAGGGCGGACGTGGGACGTGTCAGGTTGGACGGCTTCGCCACCTGCGGAACGCCTGGTCCCAGGCGGTCCAAGCCGCCCTCGCGCAGCGCCTGGCGGGGCAGGTCGCCGTTGGTGCATCGGAGGCGCAACGACAGCGTCTCGGGCGTATCGACGCCGCCAGCGCTGGCCTCGCCGCCCAGCGACAGCGACAGCTCGGACACGCCCAGCGCTCGCGTTTCTCGCATCACCGTGTAGTGCCGAGGGCTCCGGCCGCCAAACTGGTAGAAGGGCACGTAGTCGTGCCGCCGGCCCGTGTCGTCCTCGACGCCGACGACTGCCAGCACGTCGACGGCCTCGATCGACCGCGGGCGCCGAGCGTCCGGCACGACGCGCACCTCGGTCGTGGTCCCGTCGGCCGCGATGGGCTCGGCGTCGATCTCGAACAGGTTGACGGCGGGGGCGCAGTGCAGGCGGACGTTCTGGACCGTCACGCGGCGGTCGTCGGGGAACGCCCGGTCCCAGTCCACCACGATCTCCAGCCGCTGCACGCGCTCCGGCAGCTCGAACGCGCCGAGCCCGAGCACGTCGACGGCCCAGAACTTGCGCCTGAACGACAGGTACTCGTGGAGCAGGCGGAAGCCCGAGAACGAGCGCGCGTCGTAGGGCAGGAGCGCCTCGTCGTCGGCGAAGCCGACCGCCCGGACGGCGTCCTGGCCCGAGACGCGACCAACCGTCTCGCCGTCGGCGATCAGCGTCACCGACCGCACGTGGCGCGTCAAGTAGAGGTGGAGCGCCGATGCGACGGGCGCCTCGGCTTGGAACGTCAGCCGGAGCGGGCTGAGCGCGCCCTCGCCCAACGCCGCGCCGCGCTCGACGTCGAGGCCCAGCCGGAGCCCGCTCGTCGCCCCGCTCCACTCGACGGCCGCGGCCGCCAGCCGGAGCGGCAGCAGCCGGACATCTTGGGTCGTCTGGAACTGGCAGGCCGTCTGCTCCGGCCCGACGGGTCCCGACAGGACGGGCGTCCCGCGGGGCAGCACGATGGGCTCTTGCACCAGCCCCGGCCTCGGCTCAAACTCGACCACGGTGCACGACGGGACGGGCCGCAACAGGTGCGGGAACAGCAGCTCGAACAGGCCCTCCGTGACGCGCGGGAACTCGTCGTCCAACCGCTCGCGGATCCGCCCCGTTAGGAACGCGAACCCCTCGAACAGCCGCTCGACGTACGGGTCGCGGTCGGTGATGGAGGCGGCGCCCAGAAAGCGCGCGGCCTCGGGGTGGGCCTCGGCGAACGCGGCGCCTGCCTCCTGCAGGTACCGCATCTCCTCGTCGAAGTAGCGACGGGCGCTCACCGCTGGCGGCCCTCGTAGGCGGCGCCGTCCCCATCCGCCAGCCGGTCGACGCGGACGTGGTCGGCCGACGAGAACGTGGTGCGGAGCTCGATGCGGCGTCGGTCGGGCAGCTCGCCGTGGAGCACCAGCACGATCTGCATGTCGTACGGGTCCGTCGCGTGGTGCGTCACGCGGACGCGCTTCAGCCGCGGCTCATACGCCTCGACGGCCTCGCGGACCGCCGCGCGCAGCGCCTCGATCGACTCCGGCACGTCGCGGTAGATCTCGGTCAGGTCGGGGAGCCCGAACCCGCCCAGGTGCTGCACCGAGCCGCGCCGCGTGTTGAGCAGCCGGCCCAGGTTGTCCACCACGCTCTGGACGATGGCGTCGGGGCCGTCGTCACGGCCGTTGAGCACGTCGATGATGCTTTGCATGGTTTGAACCTAAGCCCGTCTGGGACTCCGGTCTCGGTCCGCCCGCCCGCTGGCGGCCGCACTGGCGCCCGCCCGCTGGCGGCCGCACTGGCGCCCGCCCGCTGGCGGCCGCACTGGCGGCCGCCGCCAGCGGGCGGGCCGAGACTTCGGGAGGGCCGGAACGTCGAGCGCCGCCCCGAGCGAACCCGGGGCGGCGCCGACGGCCTGGAGGCGGGAGGGAACGCCTAGGCGTTCTCCTTCCACGAGTCGGAGTACTCGTAGCCCTCCTCGTGGCGCCACTCGATCTTCTCGTACATGAGCTTGACCTCCTCAAGGTGGGTCAGCGTCTCCTCCTTGGGGTCCTTGGTGTTCGGCAGGATCGCCTTGACCTCGGAGACCTTGACGTCGCGGAGCGTGTGCGAGAAGTACTTCTCCTCAACGCCCTGCTCGTTGATCCGGTACCAATCGACGCGGAGCTCGGCGAGCTTCTTGCCCTCGGCGCAGGCCTGGTAGAGCAGCGGCGAGGCCGTGTCGATCTCCTTGACGATCGTGACGGGGCTGTGAACGCGCTTGCCGCTCACCGTGCCGCGCTGGCGGTCGAGGGGGATGTGGAGGGTGTGCTCGAACTGGAGCACCTCCGACGTGCCTTCGCGGCCCGCGATCGTGTTCGATCCGGTGATTCCGTCGGAGTAGGTGATTGCTGCTGGGACTGGCATAGGACCAGGGGGTGGTGGTGAGAAAAAAACGGGCGGGGGACCCGGATCTAGCGGACGGCGGCTAGCTCGCCTTCGGCATCTTGCCGACGAGGGAAAGCGAGATGTCCATGCCCTCGACCTGGAAGTGGGGCATGATGGTCATCTCGACGCGGTAGAAGCCGGGGTTGTCTTCGACGTCGTAGACCTTGACCTGGCCGGCGCGGAGGGGGTACTTGGCGATCTGGTCGGCGGCCGGGTTCGGCATCTTGGTGACCAAGCCCGAGAGCCAGGCGTTGAGCTCGTTCTCGACGGCCTGGGCGTCCTTGGTCGCGCCGATGTTCTCGCGCTGGATCACCTTGAGGTAGTGCGCGATCCGGGAGGCGAGGAAGACGTAGGGGAGGCGGCTGTTGATGCGGGCGTTGGCCGTCGCCTCCGGCTGGTCATACTCCTTGGGCCGCTGGGCCGAGTTGGCCGAAAAGAACGCCGCATAGTCACGGCCCTGATACACGGAGAGGGGGATGAAGCCGAGGTTGGACGCCTCGAACTCCAACGTCTCCGAAATCGGGACCTCGGTCGGGATCTTGGCCTGCTTCCCCTTGCCCACGTCGTAGAGGTGGACCGGCAGGTCCTCGACCTTGCCGCCCGACTGCGGCCCGCGGATCTGGATAGACCAGCCGTCACGCGCGAACGCGCGCGACAGGTTGGCCGCGAACGCGAACGCCGCGTTGCCCCACAGGTACTTCTCGTGGTCCTCGCCCTTGACGCCCTCCTCGTAGTTGAAGCCCTTGGCCGGGACCGAGTCGGCGCCGTAGGGCAGGCGCAGGACGAAGCGCGGGAACGTGAGCCCCACGTAGCGGGCGTCGTCGGACTCGCGGAAGCTGTTCCACTTGGTAAAGTCCGTCGTCTCCATAAAGGCGGCCAGGTCCGGGATCTTCCGCCAGTCCTCGGCGGACTCCTTGCCGAAAAACTGGGGGCCGGCGGAGCCGATAAACGGGGCGTGGGCCGAGGCGGCGACTTGGGAGATCTGGCGCACGAGCGCCATGTCCTGGGCCGAGTTCTCGACGTCGAACGCGCCCACGATGGCGCTGTACGGGTCGGCGCCCGGCTGGTCGTAGGCGTTGGTGTAGACGGTCTTGTAGAGCGCGCTCTGGGTCAGCTCCGGGGCGTCCTCGAACGACTCCGAGAGTGCCTCCTTGGACGCGTTCACCAGCTCGATGCGGACGTTCTTGCGGAAGTCGGTCCGGTCCACCAGGAACTTGAGGCCGCGCCACGACGCCTCCAGCTTCTGGACGTCCGGGTGGTGGAGGACGGCGTCGATCTGGGTCGAGATCTTGCGGTCGACCTGGGAGATCAAGCTGTCCAGCAGCGCCTTGTCAACCTTGTCGACCTGCTGGCCGCGCTCCTTGACGGCGTCGAGGAGCACCTTGAGGCCTGCCGCGACCAGCTCGCCCCGCGAGCGGTCGGCGTTGGCGCGGGTGTCGGAGAACTCGCCGACGTGGACTTTGCCCGTCGGCGCCTCGGCGTCGACGCGCTCGAAGATGGCATCGAGCACGCTGCCTTCGGCGGCCGCGGCGGGGGAGGAGTCTTGTTGGGGGGTGGCCATTCAGAGCGGTGGGTTAAGCGTTGTCCGTGTCGGACGCGTCGTCGCCGTCGACCATCGTGCCGAGCTCGGCCACCAGCTGGTCGAGCTGGGCGGGGTCGGTGACGATGGCCTCGAGCTGGCGCCGGAAGGAGCTCATCGAGACCACGCGGTTGCGCAGGTCCTGGAGCAGGTTGCGGACGGCGACCAATCGGTCGATCTCCGGCACCTGCTTGGCGATCTCCTCAGGCCGGAACGAGTCCATGCCCTCAATCTTGAGGTTGACCCGGAGGTCGTTGTCCTCGCCCCGGGTGGTGTCGGGCACGATCACGTCCACGCCCAGGTCCATCGACTTCATCACCGACTCGAAGTTGTCGGCGTTGACGTCCACGACCTCGCGGTCCTCCAGCGGCGTGTCGTCCGGCCGGCCAGTAAAGTCGCCCAGGACGAGCGTCCGAAAAGGGAGCTCGACTTTCTCGGTGGAATCCCCGTCAGGGACTTCCAGGAATAGGTTGACACGGGCGGGCGGTTTTTCCTTCTGGAAACTGTCGGCCATGATCGAGGGCGTCGGGCGCGCGGGGAGGAGATGTGCGTAGCGATCTCTGCGAGAATACTGTACAAACGGGCGCTCAGCACGCGCGTTCCATCGAGCCTTTTCCGTTTTCCACGTTTCCGACCCGGCCGCTGGCGTTTGGGACGCCGCCGAGCGTTCCGCATCAGGCAATCCTCAGGAAGGCGACGGCGGCCCTAGATCGCGCGGGCCGGGGCGACGGCGGCAAGCTGGGCCGAGGCCCGGGCGGCCTCGTCGGGCCGGTCGGTTTGGCCCGCCGCTCGGGCCCGGGCGGCGTAGAGGTCGGCGGCGAGGTCTGGCTCCCACGTGTCGAGGTGGAGGTCGCGCGCGACCTGGTCCAGCGCCGTCGTGATGGCGTAGGCGACGTCGGCCCGGCCGGCGATGAGGCATAGGTCGGCGGTCTGGAGCCGGTGGACAAACTCGGCCCGCCGGCCCGATTGGGACGGGCGGCCGAGTTCGGCGAGCGCCGCGTCGAGATCGCCCTGGACGGCCAGGTCGTGCGCCTCGGTGTACCCGTCGGCGGGGTCCTCGTCGGCCCCGCTGGCGGAGGCCGGCGACGCGGCGGGTTGCAGCCCTAGCGCCCAGGCCCGCGTCGCCGAGTCGGCGAACGCGGTCCCGTCGCGGAACTTGAGGTCGAGAAGGGACGGGAGGCGGTCGACCAAGCGCGCGGCCTCGTCGCGCAGGGCGTGGCGCGCGTCGGCGTAGGGCGTGCCGAGCCCGGCGCAGGCCTGGTCGGTCATGCGCTGGAGGTCGAGCCAGAAGTGGAAGGGCGGCGCGGCGAACGCCTGCTCGGCCTGCTCGACGAACGTCGCGGGGTCGGAGTCCGCCAGCGCCACGAGCGCGTCGCGGCGGCGCGCCGCGGGCGGCTCGATGCGCGTGGCGTGGTCGGTGGCCGGCGGCGGGGCTGCGAGCGCGTCCCACCGGACCACACGGGCCAGCCGGACCGCCGGCGCCGATCCCGGCGTGGCCTCCCGCAGAGCCGCCGCGGCCTGGAGCACGGCGCGGACCGGATCGCCCGACGGGCTGGCGGCCGCCGTCGGCGCCGAGGTCGCGGGCGGCGGCGGTGACGCTCGCGGGGATGAGGCCGCCTCGCCGTTCGACGGCGCAGCGGGCGGGTCGGCGGATGCGCCGCCGTTTCCGGCGGGCGGATCCGGGACGGGCGTAGGCTCTGGCGCGGGCTCGGCGGGAATACGGCGCAGGCGTTCCGAGAGCTCGCGGCGCAAGCCGCTCAGAGCCGGCGCGTCGTCGCCCATCTCGGCCGCCACCAAGACCTGGAGGTCCGAGAGGGCCGCCAGCGCGGCGTCCAGCGGTTGGCGCTCGTCGGCCGTGGCGCGGTCCCAGCCCGAGATCGTGGTCGAGAGCCGCGAGGTCAGAAACTCGAAGGCGGCACGGCGGGCGCGGGGCCGGCTCGGGTGGAGGTCGGGCCAGTACGCTTGGGCCATCGCCGTCAGCGCCTCGATGCCGGCGGCGAGGCCAGGCGTGCGCTGGGTATGAGCCAGCGACGTCACGAGGTACGCCGCCGCGCGCAAGTCCTTGGCGCGCTCGGTCAGCACGGCGAGCGCGCCGTCGACCACGTCGGCGTGGTCGGCACCGGCCTCGCTCGCGAACGAACCGTCGCCGGCCACGCTCTCGTGGTCCACTGCGGTGCCGACCGACGCCAGGCGGTCGACCGACTGGCGGAGCCGCTCGAAGACGGGCTCGTAGGTCACGTCGGCGCCCGTCGGCGCCGGCCCCTCGATGGGCGCCGCCAGCCGGTCGCGGAGCGCGGGCAGGGGCACGCTCACAGCCGGCCGAGGGCCTCGCCCAGCGTTACGTCGCCGTTCCCGGCGAGCGCCTGGAGCGACGGCGGCAGCGGCGCGGCGCCGGACGCGGCGCCGCGCGGCGTCTCGAGCTCGACCACGCCGTCGGCGTCGGTGCCGGGGAGGATCAGGTGCAGCAAGGCGTTGGGGTGCGGCGGCCCGGTGTAGACCAGCATGTTGGGCGATCCCACGGCCGGGCCGCCCTCGTAGACCGCGAACGTCGACGGGCAGGTCTCGGACAGCCGCTCGGTCAGCGCGAGCCACACGCGGGCGTCGGCCGCCGGGGTCGCGCCCAGGGGGAACCGGAGCCCGTCCTCGGCCCCCCGCATCACGTCGTAGAGGTTGCGGAAGAGGACCCCCTTGCGGGCGTCTTCGGGGTCGCCCCAGACGTCGGCGCCGAAGGCGCTCAGGCGGCGGTCGAGCATCCGGCCCGGCGTCGCCCTGGGCGCGGCGTCGACCACGGCCAGGCCCTCGACCAACCCGTAGTGGTCGAGCTCGCCGCGCGCCATGCTCACCGCCAGCGCGGCGGCGGCGTCCAGGAACGGCCCCAGCCGCTCGGGCACGTCGGAGGTGGCCGTCAGGCCCGACGCCTCGGCGGCGACGATGAACGGGTAGCGCCGGCCGCTCCGGTCGCGGCTCGGGGAGAACGCGCCGACAAGAGGCGCGTCGGCGCGCGGCGGCGTCCAGACAAACCGCACCACGGCCCCGGCGTCGTAGGCGCCGTCGAAGCCGGGCCGGCGGCGCCCTTCGTAGACGGCCCGGCCGGCCCACTCGTCGAACGCCCGGAGCGACGGCCCCAGGCGGTGGCGCACGAAGTCGCCGTGGCGCGGCGTCTTTCCAAAGCAAGCGGCGGGCTGGAGGGCGAGCGGCACGGGCCTACAGGCGGGACGGTGGGCGGAAGGTGAAGAACCGCCGGACGTCGGCGAAGGGGTTGGCCGCGCTGCGCGCGCGCAGGTTGACGCGCGCCGTGACGCCGCGCTCCAGCGGCCACCGCGCGACGAACTCGGTCGAGGACCGGGCGTCGACCCGGGCCTGGTCGAGCACCCGGAAGATGGACCAGTCGCCCTCGAACTGGACCGGCGGCAGCGTGCCCTGGCGCGTCGTCACGCGGACCGTCGAGCGGGCGCCGCTGGGCCAATCGACGGGCGTCCAGGGGCGGCGGCTGCCCATGCCGTAGCTCAGCGACGTGCCGGCAAACTCGACGTAGAGCTGGCCGGGCGCCGGCGCGCTGGGCGTCGTCTCGGGCACCTCGGGCTGCATCTCGAAGCGGAGCGACAACGCGTCGCCGGAGAACAGGCCCGTCTGGATCCGGCGCGCGTCGGCGACGGCGAGCTTGAGCGCGCGCGGGACGATGGGCGAGTCGACGCCGCCGACCTGGCTCAGGACCTCGTCCACGTAGCGGTCGAGGACGCCGGACCCAGGCCGGAAGAACGCCTCGAACTCGGCGATCGGCACCTCGCGGGCGGACGGGCTGAGCGGGTAGCGCCCGGCGAGCGTGGCCGTGAACGGGCCGTAGACGTCCTGCTGCCACCGGTCGTTGAGGAACCGCTGGGCCGCCGCCGGGGCCGCCCCCGACCCGCCGCTGGCGGCGCCGCCCAGCCCGGCGTTGGGGCCGGAGCCGGCGAGCGACCCGCCCAATCCGCGCAGCGGAGCCAGGAACAGCGCGGCGCGCACGTCGCGGTCGAGGCTAGAGAGCGAGCTCTCGATGGTCTGCCGCGCATCCGCAACCGGTCCCTTGCCCTGGGCGGCCTGGGCGAAAAACTGCGTCGCGCGGGCGTCGTTGCCCGTCAACTCCTCCAGCGTCGACCCGACGCCGGCCAGCGCCTGGAGGCCACGAAGCAGACCTGACGAGCCGCCTCCGGCGCCGATCTCGTCGGGCGCGAGCGCGTGCAAGCCGGCAAAGGCACGGTCGACCGGCGTAGCCACGCTCGTCGGCAACTCGATGTCGATGGGGCCGACGATCCGGTTGGCGCGTCCCAGGCGGCGGCGCACCGCGCCCTCGGCGGCGCGCTCGGCGACGCCCCCGATCCGGTCGCCCGCCGCGCCGGCGTCCTCCGCGAGTCTCGTCTGGGCCGCGACGGCCGCCAGCGCCGTGACGATCGGCGAGTCGTTGGGGTCGCCCAGGACGGTCAGGAACCGGCCGGCGCGCTCGGGGTCGGTGCCGGCCGGCCGCAGGCGGAGCGCCTTGAGGAAGCGCGTCCAGGCCGTGACGTAGTCGTCGAAGTAGCGGTCGCGGAGCGCGCCCGCCAGCCGGCCGGCGTCCTTCATCGTGTCCGGCAGGTCGACGGCCGAGTAGCCCATGACCCAGTCGACGCGGTCGGGCGAGCGCGCCCACCGGACCACGGCCGGCCGGACAAACTGGCGGTAGGCCTCGCGCGTGTAGAAGCCGCTCACGGCGGGGTTGGTGGCGAAAAAGTCTCCGCCGCCGCCGCCCAGCGCGCCCGCCAGCGACACGCGGGGGTAGCGGGACCCGCCGGCCTCGCGGATCCGGTCGTAGAGCCGGTCGGCCGTGGGCGGCTCGTAGACCAGCCGGCGCGCGCCGGCCACCAACATCCCCTTGCCCTCGAACGGCTGCACACGCTTGTCGGACAGCGCGTCCACGAAGGCCGTCACCTGGCGGCGGACCATCGAGGCGACCGAGTCGGGGTCGGCGTCGGCGCTGCGGGGGACCTCGGCGGTGCCCAGCAGGTGCTCGGCCAGGAACGACCGCTCCAGCTCGCTCTCCAGCCGGGCGGCGTCGGAGGTCATCAGGAGGTAGGCGCGGAGGTCGCTGTACAAGCCGCTCTGGGCGCCGAGCCCGGGGCTCTCGGGGCCCCCGGCGTTGGACGCGACCGCCTGGCGCATGGAGGCCTCCAGGTCGGGCAGGAGCGCGCGGCCGGCGTAGGCCCGCACCTTCTGCTCGTAGAGCGCCTGGGCCGGCTCGATCAAGTCGCTGCCGCGGTACAGGCCCCACCCGAACGCGGGCGGGTTCTCCTCCAGCTGCTCCAGCCGCGTGACCTGGTCGCGGAGCGCCGTGACGCGGGCCACGTCGTCGGCGGTGGCGTCGCCCGTCCACGTGACGGAGCCGGCCACCCGGGCGGCGGCCTCGACGTCCTCGGCGATGGCCCGGCTCCGCAGCGCCGCGCTGGCGGTGCCGACGGTAAAGAGCGTCAGCAGGAGGACGCCGGCGACCGTCGCGGCGATCCAGCCGGCGCGGAAGCGGATGGCCGACTTGGCCGTCCGCTGCACCAGCCCGGCGTCGGGGATGACGACGTCGCGGAACAGGCCGCGCAGGAAGTAGCTCCGGGGCCGGAGCTCGGGGTCGAACCCCTCCGGCGGCGCCGTCGGCAGGTCGAAGCGCTCGGCGATCTCCCGGGCGGCGGGGTCGAGCGGGGAGCCCTCTTGGGTGCCGGACGAAAAGTAGAACCCGCGGAAGACCGGCCGCTCTTGGTACGGGTTGGGCTGGAACACGCCCTGGACAAACCGCCCCAGCCGCTCGCGGACGGTCTCGAACTCCAGCGGGAACTGGAACGACCGCCGCCGCTCGGACGGGTTTTCGGCCTTGGCCAGACGCGCCGCGCGCGTGCTCCCGAGCGCGTTGGTGAGCACGTCGAACTCGCGCTCGAACGCCGCCCGCGCCTGGCCGGCCGCGGCGCCCTCGGCCGGGAACGTGGCGCCCCACGGGCCCTCGCGCTCGTCGGAGGAGAGCGGCTCGAAAAACTCCACGAACCCGCTCAGCAGGTCGGCCTTGGTAAACAGCAGGTAGACCGGGAAGCGCACGCCCAGCCGCCGCACCAGCTCGTCGATGCGGCGCCGGATGTTGGACGCGTGGGACTCGATCTCCTCCGGCTCCATCGTCGCCAGGTCGGCGACCGAGATCCCGACCACGGCGCCGTTAATGGGCTCGCCGGGCCGGTTTTTGCGGAGCATGTCGAGAAACGCCAGCCACTCCTCGTCGTCCTCGGGCTCGGTCGTGTAGCGGCCGGCGGTGTCGAGCAGGATGGCCTCGTCGGAGAAGAACCAGTCGCAGTCGCGCGTGCCGCCGACGCCGCGGACGCGGTCCAGGCCGAGCGGGAAGTTGAGGCCGGACTGGACCACGGCGACGGTCTTGCCAGCCGCTGGCGGCCCGATCATGACGTACCACGGCAGCGCGTAGAGCGCGCTCCGCCCGCGCCGCCCACGCCCCAGCTTGGACTCCTTGATGGTCGCGATGGCCGCGTCCAACCCTTCTTGGAGCCGCTGGATCTCGGCACGGCGGGCCGGCCTCGCCGCCGCCGCCTCGTGCTCCGACTGGTTCCGCATCGAGTCCTCGATGCGCTTGGCGCCGCGCGACGCCCGCGCGGCCACGATGGCGAGGGCGATCACGCAGCCGATCAGGACCACGATCACGCCCGTCAGGCGGAGCGCCCACGTCCACTCGCGCCACGCGCCGACGGACAGGATGAGGGCCACCATCAGGAGGGCGCTGAGGCCGATCCAGAAGGCGGGGGAGCGGAGGGTTCGGGTGATCCGGGACATGGGCTAGAGCGCGTCGTCGACGGGGGCGGCGTCCGCGGGAGGCTCCGCGCCGCCGGCTGGCGGGTCGGACGGCGGCGGCTCCGGCATGGCGTCGGAGGGCGGGAAGCCGTCGATGGGCTCGGGCTCGGCGTCCGGCTCCTCGGTAGCCGCCGTGTCGGCGAGGATGTCGACGGGCGCGGCGCCGAAGGGCGAGGCGGCCGGCCCGGTCTGGATCGCCGCCTGGTTTTCGCGCTCGATCACGCCGACGACCGTGCCGGTCGTGGTCCGGGCGTAGACGGCCAGCGACGCGTACACGACCACCGCCAGCGCGCCGCACGCGGCGAGCACGGCCCAGGCGGGGACGCGGTGGCGCACGGTCGCCGCGACGCGCCCCGCCGGCTCGGCGTGGGGCGCCAGCGGGCCGGGCGTCAGCTGGGGCGACCGCGCCAGGTCGCCGTAGACGCCGGCCACCAGGTCGCGGTGCTCGCCGGGCGGGAGGAACTCGTAGCGGCCTCGGAAGCCGAGCGCTAGGCACAGGTAGTACACCTCGAGCACGTCGGCGCGCTCAGAGACGGCTCCGCGGAGCGTGTCGAGGCGCGTAAAAAACTCCTCGCCGGCGTCGTTGCGGTCGTAGAGCTCCAGCTGGAGCGGCTGGGCCAGCCACTGCTCGCGGTCGCTCCACGCCGAGCCCTGGATGGTCTCGTCCAGGAACGCGACCACGGCGAACGTCGCCTCGCGCGTGTCGTCGCGGTCGTAGCCGGCGTCCTGGGCCTCGCGCTCGGCCTGGCGGAGCAGGCGGCGCGTCCGCTCGCGCAGCACTTCGGCGGCGCCGAACTCGGAGGCCGTCTGGAGCTGGAGCGCGAGCGCGATCGGCTCGCCGTAGAACGTGGCGAGCCGCGTCGGCGCGGCCAAGGTGCCCTCGGGCAGCAGCGGGTCAGGGGGCGGCGGCATAAATACGGTCTGGGGTGACGACCTCGGCCTGGAAAGTAGCGCCATGCCAGAGCGCCCTAGGGCCAACGTGGCGGCCGAGCGGCCGCCGGCGGCGCGCCGGCCCGCCAGCGAGCCGCGTCTCACCTCGCTTCCCGGCGCCCCCAGAGCACCCGGGCTACAGCAGCCCCGCCCGTTCCGCCGCCGCCGCCAGCAGCTGGCGCTGCTCGTCGGTGAGCGAGCGGGGGACCGTCACCCGGACCTCGACGAACAGGTCGCCGCGCCGCGTCGCCGTCTCGACGCCCTGGCCGCGCAGCCTCAGCCGCTCGCCCGGCTGGGTGCCCGCCGGGATGTGGACCTTGACGGTCTGGCCGTAGGCGTTCGTGATCGACCGCGTGGTGCCCAGCAGCGCCTCGATGGCCGAGACGGTCTCGGTCAGGTGGAGGTTGTCGCCCTCGCGCCGGAACTGGTCGTCGGGGTCGACGCGGAACGTAATGTAGAGGTCGCCGCGCTCGCCCGACGGCGCTCGCCGGCCGCGCCCGCGCACGCGCACCTTGAGCCCCGACCGGACGCCCTTCGGCACCACGAGCGGCACCGTCTCGCCGTCGCCCAGGCGCACCTCGGTGCGGCCGCCGCGCAGGGCCTGGTCGAACGAGACCCGCACCTGCGTCTCGGTGTCGGCGCCGCGCAGGCTGGGGGCGGGCTCGTCGCCGAAAAACAGAGAGGCGAGCGGGTCGAACCCGGACGGGCCGCTCGGTCGGGCAAAGGGGCTGGCGTCCAGGCCGCCCCACCCCAGCCGGGACGCGTCGTAGGCCATGCGGCGGTCGGCCGACGACAGCACGTAGTAGGCCCGTTGGACCTCCTTGAACCGCTCGACCGCCGCCGGGTCGCCCGGGTGGTGGTCCGGGTGGCACGACCGGACCACCGCGCGGTAGGCCCGCTTGATCTCGTCGGACGTGGCCCGGTCGGCCACGCCGAGGGCGAGGTAGTAGTCGGTAACTTCGGCCATGTGCGGGGCCTCGGTGGGCATGACTCGTTGACGCCAGCCGAGACTAGTGGATTCCCCCACGCACAGACCGTGCCGCAGCTTCACACCCCGCCGAGATGACACCCCGACCGATCCAGACCTTGCTCGTTGCCAACCGAGGCGAGATCGCCGTCCGCATTATCCGGACGTGCCGGGAGCGCGGCATCGAGACCGTGGCGGTCTACTCCGACGCCGACGCCGACGCGCTCCACGTCCGGCTGGCGGACCGCGCCGTCCGGTTGGGGCCGGCGGCCTCATCGGAGTCCTACCTCGTGACGGAGCTCGTGCTCGACGCCGCCCGCCAGTCGGGCGCCGACGCCATCCACCCGGGCTATGGCTTCCTGTCCGAGAACGCCGACTTTGCTCGGGCGTGCGAGGCCGCCGGCATCACGTTCGTCGGGCCGCCGCCCCAGGCGATCCACTTGATGGGCGACAAGACGGAGGCGCGCAAGCTCATGGCCGACGCCGGCGTGCCGATGGCGCCCGGCACGCCCGACGCCATCGCGGACCCGGCCGAAGCCGAGCGCGTGGCCGGCGAGATCGGCTACCCGGTGCTGGTCAAGGCGGCGGCGGGCGGCGGCGGGAAGGGGATGCGCGTGGTCGAGCGCGCCCAGGACTTTGCCGGCGCCTTCGAGCGCGCCACGAGCGAGGCCCAGAACGCCTTCGGCGACGGCCGCGTCTACGTCGAAAAGTACCTCGTCGGCCCTCGACACATCGAAATCCAGGTCTTGGCGGACACGCACGGGAACGTGGTCCACCTGTTCGAGCGCGACTGCTCGATCCAGCGGCGACACCAAAAGGTGATCGAAGAAGCGCCGTCGGCGGTGCTCACGGCCGAGCTGCGCGCGGCGATGGGCGAGGCCGCCGTCCAGGCCGCCCGGGCGTGCGACTACGTCGGCGCCGGCACGGTCGAGTTCCTCTACGACGACGGCGAGTTCTACTTTCTGGAGATGAACACGCGCCTCCAGGTCGAGCACCCGGTGACGGAGCTGATCACGGGCCTGGACCTGGTCGCCGAGCAGGTCCGGATCGCGGAGGGCGAGCCGCTGGGCTACGGCCAGGACGACCTTCAGATTTGGGGCCACGCCGTCGAGTGCCGCGTCTACGCCGAGGACGTGCCGGCCGGCTTCCTCCCCGCGCCCGGCCCGCTGCTCCGCCACCGCCCGCCAGCGGGTCCGGGCGTCCGCGTGGACGCCGGTGTCGAGGAGGGCGACCAGGTGCCGGTCTACTACGACCCGATGGTGTCCAAGCTCTGCACCTGGGGGCGGACGCGCGAGCACGCCATCCGGCGCATGAGCCGGGCGCTGGATGAGTACGACGTGGCGGGCATCCGCACGACGATCCCGTTCTGCCGAACCGTCATGACGAACCCGGCCTTCGTGTCCGGCCAGTTCGACACCGGCTATGTGCAGGAGCACTTCGACCCAGCCGAGCTCGCGCCCTCGGCCCAGGACCAGCGGGCCGCCCTGCTGGCGGCGGGCTTGACCGAGGGGCCCGTAAGCCCGAACGGCGACGGCGCGTCCTCGCTCGCAACGTCCGCCAGCGCGCCGCGGGACGCGCCGGCCAGCCGGTGGGCGCAGCGCCGGCGTGCCGGCTAGCTTCTACCTTGGTCTCCTAGACACCGCTCCGCTCCTTATATATGTCGCTCACGACCACCCAGCTGGACGAGGTCCGCGACCGCTTCCTGGCGTACCTCCGCGAGCGCGGCCTGCGCCGGACGCCGGAGCGCGTGGCGGTCCTGAACGCGCTCTACGCGACCCCGGACCACGTCGACGCCGACACCTTGTACGCCCGGCTCCAGCAGGAGGGCGCCCAGGTGAGCCGGGCGACGGTCTACAACACGCTCGACCTGCTGATCGAGTGCGACCTGGCGGCCCGTCACCAGTTCGGCCGCCAGCAGGCCCGGTTCGAGCGGGCCTACGCCTACTGGCAGCACGACCACCTCATTTGCGTCGACTGCGGCGAGATCCTGGAGTTTTGCGACCCGCGCCTGCAGCAGATCCAGGAGACCGTGGCCGAGATCTACGGGTTCGAGGTCTCCCGCCACGCGCTGACGGTCTACGGGCACTGCCGCCGCGAGGCGTGCCCGAACAAAGCGGAGGCGGCGTGACGCGGGGTCCCGGGCTCGCCCAGCGGGACCGCCCCCGCCCGCTGGCGGATCTCCTTGCCGGGCTCCGACTCCCCGCCTCTGAGTAGGTGGCGTCGGTGATTGACCGTTCTCGTGGCCCCGACTCGCCTCCTACGCACGGAGGCCGAACCCTGAACCGCCGAACCCCGAACCCTGTGATTCTCACCACCGTCGACGCGTTTACCGACCGGCCGTTCGCCGGCAACCCCGCCGCCGTGTGCGTGCTGGACGGCGAGGCGCCGGAGGGCTGGATGCGCGATCTGGCGCGCGAGATGAACCTGTCCGAGACGGCTTTTGTGGTGCCGAAGCCCGGCGGCGAGACGTGGGGCCTGCGGTGGTTCACGCCCGAGGTGGAGATCGACCTGTGCGGCCACGCCACGCTCGCGAGCGCCCACGTGCTCTACGAGTCCGGCCGGCTGGCGGCGGACGCGCCCGCCCAGTTCGACACCCGGAGCGGGCGGCTCACGGTCCGCCAATCGGGCGACGCCTACGTGATGGACTTTCCCGCGACGCCGCCCCAGCCCATCGACCTGCCGGACGGTCTTGCGCAGGCGCTCGGCCTGGTGCCGGCGTGGATCGGGCGGAGCCGCTTCGACCTGTTCGCGGTGCTCGAGTCCGAGGACGCCGTCCGGTCCTTCCGCCCCGACCACGCCGCCATCGCTCGCCTGGACGCGCGCGGCCTCATCGTGACCGCCCGCGCCGACCGCCAGTCGAGCGCGGACGTGGTCTCTCGCTTTTTTGCGCCGGGCTCCGGTGTGCCGGAGGACCCGGTGACGGGCTCGGCACACTGCGCCATCGGGCCATACTGGGCCGAGCGGCTGGGCACCGACCGACTCTCGTGCGTCCAGGCGTCCGCGCGCGGCGGGCACCTGGACGTCCACGTCCGAGGCGACCGCGTGGACCTCACCGGCCGCGCCGTCACCGTCTACCGCGCCGAGCTGGCGCCTGCCGCCCGAGCCCATGTCTAAGAGCACGCTGATGACGCCCGAGCGCGTCCGCCGGACCGTCACGCGGATGGCGTACGAGATCGTCGAGCGCAACCGCGGCACCGACGGCCTGCTGGTGTTCGGCCTCAAGACGCGAGGCGCCGCCTTGGCCGCCCTGCTGGCGGACGCGCTCGAGGAGGCCGGCGGCCAACCCGTCGAGCGCCGTGCGCTCTCCATCGCCGGCTTCCGCGACGACCGCGGCGCGCCCTCCGCCCGACTCGCCGACGACGACCGCCAGCCGCTCCCGGCCGACGCGCCCAGCGCCCAGGACCGCGACGTGCTCTTGGTGGACGACGTGCTGTTCACCGGCCGCACCGCGCGCGCCGCCCTCGACGCCGTCCTCCAGTACGGCCGCCCGCGCACCATCCAGCTGGCGGTGCTCATCGACCGGGGCCACCGCGAGGTCCCCGTCCACCCCGACGTGGTCGGGCGCGTCGTCCCGACCAAGCACGCCGAGCGCGTCGTCGTGGACGTCGACGGCCCGGCCGTTTACCTGGAGGACTAGCGCCATCGGGCCGGCTTCTCCGTGCGTCGGCGCCGTGCGACCGCCTGAACTCTGGGCCTGCGCTCTGGGCGCGGCCACGTCGGCGCCTCGGACACCGTCGGGGCTCGCGCCGACGCCGGGGCCCCACTGCTCACACCACTCTATTTATGTCGACTCCCCCTGAGTTTTCCGGCTTCGTCCAGGTGCGCGGCGCGCGCGAGCACAACCTCAAAGACCTCTCGGTGCAGGTGCCGCGCGACGCGCTGGTGGTCTTTACCGGCGTGTCCGGCTCCGGCAAGTCGTCGCTGGCCTTTGGGACGCTGTACGCCGAGGCCCAGCGGCGCTACCTCGAATCGGTCTCGCCCTACGCCCGCCGTCTGTTCCACCAGGTGGGCGCGCCCGACGTGGACGCCATCGAGGGCCTGCCGCCGGCCGTCGCCTTGCAGCAGCAGCGCGGCGCGCCGAGCGCCCGGTCGTCGGTGGGCAGCGTGACCACGCTGTCCAACCTGGTGCGGATGCTGTACTCGCGCGCCGGGACCTATCCGCCGGGGAAGGACGGGTCGTACCCGTCCGGGCCGGACATCATCTACGCCGAGGGCTTCTCGCCCAACACGCCCGAGGGCGCGTGCCCGGAGTGCCACGGCCAGGGCCGGGTGTACCGGGTGACCGAGGCGTCGATGGTCCCGGACCCGTCGCTCACCATTCGGGAGCGGGCGGTCGCCGCGTGGCCGCAGGCGTGGGGCGGCCAGAACCAGCGCGACATCCTGGTCACGCTGGGCATCGACGTGGACGCGCCGTGGCGCGAGCTGCCGGCCGAGACGCGCGACTGGATCCTGTTCACCGACGAGCAGCCCGTCGTGCCGGTGTACCGGGGCCGGAGTCCTGGGGAGACGCGCCAGGCCGTGGAGCGCGACGACGAGCCCAACTATATGGGCACCTTCAGCAGCGCCCGGCGGCACGTGATGCACACGTTCGCCAACACCGAGAGCGCGGCCATGAGGCGCCGGGTGCAAGCGTACATGGTCGCCGAGGAGTGCCCGCTGTGCCACGGCAAGCGGCTCCGGCCCGAGGCGCTAGCGGTCACGTTCGCCGGGCTCGACGTCACCGAGTTCTCGCGCTTGCCCTTGAAGCGTGTGGCCGCGCTGATGCGCCCCTACGCCTCTGGACAGGAAGACGGCCACGCCGAGCTCGCCCGCCAGCGGCCCGCGCAGGCCGTGGCCCGGCAGCGACTGGCCGAAGACCTGGTGGCCCGGCTGGACGTGCTGCTGGGCCTGGGGCTGGGCTACCTCCAGCTGGAGCGCTCGACGCCCACGCTGTCGCCCGGCGAGCTGCAGCGGCTGCGCCTGGCGACTCAGCTCTATTCCAACTTGTTCGGCGTGGTCTACGTCCTGGACGAGCCGTCGGCCGGGCTGCACCCCGCCGACACCGAGGCGCTGCTCTCGGCCCTGAGCGACCTCAAGGCGGCGGGCAACTCGCTCTTCGTCGTCGAGCACGACCTCGACGTGGTCCGCCGCGCCGACTGGCTGGTGGACGTCGGGCCGGCGGCCGGCGAGCACGGCGGCGAGGTCCTGTACAGCGGCCCGCCCCAGGGGCTGCGCGACGTGGAGGGCTCCAAAACCGCCGAGTACCTGTTCAGGACGGCCCCCCGGGACGAGCACCCGCCGCGCACGCCGTCGGGGTGGATCGAACTCGACGGCGTGACGCGCCACAACGTCCACGACCTCAGCGTCCGCTTCCCCCTCGGCGTGCTGACGTGTGTGACCGGCGTCTCCGGCTCGGGCAAGTCGACCCTCGTCAGCCAGGTGCTCGCCGACACGCTGGCGGCCCGCCTCGGTCAGGGCAAGAGCCAGAACGACGACCTCGACGAGGACGACGACCTCGACGACCGCCCGTCGCCGGCCACCGCCCGCCTGGGGGGCGACGTGGACTCGCTGTCCCGGTTGGTGCAGGTCGACCAAAAGCCAATTGGGCGCACGCCCCGGAGCAACCTGGCCACCTACACGGGCCTGTTCGACCGCGTCCGCAAGCTCTTTGCCGACACGCCGTTGGCACGCGAGCGGGGCTACAAGCCGGGCCGGTTCTCCTTCAACGTCAAGGGCGGGCGCTGCCCCCACTGCCAGGGCGAGGGCTGGGTGATGGTCGAGCTGCTGTTCCTGCCCAGCGTCTACGCGCCGTGCCCAGTGTGCCACGGCGCGCGCTACAACCCCGAGACCCTGGAGGTCCTCTACCACGGCCAAACCATCGCCGACGTGCTGGGCATGACCGTCGACGACGCCTGGGGTTTCTTCCAGGACGACCCCGGCGTGCTCCGCAGCCTCGACACGCTGCGCGAGGTGGGCCTGGGCTACCTCCGACTGGGCCAGCCCGCGACGGAGCTCTCGGGCGGGGAGGCCCAGCGCGTCAAGCTGGCGACCGAGCTGCAGCGGTCCGGCCGAGGCCATACGCTGTACATCCTGGACGAGCCCACCACCGGTCTCCACCCCGCCGACGTCGAGCGGCTGGCCCGACAGCTCGCCCGGCTGGTCGAGGCCGGCCATACCGTGGTCACGGTCGAGCACGACATGCAGCTGGTCGTCAGCAGCGACTGGGTGATTGACGTCGGCCCCGGCGCAGGCGACGAGGGCGGGCGGGTCGTGGCGGAGGGCACGCCCCGCGAACTAGCGCGAGCGCCGGGCAGCCAGACGGCGCCCTACCTAGCGCTGGGCTTGGGCGAGGCCGAGCTTGAGAGGGCCTGAGAAGAGGGCAGAGGTCGGGCCCCACGGCCTCGACTCCGCCGGAGAGGCCACCGCCGGTCCACGCCCGCCGCGCTGGCGGTCGGCGTGGACGGCGCCAGCGCGGCGGGTGTCACGCCAGCCTAGGGAGCGCACGGCGATGGCGGCACAGGGGCCGCGACTGGCAGGACCTGCCCCGCCTAAGAGTCGCTGCCGGTAAAGATGCGGACCTCCTCACCCGGCTTCAGCTTCTCGCCGCGGACGGGCTCCTGCCGAGTCACCTCGCCGCTCGTCGCGCGCGGAGAGTCCACCCACAGCTCCGCGCCCACGATCTCGGCCCGCGCCTGATCGACGGGCATCCCCACCACGCCGGGCACCGTCACCTCCCGGCCCCTCTCGATGCCAGGGCTGATCCACAGCGTCACCCGCGTCCCGACGGGGACCCGGCTCTCGGCCGTCGGCAACTGGCGCGTGACCGTGTTCTCGTAGGGAGTCCGGACCGAGTCCATCTCGACGCGGTCCACCACGAGACCGCGCTCGGCCACCTCCTCGCGGGCGTTCCCTTCGGACCGGGACACCACGTCGGGCACCGCCACCAACTGCTTGGGGCTCACGTTGACGTAGTAGTAGATGCGGCGGCCCGGCTTGACGGCCGTCCCGGCCGATGGGCTCTGGTCCACCACCACGTCGGCCGCGACGTTGGGGTTGTACGGCTGCTCTTGGTACTCGCCCTCCAGGCCCGCCAGCAGCAAGGTGCTCTCGGCGTCGCCGGGATCCAGGTCCTTCACGTCGGGCACCTCGACCGAGGCGTCGTGCCGGGTCCAGATGGGCATCACGGCGTAGTTGAACAAGAGGGCGAACACCACCAGGCCCGTGCCGATGGCTGCGAGTCCAAGCCAAAACGCCCGGTCAGTAAAGACCGAGCGCGAGCGACCATTCTCTGTATCTGACATAGTCCTGTGGGTTAACGCCGGGAGACCCCCGGGCGCGGCTCAAAGATACGGGGCGAGGCTCTCGGTCTAGCCTCACGGTCCCCTCACCGTCTCTCCTCCGACTGTCCATGGACGCCCCCCGGAATCGATCCTATCATGGCATCCGCAGCAGGGACGACGTCGTCCGCGACACGCTCCCCGCCGCACTGTTCTCTACCGGATGTCGATCAGCTGGCGCCGCAGGCGACCGGGTCGAAGGGTTCGTGAACCACTCGATTCCGCTTGACGATCAGCCGATCATCCCGTACCATAGGCACCCCTCCAAAGCGGAGGGCACGGGCTTCGCAACCGGCACACGCCGGGCTCGGAAACGAAAGTGAAAGAGATTGTGAAGCACTTGACGCCTGGCTACGGACTCCGTAGATTAGCAGGACGCCCCGGAAGCAAGGCCAGCCCCGCTGGCGCCGCGACCACGGCACCGTTCCTTGAGAGATTGGAAGCATAGCGAGCCCTCGTCGGCCGCTCACGCTGGTTCGCCAGCGTAGCGGACAGACGAGAACTAAAGTCAACCCGGAGCACTTCGGTGCTCCAAGAAAGAAGCTCAACAGCAGGCTGTGTCCGAGAGGGCACGGCAAAACTCGATCCCTGATTCGGTCTTCGGACCAAACAGGAGATCAGATTCTCTACTACGGAGAGTTTGATCCTGGCTCAGGACGAACGCTGGCGGCGGGCTTAACACATGCAAGTCGAACGAGAAGCCAGGGCTTGCCCTGGTGGAAAGTGGCGCACGGGTGAGTAACACGTAGGCAATCTGCCCTCAGGTGGGGAATAACCGCGGGAAACCGTGGCTAATACCACATAACGTCGGAGGTCCGCATGGACCACCGATCAAAGGCTTCGGCCGTCTGGGGATGAGCCTGCGTCGGATTAGCTAGTTGGTGGGGTAATGGCCCACCAAGGCGACGATCCGTAGCGGGTCTGAGAGGATGATCCGCCACACTGGCACTGAGACACGGGCCAGACTCCTACGGGAGGCAGCAGTGAGGAATATTGCGCAATGGAGGAAACTCTGACGCAGCCACGCCGCGTGCAGGAAGACACCCCTCAGGGGCGTAAACTGCTTTTATACGGGAAGAACACCCCACCTCGGTGGGGTCTGACGGTACCGTACGAATAAGGACCGGCTAACTCCGTGCCAGCAGCCGCGGTAATACGGAGGGTCCAAGCGTTGTCCGGAATCACTGGGTGTAAAGGGTGCGCAGGCGGACTTGTAAGTCAGAGGTGAAAGCCACCGGCCTAACCGGTGAACTGCCTTTGATACTGCAAGTCTTGAGTCCCGGAGAGGCTATCGGAATTCGTGGTGTAGCGGTGAAATGCGTAAATATCACGAGGAACACCAGAAGTGTAGACGGATAGCTGGACGGGTACTGACGCTCAGGCACGAAAGCGTGGGTAGCGAACAGGATTAGATACCCTGGTAGTCCACGCCGTAAACGATGGATGCTCGATGTTGCACCGCTTCAGGTGCAGTGTCCAAGCTAACGCGTTAAGCATCCCACCTGGGGAGTACGATCGCAAGGTTGAAACTCAAAGGAATTGACGGGGGCCCGCACAAGCGGTGGAGCATGTGGATTAATTCGATGCAACGCGAAGAACCTTACCCAGGCTCGAACGCAACCGGACAGGCCCCGAAAAGGGCCCTTCTTCGGACTGGTTGCGAGGTGCTGCATGGCTGTCGTCAGTTCGTGTCGTGAGATGTTGGGTTAAGTCCCGCAACGAACGCAACCCCTATCGCTAGTTGCCAGCGGGTAATGCCGGGAACTCTAGCGAGACTGCCTGCGCAAGCAGTGAGGAAGGTGGGGACGACGTCAAGTCATCATGGCCCTTACGCCTGGGGCTTCACACGTGCTACAATGGCCGGTACAATGGGCAGCCACTCAGCGATGAGGAGCGAATCCATAAAGCCGGTCTCAGTTCGGATCGGAGTCTGCAACTCGACTCCGTGAAGCTGGAATCGCTAGTAATCGCGTATCAGCAATGACGCGGTGAATACGTTCCCGGGCCTTGTACACACCGCCCGTCAAGCCATGGAAGTTGAGGGCGCCCGAAGTCCGTGACCCAACCTTAGGGAGGGAGCGGCCGAAGGTGAACTCAGTAACTGGGGCTAAGTCGTAACAAGGTAGCCGTACCGGAAGGTGCGGCTGGATTACCTCTAACAGAGCTCGACTGCTCCTCTGATCGCAGCGCATCGCGCTGGCGGTCGTCGTGGGCTCGCTATGCTTCTCTCTCTCAACCCCGGTACCAACGGGTGTTCGGAATGCCTTCACGGTCAGACCCTCTGCGGTCTGGTAGGTTGGCGCTCCACTCGGGACCACGTCCCACGAGGTCTCGGCCTCTGTTCTTTACGACCGTTGTTGGTCCGCTCCCACCGGAGCGACCGTCCCAACGCACCTCGGTGTAGCCTGGGACTGTAGCTCAGGTGGTTAGAGCGCACGCCTGATAAGCGTGAGGTCGGAGGTTCAACTCCTCCCAGTCCCACCGCTGGTACTGCTTCCCATAGCAACCGCCAGTCATGCTTATCGGGGCCATAGCTCAGTTGGTAGAGCGCCTGCTTTGCAAGCAGGATGTCGGGGGTTCGACTCCCTCTGGCTCCACAACCCGACGCCCGATCAGTCAGTGATCATGTGCGGCGACGGGCTGGCGACTCCCTCGGGATGACCCAGACAGTTCATTGACATGTTGTAGCCGTAGCAAAACTGCATCAGGGTCGAGTTCGACCTTGCTGCCTTCGGGCAGCGAATCAGAACTCGTCTTGCTGATTTAATCAAGCATCGAGCGCTCTGGAACATCTCCAGAACGAACGTAGACTCATACGAGGTCGCATCAAGCGACTAAGAGCACACGGTGGATGCCTTGGCACGAGAAGGCGATGAAGGACGTGATAAGCTGCGATAAGCCGCGGGGAGAGGCAAATACTCACCGATCCGCGGATGTCCGAATGGGAAAACCCAGCTGGTTGAAGACCAGTTACCTGCACCTGAAAACATAGGGTGTAGGAGCCAACCCGGGGAACTGAAACATCTAAGTACCCGGAGGAAAGGAAAACAATAGTGACTCCCTAAGTAGTGGCGAGCGAACGGGGAATAGCCCAAACCGACAGAGTTTCGGCTCTGTCGGGGTTGTAGGACCTGCATAAGGTGATCTGCACGCGCAAGACGAAGTGGCCTGGAAAGCCACACCATAGAGGGTGATAGTCCCGTAGACGTAACGCACGCAGCACCGCAGGCACCTGAGTACCACGGGACCGGAGAAATCTTGTGGGAATCTGCCAGCACCATCTGGTAAGGCTAAGTACTCTCTCGTGACCGATAGTGCACTAGTACCGTGAGGGAAAGGTGAAAAGAACGCCTAGTAGGCGAGTGAAATAGTACCTGAAACCGTGTGCTTACAACCAGTCGGAGCCCGCTTGTCGGGTGACGGCGTGCCTTTTGCATAATGATCCTACGAGTTACTCCTCACTGGCAAGGTTAAGGCGTTCAGCGCCGAAGCCGAAGCGAAAGCGAGTCTGAATAGGGCGCATAGTCAGTGGGGGTAGACGCGAAACCAGGTGAGCTACCCATGGCCAGGTTGAAGCGCGGGTAAGACCGCGTGGAGGACCGAACGGGTGTCTGTTGAAAAAGGCTCCGATGAGCTGTGGGTAGGGGTGAAAGGCCTATCAAACTTGGAAATAGCTCGTACTCCCCGAAATGTATTTAGGTACAGCGTCTCTCCAAAGTGTGCCGGAGGTAGAGCACTGATTGGACGCGGGCCCTTCACCGGGTACCAACTCCAGACAAACTCCGAATGCCGGACACATGTTCAGAGGCAGTGAGGGCGCGGGTGATAAGATCCGTGTCCGAGAGGGAAACAACCCAGATCGACAGCTAAGGCCCCCAAGTCCATGCTAAGTTGACCAAAGGAGGTCGGACTGCTTAGACAACTAGGATGTTGGCTTAGAAGCAGCCATTCATTTAAAGAGTGCGTAATAGCTCACTAGTCGAGCGGTCCGGCATCGAAAATGTATCGGGCATCAAGCATGGCGCCGAAGCTTCGGATTCTACTACGTAGAGTGGTAGGGGAGCATTCCATCAGCGCTGAAGCCATCACGTGAGTGTAGGTGGAGCGGATGGAAGAGAAAATGTAGGAATGAGTAACGATAAGACAGGAGAGTAACCTGTCCGCCGTAAGCCTAAGGGTTCCTGTTCAACGTTAATCGGAACAGGGTTAGTCGGGACCTAAGCCGAGGCCGAAAGGCGTAGGCGATGGCAAACGGGTTTAATATTCCCGTACCACCCAAAGACGTTAACGTAAGGCGTGACGCAGAAACGTAAGGCCCGCGACCCGACGGAATGGGTCGTTGAAGTACGTAGGCTGGACTGGTAGGCAAATCCGCCGGTCCTCAAGGCCGAAATACGACAGTAGGGGAATCCGAGAGGTGAACCCATAGTGGCCCCGAGTACACTGCCGAGAAAAGCGTCGTACGTTGTCAAGGGTGCCCGTACCGTAAACCAACACAGGTAGGCGAGGAGAGTATCCTCAGGCGCTCGAGTGATGCGCGGTCAAGGAACTAGGCAAATTAGTCCCCTAACTTCGGAAGAAGGGACGCCACCCTCTGGGTGGCCGCAGTGAAAAGGCCCAACCGACTGTTTAGCAAAAACACAGCTCTCTGCCAAGTCGCAAGACGACGTATAGGGAGTGACACCTGCCCGGTGCTGGAAGGTTAAGGAAGGAGGTTAGCCCTTGTGGCGAAGCTTTCGACCGAAGCCCCAGTAAACGGCGGCCGTAACTATAACGGTCCTAAGGTAGCGAAATTCCTTGTCGGGTAAGTTCCGACCTGCACGAATGGTGCAACGAGTTGGGCACTGTCTCGACCGCGCGCTCGGTGAAATTGTGGTCCCGGTGAAGACGCCGGGTACCCGCAGCGGGACGGAAAGACCCCGTGCACCTTTACTACAGCTTAGCATTGACATCTGCCAAAACACGTGTAGGATAGGCGGGAGGCTTTGAAGCGGCGTCGCCAGGCGCCGTGGAGCCACCCTTGAAATACCGCCCTTGTTTTGGTCGATGCCTAACCCGCGGCCGTGATCCGGTCGGGGAACAGTGTTAGGTGGGTAGTTTGACTGGGGCGGTCGCCTCCTAAAGAGTAACGGAGGCTCCCAAAGGTGTCCTCAGCACGGTCGGTAATCGTGCGTAGAGTGTAAAAGCACAAGGACGCTTGACTGCGAGACATACAGGTCGAGCAGGTACGAAAGTAGGGTTTAGTGATCCGGCGGTCCCGAATGGAAGGGCCGTCGCTCAAAGGATAAAAGGTACGCCGGGGATAACAGGCTTATCTCCCCCAAGAGTTCACATCGACGGGGAGGTTTGGCACCTCGATGTCGGCTCATCGCATCCTGGGGCTGGAGAAGGTCCCAAGGGTTGGGCTGTTCGCCCATTAAAGCGGTACGCGAGCTGGGTTCAGAACGTCGTGAGACAGTTCGGTCCCTATCTGCTGCGGGCGTTGGAGATTTGAGTGGAGCTGTCCTTAGTACGAGAGGACCGGGACGGACTGACCTCTAGTGTACCAGTTGTGACGCCAGTTGCATTGCTGGGTAGCTACGTCGGGAAGGGATAAGCGCTGAAAGCATCTAAGCACGAAGCCCACCACAAGATGAGATCTCCCTTATAGGTCGTTCGAGATGAGGACGTTGATAGGCGGTAGGTGTACGCACAGCAATGTGTTCAGCCGAGCCGTACTAATTACCTATGTGAGCTTGAAGCACCACACCTCGTACGAGTGTACGGTTGTGAGGTGATGTTCAAGGCGCTCGATGAAAGAGACAAGGACGCAGGACGGTTGGCTTTGCCAGCCTCCCCTGGTGCAGTTTTGCTACGGCTACCCATGTCACTCGATTCTTGGTGACCATTGCGCGGGGGACCCACCTCTTCCCATTCCGAACAGAGCCGTTAAGCCCCGCTGCGCCGATGGTACTGCCGCAAGGTGGAAGAGTAGGTCGTTGCCAAGTCCCTGTAGAACCCCGTCGCTTTTCGGAGCGGCGGGGTTCTCTTTGTTAGTCCATCTTGGGCTCTTTGACCTCCCCGGGTTGGGCGTTCGTTTGGAGTCAACCGGTAGAGTGATGTCGACGGCGGCTCCCGGAAAGCGGTTTGGTGGATGCCCGCTCTGTTGTTCCAGAGTCAGATGAGGCGTTCCGCCCCGGCCACTGACACAGTAGGTCCTGGGAATCGCCGGGCGCTACACCTCTAGTAGCGACTTCGCGTCTGACCAGATCGCCTGGTGGATGTCATCAGCTGACTCGGTACCGTCCAGCACTTGTATACGTGCCTCGGTCGACAGCGCTAGGTAGGCGTCTCGCACACGCGTATAGAACGCCGTGCCACCGCTCTCCATCCGGTCGGCGTCGCGGCCGGCTCGGCGACTGGCGGCGACGGCGAGGGGGACGTCGATCAAGTAGGTTCGGTCTGGAGAGCGTCCGGCCGTTGCAAATCTGTGGAGTCGGGTCATCCATTGGGGGGCCGCTAGCTGCCGGCCCCCACCTTGGTACGCAGTGGACGAATCGTAGAAGCGGTCGGCTATGACGGTAGCGCCTCGCTCCAGGGCCGGCTCGATCACGTCGGCGACCAGTTGGGCGCGGGCCGCCGAGAACAGGAGGAGTTCGGCGTGGGGGTGGACCGCGGCCTCGGGGTCGAGGAGGAGCGCTCGGATGCGCTCCCCCAGGTCCGTCCCGCCTGGTTCACGGACCTCCACGACCTCCCGGCCCAGCCTCCGGACGGCGTCTGCGAGCCGGCGAGCCTGGGTGCTCTTGCCAGATCCGTCGATTCCCTCGAAACTGAAGAACATGAGGTGGGGGAGAGCTAGAAGCTACAGAGGCGGGCGTCTCAGAGGTCGGACAAGACGGCGCGAGTACGGGCGGCGGCCGTTGCATCGCCCGCGCGGGCCGGCTATACTAGTGCCGACACGCCGCGGCATTGAGCTTCCGTGGCCCGCTTGTCTCCTGTTGCCGGGGCTGAAGCCCGATTGCGAATGTTCGATTTCGAGTTCGACGACCCGCTCGACGGCCAGCGCTCGGACGAGATCGTCCAGTCCTACGAGACCTACCTGCGCGAGGGTGGGCCTGGGTTTTTCGACGCGGACGACCTCGAGTACATCGCTACGGTTTACTTCGAGACGGGGCGGTTGGAGGAGGCGCTGGCGGTTGTGGACCACCAATTGGAGCAGTCGCCAGGCTCGTCGGATCCCTGGATGCGGCGTGGGATCCTGCTCAACCACCTGGAGCGTCACGACCAGGCGCTAGAGGCCTACGACAAGTCGCTGGAGCTGAACCCCGTGGACGCGGAGACGCTGATCAACCGGGGCATCACGCTCGACACGCTGGACCGCTCCGAGGACGCCTTGGAGGACTTCGAGACCGCGCTGGCGTTCGATCCGCTGGCCTCGGACGCGCTGTTCAACCAGGCCATCGCGCTCGAAAAGCTGGCGCGGTACGACGAGGCGGCCGCGGTGCTCGAGCGGTGCGCGGACGTGGACCCGGAGCACCCGGAGGTCTGGTACGAGCTCGGCTACTGCTACGACCAGCTGGGGTGGCTGGAGGACAGCGTCGTCGCCTACGACCGCCAGATCGACGTGGACCCGTACGCGCAGAACGCGTGGTACAACCGCGGGATCGTGCTCAACCGGCTCGACCGGTACGAGGGGGCCGTCGAGTCCTACGACTTCGCCGTGGCCATCGACGACGGGTTCACGTCGGCGTGGTACAACCGAGGCAACGCGCTCGCCAACCTGGGCGAGGCCCAGGACGCGGCGGACAGCTACCTCAAGGTGCTCGAACACGAGGACGGCGACGCGGCCACGTTCTACAACCTGGGCCTGGCCTACGACGACCTCGCCGACTACCCGGCCGCGGTCGAGTATTTCCGCCGGGCCGTATCCGACGACGCCGACTATGCGGACGCGTGGTACGGCATGGGCTGCGCGCTGGACGCGCAGTCGCTCCACAGCGAGGCGCTGGTCTCGTTCGCGCGGGCCATCTCGCTGGCGCCGGAGGAGAGCGAGTACTGGCACGCCCGGGCCGACACGGAGTACAACGCGGGGCAGATCGACGACGCGATCCGGTCCTACACGCACGTTGTCCGGCTCGACCCCGAGAGCAAAGACGCGTGGCTAGACCTGGCCGAGACGCGGCTGGAGGCCGGCTTGCGCGCTGAGGCGCTGGAGGCGTTCTCCCAGGTGATCCGCCTCGACCCGACCTCGTCCGAGGCCCACCTACGCCAGGCGTGGGCGCTGGCGGCGGTGGGGCAGCGCGAGAGCGCCGTCCGCTCCTTCCGCCGGGCGGCGGAGCTGGACCCGTCGCGGGCCGAGGAGATCCGCCGCGCCTACCCCGACCTGATGTCCGGGCCGAGCGGGCCGAGCGGGCTGGGCCGGGGCACCGCGGGCGACGAGCGGGCGTGACGGAAGCGGGCGGCGAGCGGCCGGAGGCCCCGTCCGCCTCGACGGGCCTGGTGGTGCTGCTGGGGGACCCCGTCGCGCACTCGGTCTCGCCCGCCATCCACAACGCCGCCTTTCGGGCCGAGGGTTTGGACCTGGTGTACCTCGCGTGCGCCGTCGAGCCCGGCCAGCTGGCGGAGGCTGCGCGCGGGCTGTGGGCGCTGGGCGCTCGGGGCGCCAACGTGACCCTCCCGCACAAGCGGGCGGCGCTCGACTTGGCGCAGACGGCCTCCGCGACGGCCCGAGCGTTGGGCGCCGCCAACACCCTGGTTCGGACCGAGGCCGGGTGGCACGCCGACAACACCGACGTCGCCGGCTTCCTGTCTCCTCTCGGCCCCTACCGCGAGCGGCTGGCGGCCGGCGCGGTCACGGTCTTGGGAGCCGGAGGCGCAGCGCGAGCCGTGGCATACGCCGTGCTGACCGAGCTCCGGCCCTCGCGGCTGGCGGTCGTCGCGCGACGGCCCGCGCAGGCCGAGGCGCTCTTCCGAGACCTGGGGGCGGTCGGGGAGGGCGTTGAGCGTGTGGCCCTCCACCCTGGGGACGCCGCCGAGGACGTGCGCGCGGCGGCCCTGGTCGTCAACGCGACGCCGGTGGGGATGGGCGACGGCGCCTCGCCCTGGCCACGCGCCGACGACTTCCGCGCCAGCCAGATCGTCTATGACCTGGTGTACCGCCCGGCCCGAACGCCGCTGATGCTCGCCGCCGGCGACCGGGGCGCCACCGTCGTCGGCGGGCTCCCGATGCTGCTGGCTCAGGCCGCCGGCGCCTACCGCCAGTGGACCGGCCGCGAGCTTCCCCTCGACGTCTCACGCCGCGCCGCCGAGCGCGCCCTACGGCCATGAACGACATCGACCCCATCCGCTCGCTTGGCCCCGACGTGGCGGCCGGCTTCACCACCCGGGCCTTCTCGCCCGCCGAGGCCGGCTCCGACGGCGCGCGCGCGCGGCTGGCGGAGCGGACCGGCCTTCCCGTCGCCTCCGTCGGCCAGGTCCACGGCGCCGACGTGGCGACCGTCCGAGGGCCCGGCCACACGCCGGAGCACGACGGGCTGGTGACCGACGTGGCGGGCCTGGTGCTGAGCGTCGTCGCGGCCGATTGCGGCGTGGTGCTGCTGGTGGACCCCGAGGCCCGGGTGGCCGGCGCGTGCCACAGCGGGTGGCGGGGGACCGTCGCCGGCGTCGTCGGCCGGACGGTCGAGGCCATGGCGGACCTGGGCGCCGAGCCGGGCCGGACCCGGGCCGCCGTGGGGCCGTGCATCTCGCTCGACGCGTTCGAGGTGGGCGAGGAGGTGGCCGCCCAGTTCGACCCGTCCGTGGTCGCGCGCCGGCCCGAGTGGCCGCGGCCCCACGTAGACCTGCGCGCCGAACTGGTCCGCCAGCTGGGGGCGGCGGGGGTGGCGGAGGTCGAGGCGTCGGGGGCCTGCACCGTCGGCGACAACGACCGGTTCTTCTCCTACCGCGCCGAGGGCGGCACGTCGGGGCGGATGCTGGGCTTTGTAGGGTTACGCCTGATGCCGTAGCTGGGGCCGAGTATCTTCGGGCATCTAAAAACTGATGGCGGTGCGGCAACGCATCGCGACACGATGCTCAACGATTCTGCTGCCGGGGCCTCTGACGTCGAGGCCACCGGCTCCCCGTACCGCTGGACCTTGCGGCCGGTCGAGGACGAGGCGGCGGTCGACGTGCTGGCGGCCGGCCTCAACAAGCTGCCCCGCCCGCTCGCCCGCTCGCTCGCCCTCCGCGACGTCCGCTCCTACGACGACGCCCACACGTTCTTCCGACCCACGCTCTCGCGCCTGCACGACCCGTACCGGATGCGCGACATGGACCGCGCCGTCGAGCGGCTCGTCGCCGCGATCCGCCAGCAGGAGACGGTGCTCGTCTACGGCGACTACGACGTGGACGGCACCACGTCGACGGCCATGATGCTGACGTTCCTCAAGAGCCAGGGCGTCGAGGCCAGCTTCTTCATCCCCAACCGCTTCGAGCACGGCTACGGACTGGGCGAGGCGGGCATCGACGTGGCCGCTGCCCGGGGCGCGACGCTGATCGTGGCGCTCGACTGCGGCATCACGGCCATCGACGCCGCCGGCTACGCGCAGTCGATCGGCATCGACCTGGTGATCTGCGACCACCACACGGCCGGCGACGTGCTGCCGGCGGCGGCCGCCGTCCTCGACCCCAAGCGCCCCGACTGCGACTACCCGTTCAAGGGCCTGAGCGGGTGCGGCGTGGGGTTCAAGCTGATCCAGGCCGTGATCGACGAGCTGGGGCTGCCGCCGGAGGAGGCGTGGCCCTACCTCGACCTGGTGGCCGTGAGCACGGCCTGCGACATCGTCCCGATGGTGGGCGAGAACCGCGTGCTGATGCGGGCCGGGCTCCGCCAGCTCTCCGACGCCCCGCGCGTGGGCATCGCCGCGCTGGCGGACAAGGCCGGCGTGGAGCTCGACGGCTGCACGGCGAGCAAGATGGTGTTCCAGATCGGCCCGCGCATCAACGCCGCCGGGCGGATCGCCGACGCCGGGCTCGCCGCCGAGCTCCTGGCCTCCGACGACCCCGTCCGCGCCCGCCAGCTGGTCGACGAGATCGAGGGCCTCAACCTGCGCCGCCGCGACCTCGACCGGACCACGCGCGACGAGGCGTTCGAGATCGCCGAGCGGCTGATGGAGGACGACCCGATGGCGCTCGTCGTCTACAAGCCCGGCTGGCACGCCGGCGTCATCGGCATCACCGCCAGCCGCGTCGCCGAGCACTTCCACCGGCCGACGCTGCTCCTGACCTCGAACGGCGCCACGGGCACCGCTAAGGGCTCGGCGCGGTCCGTCAAGGGCATCTCGATCTACGACGCGCTCGCCCAGTGCTCGGATCTGCTCACGCGCTTCGGCGGCCACGCCTTCGCCGCCGGTCTGGCGCTCCCCATCGACCGCGTCGACGAGCTCCGCGAGCGGATGCAGGCCGCCGTCGCCCTGGCCGTGACCGACGCCGACGACCTGGTGCCGGAGATCGAGCTCGACGCCGCGCTCCACCTCGCCGACGTGACGCCCCGGTTCTGGAGCGTGCTCAAGCAGTTCGGGCCCCACGGGCCGGACAACCTCCGCCCGACGTTCTGGGGCACGGGCCTGCGCGTCGTCGGCCAGCCGTCGTGCGTCGGCGCCCAGCAGCAGCACCTCCGGATGCGCGTCGCCCAGGCCGACGGCGGCGCGGCGTTCCCGGTGATCGGCTTCGGCCTGGCCGACCGCTACGAGACCGCGCTCGCCAGCGTCCGCCGAGGCAGCCCGCTCGAGCTGGCGTTCCAGGTGGACGAGAACACCTGGAACGGGCGGACGACGCTCCAGCTCAAGGCGCAGGACCTCCGCCTGGCGAGCGCCTAGCGCCCTGGGGCCGAGGCCGACTCAGGGCGGACGGCCCGGCGGCGGGCCCTGCCCGCCAGCTGCACGGGCCGGTCCGGACCTGGGCCGGTACGGCCGCCCCGGACGGAGGGACTTCGTGCCCGTCGATGTAGGACAGGCGCTCATTCTGAGGAGTCTGGGGCGCTTTGGGCGTTGTAGCGGCGTAGGATGAACACCCGCGACCCCGGTTGCACCCGCATCCCATCCCTTACGCCCTATGTCTACTCCCCCTCTTCCGGACACCGCCGCGCCGACGAGCCGCCGCGCCTTCTTTAAGCGCGCAGGGCTCGGCCTCGGCGCCGTGACGGCGGCCTCTACCCTGGCCGCCTGCGACTCCAACGACAACGACGATGACGCCGACGTCCGCCTCGACTTTTCGAACGACTTCGGCGTGCTCAACTACGCTTACGCGCTGGAGCAGCTGGAGGCGGCGTTCTACGACACCGTCGTCAGCGACGGGGCCTACGGATCGACGTTTAGCACCGACGAGCGGGCCATCCTGGACGACCTGGCCAAGCACGAGGCGATCCACCGCGACTTTCTGCGGGCGGCGATCGTCCAGGCGGGCGGCGAGAGCGCCGTCATCGGGGCGCTGACGCCCAACTTTGGCTCGGTCAACTTTGCCTCGCGCACGTCTGTCCTGACGACGTCGCAGGCGCTGGAGGACACCGGCGTGGGCGCCTACAACGGCGCCGGCCGCTACATCACCAGCGACGATTACCTGTTGGTCGCCGGCAAGATCGTGTCGGTCGAGGCTCGGCACGCCTCGGTGATCTCGGGGCTGCTCGCCAACAACGCGATCTCCGGCGACAACGTGGTCACGTCGGACACGGCTCTCGACCTGGCCCTGGAGCCGAGCGAAGTCGTCGGCCGCGGCGGCCGCGCGACGCCGTTCATCACCGAGACCATCGCCGTCATCAACATCCCGTCGAGCTAGAGCGCCAGCCGCTGGCGGCTCGCTCCACGACCCCGATCCTACTCTATCCTATGAACGACCTTATCACTCAGTTTGGCGAGCTCTCGCTAGACAACGTCACCTCGCGCCGCTCGGCGCTCCGCCGAACGGGCCAGATCGGCCTCGGCGCCGCCATCGCGGCACTCCCGTTTGTCCGGCCCGGCCGGGCCAGCGCCCAGTCGATGGGCAGCGGCGACGTCGCCGTGCTCAACTACGCGCTGACGCTCGAATACCTCGAGCGCTCGTTCTACCGCCAGGTGGAGGACACCAACCTGGTTCCTGCGGGTGCCCAGGGCCTCTTTACGAGGCTCCGCGAGGACGAGGAGGCCCACGTCACGCTGCTGCGCGGCGCGATCTCCGGCGCAGGCGCTGACCCGGTGGACTACACCGACGACGACTTCACGTTCACGCCTTTCCTCAGTTCGTTCGCCAACATCGCGACGCTGGCGCAGGGCCTGGAGGACACCGGCGTCCGTGCCTACAAGGGCCAGGCGACGGCGATCTCCAACAAGGACTACCTCACCACGGCGCTCCAGATCCACTCCGTCGAGGCGCGCCACGCGGCGGCCATCCGCCGGCTCACCGAGAGCCCGGCCGTTCAGGGCTGGGTCCCGCGCGACCAGCCCGGCGCCCCGGCCGCCATCGCGCCCGTCTACGGCGCCGGCAACGGCTTCCCGTCCGAGGACAACGTGACCCAGGGCGGCGTCGACCTGGTGAGCGCGTTCGACGGCAAGGGCTACACCCGCAACGACATCACCGAGGCGTTCGACGAGGGCCTCGACATGCAGGCCGTTCTCGCCATCGCAGGCCAGTTTATCACGGGCGATGAGGGCGACGGCAACGACGCCTAGCCACCGCTCATCGGTCTGAGCGCCCGGTCCCCTCGTGGGGCCGGGCGCTCGTGCGTGCGCCCCGCTGGCGGCGCGCGTCAGCGGACTACTGCAGCGCTCGGCGGACGACGGCGGTGCTCAGGCCGACCGCCAGCGCGTCCTCGGCGACGGCCACGGCGGCGTCGGGCACGCCGAGCCGTGCGCCGGCCCAGCCGCGGAGGCGCATCATCGCGAACGACGAGACCGCCGCGCCGGCCGCGCCCGCCAGCGCGGCGGCGACGGGGCTCGTCCGGCGGACCTGGCCGAGCACGACGCCCACGAGAGCGCCGGACGCGATCCGCCCGGCCAGCACCGGAGCCGAGGTGCGGTCTGGGGTCGAGGGCAGCTTGTCCATCACCATCTCGCCCAGCGCGGCGACGGGCAACAGCCCGCTCGCGGCGCCGGACGCGAGGGCGTGGGCCGGCTGGCGGTTCGGGTGGGGATGGGCGTTCTGGGCGAGGGCGCGGGACAGGGCGGCGGGCGGCGTGACGCTCCGCATCCCGACGGCCCAGCCGAGTGCGGCGGAGAGGGGGACGGTCATGGTTTCGAGAGTTCGCTTTCGGACTTGAGCACGCGGTCGCCGTCGTCCTGTTGGATCAGGTAGGCGGGGTTGCCGTCGTCGGCGTCGCGCGTGACCTCTGTGCCTTTGATGGTGCGGGTCACGCGCTCAGTGAAGGACTCCTGGACGGCGCCGGTCGCGGTGCCGCGGCCCCAGGTCCACTCGACCGTGTCCCCTTTGGCGTAGGCGGGCATGGTGGGTTCGGTGATGAGCCCGGAGCACCCGGGGGGCTCGGGCCTGGGTCCACCGGCCAAACGAATCAGGGCCGGCCCCACAGCGGAGCCGGCCCCGAGCCGCCGCGCTTAGGCGGCCTTACTCGGCCGAGCGCTGCTCCGCCAGCCGGAGGGCCATCGCCGCGTTGACCACGCCGCCTGTGGCCGAGAGCTGGTCGAACGTGACCGCGATCCCGTCGCCCGGCCGCGTGACCTCCTCGCCGGCGTAGCGCACCGACGAGTCGAGCAGGACCTGGCGGACCTCCTCGGCCGTGAGGTCGGGGTAGTAGGCCATCACCAGCGCCGCCACGCCGGCCACGACGGGCGCGGCGAACGACGTGCCGTTGGCCGTCTGGGTCCCGTCGCCGGGCTTCAGCGACGTGACCGCCGCGCCGGGCGCGAACAGGTCCACGTTGACCCGGCCGTAGTTGGAGAACCCGGCCGCCAGCGCGGCGCGGTCGGACTGGCTGGCGCCGACCTCCAGCCAGCCGCCCGTGACCGTCCCGTCCAAGAACGTGCGGTTGGGGAAGTTGTCCGCCGTGTCGATGTCCTCGCCCGAGTTGCCGGCCGCGTGGACCAGCAGCACGCCGTTCTCGACGGCGTAGGCCACGGCCCGGTCGACGACGTCCTTCTGGGGCGAGTACGACTTGCCAAAGCTCATGTTGATGATGTCGGCCCCGTTGTCGACCGCGTAGCGGATGGCGTTGGCGACGTCCTTGTCGCGCTCGTCGCCGCCCGGCACCGTCCGCACGACCATGATCCGGGCCGGCGCGATGCCGTCGATGCCGACGTCGTTGCCGCGCGCCGCCGCCACCAGCCCGGCGACGCCGGTGCCGTGGTTCGAGTCGGGGCCGACCACGTCGGAGACCCCGTAGTCGCGCTCGTTCACGTCGGCGTAGTCGTCGCCGACCAGGCCGCGCTCGTCGTAGTCCGGGTTGAGGCTGTACTCCAGCCGGGACGAGATCTGGTCCGAGAACGCCTCCAGGTCCGAGAGCGAGGCGCCCTGCTGGGCGAGGAACAGGAGCGGCCGGGCGGCCTCGGCCTCGTCGCCCTCCAGGGCGAGCGCGGTCACGTCGTAGTCGTCGCCGTAGCGCTCGCGGAACGTGGCGTCGGCGCTGCGGACGGCGCCGAGCAGCATCCCGATCTGGGCCGCCTGCTGGGCGAGCGGCGCGCGCTGGGCCTCCAGGTCGGCCTCCAGAGCCTCGCAGTCGCTGTAGGTCGGGTCGGGCGCGCCGCGGCGGCAGGCGGCCACCAACCGGGCCAGCTCCAGCGTGTCGTGCTCCATGTTGCCGCCGGGGCCGCCGAGGAAGCTCCACCCGTGGACGTCGTCCACGTAGCCGTTGCCGTCGTCGTCGACGCCGTTGCCGGCCACCTCGCCGGGGTTGGTCCACAGGACGGGCGCCAGGTCGGGGTGCTCGATGTCGACGCCCGAGTCCAGGATGGCGACCACGACCTCGCGCGGCGCCCGGTCGGGCAGGATGGCGTAGGCGTCGTCGAGGCTGATGCCGACGACGCCGTCGGTGTCGCGGTCGAGCAGGTGCCAGTTGGCGGGCGGCGCGTTGTCGTCGGCGGGGGCCTGGGCGAGCGCGGCGGGCGCGACCGCCAGCAGGGCGGCGGCGAGGAGGGGGCGGATCATGAGTTGGAGTCGGAGGGGGGCGGCACCCACGCGGCGCCGCGGACGGCGACACAACGCGGCCCCGGCATCGGTGGTGCCGTCGGCGGACCAGAGAATCCGAGAACCGGCCCCCGACTGGCGGCCGGCACGGGCGATGGCTGGCCGGCGCCACGGAGCTAGCCGGCGTCCCGGAGCCGCTCGGGACGGAAGCGGTGGTCGGCCGTGAACAGACGGCGGTAGGCCAGCCCCACGACGGCCAGCGCCGCCAGCGCCACGCACGCCGCGATCATGAACACGATCAGGATCTGGTAGCGGACGGCCTGGGCCGGCGGCGCGCCGGCCAGGATCTGGCCCGTCATCATGCCCGGTAGGCTCACCACGCCCATCACGGCCATGCTGTTCGTGATCGGCACCAGGCCGGTGCGGACGGCGTCGCGCACCAGCGGACGGGCGGCCTCCCAGCGCGTCGCGCCCAGCGCCAGCCGGGCGTCGACCAAGCCGCGGCCTCGGCTGGCGCCGTCCATAAAGCGGTCCAGCGACAGCGAGATGCCCGTCAGCGCGTTGCCCAGCAGCATCCCGTGGAGCGGGATCACGTACTGCGGGTCGTACCACGGATCGGTGCGGAGGACGCCCAGCACGCCCGCGCCGGTGACGACAAACGACGCGCCGAGCACGCTTGCCAGCGCGTCGAGGTAGATGCCCGGGAAGCGCCGCGACGTCCGCCGGACGGCCGCGTGGCCGGCCAGCAGCGCCATCCCGACCGCCAGCGCCAAAACGATAACCGCGCTGTCGGTCGAGAACACCCAGTCGAGCACCAGCCCGACCAAGAGGAGCTGGACCACCATCCGGGTCGCGGCCACCGCCAGCCCGCGCGTGAGCCCGAGGCGCAGCCCGACCGACAGGCCGAGCGCGACCACCAGCAGCAGCGACGCCAGCGCGAGCTGGCCGAGCGAGATGGAACTGGCGCTCACAGGCGGAGGGCGCGCTTGGTGACGCGGTCGAGCTGGGCGGCGTCGTGGCCCGTCCAGACGGCGGCCCGGCCGGGATCGGCGGCCAGGAAAGCGTCGACGGCGGCCTCGACGGCGGCGGTGCGGTCGGGGTCGAGGCCGGCCGTGGGCTCGTCCAGGATCAGCACGCGGGGCGCGGTCAGCAACGTGCGCGCCAGCCCGACCGTCTGGTCCTCCCCGCCGGAGAGGGCCTGGGCGCTCTGGTCCAGCAACGCGTGCTCGCGGCCGAGCGCCGCCAGCAGCGCGCGGCCGGCGTCCTCGTCGTAGACGGCGCCCCCGCGCACGCCGTACTCGAACGGCGCCCGGAGGTTGTCGCGGACGGTCCCCTCGAACAGCGCCGGGCGCTGGGCCACCATCGCGACGGCGGCGCGGTGCCGGGGGAGGTCCTCGACCGGCTGGCGGTCGGCGCCGGAGAGGAGGGCCCCCTCGTCGAGCGCGTCGAGCCCGGCCAGCGCCCGCAGCAGCAGCGTCTTGCCGGCGCCGGACGGCCCGACGACGGCCAGCCGGTCGCCCGGCATCACGTCCACGTCCAGCCCGCGCCACAGCCAGCGCCCGCCGACGTGCCGGCCGGCGCGCCAGAGCGAGACGAGCGGCCCCGCGTGCGGGTTCGGGGACATTGGAGCGTCGGGAGGGCGTGCGCTCGCGGACCGCCAGCCGGCAGCGGAGGTTTCCGGCCGGCCGCTGGCGATGCGCCTGGAGGACCAACCAAAAGACGGCCCGAGCGAGGGCGCCGGGGCAGGCTCCGCTCCGAGAAGGAAAGCGCTTCCAGGACCGAAAGCCGCGCCCCTCTGGCGCCGGCCCTTGCGCGGACGCTCGCCCAGCGGCTACTCTGCGGCATGACCCCTGCCCGTCCCGTGTTTGCCGCCGCCTATCCGTTTTGCGGGTACCGGTTTACGCAGCCGGTGGGCCGGAGGCTGTAGGGAGATCGCATCCTCCCGACTCTCTCCCCAAGCCCGCCCCCTCCGGCGGGCTTTTTTGTTGCCTACGCCCATGCCCGACCTTTCTGATCTCCGCGACGATCTCGACGCCGTCGACCGCCGGTTGGTCCAGGCCCTCGCCGACCGCCAGCGGCTGGTGACGGACGTGGCCGCCGTCAAGGCCGGCGACGACGCGCTGCCGATCCAGGACCCCGACCGCGAGCACGACCTGCTGGCCCGCGTTCAGGCGCTGGCCGAGGACGCCGGCGTCGACGGCTACTTCGCGTCCACGCTGTTCCGTCAGATCCTGCGCCACTCGGTCCAGTTCCAGGCGGTCCGCCAGCGGGGCGAGGCCGAGGCGCTGCGCGTGGCCTACCAGGGCGACCCGGGCTGCTACAGCCACTCGGCGGCCCGGCGCCACTTTGCGCCCGTCGGCGGCGCGGCGTTCCAGGGCGCGCGCACGTTCGGAGCCGCCATCGACGCGCTCCAGCGCGGCGACGCCGACCGCGCCGTGCTGCCGGTCGAGAACACGACGGCCGGCCCCATCGCGGGCGTCTACGACCTGCTGACGGAGCCGGGCCTCCACATCGTCGGCGAGGAGGTCGTCAAGGTGGAGCACTGCCTGCTGGCCCTGGACGGCGTCCGGCTGGCCGACGTGGCGCGCGTCGGCAGCCACCCCCAGGCGCTGGCCCAGTGCAGCCTGTTCCTGGCCGGCCTGGACGGCGTCCGCGTGGACGCCGAGGACGACACGGCCGGCGCGGCCCGGCTGGTGGCCGCCTCCGGCGACCGGACGCGGGCGGCGATCGCGGGCGAGGACGCGGCGGCGCTCTACGGGCTTCAGGTCATCAAGCGCCACGTGGCCAACCGCAAGGAGAACTACACGCGCTTCCTGGTGGTCGCGGCCGAGCCGCTGGCGCACGACGCCCGCCTGCCGCACAAGACGTCGCTGGTGGTCTCGACCGACCACAGCGGGGGCGCGCTCGTGCGCGTGCTGGGCGCCTTCGACGCGGCCGGCCTCAACCTGACCAAGCTGGAGAGCCGGCCCAGCCCGACGGCGCCGTTCGAGTTCCTGTTCTACATCGACCTGGAGGGCGGGATGCACGACGAGCGCGTCCGCCAGTCGGTCGGGGCCGCGGCCGGGCAGGCGGCCTCGCTGCGCGTGCTCGGGTCGTACCCCATTTTCCGGG
The DNA here is from genome assembly GCA_947493945.1 of uncultured bacterium. Lineage (GTDB taxonomy): Bacteria > Bacteroidota > Rhodothermia > Rhodothermales > Rubricoccaceae > Rubrivirga. The sequence continues at coordinate 599,042 of CANLSR010000001.1, read as the reverse complement.
CCGAGACGCCGCGCGCCGCCGTCGCCCCTCGCGCCGCCGCGCCGGCCCGCCCGCCCGCGACGACGGGGGCCGCCTCAGCCGGCGCACGGCGCGCGACGCTCGTAGACCGCGGCGGCCGGCCGGACACCGTCGTCGAGGTCGCCGGCGTCCGGATCGGCGGCGACCACCCGCCGGTGCTGATCGCGGGGCCGTGCTCGGTCGAGGGCCGGGAGCAGATCTTCGCGTCCGCCAAGGCCGTGCGCCAAGCGGGCGGCGTCATGCTGCGCGGCGGCTGCTTCAAGCCGCGCACGTTGCCGTACGACTTCCAGGGGTTGGGCTTCGAGGGGCTGGCGCTGATGCACGAGGCGGGCCGCGCCCACGGCCTGCCCATCGTCACCGAGGTGCTCCACCCGCGCGACGTCGAGGCCGTCGCCCGAGAGGCCGACGTGTTGCAGATCGGCGCGCGCAACATGCAAAACTTCGAGCTGCTCAAGGAAGTCGGCAAAACGCGGACGGCCGTTCTGCTCAAGCGCGGCATGTCGGCCAGCATCGCCGAGTGGCTGGCGGCGGCCGAGTACGTGCTGGCCGGCGGCAACGAGCGCGTGGTCCTGTGCGAGCGCGGCATCCGCACGTTCGAGACGGCGACGCGCAACACGCTCGACCTGTCGGCCGTCGTCGTCGCGCGCGAGCGGACGCACCTGCCGGTGATCGTGGACCCGAGCCACGCCGCCGGCCTGCGCCGCTGGGTGCCGGCCCTGGCCAAGGCCGCGCTGGCGGCCGGCGCGCACGGCCTGATCGTGGAGGCCCACCCCGACCCCGACCGCGCGCTGAGCGACGGCCCCCAGTCGCTCACCTTCGACGGACTCGCCGCGCTGGCGGAAGAGGTCGGCCTGGCGCCGGTGCCGGCCTGAGTCTGGGGAAGACGGGCCGCCAGCGCGGCGGCGCGGTGGGCGGGTGGCAAAGAACTCCGGCCCAAGACCTTGTCGGACACGCGAATGCGCGCGCCGCGTGCGTACTCTTGAGCAGACGCGGACGTGCCGCGTCGGTGGCACCGTGCCGCCTGCGACGCCGGTCGGGAAGACGAGACCCGGGCGGCACCCTCCCTGCCCCCGACCCCACGTGGCGTACGAAGCTGTTTTTGATTTGACCCAGAAGGCCCAGAACGAGGCCAAAGCCGAGCGCAAGCTCCAGACCCCCTTTTCCGAGCCCGACGCCGACGCCGAGACGATGGCCGTCGAGGACCTGCCCGAGCGGCTCCGCCAGGGCGTCGAGGCGCTGGGGTGGCCGGCGCTGATGCCGGTCCAGTCCGAGGCCATCCCCTACATCCTGGACGGCCGCGACCTGATCGTCCAGTCCCGCACCGGGTCCGGCAAGACGGGCGCGTTCCTGCTCCCGCTCTTGGAAAAGCTGGACGCGCGCGAAAAGACGACCCAGGCCCTCGTGCTCTGCCCCACGCGCGAGCTGGCGAGCCAGATCCACGCCGAGTTCGAGCGGATGAACGCCGGGCTCCCTGAGAAGGAGCGGCTCAACGCGATTCCCGTCTACGGCGGCGTCGGCTACGGGCCCCAGATCGAGGCGTTCGAGAAGGGCGCCCAGCTCGTCGTCGGCACGCCGGGCCGCGTGCTGGACCACCTGTCGCGCGGGACGCTCCGCCTCGACAACCTGCGCACGATCATCCTCGACGAGGCCGACGAGATGCTCTCGATGGGCTTCTTCCCCGACATGATTCGGGTGCGCCGCTTCCTGCCCAAGGAGCGCGACTCGTACATGTTCTCGGCCACGATGCCGTACCAGGTCCAGCGGATCGGCCAGGAGTTCTTGACCGACCCGGTCTTTATCGCGACCGCCGGCGGCGCGATCCACGTCGACCGGATGGCGCACCGGGCCTACCAGGTCCAGCCGATGGACAAGGACCGGACGCTGGCGACGCTGATCGAGTGGGAGAACCCGACGGCGGCCATCATCTTCGCCAACACGCGGCGCGAGGTCGAGTACCTGGCCACGTTCTTGAACAACTACGGCTACAACGCCGCCGGCATCTCGTCGGACCTGACGCAGAAGGCGCGGGAGAAGACGATGAAGCGGCTGCGCGACGGCGAGCTCCGGTTCCTGGTGGCGACCGACGTGGCCGCGCGCGGCATCGACGTGGAGGACCTGAGCCACGTGTTCCAGTACGACATCCCCCAAGACCGGGAGTACTACGTCCACCGCTCGGGCCGCACGGCACGGGCGGGCAAGGCCGGCGTGTCCATCGCCATCGTCACCGCGTCCGACGCGCCGACGCTGCGCGAGATCGCCCGCAAGTACGACATCCCACTGGAGGAGCGCGAGATGCCGACCGACGCCGAGATGGCGAGCCGCGTCGGCCAGCGCCTTACGAACCTCTTGGAGGACCGGCTGCGCGGCCGGTCCAACATGGAGCGTGAGCGCCAGGCCCGCTTCGTGGCCGTCGCGCGCCAGCTGGTCGAGGAGGGCGAGCCCGAGGTGCTGGCGATGCTCTTGGACCAGGCCTACCAGAACAGCCTGGACCGCGCGCCGGCTGGCCCGGCCATGGACCGCTCGGAGAGCGAGTACGACGTGCAGCAGCGCGAGGCCCGGGAGGCGCGCGAGTCCGGCGACGACCGGCGCGGACGCCGCCGCCGGGACGAGGACGACGAGCGCCCGCGCAGCCGCCGCCGCTCGCGCACCGAGGACCCGGACGAGCGCCCGGACGAGGCCCACGCCGACGCCCGCGACGACGTCTCCGCGCCCGCCGACGCGGACCGCCACCCCGCCAGGGACGACGCGCGCCAGCCGGACGACGCCGACCGCCAGCGCGCCGAGCGCTCGGCCGACGCCGACGCGGAGGCGCCCAAGAAGAAGCGCCGCCGCCGCAAGAAGAAGTCGTCCGCCAAGACGGACGAGCAGCCGGCCGACCAGGACTGACCTCGCCGATGGCTCCGCTGATCGCCCGGCCGGACCGCCCGTCAGACCGCCCGTCGCCCCGCTCGACGGGCGGTCCGGCCGCCTCCCTGGACCGGGAGGGGACGCACTGGCTGCGCGCTGCCCTCGCGCTCCTGGCCCTCCTCGTGGCCGCAGGCGCCGCTAGGGCCCAGGCCCCCGGCCCGCTGGCGGACGCCGTCCGCGTGGCGACGGGCGCCGGCCAGGCGGCGACGCTGGGCGACGTGACGGCGGCGATGGCAGACGCCGACGTGCTGATCCTGGGCGAGCAGCACGACGACTCGACGGCCCATGCCATCGAACGGGCCGTGCTCCAGGCGGCACTGGCCGGCGAGCGGCCCGTGATCCTGAGCCTGGAGATGGTCGAGACCGACGTCCAGACCGTCCTGGACGAGTACCTCGCCGGGCTCGTCCGCGAGCGCGACTGGCTGGCGGCGTCGCGGCCGTGGGGCAACTACGAGGCCGGCTACCGCCCGCTCGTCGAGACCGCCCGTCAGCAGGGCGCGGCCGTGGTGGCGGCCAACGCGCCCGGCCGGTACGTCAGCCTGGTGTCGCGCAGCGGGATGGGGGCGCTGGACAGCCTGGGCGCCTCCGCCCGCGCCTGGCTCCCGCCCGCCGTGGCCCCGCCCTCCGCCGCGCTGGCGGCCAAGTTCACCGACCTGATGGGCGGCATGGCGCACGGCTCCGGCCCGTCCGTCGAGGGGATGCTGGCGGCCCAGAACCTCCGCGACGCCACGATGGCCTGGCGCATCGCCGGCGCGCTCCGCCAGCGGCCCGGCGCGCTGGTGGTCCACGTCAACGGCAGCTTCCACAGCGCCGGCCGCCTGGGCGTGCCCGAGCACCTGGCCCGGCTGGCACCGGACGCGCGCGTGGTCGTGGTGACGATGGACCGCGCCGCGCCGGAGGGGCCCTCCGACGACGACTTCGTGATCACGACGGCGCCCGGAGAGACGCCGTCCGTCGACTAGGTCGGCTGGGCGCGGGGCGGGGCTTCTGCCTTCCGGCGCGCCGCCGGCCGCGGTATGTTCGGCGTTCCTCGCACGGCCGCCTATCCCCCTTCGGCACCCGCTCCCCCTCTGCCGATCCCCGCGGTATGCGTGACTGCCTCCGTCTCTTCGCGTCCTGCTGCCTGCTCGTCCTGCTGGCGGCGTCCGCCAGCGCCCAGGTGTGGGGCGAGGTCGCCGGGCGCGTGACCGACGCAGGCACCGGCGAGACCGTCGTCGGCGCGGCCGTGCTCGTGGACCGCGACGGGACCTCGTTCGGCACCAGCACCGGCGCCGACGGCCGCTACAGCTTCCGCATCCCCGAGGGCCGGTACCCGGTCCGGGTGTCGTTCGTGGGCTACGAGACCGTCCGCGACACGCTGACGGTGCGGCGCGGGGCCACGACGCGGTTCGACGCCCGGCTCACCGAGGCCGTCGGCGAACTGGGCGACGTGGCGGTCGACGCCGAGGCCGAGCGCGGCGTGGGCGTGAGCCGGATCGACCCCCGGACCATCCGCGATATGCCGTTGCCCGTCGCCGACGCCATCCGGGGCGTCAAGACCGAGATGGGCGTGACGTCGTCCAACGAGCTCTCCAACAGCTTCTCGGTGCGCGGCGGGAGCTACGACGAGAACCAGTTCTTTATCGACGGCTTCGAGGTGTACCGGCCGCTCCGGATCAGCCAGGGCGAGCAGGAAGGGCTGGGCCTGGTCAACGGCGACCTGGCCTCGCGGCTGACGCTGTTCGCCGGCGGCTTCCCGGTCCGCTACGGCGGCAAGCTGGCGTCGGTGCTGGACGCCAGCTACGCGGCGCCCTCCGGGCCGATCTCCGGCACGGTTTATACCTCGACGCTGGACGCCGGCGCGGCGGTGGGCGGCAGCCTCGGCCCGCGCGCCGGGCTGGCGGTGGCCGCGCGCAGCGCCCGGCCCCAGCGGTTTTTCGCCGGCCAGGAGCTGGAGGGCAGCTACGACCCCAACTTCCGCGACCTCCAGGCCGTCGTGGACTGGCGGCCGGCGCCGGGCCAGGCCCTGCGCGGCATCGGGCTCTACGCCCGCCACCGGTTCCGGCTGGCGCCCCAGCAGCAGGAGACCACGTTCGGCATCTACCCCAACCTGATCCGCACGGTCGCGCGCGACTTCGAGGGGCTGGAGGAGGACGGCTACGACATCGCCTTCGGCGGCCTGATGCTCACCAGCCAGCTGGGCGGATCGGCTCGGGCCGAGCACCGCGTCTCGGTCTTCGACATCGACGAGTTCGAGGGGTTCGACGTGAGCTCCCGCTCGACGCTGTTCCGCCGCCAGCAGCGCCCCGAGGGGTCGCAGACCGACTTCGACCGGATCGCCGAGGGCCAGGTGCTCCAGCGCGACCGGGCCGACAACGCGATCCGCCAGACGGTCGTGACGGCCCAGGGCCGGTACCTCGCCCGGCTGGGCGCGCACGGCGTCGAGGCCGGCTGGCAGGCCCGCGGCTTGCGCTTCCGCGACCGGATCGACGAGGAGAGCACGGCCTCGGGGAGCGACACCGCCGGGCAGCAGGCCACCGTGGAGCTGCGCCGGCTGACCGCCGACACCACGTTCTCGTCGTTCCAGGGCGCGCTCTGGGCCGAGGACGCCTGGACGTCGGGGGCGCTCACGGCCACGGCCGGGCTCCGCGCCGACTACTTCGCCTACAGCGGCGAGCTGACGGTGTCGCCGCGCCTGAGCCTGAGCTGGGCGGCCGGGCCGCAGACGACGTGGGCGGCCTCGGCTGGGCTTTACCACCAGGTCCCGACCTACCGCGAGCTGCGCGGCGACCCCCAGCCGGGCGCCTCCGCCTTCCGCACGTTGGACGGCGAGATCGAGAGCCCCCGGGCGCTCCAGGCCGTCGTCGGCGTCGACCACTTTTTCACCAGCCGCCGGCTGGCGCTCCGCGCCGAGGTCTACGGCAAGCGGTTCACGGACCTGATCTCGTACGACGTCGAGAACGTGCGCGTGGTGTACTCGGCCGAGAACGACTCGGAGGGCTACGCCTTCGGCGCCGACGTGCAGCTGCGCAGCGAGCTGGTGCCGGGCCTGGAGAGCTGGGTCACGTACGGGTTCCTCAAGACCGACGAGCGGTTCTACGCGCCCGTCGTGCCCGACGGCCCGCTGGGCGAGCCCGTCCAGGACCGGTTCGCCGCGCGCGGCGGCGGCGACTGGATCCCGCGGCCGACCGACCGCCGCCACAACCTGTCGATCTTCGTCCAGGACTACGTGCCGGGCGACGACACCTGGACGCTCCACGTCCGCACGCTCTACGGCTCGCGCACGCCCACGACGCCGCCGGCCCGCGACCCCGACCGCTCGCCGCTCGACGCCGTCTCAGCGTTCACCGACGGGCCGCGCAACCAGCTCCGGCTGCCCAGCTTTTTCCGGTTCGACCTGGGCGCGACCAAAAAGCTGCGCGTGGGCACCTCGCCGACGGGCGCGCCGCTGAACCTGCGCGCGACGGTCGAGGTGCTCAACGTGTTCGACCAGACCAACACCATCGCGTACTCGTGGGTGGAGCAGGTCCAGGAGGGCCGGCGCTTTTTCACCGCCGTCCCCACGCGCCTGACCCCGCGCACGCTCAACGTCCGCTTTCGGGTGGACTTTTAGAGACGCCCGCGTGCCGTCTCGCGGTCGCCCCGCCCACGCCGGCCGCTGGCGGAGGCGGTCCGCCAGCGGGGCGCGAGCTCAGTAGCCCGCGCCCAGGTCCACGGCGTGGCGGAGCGGCTGGTCGCGGCGGTAGCGCTCCAGGTTGTCGAGGAAGATGGCCAGCGCCCGGTCGGCGTAGTGCGGCGTGTGGCCGGCCGTGTGCGGCGTCACGACCACGCGGTCGAGGCCCCACAGCGGCGAGTCGGGGGGGAGCGGCTCCTCCCGGAACACGTCGAGGGCGGCGCCCCCCAGCCGGCCGCCCGCCAGGGCGGAGGCGAGCGCGTCCTGGTCCACGACCTCGCCCCGGCCCACGTTGACGACGACGGCGTGGCTGGGGAGCGCGGCGATGGCCCCGGCCCCGACCATGCCGCGCGTGTCGTCGGTCAACGGGACGGTCACGACCAGCACGTCGGCCGCGGGGAGCACGTCGAGCAGGGCGTCGGTGCCCACCACGCGCGCCACGCCCGGCGCGCCGCCCGCGCCGGGGTGGTGGCGGACGGCCGTGACCAGCATCCCGAACGCGCCGGCCACCCGGGCGATGCGCGCTCCGATCTCGCCCAGCCCCAGGAGCACCATCCGCCGCCCTTCGAGCTCGAACCGCTCCACGTCGTCGTCGCCCGACCACCGGGCTTGTGATTGGGCGGCAAAGGCCTGGGGCAGCCCGCGGGCCAGGGCGAGCAGCGTCGCGAACACGTGCTCGGCGATGGGGACGGCGTGGACGCCGGACGCGCTCGTGACCTGGAGCCCGGCGGGCAAGTCGGCCGGCAGGTCCGGCTCCAGCAGCCAGTCCAGCCCGGCGCTCCACGACTGGATCCAGCGGAGCTCGGCCGCGTCCGCCAGCCCGCCGGGCGCGACCTGGCCGAGGACGATCTCGACCCCGTCCAGCGGCGCGTCGGTCGCGCCGCGCTGGACGTCGTAGCCGGTGGCCGCGTCGCGGACGGCGGCCAGCCGGTCGTCGGAGAGCCGGTCGGCGGGGACGGTGACGAGGAGGGCAGGAAGGTCGGGCACGGGTCGAGAGGGAGGGCGCCGGGCTCAACGACGCGGCGGGCTCGGGGGTCCGCCGCCGCGCGGGCGGAGGGGTCCGGATGCGGCCCCGCCGCCCGAGGTTCTCCGCGCCGCGCTGGCGGGCCGCCTCCGCCAGCGGGCCGGGGCCGAGGGAGCCGACGCCGCGGCCCGGGGTACACCCCGGACGCCACCCCGCCGCCCGTGCCCGAGTTGCCCGCCCCCCGCCCCGACCAAACGCCCGCCCCCGACTCCGCCGGCGAGGCCGCCCGCTCGGCCGGGCTCACCGACGTCCACGCCCGCCGCGTCGCGCTGGTCGAGCGGATGGTGCTCCAGGTGGCGCGCGAGCGCTACGGCGACGCCACGGCCGACGGGACGGCGCGCTGGCTGGCCCGGTCGCGCGCCGACGGCCCGGCGGCCTTCGACGCGCTGGCGGCCGAGGTCGAGGCCGAGCCGGTCGAGGCGCTGGCGGCCGTGCTGCGCACGCTGACGGCCTACTTCCACCTGGTCAACAAGGCCGAGCAGATCGAGATCGTGCGCGTCAACCGCGAACGCGAGATGGCGGCCACCGGAGACTCGCCGCGCGGCGAGTCGGTGCAGGAGGCCGTCGCCGATCTCAAGGCCCGGGGCCTGGACGCCGACCAGGCCCGCGCTTTGGTCGCCCGCCTCGACATCCAGCCGACGCTGACGGCGCACCCGACCGAGGCGCGGCGGCGGACGGTGCTGCTCCACCAGCAGCAGGCCGCCGCCGCGCTCGACCGGCTGACCGGCGACGGGCCGCCGCTGACGCCCACCGAGGCCGCCCAAGCCGAAGAGGAGGCGCTCGACCGCCTGCGCTTACTGCTGGCGACCGACGAGGTCCGCCCGGCGGCCGTGACGGTGCGCGACGAGGTCCGCCACGGGCTGTACTTCGTGGCGACGAGCATCTGGGACGTGGTGCCGCGCCTGCACGCCGACCTCGACCGCGCCTTCCGCCAGTCGTACGGCGGGCCGGCCCAGACGCCCGGCGGGCCGGACCTGGGGGCGGTCCTGCGCTACCGCTCGTGGATCGGCGGCGACCGCGACGGCAACCCCAACGTGACGCCCGAGGTCACGGCCTGGACGCTGCGCGCCCACCGCGAGGACGCGCTCCGGCTCCACCGCCGCGAGCTCGACCGCCTGCGCCTGGACCTGTCGGTGAGCGACCGCCAGGTGGCGTTCCCGGACGCGCTCCACGACGCCGTCGAGGCGGGCCGAGACGCGGCGCCGCTGCCCGAGCGACGCTGGCGCCAGAACGCGCACGAGCCGATCCGCTTGCGGCTGATGCAGATGGGCGCGCTGCTCGACCGGCTGATCGAGACGCTCCCCGAGGGCGAGTCCGGCCAGCCGCGCCGGGCCGGGGACCCGCCGGACTACGACGCCGCGGCCTTCCGCACCGACCTCGACCTGATCGCCGAGTCCCTCCGCACCGCCGGGCTGGGCGCGTTGGCCGACGGCGCCCTGGCCGACGCCCGCGTGCGCGCCCGCACGTTCGGGTTCCACCTGGCCGCGCTCGACCTCCGCCAGCACAGCCGCCTGCACGAGCAGGCCGTCGCCGACCTGCTGGCGCGCGCCGGCGTCGAGGCCGACTACGCCGCGCTCGACGAGGCCGGCCGCGTGGCGCTGCTGACGCGCGAGTTGGAGAACCCGCGGCCGTTTATCCGGCTGGGCGGCAGGGTGGACGCCAACACCGACACCGTCTTGGGCGCGCTCCGCGTCGCCAAGCGGGCCATCGACGCCGAGCCCGAGTCCATCGGGGGCTACGTCGTGTCCATGACCGACGCGGTGAGCGACGTGCTGGAGGTGCTGCTGCTGGCCAAGGAGGTGGGCCTGTGGCGCCGGGACGCCGACGGGACGGTCGAGAGCCCCATCGACGCCGTGCCGCTGCTCGAGACCATCGCCGACCTGGAGGCCGGGCCCGACCTGCTGGCGGCGCTGTTCGAGAACCCGGTCTACCAAGCGCACCTCCGCGCGCGCGGCGGGCTCCAGGAGGTGATGTTGGGCTACTCCGACTCCAACAAGGACGGCGGCTACTGGCAGGCCAACTGGTCGCTCCACAAGGCCCAGGGCGCCATCGCCGAGACGTGCCGCGAGCACGACGTCGACCTCCGCTACTTCCACGGCCGCGGCGGGACGGTCGGGCGCGGCGGCGGGCGCGCGGGCCAGGCCATCCGCGCCATCCCGCCGGTGGCCCAGACCGGGCGGATCCGGTTTACCGAGCAGGGCGAGGTGATCTCGTTCCGCTACGCGCTGCCCGGCATCGCGCGGCGTCACCTGGAGCAGATCGTCCACGCCCAGATCGGCGCCCTCGCCGATGCCGGGCACGCCCACGAGGGCCGCCAGTCCGACGTGGAGGACGCCGACGGGCCGGCGTTCGCGCTGATGGAGCGGCTGGCCCAGCGCTCCATGACGGCCTACCGCGACCTCATCGACGCGCCCGACTTTTGGCCGTGGTACGTCGCGGCCACGCCCATCGCCCACATCGCCCGGCTCTCCATCGCCTCGCGGCCGATCTCGCGCAAGGGCATGGGCGAGCTGGACTTCCAGGGACTGCGCGCCATCCCTTGGGTCTTTTCGTGGACCCAGCCGCGCTACACCGCGCCCGGCTGGTACGGGACGGGCGCCGCGCTGGCGCACGCCATCAGCGGGGACGATCTAAAGCTGCTGCGGACGCTCCAGGACGAGTGGCCCTTTTTCCAGGCCGTCACCGGCAACGCGCTCCGCGAGATGGCCCGGGCGCGGCTGGTCGTGGGCCGCCGCTACAACGCGCTCGCCCAAGCGGCCGGCGCTCAGCGCGCGCCGTTCGAGGCGGTCGAGACCGAGTTCGCGCGCGCCGAGACGGCGCTGCTCCGGGTCGTGAGCCGGGACACGCTGCTGGACGAGGGCCGCGCCATCGCGGCCACCATCCGCTACCGCAACCCGGCGACCGACGTGCTGAACCTGATCCAGCTCGACCTCATGCGCCGGGCGCGGTCCGCCTCGCCCGAGCCCGACGACGCGCTCCGCCAGTCGCTGCTGCTCTCGGTCAACGCCATCGCCGCCGCCATGCAATCGACGGGGTAGGGCGTGGCAGATTGGGGGCCAGGAACGAGGGGGTTTTGCCTCGTGCTCGGCGCGGTCTACTGGCCGCCCTCTCTGCTGAGCGTCTCTGGCTCCAGGCCCAGCCACGCCTCGGCCTCTGCGAGGGTGCGGACGATGTGGTAGGTCCGCGGCAGGTCCTGCGTCAAGCGTCCGAACAGGCGGAGCACGGCCTCGACGCCGTCGCGCGAGACCACGAACACGCAGCGCGAGACCCCGACTTTGTCGGCGTGCCCGCGGGCCGCTTGCACCATCTGGTCCAGCCCAATGGGCGTCACGTCGACCTCGGAGGACCCGGTCAGGTCCCACACCTCGTCGAACCCTGGCTGCCAGTCAGGATTCGTCACTAGCGACGTGCAGGCGTCTACTATTTCCTGCCCAGTCATGTAACCGGACCCGAAGACAAGTCCGGATTGAGACTTCGGATCAACTGTAATCGTGTATCCCATCCATTTGGTATTTAACGGTCTGGGTAAGGTACGGTGGGGGCAGAGCGCACCGTTACATTCGAGGCGTGCCTTCCCCGAGTTCGCCATGACCGTCGACGCCCCCGCCATCCGCGCTCCCCGAGGGAGCAAGCTTTCGTGTGAGGGCTGGCACCAGGAGGCCGCCCTGCGGATGCTGATGAACAACCTCGACCCCGAGGTCGCCGAGCGGCCCGAGGACCTGGTGGTCTACGGCGGATCGGGCAAGGCCGCGCGCAGCTGGGCCGCCTACCACCGGATCGTCGAGACGCTGAAGCGGCTCCGCGACGATGAGACGCTGCTGGTCCAGAGCGGCAAGCCCGTCGGCGTGTTCCGCACGCACGACCAGGCGCCGCGCGTGCTGATCGCCAACTCGTGGCTGGTGCCGCGCTGGGCGACGTGGGACCGATTCCGCGAGCTGGAGGCCGCCGGCCTGACCATGTACGGCCAGATGACGGCCGGGAGCTGGATCTACATCGGCACCCAGGGCATCCTGCAGGGCACGTACGAGACGTTCGCGGCCTGCGCCCAGACCCACTTTGGCGGCTCGCTCCAGGGCCGGCTGGTGGTCACAGCCGGGCTCGGCGGCATGGGCGGCGCCCAGCCGCTGGCGGCGACGATGAACGGCGCGGCGTTCCTGGGCATCGACGTGGACCGCGCGCGCGTCCAGCGCCGCGTGGACCAGGGCTACTGCGACCGGATCGAGACGGACCTCGACGCCGCGCTCGACGCCGTCCTCGCGGCCCGCCAGCGGGGCGAGGCGCTGTCGGTCGGGCTGGTGGGCAACGCGGCCGAGGTGCTGCCCGAGCTGGTCCGCCGCGGCGTGGACATCGACGTGGTGACGGACCAGACGAGCGCCCACGACTTGCAGGTCGGCTACATCCCGGCCGGGTTCTCCCTGGAGGCCGCCGACGTGCTCCGCCAGTCGGACCCGGAGGCGTACCAGGAGGCCGTCTTGGACAGCATGGAGGCCCACATCTCGGCGATGCTGGCGCTGCAGCGGGACGGCGCGGTCGCCTTCGACTACGGCAACAACCTGCGCGGCCAGGTGGCCGATCTTCGCGGCCGGACGGACGCCTTCGAGATTCCGGGCTTCGTGCCCGAGTACGTCCGCCCGCTGTTTTGCAAGGGCTCCGGCCCGTTCCGTTGGGCGGCGCTGAGCGGTGACCCGGCCGACATCGCGGCGACCGACGACGCGATCCTGGACCTTTTCCCGGACAACGAGCACCTGCGGCGCTGGATCACACTCGCACGCGAAAAAGTCCAGTTCCAGGGGCTGCCGGCGCGGATCTGCTGGCTCGAGTACGGCGAGCGCGCCCAGGCCGGCGAGCGCTTCAACTGGCTGGTCGAAAAGGGCAAGGTGAACGCGCCCCTCGTGATCGGGCGCGACCACCTGGACACGGGCTCCGTCGCGTCGCCCAATCGCGAGACCGAGGGCATGTTGGACGGCTCGGACGCCATCGGCGACTGGCCGTTGTTGAACGCGATGCTGAACACGGCCTGCGGCGCGTCGTGGGTGAGCCTCCACCACGGCGGCGGCGTCGGCATCGGCTACTCGATGCACAGCGGCATGGTCTGCGTCGCCGACGGCACCGCCTCGGGCGGACGGCGACTGGAACGCGTGCTCACCGCCGACCCCGGAACGGGCGTCATGCGCCACGCCGACGCCGGCTACGAAACCGCCATCGAAACGGCCGCCGAGCGCGGCATCGACCTGCCCTCGGTGGGCAACTAAGAATGAGGAATCAGGAATCCGCAGACGCCGCGCTCGGCACGGCCCTCCGCCTCGACACGCTCTCCGCCGACCTCGCCGCCGCGCTGGCGGCGCTCGCCGACGACCTCCGCCAGCCGGACGGGCGCGTGGCCCAGAGCCGCCGACTCGTTGAGGCCGCGCTGGCGGACGGCCAGCCGCACTACGGGCTGAACACGGGCTTCGGGGCGCTCAAGTCGGAGCGCATCGCGCCGGCGGACGTGGAGCAGCTCCAGACCAACCTGATTCGGTCGCACGCCTGCGGCGTCGGCGAGCCGGTCCCGCGCGACCTGACGCGGCGGATGCTGGCGCTCAAGGCGTACGCGCTGGGCCTGGGCGTTTCGGGCGCGTCGCCGGCCGTCGTCGCCGGGCTGCTGGCGCTGCTGGACCACGACCTGATCCCGGTCGTCCCGCAGCAGGGAAGTCTGGGCGCCTCGGGCGACCTGGCGCCGCTGGCGCATCTGGCGCTCGTGCTGATCGGCGAGGGCGAGGTGTGGGGCGAGTCCGGCCCCGTCCCCGCCGCCGACGCGCTCCGCCAGTCCGGCATCGAGCCCGTCGCCCTCGGCGCCAAGGACGGGCTGGCCTTGATCAACGGGACGCAGTTTATGCTGACCTACGCCGTCGAGGTCGTTCAACGCGCCCGGCGGCTGGCGACCACGGCCGACGTGCTGGCGGCGATGACCGTCGAGGCCACGCGAGGCTCGGCGCGGCCGTTCGACGCGAGAGTGGCGGCGGTGCGACCGCACCCTGGTCATGCCCAGACGGCGCAAGCGGTACGGCGGCTCCTGGACGGCTCCGAGATCGGGCCGAGCCACGCCGCCTGCGGGCGCGTCCAGGACCCGTACTCGGTCCGCTGCGTGCCCCAGGTCCACGGCGCCAGCCGCGACGCGCTGACCTACGTCGCGGGCGTGGTCGAGACCGAGCTCAACAGCGTGACCGACAACCCGCTCGTGTTCGATGTGGAGGGCACGCCGGACATCGTCTCGGCGGGCAACTTCCACGGCCAGCCGCTGGCGCTGGCGCTCGACACGGCGGCGATCGCCGTCGCCGAGTGGGCGTCGATCTCGGAGCGCCGAACGTACCTGCTGGTCGACGGCGCCGACGGGCTCCCGCCGTTCCTGGCCCAGGCGTCCGGCCTGCAGTCCGGCTTCATGATCCCGCAGTACGCCGCTGCGGCGTTGGTGAGCGAAAACAAGACGCTGTGCCACCCGGCCTCCGTCGACTCGATTCCGTCCAGCCGTGGGCAGGAGGATCACGTGTCGATGGGCGCCTGGGGCGCGCGCAAGGCGCTCCGCGTGGTCGAGAACGCCGAGCGCGTGCTGGCCGTCGAGGCGCTGTGCGCGGCCCAGGCGCTCGACTTCCGCCGCCCGCTCCGGGCCGGCCGAGGCGTCGAGGCCGCCTTCGACGCGCTCCGCCAGTCGGTCGCCTTCCGCACCGACGACGCCGCGTTCCAGCCCGACCTGGAGGCCGCCGCCCAACTGGTCCGCTCCGGCCGGCTGGCGGACGCCGCCGAGGCCGAGGTCGGGCCGCTGCCGTAACTAGGGCGTCGGGAGCGACGACGCCTCTAGCCGGCCGCTCCTCTCCATCCCACCGTCTCTCCAATGCGACTTCTCTTCCTGTCCCTCGTGCTCGCCGGCTGCACCGGCTCCGTCCAGAGCGCCGCGCCGACGGTGGCGGGCGAGGTCGTGGCCGTCGACCTGGACCCGTGGGCGTACGACAGCAACGCCACGCTCGACGTGCGGACGGAGGCCGGCGAGACCGTCCGCGTCGAGGTGCCGGCGCGCACCAACCTGTGCCAGGCCTCCCTAGGCTCGCTCAGCGAGATCCGCCCCGGCGACCGCGTCGAAGTTCGGGGCGAGCAGTCCGCCAGCGCCGTCGTGACGCCGTGCGCCCAGCCCGACCACTACCTCCGCCGGATGGCGGCGAACGGATGACCGTCTTGACCGACATCGGCCAGCTGGCGACGTGCCCGCCCGACACCGGCGGCGTCGGCTTGGTGGACCGCGCCGCGCTGGTCTGGGACGCCGGGCGCGTCGTCTGGGCCGGCCCCGAAACAGAGCTCCCCGACCGCTTTGCCGACGCGCCCCGCCAGTCGGCCGGCGGGCGGCTGGTGGTGCCGGGGCTGGTCGATTGCCACACGCACGTCGTCCACGCGGGCGACCGCTCCGACGAGTTCGTCGCCCGCATCGAGGGCACGCCCTACCTGGAGGTGGCGCGGCGCGGCGGCGGCATCCTGAAGACCGTCCGCGCCACGCGGGCGGCGAGTGACGAGGTGTTGGAGGCCTCCGCACGCCAGCGGCTGGTGGTCATGCTCCGCCAGGGCGTGACCACGGTCGAGGCCAAGAGCGGCTACGGGCTTACGGTGGCCGACGAGATCCGCACGCTGCGCGTGGTCCAGCGCCTGGCTGACTCGGGGCCGCAGCGGATCGTGGGGACGCTGCTGGCGGCCCACGTCGTCCCGCCCGAGTTTGCCGACGACCGGGCCGGCTACGTCCGCCAGATCGTGGACGAGATGATCCCCGTGGTCGCCTCCGAGAAGCTGGCGGCCTTCGTGGACGTGTTCGTGGAGGAGGGCGCCTACACGCCCGGCGAGGCGCGGACCATTTTCGAGGCGGCGCGGGCGCACGGCCTGGGCGCCAAGCTCCACGGCGACCAGCTGTCCGACACCGGCGGCGGCGCGCTGGCGGCCGAGGTGGGCGCGGCCTCGGCCGACCACCTGGAGTGCGTCTCGGCCGACGGCATCGTGGCGATGGCCGAAGCCGGCGTCGTCGCCGTGAGCCTGCCGATCGCGACGCTGGTGCTGGGCCAGGAGCCGATGCCCGCCCGCCGGCTGCTGGACGCGGGCGTCCGCGTGGCCGTGGCGACCGACTTCAACCCCGGCTCGGCGCCGTCCGCCAGCTTGCCGCTGGCGCTGTGGCTAAGCTGCACGCGCCAGCGCATGACGCCGGCCGAGGCGCTGCGCGGAGCGACCACCGAGGCCGCGCGCGCCCTCGCCCTGACCGACGGCACGGGCTCGCTCGTCCCGGACGCGCCCGCCGACTTCGCCGTCTTCGACGCGCCCAGCCTCGACGCCTGGCTCGCTGGCTGGGACACGCGCCCGGCCGTCCGCACCGTGATCGGCGGCGAGACGGCGTGGGAGAGCGAGGGAATGGGGACTGGGGGATAGGAGATGGAGAACGCTTCCACCGATCCGCGCCTCCGCGACTGGCTCCGCGGCTCCGCGCTGGCGGACGACACGCGCGTGGCGATCCTCGGCTTCCCCTCCGACGAGGGCGTGCGCCGCAACGGCGGACGCGTCGGCGCCGCCCGTGGCCCGTCCGCCATTCGCGACGCGCTGGGCCGGATGACGCCCGACGCCCGCGCGCCCGAACCGTTTGTCCAGCTGCTAGAACGGACGGCCGACGTCGGCGACGTGGACGTGACCGGCGATCTGGAGGCCGACCAGACGCGGCTGGCGGCCCAGGTCGGCGAGTTGCTGTGGCGCGGCGTCGTGCCCATCGTGCTCGGCGGCGGCCACGAGACGGCGTACGGACATTTCTTGGGACACGTCACCCAGAACGAGCCCATCCACGCGCTCAACTGGGACGCCCACCCCGACGTGCGGCCGCTGGCCGAGGGCCAGGCGCACTCGGGCTCGCCGTTCCGCCAGATGCTCGACCACCCGTCGGGCCTGTGCCGAGGCTACACCGTCGCCGGGCTGCTGCCGTGGCGCGTCTCGGCCGACCACGCCGACGCCGTCCGCCAGTCGGGCGCCGTGGTGTGGGCCGAGGAGCTCACGGCCGACCGCGCCCAGGCGCTGGTGGACGGTCTCGACGGCCCGACGCTGGCCTCGTTCGACCTCGACGCGCTCGACGCGGCGCCGGGCGTGAGCGCGCCGGGCGTCGGCGGGCTGGGCGTGGACGTGTGGCTGCGCGCGGCCCAGGCGTGCGGCCGGAGCCCTTGGGTCCGCTCGGTGGACGTGGTGGAGCTGAACCCGCGGCACGACGTCGGCGGCCGGTCGGCGGTGCTGGCGGCGCTCACCGTCTGGCACGTGCTGCGTGGGCTGGCGGCACGCGAGGACGGCGCGTAGGAGCGCCAGTCGAAAGCAGCAACAGTTGACCACTCAGTCTCCTCCGGCTGACAGCGCGGTGGTTGGCCGAGCAACATAGACACCGCAGCCTAACCAAAGAAAAACGCTAGGGCCAAGGATCGGCCTGCAGTAGTGGGCTCTGCGGCCCGGAAGATGAGACTAGTTCAGCATCTCTGGCGTCATCTTACTCTTCAACCACGCTAGAAAGCGCTCGTCTGTTGTCTTCTCGAACGGCACCATGAGCTTCTCCGAGAAGCCTACGAGGGGGAAGTGGTCGGGAATTGCGTGAGACCGTCTGGACGTGACGAACAGCCATTGGTAACCGAAAGCCGGAAAGAGGACAACGTGCTGCCCATCTAGTTTGAGATTGACAGGGAAGTGGATCGTGCGCTGGGCTGCCTCAGAGCCGACGAACCTGACGGGTGCGAAGGGGCACATCCTGGCGCGGCCGGGATCGCCTCGCAAAAGCATCTGGCGCATATCCTCCGCCAGCGGCCCGACAGAAAACTGTTGGTACTCGTGGAGAGTGGAGGCGTGGGCCCGCCACAGAAGCGAAATCCCGAAGAGTTTGAAGTGATGGTAATCGTACTCCACCTCGACTCCTTTCTGCCCATCGTACGGGATCGCGTCAATGGAACGCAATAATTCGGACGCGTAAGTCTCGTGGACGCTCAGAAGGGCCTCGCAGTCGGGACAAAGCAGATGCTCTCTAGCGCCAACTTGGACAGCGCGCGGTCTGCGTTGCGGATGGCTCGACACTGAAATCACTATGCCGTTATCATCGTAAGACTTGCTGTACATGAACTCCGGCAAGATGTGAGAGCGGCATAGCTTCCGATCTTGCCGACACAACGCACACTGCTTGATCACTTTTCGCTTTGCCATGCGATAACCTAACCCTTCTGGCAGCTCAGTCCTCACAAGGCCTCAGTATATCAGACTAGCGCTCCCCGCCCAGGCGGAGGCCGGTCACGTCGCCGGTCGCTTCCAGGACCAACGTGTCGCCCTCGACGCGGACGCTGGTGACGCGCAGGATCAGCGACTCGTCGGTCAGGTCCACGATGGGGTTGATCATCTCGTCCAGCCGGTCCGCCAGCGCGCCGCCCAGGCTGACCCCGCCCGCCCGGACGCCCTCCACGTCGAGCCGGACCGTCCCGTCCTGCGCCACCAGCCGCCCGCTCACCTCGGCGGCGACGGGCAGCCGCACGCCCCGGATCTCGCCCTCGACGCGCACCGTGGCCCGGTCCGGGGCCTGCAACGTCACGCGCGCGTCGCCGACGCCGCGCTGGCGGTCGAGGTAGGTGCTCAGGTCGGAGCCGAGCAAGTACACCGTCGCCTGGGCCGAGTCGGCGCCCAGCAGCCGCTTGGTCTTTCGGTCGTAGCGGACGCCGCGCAGCTCGACGTCGAGGCGGTCCACGACCGGCGCGTCCTGGCGCGCCACGCGCTCGCCGACGATGGAGACCCGCTCGGCCGTGCCGTTGCTCAGGCTCGCGCCCTCGACGGTGGCGTCGTAGAGGTCGGCCGGCCCGAGCGCCTCGGGCAGCGCCGACTCGATCTCGGATTCGATGCGCCCAGAGACGCTGCACCCGCTGGCGACGAGCACCGCCAGCGCGAGGGGGAGGAGTCGTGTGTTCATGGCCCGCCAACGCGCGGGCCGGCGGTTCGATCCGCCGGGCGCCGGGCCGAAGCCCGCGGCACCGCGGGCCGGCACGGCCCCGGGGCGGGGGCGCCCGGTTAAGCGAGGCCGTTCCTGTTCGATACTTAGGGGGCCGCCGGTGCCCGCCGGCGCCGCCAGCCGGGAGCGGGGTTGTGGTCGGCGGCCGTGCTCTAGATTGCCCCGGCCCACACCTCCGCGCCCATGCCGGTCGCCGACGACGTCATCCGCTGCTCCTTCTGCAGCCGCACCGCCCACGAGGTCACCTCGATGGTGGCCGGGCCGGAGGTCTACATCTGCGACCGCTGCATCCACGACGCCTCGGGCATCGTGCGCGGCGACCTCCAGGCCTACGTGCCCCCGGCGCCGACCGCGGGCGGGGGCCGCCGCCAGGTCCCGGGCCGGCCGCGCCGGATGACCCCGCGCGAGATCAAGGGCAAGCTCGACGAGCACGTGATCGGCCAGGACATCGCCAAGCGGACGCTGTCGGTGGCCGTCTACAACCACTACAAGCGTATCGAGGCCCAGGACTACCTCCACGCCTACGACGACGTCGAGCTGGAGAAGTCGAACATCCTGCTCCTCGGGCCGTCCGGGACGGGCAAGACGCTGCTGGCGCGGACGCTGGCCAAGGTCCTCGACGTCCCGTTCTCCATCGCCGACGCGACGGCGCTGACCGAGGCCGGCTACGTCGGCGAGGACGTGGAGTCGATCCTGTCGCACCTGCTCCAGGCCGCCGACTACGACGTCGAGCGCGCCGAGCGCGGGATCATCTACGTCGACGAGGTGGACAAGCTCTCGCGCCGGGGCGACAACGCGTCCATCACGCGCGACGTGTCCGGCGAGGGCGTCCAGCAGGCGCTCTTGAAGATGCTCGAGGGGACCGTCGCCGGCGTGCCGCCCAAGGGCGGGCGCAAGCACCCCGAGCAGTCGCTCGTCCAGTTCGACACCCGCAACGTGCTCTTCATCTGCGGCGGGGCCTTCGACGGGCTGGCGCCCCAGATCGCGCGCCGGCTGTCGCGCGGCCAGATCGGGTTCTCGCTCGACGGCGACGGCCTCAGCCGCACCGTCGACGCCGCCGACCCCACGCTCTTCCGCCACGCCGAGCCCGACGACCTGCTCCGCTACGGCCTGATCCCGGAGCTCATCGGCCGGCTCCCGGTGCTCACCGCGCTCGACGCGCTCACCCCGCCCGACCTGCGCCGCATCCTGACCGAGCCCAAAAACGCGCTCGTGCGCCAGTACCAGAAGCTGTTCGCGATGGACGGCGTGGACCTGGTGCTGGACGAGGACGCGCTCGACGCGGTGGTGGACCGGGCGATGGCGCTCAAGACGGGCGCGCGCGGGCTGCGGTCGGTGCTGGAGCAGGCCATGCTGGACCTGATGTTCGAGGCGCCGGACACGCGCGCGGGCGCGGTCTGCCGCATCGGCGCCGCCACCGTCACCGACGGCGCGCCGCCCGTCTACGAGGAGCGCAAGGCGACGGCGTAGCGGGCGGGGCGGCCGTCGAGGCCCCCCACGGCCCCGGTCCCGCCGCGCTGGCGGTGTCGGCCGCCCCGGCTGCCCGCCTCTGCTCGCAGGGCGGCCCCGCCAGCGGGCCGCTTTGCCAGCGGGGCCTAGGTGGATTCCCCATCTGGGCCGGGACGGCGCCCCGCGCTGGACACCGTCCGCCCCGGGCCGTACTCTGTCCCCCATGCTCCGCTCGGCGCCCCTCCACGCTCCCAAGGCCTTGGCCGGCACGGTCCTGACCCGCCTCCGGTACTACGCGAGCGGGCTGTTCAAGGTGTTCTCCACCGACCCGGTGTTCCTGTGGGCGCAGGCCATCGCGTTCAAGACCTTCGTGACGTTGCTCCCGCTGCTGCTGCTGGCGGTGGGCATCTTCGGGCAGTTGCTCCGCCAGGAGGACCCGTTCACGACCGTCTCCGGGTTCCTGCGCAACTTCCTGCCGCCGAGCCAGAGCGACGGGCTGGTCCAGCTGCTCCTGTCGCTCCAGAAGGCCTCCGTCGACATCACCCTGTTGGGCGCGCTCGCGCTGCTGGTGACGGTCGTGACGTTGTTCGCGACGCTGCGCTACGTGATCGGCGCGGCGATGGGCGAGAGCCGCCACAAGATGCGGTCCCTGCTGGGCGGCTACCTGTTCGACCTGCGCATGATGGCCCAGGTGGGGAGCCTGTTCCTGCTGTCGTTCGCGATCACGGCGGCGGCGCGCGTGGTGAACACGCGCAGCGGCGCCGTGGCCGGCGAGATCGGGCTCGACGCCAGCGTCGTGACGGCGGCCACGAGCGGGCTCGTGCAGGTGGTCACGCTCGTGGTGCCCTACGTGCTCACGGTGGGGATGCTGGCCCAGCTCTACTACTTCGTGCCCCGGCCCCGGCCGCCGCTCAAGAGCGCGCTCTGGGGCGCGGCGGTGAGCGCGGTCTTGTTCGAGGTGGCCAAGAACGGGTTCGCGATCTACGCCACCCGGGTCGCCAACTTCGACCAGTACGCCGACGAGGCCGCGGGCGGGCTGGGCGGGCTGGGCGGCGTGTTCGGCGTGATCCTGGCGTTCGTGTTCTGGATCTACTTTTCGGGCCTGATCCTGGTCGCCGGCGCCGCCGTGGCGTCGCTCTACGAGAAGAAGCACCGGCCCCGGCTGTCGCGGCTGCGCGCGCGGTGGACCCGGCAGGCGGGCGCGCTCAAGCGCCACCGCCGCCGCATCGCCGCCGAGCAGGCGGAGGCCGACGGGGACATGGCCCCCGTCAACGGCGCGGCCCCGGGCGCCGCCAGCGCCGAGGGGCTCCCGGCCCAGCCGCCCGCCGTCGGCGACGGCGCGGCGTCGCCGGACCCCGTGCCGAGTTCACCGTGAGGCGTCCGCCGAAACGGCTAGCTTCGGCGGCTCTCGGCTGCCCGCCCGTGTCCATTCTGCGTCCCCTCCGCCTCCTGGCGCTCGTCGCGCTCGCGGCCTCGGCCTCGGCCCAGGCGCCGCTGACGTTGGTCAACGACTCGACGACGGTCGGGTCGGTGGACTTCGAGTTCCTCGACGGCCAGACGCTGCTGCTGGCCAACCTCGAACTCCAGATCGCGACCACGGCGCCGCCCGGCTTTATCGGACGCGTGCTCGGCGGCGGCGGCGGCGGGCCGCACCTGTTCAGCCCGATCACGCTGGCCAAGGACGTCGTCCGGCTGGAGCGCTACTACGAGAGCAGCGGGTTCCCCCGGGCGGAGGTGGACTACCAGGTGGAGCTGGACACGACCGACAACGAGGTGGCCGTGACGTTCGTGATCGAGGAGGGGCCGCCGCTGGAGGTGAGCGACGTGACGTTTGCCGGGCCGGGCCTGTCTGATGTGACCGACGTGCTGGCGCCCGAGGTCCGCGAGCCGTGGCGGCGGTTCACCCAGCGGACCGACGTGCGGCCGGGCGACCGGCTCGACGCCTTCGCCCTCGTCCAGCTCCAGACCCAGACCGTCGGGTTCCTGCGCGACCGCGGCTACGCCTGGGCGGACGCCGGCGCCGAGCAGTTCGTGGACTCGACGGGGCTGGAGGCCGATGTCCGCGTCAAGGTCAACGTGGGGCCGCGCGTCCGGATCGGGCGGATCACCGTCGAGGGCGACTCGTCGCTGGCCGATAACGTGATCACGCGCGAGATCCCGATCGAGTCCGGCGACCTGTTCGACGCCTCGGCGCTGGCGGAAGGGCAGCGGCAGATCTTCTCGCTGGGCCTCTTTCAAGTGGCGCTGGTGGATGTCGCGCCGGAGGCCGTGCGCGGCGACTCCGTGGTGGACGTGCGCGTCCGCGTGCGCCGCGGGCCGACCTGGGTCGCCAACGCCTTCGGCGGCTACTTCTCCGACGGCGGCCTCACCGCGAGCGGAGGCATCACCAACCGCAACGCGTTCGGCGGCGCCCGCCAGATCTCGGCCAACGTGGAGGCGCGGACCGGCATCGGCGGAATCGGCAACCGCTCGGTCACGGGCGGCAAGATCACCGACTACCGCGCCTCGGTCACGTTCCGCCAGCCGTACGTGTTCGACCGGCGGCTGTCGTACGCGCTCCAGCCGTCGTACCGGCTGCGCAACGATGAGATCGAGGCCAGCGCCACCATCGAGATCTCCAACACGCTGCTCTACACCGCGGGGCCGCTCCAGACGGCGTCGCTGTCGCTCGGCGGCCGCCGCCGCGACCTGTCGCGAGGGCTGGGCGTGCGGCTGCTCGACGCCGGCCGGTTCGCGCTCCCGCCCGGCCCGTTCCTGCCCGACTCGCTGGAGTCCACGACCGGCGGCCTGGGCCTGGACATCGTCTACGGCCGGCTCGACAACCCGCTCCAGCCCACGCGCGGCTTCGTGATCCGGCCGTCGCTGGCGGTGGCCGGCGGCGACGTGACCTTTGCCCGCGCCCGGCTAGCGGCGTCGCTCACCATGCCGCTGCGGCGCCGGGTGAGCCTGGTGGCGCGGGCCACCGTGGGCGCCATCCGGCCGCTGGGCGACACGTCGCTCGACGACGTGGGCGACTACGTGCTGCTGCGCGACCAGCTGTTCTACGCCGGCGGCACGAGTGACGTGCGCGGCTGGGGCGTGGCCCAGCTCGGCCCGAAGGCCTTCTCGGTCACGCCGCCGACCCAGACGCCGGGCGAGATCCCGGACCAGAGCAAGATCGAGAGCACGCGCGACGTCAACTACGTTGGCATCGGCGGGCAGGCCAAGGCCTCGGCGTCGCTCCAGGTCAACCTGCCGCTGCCGCTCGGGCCGCAGTGGGGCGCCAACGTGTTTGTGGACGCCGGCCAGGTGTGGAGTCCCGCCGCCGCCGTCGCGGCCGGGCTGGTGCGCGCCGGCGGAGCCCCGGCCGACTCGGTCCTGGCGGACGTGCTGGAGGAGGAGGACGGCATCCGCGTGGGCGCCGGCGCCGGCATCCAGTACCTCACGCCGGTCGGGTTTATCTCGTTCGCGATCGGCGTCAAGATCAACCCGTCGTATCTGGACCAGCGGAGCGCGGCCCGGGTCTACTGCGGCGACTCCATCGAGGCGGACGATCCGGTGTGCTTTAGCGGCGCCATCCCCCGGCCCGGCGACGCACCAGGCTACATCGACGCCCGCCTCAATGGCACCACGTTCGACCCGGAGCTTATCGAGGTCAATGACCCGATCTTGAGTCGGATTCAGTTCCACGTCTCCATCGGCCAGACGTTCTAGCTGCACACCTTTCCCGCGCCCACGCGCGTTCACGGCCCCGTGCCTACCGACCCCTCTTCCGACTCCTCGACCGACGCCGCCGGCCAGGGCAGAGGCGTGGCCAGAGGCGACGGCGCCGCGCCAGACCCACGGTCGGCCGCCGCGTCGCCGGGCGCGTCCGCCAGCGGCGCGCCGGCCGAGGCCCCGGACGAGCGCCGCCACTGGGGGCGGTTGGCGGGCAAGGTGCTGCTGGGCTTGGTGGCCGTGGTGGCGCTGCTGGTGGTGGGCGTGCTCATCTTCCTCCAGACCGGCGCCGGCCGCGGGTTTGCGCGTGGGTTGGTGGTGGACCAGATCGCCAACCTGTTCGCCGACGACGCCGAGATCTCGGTGGAAGGCCTCAGCGGCAACTTTCTGACGGGCGCCCAGCTGACGGGGCTCGAAATCCGCCGCGGCGGCGAAGTCGTGGTCTCGGTGGACACCGTGATGGTGGACTACAACCTGGGGACGCTGTTCAACCAGACGTTCTCGGCGAGCGAGCTCTACGTGGCGCGGCCCCAGGTGTTCGTCCGCCAGCGGGCCGACAGCACGTTCAACGTGGCCGGGCTGCTCAAGCCGGCCGAGGACGACAAGGAGCCGGGCACGTTCACGGTGCGCCTGGAAGAAGTGGACCTTCGGCGCGGTCGCGCCGAGATCCACTGGTACCGCGCCGACGGCCGCGACTCGGTCCACACGATCGCCGACCTGGGCGCGGTCGTCCGCGACTTCCGCCAGCAGGGCGACAGCCTGGCGGGCGACATCCAGCGCGTGTCGCTGCGCGCGCTGGCGCCGTTCGACCGCGGCGAGATCGACGCGACGGCCTCGGGACGGTTCTCGGCGAGCGACCTGCGGCTCCGCGACCTGGCCGTGTCCAGTCGGGCCGGCACCGACCTGACCGGCGCCGCCGAACTGGTGTTCACCGGCGACGGCACTTTGCCCATCTTCAACGCCAACATCGAGGCGTCGCCGATTGCGCTGGAGGACGCGCGCGTGTTTGCCGGCGTCCCGCTCTACGGCGACCCGCGCCTGCGGCTCCGCGCCGACTCCGACGGCAGCCTGCTGACGGCCTCGCTGGTGGGCGCCCTGGACGACGCCACGATCAACGTGGACGGCGAGTTCTCGCGCGAGACCGACGGGCCGGTGCGCTACCGCGCCGAGGGCACGTTGAAGCGGTTCGACCCGTCGACCATCACCCGCAACCCGGCGCTGGCGGCCGAGGTTACCGGCGACCTGCGCCTCAACCTCCAGGGCGCGACGCTGGAGACGCTGAGCGGCCCGTTCACCGTCGCGCTGCGCGAGACGCGCGTGGGCGGGCGCCGGATCGACCGGCTGGCGCTCGACGGCGCGTTCGCGGCCGGGCGCGTCACGTTCGACCTGGACGGCGCGCTGCCGGGCGCCTCGCTCTCGGCCGAGGGCCGCGCCCGCCCGTTCGACGAGGTGCCGACGGTCCAGGTCGCCGGCACGGCCCAGGACGTGGACCTGGGCCTGCTGCTCCCCGGCTCGGGCCGGACCGACTCGTTCGCCGGCGACTTCTCGTTGGTGGGCCGAGGCAACTCCCTCGACACGTTCTCCGGCACGCTGGCGCTCGATCTGGACCGGGCCGAGATCGGGCTCCCCAACAACCGCCTGCGCTTTGCCGACTTGCGCCTGGACGCCGAGGTGGACCGCGGCGAGGTCGGCTTCGACGCCGACGCCATCCTAGCCGGCGACGACGGCCGCATCGTCGCCAGCGGCACGCTGGACCTGGGCGAGCCGCTGCGCTACGATGTCCGCCAGGGGCGCGCGGTCGGCCTCAACCTGGCCGCGCTGACGGGCAACCCGTCCCAGGAGAGCGACCTGACGGGCACGTTCACGCTGTCGGGCACGGGCACCGACCTGACCCAGGCGCCCATCGATCTGACGGCCCAGCTCCAGAACTCTCGCTACGGCACCTACAACCTGGCCGCGGCCGATCTCAGCGTCGAGCTGCGGCGCGGCGTGGCGGCCATCGTCGCCGACCTCGACCTGGGCGCCGGCGGCCAGGTCACGGCCCAGGGCACCGCCCGGCCCTTTGCCGACCCGCTGGCGTTCGACCTG
The DNA here is from genome assembly GCA_947493945.1 of uncultured bacterium. Taxonomy (GTDB): domain Bacteria; phylum Bacteroidota; class Rhodothermia; order Rhodothermales; family Rubricoccaceae; genus Rubrivirga. The sequence continues at coordinate 573,197 of CANLSR010000001.1, read as the reverse complement.
CGCGGGACGATGCGCAACCTCGACCTGGCCGAGGTCCAGGGCATCCCCGAGCGTTACAGCGACTTGACGGGCACGTTCGTCGCCAGCGGCGCGGGCACCGACCCGGCCACGATGGCGCTGGACGCCCAGATCCAGATTACCGAGCCCTCGTCCTACACCAACCGGCTCGTCGACGGCGGCGACCTCGCGGTCACGTTGGACAACGGCGCGCTCGCGGTCAGTGGCACGCTGGAGACGCCCGAGGGCCAGTTCGACGTGGCCCTGACCGGTCGGCCCTTCGACGGCAACCCGTCGTTCGCCTTTAGCGACACCTGCTTCCGCGGCCTCGACCTGTCGCGCTTTGCCGACGCGGCGCCGCGAAGCGACCTCGACGGTTGCTTCTCGGGCGAGATCTCCGGCCTGGCGGATCTGCCCACGGCCGACGCCCAGGGCGTGCTCACGCTGCGCCCGTCGCGCATCAACGAGGCCGAGATCGACGACGGCCGCATCGCGTTCACGTTGGCCGACGGCGCCCTGGGCGGCACGCTGGACCTGGAGCTGGCCAGCCCGCGCGCCGAAGAGGGGATGCCCGAGGGCGGGCGCGTCGTGGCGGCGTTCCAGGGCCGGCCGTTCGACGAGACGCCCAGCTTCGCCGTCCGCGGCCGGACGGAGTCGCTCGACGTGGGCACGCTCGCCGACCTGCCGCCGGACCAGCCGGTGCGCCTGTCGCTCGACTTCGACCTGGCGGGCCGCGGCCTGGACCCGGCCACGATGAGCTTGAGCGGGTCGCTCGACGGCGGGTCGTCGACCGTCGGCCCCGTGGCCGTCGACACGCTGGCGGCCCAGTTCGAACTGGCCGACGGCGTGGTCCGCCTGGACACGCTGCTGCTGGACAGCGACCTGGCCCGCGTGGTGGGCGGCGGCACGTTGGCGCTGTTCAACGAGCGCGCCGCGAGCGACTTCCACTTGGAAGGATCCGTCGCCAGCCTGGCGCCGCTGGCGAGCTTGACCGAGGAGACGCTGGGCCTGGAGAGCGGCGAGATCGTGCTCGACGCCCGCGCCCAGCCCGGGCAGCCGCTCCAGATCACCGGCACGGTCGAGGCCCGCCAGCTGGTCTACGGCGAGACGGCGGTAACGGGCCTGGACGCCGACGTCGATGCGACGTGGGACCGCGCCTTGGCCGACTCGCTGGGCCTGGCCGCCTTGCAGGGCACCGCCCACGCCTCGTTCGACGTCCTGACGACGGAGTCGCTCCGGGTGCAGGAGGGCACCGCCACGGTCTCCACCGACGGCGGCGACATCCTGGTCGACGGCTCGGTCGTCGTCGACAGCCGCCGCCAGCTGGCGGTCCAGGCCCGCGTCGACCCGGTCACCAACGGGGTGGAGCTGGAGAGCGGGACGTTCCAGCTCGACCAGACCACGTGGGCCCTGCTCCAGCCGGCCCAGATCGCGTTCGACAGCAGCGTCGTCGACGTCCGCGGCCTGCTGCTGGCGGCCGAGGGCGGTGGCCAGCAGATCGCGGCCGACGGCCAGATCGACTTCCAGGGCGACCAGAACTTTATCGTGACCGTCGAGGACGTGGGGATCGACGGGCTCACGGACCTGGCGGGCCTGGACGCGCTCGGCGGCGACCTCTCGGCGACGCTGGTCCTGAGCGGCCCGGCCACGGCGCCGCTCGTGGACGGCACGGTCTCGTTGGACGACTTTACCTCGCGCGGCCGGCCCGTCGGCGCGCTCATGGCCACGGTGGGCTACGCCGACGGCCGGCTGGCGCTCGACGCCACCCTGACCCACGTCGAGGGCGAGACGCTGACCGTGGACGGCACGATCCCGCTCCAGTTCTCGCTCGCCGACGGGCCGGGCACCCGGGCTGCCTCCGCCGACGCCGAGGTCGCGCTCCGCGCCCAGGCCGACGCCTTCCCCATCGCCTGGGCCCGTCCGTTCTTGGACGACGAGACGTACACCGCCTTGGGCGGCCAGCTCCGGCTCGACCTCCAGATCTCCGGCACCCAGGCGGCGCCCCAGCTCCGGGGCACCGCCACCCTGACCGACGGCGAGCTGGGCGTGGCCGCGACGGGCCGCGTCTACGCGCCCGTCTCGGCCGACATCGCGTTCCAGAACGACCGCATCGTGATCGAGGACGCCCGCGTGCTGGACCGCGACGGGCGGACGGCCCTCGACGTCACCGGCGACGTCCGGCTGCGCGAGCTCTCGGTGGGCGAGCTGGACCTGACCATCGTCCCCCGCAACTTCCTCGCGATGGACACGCGCACCTTCGAGGGGCTGGTGCTCGACCGCGGCAGCGAGCCGCTCCGGCTCACCGGCACGCTGGACGCGCCGGTCCTGCGGGGCTCGGTCGTGCTGGCCCAGGGCGACATCTACCTGACCGACGAGCTGATCCCGCCCGACCTCAGCGAGGTCACGCTCACCGACGCCCAGATCCGCGAGGTCGAGGCCCGCTTTGGCCGCGTCGTCACGGCCAAGGACACCACCGTCAACCGGTTTACCGACGCGCTGGACTACGACCTCACCGTCGAGATCCGGCGGAACGTCTGGCTCCGGTCCAACCAGGCCCTCCCGTTCGACATCGAGTTCGAGGGGACCGTGGAGGCGCGCAAGGCGTCCTACGCCGAGTCGAGCCGGGTGTTTGGCCAGATCAACCTGGTGCGCGGCTCGGTCGAAACGCTCAACCGCCGGTTCGAGCTCCAGAGCGGGACCATCGTCCTAAACGGCGACCCGCTGGCGGCGCTCGTCGACATCGACGCCGAGCTCGACGTGCGGCTGCCGGGCACGCTGGCGGGCCAGAGCTCCGTCACGGTGCTGCTGGCCGTCGACGGCCGGTTCAACGACGACCTCGCCATCCGGCTGACGGCCAACCCGGCGCTGGAGCAGGCCGACATCGTGTCGCTCATCCTGACCGGGCGGTTGGCCAGCGAGAGCAGCGGCGCCATCGCCGGGCTGGGCACCCAGGCGATCTTGGGCTCGATCTCCAACATCGCCGAGGGGCTCGCGGGCTCGCTGCCCGTGGACCAGATCCAGGTCAACGTGGACCAGGGCGGCATCGTGATCGAGATCGGCAAGTACCTCACCGACCGCGCGTTCGTCACCGTCGGCATCCCGGTGAGTGCCAGCGGCGCGTCCAACCAGGACGCCCCGGGCTACATCGGCGCCCTCGACTACGCCCTGATCTCGTGGCTCCAGGCCCAGGTCCAGACCGAGATCGGCAACCGCGGGGTCGACGTCGGCGGCGGGCTCAACGTCGAGAAAGCGTGGTAGCGCACCGGCCGGCCCCGGCCGGCTCTACCTTTGCCCGCATGGAGACACTCCCGGCCGACTCGCTCACCCAGCGGCTCCGCGACGCGCGGCGCTCGCGCCAGAGCGAGAAGATCCTGCAGGACAAGGAGACCGAGCGCAAGGTGGAGGAGCGCCAGGAGGAGGCGCGCACGAGCTCGGTCCCGGGCGAGGAGTTTTTTGCCGAGGCGGGCAACCTGTTCAGCTTCGTCGGCCGCTTTTTCTCGCGCGTCTGGCGCCGCCCGTACGAGGTCCGGGAGCTGCTGACCCAGATGGACGAGGTGGGCACCAAGAGCCTCATGCTGACCGGCGTGGTGGGCTTCTCGATCGGCATCGTGCTGGCGATGCAGAGCCGGGGCACGCTGGCGCGGTTCGGGGCCGAGAGCTTCCTGCCGTCCATGCTGGCGCTCTCGGTCATCAAGGAGATCGGGCCGGTCCTGACGTCGCTGGTGCTGGCCGGCCGCCTGGGCGCCGGCATGGGCGCCGAGCTGGGCTCGATGAAGGTGACCGAGCAGATCGACGCGCTCGAGGTGGCGGCCCTGAAGCCGTTCCACTACCTCGTGGTCACGCGCGTGCTGGCGTGCGTGATCATGTTCCCCATCATGACCATGCTCACCGACTTCCTGGCGCTGGCCGGCGGCTACCTCGAGGCCTGGCTCTCGGACGGCATGAACGTGCGCGTGTTTATCGCGACCGCCTTCGACTCGCTCCGCTTCGCCGACGTGATCGTGGACACGATGAAGACGTCCATCTTCGGCTTCATCGTCGGCATCGTGAGCTGCTACCTAGGCTACAACGTGCGTGGCGGCACGCGCGAGGTGGGCCGGGCGGCCATGCAGTCGGTGGTGGTCTCGAGCCTGCTCATCCTGATCTCCGACGTCGTGATCGTGCGCCTGTCGATCATGCTCTTCGGCGACATCTCGGACGCCGCCTAGCCGGATGCCGGGCGAGGGGCCGGGGGCGCGAGGCCCCGCGCCCGAGCGGCCCCTGACCGTCGACCGCGAAGCGACGGCGCAGCCAACCCTGACCCCCCTCCCATGTCCCGCATCTCCCGCCGCGCCGACGCCCGCCGCCAGCCCGCCGAGGCGGGCCCCGGGGCCGACGCCGGCCCGCACCCGCTCGACGACGACGGGCTGGCGACGCCGGCCAGCGACCCCACCGGCGCGCCGGCGGCCGGCGTGCCCGGCGCCGAGGGCACGGCGCGTGGCGACGCGCGGGAGCCCCACCTGGTGGACCCCGAGGCGGGGCCGGTCACGGGCAACTCGCCGCCGCCGCCCGACGACATCGTGGTGGACCTCCGCGACGTCTACAAGGGGTTCGGGCCCAAGAAAATCCTCCGGGGCGTCGACATGACCGTCGAGCGCGGCACCTCGGCCGTCGTGATGGGCGGCTCGGGGACGGGCAAGAGCGTGCTCACCAAGCACGTCGTGGGCCTGCTCCGGCCCGACAAGGGCGAGGTCTGGGTGCTGGGCGAGCGGCTGGACCTGATGGACCAGGAGCAACTCGACCAGAAGCGGACGCGCCTGGGCTACCTGTTCCAGGGCGGCGCCTTGTTCGACTCGATGACGGTCTACGAGAACATGCGGTTTTTCCTGGACCGCCTGACCACGCTGGACCGAGGCGAAAAGGACGACCTGATCATGGAGGGCCTGGAGGACGTGAACCTGCCCTCGACGCGGGACCAGTACCCGGCCGAGCTCTCCGGCGGCCAGAAAAAGCGCGTCGGCCTGGCGCGGACGCTGATCATGCAGCCCGACATCATCCTGTACGACGAGCCCACGACGGGCCTGGACCCGGTGTCGGTCCGCGTCGTCTCCGACCTGATCGTCAAGCTCCGCGACACGCGCGGGATCTCGTCGATCTCGATCACCCACGACCTGCTGGCGGCCGAGATCGTCGCCGACCGGGTCCACTTTTTGCTCGACGGCCAGATCGCGGCGGCCGGGACGCTCGACGAGGTCCGCCGATCGGACATCCCCGAGCTCCAGGAGTTCTTCAAGGGGACCGACGCCTACGGCCACGCCTGACGCCCCTTCCAGCGGCCATGCCCGACGCCCCGCCAGCGCGCGCGCGCCGCGCCCGGCGCCGCGCCCCGGCTAGGGCACGCCCCGCCCGCCCCGCCCCGTTCCCCCCGTCCGTAGCTTCCGCCCATGTCCCGTCAAGCCCGTCTCGGCCTCGTCATCCTGCTGGCGCTCATCGCGGGCGTCGGGTTCCTGTTCGTGATCGGGAGCCAGGGCAACCTGTTCGCGCGCACGTTCACCGTCCGGGCCAGCTTCAACCAGGTCGCCGGGCTCCAGGCCGGGGCCCGGGTGTTCTACAACGGCATCGCGGTCGGGACCGTCAACGCGGTCCAGCTCCCGGCGGCGCCGGACGAGCCGATCATGGTGCGGATGGCGATCCGGGACGACGCCCGGCCGCTGATCCGCGAGGACAGCCGGGCGCTGATCCAGACCGACGGGCTGGTGGGCAACGTGATCGTGTCGCTCACCGACGGCAGCCCGAGCCGCCCCGAGGTGGCCGACAACGGCCAGATCCAGGGTGTGGACCCGTTCGCGTTGTCCGAGGTCTCCGACCGCCTGTTCCAGTCGGTCAGCCGCTTCGACTCGGTGACGGTGGGCCTGGCCCAGACGCTGGCCGACGTGCGGACGGGCCGGGGCACCCTGGGCCGGTTCCTCTACGACGAGCGGCTCTACGACGAGACCGTGGCCACCACCCAGACCCTCAACGCGACCGTCGGCGAGGCCCGGCTCACGCTGCGCAGCTTCACCGACCGGGCCGACCAGCTGGTGGCCGTGGCCGAGAACGCCTCGCGCGGCGTGGACGAGATCCTGGCCAAGGTGAACACCGGCGACGGGACCGTGGCCCGGTTCCTCAACGAGGACGACGTGTACACCACGTTCCTCGCCACGGCCACCCAGCTGCAGGAGGGGGCGGCCCAGCTCCAGACCGTCTCGGCCGACATCCGCGCCATCACCGACCGGTTCAACCAGGCCGCCGGCTGGGCCTCGCTGGGCGCGTTCCGCTTCTCGGAGAACATGGAGGCGCTCAAGCACAACTTCCTGTTCCGCGGCTACTTCGAGGACCGCGACTACTACGAGATGGCCCCGTTCGAGGTGCGCGAGGCGGCGATCTCGGAGACGCTGGCGGACCTCCAGGAGTGGGAGCGGCGGCTGAGCCAGCAGGAGCGCGAGCTAGAGGAGGCCCGCGCCGAGATGTCGCGCGTCCGCGCCGAGATGGAGCGGAGCGGCGTCCGCGTGCCGCCGGCCATGCCGCCGGCCACGCCGCCGGCGGTCCAGGACGGGCAGTAGCTCCGGCGCTTCGGGATCCCGGAGCCGCGTCCGGCTGGCGGAGGCGCCCCGCCAGCGGCACGGCTGTTCCGCCCGCCCCCCTGACTCCTCGTCCCTGACTCTTCCGCACGTGGACTACCGCCTCCTGATCGCGCGCCGCTACCTGGCCAGCCGGCGGCGGCTCACGCTGATCTCGGTGATCTCGGGCATCTCGGTGGCCGGCGTGGCCGTCGGCGTGGCGGCGCTCGTGGTGGTGCTGAGCGTGCTCAACGGCTTCTACGACGTGGTGCAGGGCCTGCTGGTGAGCTACGACCCGCACGTGCGCATCGAGGCCACCGGCGGCGAGGGGATCGGCCGGGCCGAGGCGCTGGCGGCCCTCGCGCGCCGGGAGCCCGGCGTGGTCTCGGCGACGCCCTACGTCGAGGGCAAGGCGCTCCTGGCCACCGACGACGGCGGGGCGCTGGGCCAGGTCGTGGTCGTGCGCGGCGTGGACCGGGGGGCGCTCGACGCCGAGGTCGAGGGGTCCATCCGCTCCGGCACCTTCGACCTCGGCCGCCGCGACGGGCGGGCCGGGATCGTGGTGGGGGCCGGGCTGGCCGGCCGGACGGGCGTCCGCGCGGCCGACCCGGGCGTCGACGGCGTGGGCGGCATCCCGGGCAGCCGGGTCTCGCTGCTCTCGGCCCAGGCGCTGGAGCGGGCCATCAGCCTGTACCCGTTCGGCCTGCCGGACCAGCGGTCGTTCGGCGTCAGCGGCACGTTCTCGCTCGAGTCCGGCTACGACGACTCGCACGTGTTCGTCGCCCTCGACCAGGCCCAGCAGCTGTTCCAGATGCCCGGCCGCGTCTCGGGCCTCGATATCCGCCTGGCCGACCTCGACGACGCCGGCGCGGTCAGGGACCGGCTGGCGGGCCGGCTGGAGGCCGAGTACCCGGGCCAGTTCGCGGTCCAGACGTGGTCCGAGCTCCAGGGCTCGCTCTACAGCGTGATGAAGCTGGAAAAGTGGGCCGCGAGCGCCATCCTCGCGCTCATCATCGTGGTGGCCGCCTTCAACATCGTCGGGGCGCTGACCATGATCGTGATCGAGAAGCGCCGGGACCTGGGCGCGCTCCAGGCGATGGGCGCCAGCCGAGCGGACGTCCGGCGGATCTTCCTTTTGGAGGGCCTGCTCGTGGGCAGCGTGGGCGCCGGCATCGGGCTGGCGCTGGGCCTCGCGATCTCGCTGGTGCAGGGGGCGTTCGGCGTGGTCAAGATGGCCGAGGCGGGCTCGTTCGTGGTCGACGCGTACCCGGTCGCGATCCGGCCGCTCGACATCCTGGGCGTGGTGGTGGTGGCGGTGGGCCTGTGCGTGCTGGCGTCGGTGTACCCGGCGGCGCGGGCGGCGGCCATCGACCCGGCGCGCGCGGTCCAGTCCGGGGCCTAGCGCGCCGGGCCGGACCGGTAGGGACACCGGCCGGCCGGCGGCGCCCGCCAGCGGGGAGGGAGGTGGGCGCATTCCCTTTTGGGGAGGCAGTTAAGCGCGGGGCCCGGTGGCCGAGACCTAGGGCCCGCTCACCACCGGACCCCCCATGTCCCTGACCTCGACCGCGGGGCGCGCGCTCGCCGCCGCCTTGCTCCTGCTCGCCGCCTGCGACGAGACCTCCGGCTTCGACGCCGGCGCCGACGTGGCCCTGATCGTGGACGACGCCGTGGCGGCCCGCCAGGGCGGCGACCTGGCCCGCGCCGTCACGTTGCTGGAGGGCGCCCACGAGCGCCAGCCGGACGACGCCGAGGTACGCGTCGAGCTGGCCACGACGCTGCTCCAGCGCGACGGGCTGGACCTGATGGACCTCGACCGCATCGGCCGGTTCTTGTCCGAGACCGCCGAGTCCGAGGCGTCGCCGGCCGCCCAGCGCGGCCCGTCCGCGCGGCAGGGCGACTACTGCGCGCTGGCCGACGACCCGTCCGCCCGGCCCTTCGACCCGACCAGCGTGGCCGGCTTCGACACGCTCGCGGCCCACGCGGCGACGCTCGCCCGCACCGCCGCCCTGCTGGGGCCCGTCGTCCCGGACGCGCTCCAGAGCTTCGACGCGTGCACGTCGGTGGTGGACGGCGCGCTGGCCTACGACCGCGACGCGGCGCTGGCGGAGTTGGCCGGCCGGGGGTTGACCGAGCCCCAGGTGGCCCAGGCGCTGGCCGTGAACGCGCTGGCGCGCTTTCTCGACGCCTACCTGTTCGTCGCCGAGCGGCTGCCCCAGCAGACCACCTGGTACCGACGCGCGGACGGCTCCATCGTCATCTGCGTCGAGGACGAGGCCGCGCTTCGCGCCGACGCCGAGCAGGCCATCCGCGGCGTCGGCCAGGCCGTGCTGTCGCTCGACGCGCGGGCGGCGCTGGTCGGGTCGGGCTCGGTCGCGGCCGAGGTCGTCGCCGTCGCGCTCGACGCCTACCAAGAACTCCGGTCGGCCGTGGCCGACTACTGCGACGCCTGATCCATGTCTCCCATCTCCTCCGACCTGCTCATGACGTCCGGCCCACTGCGCACCGCCCTCGCCACCCTGGTCGCGGCCGTCCTGGCCCTGGCCGCCGCCGCCAGCGCGCCGGCGGCGTCGGCCCAGACGTTCACCTCGGCCGCCCGGGAAACGCCGGCCGCCGCCTCCGACCTGGAGCGGTTGGCCGCGGGCGACGCCGTGGCCGCGCTGCCCACGCTGGACTCGCCCTTTACCGCCAACCCGGCGCACGTCGCCGGTCGCCGGTTCTCGCTCAACGTGCTCGGCGCGGCGGTGGGCCTGGGCGGGAACGCCCGCGAGACCTACGCCTTCTACGCCGACCGCCTGGGGCCGGCCATCGAGGACGGCCTGGAGGACATCCGCCGCGACGACCCCGACCGGCTCGCGGCGCTCTACGACGAGGCGCTGCGCGTGGGCGCGAGCTCCAAGACGGCCGACCTGGCCGTGCTGGCGCCGTCGCTCCAGGTCTCCGTCGGCGCCGTCGGGCTGGGCGTCGGCGCGTACGCGCGGGGCGCCAGCCGGGCGCGCATCGTCGACGGCGGCGCGGGCATCCCCGTCCTGGACGGGTTCGCCCAGGTGGACCTCGCCGTGCCCGTCGTGATCGGGCTCGACCTCGGGCGCGTGACCCGGGGCGCGCTGCCGGGCGTGCGCGTCGGCGTGCGGGGGACCTACCTCCAGCGGCGCGTGACCACCAAGACCGACCCCGTCGACGCGATCGACCCGGACGGCGAGAAGCTCTACGTGCTGCGCGGCGAGACCGTCCGGCTGGCGGCCGGGCTCTACGGCCGCGACGTCGGCGTGCCCGGGCTCGACCTGGGCGCCGAGGTGTCCAACGTGGGCGGCGCGGTGAGCTACGGCTTCGACCGCTCCATCGCCGTCTCCGGCGCCAGCGACCGGCCCGACGACGCCGTCGAGATCGCCCGCATGGAGCGCCAGTTCGACGGGCGCGAGCCCGACCCGGTCGTCCGCGTCGGCGTCGCGTACCGGCTGCCCGCCCGCCTGCCGGGCGTGTCCGGCGCGTCCGTGGCCCTGGACTACACCTCGGCCTCGACGGCCGACCTCGACCAGTCGGTCCAGGCCGGCCTGCGCGCCGGCGTCCGCGCCCGGCTGGTGGGGGTCCTGGACCTGCGGGCGGGGGTGAGCCAGGGCATGCCGTCGGCCGGCATCGGGCTGCGGACGCGCGTGGCGCGGCTGGAGTACGCCACCTACGGCGTCGAGGACGGCCGCCTGCTCGGCCAGGCGCGCCGCCGCAACCACGTCGTCCAACTCCGCCTGGGCTGGTTGTAGGCGAGGCGTCAGGGGGGGGTAGGAGTCAAAAGGTTCCAGCTGAGTGGGCCCCGCGACTCGGCAGCCTCTCTCGGGACTCGTTGCCGGCCGATGATTACGCGAGGCCGACGCTCTCCAGGGAGCGCGCCGACGGCGCCCCCCGACGCCTTGCTTCTGATTCCTCTAGCCCGTCTTCGCTCCAGACTCACAGGTGGGGGAGGGTTTGGAGTTGGCGGCAGGCGATGCGGTCCGTAGGTTCCTGGGCTCCGTCGCTTGGTGGCCTGTGGCCCCGCGGCGGCGACCGCATCCACTCAGAGATCCCCCGGCCGCACTGGGCCGACCGAACCGATGGCACGCAAAGATCAGATCACGGGCAAGGGGCCGATGTTCGGCAACCACGTTTCTCACGCGCACAACAAGGTGCGGCGGCGGTTCAACGTGAACCTCCAGAAAAAGCGGTTCTACCTGCCCGAAGAGGACCGGTGGATCACGCTGCGCGTGTCCGCGACCACGATCAAGACGATCAACAAGAAGGGGATCACGGCCGTCCTCAAGGAGGCCCGCGCCAAGGGCGTGTCCCTCGCCTAGGCCCATCCCCCTCACCGCGCGCCGCACGGCCCGCACAGACCACACGAGACGATGGCCAAGGCCAAAGACGCACGCCACCAGATCATCATCGAGTGCACCGAGGCGCCCGGCACCTCGCGCTACTCGACGATGAAGAACCGCCGCAACACGACGCAGCGGCTGGAGATCAAGAAGTACAACCCGGTGCTCCGCAAGCACACGCTGCACCGCGAGATCAAGTAGCTCCGCCGCGGACGGCACGCCGGACGGGCGTGGGGCGCTCGGCACGAGGTGCGCCGGCTCCGCGTTAGGCACTAAGCACCCACCATCCCCCCCGACTCATGGCGAAGAAAGTCTCTAAGAACCAGCGCACCAACCGTGGCGCGGGCCAGGAAGCCAAGCAGATGGCCAAGATCATCGTGGCGTCCAAGAAGCAGAACGGCCAGTTCGAGTTCCGCTCGCGCATGGTCCTGGCCGACGCGGTCCAGGACGAGCTCAAGGCCGCTAAGGCCGCCTAGCCCGTAAGGCCGCCTAGCCCGTAAGGCCGCCTAGCCCGGCCACGCCGCCGGTCCGAACCCAGCGGGGGCAGTTCCAGACGGGGCTGCCCCCGCTTCGTGCGTGGCGGCCCCGCTGGCGGAGCGGGCCGTCAGCCGTGGCGGCGGAGGTCGAGCCAGTAGCCGACGCGGCCGTCGCTGGGCCACGTCAGCCAGGCGAAGGCGAACAGCGGCGCGCCGAACGCGAGCGCCAGCAGGTCGCCGGTCAGGAGCGCGGCGAGCGCCCCGGCCAGCACGGGGACCTCGGCCGCGGCCAGGGCGGCCACGCCGTAGCTCCGCACGACGCGCTCGGCCTCGGCGTCGGAGCCGGCCCGCAGCAGCCGGGCCTCCATGCGGCGGGCGAGCCAGAACGCGCCCGCCAGGGAGGCCATCGACAGCACGGCGACGGTGTAGAAGGCGGCCTGGGCGTGCTGGGGCATCGCCGGCCGGCCGGCGCTCGCCGCGAGCGCGCCCATCACGCCCAGCGCGAGCGCCGCGCCGGCGCACACCGCCAGCCAGACGACGCGGAGGGAGCGGGCGAGGGGGGAGGGGTCCGTCAAAAGGGGGGAGCAGGGTGCCCCGGAAGGTAGCGCGGCCGTATCTTCGGCCACGGTCGCTCCGTCGGCCGCTCGGGGCGTAGCGCAGCTCGGTAGCGCGCCTGCTTTGGGAGCAGGAGGTCGTGGGTTCGAATCCCGCCGCCCCGACACGTAGCCCTATGGGCCTGTAGCTCAACCGGATAGAGCGTCGACCTTCTAAGTCGAGGGTTCCAGGTTCGAGTCCTGGCAGGCCTGCCTCTGGCGCCCGCCGCCCGCCCGGCAGTGGGTTTCTTCGCCGACGGTCCGTGACGGCGGCGGCCGCGTGGTGTAGATTCCGGGCGTGGTGCCGTGGCCGAGGGGTTAGGCACAGGTCTGCAAAACCTGGTACACCGGTTCAAATCCGGTCGGCACCTCGTCTGAGAATCGGCCTTCTGGGGTCGCTAAGCCCACTTCTGCACATTGCAGGGGTGGGCCTTCTCGTTGGCGAAGTCGCCGGACTAGAGGGTTCGTAGCAATCACTGCTACGAAACTGCTACGATCTGGCAGCCCCTCCGTGGGGTCGGCCCTCCTGGAGAGCAAGTGGGGACGCAGACACCCCATGCCATGGCGAGCCTCTTCAAGCAGGGTGACCTCTACTACGCCCAGTTCTACTGCAAGACCCTTCGACCCCAACGGAAGCGGGTCCCACTCAAGACGACGACGAAGCCAGAGGCCCGGAGAAGGCTGGCCGAGTTGGAGCGCCGGTTTGTAGACCAAGAGTTCAACCCGTGGACTGACGACCCGTGGGCTCCGAAGGCAGAGTCACGTCGTGAAGCAGAAGACGAGACCCGAAGTGACCTGACTCTCGGGGAGGCGGTCGCGTCCTATCTCGCGGACCACGACCACCTCTCTCCTTTCACGGTTCAGACGTATACGGACATCCTGGGCGTCTTCGAGGCCCATGTCGGCAAGGACACTCCGGCCCGTTCTCTCTCGGCGGACCACGTGGCTTCGCTGTTGGCGTCGAGGTCGGTCAGGCTCATCACGAAGCACAAGTACCGGTCCCACATCGGCTACCTCTACCGGTGGCTCGTGAGGGCCGGAGTTCTGGATGCCGACCACACGAAGGCTGTTCGCCTCCCCAAGCTCCCGGAGCAGGCTCCGAAGTCGATGACCGACCAGCAAGTCAAAGCCTTCCTTGATGCCGTCGAGTCGTTCAACGTGGCCAGCCGCAAAGATGGAAGAGCCGTGGACTGGTCGTGGATCGGGGAGGTGGTACGGGCCAATGTCTGCCTCGGACTGCGACGAGGGGAGGTGTGTGCGCTCCGCTGGCGTCACATCAACGTCGAGGCCCGGGTGCTGACCGTGAGGAACGAGGGCGGCTTCAGTACGAAGTCGGGGAAGGAGCGGGCCGTGCCCATCCCGGACCCGGCGGTGGTCGTCTTTGAGCGTCTCAGAGGCTCCGACGTGTCGGGATCCGTGTTCAAGACCCACCGAGGAGAGGCCCCTGGGCTCCACCAGTTGTCTCGGGCCTTCTCGAAGTTCAGGAAGCTGGCCGGGCTCCCTGACGACATCAACTTCCACTCTACCCGACACACAGCGCTGACCCGGCTCGCAGAACGGGGAGTACCCATCGACGCCATCCGCCAGTTTGCCGGGCACTCCTCGATCACGGTGACGGAGCGGTATACAAGGCTGAGAGCCGACGCCGTGACGGACTGGGTCCGATCTGCTTACGGGTCCTAAGCCGGTCGGAGCAGGAGTCGGAGAACGGAGTACACGGTGGCCCCTGATCTCGCTGCCGTGTACCCCAATCCGAAATACAAGAGGCCGTCCTGGGAGGCGGTCAAGGAGAAGCTTGATACTCTGGGTACGGCCCGCCAAAAACTGGTGTACCTGAAAGCCATCCTCGTCGCTGACGAGCAGGAAGCCGAGATCCGGCCGGAAAGGTACTGGGGGTTTAGCGAATCGGAGGAGTCCGTGAGCGGTTGGGAGCGGGGGATGGCCGGCGGACTGGAGGAGTTCTCGGACGACGATCTCGCTTACTTCAGCGAGGTGACGGAGCGCTGGAGGTCGGACGTGAAGAAGGGGATCGCACACTACGAAGAGGTCCTGCTCATCGAGGGCGACCGTCAAGAGGACGCTGGCTCTGAAGGGAGGCCGGTACGGGTCTTTTGGCCGGGTACCCAGACGGAGTTTGGGATTTGGCTCTACCTCACGTACCAGAGCTTTCTATCCCACACTGGGTCCCTTCACGAACCCAAGGTCGACTTGACGGACCTAATCAGAGCCGCTTGCGCACTGTTCTACCGAAGAGGGAAGGGCGATGAGAAGACGGATTTCTCGTTCGACACCCTCAACAGCAACGTGGCGGGATACGCAACGGACGCCAAGAAAGTAGACCCGGTGATAGCGAAGCTGAACAAGACTGCCGAATCGCTCACAGGCTCAGTCTCTGGGTCGTAGCAGCGTGGGAGCAATGGTGGTCCCACAATGGGGCCACATGACCACGATCGACACAATCCCGTCCTTGCACGCCGTGCGGGACCGGACTGTGAAAAGGACACCACGGGGCGGACCCGCACGCCGTCACCCCTCCATTATCAAGGTGTCCGACCTGCTCGTATTTGGTTGTGATCGATACTGCTCTGCTGGTCTACGAGGGGGACGTTCCCCCCTCCGCTGCCGACTCCCTCAATCACGTGAAGTGGTGGCGGGACCCCCTCCTCCCGCAGGACTGCTTCAGCGGTCGCCTCGGTAACCTCTACGTCAAGGGCAAGCCCGACGAGTTGGTCGTGAGTGGGAGTCTGCCCCGATACGGACTCGGTTCAAACTTCTACATCCCTAGCCCCGACGACATAAGGGGGGCGATGTGGAAGATGTCCTCGACCCTGGGGGTCCCCATGGAATGGGCCAGCGTGTACCGACTGGACGGAGCCCTCAACATGACCCTGGACTCGCCCCCCGAGTTCGTCACCGGTTCCGTCGCGTCGAGGCCTCGGTACAAGAAGGGGGTCTACAGGGGGGGCGTCACTCTCAGCACAAAGACGAGGACGCTCCTCCTCTACAACAAGGTGGAGGAGGCGCAGTCGAAGAAGGCCCCCGTCCCACCGGAGTACGCCGGGAAGAACGTGCTCCGGTGCGAGGTCCAGCAGAAGAGGCGGGTCAGCCCCACCTTCGGCGGGCCGGTCCTCGGCCGGGACTTGTTCAACCCCGACTTCCTCAAGCGCTTCCTTGACCTCTACGAGCGCGAGTTCGGAAAGGTCGAGTTTGAACGGAACCGGCACCCCCTGATGGCCCCCGGGTGGAGGGACTACAAGCTGAGCCGGATGCTCGTCGGGGTGGAGACCCTCGGCGGGGTCACAGCCGAACTGGACCGGTTGAAGGCTGCTGAGAAGGCCGGTCTCTACCGGGGTCGGAAAAGCACCTACTACAAGGTCAGGAGCAATCTCCGCCGGATCACGGGCTCGGACAGGTACACCGAGAGATCGGCCCCAGAAGTCGAGTTCCGAGACGCTTTCGAGAAGGCCGTCGCAGAGATGGATGCTGTCATTCGAGGAACCGGTGTGGACTCCCGGAGCCGTTCCCAGAGGTCACAGTCATGAGCCGCCGTCACTACTGGGGTCGCCGGATGGATACCCCCACACAGAAACACTTGGACGCAGCCGCCCCTCTGGTAGCCGAGCTTGAGTCCAGAGGAGAGATCACCCCTAGAAGAGCCGCCGAGATGGTCCTGAGCGCTCACCGAGATGTCGAGGGCCTCCTCTTCATGCGCAGGGACGAGGAGTGGGGCCTGACCGCAGAACTGAAGACAGCCATGCGAAGGCTGACCAACCAGCGAATGCTCTGGAAGAAGGACGGGGGACGC
Source organism: uncultured bacterium (assembly GCA_947493945.1). Lineage (GTDB taxonomy): Bacteria > Bacteroidota > Rhodothermia > Rhodothermales > Rubricoccaceae > Rubrivirga. Next base: position 557,405 of record CANLSR010000001.1, on the reverse strand, counting down.
TGGGTAATCCCCGCCGCATTCCGACAGGCCACCGTTGACGAGACGGGCCATCACCAGAACGACCACGAGGAGAACCGATGATCGACGACAAGACACGCGACGAGGCCGGCAGTCACCAGCTTGCCTACGCCGTGCTACGCGAAGCCCTCCGCCACATCGGGGCAGTGGCCCGGCACCTGCCCGGCCTCCTCGATGGGACCGTGGGGGGAGTGCAAGACTGGGGCGGCCACGTCAATCGTATCGACCCCTGCTTGGTCAACATCGCCACCGATGCTCAGCTCGCCTTGGTGGAGTTCGAGGAGCATGGGGCCAGTTTGCACGCTGTGAGTGAGCCAGAGCGGCCTGACGGCGAGATCGTAGCCACGAACGCCGCATCGGAGGTCCTCCAGGGTCTTATCCGTACGCAGGCACTCCACCTCGCCACCCGGGGGCCTGCTGTAGACGACCAGATACGCCGGGTGGGAGGGTGAGCGTCTACGACAGAGGCCTTGGCCTCGTACTCCCTACTTCCGTTCGGCGGACGACGGCGACTCAAGGATCGAATGGGAGGCCGTCCCCCACATCCTCGTACTCCGCGATCTGTGAGTCGAGGTCTTCGAGGACTTCGGCTAGGATCTGGAGGCAGTCGGCGGGAGTCAGGTTCAGCTTCCGCATGACGGTTTGGATCTTGATGAAGCTCTCGATGGGGTAGATGTGGGGCCGATCTCCGTTGGCCGTGTCGTCGGAGAGGTGGCTTCCAGCGTTTGCATGAGATGGTTGGGACATGGGTTCGGGGGGGGTGTGAAATGAGAAAAGCCCCCGCCGCCTCAATGGGCAGCAGGGGCTTCCTGGAGTGAGTGTGGGTGGGTAGGCGTCAGAGGCCGTCCCAGAACCAGAGCGAGATGTCGAACCAGACCTCGACCTCGCCTCCGAGTCCGAAGGCTATCGTGAGGTCGTGGACATCGTAGACGCGGCCGTCTTTGAACACGAGGTCCTTGCCGTCATGCTCGTAGTCGTAGCCAAGAGTTCCGAACCGGTCTTCGAGCCAGAGGTACTCGCCCTTGATTCCGGTCGGTCTGTTGGGGGCGTGGACGACGACAGCCTTTTCGGGTGAGGACCCGTCGCCGCCTGTGTATTTGACAGTGGCCTCGGAGTCGTTGGGAACGAGCATGTCAGATGGATTCCAGGGCGTCTCGGCGTTGGCGGGTGCGGGTCACTTCCCACTCTTCCTCCACAGCCCTCTGTTCAGAGTCGAGTCGGTCCTGAGCAGACCTCTCGCGGGCCTCCTCAGCGCCTAGGAATGCTTGCGAGGCATATTCGACCTCGATCCAGTTGATGTTGTCGTAGCCGCCGCCGTTGCGTCTCCTCTGACCCTCGAAGGTCAGGGAGATCATTCGGTCCCCGTCGCGCCACGAGGCCAGCTCCGTTCTCGCAGTGCCCTCGTGTCCCTCGGGGACAGGGTCACAATCGGGCTTCACGTCACCAAAGAAGGCGTCGAGTTCGGTCTCGTAACACGAGGGAGGAGGGGGGCCGATGGCGGCGCTGTTCTCGGGCTCCCCGTACTTCGTCTGGTAGAGGTCGAACACCTCTATCAGGGTTAACCGCCCACTGCCCCACCCCTCAACTCTCACGGATCGGAGCCGGGGTTGACCGTCGGGGTCCGGGACGAAGTCGGGCACGACATGCACGGGCTTCCCATCGAACTCGGCGTTGGCGAACCACTCGTCGTAGTCCGTGAGCTTCGAGGTGACCAGGGTGACGGTGGTGTCCGCCGTGTGGTGAGTGGTCACCTCTCGGAACTCTTGCGGGGACATTCCGGCCCAGTAGGACAGGAACAGGTGGTCCTGCCCTGCGACGAATGACGAGTCGAGAGCCAAGGCGTTGAGTGGGTGGGCGTCGTCGCCGGCGGCCTCGCAAGCCATCAGGGAGACTATGGCGGCGAGCAGGGCGAGTTGAGGGAGAAGTCGGGTCATGGGATGGGTGGGTGATGTCCGTATCGGAGACAATGTCTGTAGTAGAGACAGTCAGAGGTACAGCTTTCGAGGCTGTCACCCTCCGGCAGCCTTTCCTTGGACCGATTCGGCGAGAAGCTCCGTGCCCTCAGGCACAGGAAGAAGTGGACGCTGAAGCGGCTGGCGGCCCAGATGGACTACCGGGCCCACGGGTACCTGTCCGAGATCGAGTCGGGGAAGCGGGTCCCGACGACGCAGTTCGTCCTGAGGGTGTCACGGCTGTTCGGGGTGAGTTGCGACGTGCTGATGAAGGACGAACTCGACCTGGGGGACTGACGAGTTCGTAAGGGCAAGTCGAACCCCACTCACACTCCAGGAAGACCGCGTGGGCCAATCCTCCTGGGTGTGCGAGCGGGCAGTTCGGGCCTGACTGACGGGACTAGTTCAGCGCCTCGAAGGCGTAGCCCAAGAGCCCCGACGTGAAGGCGTCGTTGTTCGAGAAGTCGGCGGCCGTCATCTTCTCCCGGTGGGAGAACACGTTGGTCCCGGCGTTGAACAGGCCGTAGAGCGTCGGCTCCTCGTGGGCCACGTACCGGCTCATGATCTGGCCCTTGATCGAGTCGCCAATCGTCGGGATCGTGGCCCAGGCCTCGCGGAGACGGGCGTCGGTCATGTCGGCCGACTTCAGGAGCCGGAGGCCCTGAACGAACCGGTGGAGGTCATCAGGAGCCCGGTCAATGACCGTCATGCCCTGGCGGACGATCTCCTTCCACGCCTCCTCCTTCGGGCCCTCGTCGTCCCCAATGCCGGACGCCTTCTGGGAGGCGAGGTGCTTGAACGAGACCCGGGCGAAGAACTCGCCGGAGATGGCCCCGTTGTCGCAGACGAACCGCTTCCCCATGAGGGCGCAGTCGTACCGCCAGCTTTTGTCGTAGGACGAGCGAGTGATGAGAGACAGACCGACTTCGTCACCCTTCTCGACCTCCTCGGTTTCGAGGAAGTCGACGATGTGGCAGAAGCGGGAGCCGTCCCAGAAGATCCGGCTCTCCTTGAAGTTGAGCCCGGACTGCATGGCGATCTCGACGGCGAGGTCTCGGACCTCCTCGTTGGACAGGAGCAGGTAGTTCTTGCTCACATTCCCGACGTGGCGGTACCCCGTGAGGGAGTCCGGCTCCTCGATCTCGACGGCGTAGCCCGAGAGCGTGCCTGAGTTCTGGGAGTACGTCGGCGTCTTGAGGATCGGGACGAAGGGGCTGATCCCGGTCTTGGTTCGGTTGATGGTAATCCCGTCGATGTCGGTGACTTGGATCTGGCCGATGTCGCGGTGCGAGACGTGCCCCGTGGACTCGGCCAGGACGACGGCATCGGTGGTCGCGCCGTCTCCTGAGAGGTCGAGGTCGGTGGCGGTGTTTGGGTTCTTCTTCGGCATGGTGTTGAGGGGTTGGTGTACGTGAGCGGTGTTGGTGAACAGAAAGAGGGGGACCGCCGGAAGTGGCAGTCCCCCTCGGGATTGTGCGGCCCTCTCACATCCTCAAGGAGGACGGGGAGGGCTACGGTGACGGGCTAGGCCGGAGCGCCGTCGCCAGCGACGACGTGGAAGCCGGGCGGGACGAGGGGCACGACCTCGGCTGTGGCCTTGCGGACCTCGTAGCGGTAGATCCGGCACGCCGACTCCAGCGTCTCGTCGGCCAGGCGGCAGACGGTGGCCGACGTGATCGTCTTGACCTCGCCGGTCTGCTTGGACACGTATTCGATGGGCTCCACGTCGATGGCCTCGACGAACACCTGGCCGGTGAAGTCGCCTCCGACCATCGGCCGGAGGTCGTCGGGGGAGACGCGCTCCCAGTTGACGGAGCCGTCGTCGGCCTTCTTGCCGAAGAAGGCCCGACGGACGGGGCGGCCAAAGAGGCCGGCCTTGAAGTAGGCGGCGAAGTAGGGGTTGCCGGACTCGGTGGTCTCGACCTCGGTGATCCGGTCGAGGACGACCTTGGCGGTGGACTGTTGCATAGCGGGGTGCCCCGGAAGGGCGAGTAGAAAGAAGGGACGCGAGTGGCCTTCGACCCCCGGCCCCCTTTTCTAGGTTGGAGGGGGTGCGGGTCTTGAAAGGGCCACCACCTATGGGGGGCTTTGAGGTGTGTGGCTCGCGGTCTCGTAAGCGTCCTGTTTTTTGTGGTAGAAAAATCTGGTTCTCTGAGGCTGTCTTGGGATTCGGCACACCATGTCCTGACTGTCGCGACAGCGCCTAAGTGCTATATCTGTAGTACGGACGCTGTGGGCTCCGCTCAGGCTCGCACCCCGAAACACCGGGCCCCATCTCTGGTCCACGACTTCGGCCTCGTCTGAGGGCAGGGTGTCACCCCCTCCGAGTAGCTTGGGGGCGACCGAGTCCACCCCCACGCTCTCCTCAATGGCCGACACCTCCCCCCAGACTCGACTCGACTTCGCGGACCAGAAGGACCCGGAGCACCTGGACACAAAGTCGCTAGAGACGTGGCTCTGGGACGCGGCCTGTGCCATCCGGGGCGGAACCGACGCCCCGAAGTTCAAGGACTTCATCCTGCCCCTCGTCTTCTTCAAGCGTCTCTCCGACGTGTTCGATGACGAGTTCGCCACCCAGGTGGAGGCGTTTGGGAGCGAAGAGGCGGCCCACGAGATCATCCAGGCGGACCACGCCGACGCTCTTCAGTCGGGGAGGGACGACACCATCGTGAGGTTCTACGTCCCCCGGAAGTACCGCTGGGACACGATCCGCAACCACGGGACCGACGGGACGCTGGGCGAGTTCGTGACCGAAGCCATGCGCGAGGTGGCACGGCTCAACCCCGACCTGAAGGGCGTTCTCGACGTGATCGACTTTAACGAGAGGAAAGCCGGGCAGCGGGTTCTGGGTGACGACCAACTCGGCAAGCTCATCGAGGTCCTGTCCCGCCACCGGCTGGGGCTCGACAACGCGGAGCCGGACATCCTGGGCCGGGCCTACGAGTACCTCTTGCGCAAGTTTGCCGAGGGGCAGGGCCAGAGCGCGGGCGAGTTCTACACCCCGAAGGAGGTCGGCTTCCTCCTGGCGAGGCTCCTCGACCCCAAACCCATGTCCACGGTCTACGACCCGACGTGTGGGTCCGGGGGGCTCCTCATCAAGGCCCGGCTCCACTTCGAGCGGGAGAACCCGGACAAGAGGACGCAGGCCCCCCGGCTCTACGGGCAGGAACTGAACCCGGTCACCTACGCCATGGCGAAGATGAACATGTTCTTGCACGACTTCACCGACTCCCACTTCGCCATCGGGGACACGTTCAGGAGGCCGGGGTTCGGGGCTGAAGGCGCGGGGCTTCAGCGGTTCGACTACGTGGTTGCGAACCCGATGTGGAATCAGGACAACTACGACGACGAGTTCTACGACAACGACCCCTGGGGCCGGTTCGACAAGAGCCCTCCGGGATCAACGGCGGATTGGGCGTGGGCTCAGCACATCATCGCCTCCCTGTCCGATGGAGGACGGGCCGCCGTCGTGTTCGACACCGGGGCCGTCTCACGGGGTTCGGGAAGCAAGAACGCGAACCGGGAGCGCGAGATCAGGAAGCAGTTCGTAGAAGCAGATTGGATCGAGGCCGTCGTGCTCCTCCCGGAGAACCTCTTCTACAACACGTCGGCGCCGGGCGTCATCATCGTTTTTAACCGGGATAAGCAGCAGGAGAGGCGGGGCGAAGTCCTTCTCGTCAACGCCTCCCGGCTGTTCAAGAAGGGGAAGCCGAAGAACTTCCTGACTGAAGAGGGCATTGACTCCGTAGTCCGCGTGTTCTCAGGCTGGGACACTGAACAAGGTCTTAGCGCAAAGGTGGATCTAGAAAGGATCCACAAGGCTGACTACAACCTCAGCCCGTCACTTTCAGTGGGCACTGGAGAAATTCTTGAGCACCGATCCATGCCAGAGATCATGGCTGACATGGCTGAGGCTCGGAAAGCACGAGAGGAGGCAGATCGAGCCCTTTCCTCTGTCTTTGGACACTTGGGTATTACTTGGCAACCAAGTGGTAGACTAGAAATGGCGGATGGCTAATTCAATGATGGATACACTAGATGTGGCTAAAAAATGACTGAAAATATGACCAGCATTCAATCTAGCTGGAGACGGGTAGCAATGGGCGACTTGGCAAAAGATGCCCTTGATATCAGATCTGGTTTTGCACATGGTGGTTTTAATGAGGACGGATCTGGGGTGCCTCACATTCGCCCCTTCAACGTGACTGAGCAAGGCCTCATCGACCTAGACAAAATCAAGTATGTGCCTGCGCCAGAGGTGGGCTCCCCTCACTGGCTGCAACATGGGGACATAGTGTTCAACAACACGAACAGCGAAAGATTGGTTGGAAAGACTGCATATTTTAACTTGGATGGACATTTTGTATCATCCAATCATATGACCATAATTAGAGTTAAAGACAACAGCATTGTGGATCCATATTGGTTGGCCAGCAATCTCCACTTCAGGTGGCGAAGGGGGGACTTTCTAATGATATGTCGAAGATATGTATCACAGGCAAGTGTCAGCATGGCAAAACTAAAAAAGCTCATCATTCATCTGCCTCCGGTAAGTGAGCAGCGGGCAATAGCAAAGTCTATTGCGGCGGTTCAGTGTGCTCTTGAGGCTCGGCGTTCAGAGGTTGTTCTGTACGAGGAGGCGGCGTCGAGTCTGACGGATGAATTGATGACGGGTCAGCGGTCTGCTCTTCCCATCGTGGACGCAAATGCCTGAGTCACAGCATGAGTGAGCAATCGGCGGTTCAGAACCCGATGGTCAAGTACGCCGGGCAGATCGGGTGGAGAGTCCTGTCCCGTCAGAAGGCCACCGAGATGCGGGGCGGGGAGGCCGGGCTCTACCTCACCGACCTCCTCAAGGAGAAGCTCCGCGACCTCAACCCCTTCCTGACCCCCGGCCTTGTGGACGAGGTGGTCCGGCTCCTCGGGCTCCTCCATACCACCATTGAGGGCAACCGCGAGGCCCTGGAGTGGCTCCGGGGCCAGAAGTCCGTGTTCGTCCCCGCCGAGAACAGAGAGCGGAACGTGAGGCTCATCGACTTCGAGGACGAGACGGCCAACGACTTCCACGTGACCGACGAGTGGAAGTACAAAGCGGGCCTGGCCTCCGGAAACCGGGCCGACGTGACGTTCCTCATCAACGGGGTCCCCGTCGCCATCTGCGAGACGAAGCGGGCCGGGAAGCCGGACGGGATCGCCGAGGGGGTCCACCAGCTACGGCGCTACCACCGCGAGACGCCGGAGTTGGTCACGGCGCCCCAGGTCTACGAGGTCACCCAGCTTCTGGACCTCTACTACGGCCCGACGTGGAGCCTGAGCCGGAAGGCCATCTTCAACTGGCGCGAGGAGGCCGGGGACGCGGCGAGCTACGAGGCCAAGGTCAAGTCGTTCTTCGATGGGGCCCGGTTCCTCCGGGTCCTCCGCGACTACGTCGTCTTCCTCACCAAGGACGATGAGACCAAGAAGATCATCTTGCGCCAGCACCAGACGCGGGCCGTCGAGAAGGTCGTGGACCGGGTCCGGGACCCCGCCAAACGCCGTGGCCTCGTGTGGCACACGCAGGGGAGCGGGAAGACGCTGACCATGCTGACCGTGGCCGCGAGGCTCCTCCGCGAGGCCGAGGGCGAGGACGGCCAGGGCGTGAAGCCGACGGTGCTCATGTTGGTGGACCGGAACGAGCTAGAGCAGCAGCTTTTCAAGAACGTCGCGGCCTACGGGATCGGGACCGTCGAGGTGGCCCAGAACAAGCGAGAGCTAGAGAAGCTGCTGAAGGACGACTACCGGGGCCTCCTCGTCTCGATGATCCACAAGTTCGACGGGATCAAGGCCGATGTGAACACCCGGGACTCCATCGTCGTGCTCGTGGACGAGGCCCACCGGACCACGGGCGGCGACCTCGGCAACTACCTGGAGGGGGCCATCCCCAACGCGACCTACATCGGGTTCACCGGGACGCCGATTGACGAGTTGTCCAGGGGCCGGGGCACGTTCAAGGTCTTCGGCCGCGACGACCCCGACGGCTACACCGACAAGTACTCGGTGAGGGAGAGCGTCGAGGACGGGACGACGCTGAAGCTCAACTACGCCCTGGCCCCGTCGAAGCTGCTCGTTGACGAGGAGACGCTGGAGCGGGAGTTCTTGGGACTCATGGAGTCCGAGGGCGTGGCCGAGATCGAGGAGGTAGACGCCATCCTGAGTCGGTCCGTGGTCCTCCGGGAGATGATGAAGTCGGAGAGCCGGGTCGAGAAGATCGCCGCCTACGTGGCCCGGCACTTTCGGGAGAACGTCGAGCCCCTGGGTTTCAAGGCGTTCATGGTCGGCGTGGACCGGGAGGCCTGCGTGCTCTACAAAGACGCCCTCGACAAGCACCTGCCCAAGGAGTGGTCCCAGGTCGTCATCTCCGAGGCCCACAACGACCCCGCGCACCTCAAGGCCCACTACCTCACGAAAGAGCGGGAGAAGGAGGTGCGGAAGGCGTTCGCCAAGAAGGGCGGCGAGCCCAAGATCCTGATCGTGACCCAGAAGCTCCTGACCGGGTTCGACGCGCCGATCCTCTACTCGATGTACCTGGACAAGCCGATGCGGGACCACGTCCTGCTTCAGGCCATTGCCCGGGTGAACCGGCCCTACGAGGACGACGACGGACTGATCAAGCCGTTCGGGTTCGTCCTCGACTTCGTGGGCCTCTTCGACAAGTTGGAACGGGCCCTCGCCTTCGACTCCGACACCGTGGCCTCGGTGATCCAGAACGTCGACGTGCTCAAAGGGCTGTTCACGACGCTTATGAAGGAGCAGGCCCCGACGTACCTGTCCTTGACGAAGGGGTGGGACGACAAGGCGAAAGAGGCCGCCATCGAGGCCCTCGAAGACGACGAGGACCGGAAGGCGTTCTTCCAGTTCTACCGGAGGCTCCAGAACCTCTACGACGTGCTGAGCCCCGACGCCTTTCTCCGTCCCCACATCGAGGACTTCAAGGCGCTTAGCCAACTCTTCGGGCTCATCCGGCAGGCCTACTCGGACCGGATCTACATCGACAAGGAGCTGTCGGCCAAGACGCGGGAGTTGTTGCAGGCCCACACCGACGGGGACGCGATGGCGGTCCCCGGCGAGATCCACGAACTCGGGGCCGAAGAACTGGCGGCGCTCCGGGGCGACGACACGTCGGACACCGTCAAGGTCCTCAACCTCCGCAAGATCCTCGGGGTCAAGGTCGACGACGAGGCCGGGGCCAAGCCGTACCTCATCCCCATCGGGGAGCGGGCTCGCGCCCTGGCCGACTCCTACCAGGACCGCCAGCTAACGACGGCGGCGGCTCTGGAGGCCTTCGCCAGCTTGGCGGGGGAAGTCGTCAAGGCGGAGTCGGAGCGAGAGTCGCTGGGGCTCTCGGAGACGGCCTACGGGGTGTATCTCACCCTGCGACTCCACGGCGTCACCCCTGAACCCGAGGTTGCCGCAGAACTCGACGCCCTCTTCCTGGCGCATCCTGATTCCGATTGGGACACCCAGCAGAAGGGTAAGCTGAGGACCGCCCTGTACAAGCGGCTCTCAGGCGTCGTGAGTCCTGGCGACCTTGTGTCGATGACCAATGCTCTCCTCTCCCTCACGAGGTCCTGACCATGGAGATCGAGATCGTCAAGGCGTCGGATCTCCCCCCTCCGCTCCTCCAGGAGAGCAAAGTGCGCTACCGCCTCGACGGAGGCGAGGACCCGCCTTCTGCCCCCTGGAGAGACGCCGACGACTTGCGCTGGGCGGTCCGGCACTGGGCGGCGAGGCTGAACGTGAAGTCGCCCCAGGTCCAGGTCCGGGCGATGACGACGAAGTGGGCGTCGATCACGTCTCGGGGTCGGCTCACGCTGAACGCGGAGCTTCTGGGCCTGCCCCGTGGGCTGGGCGAGTACGTCGTGCTCCACGAACTGACACACCTGCTGGTCCCGAACCACGGGCTCGTGTTCAAGCTCTACCTCGATGCCTACATGCCGGACTGGCGGGACCGGCAGAGAGAGTTAGACCTAGCTGATTACATACAATAAACCATATGACAGTCGGTCGGCAGCCTGAGTGGCGATAATGAACTCCGTATCCAACAACCCCTTGGCCTGTGGCCCTCTTCTCTCGTCAGGAACTCCTCACGTCCTACTACAAGGGCCTCAGTATCACGGAGCAGAGGAATCTGAAGTCGTACCCGTCACAGGCCGACTACAACGTCTTCCTATCTCACAGCCATAAGGACAAGGAGATCGCCAAGGGGCTGATCTTTATGCTGGCGAGAGAGGGCGTCTCCGTCTACGTGGACTGGGAGGACTCTGAGTTGCCGGAGAAGCCGGGCAGGGAGACGGCCAACAAGATCAAGCGGGTCATCAAGGGATCAGACCTGTTTCTCCTCTTGGCAACCGACAACGCTCTAAACTCGAAGTGGGTGCCATGGGAGTTAGGGGTGGCCGACGAGGCGAAGGGGACGGCGAGGATCATCTTGGCCGCCACTGAGGACGCTTCCTCGAAGGGGAGCGAGTACCTCGACATCTACCGGAGGGTCGAGAAGCTCCCGTTCACGTCGGGGCTCCGTGTGATCGGTCCCAAGGCTAGCGCGGGGGTGCCGGTCAAGTCGTACTTCACATCCCCCCAAGCCGTCACTGGGTAGACCGATGAGAGGAACAAGCGTCGAGTCCTTTGTTCAGAAGTACACCGAGGAGGTCCGGCAGGGGACGGCTGCGGTGTTCGCCGGGGCCGGTTTGTCCAGGGCGGCGGGGCATGTGGACTGGGAGGGGCTGCTGAGGCCGCTCGCAAAAGACATCGACCTCAGGGTTGAGAGGGAGTACGACCTCATCTCGCTGGCTCAGTACTACGTTAACGACAAGGGAGGGCGGGGGAGCATCGACCAGGAGATCGTCAACAGGTTCAGCGGAGGGGCCGAAGTCACCCGGGCGCACGAAATCCTGGCCTCCCTCCCCATCCGGTCGTATTGGACAACCAACTACGACGGGATGATCGAGGCTGCCCTTGAGCAAGCGGGCAAGACACCGGACATCAAGATTGAGCCGGAGAACCTCGCCGTTACGAAGCCCCGCCGGGACGCCGTGGTGTACAAGATGCACGGAGACGTGTCCCAGGCTCATAAGGCCGTCATCTCAAAGGACGACTACGAGGGCTACGAGAAAGAGCGGGGCCTCTTCTCGATTAACCTCCAGGGGGACCTCGTATCGAAGACGTTCCTGTTCGTGGGCTTCAGCTTCAACGATCCAAACCTCGGCCTCATCCTGAGCCGAATCCGGGGGCTTCTAGGTCAGAACAGGCGGGACCACTACGCTCTGTTCAAGAGGGTGAGCCGCTCCGACTATACGGAACACGGCGAGGAGGAGAACGAACAGGAGTTCCTGTATCAACAGGTTCTTGAGCAGCACCGTGTTGTGGACTTAAAGCGGTACGGCATCCAGACAGTGTTCGTAGACACCTACGACGAGATCCCCGCCGTCCTTCAGAGAGTCTTGGACAGGCACCGCAGACGGAACGTTTTCATCTCTGGGGCTGCCGAAGACTATGGCCGTTGGTCTAAGGAGAAGGCGCTGAGGTTCGTCCACGACCTGAGCTACGGCGTTCTGGAACGGGAAGACCGAGTCCTGTCTGGATTCGGCGTGGACGTTGGAACCGCCGTCATCAACGGTGCTCTCAGTTTCATTCACGGGAGCCAGTACCGTCACCTTGACGAGTACCTCACCCTCCGGCCTTTCCCCCAATTCCAGACCTCGGACGAGCCCATTCGAGACTCTTGGAAGAGGTACCGCCAGGACATGCTCTCGGAGAGCGGGGTGGCCCTCTTCGTCTTTGGAAACAAGAGGTTGGATACTGGTGAGATCGTGGAGTCCGGGGGTATGGTGGAGGAGTTTGAGGTCGGTCTCGAACACTCTGTCGTCCCTGTGCCTATCGGCGCTACAGGCTTCGCGTCAAAGACCATCTGGGAACGGGTGATGAGCGACCCTGCCCACTACTACGGTGACGACGACGCCCTCGTCACCCTCGTTAGGTCTCTGGGCGACGAGACCCTGACCCTCGACCAGCTTCGATATCAAGTCTCGAAAACCCTCAGCCACCTCCGTTCCTAGATAGCACCCCGACCCAATGGCACGACGAGTCTACTTCGCTTTCCACTACGACGACATCTTCAGAGTCAACGTCGTCAGAAACAGTTGGAGGCTGCACCCTGATAGAGACTCGTCGGGCTACTTCGATGCCTCTCTGTGGGAAAAGGCAAAGCGAGAGAGCGACTTGGCCCTGAAGCGGCTCATCAACAAGGGCCTGGAGAACACGTCCGTCACGGTCTTCCTTCTCGGCTCTGAAACAGCTGGCCGTCGATGGGTCAACTACGAGCTGGTCAAGAGCGTCGAGAGGGGAAACGGCCTCCTCGCTGTCCGAATCCACCAGATCAAGAAGCCGACGTGGATTGGGGGGACTCAGATAGGACTCCCGGGGACTGCTGGCCCGAACATCTTAGACCAGTACCGGCTCCAGAATGCTTACAGCCTCCAGAGCAGCCTGCTGTCTAGCTCGTTCAGTACCCAAGATTGGGTGGCCGGGAACGGCTACGCTAATCTGGGGCGGTGGGTAGAGGATGCGGCGTCTAGGGCCGCGAGCGTCTACGGGGGAAGGTCCCTTGTGACAAGCGCAGGTAGAGTGCCGCTCGTATGAGGCTCATGGCTACCCGAGTCGGCCATCAATTCCCACACATCCCTTCTCCATGTTCTCTAGGCGAGCGAAGACACTGATGCCCAAAGCCTCTGAAGGTGCGCGTGTTGCTGACGCCGCCGGCGAACTCCTCGACGTAGCTGACCGGCTGGAGAAGTCGGCTCAGAAGGGGAAGTCCTCCGACTTCGTCGGCCCTCTAGACAAGCTCGAAGAGGCAGCGGGTGCCGTCGGGAAGGCATGGAGCGGCTCCTGGCTTGGGTACCACTCCCGGGTTTATTACGACAACTTCCAGCCGCCCCCTCCTGGAGCCCACTTCAGCCAAGAGTGGGGCGGTACGGGTAGGGGCGGGTTCTCGGGCGGTACCACGGGCGCATGGAGGGAATACGAGTTCGACGCCGTTGTTAAGGAGATCCACCGGCGAGCTGGTGACCCTGCCATGGACATGGCCGACCAGATAGCAGACGAGGCCGAATCTCTATTCGAGGACGGGAGAGCCGAGGTGCTGTCGATCTTGAACTCGATGGGAGACCCCGACACCTACCTGTCCAAGATCATCGAGGAGGCGGGTAAAGACAGGGTCCTGAGTGAACGTGACTTCGTGAACTACTTCCGGCCAGCGGGTCAGTTCATGTCCCGTGACACCGTGGCAATCGGACAGGGTCTCCAGGTCCCTCCCCACTTGTCCGTTCTCGCTCGGGTCTTGGCCCTACGAAGTTCTGTGAAGGGAGTCGAGGACCTCGGCAGGGTTGCCAGGAAAGCCGGGTCCCACCTCGCCCGGTTAGGCAGGAAGCAGGTCAGAGATCGACGGGAGGTCGGGACCAGCGTGTTCATCGGCCACGGTCGTTCTCACCTGTGGCGGGAGCTGAAGGACTTCGTGGGCGACAGGCTGGGTCTGCCCTGGGACGAGTTTAACAGGGTCCCCGTGGCCGGGATCACTAACGTCTCACGCCTCGATCAGATGCTTGATGAGGCCGCCGTCGCCTTCCTCGTTCTGACGGCGGAAGACGAGCAAGCAGACGGCAGCGTCAACGCCAGGTTGAACGTGATTCACGAAGCAGGACTGTTCCAAGGCCGCCTCGGATTCACGAGGGCCATCGTCTTATTGGAGGATGGGTGCTCCGAGTTCAGCAACATCCAGGGGCTGGGGCAGATCCGGTTCCCGGAGGGGAACATAAAAGCTTGCTTCGATGAAGTCAGGCAGGTGTTGGAGCGAGAGGGGCTCGCATAGAAGCCCGAACTCAGACCGCCGTATGTTCCGATCCCTTAATCGTTCACCGGCGCGTGATTTATGGACTGGCCCTGTGTTCTGTGTCAGGTTTCTTGTACATCCAGCCCATTCTGCTTCTCCAGGAGGATCACTCCGGCATCTCCCGGACCGGAGTGGTGTCGATGGGCCGATATCACAGCCGGCAGAGGTCGAGCTTTCTCCGGGCCCCCATTTACGACAGATAACCCCAAGAGTATCAAGGTGGACGGAGTGGGAGCAGTACTGACTATGCCCAGTCGGTTCGGAGTCAGCTTGATGCGAGAGATGCCCAGCCCAAGCTCCACCCTCTTGGGGAGCTACGCCCCCGCTCTCGGAATCGGACAGACCGCCCCTATTGTATCAAGGGGTACCAGGGGGTCTGAGCATGACGGACTCGTAGCTTGGGGCTCCCGTTCATTCACCGTGTGTCCCCGCTTGCCGTTGCTACGATAGTGCTACGGAGTGGGGCTTAGTCTCCAAGGGATTGTAGCCAGATCGCTGAATCCAGGGCATTTGGTGCCGTGGCCGAGGGGTTAGGCACAGGTCTGCAAAACCTGCTACAGCGGTTCAAATCCGCTCGGCACCTCCGCGGCGGGCGACCGTCGCCGCGCCCTCCCGGCCTGGCCGGGGGGGCGCTCGCACGTCGGCCCGGCCCTCTGGCGCCGCGCGCCGGCGGACGGACTGGGGCCGCCGGTGGTCCTCGTGCTCAACGGGCCCGCCGGCGGGTGGCGGGGGGGAAACGGCGGACCCCAGGCACGGAGGCGGCGTACCGTTCGTCTAGACTGCCCGATCCCGCCCCTGCCCATGTCACAGATCCCGCTCGCGGGGCGCCCCGTCGTCCTCGTGCTCACCCTCCTGGCCGTCGCCGGCTGCACCAGCGGGACCGACCGGCTGCGCGCGCCCGACGCGCCGGCCTCCACCGAGCCGGCCTTCGAGCCGCTGCGCCCCGACGAGCTGGCGGAGTCGGAGCCCGAGGGCTTCTCAGTCCCCGTCGTCTACGACACGCTGGCCAACGGGCTCAAGGTGGTGGTCTCCCCGGACCCCACCGCGCCGACGGCCGTGGTCGCGGTGTACTACAACGTCGGCTTCCGGATCGAGCCGCGCGGGCGGACCGGCTTCGCCCACCTGTTCGAGCACATGATGTTCCAGGGCTCGGAGCACCTCGGCAAGAACGAGTTTATCGGGCTGGTGCAGCGCAACGGCGGCGTCCTGAACGGCTCGACGCGGTTCGACTTTACCAACTACTTCGAGGTCGTCCCCTCGAACGCGGTCGAGACCATGCTGTGGGCCGAGGCCGACCGGATGCGCGGGCTCGACATCACCCAGGACAACCTGGCCAACCAGCAGGGCGTGGTGTCCAACGAGGTCCGCGTCAACGTGATCAACCAGCCCTACGGCGGCTTCCCGTGGCTGGACCTGCCCCAGCTCGCCAACGAGAACTGGCACAACAGCCACAACTTCTACGGGGACCTGGCCGAGATCGAGGCGGCGACGCTGCCCGAGGTCCAGGAGTTTTTCGGCACCTACTACGCGCCCAACAACGCCGTCGTGGCCGTCGTCGGCGACGTGGACCCGGACCAGGTCATGGCCTGGGTCGAGGACTACTTCGGCGGCATCGCACGCGCCGACGTCCCCCCCGTCCCGGACCTGTCGGAGCCGCGGCAGACCGAGGCCAAGCGCTCGTCCAAGACCGACCCGCTGGCGACGCGCCCGGCCGTGGCCTGGGCCTACCACATGCCGCGGCGCAACTCGGACGCGTACTACGCGATGGGGCTGCTCCAGCAGATCCTGCTCGAAGGCGACGACAGCCGGCTCCACCAAGCGTTGGTGACCGACGCCGGCCTGACCTCCGACGTGTCCGGCGGCATCAACTGGCCGCTGGGCAACATGTTCAACTACAACGGCCCGATGCTGTGGTCGGCCTGGCTGATCCACGACCCCGAGACGCCGGCCGACTCCGTCCTGGCCATCGTCGACCGCGAGATCGAGAAGGTCCGGGAGCAGGGCGTCGAGCCGGACGTGCTGGAGCGGGCCAAGGTCAAGCTCCGGAGCGACCTCTACGACACCCTGGAGCAGCAGTCGGGCGTCGGCCGCGCCGACCTGCTGGCCTCGTTCGCGCTGTTCGACGACGACCCCGGCCGCATCAACTCGCTGGTCGAGCGCTTCGAGCGCGTCACGCCGGGGCTCATCCGCCGGACGGCGCGCGAGGTGCTGCGGCCGGAGAACCGGACCGTGATCACGCTGGAGGCCGGCGCCTCCGGCTCATAGCCGGCCCGCTGGCGGCGCGCGCCGCCGGTGCCGAGGCGGCCTACGGCCCGCCCTCGCGGTTTTTGCTCTCTGAACGTTTTGCCCTCCGACCCCCAATGACCCGCCCCCTCGTTTTCGCCCTCGCCCTGCTGGCGGCCGCCGCCAGCCCGGCGGCCGCCCAGGGGTTCCCGTCGACGCCGCCGGCGCCCGCCGAGCCGCGGCCGTTTAGCCTGCCCGAGGGGCAGACGTTGACGCTCGGCAACGGCATCGACGTCACGCTCGTCCCCTACGGCGACGTGCCCAAGGCCAACGTCTACGCCGTCGTGCGGACGGGCAACGTGGACGAGGCGCCCGGCCAGTCGTCGCTGGCGGACCTCACGGTCGGGCTGCTGACCGAGGGCACGACGACGCGCTCGGCGGATGTCATCGCGCGCGCGGCGGCCGAGATGGGCGGGTCCGTCAACGCCGGCGCCGGGCTCGACCAGACGTTCGTGACGGGCCGCGTGCTGAGCGAGTTCACGCCCGACCTGGTGCGGCTGGTGGCGGACGTCATCCAGAACCCGGCGTTTTCCCAAGACGCCTTCGAGCGCGTCCAGCGCGACCTGGTGCGCGGCGCCGCCGTCGGGCGGAGCCAGCCGGGTACCGTCGCGCGCGCGGCGTTCAGCCGGGCGCTCTACGGCGACCACCCCTACGCCGCGGTGGTGCTGCCGGACCCGGCCCAGATCGAGGCCGCCACGGTCGCCGACGCCCGGGCGTTCTACGACGCCCACGTCGGGCCGCAGCGGACGCGGATCTACGTGGTCGGCCGGTTCGACCCCGCCGCCGTCGAGTCGGCCGTCCGCGACGCCTTTGGGGGCTGGGCCGCCGGCGCGGTGGCCGAGGTGCCCGAGCCGCCTCAGGCGGTCACGAGCCGGCGCATCGTGCTGGTGGACCAGCCCGGCGCGGCGCAGTCCAACGTGGTCGTGGGCCTGCCCACGCTCGACCCGTCCCACCCTGACTTCGTGGCGCTCCAGGTCACCAACGCGTTGCTGGGCGGCTCCTTCGGGTCTCGCATCACGCGCAACATCCGCGAGGACAAGGGCTACACCTACAGCCCCGGCTCCGGCGTCGCCAGCCGCTACCGGACGGGCTACTGGGCCGAGTCGGCGGCGGTCGTGACCGAGTCGACGGGGCCGGCCCTCCGCGAGATCCTGTACGAGATCGACAGCCTGGCCACGAACCCGCCGGACGCCGCCGAGCTCGAAGGCATCCAGAACTACCTCGCCGGCACGTTCGTGCTCCAGAACTCGTCGGCCGGCGGGATCGCCGCGTTCCTGGCGTTCCTCGACCTCCACGGCCTGGGGCGCGACTACCTGGAGGGCTACACCCGGCGCGTCTACGCCGTCACGCCCCAGGACGTGAGCCGGATCACCCGGGACTACATCCGCGGCGACGACCTGACCGTGGTCGTCGTCGGCGATCGGTCCCTGGTCGAGGAGCAGCTGGCGCCGTTCGGGGAGGTCACGATCGAGACGACCGACTGAGCGACTGGCGGGGCGCCCCGCCAGCGGCCGGCCGGTCCGCCCGGGCCGCCGGTGCAGCGCGCGACGTGGGGGCCGCTGCGCCCGCGCTACCGCCGTTCACCGACCGGCGAGACCAGCGCGCGCAGGGCCACGTAGCCCAGCGTCAGCATCCCGCCGAACACGACGGTCATCACGACGGTCGTCGGGTGGGCCAGCGGGTCGAGCACGCGGCTGGCGATGTCCGCCAGCAGGGCGCCGGGGGCGGTCAGCACGTCCCACGAGTTCCAGCGGAGCTCGCGGCCGAGGTAGACGCCGAAGGCGCTCAGGAACAGGGCGCCCACCGAGGCCGCCCACGCCGCCGCCGTCCCGACCCGACGCGTCAGGACGGTCTGGACGTCGGCGAGCGAGACGTAGGCGGCCAGCAGCCCGGTGCCGGCGGCCGACAGCAGCAGCGCGAGGTCGTACCAGAACGGGACGCCCGTACGCGGCCCGAGGTGGACCAGGTCGGTCAGGATGTAGGGCGCGTTGGGCAGGAACAGCAGCCACACCACGCCCAGCGCCAGCAGCGCGCTCGGTCGCGCGCGCCGAGCGTCGAGCCCGACCAGCGCCGTCGACGCCGCCAGCGGGACGGCGGCCAGGAACAGGTTCCACGGCAGGAACAAGCCGAAGCCGGAGCCGGAGAGCGCGACGCGGGCCGCCAGCAGGGCGGCCACCCAGCCGCCGAGCAGCAGCGACAGGCGCAGGCGATGGATGGGGGAGGGGATCATGAGGAGTTCTTTGAGGTGCAAAGCGGTCAACGGCTCCGAGTGCGCCTGGTTGCGCCGCGCCCCGTCTTCATCCTCGCCCCGCTGGCGGACGTCGCCAGCGGCTCGGCGGGCACAAAAAAAGCCCGGAGCCGAAGCTCCGGGCCGCGCGTGAGCGCCGGGGGCCCTACGCGTCGTCGCGGTCGTCGACGCGCGCCGGAGGCGAGGTGGCCTCGACGGCCGTCAGGTCCTCCAGGATCTTGTAGTGCCGGGTCGCGCCCTCGGGCACGAGGTAGCTGTCGCCGGCCCCGCACGTGACCGTGTCGTCGCCGACGTGGACCTCGACGCGGCCCTCGACCACGTAGCCGACGGTCTCGTAGGGGCGCGTGTGCGGGGCGCCCTCGGTGCCGGCGCTCTCGGACCAGCGGCGAAGCGCGAGGGCCGTGCCGGAGACGAGGTAGGTCTGGCCCATCTCGCCGGAGGGCGAGGCGGAGGAATCGATTTTCTTGACGGACTGGTCGGCCATGAGGGGGAGGGGATGAGGGGCAGGTTGAATCCGGGAGCGCCGCTCGGGGTTTCTCGGCCATGCCCGAGACGCCTCCGTACGACCTCGCCATCGTGGGCCTCGGGCCGGTCGGCGCCGCGCTGGCGGCGCTGGTGGGCGCGGCGGGCGCTCGGGTGCTGGTGCTGGAGCGCGGGCACGCCCCGCACGCGCTCCCGCGAGCCGCGCACCTGGACGGCACGGCCCTCGCGACACTCCGCCGAGCCGGAGCGCCGGTCGCGCATCTGGGCCGGCCGCTCGACGGCTTCGACCTGGTCGACCGCCGGGGCCGGCTCCTGCTCCGGGGGCGGCCCGCCGAGCCCTCGCCACCCGGCGTTCCCGCCGGCGTATTGATCCACCAGCCGGCGGTCGAAGCCGCGCTGAGGGAGCGCTTAAAAGCGCTGTCGTCGGTCACGATCCGGCCGGGCC
The DNA here is from genome assembly GCA_947493945.1 of uncultured bacterium. Taxonomy (GTDB): domain Bacteria; phylum Bacteroidota; class Rhodothermia; order Rhodothermales; family Rubricoccaceae; genus Rubrivirga. The sequence goes on along the minus strand of CANLSR010000001.1, from coordinate 538,053 downwards.
ACGACGTGGAGCGCGCGCGACAGGACGAACGCGGCGTGGTGGTGGAGGGCACGAGTCCCGACGGAGCCTTTCAAAACCGGGCGGCGCTGGCGGTCGGGTGCGACGGCGCCGGCAGCCGGGTCCGGCAGTCGCTCGGCGCCGGGCTGGTGGGCGACGGGTTCGAGCAGGCCTGGCTCGTGGTGGACGTGCGCCTCAAGCGGCCGCTGGATCTTCCCGGCCGGCTGATCCAGGTCGCAGACCCAGACCGGCCGACGACGTTCGTCCCGTTCCCTGATCCGCGGCGCCGCTGGGAGTTCCGCCTGCGTCCGGGCGAGGACGCCGAGACCATCCGCCAGCCCCAGGCCGTGCGCGCGCTGCTGGCGCCCCACGTGGACCCCGAGATGGTGACGGTCGAGCGGGCGGCCGTCTACACCTTCCACGACCTGGTGGCCACGCGCTGGCGGCGGGGCCGTCTGCTGCTGGCCGGCGACGCGGCGCACCAGATGCCGCCGTTCCTGGGCCAGGGCCTGGGCGCCGGCCTGCGCGACGCCGCCGCGCTGGCGCCACTCGTGGCCGAGGTGCTGGGCGGGGCGCCGCCGTCGCGGCTGGGTGCGTACGAGGCCGAGCGGCGCCCCCACGTGCAAGCGACGGTGCGGCAGGCCGTTCGGCTGGGGCGGCTGATCACGCTGCCCGAGCCGTGGGCGACCGTCCGCGACCGGGCGCTGCGGCTGGGGCAGCGCGTGCCTGGGTTGGGGCGGCGGCTGCTGGACGTCCGGGGCTGACGGGCGCCGCCCGCGGGGCGGGGCCCGCCCCCCGCGTGGTCCGGGGCGGGCGTCAGACGCCGGCGGCGCGGAAGGCGTCGGCGACGATGTCCTGGGCCTCGGCCTGGAGCTGCCCCAGGTGATCCGGCCCGCGGAAGCTCTCGGCGTAGATCTTGTAGATGTCTTCGGTGCCCGAGGGGCGGGCGGCGAACCACCCGCTCTCGGTCTGGACCTTGAGCCCGCCGATGGGCTCGTCGTTGCCCGGCGCGCGCGTCAGCGTGGCCGTGACGGCGTCGCCCGCCAGCGTGTCGGCGGCGACGGCGTCGGGCGAGAGGTCTTTGAGCGCCGCCTTCTGCTCGCGCGTGGCCGGCGCGTCGATGCGGGCGTAGACGGGGCTCCCGAAGCGGTCTTCCAAGGCGTGGTAGCGCTCGCCGGGGTCCCGGCCGGTGACCGCCGTGATCTCGGCCGCCAGGAGCGCCAGCAGGATGCCGTCCTTGTCCGTGGTCCAGGTCGTGCCGTCTTTGCGCAGGAACGAGGCGCCGGCGCTCTCCTCGCCGCCGAACGCCATCGACCCCGAGAGCAGGCCGTCCACGAACCACTTAAAGCCGACGGGCACCTCGGCCAGCGGGCGGTCCAGGCTGGCCGCGACGCGGTCGATCATGGACGACGACACCAGCGTCTTGCCCACCGCCGCATCCGCGGGCCACTCCGGGCGGTGCGTGAACAGGTACTCGACGGCGACGGCGAGAAAGTGGTTCGGGTTCATCAGGCCGACGCTAGGCGCCACGATGCCGTGGCGGTCGGCGTCGGGGTCGCAGCCGACGGCCACGTCGAAGCGGTCCTTGTGCTCCACCAGCCCGGCCATGGCGTAGGGCGAGGAGCAGTCCATGCGGATCTGGCCGTCGTGGTCGAGGCGCATAAACCCGAACGACGCCTCGACGACCGGGTTGACCACCTCCAGGTCCAGCCCCCAGCGCTCGGCGATACGCGGCCAGTAGCCGATGCTGGCGCCGCCCAGCGGGTCCACGCCGACGCGCACGCCGCGCTGACGGACGGCGTCGAGGTCCAGGACCGCGCCCAGGTCGTCCACGTAGGGGCCGACCAGGTCGCGGGCGTGCGTCGTGTCGGCGGCCAGGGCCTGGGCGAGCGGCACGCGCGGAACGTCCGCCAGCCCGCCGGCCAGGATCTCGTTGGCGCGCGCCTGGATCGGCCCCGTGATCTCCGGGCCGGCCGGCCCGCCCGTCGTCGGGTTGTACTTGAAGCCGCCGTCGGCGGGCGGGTTGTGGCTGGGCGTGATCACCACGCCGTCCGCCAGCGCGGCGGGGCGGCCGCGGTTGTGGGCCAGGACGGCGTGCGAGAGGGCCGGCGTGGGCGTGTACCCGTCGCCTTCTTGGATGACCACGTCGACCCCGTGAGCGGCGAACACCTCCAGCGCCGTCCCAAAGGCCGGGACCGAGAGCGCGTGCGTGTCGAACCCGACCACCATCGGCCCGGTCACGCCCGCCGCCGCGCGGTGCTCACAGAGCGCCTGGCTGATGGCCAGCACGTGGCCCTCGTTGAAGGCCCCGTCGAGCGAGCTCCCCCGGTGGCCCGACGTGCCAAAAGACACGCGCTGGCTCGGGTCCTCGGGGTCCGGGCGGCGCGTGTAGTACGCCGCGACGATGCGCGGGACGTCGGGCAGGCGGCTGGGCGGGACCGGCTGGCCGGCCAGGGGATCGGCGGACATGGGCAGAGGGGGAGGGGGCGGCGGGGTGTACCCGGCGCCTTCTGCCGGGGTTCGGCCCCCGCCCCGCTGGCGACGGCCGCCGCCAGCCGCTCAGTCGTCCGAGGCGCGCCGCTCGTCGGGCTCCTTGGCGACGCCCTTGAAGGGCTCGCCGTCCTTCTTCTGGTCCATGAACTTGCCGGACTGGGCGTCGCGCTTGGTCCAGTCCTGGTTGTCGTTCTCGACCTGGGTCCGGTCCGTGACGGAGCCCTTTCGGTGGCCGTCGCCTGTGTTCGTCGCCATCGGTCGTGGGGGAGAGGGGGACGTGGTCACGCGGGGGTGCCTGGCCGGTTCCGCTCGGGCGGCGTCAGATCAGCGCGCCGATGAGCGCGAACCCGACCACAGCCACGGCGCCCGCCCCCAGCGCGTACGGGAGCTGGGTGCGGACGTGGGCGATGTGGTCGGTCGCCGCGGCCAGGCTCGACACGATCGTGGTGTCGGAGATCGGCGAGGCGTGGTCGCCGAAGATGCCGCCGGCCAGCGACGCGGCCAGGAACGGCGCCAGCGGCAGGCCCAGCACCCCGGCGGCCGGCACCGCGATCGGGATCATGATGGCGAACGTGCCCCAGCTGGTCCCGGTCGAGAACGCCACCACGGCGCCGGTCAGGAACACCAGCGGCAGCAGCAGCGCCGGCCCGACGCCGGCATCCGCGACGCCGGCGGCCACGAACTCGCCCGCGCCCAGCTGGCGGGTGACGGCGCCCAGCGCGAGCGCGAGCAGCAGGACGAACGCCATCCCCAACATGCCGCCGGCGCCTTTGAGCCCGGTCGAGGTTAATTGCTCGATGGTCATCCCGCGCTGGGCGAGGAGCATCCCCCAGGCCACCAGCAAGCCGGTCAGCACGGCCCACAGCACGCTCGTCGAGCCCGAGCCTTCCAGGAGGTTGCCGCCGCCGGTGACCGCCAGCCCCAGCGGCATCGCGGCCACCATCACGGCCAGCGGGACCAGCATGTTGACGGCGCGCGGCGGGATCGTGCCGACGGGCTCCGGCACCAGCGCCCTCTCGTCCACGTCGGGCGCGGCGCCGGCGGCGTGGTGCTCGCCGCGCATGGCGCGGGCCTCGGCCGTCCTCATCGGCCCGACGGCCCAGCCGGTCACGGCCACGAACGCCGCCAGCGCGACGGCGGCGAGCGCGTAGACGTTGTACGGGATCGAGGACACGAACAGCCGCAGCGGCTCCTCGACGCCTTGCTCGCTCAGGAGCTGGAGCACGTAGGCGCCCCACGCGTTGAGCGGGATCAGCACGCAGACCGCCGCGCTCGTCGAGTCGATGAGGTAGGCCAGCATCTCCCGGCTGCGCCGCTGGCGGTCGAAGAGCGGGCGGCTCACGGCGCCGGCCACCAGCACGGTGATGTTGGACTCGATAAAGATCACCACGCCCACCAGGAACGCCAGCAGCCGCGCCCCGCGCGGCGACGACGCCCACCCGCGCCGCTCCAGCGCCTCCACGAACCCGCGCACGCCGCCCCCGGCCTCGACGGTCGCGATCAGCGCCCCGATCACCAGCGTGAACAGCAGCACGCGCGTGTTGCCGGCGTCGGCGAGCACCGTCACCGCGCCCTCGATGGCGCCGCCCAGGCCCGCCAGCGGGTTCCAGCCCGACAGGATCGTGAACCCGAGCCAGACGCCGGCCCCCAGCGAGAGGTATACCTGGCGCGTCCCGATGGCCAGCCCGATGGCGAGGACGGGCGGGAGCAGGCTGGTCCAGGACGGGTCGATCTCGGGCGGCATCGGCGGGGGAGGGGGACGGCCGGATGGTACCACCGGGCCCCGCCTCCGACCCACCGGCGCCCGTCCCGCTGGCGCCCGCCGCCAGCGGGGAGCTACCGGAGTTGGTCGCGGACGCGCGCCACCAGGCGCAGGGCCGTCAGCGCCGCCCCCAGGCCGTACGCCGGCGGCCGCCCTGCGCCGACGGCCTCGACGAAGGCCGCCACCTCGTCGGCCAGCGGGTCCCCGCTCGGGACGGGGACCCGCCACGTCGAGGCCTGGGTCTCGACGCACAGCGGGCCGTCGAGCGAGCGGGCCTCGACGCGCGAGCCGGGGCGGGCGGCGTAGAGCGCCACCTCGTCGGCCGGCGCGTGGTCCGAAAAGCGGACGACGGCCTGGGCGTAGGCGCCGTTCTCGAAGCGGCCCGCCAGCGCGACCGCGCGGATGGCGTCGCCGTCGCGCTCGGCCACGGCGTCCAGGCGGCTCGCGTCGCGGGCGTCGGCCAGCGTGGAGCACAGGTCGACGGCGCCGGCCAGCAGGCCCGGCCACCCGGCCCCGGCGAGCGTCCCGCCCGTCCGCGCCACCAGCGTCAACGTGACCAGCCGGGCGGCCCAGCCGTCGGGCACGCCCGCCAGCGCCCGTGCGCCCAGCGGGCGGGCCAGCCCCACCTCGACGCCGGCCTCCTCGGCGCGGCCCGCCAGCGCGTCGGCCCCGGCGGCGGTGCCCGGTGGCCACAGCAGGAACACGTGCGCGCCCTCGCCGACGGCCCGGGCCGCGTGCGTCATGCGCTCGGCGACGGGCCCCCCGACCACCACCACCCGCCGCCCGCTGGCGGAGCCGGCGGGCGGAGCGCCGGCCGAGACGCCGAGGCGGGCCGCCAGCTCGGGCGCGCCGACGACGGTGAGCGGGACGGGTCCCGCGCGCGGGATCTGGGGCATGGGTCCGGGGGAGGCCGCAATCTACCCGCCCCGCCCCCTGGTCGTCCCCTACCTTCGACGGACGCCCCGTCCCGTCTATGCGTCGTCTCCGCGTTGCCGCCCTCGCCGCCCTCGTCCTCAGTCCCGTCCTGGCGGTGGCCCAGGTTGCCGTCACCCCGCGCGGCGACGCGGCGACGCTCGACGTGGCGACGTGGAACGTCGAGTTCTTCGGGACCACCTCGCCCACAAACCGGCGCGACACGTCGCCCGACGACGCGCTCCAGTTCGAGCGAGTCGAGGCCACGATCGCCCAGGCCCAGATCGACGTGTGGGGGCTCCAGGAAGTCTCCGACGGCGACGACTTCTACCGCCTCGTCGACTCGCTGGCGGTCGACGGCTACGCGGGCGTGCTCGGTCCCACCGTGGACGACTCGCGGACCTCGCCCAACGACCCGTTCGACCAGAAGCTGGCCTTCGTCTACGATTCCGGCGTCGTGACGGTGTTGGACACCACGACGCTGTTCAAGGGCGAGCCCGGGCAGCGCTTCAACTTCGCGGGCCGGTTCCCGCTGGAGATGCGCGCGCGCGTGAGCCTGGGCGGAGTCGTCCGCGACGTGCGCTTTATCGTGATCCACGCCAAGGCCTCGTCCGACCCGCAGTCCTACGACCGCCGCCAGGCCGCCGCCACCCGGCTCAAGACCTACACGGACGGGCTGATCGCGGCCGACGAGTCGGTGGTGGTCTTGGGCGACTTCAACGACGAGCTGACCGGGGCCACGCGGGGCGTGTCGTTCGCCTCGCCCTACGCCGCGTTCGTCGCGGACGAGGCCTACACCAAAGTGACGCTGGAGACCGAGGAGGCTGACCTGCCCACGTTCTGCGGCTCCAGCGACGTGTGCTCCAGCGGCAACACCATCGACCACATCCTGCTCTCGGCCCCCACGCTCACGTTCGTGCCGGCGGCGTCCAACCCACAGCGCCAGCGCTACGGCGAACTGCTGACCAGCATCGCGCAGTACACCGCCACCACCTCGGACCACCTGCCGGTGCTGGCCAACGTGTCGCTCCCCGGCGTGGTCGCCCTCGGCGGCGGACCCGAGGCCGGCCCGGTGGCGCTGTTGGCGGCGGCGCCCAACCCGTTCCGCGCCGGCACCCGGCTCCGGTTCCGGCTCGACGCCCCGGCCGACGTCCGACTCGACGTGTTCGACGCGCTGGGCCGCCGCGTGGCGTCGCTGGCGGGCGCGTTCGGCGCCGGCGAGCACCCGGTGCCGCTGGACGGCGCGGGGCTGGCCCCGGGCGTCTACGCCGTGCGGCTGGCGGCGGCGGGCGTCGTGCGCACCCGGCTCGTGGTGCGGGCAGAGTAGCGGAGGCGCCCGCCCCCGGACGACCGCCGCTCGCGTGGGCCGAGGGTGAAAAGGAACCCGCCAGCGCCGCCGCCAGCGGGCGGCCTCTAGCTTGGCGCTTTCTAGAGTCCTCGCCCCGATGCGCGTTTTTGGCCCCCTGGTCCTGTTGCTCCTGCTCCTCCCCGGCGCCCCGGTGCTCGCGGGCTGCGACAGCCAAGGCGGACGGTGCACCTCGGCAGATCAGTTCGAGACCGAGGACATCACGCCCGAGGGCACCACGCTTGGCGAGACGGCGGCGGCCGGGACCTGCGTCGATGTCCGGTACGTCGGCCGGCTGGCGGACGGGTCGGGCACGTTCGACGAGGGGGAGATCAAAAAGATGTTTCTCGACAGGCGGGCCGGGACGATCCCGGGGTTCTACATCGGCGTTACCAACCAGCGCGGCAACCAGACGCGCCGCGTGACCGTGCCGCCGGACCTCGGGTATGGCACGGGCTCTAAGCCCGCAAACCCGGGAACGGTCGGTGGCGTGGAGGGCGGCGAGCCCTACGTCGGCATCCCATCGTGCTCGACGCTGGAGTTCGACATCACGGTGACGAAGGTTCACCAGGACCCGAGAGTGTGCTCCAACTAGGCAGGACACGCGCACTGCGCTGGCCGGACACGTCGGCCAGCTCCACGCACGGCGGGCGACGTGCGTCTCTGTATGCCGTGCCCGAATCCGCCGCCAGCGTGGCGAGGCGGGCCCAGAGGCGGGCGGGTGAAGGCAGATTCATGGCCGGGCAGAAACCCGGAGGCGGCGACGGCGATAAGAATACCGGTCCGCCGCGCGTGTAACGCGTGCGCCTGGCGCCTCGCGGCGCCTCGGCCGGTCTTCTGTTCCACTGATACGAGGTATAATTTGGCGATCTACGAACTCCAGGATGCAAAGCTGGCCGGCATTGACGGTCAGGGGTACGTTTTCCCCATCGACACATTCGAGGGCAAGCAGTACCGGGGCGTGTTCTTTGCCCATGACGAGGAGGCCGACATCTCGACCGACATCCAGGAGGCCACCTACGAGGGCATCATCTACCACAAGACCACCTCGGGCGCGGGCGACGCCACGGTGAGCGTGACCAACGTCGTCGACACCGCGGTCGGCAAGCGCGCCGACTTTACGGTCCTCTAGCACGCCCCTCGGCACGGACGCGGGCCTCCGCCGTTGGGCGGGGGCCCGCCGTCGTTTCGGCGCTGGCGGCCGGCGTCGGCGGGCCGCCACGGGCGCGCCCTCAGACGCAATAGCCCCCCGGCCCCTCCCCGGCGGACGCGCCAGCGGCCGGCCTCGCCGTCAGGCCGCTACGGGCACGCCCTCGTAGGACGCCGCCACGGCTCGGGCCTGGTTCGCGATCTCGACGCGCAGCGCCTTCGGCCCCACGACCTGGGCGTCGGTGCCGTAGCGCAGCAGCCACTTGGCGACGTAGGCCACGTTCTCAAACTCGAACGTGACCTCGGTCCAGCCCTTGCCCGAGGGCAGCTCCTGCTCGATGTCGGCCGGGAGCTGGCGGCGCGCCCAGCGCCACGCGCGGTTGCGGAAGCGGACCGTCATGCGGACGTTCTCGGGCTTGGTCCCGCGCTCGCGCAGGTGCTCCTTGAGGTCGAAGCCCTCGGGCGGCTCGAAGCCGTCGAAGCGCGTGCGGAGCTTTTTGATCTGGTCCAGCCGGAAGTTCCGGATCTCGCCGCGCAGGTGGTCGAAGGCGATCAGGTTCCAGTGGTCGGAGTAGTAGACGAGCCCCAGCGGGTCCACCTCGCGGACCGTCTCCTCGTCGCGGCTCGCCACGTAGTACGTCATCTTGACCTTGCGCTGGCGGGCGACGGCCTCAGAGAGCTCGAACCACCGGCCCTGCTCGTCGCCGGTCGCGCCCAGGCGCTCGGCCTCGTTGAACGGCGACAGCACGGTCCGCTCCTGCAACCGGTCGATGTAGTCGCGGACGGAGTCGGGCAGCACCGACCGGATCTTCATCGCGACGGCGTCGGCGTCGGTCTGGAGGCTGGGGTCGGGCTGGAGCTTGGTGAACTCGGCGCCGACCAGCAGCGTGGCCGCCTCGCGCGCGCTGAACATCAGCGGCGGGAGCTGGTAGCCCTCCAGAATCTCGTACCCGCCCGACTCGGCGTAGGTCAGCGGCACGCCGCTCTCGCCCAGCGTCCGGAGGTCGCGGAAGATGGTGCGGCGGCTCACGCCGAAGTGCTCCGCGAGGTCGCGGGACGTCATGTTGGGCCGGTTCTGGAGCAGGAGCACCAGCGCGAACAGGCGTTCGGTCTTGTTGAGCGAGCGGTCGGAGCGGGCCATCGGGCGGGGCGGTGGGTGACGACGGAGTCGGGCGGTCGTGTCCCCGAAACCAGACGGGTGACACAGATTTGTCAACGCCGATTCGCGCCCAGCGGTTCGGCTGGGCTGTCAAAGAGCGTGTGCAGGCGGGGCCAGCCCGGTTGGCCCACAGGTTGCTGGGCCCCCCCGCTCGGTCCGGCCTCGTGCCGGGCCGGTGTCCCCCACCACCCCCTTCTAGACCCATGTCTACCCTTTCCCGCCTCGGCCTCGGTGCCGCCCTCCTCGCCTCGCTGGCGGTGCCCGCCCAGGCCCAGGTCGCCGTCGGCGCCAAGGCCGGCCTCAACGTGACCAACTTCAGCGGCGACGACGCCAACAACTCGGAGTCCCGCCTGGGCTTCGTGGGCGGCTTGACCGGCCGCTTTGCCGTCACCCCGATGGTGTCGGTCCAGGCCGAGGCCCTCTACGCCCAGAAGGGCGACACCTTCGACGCCGTCGTCCTCGACGGCGCGCGCGACTACCAGATCGACACCCGCATCGACTACCTCGAAATCCCGGTGTCGGTGCGCGTCGGCGTCCCGCTGAGCGAGCTGCTCGACGCGGGCGTGTACCTGGGCGGCTACGCCGGCATCCCGCTCACCTCCAAGGTGTCGCTCGACGGCGACGCCCCCAACGACGTCATCGACGACGTCGCCAACGTCGACATCGACGCGGCCACCGACTACGGCGTCCTGCTCGGCGTGGACGTGGGCTCCGGCCCGTTCTACCTCGACGCCCGCTACTCGCTGGGCCTGGCCGACGTCACCGACAACGACCCGGTGTTCGGGTCGGGCCTGGACCGCAAAAACTCGGCGGTCTCGCTGACGTTCGGCTACCGCTTCGGCGGCGGCGCGCGGCGCTACTAGGCCCCGCCCCAGCCTCGCTGGCGGCGACCGCCAGCGGATGCCCCGCGCCCGACTGTCGGGCGCGGGGTTTTTGTGGACGTCTCCTTTTGCGACCCCCTGAGAAAGAGTAGTCTCGGGATGTGACGCCACCGGCGGCCGTCGCGGCTCTCCCGTCTCGCAGCCCGCCTGCGCCCTTCCCCTTTCCCCACGTCCATGCGCATTGCCTCCTTCCTGGCCCTCCTGGCCTTTGCCCTCCCGGCCGCCGTGGCCCCGGCGTCGGCCCAGACCACGTTCGGCGTCAAGCTGGGCATCAACTCCGCGACCGTCTCGACCAACGACGAAGACCTCCTCCTCGACTTTTCCGAGGAAGGCGCCGAAGGTGTCGGCGTCGAGAAGCGGTCTCGTCTAGGGTTCGTCGGTGGATTGACGGCCGACATCCCGCTCTCGCTCACCTTCTCGTTCCGCCCCGAGATCCTCTACACGCAGAAGGGGTTCTCGGTCGAGTCGCGCGTCGACGCCCTCGACTTCGAGGGCACGCAGACGCTCAAGATCGACTACGTCGAGGTCCCTCTCCTGGTGGCGTACCGGTTCCCCACGCAGAGCGCGCTGGACGTGGCCGTCGAGCTGGGCCCGACGCTGGCCTACAAGCTCAGCACGGGGATCGGATGCGGTGGCGACCTTGGTGACCTCTGCGACGAAGGCGACCTGGAGGACGACGAAGGGATCGAGGACTTCGACCTGGGCGGCGCCCTCGGCGTGACCGTCGGCGCCGGCCCGTTCGGCGTCGGGCTGCGCTACACCACCGGCTTCCTGTCCATCGTCAGCGACGAGGGGGCGGGCAGCGACGACTTTAGCGCCCGCAACCAGGTGTTTACCGTCACGGGCCACTACCGCTTCGGCGGCCGGTAGCGCCAGCCGCTGGCGGCGCCCCTCGGCGATGGGTACGCGCCCGCTGGCCTCGGCCGGCGGGCGCGCGCTCGTTAGGCCGGGTCGCTCGGGTGCGGCCGGGTCTGTGCGGACACGTGGACCAAGCACTTGTCGGCCCACTCCGGCCCCAGGACCTCGTCCAGGCCGCGCGCGACGGCCTCGGTCTCGGGGAATGCCTCCGCCAGCTCGGCGGCCTCGGCGGTCAGGTCGCCGCCTTTGAGGCACACCAGGCCCGGTCGCCAGGCGCCGGCCGGCGCGGCGGCGGCGTCCAGGTCGAGGGGCTCGGCGACGCGCTCGTGCCAGCCCCAGAGAGTCGCCAGCGGCGCCGTGGCCCGGCTGACCGAGTAGTGGGGGGCCGGGCCGTCGTAGGCCTCGGCGCGGCCGTTCCAGACCTCCAGGTTGTCCAGCCCCAGACGGCGCGCGAACAGCTTGACGGCCTCGGTCTTTTTGCCGACCGCGTCCACGGCCACCACCTGGACCTTGGGGAACGCGACCGCCAGCGGCACGGCGGGCAGCCCGCCGCCCGAGCCCCAGTCCACCACCACGGCCCCGTCGGGGAGCGGCTGGGTGGCGAGCGCGAGGCAGTGGCGCACGTGGCGGACGACGTCGGCGTGGGAGGCCGGCCGGGAGACGAGGTTGACGCGCAGGTTGAGCCGCTCGACCTCGGCGGCGTAGATGTCGAGCGTGGCCCGCTGGGCGACGTCGAGGTCGACGGGGGCGGCGGTGAGCATGGGGGTGCGAGAAGGCGGCGTTTAGACGCGGGAGCCGCGTCGCCGATCCGCCCGCGCGACACCCGTGCCGGCCGGCGGGCCGGCCGGTCTTCCGAGCCGGAACGTCTCGCGGGCGTGCCACCCGCGGGTCACGCCGCGCGTCCGGCCAGCGGCTGGCGGTGGCGCTTGAGCAGCACCATCAGCGCCTGGACGTCGGACGGGCGGACGCCCGAGACGCGCGAGGCCTGGCCCAGCGTGTCGGGCTGGATGCGGGCCAGCTTTTGGCGCGCCTCGTGCGAGATGGCCGTCACGGCGGCGTAGTCGAAGCCCGCGGGCACGCGCCAGCGCTCCAGGCTCCGCATCTGCTCCACCAGCGCGTGCTCGCGCTCGACGTAGCCGGCGTAGCCCAGCTCGACGGCCGCCAGCTCGGCCGTCGGCTCCATTCCGGGGCCGGGCACCACGAGGTCGGCCTGGCCGGTCGCCGCCAGCATCTCGGCCAGGTCCACCTCGGGGCGGACCGCCAGCCGGTCGAGGCGGGTGGGCGTGGCGATGGGGGACGTGCCGATCCGCTCCAGGTAGCCGTTGACGGCGTCGGGCTGGGCGTTGGTCGAGGTGAGGGCAGCCAGCGTCCGGGCGAGCGCGTCTTCCTTCTCCTCCAACCGGGCCAGGCGCTCGTCGGAGGCCAGGCCGAGGTCGTGGCCCAGGCGCGTCAGGCGGCGGTCGGCGGTGTCCTGGCGGAGGAGCAGGCGGTGCTCGGCGCGCGAGGTGAACATCCGGTACGGCTCGTCGGTGCCCTTGGCCACCAGGTCGTCAACCAGCACGCCGAGGTAGGCTTGGTCGCGGCCCAGCACCACGCCCTCGCCGGGCTGGCGGCCGCTGCCGGCGAGGCCGATCGCGGCGTTGAGGCCGGCCAAGAGGCCCTGGCCGGCCGCCTCCTCGTAGCCCGTCGTGCCGTTGATCTGGCCGGCCAGGAAGAGCCCCGCCACCCGCTTGGTCTCCAGCGTGTAGCGGACCTGGTGGGGCGGCACGTAGTCGTACTCGATGGCGTAGCCGGGCCGGAGCACGTGCGCCCGCTCCAGGCCCGGCACCAGCCGCAGCGCGGCCGTCTGGACGCGCTCGGGCAGCGACGTCGAAAAGCCGTTGACGTAGACCTCGTGCGTGTCCCAGCCCTCGGGCTCCAGGAACAGCTGGTGCCGGTCCTTGCCCGCGAAGCGGTCGATCTTGTCCTCGATCGACGGGCAGTAGCGCGGCCCCTGGCCCTCGATCCGCCCGGCGAACATGGGCGAGCGGTCGAAGCCGGTGCGCAGCGTCTCGTGGACGGCCGGCGTGGTGAAGCCGAGCCAGCACGGCCGCTGCTCCTGGTCGAGGGCGTCGGTCAGGTGCGAGAACGGGCGCGGGTCGGCGTCGCCGGGCTGCTCGGTGAACGCCGATGTGTCCATCGTCCGGCCGTCGATGCGGGGCGGCGTGCCGGTCTTGAGCCGGCCCAGCTCGAACCCCAGCCGCTCCAGCGCCGCGCTCAGCCCGACGGCGGCCCGGGCGCCGGCGCGGCCGCCCCCGAACTGCTGCTCGCCCAGGTGGATGGTGCCGTTGAGGAACGTGCCCGAGGTTAGGATCACGGCGCCGGCCGCGATCTCGAGCCCGGTCTGGGTGACCACGCCGCGGACCTCGCTCGTCCCGCTGGCGGCCTCTGCCGGCGCGCCCGCCACCCCGCCGACCGCGTCCGCCAGCGGGGCGGTGATGAGGTCGACGACCTGGTCCTGGCGGAAGTACAGGTTCGGCGTCTCCTCCAGCGCCGCGCGCGCGGCGGCGGCGTACCGGGCGCGGTCGCTCTGGGCGCGCGGGCTCCAGACGGCGGGCCCCTTGCTGCGGTTGAGCATCCGGAACTGGAGGCCCGTCGCGTCCGCCAGCCGGCCCATCAGCCCGCCCAGGGCGTCGATCTCGCGCACGATCTGGCCCTTGCCGACGCCCCCGATGGCCGGGTTGCACGACATGGCCCCGACGGCGTCGAGGTTCATGGTCACGAGCAGCGTGCGGGCGCCCAGCCGGGCCGCGGCGTGCGCGGCCTCGATGCCGGCGTGCCCGCCGCCGACCACGACGACGTCGTAAGAATCTGGAGTCACAGCGCAATCGGTCAATAGACCGCAGGATAGGCCGCCGCCCGGCCGGCGTCTCTGGAATCTCTACGAAAGGGGCGGGCCGTGGCTTGGCGCCCCGAGACGGAACGCCGGCGTTCCTTTCCGTCCCGGTGCGACGTGGCGCCGGCCCGCTCTGCGATACCGGTCGTCCCTTGGTCCCGCCCCGAGACCCGTCATGCTCCGCGCCCACCTTCTGAAACGGTTCGAGATCTACGTGGCGCTGATGGCGCTCGGGTTCGTGGCCGTGTCGGTAGGGCTGATCCGGTCGCAGGCGCCGACGGGCGTGGCCATGATCGCGACGGTCGTCGGGCTGACGCCCATCTGGGCCTCGATCCAGTGGGCCGACCGCGCGCGCCAGAGGCACCTCCGCGCCCAGGCCATCGCCGAGATCCGCGAGATGCTGACCGACCAGGTGCTCAACCAACTGGCCGCGGTGCGGATGTGGATGGCCGAGGACCCCGACCCCGAGACGCTGGCGATGATCCTGAGCGAGACCGACGACTCCATCGACCGCGTGGCCGACATGATCACCGGGCTCTCCGAGGAGCAGCTCGACACCTGGCGGCTGGCCTACGCCAACATCGCCGACCACGTCGTGTTCTCCTCCACGCCCGACTACGCGCCGGCGTAGGCCGGCAAGGCCCAGAGGGGCGCCGGCGGCTGGCGACGCTCGGCGGGCCTCTCGCCTCCGGCCCGGCGACTCCCCGGGTCTTTACCCCGCGCCGAGTGCGTCCGCCAGCGCGGGGAGCACCTCGCCCAGGCGGGCGTCGAGGGCCACCGCGGCGTGGCGGTGGCCGCGCGTCTGGCCCAGCGTCACGATGGCGACCGGCGTCCCCTCGGCCTCGGCCTGGCGCACGAACCGGTAGCCGCTGTAGACCGTCAGGCTGGAGCCGACCACTAGCAACGCGCCGGACCGGCGCACGATCTCGGCGGCGCGTGCCACGCGCGGCTTGGGCACGCTCTCGCCGAAAAACACCACGTCGGGCTTGAGCGGCCCGCCGCACGCGGGGCACGACGGGGGGACGAACGCGGCCAGCCCGCGCTCGACCTCGACGTCGCCGTCGGGCGCCAACTGGGCCGCGGGCACGGCGGCCTCGGTCCAGCCCGGGTTGCGGGCGTCGATCTGGGCCTGGACCTCGGCCCGCGTCGCGCGCGCGCCGCACCCCAGGCACACCACCGCGCCCAGCGAGCCGTGCAGCTCGACGACGCCCTGCGATCCGGCCCGCTGGTGGAGCCCGTCGACGTTCTGGGTGACCACGCCTTCGAGTTGGCCGGCGGACTCTAGCTGGGCGAGGGCGCGGTGGCCGGCGTTGGGCTGGGCGCCGGCCACGCGCGCCCAGCCCCGGCTGGCGCGGCCCCAGTAGCGCCGCCGCGCGTCCGGGTCGCGAACGAAGTCGTCGTACTGGACCGGGCGGCGCTCGACGTGGCGCGTCTCCGGCCCGCGGTAGTCGGGGATGCCGGACTCGGTCGAGAGCCCCGCGCCGGCCAGCACCGCCAGCCGGCGGCCACGGAGGAGGGCGGCGAGCGCGTCGAAGGAAGAAGGTGGAGTCATCGGGCTCCAACGCGGGGCCCCCGCTCGCGGTGTCCGGGCCGCCGTCGCTCCTCGGGCGGCACAGGGAGGGGGCTGGCGCGTTCGCGGGTCTCCCCTCACCCCGCTCTCTCTGATGGATCCCATCACCCCGTTCGACTGGCACCGGATGTTTATCGGCGAACAGCCGCCGCTGTTCTTCCTCGAAATCCTGTTCCGCGTCTTGGCCATCTACCTGTTCGCGGCGCTGTGCCTCCGGTTTATGGGCAAGCGCGGGCAGCGCCAGCTTTCCCCCTTCGAGTTCGTGGTCGTGATCGCCCTCGGCTCGGCCACGGGCGACGCCATGTTCTACCCCGAGGTCCCCATCCTGTACGCCTGGGCCGTGGTCGCGGCCGTGGTCGGGCTGAGCGGCTTGCTGGCCAAGGCCCAGCTGTGGTCGGTGCGGGTCAACCGGTTTCTGGAGGGCCGCCCGCGTCCGCTGATCTGGGAGGGCGAGGTGGTCGAGGAGAACGTGCGCAAGGAGAACCTCCGGCCGGACGAGTTCCTGGGGATGCTCCGCGAGCTCGGGATCGCGCGGACGGGCGACGTGCGCTACGCCTTCCTCGAACGCTCGGGCCAGATCGGCTACCACTCCAACGACGACGAGGCCCGCGTGCCCGGTGTCTCGACGATGCCCGACGGGATGGACGAGATGATGCCGCCCGAGCCGTAAGGCCCGCCGCCCGCTGGCGGAGGCGCCCCGCCAGCGGGGCGGGGACCAGCCGCGTCCGACCTCTGCGGCCCCAGCGTTTGTCGCGGCCCGACCCGCCCGCCGTCGGCGGGTCAGCGGTAGCCCTGGGCCTGGAGCTCGAACAGCTCGGCGTAGCGCCCGCCGGCCGCCAGCAGCTCCTCGTGCGTCCCCACCTCCTCCACCCGGCCGCCGTCGAGCACCAGGATCCGGTCGGCCATGCGGACCGTCGAGAACCGGTGCGAGATCAGGACGGCCGTCTTGCCCTCGGTCAGGTCTTTGAACCGCTCGAACACTTGGTACTCGGCGCGGGCGTCCAGGGCCGCCGTCGGCTCGTCGAGGATGAGCAGCTGGGCGTCGCGCATGTAGGCCCGGCCGAGCGCCACCTTCTGCCACTGGCCGCCCGACAGGTCCACGCCGGTCTTGAACCGCTTGCCCAGCGTCTGCTCGTAGCCGTCGGGCAGCGACTCGATCACGGCGTCCGCGAGCGACCGTTGGGCCGAGGTCTCGATGCGCGGCCGGTCCTCGCGCTCGTCGATCCGCCCGACGGCGATGTTCTCGGCCGCCGACAGGTGGTAGCGCACGAAGTCCTGGAAGATCACGCCGACCGACTGGCGGAGCGAGTCGAGGTCGTACTCGCGCAGGTCGCGGCCGTCCAGAAGGATCCGTCCCTCGTCGGGGTCGTAGAGCCGGGCCAGCAGCTTGACGAGGGTCGTCTTGCCCGCCCCGTTCTCGCCGACGAGCGCCAGCGCCTCGCCGGCGCGCAGGGTGAACGACAGGCCGCGGACGGCCCACGCGTCGGAGCCGGGGTAGCGGAAGCCGACGTCCTGGAACTCGAAGCCGTCGCGGATGGGCTCGGGCACCGCCAGCGCGTCGGGCCGGGACGCGACCTGGGGCTCGATCTCGAAAAACGAGAACAGGTCCGCGAGGTAGAGCGCCTGGCCGGAGACGGTCGAGAACGACGCGAGCATCCCCTCCAGCAGCGACCGCATCCGGCCGAACGAGCCCGCCAGGAAGGTCAGCGTGCCGATGGTGTAGAGGCCCGTTCCCGTCCGGTAGACGATGACCGCGTAGGCGGCGTAGTAGCCCAGCGTCCCGGCGGCCGAGAGCAGCCCGCCCCACGACGCCCGGCGGACGGCGAGGGACCGGTTGGCGCGGTAGTACCGGTCGGCTAAGAGGCGGTAGCGGTCGGCGAGGTAGCCATTGAGGCCGAACACCTTGACCTCCTTGGCCGTCTCGTCCGAGGCGCCGATGTAGCGGAGGTAGTCCAACTCGCGGCGCTCGGGCGTCCACGAGTAGGCCAGGCTGTAGCTCTGGGCGTTAAAGTGGGCCTCGCCCAGGAACGCCGGCAGCAGCGCCAGCGCCAAGAGCGCCAGCAAGCCGGGCGCGTAGACCGCCAGCCCGACGCCCAGCGACACCACCGTGATCGCGTCCTGGGCCTGGCCGAACACCTGGCTCAAGAGCACCAGCCGGCTCGTCGTCTGCCGCCGCGCCCGTTCGAGGTGATCGTAAAAGTCGGCGTCCTCGAAGTGGGCCAGGTCCAAGGCCGCCGCGTGGCGCATCAGCCGGACCGAGGTTTCATTCGTGAACAGGTCGCCCAGGAGCGAGTCGCACAGGGCCGTCGCCCGGCCCAGCAGGTCGCCCAGGACCGCCAGCCCCAGCTCGGCTGCCAGCAGCCACACGATGGCCGAGCCCGGCCCGGTGTCGAGCCATGTCCCGAGGTTGGTGACGTCGTAGGCGCCGGTCGTCAGCGCCACCACGTTGTCCACCACCAGCTTGCCGACGTAGAGCGCCGTGACCGGGATCAGCGCCCGCACCAGCCGCAGCACGCCGTTGGTGACGAACAGCGCCGGGCTGGTCTCCCAGACGAGCCGGAAAAACGGCGGCAGGTGGCGGAGCGCGCCCAGCCGCTCGCGGAAGGTGAGGTCTTTGTTGGATCCGCGGGCTCGGCCGCTGCCCCTGCGCGGAGGGCCGGCCGAGCGCGACCCGTTTTGGTGAAGCGCCATGCCCGTGCCACGCCGCCCGCCGCGCCGGGTTCTGACCCGCTGGCGCCGACCGCCCTGCTAGCGGTGCCGCTCGGGCGGTCGGCTTTGGGTCGAGGTTCAGGAGTTTAGACGGTGGAGGCGTGCCACCTGCCGAGCGCTGGCGCCAGCCGCCGACGCCTCGCCCATGTCTTCCGCCAGTCGGGCATGTCGATGAACGCGTGGCTGGACGCTCGCACGATTAGATGCGGCTCTTTTGCGAGGAGTATGGGGGAGAAAAAGTGCATCGGTAGAAAACACAGTCTGCACTAGGTTCGGTTCGTCCTTGGACATCCGCACCCACCGCTCCAGCTCATGGTCCTTCTCGCCCTGTTGCTCGGCGCCGCGTCGGCCCTCATCGGTCCTGTTCTTTCCCCGCCGGCTGCCGCGCCGCTGGCGGGCGTCGTGAGCGGGGTCGTGACCGACGCCGAGACGGGCGAGGTGCTCATCGGGGCGACGGTCTACGCGCCGGCGCTGGGCACGGGCGCCGTGACCAACGCCTACGGCTTCTACAGCCTGCCGCTGGCGGGCGCCGCCAGCGGGGCGGACTCGGTGGCCGTCCGGGTGTCGTACGTGGGCTACCGGCCCCGGGCGTTCGCCGTCGAGGCTGGCGCCGAGACGCGGCTCGACGTGGCGCTGGCGCCCGAGACGGCGCTGGGCGAGGTGGTGGTGGAGGCCGACGACGGCGTCGGCGCGCGGCCGGAGGACTCGCCCCAGATGGGCACGGTGGCCCTGACGGGCAAGGACGTGCTGGGCCTGCCGGCGCTCTTGGGCGAGGCCGACGTGCTCAAGGCCGTCCAGCTGCTGCCCGGCGTGAGGGGCGGCGCCGAGGGCACGGCGGGCCTCTACGTCCGCGGCGGCAGCCCGGACCAGACGCTGATCCTGCTCGACGGCGTCCCGGTCTACAACTCGTCGCACCTGTTCGGCTTCCTGTCCACGTTCAACGGCGACGCCGTCCAGCGCGTGGAGCTGACCAAGGGCGCCTACCCGGCGCGCTTTGGCGGCCGGTTGGGCTCGGTGCTGGACGTGCGCCTGAGAGACGGCAACCTGGAGGACTTTGGCGGCCGGGGGCAGGTCGGGCTGCTGTCGTCGCGGCTGCTGGTGGAGGGGCCGGTGGTCCCGGGCAAGGCCTCGTTCCTGATCTCGGGCCGGCGGACCTACATCGACGTGATCGCCGGGCCGTTTATCAACCGGGCCAACCGCGACGCCGAGGCCCAGGGCGACGAGCGCATCGACCCGAGCGCCTACTTCTACGACCTCAACGCCAAGGTCAACTGGCAGCCCAGCGACCGCGACCGCGTCTACCTCAGCCTCTACGGCGGCGCCGACGTGTTCGGCTTCGAGGTGCTCGACGAGCGCGAGCAGTGCGCCGAGTTCGGGTGCACGCCGACCGGCATCGACGACGTCTACGGCGGCGGGCTCGAGTGGGGCAACCTGACCGGCGCGCTCCGCTGGACGCGCGTGCTCTCGCCGCGCGCCTTCGCCGCCGTCACCGTGACCGCCAGCGACTACCGCTTCGACGTGGGCTCCAACGTCGAGGAGGCGCGCGGCACGCCCGACGAGGCCATCGCCCGCATCCGCTACACGTCGGGCATCCGCGACCTCGGCGCGCGTGCGGACCTCGACCTGTCGCCCGGCCGCGGCCACACGGTCCGGGTGGGCGGCGGGGCCACGCTGCACCGGTTCACGCCGGGCGCGCTGTCGCTCTCGGGCGAGATCGCGCGCAACGGGCTGGCCATCGACACGTTGCTGGGGTCGAGCAGGACCGTCGGCGCCGACTTCGTGGCCTACGCCGAGGACGAGTGGCGCGTGAGCTCGCGGCTTCAGCTGGGCCTGGGGCTGCACGGCGCCGTCTACACGACCGGCGGCTACACCTACCCGTCTATTGAGCCGCGCGTGTCGGCCGCGTTCCAACTCCGCGACCGGCTGGCGGTCAAGGCGAGCGCGGCGGTGACGCAGCAGCCGCTGCACCTGCTCACGTCCGGCGCCGGCATCGGACTGCCCGCCGACCTGTGGGTGCCGGCCGACTCCATCGGCCCGCAGCGCGGGACCCAGGTCGCCGTCGGGCTGGCCGGGTCGTCGCCGTCGGGCCGCACCACCTGGACCGTCGAGGGCTACTGGCGCGACATGCGCGGGCTGGTGGCCTACCGCGAGGGCGCCGCCTTTACCACGCCCTTCGACGACTGGCAGGAGCTGGTGGTCACCGGCGACGGGACGAGCCGGGGCCTGGAGCTGTTCGTCCAGCACCGGACCGACCGGCTGACGGCCTGGCTCGGCTACACGCTCGCCAAGACCGACCGCCAGTTCGACGCGCTCAACGACGGAGAGCGCTTTCCCTTCCGCTACGACCGCCGCCACGACCTGTCGGTGGTGGGGCTCTACCAGCTGTCTCGCAAATTCGACGTGTCGGCCGCCTTCGTCTACGGCACCGGCGACGCGGTGACGCTCCCGGTCGCGGAGTACACCGGCTCGCCCTACGGGTACGGCTCGCCCGAGGAGTGGCTGCGAGCCACAGGGAGCAACGGCTACTCCTACGGCCGCGACGTGACGGTCTACGGCTCGCGCAACGGCTACCGGATGCCGGCCTACGTGCGGATGGACCTGGCGGCGACGTGGTTTTTCCGCCGCGGCGTGCGGCCCCACGCGCTCTCGCTCAACGTGTACAACGCCACCAACCGCAAAAACCCGTTCCTGGCCACCTTCCGCAACGACACCGAGAGCGGCGAGCGCCAGCTGACCGGGATCGCGCTGTTCCCGGTCCTGCCCACGCTGTCCTACCAGTTCTCGTTCTGACCTCCCGCCCGATGCTCTCTCGACTCGCCGTCTTGCTGGCCACGTCTGCGACGCTCGCCGCGTGCGACTTTACGCCGACGCTGGACATCGACCTGCCGGAGCACCAGCCGGCGACGGTCATCCACGCCGTGCTGGCGGTCGACTCTGCGGCGACGGTCCGGCTGGGCGTGAGCACCGACCCGTACGTCCTCGACGACGCCTACTCGCGGCCGGGCCGGGTCACCGAGGGCACCGTAGTGACGTTGCTGCGCGATGGCCAGCCCGTCGAGCGGCTGGCGGTCCGCTCGCGCCAGTGTGAGGAATACGACCACCAGGCGGGTCAGTTTTCGACCTACGAGTGCGGGGCGTACGGAGGGACCGTGCCCGTCGAGGCCGGGGCGGCCTACACCGTCCGCGCCGAGGTGCCGGGCCTGCCCACGGCCGAGGGGACGGTGACGATGCCGCAGCGCCCCACCGTCTCCGCCGACGAGATCGCGCCGCTCGGCGACGGGCGCCGCCAGTTCCGCGTGCGCGTCCAAGACCCGGCCGGGCGGGGCGACCGCTACGGGCTGACGCTCTTGTCGGGGCCGCGCCCGCAGACGTTCCCGATCTGCGACACCACCGTCGAGCCGGTGGCGTGCCGCGACACCACCGTCGTGGAGCCGCGCCGGCCGATCCGGTTTACCTCGGCCGACCCCGTGCTGCTGGCCGCCAAGCGAGACCTGGACATCGACGACAACGTCTTCGGCTTCGCGTCGGTCACCGACGCGTCGTTCGACGGGCAGGCGTGGACGTTCACGGTGGGCGCGGTCCAGAGCTACTGGGAGTACGACGGGGGATCTCAGCCTCGGACGCCGCCCGTCATCGTTCAGGTCGCTGGGCTCTCGGGCGACGTGTACGACGCCTACCAGATCTTGGTCTCTGGCGGCCAGGACGCCGAGAACCCGTTTATCGAGCCGGTCAACCTGCCGTCGAACGTGACCGGCGGGTACGGGCTGGTAGGCGGCGTGGCGCTGGCGGAGGTGGCGTTCGAGGGAACCGGCGCCACCGCCGTCCCCGCGCGCCGCCGCTAGCAGCATCGGGAGGTAGTGCATCCGCATCAGGGCGGGGGCGCTTGTCGAGGCGAGGTTGCCTCATGACGCCTCCTGCTCTCCGCCCCGTCCTGACGGCGCTCGCGCTCGCCGCGCTGGCGGCGCCGGCCGCCAGCCAGACGGTGCGGCTGACGATCCCCCTCGACGGCTCGCTCCGCGTCGAGCGGCTGGGCACGCGCGAGCTTGCCGAGATGGGCGCCGTGGCGCTGACGGGTGTCGGGCACCTGGCCGCGTCGCGGGCGGGCGTCTCCGACGTGTTCATCCCGGTCGTGATCGCGGGCTGGGGCGGCTACGTGGGCGCGCGGTCGCTGACCGAGCCCGGCTTCCTGGGCGAACTGGGGCTGACAGGCCACAACCTGGGCCGCGCCTCACGCGACGTGGCGTTGTTCTCGGCCGGGGCCGCGCTGGGCATGGCGGCCTACGGCGCCGCGAACGGCTCGCTGCACCTCGACCCGACGCTGGTGCCGCTGCTCCTCCTCTACCCGGCTTGGGGGATCACCCAGCAGACGCTGGTGCAGGGCTTCCTGACGCGCCACCTCGACGCCGCCGGCCTGCCGACGTTGGCCGTCGTCCCGGTCTCGGCCGCCGCGTTCGGGTCCGTCCACGTGCCCAACTGGCCTCTGACGGCGGCGACGACCGTGATGGGCGGCGCCTTTGCCCCGCTCTACCTCCGCGACGGCAACGTGCTGCCCTTGGGCGTGGCGCACGGCGCGCTGGGCGCGCTGTTCTACGTCTGGGTCCTGGACCGCGACCCCTACGCCGAGATCTTCGGCGGCGAGTAGCGCTCGCTCACTGGCCGCCGCGCTGGCGGTCCGGCTAGGCGGAGCGTCCACGCTGGCCGCGAGGGGCGGTCAGGGTCAGAGCGCGAGCTCGGCGAACGGGCCGGCGCTTCCGTCCGCGCGCCACGTCTGCTCCGAGATCGTGCCGCCGCCGCGGCCCAGCGTCAGGACCGTCGAGACGCGCGTGCCGTAGCCGTCGGCCAGGATGCGGACGGGGGACAAGACGCGCTCCATCTCCAGCCCGACGCCGGTGTCGGGCAGCTCGGCGTCGGGCGCCAACTGGCGGTCGTCGAGCAGGTCGAACAGGTCCGCGCGGTCGGCGGGGCCCTCGCTCAGCGCGGCCCGCAGGCGCCGGCGGGCGCGGACGAGCTTGGGCCAGGGCGTGTCCAAGCGGTCGTTGGAGAGCCCGTAGACGCCCGGCCCCAGCGCGGTCACGCCGTCCGTCTGGGTCGAGACCACCGCCACCGACCGGCGGTCGCCGACGACCAGGTTGAACCCGTCGTAGAGGCCGCGCTCGCCCGAGACCCGTTCTGCGTAGCGCCGCGCGTCCGCGTCGCCCCGGAGGAAGTCGGCGGCCAGCGCGCCCCGGGAGCGGACGTGGGGCCGGGGGCGCCGCGGGTCGCGGACGTTGGTGAGCACGGCCCACCGGCCGTCGTGCGTCGCGCCCAGCCAGGTGCCGCCCGCCTCCAGGTCTCGCCCGGCGACGACGTCGGGGGCGTCGGCCCACTCCGCCAGCGGGGCGGCCGGGCGCGCGAACGCCTCGTCGCGGTTGCCCGCCAGCACCAGGCGGTGCCGGGGGTGGGCGTCGAGGGCAAACACGACCAGGCACACGGCAGGAGGGGACGGGTCAGAGGGCTGGGGCCATCGCGGGCTCGTGCGCCGGCGCCGCCAGCGTCTCGGACGCCCACACGACCATCCCGATCCAGATCAGGTCGGTCGCGAGCAGGTGGACGATCTGGAGCCAGATCGGCGCCTGGAGCGCCACGTTGAGCGCGCCGATGGCCATCTGGACCACGAAGCCGCCCACGACGGCGAACCCCAACGTCGTCGCCCGCCCGCTGGCGGTTCGGGTGGACGCGACGGCGGCGCCCAGGATGGCGAGCGTGACGAAGGCCATCGTCGGGTGGAAAATGCGCGCGGCGAGCAGCGTTGCCACGACTGGGTGT
The DNA here is from genome assembly GCA_947493945.1 of uncultured bacterium. Lineage (GTDB taxonomy): Bacteria > Bacteroidota > Rhodothermia > Rhodothermales > Rubricoccaceae > Rubrivirga. Next base: position 514,538 of record CANLSR010000001.1, on the reverse strand, counting down.
TCCTCCGACAGGCCGCCGCCCAGCACCAGCGTGTCACCCAGGGCCGTGACGGCGCCGCCAGCGCCCAAGATCAAGGTGGCGACCAACGTCGCGGCCACCCAGCCCGCCCGCCCAGCGTCGTCGAGCCGGGGCGTCTCGAACCCCTCGGACCACCACGCGGTCAGCGTCAGCGCGCCCATCAGCAGGAACGTGTTGGCCAGGTGCGCCGCCATCCAGACGGCGCGGCCGATGGACGGGTTGTAGGCGACGTACTCGAACAGCACCAGCCCGGCCCCCAGCGCGCCCTCCAGGATCATAAACGCCAGCGCCGCGACGGCCGCCTTCCGCACCGGGCTCCCGCGCTCGGTCCCGCGCCACACGACCGCCACGAGCGCCAGCGCCGCCAGCCCGGCGAGCGCGCTCGTGATCCGGTGGCCGAACTCGATGACGGTGTTCAGGGCCGGGGCCGTCGGGATCACCTCGCCGTTGCACAGCGGCCAGTGGTCGCCGCAGCCGGCGCCGGCGCCGGACGCGCGCACGAAGGCGCCCCAGAGCACGACCAGGACCGTGTAGCCGAGCACGCCCCAGGCGACGCGGGAGACGGTGGCGGGGGAGGGGTTCAGCACAGGGAGTCGGCGGTGACCGGTCGAGACCGCGACAACGCTAGACCGTGATCGTTCGTTCGCCCGGCGGGGGAAGGCCCGGCGAAGGATCGACGCCCCGGCCCGTCTGGCAGTCGTGCTCGGCGATCACCTGCTCGGTGGCCGGCTCCGCCGACACCCGGAACGGCCCGTAGGGCTCGGCCCCGGCGCTGGACACGTAGACGACCACGCGGAGCGGGTGCGGCGCCGACAACACGACGCACGCCCCCGGCCCGCCCGCCACGCCCGACGCGACGCCGACGGGCGAGCCGCCCACCGCCAGGATGGCGAACGGGTCCATCTCGGCGGACGTCACCACCACCGCCAGGGCCGCCCCGCCCTCGTACCTGAGCTCCACCGCCTCCGTCGTCACGCCCTCGTAGTCGGTGACGTCGTCGGCCGTCAGCGTCCCCTCGAACGCGTCGCCGGCTGCCAGCGTCCCCCGACTGGCGGAGCGCCCGCACGCGGGGAACACCGACGAGCCGAGCAGGAGACACAGAGCCGCGATCCGCATGGGGGACAAGGTACAGGGCGAGCGCGCCGTATCGACGCCGCGGCCCATCAGGAACGGCCTCAACAAAAAAGGGCGGCCCTCCAGAGAGGGCCGCCCCAGGCTGGCGGAGGACGTCCGCCAGCGGGTCGGGAGACCGGACCTAGAAGTCCATGCCGCCGCCCATGCCGCCCATGCCACCGCCGCCGGCCGGCATCGGCATCTCGGGCTCGGGCTTGTCGACGATGACCGTCTGGGTGGTCAAGAGCAGGCCGGCCACCGAGGCCGCGTTCTCGAGCGCGGTGCGCGTGACCTTGGTCGGGTCCACGACGCCCATCGAGAGCAGGTTGCCGTACTCCTCGGTCCGGGCGTTGAACCCGTAGTCGTCGGTGCCGTCCTTGACCTTCTGGACCACGACCGAGCCCTCGAGCCCGGCGTTGTTGACGATCTGGCGGAGCGGCTCCTCGAGCGCGCGGCGCACGATCTGGACGCCGATCTTCTGGTCCTCGTTCTCGGTCTCGACGTTGTCGAGCGCCGAGAGCGTGCGGACGAAGGCGACGCCGCCGCCGGCCACGATCCCCTCCTCGACGGCCGCACGGGTCGCGTGGAGCGCGTCCTCGACACGGGCCTTCTTCTCCTTCATCTCGGGCTCGGTCGCGGCGCCGATCTTCAGCACGGCCACGCCGCCGGACAGCTTGGCGAGCCGCTCCTGGAGCTTCTCGCGGTCGTAGTCCGAGGTCGTGGACTCGGTCTGGGCCTTGATCTGGTTGATCCGGGCCGAGATCTGGTCCTGCTTGCCGTCACCGTCGACCAGCGTCGTGCTGTCCTTGGTGATAACGACGCGCTTGGCCTTACCCAACGAGTCCAGCGTCGCGTTCTCGAGCTTGAACCCCTTGTCCTCGGCCAGCACCTCGCCGCCCGTCAGGACCGCGATGTCCTCCAGCATGGCCTTGCGGCGGTCGCCGAAGCCGGGCGCCTTGACGGCGGCCACGCGCAGCGTGCCCCGGAGCTTGTTGACGACGAGCGTCGCCAGCGCCTCGCCGTCGATGTCCTCGGCGATCAGGAGCAGGGGCTGGCCGGTCTGGGCGATCTTCTCCAGGATCGGGAGAAGGTCCTTCATGGCCGAGATCTTCTTGTCGTGGACCAGGACCATGGCGTCCTCCAGGACCACCTCCATGTTGTCCGGGTCGGTGACGAAGTACGGGCTGAGGTAGCCGCGGTCGAACTGCATGCCCTCGACGGTGTCGAGCGACGTGTCGGTCCCCTTGGCCTCCTCGACGGTGATCACGCCGTCCTTACCGACCTTCTCCATCGCCTCGGCGATGAGGTCGCCGATCTCGTTGTCGTTGTTGGCCGAGATGGAGCCGACCTGGGCGATCTCCTCCTTGCCGCCGACCTCGCGCGAGAGCTCCTTGAGCTTCGAGACGATCTGGGTCACGGCCTTGTCGATGCCGCGCTTGAGGTCCATCGGGTTGGCGCCGGAGTTGACGCTACGCAGGCCCTGGTTCATGATCGCCTGGGCGAGCACGGTGGCCGTCGTGGTGCCGTCGCCGGCCACGTCGGACGTCTTGCTGGCGACTTCCTTGACCATCTGGGCGCCGACGTTCGAGATCTTGTCCTCGAGCTCGATCTCCTTGGCGACGGTCACGCCGTCCTTGGTGACGGTCGGGGCGCCGAACTTCTTCTCAATGATGACGTTGCGGCCCTTAGGCCCCAGGGTGACTTTGACCGCGTTGGCGAGCGCGTCGACGCCCTCCTTCAGCTGGTTGCGGGCGTCCGCGTCGAATGTGATTTGCTTTGACATGTTCTGTAGTGGTTCAGGGTTCTAAGGTTGGCTGCGCCGTCGCTGGCGCGGTCGGGGGTCGCAGGTCCAGGGCCTCGGGCGTCGAAACCCCGGCCCCGAACGGTGGACCCTCTAGCCGTTGACGACGCCCAGGATGTCCGACTCACGCATGATGAGGACGTCCTCGCCGTCGAGCTGGATCTCGGTCCCGGCGTACTTGCCGTAGAGCACGGTGTCCTTCTCGGAGACCGTCATCTCGACGTGGGTCCCGTTCTCGGTCTTGCCGGGGCCGACCGCTAGCACGGTGCCGCGCTGGGGCTTCTCCTTGGCGGTGTCGGGGATGTAGAGGCCCGAGGCCGTCTGGGTCTCGGCCTCTTCGGGCTTGACGACGACGCGGTCGCCGAGCGGCTTGATCGATGCTGCCATGGGTAGGGTGTGGGTTGAGTGGGGAAGGGCGGGGGGCCGCCGGAAGGTATCGTTGGCACTCGGCCCTCGCGAGTGCTAATCCTCTTACCGAGCGCGCCGGCCCAAGGTCCGCTCGGGTCGGTTAAGCTCTCGTCAAGGGGCGTCGCGCGTGCCCAGCGCTCAGGCGTAGGTTGGGGGCCATGACCCCGACCGCTCCCGCCTCGGCCAGCTGGGCCGCCGCCCTGTGCGCCACGCTGGCCCTCGCCGCGCTGGCGGTGGCGCCGCCCGTGATCGGAGGCGCGGCCGGGGACGTGGTCCACCACGCCTTCTCGGTCGCCTGCCACCAGATGGCCGAGCGGTCGCCGCACCTCGCGGGCGGTCCGATCGCGCTCTGCCACCGCTGCTTCGGCATCCTGACCGGGCTGGTCGTCGGCGTCGCCGCCGTGCCCGCGCTCGCGGCCGGCTGGCGCCAGCGGGTGGCGAGCGGCGCCCAGGCCGGCTGGCTCGTGGCCGCCGTGGTCCCGACCGCCGTCGACTGGCTCCTGGGCGCGACGGGCGTCTGGGCCAACACGCCCGCGTCGCGGCTGCTGACCGGCGCGCTGTTCGGGCTGGCGGCCGGCGTCATCCTGGGCGCCAACCTGTTCGTGCCTCGCCCTTTCCCCTCAGCCCCACTCTGTGATGCCCAGTAAGTCTCGTTCGGTCCTCATCGGCGCCGGTGTCGCCGCGGTGCTCGCGCTGATCCAGGTGGTGCTGACCGTCAGCGGCGGGACCGCGGGCCAGTACCTGTCCAGCCTGGTCTGTTGCCTGGTCGCCATCCTCGGTGCCGGTACGGCCGTGTGGCACTACACGAGCGCGAACCGCCTGACGATCCCGGCGGGGACGGGCGCCGGGCTGGGAGCCGCCGCCGTCGCGGCCGGCTACCTCGTGGCCTACGTCGTCGGCGAGGTGCTCCAGGCGCTGGGCGTCACGCCGTCCGACGCCGAGATCATCGCGCGCTCCCGCCAGCAGCTCGTGGACCAGGGCATGGACCCGGCGCAGATCGACCAGGGCCTGCAAATGGCCGAGATGCTCTCGGGCCCGCTCGGTGCCGCGGTGTCGCTGCTGATGCTGGCGGTCCTCGGCGCTGTCGCCGGCGCCATCGCGGCGGCCGTGTTCAAGCGCGGCGAGGGCGAGGACTACGAGGTCTAGCGCCGGTGCTCGGCCAAGCGGCCGCCTCGGGGGCCGAACACGGTCTGGAGCACGAACGCGTCCTGGGCCGCCTGCGGCGACTCCAGCCGCTGCCGCCAGTCGGCGGTCGGCCCCGGCCCAGCCCCGGCCCGCTGGCGGAGCCCGTGGGGGTCGTACTCGCGCGGCGACGACGCCGGCAACGCCGAGTCCAGGGGCTGGAAAAAGGCCGGCCGCTGCTCGAACGCCTCCTCAGAGAGCGGGTTGTCGGGCCCGAAGCCGTGCGCCTCGTGGTCGACCGGGGCCGCGCTGTCGAACGAGCCGAGCGTCGGGTGGAACTCGGCGTCGGCCGCCGCCAGGTCGGGGACCGTGGCCGACGTCGAGACGGCGGGGGGGAGCGCCGGAGGGGGGAGCGCCGGCGCGGGGTCGGGGTCGATGGGCTCGCCGGCCGCCTCGGCCATGGCGTCCTCGATCTGACTCATGAACGACTGGAACGGCGATTCCCGACGCGGCTCGCCGTCGCTGACCAGCTCCTGCTGGGGGGCCACGGCCCGCTTCTGCTGCTTGGACCGGCTCCGCGCGCGGAGCAGGTAGTACGCCCCGATAAAGAGGAGCGGGAGCAGGTCGATCAGTCCTTCCACAGCGGCGCAGGGGCGGGGAGCTCAACCTACGCCGCCGGCCCGCCCAGGATGCGCCGCTGGCGGAACGCCTCCGCCAGCGGGACGGGCGGGCCCGGAGTTGCCAACGTCAGCGCAGAGCCGCCACCGGCGCTCCCTCTGCCCATGCCGCGGCTCGCACCGGTCCCTAGAACAGACGGGGCGCGTGGCGCTCGGCGTGGAGCGCCTCGATCACGCGGCGGTTGGCGCGGGGGAACGCGTAGTCGTCGAGCGCCTCAATGGGCGCCCACGTCCACGGCTCGCCGGTCTCGGTCTCGGGAGTCCCGCTCACCAGCCGGCACCGGAAGGCGTGCATCGTGATGCGGAAGTGCGAGTAGGCGTGCTCGACGCGGGCGACCGGCGCCTCGACCGCCACCTCGATGCCCAGCTCCTCGCGGATCTCTCGCGCGCAGGTCGCCTCCAGCGCCTCGCCGGGCTCCTGATTTCCGCCTGGAAACTCCCACAGTCCGCCCAGCATGGCGCTTTCGGGCCGGCGCTGGATCAGCACGCGCCCGTTGTCCATCACCAGCCCGACGGCGATGGTGTGGTGGGGGACGGCCTTGCGCTTGGAGACGACGGGGAACGCCTCGGGCGTGCCCAGCGCCAGCGCCTGGCACACGCCGCGCAGCGGGCAGCGCGGGCAGTCCGGCGAGCGCGGCGTGCAGACGGTGGCGCCCAGCTCCATCACGCTTTCGTTCCATCGCCCCGGCCGCTGGCGGTCCAGGAGGGCGGTGGCGAGATCCTGTAACGCCGACCGGACTTTGCCCGAGCGCGCGTCGGCGTCGACGGCGAACACGCGCGCCAGCACGCGGATCACGTTGCCGTCGAGCACCCCCAGCGGCACGTCGAAGGCCAGCGACAGCACCGCCGCCGCCGTGTACGGACCGACGCCCGGCAGCGCCCGGAACGCGGCTTCGTCAGACGGCACGGCGCCGCCGTGCTCCTGGACGACGGCCTGGGCCGCGCGGTGAAGGTTGCGCGCCCGGCTGTAGTAGCCGAGCCCCTCCCACAGCTTCAGCACCTCGTCCAGGTCCGCGCCGGCTAGGTCGGCCGCCGTCGGAAACCGCTCCACGAACCGCTCGAAGTAGGGCGTGGCCGTGTCGACGCGCGTCTGCTGGAGCATGACCTCCGAGACCCACACGCGGTACGGGTCGCGGCGGCCGTCGGCGCCGGGCTCGCGCCACGGCATCGGCCGGTGGACGCCGTCGAACCAGTCGGGCAGCGACTGGCGGAAGGCGTCGAGCTTCTCGGCCGGCACCTGGGCGCGGACGCGCGCGAGCTCGGCCGCTACGCGCTCGGCCTCCGCCTGATCGTCCTCGCCCCTCGTCACGTCAGGACGTGATCTCGACCATCAGCACGACCGTCTCGGGCTGCCGGCCCTCCACCAGCCGCCGCAGCACGACGGGCATCGTGCCGCGCTCGCGCGCGAGCGTCCGCCACATAAACGAGCGGTCGACCAGCCACGACAGCGCCGGCGCCCGGTCGACTTCGTAGCGGGCCGAGGCGCCGCCCACGGTCGCCGGTAGCGCCACGATCAGCGTCTCGCCCGCGCGCACGGCGTAGCGGAGCGTGTCGGCCGCGCTATGTTGGCCGGTGGGCGCGGGGGCCGGCGGGCGCGCCTGGGCGGCGGCCGGCAGCGCCAGCGCGGCGAGCAGGATTCCCAGACGCAATGCAGACACGGGCTCGACGGGAGGTTCGGCCAAAGGTACCACTCGCCGTGGCGGCGCTCCTGTGCCTGGCCGCCGCGCTGGCGGCGCCCGCCAGCGGGCAGAGCCGGTGGCAGGTGATGGACGGCGACTCGGCCTGGACCGTGCTCGCGACGGCGGACCCCGACCCGGCCGTGCTCGACTCTCTGGCGGACAGAGGCTTTCTTCTAGCCCGCGTCGACTCTCTTCAGGCCGACACCGCGTTCGTTACCCGAGGCGCCCAGGCGGTGGTGCGCTCGGTCGAAGTGGTCGGCGCGGCGGCGCTGGACGAACCTGCGCGCGACTGGCGGACCCAGCCGGGCGCTCCGTTCCGGCGCCGGGACCTGGAGCGCGACCTCGCCGCCACGGCGGCGCGCTACGCGCGGATCGGACACGCGGCGGCCCAGCTGGCGCCCCAACTCGACGTGGCCGACGACGGCCGGGCGGTCGACGTCACGGTGCGGATCGACGAGGGCGCGGCGTCGCCGGTGCTGGGCGTGGAGCTGGCCGGCGCGCGGGGCCGGGACCGCACCTTCGCCACCCGCCGCGCCGGGCTGGACGGCCCGACGCCGGCCTCCCAGGTCGAGTTCGAGCGCGTCCGCGCCGGCCTGGAGGCGACCGGGCTCTACGCCGAGGTCGGGACGCCGGTGCTGGCCCTCGACGCCGACGGGGGGCTGGTGCTCCAGGTGCCCGTCGTGGAGGCCCCGCCCGGCGCCTTCGACGTCGTGCTAGGCTACCTGCCGCCCAACGGAGGCGCCCCCGGCAGCGTCGTGGGGCGCGGCCGGGTGGACGTGCGCAACCCCTTCGGCGGCGGGCGCACCGCGTCGGTCGCGCTGGAGCGGACGCCCGGGCTGGCCTCGGCCTTCGCGCTGGACGTGGCCGATCCCTACCTGTTCGGCACGCCGTTCGGGGTCGCGCTGTCGTTCGCTGGCTCGTCGCGCGACTCGACGCTGGCGCGGCAGCGCGCCGGCGCGGACCTCGGCTACGCCTTCGACCCGACCCTGGAGCTGGTGGCGTCGCTCGCCAGCGAGTCGGTCCGGCCGGGCACGTTCGGCGCCGATAGCGTCGGCGGTCGCCCGCGCGTGCGCCGCGTGGACGAGGTGCTGCTGGGCGTCGGCCTGCGGCTGGCGCGCGTGGACCGGCCGCGCAACCCACGGCGCGGCGTCACCCTAGGACTTTTGCTAGAGCAAGGTCGCCGCGCGCGCGACGAGTTCGGGCCGTCGGCCCGGCGCCGCCTGAGCGTGCGCGCCCGCTTCTACACGCCGACCTGGGCGCGCCAGGCGCTGGTGCTGGGCCTGGACGCGACGGTCACCCAGCAGCGCGTCGGGCCGGAGACCGTGGTGGACGAGGGCGACCTGGTCCGCTTCGGCGGCGCCGAGTCGTTCCGCGGCTACGACGAGCAAGCGCTCCTGGCCCGCTCCTACGGCCGCGCCGTCGCCGAGTACCGGCTGCTGTTCGACGCCGCCTCGTTCGCGTTCTCCTTCCTCGACGCCGGCGCCCTCGACCGTCCCGCCGTGCCGGGCGTCGCCGCCGACACGCGCGGGCTGCTGGGCTACGGCGCCGGCCTGCGCGTCCAGACCGGCCTGGGCCTGGCGACGGTGACGTACGCCCTCAACCCGGACCTCGGCCTGGGCCAGGGCAAGGTCCACATCGGCCTCGCCGTCGGCCTCTGACCCGCTGGCGGCGCCGGCCGCCAGCGGGGCGCCGACTACTGCTCCCACGGCGGCACCTCGGTCCGGTCGCTCACCCGGAACGCCCCGTAGGCGCAGTCGCCTGGAGAGTCGTCCGGAGAATACTCCGTACCGAACCCGTGCGTGATGAACCCCTGGTACCCGTCTCTCACGTCAAGCCGTGCTTCGAGGATGCCCTCGCCCACCACGCACGCTTCGAGCACGTAGCGCCCCGTCCCGAGTTCTTCGGCCTCAAACTCCCACGGAAGCGAGACGTTGTCGAACCGGACGGTGTCGCCAGCGGCCGGGGCCGCTCCGGGAGCGACGAACACCACGTTCGCGGTCGCGGCCGGGGTGTCTCCGTAGGGAACGACGGCGATATCGACGTCAAACGACATGGGGCCGGACCCCGAGTCGCAGCCGGCGGCAGCCAGGAGGGTGAGGGCGAGAGTGGTGAAAACGCGCATCGAGTACGGAGCCGAGACACGGAGTGTAGCCGAGACGCAAAGTCGCTATGCAACAGTCGGCTCGGCCGGCATCGAGTCGCCCTGCGGGCCGTGGCGGTGCCACACGGCCTCGACCGACTCCATCAGCCGGTCGATGTCCTCGAACGTGTGCGCGGCCGACAGGCTCACGCGGAACCGCTGCTCGGCCGTGCCGACGGCGGGGAACTCGATGTGGTTGAGGAAGATGCCCTGCTCGTGGAAGTCGTGGACCGACGCCCGGATGTCCATGCCCAGCGGGACCGGGATGGGGAAGATGGGCGTCCGCTCGTCGGCCGGGTGGCCCAGCTGGCGGAGGCCGTCGGCGGTGTACTGGCAGAGCGCCATCAAGTGGCCGTGGCGCTCCGGCTCCCGCTCGATCAGGTCCAGGCCGGCGTGGACGGCGGCCATGGTGGTCGGCGGCAGCGCCGAGCTGAACATGTAGGAGCGGGAGAAAAAGCGGAGGTACTCGATCACGGCCGCGTTGGCAGCGATGAAGCCGCCCGAGACGGCGAACGACTTGGAGAAGGTGCCCACGATGGCCGTCACCGCGTCCTCGACGCCGAAGCGCGTCGCGGTGCCCTGGCCCAGCGGCCCGGCGACGCCCGTGCCGTGGGCGTCGTCGAGGAGCAGGAGCGTGTCATGGCGCCGGCACTGGGCCGCGATCTGGTCCAGCGGCGCGAGGTCCCCGCTCATCGAGTAGACGCCCTCGACGCACACGAACACGTCCCCGTCGCCGCGGTGCTCGGTGAGCACGGCGTCCAGGGCTTCGGGGTCGTTGTGGGCGAACGACCGCACCGGGTTGCCGGCCATCCGCACGCCGTCGTGGAAGGAGGCGTGCGAGTGGGTGTCGTAGACCACCAGGTCGCGCCGGTTGGGGAGCCCGCTCATCATCCCCACGTTGGCGGCGTAGCCGCTGGAGAACAGCATGGCGTTGTCCTTGCCCTCGTAGGCCGCCAGCCGCTCCTCCAGCGACCGCGTGAGCGACGTGTAGCCGTTGAGCAGCGGGGGGCCGCTGATCCCAGCGCCCCCGGCCCGCAGCACCTCCGCCATCCGCTCGCGGACGTAGGGGTGGTTGGCCAGGCCGAGGTAGTCGTTGGCCCCGAACATCAGCATCGGCCGCGTCCGGCCGTCGCGGTCGCGCACGCGCACCTCGCGGTCGGTCGGCCCGTCGACCTCCCGCAGCAGCAGCCCGTCGAGCCGGGTCTCGCGCTGGTCGGCCATGATCTGGGCAAACGCCTGGGTACGCTCCGACACGTTGAGACGGCCGACGATGCGGATGATGTCTCGCAGCGTGAGGGACTGTTCGCGGGCCAAGGTGGGCAGATGGGGTGCCAAGGAGTCAGTCTGCATGGGGTTACGTGTGATCACTCTGGGGACAGCGGGAGACTACCCGGTGCGAGAAGAATAATCTAAGTAAACAACGAGGAGCCCACTCGTATTTTGTCCATCTGCCCTACTCTATTCAGTTTGTGTCTCCCCCGATTGGCGATAGGTGCGCTCAGTGTGACACGTGTCCTGCCCAACGTTCGGTCACCGGGCGGACTGCCGCCGCGCCCCTTGGTGAGACGTGCCGCACGGCGGCCCCCGGCTCTGTGCGGCCCACGGCCTGCGTGACCTAGCGGAGCGCCCGGTCGAAGACCGCCTCGGCCCGGCTCGCCTGCCGGGAGGCGTCCGCGCGGGAACCGGCCTCCAGCTCGCCCAGCGCCGAGAGCGACGCGACTAGCGGTCCCGTCCGCGCGCACAGCCGCCAGAAGGCGCGCGGCAGCCACTCGCCGTCGTGCCACACGGCGTAGGCCGGCGGCTCGAACCGGAGCGCGACCAGCCGGACGGGCGCCCCGGCGTCGGCGGCGACCTCGAAGGCCCCGTGGCGCAGCGGCAGCACGCCCGGCCCGGGTCCGATGCGGCCCTCGGGCGCCAGCGCGACGGGCACGGGCGACTGGCGGACCGCTCGGGCCAGCGCGTCCCGGGCCTCGGCACGGCTCTCGTCTCGCCCGCGGTGGACGTAGAGCGTGCCCAGGGCCGTCGCGATCCAGCCGACGAGCGGCAAGCGGCGCACGCCGGCCGTCGCCAGGAACCGCATCGGCGTGGCGGCGACCAGCACCAGCGGGTCGAGGTACGAGACGTGGTTGAAGAACACGAATCCCTGGACGCCGGCGAGCTCGGCCGCCCCGCTCGACCGGCGCTCGACGCCGGCGACCGCCAGCAGGGCGCGGGCCAAGCGCTGGGCCAGACGGTCGGTCAGGCGCGGGCGGCCGGCCCGGTCCGGCCATGCCCCGGCCGCAAGCACCGCGACGGTGCCGGCCACCAGCACGACCGCCGCCGCCGCTAGGCGCGCGACGCCCACCACGGCGGCGACGGGGCCAGGGCGCGGCGGCAGGGGCTCGGGCGGGACGGTCATACCGAAACCTAGGCCCGAGGCGGGCCGGGCCCGTGGTCCAGGCGCACCAGTCGCTACCGGTCCGCCCGCACCAGGAGGGCCGCCGCGATGGCGCCGAACAGGACGTGGGGCAGCCACGCGGCCACGGCCGGCGGGATGGCCTGGACGTAGCCCAGCGGCTCGATGGTCTTTTGCAGGGCCAGGTACAAAAACGCCACGGCCAGCCCCAGCGCGAGCTGCACCGCCTGCCCGCCGCGCCGGCGCCGCGCCGCCAGCGGCACCGCCAGCAGCACGAGCACCAGGTTGGCGAACGGGTACGCGATCTTGGAGTGGTAGGCGACGGCCGGGCGCCCGCGCTCGGTCACGCCGGCCCGCTCCAGCGACGCCACGTAGTCGCGCGCCTCGGGCAGCGTCAGCCGCTCGGCGTCACGCTGGGACTGGGCCAGGTCGCGCGGCCGCACCGCGATGGCCGTGTCGAGCGCCGCCAGCTGGCGGAAGGCCTCGGCGCCGGTCTCGGAGAACGAGCGCAGGACCACCTCGGTGGCGTGCCAGGTGGCGAGCGAGTCGTCCCAAGTCATCTGGGCGGCGTCCAGCCGGTCGCGGACGCCGCGCGCCGAGTCGCCCAGGGTGACCACGCTCACGCCGTAGGCCTGCCCTTGGTCGCGGTCGAAGTAGCGTGCCGAGACGATCACGCCGGGCGCCGCCTGGCGGTAGACCTCGCCGCCGCCCCCGCCGTCGGGCGCGTCGCGGTAGTACTGGTTCTGGAAGTCCATCACGACGCCGTTGGCGCGCGGGACCACCCAGCCGTTGAACGCCACCATGCCCGCGGTAAACAGCGCGGCCACCGCCACCAGCGGGCGGGCGTAGCGCCACGTCGAGACGCCGGCCATCTGGACCGCCGTCAGCTGCATCGACTGCGCCAGCCGGGCGGTCACGTAGACGGCCGCCAGGAACAGCGCCAGCGGGCTCGTCAGCCGGACGATGTCGGCGAGGTAGTACAGGTAGTACGACCCGAAAATCTGGCCCGTCGTGGCCCCGCGGTCCAGGAAGTCGTCCACGCGCTCCGAGAAGTCCAGCGTGACGAACGTCAGCGCCAGCAGCACCACCAGGAGCGCGGCGCCGGCCAGGAAGCGGCGGAGGACGTGCCAGTCGAAGCGGGTCACGGGGAGCGGGCGGGGGGAAGCCGAGGAGCCCGCGAAGATCGGTCCGTCTGCGCGCGCGCGGCGGCCTGGACGGAACGGGCGGGACTAGCTTGGCGTGCCCATGTCCCGCCAGCCGCTGGCGGTCCGCACCCCCGAGTCCCCGCACCCCGAGCACGCATGAAAGTCCACGAGTACCAGGCCAAAGAGATCCTCGCCCAGCACGGCGTCGCCGTCCAGCGCGGCATCGTCGCTGACACCGTCGAGGAGGCCGTCCAGGCCGCCGAGACGATGGCCAAGGACGGCGTCGAGCAGTTCGTGGTCAAGGCCCAGATCCACGCCGGCGGGCGCGGCAAGGGCGGCGGCGTCAAGTTCACGCCCTCGCTGGACGGCGTGAGGGGGAACGCCGAGAAGATCTTGGGCATGACGCTGGTCACGCCCCAGACGGGGCCCGAGGGCCAGGAGGTCAAGAAGATCCTGGTCACGGCCGCCGAGGACATCGCCCACGAGTACTACGTCGGCGTGACGTTGGACCGGGCCAAGGGCCAGGACGTGATCATGGCCTCGACCGAGGGCGGCGTCGAGATCGAGGAGGTCGCCGAGGCCACGCCCGACAAGATCATCAAGGTCTGGATCGACCCGTCGGTCGGCATCCGCCCGTACCAGGCCAACCAGGTCGCGTTCGCGCTGGGCTTCGAGGGCCAGGCGCTCAAGGACGCCCGCAAGTTCGTGACCGCGCTCTACAAGGCCTACCGCCAGTCGGACGCGACGACAGCCGAGATCAACCCGCTCGTGCTCACCGACGACGGCCGCGTGGTGGCGCTCGACGCCAAGATCGACCTGGACGACAACGCGCTCTTCCGCCACCCGGACCTGGCCGAGATGCGCGACGAGGCCGAGGAGGACCCGCTGGAGGTCGAGGCCGGCAAGCACAACCTCAACTACATCAAGCTCGACGGCAACGTGGGCTGCATGGTCAACGGCGCCGGGCTGGCGATGGGGACGATGGACCTGATCAAGCTGGCGGGGGGCGAGCCGGCCAACTTCCTGGACGTCGGCGGGACCGCCAGCGCCGAGACGGTCGAGGCCGGCTTCCGCATCATCCTGTCGGATCCGAACGTCAAGGCGTTGTTGGTCAACGTGTTCGGCGGGATCGTCCGCTGCGACCGCGTGGCCAACGGGATCGTCGAGGCGGCGAGCAAGATCGACCTGACGGTGCCGCTGATCGTCCGCCTCCAGGGCACCAACGCCGAGGAGGGGATGCAGATCTTGAAGGACTCGGGCCTCCCGATCGAGAGCGCGATCCGCCTCCAGGAGGCGGCCGAGAAGGTGACGGCGGCGCTGAACGCGTAGCCTGCCCAACCCGGCAACCACCCGTAGGGGCATACCGCCGGTATGCCCCTACCCATTTCCGGCCACTGTGTCCGCAGGCATCCAGATCGACGGCGCGGTCAAGCGCTACGGCGCCGTCGCGGCCGTCGACGGCGTGACGCTGGCGGTGCCGGCCGGCGCGTTCGTGTCGCTGCTCGGCCCGTCGGGGTGTGGCAAGACGACGCTGCTGCGACTGGTCGGCGGATTCGAGACGCCCGACGCCGGCACGGTGTCGATCGGCGGACGCGACGTGACGCGGCGGGCGCCCCAGGACCGGCCCACGGCGATGGTCTTCCAGAGCTACGCGCTGTTCCCGACCATGACGGTGGGCGAGAACGTCGGCTACGGACTGCGCGTGCGCGGCGTCGCCGCCGACCAGCGCCGCCAGCGCGCGGCGCGGGCGCTGGCGCGCGTGGACCTGGCCGGGCTCGAAGACCGGCCCGTCGCGGCGCTCTCGGGCGGCCAGCAGCAGCGCGTGGCGCTGGCCCGCGCCATCGCCGTCGAGCCGGAGGTCCTGTTGTTCGACGAGCCGCTGTCCAACCTAGACTTAGCGCTCCGCGAGGCGACGCGCGCCGAGCTCAAGGCGCTGCAGCGCGACCTGGGCGTGACCAGCCTGTACGTCACGCACGACCAGCAGGAGGCGCTGGCGCTGAGCGACCGGATCGCGCTGATGCGCGCCGGCCGCCTGGTGGCCGACGACACGCCCGAGGCGCTCTACGCCGACCCGCCGACGGCCTACGCGGCGTCGTTCCTGGGCGGCGCCAACGTGATCCGCGACCGCGCCCTCGCCGAGCGGCTGGCGGGCCAGCCGATGCCCGACGGCGCCGCGCTGGCGGTCCGCCCCGAGGCGTTGGAGCCGGTCCCGGCGGACGCACCGGGCGCCGTGCCCGTCCGCCTGCTGGGCCGCCAGTTTCTGGGCCTGACGGCCGAGTGGACGCTGGCCGCCGCCGGCCGGGACGGCCCCGACGGCGTCCGCCTGCGGCTGTGGACCGAGCCCGACCGGACGGTCCCCGACGCGCTCGCCGTCTCCGCTAGCCGCTGGCGCTGGGTCCCGGACGACGCGAACCCCGCCGACGAGACGGGGTAGATCCGTTCCCCGCCGGCCGCGCGACCGGCGCGTCCCCGCTCGTCACCCGCCCCCGCCATGCTCGACCCCGCCTCGCTCACCCTCCGCGACACGCTCGACGGGCTCACGCCTGCCCGCATCGCGACGCTGTACCGCCGCGCGCCGCTGCTCCGCAAGACCGACAACCCGGAGGCGCTGTGGCGCACGTTCGAGAACTCGTCGCTGGTCCTGACGCTGTGGGAGGACGACCGGCTGGTGGCGCTCGCCCGCGTGCTCACCGACGGCGAGCAGACGTCGTACCTGTGCGACCTGGCCGTCGAGCCCGACGAGCAGGGCGCCGGCGTCGGCAAGCGGATGGTGGACGAGATCCTGGCGCGCTGCGAGGGGACGGAGCTGATCCTGCGCGACTCCGACCTCTCGACCGGGTTCTACGAGCGGCTGGGCTTCCAGCCCGTCGACAACGCCTGGGTGCGCACGCCGTGACCGACTCCGCCCTGGCCGACTCGCTCGCCGCGCTCGACGTCGTCCGCAAGACCCGCCAGTCGGCGGTCCAGATCGTGGACGCTCTCTCGGAGGACGCGTTGACCGCCATCCCGTCGGGGTTCTCGAACCACGTCCTGTGGAACGTGGGCCACCTGGTGGTCACCATGCAGTCGCTGGTCTACGGCCTGTCCGGGCGGCCGCTCGGGGTGCCGGACGCCTGGGTCGCCGCCTTCCGCAAGGGGACGACGCCCCAGGACGGCGTCGCGGCGGTGCCCTACGCCGAGGTCCGCAACGCCTTCCTCGCTCTGCCGGACCAGACCGAGGCCGACCTCCGCGACGGCCGCTTCGAGCAGTACCGCGAGTACACGACCACGCCCGGCGTGGTGCTGGCGGACGTCGAGGACGCGCTCCGGTTCAACCTCTTCCACGAGGGCCTGCACCTGGGCTCGATCCTGGCCCTGCGCAAGCTGGTACAGCAGACCCCCAACGATCAGTCTTAGCGGCCGTCAGGCTTTGGAAACGGTTTGTCGTCGTCGAGGCTAGCCGGTTGCCAATCTGCTGGCGCGATGAGCGTGTTTTCCCGGAGCCAAAACACAAGGCCCAGCCCGACCGCAAGCCAGAGCGTCAAGATCCGCATCAGGAGCGTTGCAGCCACGGCGTCCGGGCGGCTGACGCCTTGCCCGGTGAGCAGGAGCACGGAGACGGCTTCGTGGCTGCCCAGCCCACCTGGCAGAAATGAGGCTACGCCAACCAGGAGAGCTGTCAGGTGAGTGAGGACGGCCTGAGATGAGGGCACCACACTCACTCCGGCCCCCTGCAGGATCATATGGAACGCGAGCCCCTCCAGACACCACGCGAGCGCAGTCATTAATAGCGCGCCGCCCATGATGCGCGGTTGCAGCAAACTCCGCGCTTGTCGAGCGAGGGCAACCAATTGCTGCACGCCAGTATGTAGGCGAGGTCGGCCAAGGGTCCATGTCGACAAGAGCCGCAACACCCGGCGGTGGGTTCGGAAGGCAAGCAGCGTTAGGGCCGTAAGCGCAGCGATGACCCATCCAACCCCCACGCTGCTCTCCAGCGGTACGAGAACCCCACCCCCGACAAGAACAAGACATACCGCCATCAAGTCCACCACGCGCTCCATGAACACGACTGCCCCGCTTCGGGCCATTGGCACACCAAAGCGGCGTTTGAGCATGACCGCTTTGATTGCTTCGCCCACCTTGCCCGGCGTCGCCGTCATAGCGAACCCCAACATAAAGATGGAGAAGCTATCGGCTCCGGATACGGATACGCCAACCGTCCGAAGGTACCAGTGCCACCGTAAAAATCGGAGTACGAATCCGCCCCCGATGAACGAGAGGGCGAGGGCGATGGCTTCCCATTCGATGGTTTTTAGAAACAGGAGGTTGGTCTTTAATCCGCTCCACAGGACCAGACCTGCGTAAACGCCGACGGCAGCAACCACGACGACCAACATTGAGCGCTCCCACCGGAGCAAGCGTTCATTGGGGCCGGGGGGCGTCTCGGCAGGCCCCGGGGAGATGGCAGGCTCACTCACGGACAAGGTCGTTTTCCGATTTGGATGCCTCTGGACGGTACACGGCCAACTCGTACGTCAGCGGTGTGTTAGCGATGCGGACTCCGCCCAGCGTCACCGGGTGAGGCCGGAACCGGTCCTCCAGCAGTTTGTGGCCGGGAACAGTGGGGGCTGCCACTTGGCCAGACCCCGCTTGCTGAACGACTAACAAGTTGCCGGCGTCGTGTCGGTCACTGGCCGGCTGGACTCCGTCGCGGCCATGCAGCGCAGGCATAGCTGCAAGAAGGCTCGCGGGCACGGTCACGCGATGCCCCGCACGGAGGTAGGTCTCAACCCCCGCCTCGGCAGCGTTGGCTCTCACGCCGGTGGTCAAGGACGACACGGCCACGAGCGCCACTCGCGCCGTCCCAAGCCCGATCGAGATCGCCAGCCCGACAACGCTCACCTGAATCAGGCGCCGCATCCGTCCATCCCGAATACGGGCATATACAATGGCGACGAGCCAAGCGATCAGTGGGACGAAGACCGTGATGTTGTAGTGGGTCGGGGGGACACGCACGCCCAAGTACCATGCTGCTGCCGCCAAGAGGACCAGCGTCCCGCCGAACACGAGGGGGGCACCGGGCCGAGCGCGGCGAGATGCGAGAAGCCACCCCCCGACACCGGCCCCAAGCACGAACCACAGCCCTACTAGGGGCTGATTGGGAAGGAAGAGGAAGTAGTAGCCTAAACGGTCATTCTGCCGGCTTGCTGTTCGTGCAGCGTGCTCTGCGAGGCCACCCAACCACACTCCGACCCCGTACGGATACAGCGCCCACGTAGCGATGACGGTCGTGAGCAAGGCCGCAGCGGCGGCTGCAGCTGTGTAGGCTAGGCAGATACGCCACGCGTAGGTGTAAGCGAAAGCAACCGTGAGTGCGAGAGCCGCCAGGAGGCCAACTGTCGGCTGAGTGATGGCGACCAAGCCTAGTAGAACGCCTCCCGCCAGGGGTAGAGTCCATCCGCGCAGGTAGGGCAGAAACACGACGCCCCACATCAGCAGTACGAGGGCTAGCAACTCCGGCCGACCAGCGCTGGCCCACAAGGCACTACCTGCGACAACTACGACGGCTCCGGCGAGCAGGCGGTGTCTGTCCAGACGCTGCGCGACGAGGCGTAGCGCGGCCATCAGGCCCACCGCCATCAGTAGTACTTCACCCAGGTACACCGCCCTCATCGTGCCCCCGGTCCACCGGGCCAGCGTACCCATCACGTAGGGATACAGCCAGCCATGCCAGACAAGCGCCCCGCCCCCGCTATCAGCGAGTGGGTTGAGAAACGGATGTGCCAGCGTCCCCTTGTTGGCAAACGTGTACGCGATGGGATAGAACCAGACGGCGTCGCCTAGAGGGATGGGCACCTCATGGAAACTCAGATAGCCACGGACGACGACGAATAGAAGAGCAAGGGCCGTCAGAATCCAGAATGCTGGTGGGAGTCGTCCTTGGTCAACCATGCGTGGAGGGCGGGGGACTGGAGAAGGGCGGGTGTCGCTCCATTCTATGAGGTTACAAGCTCGCTAGGATAATGAGGGCCGCGGCGCAAAGCCCGACCACATAGCTGGTGCGGTCGCGGATCGCGAACACAATGGGGTCGTCGTGCAGCTCCCCACGGCTTGCCAGAAGCCAGATGCGGGTGATCCAGTACAGCAACAGGAGCGCGATGGGCCACAGCACGGCCGGTCGGCTATAGAGCAGTTGGACGTCATCCCCGTTGATGTAAAGTGCGAGCACGAGCACCGAAACGAGTCCTGACGCCCCCCCGAGGTTTTCGATCACCGGGGCGTCGGCGGTGGAGTAGTCTCTGCCGCGGGCACTAGTGTCCGGTTTTAGAAGGCTCAGTTCAGCGCGCCGCTTGGCCATCGCGAGGCTGAAGAAAAAGAACACCGAGAATCCAATGAGCCACTCGGAGATGTACACACTGGCCGCAGCCCCTCCGGCGAAAATGCGGAGGGTATAAAGGCTCGACAGCATGATGACGTCCACGATTGCGACCTGCTTGAGCCAGAACGAATACGCCGTCGTAAGCAACACGTAAACGCCCAGCAGAACCCCAAACGAGGTCGGCAACGCTACTGCAGCCATAGCCATTGCGGTCGTGGCAAAGACGAAAGCGATCGCTATGCCATGCGTAATAGGAACGGTACCGCGTGCGAAGGGGCGGAATCGCTTGCTGGCGTGCACCCGGTCGTCTTCTAGATCCAGCAGGTCGTTGAGGATGTAGATCGCAGATGCGGTGAGCGAGAACGCCAGAAACCCGATGCTCGCGGCCACGACGCTGCTGCCGTCGGTCAGGCGGTGGGCCAGCAGAAGAGGAAGAAAGACGAGGAGGTTCTTGACCCATTGGTGCAGCCGGATCGCCTTGGCATAAGTGCGCAACGTCGGTCGTGCCCGAGCTATCGGTAGGCTGTGGATCGTCGGGAAGGTCCGGCGGATTCGGCGCTCGAGGAGGGGTGAGCCTCCAACGACAACGGCTCGAGCCGCCCCCGACCAAATGGGCATATCCACCATGGCATTCCCTACGTACTCGAACTGCTGACCAGTCCCGAGCGCCTCACGGATGGTTTCCAGTTTGGCGGCTCCGCTCAGATTTGTGTCGCCATCGCTGGCTAGCACGCGTGAGAACACGCCCAGGTGAGCCGCGACGGCGTTCGCGACTGTGATGTCGGTAGCAGTCGCCAGGACGACCTCGCGCCCTTGCTCGCGGGCCTGCTCCGCGTAGGCGACGATCTCGTCGTGGTAGGGAAGCGTGGCGACGTTGAGCTGAGTCGACGTCGCCAGGAGCTTCTTGAACTGGGCCTTCCCTTTAAGTGTCCAGAGGGGCAAACGCCACACCCCGAGAGGACGCTGCTTCAACATGGCGACGACGGACTCCCAGAGAACGTCCGACGCGAGCAGCGTCCCATCGAGATCAATTACAAGAGGTATCGACGCGTCGTCAACCCGCGTGGTCAGTCCCGATCGGACTTGAGTGGCTTGGTCGTCGCGGTCTCTCGGCATGACAAATATGAGGGAGGTAACGGAGTGCCGACGCTGAGTCGTTAGGTGGCCAAAGTACACGGTCAGACGACAGCCAAAGAGAGATGCCGCGTTCGGCCAAGACATCCCGTTCGACAGCATATCGGGGCCGAACCTCCTGCGGATCTACTGCCGAAGTTACTAGGCAAACCCTACTGGGATCGCAACGCCACATGCAGGTTTGAGGCGGGACTGCCATGTTGGCCATGGGCATCTGCGACGCCTTTTTGTCGCTGCCCGAGCAGGCCGAGGCCGACCTCCGCGCCGGCGCCCTCCGCCCCTTCCGCGAGTACACGACCACTCCGGGCGTGGTGTTGGCGTCGGCCGAGGACGCGCTCCGGTTCAACCTGTACCACGAGGGCCTGCACCTGGGCTCGATCCTGGCGCAACCACCTCTGACGCGCCGCTAGCGCTCCAGCACCGCGTCGACGATGTGCACCACGCCGTTGTCGGCGTCCAGGTCGGCGTCGGTAATCTGGCCCGTCCCGTCCAAGCCGCGCACCGCCAGCCCGGCGTCGGTCTCTAGAAACGAGACCTCGGCGCCGCCCTCCGACTCGAACGCCAGGTCGGGGAAGACGTCGGCCGAGAGCATCCGGGTGCCCAGCACATGCGACAGCAAGGTGGCCCGGGCAGCGGCGGGGTCCGCTTCGAGCCCGGCCACAGCGTCGTCGCCCAACGCGGCCCAGGCGTCGTCCGAGGGGGCGAACAGCGTCCAGGTGCGGGCCGTGTCGCGGAGCGTGGCGTCCAGGCCGGCGACCGCGAGCAGGCGGGCCGTCGTGCGCAGGCGCGGGCTGGCCGCCACGACGTCCGCCACCGACTGGCGGCCGGCGTCGCCGGCGGGCGCGTCGGGGACGGGCGGGGCGGGCTCCGGGGCCGGCGACTCGGCGTCGCCGCAGGCGGCGAGCGCGGAGAAGGCGAGGGCGGCGGTCAGGAGGCGGAGCATGGTCAGGCGACGGTGACGAGGTCGGGGACGAACCGGCGGAGCGTGTCGTAGAGGCGGCGCAGCGGGAGGCCGACCACGTTGAAGTAGTCGCCGTCGATGCGCTCCACGAGCAGCGCGCCCAGGTCGTCCTGGATGCCGTACGACCCGGCCTTGTCGAGCGGTGATCCCGTGGCGACGTAGGCGGCGATCTCGGCGTCGGTGAGCGCCGCAAACGTGACGCGCGTGGTCTCGTGCGCCGTCGTCTCGCGCCCGCCGGCCGCCAGCGCCAGCCCGGTGACCACCTCGTGCGTCCGGCCGCTGAGCCGGCGCAGCGTCGCGGCGGCCTGGTCGGCGTCGGCCGGCTTGCCCAGGACCTGGCCGTCCAGCACCACGACGGTGTCGGCCGCCAGCACCAGCGCGCCGGGCGCGGGCACGGCGCGGGCCTTGCGGAGCGCGACGGCTTGGGCGGCGGGGCCGGTCGCGAGGTCGGCCGGCCACGTCTCGTCGGCGTCGCTGGGGGAGACGGTGAACGCCAGGCCCAGGCGGGCGAGCAGGTCGCGGCGGCGCGGCGAGGCCGAGGCCAGGACCAGGGGGGCGCGGAGGACGAGCATGGGGGGGAGGCCGGAGCCTGGAAGGGTAGGCCCTGGCGGGCGTCTCGGCGCCGCGCGCCGGCACTCTCCGTTCCCTCTTCGCTCCGTTCCCTCTCCGCCACGCCGTCCGCCTCGGGGCCTCCACCTCGGCCCCGGCGCGCTGGCGGTTCGCGCCGTGGCGGCTAGGCCCGGACGCCGAGCGCGCGGCGCCCAAAGGCCGACCGGTCCGGCAGCGCCTCCGGGGCGACCACGCTCAGCCCGATCACGCCCAGGTTGAACGCCAGCGCCAGCGCCAACGCCCACTGGCCCACCCAGTCGCCGTGGCGCACGTAGAACGTCTCGCCGCGGAACGTGGGCACGTCGACCCCGGCCACGTCCTGGTCCATCCAGCCCGCGATCTCCTCGACGTCGCCGCCGGGCAGGATCAGGGCCGAGACGCCGCTGACGGTCGAGAGCACCACGGCCCGGCGCGACTCGATGGCGCGCAGCCGGGTAAACTGGAGGTGCTGGTACAGGCCGGCCGAGCGTCCCCACAAGTCGTTGCGGGACAAGGCCACGATCAGGCCGGCGCCCTGTTGGGTAAAGCGCCGCACGTGGTCGCCGTACATGGACTCGAAGCCGACGGCCGTCGCGATGTCCGTCGAGCCCGTGCTCAGCAAGACGCGGCTGGAGCCCGTCGCGGCCTGGACGTCGGCGAACGGCACGCGCCGCATCTGGTCGTAGCGGAGCACCGGCTTGTCGGGGCGGATCAGGACGGCCGAGTTGGCGAGGTCCGACGCGTCCGGCCGGCCCTGCTGGCGGTCGACGTCGGCGGTGCCGGTGGTGGCCCCGGCCAGCAGCGCCACGCCGCGCTGGGCGCACCACCGCTCCAGCCGCTCGTAGAGCTGGCGCTCGCCGCGGTCGGTGCCCATGTACGGCAGCGACGACTGGGGCCAGATCACCAGCCCGAGCTCGCCGCGCGCCCGGCTGCGCGAGGGCGGCGCGAGCGAGTCCGCCCCCGCCGGGCGCCACGCGTCGATAAGGTCGTCGGAGAGGCCGGCGAGGTAGTCCACCTTGGCCGCGGGCTCGTGGTCGTCCCACTCGCTCGGCGCCAGGCCCGGCTGGACGATGGCGACGCGCGTGTAGCCGGCCGGCACATCCGCCTGGGCCGTGCGGATGCTGCCGTAGGCGACGGGCAGCGCCAGCAGCGCGGTGAACAGCGCGATCGTGGCGCCGCGCTGGCCCGTCCGCTCGCCGACGCGGCCCGTCCGCGGCAGCGCCAGGAACGCGGTCGTGTTGAGGAGGAGCACCCACAGGCTCAGCAGGAGCACGCCGCCCAGGTCCGCCATCTGGATAAAGTCGACGGCCTCGACCTGGGTGTGGCCCAGCAGCATCCACGGCATGGACACGTTGGCGGCCAGGGTCAGGAACTCGGCCGCGAGCACGTTGAGCGCCAGCGCCAGCAGGCCGGCGTAGAGCCCGGCGCGCTCGCGCACCAGCCCGGCCACCACGAACGCCAGCGTCAGGGGGACGGGGACGAGGAACAGGCTCAGGCCGCCCAGCGCCGCCGTGCCGGGATCGGGGTTGAACAGCAACCAAAAGCCGACGCAGCAGCTCGTGGTCAGGAGCAGCGCGTAGAGCTCCCGAGCGTAGTCGACCGACGGCCGGCGGACGGACCACCGCGCCAGCAGCGGCACCAGCCCGACCCAGGCCAGCGGGAACGCGCCGACGGGCGGCAGGCTGAACGCGATCAGCAGCGCGCCCGCGAACGACCAGCCGAACGAGGTGAACGGCAGCGGTTGCGGGCGCGGTTTCGGGGCCATCGGTCGACGCGGTGGGAGGCGGAGCGTATCGGCCCGTCCGGCGCGGGTCTTAATGCGTCCCGGGCGGACCGGGGGTTCCCGGCCGCCCAGGCCGACGGCCGGGCCGTGCGGTATGCTGAGGCCCCGCCGCCCGCCCCGCCATGCCGTTCGTCCTCGCCCTCGACCAGGGCACCACCTCGTCCCGCGCGCTCCTCTTCGACCAAGCTGGCGCCGTCGTGGCTCAGTCCCAGCGGGAGTTTGAGCAGCACTTTCCGCGCCCCGGCTGGGTGGAGCACGACGCGGCCGAGATCTGGCAAACGCAACTCGCCACCGCCCGCGCCGCGCTGGCGGAGGCCGGCGCCGAGGCGACGGACGTGGCGGCGCTGGGCATCACCAACCAGCGCGAGACGACCGTGGTCTGGGACCGCGCCACCGGCGAGCCGGTCCACCGGGCCATCGTCTGGCAGGACCGCCGCACCGCCGACGTCTGCGCCCGCCTAGCCGATCAAGGCCACGCCGACGCGGTCCGCCAGCGGACCGGGCTGGTGCTCGACCCGTACTTTTCCGGCACCAAGCTGGCCTGGGTCCTGGACCACGTGCCGGGCGCGCGAGACCGGGCCGAGGCCGGGGAGCTGGCCTTCGGCACGGTCGACAGCTGGCTGATCTGGAACCTGACCGGCGGCCGCGTCCACGCCACCGACGTGACCAACGCGGGGCGGACGATGCTCTTCGACATCGCGGCGCTGGACTGGAGCGACGAGATGCTGGAGTTGCTCCGCGTGCCGCGCGCCGTCTTGCCCGAGGTCCGGCCGTCGTCGGGCAACTTTGGCGAGACCGACCCCGACGTGCTGGGCGCGGCCGTGCCCATCACCGGCGTCGCCGGCGACCAGCACGCGGCCTTGTTCGGCCAGCGCTGCACCCGGCCCGGCATGGCCAAGGCGACGTACGGGACGGGCTGCTTCTTGCTGTACCAAACGGGGCCCGAGCCCGTCGCCAGCGAGCACGGCCTGCTCACCACGCTGGCGTGGCAGATCGACGACCAGCCGGCGCAGTACGCGCTGGAGGGGTCGGTCTTCGTGGCCGGCGCGGCCGTCCAGTGGTTGCGCGACGAGCTGGGCATCATCGGGGCCTCGGCCGCCGTCGAGCCGCTGGCGGCGTCCGTCGCCGACGCGGACGGCGTGGTGGTGGTCCCGGCCTTTACCGGCCTGGGCGCGCCCCACTGGGACCCGTACGCCCGGGGGGCCGTGCTGGGCGTCACGCGCGGGACGAGCGCGGCCCACATCGCCCGGGCCACCCTGGAGGGCGTCGCCCACCAGGCGACCGACCTCCTCGACGCCATGACCGCCGACGTGGCGCACGCCCGGCCCGGCGGCGCGCCATTGGCCGAGCTCCGCGTCGACGGCGGCATGACGGCCAACGGGCTGCTGATGCAGACCCAGGCCGACCAGATCGGCGTGCCGGTCGTCCGCCCCGCGATCCCCGAGACGACGGCCCTGGGCGCAGCCTTTCTCGCCGGACTCGGCGTGGGCCTGTGGACCTCCGCCGACCTGGACCGCCAGTGGGCCGAGGCGGCGCGGTGGACGCCTTCGGGCGCCGACGTCCGCCGCCAGCGGGCGCAGTGGGCGCGCGCCGTCGCGCGCGCCCGCGACTGGGGGCAGGAGGAGCCGTAGCGCGAGATCCGCTCGCGTGAAACCGGAGGCGGGGCTGGGCGCTTCACTCCCCAACCCTCCCCGCCACTCCGATGATCCCCTTCCAGCGCGACGCGATGCGCCAATCCCTGGCCGACGCCGAGACCTTCGACGTGGCCATCGTCGGCGGCGGCGCGACCGGGCTGGGCTGCGCCGTCGACGCGGCGGCGCGTGGCTACTCGGTGGCCTTGGTGGAGCGCGACGACTTCGGGGCCGGCACCTCGTCGCGGTCGACGAAGCTGGTCCACGGCGGCGTGCGCTACCTCGCGCGCGGCGACGTGCGGCTGGTGCGCGAGGCGCTGCGCGAGCGCGGGCGGCTGTTGGCCAACGCGCCCCACGTCGCCCACACGCGCGCCTTTGCCGTGCCGGCCTACTCGTGGTGGGAAAAGCCGTACTACGGCGCCGGCCTGTTCGCCTACGACCGGCTGGCGATGAGCTTGGGGCTAGGCCACACCGAGCTGCTCTCGCGCGACGAGTACGTCGCGCGCGTCCCGACGGCCCGCCCCGACGGGCTCGACGGCGGCGTGCTGTACTACGACGGCCAGTTCGACGACGCCCGGCTGGCGCTCGCGCTGGCCCGGACGGCGGCGGACCTGGGCGCGGTGGTCTTGAACCACACGGCCTGCGTCGGCATCGAGGCCACCGGCGGCCGCGTCGACGGGCTCCGGGTGCGCGACGGCGAGGACGGCGACGAGCGCTCGGTCCGCGCCAAAGTGGTCATCAACGCGACCGGCGTCTGGGCCGACGAGGTCCGCCGGCTGGACAAGCCCGACGCGCGGCCGATGCTGGAGCCCAGCCGCGGCGCCCACGTGGTCCTCGACCAATCGTTCTTGCCTGGCGAGACGGCCGTGATGGTGCCCAAGACCGACGACGGCCGCGTGCTGTTCGCGATTCCGTGGCTCGGCAAGACCGTCGTGGGCACCACCGACGTGCCCGTCGACGGGCCGGCCGCCGAGCCCCAGCCGTCGGACGACGAGGTGGACTACATCCTGGAGCACGCCGGCCGCTACCTGACGCCGGCGCCCACCCGTGCCGACGTCCGCGCCGTCTGGGCCGGCCTGCGCCCGCTGATCTCGGACCCCGACGCCGACGACACGGCGGCGCTGTCGCGCGAGCACGTCGTCACGGTCTCGGCGTCCGGCCTGGTGACGGTCACGGGCGGCAAGTGGACCACCTACCGCGTCATGGCCGAGGACGCCGTCGACCACGCCGCCCAATCGGCCGGGCTGGACGACCGGCCCGCCGACACGGCCGACCTCCGCCTGCACGGGTGGCTCCCCGACGCGCTGATCGACCACGGCGCCCCGTTCGCGGGCTACGGCTCCGACGCCGACGGCGTGCGCCAGCTGGCCGAGGCCGAGCCCGAGCTGGCGGCGCCGGTGCACGAGCGGTTGCCCACCGTCACGGGCGCCGAGATCGTCTGGGCCGCCCGGGAGGAGCAGGCGCGGACGGCCGTCGACGCGCTCGCCCGTCGCACGCGCGGCCTGTTCCTGGACGCCCAGGCGTCGGCGGAGGCGGCCCCGACGGTCGCGGGCCTGGTCGCCCGCGAGACGGGCCGGGACCCGGCGTGGGCGGAGGCGCAGGCCGAGGCGGTCCGCCAGCTGGCGGCGGGGGAGGCCGCGTAGGCGCCGCCGAGTCACGCGGTCGCTAGCGGCTCGCCGAACGCCCCGTCGCCGTACTTCCGCCGGTACTTCGCCTTGAGCCGCTCGATAAAGACCGTCCCGAGCACGACCGGCACGCCCCAGACCAGGACGGCCGTCGCCAAGACGGCGGCCTGCTGCGAGAGCCCGACGGGGTCCATCAGCGCCAGCGCGACCGGCTCGTAGACGTGGGAGAGCGTCGCCATGAGCAAGCCGACGAACGACCACAGCGTAAAGTAGAGGTGCTTCTGGTACCACTCGCGCACGTCGCCGCGCCAGAGCACCGGCGCCACGCCCAGGGCGAGGTAGACCACGCCCATCACGGCGATGGCGTGGAACACGCCGAACCGCCCCCACGTCGGGCCGATCTCGGACGGGATGGCGAACGAGGAGAGGCAGAGCGCCAGCATGGCGAGGGCGTAGGAGCGGCCCAGCCACTTGTGGACGGCCGTCCCCTTGCGGCGGGCGGCCAGCGTGAGGCCGAGGCCGAGCGCGGCCACGCCGAGGGCGGTGTGGAGGAGGGCAGACATGGCGGCTCGGTGAAGGAGACCCTGTTTCGTGCGGGCCCGCCGTTTGTTGCACCCGCGCCCATCCGCGCCCGAGCCGACCCGCCAGCCGCCGGCGGGCCGGGCGAACGGCGACCACGGAAAGTCGGGGAGGCCGCGTGGTGCTTTATACTGTGTCACCGACCCCCACGCCCATGCTCGTCCGTGCCGCCGCTCTCCTCCTCGTCCTGTCCGCCGCGGCCCAGGCCCAGGAGGACCTCACCTACCAGACGCCCGCGCCCGCGTTGGCCGCCCTCGTCGACGCGCCGCGGACGCCGTCGGTCAGCCTGAGCCCGGACCGGGCGACGATGGCGTTCCTGACGCGCCCCGGCGCCCCGCCGATCACCGAGCTGGCCGAGCCCGAGCTGGGCCTGGCGGGCGTTCGCATCAACCCGCGCACGACCGGCCCCAGCCGGGCGAGCGGGTTCACCGGCGTCGCCTTCCGGGCCGTCGACGGCGGCGCCGAGCGGCCGCTGACCGGGCTGCCGGACGGGGCCCGGGTTCGCGGGGTCGAGTGGAGCCCCGACGGCCAGCACGTCGCCATGCTGGTGGACTTCCTCGACCGCATCGAGCTGTGGACGGCCGACGTGGCGACGGGCGCCGCGCGCCGCGCGCTGGCGGCGGCCGTGAACGACGCCGCGCCCGGCTCCGCGTTCGCCTGGCTCCCGTCGAGCGCCGCGCTCGTCGTGCGGACGGTCCCCGCCAGCCGGGGCGCCGCGCCGGTCGAGGACGTCGTCCCGACCGGCCCGGTCGTCCAGCAGAGCGACGGCCGGGCGGCCCCGGCGCGGACCTACCAGGACCTGCTGGAGAGCCCGCTCGACGAGGCTCTCTTTGATTACTACATGACCAGCCAGCTGGTCGTCGCCGGCCTCGACGGATCGACGCAGCCGCTCGGCCCGGAGGCCGCCTACACGTCGGTCGCCCCGTCGCCCGACGGCCGGCTGCTCCTGACCGAGGCGCTCCACCGGCCGTACTCGTACCTCGTCCCGTGGTACCGCTTCCCCACGCGCGCCCAGGTGTGGGACCTGGGGACGGGCCAGCCCGTCCACACGGTCGCCGATACCGAGCTGGCCGAGCGCGTGCCCATCGCCTTCGGGTCCGTCCCGACCGGCCCGCGCGGGTTTGAGTGGCGGGCGGACGCGCCGGCGACGGTCGTGTGGGCCGAGGCCCAGGACGGCGGCGACGCCGGCGCCCCAGCCGACGTCCGCGACCGGCTCTACGCGCTGGCGGCGCCGTTCAGCGGCGCGCCCGTCGAGCTGGCGGCCTTCCCGCTCCGCTTCGGCGGCATCACGTGGGGCGACGGCGAGACGGCGATGGCCTACGACAGCCAGTGGCAGACGCGCCAGGTCAACGCCTACCGCCTGCGCCCGGACCAGCCCGGCGCCGCTCCCGAGACCGTCCTCTCGTACTCGTTCGAGGACCGCTACGCCAACCCCGGCTCCCCGATGACGGTCCCCAACGCGGCCGGCTACCCGGTGCTCCAGCTGGACGACGGCACGGTCTACCTGTCGGGCCAGGGCGCCTCGGCCCAGGGCAACCGCCCGTTCGTCCGTCGCCTGGACCTCGCGACCGGCGACACGACCGAGCTGTTCCGGTCCCAGGCGCCGTACTACGAGCGCCCCGTCGCGTTTCTGGACGAGGGCGTGCTGCTCACCCAGCGCGAGACCGTCACCGAGCCGCCCAACTACATCGCCCGCGACCTGGCGACGGGCGAGGCGAGGGCGCTGACGGCGTTCCCGCACCCGTACCCCGAGCTCGCCGACGTCCAGAAGGAGACCGTCGAGTACACTCGGGCCGACGGCGTCCCGCTCTCGGCCACGCTCTACCTCCCGCCCGGCTACGACGCCCAGCGCGACGGGCCGCTCCCAACGTTGGTCTGGGCCTACCCGACCGAGTTCAAGAGCGCCGACGCGGCCGGCCAGCGCTCCGACAGCCCGTACCAGTTCACGTACGTGAGCTACTGGGGCGCCGTCCCGTTCGTCACGCGCGGCTACGCCGTCCTGGACGACGCCTCGTTCCCCATCGTCGGCGAGGGCGAGGCCGAGCCCAACGACACGTTCCGCCAGCAGCTCGTGATGAACGCCCAGGCGGCCATCGACGCCGGCGCCGCGCGCGGCGTGACCGACCCGGACCGCGTGGCCGTCGGCGGCCACAGCTACGGCGCGTTCATGGTGGGCAACCTCTTGGCCCACTCCGACCTGTTCCGCGCTGGCATCGCCCGCTCCGGCGCCTACAACCGGACGCTCACGCCGTTCGGGTTCCAGCGCGAGGAGCGCACGTTCTGGGACGACCCCGACCTCTACGTCGGCATGAGCCCGTTCATGCACGCCGAAAAGATCGACGAGCCGATCCTGATGATCCACGGCCAGGCCGACAACAACCCGGGCACGTTCACGCTCCAGTCGGAGCGGCTCTACGGCGCGATCAAGGGCCTGGGCGGCACGGCCCGGCTGGTGCTGCTGCCGGCCGAGAGCCACGGCTACCGCGCCCGCGAGTCCCTGCTGCACATGCTGTGGGAGGAGGACCAGTGGCTCGACGCCCACGTCAAGAACGCCGGCCCGGCCGAAGCCGTCGGCAGCCGCTGAGCCCGCGCCCCGCTGGCGGGCCGCCTCTAGCGAAAAGGCGCGCTACTCCTCGGGCGGGCGGACCGCCCCCAGCGCCTGCATGACCTGCTGCTGGAGAAAGGGCTGAAACTCCGCCATGTAAACTGGCATCTTGCGCAGGACGGATCTGCCCTCGGGGGACCCGTAAAAGTCGGCCAGCGCCCACAGCTCGCCGGCGTCGAAGTGCTTGGCCATCAGCGCCGTCATCTCGCGCTGCAGCGCGTCGACGTCCATCGCCTCGAACGCGCGCTCTAGCGTCGCCTTCTGGGCTGGCGGCGCTTGTGCAATCGAGGCCGCTCGCATCTCCTCGATCATCTTCCCCATCGGGTAGGTCGCCGCGTAGGCCTGGGCAGCGACCTCCACGTCCGAGGAGTCGATGGGGGCCGACTGCGCCCACGCGGGGACGGCAGCCATCGCTAAGAGCAGTGGGAGGGTAAGGCGCATGGGAACGAGGAGGGCACACGCGAAGGTACCATACGCCCCGCCGCCGGCAGCCGGTGGCCCGCACCGGGCCGGCGGAGACCGTCCGCCAGCCCGAGACCTAGCGGTTCTGGCGGTCGGCGACGAGCGTCTCCACCACCTCCGGGTCGGCCAGCGTCGAGGTGTCGCCCAGGGCGTCGTGCTCGTTGGCGGCGATCTTGCGCAGGATGCGGCGCATGATCTTGCCGCTCCGCGTCTTGGGCAGGCCGCCGCCGGCGAACTGGAGAAAGTCCAGCGCCGCCACCGGCCCGATCACCGACCGGACGTGCTGGCCCAGCTCGGTGCGGAGCGCGTCGCTGGGGTCGCGGCCGGCCACCAGCGTGACGTAGGCGTAGATGCCCTGGCCCTTGATCGGGTGCGGCACGCCCACGACGGCGGCCTCGGCGACGGCGTCGTGGAGCACGAGCGCGCTCTCGACCTCGGCCGTGCCCATCCGGTGCCCCGAGACGTTGATCACGTCGTCCACGCGGCCGGTGATCCAGTAGGTGCCGTCGGCGTCGCGGCGGACGCCGTCGCCGGTGAAGTAGGCGCCGGGGTAGGCCGTAAAGTAGGTCCGCACGAACCGCGGGTGGTCGTGGTAGACCGTCCGCGCCTGGCCGGGCCACGAGTCGTCGATGAGCAAGATGCCCTCGGCCTCGCCCTCCTGAGTGTGGCCCTCCTGGTCCACGACGCGCGGCACGACGCCGAAAAAGGGGAGACCGGCCGCGCCCGGCTTCTGGGCGACGGCGCCGGGCAGCGCCACCATCATGACGCCGCCGGTCTCGGTCTGCCACCAGGTGTCCACGACCGGGCACCGGCCCCCGCCCACGACGTCGAAGTACCACCGCCACGCCTCGGGGTTGATCGGCTCGCCGACGGTGCCCAGGAGCCGCAGCGACCGGCGGCTGGACCGCGTCACGAACTCGTCGCCCTGGGCCATCAGCGCCCGGATGGCCGTCGGCGCGGTGTAGAACTGGGTGACGCCGTGCTCGTCGACGACGTCCCAGAAGCGCCCGGCGTCGGAGTAGGTCGGGACGCCCTCGAAAAACACCTGGGTCGCGCCGTTGAGCATCGGGCCGAAGGCGATGTAGCTGTGGCCGGTGATCCAGCCCACGTCGGCGGTGCACCAGAACACATCGTCCGGGCGGAGGTCGAACACGTACTCGTGCGTGATCGACGTCCAGACGCAGTAGCCGCCCGTCGTGTGGACGACGCCCTTGGGCGTGCCCGTCGAGCCCGACGTGTACAGGATGAACAGCGGCGCCTCGGCGTCCATCTCGGCGCAGGCGCACGTCGCGCCCGGCCGGCGGGCGTCGTGGAGCCAGACGTCGCGGGCGGGGTCCCAGCCCACGTCCGCGCCGGTGTTGCGGACCGTCAGGACCCGGCGCACCGACTGGCCGCGCGCTTGCGCCAGCCCGACGGCCTGGTCGACGTTGGCCTTGAGCGGGATCCGCTTGCCGCCACGCCGGCCCTGGTCGGCCGTGATCACGACGTCGCTCTCGGCGTCGACGATGCGGCCGGCGAGCGCCTCGGGGCTGAAGCCGGCGAACACGACCGAGAACACGGCCCCGATCCGGGCGCACGCCAGCATGGCCCAGACGGCCTCGGGGATCATCGGGAGGTAGAGCGTCACGCGGTCGCCGGCCTGGACGCCCAGGTCCTGGAGCACGACCGCTAGCTCCTGGACGTCCGCCAGCGCGTCGGCGTAGGAGATGTGGCGAGACTCGGCGTCCGGTTGGCTACCGCCGACCTTCGGCTCGTCCGGCTCCACGATCAGCGCCGTCTTGTCGCCCCGGCCGGCCGCCACGTGGCGGTCGAGCGCGTTGTGGCACGCGTTCAACGTGCCGCCGGCGTACCACCGGACGTGGACGTCGGCCGGGTCGAAGCTCACGTCCTTGACCGTCTCGAACGGCGACATCCAGTCGACGCGGCCCGCCTCGCGCTGCCAGAACGCCTCGGGGTCCTCGACCGACTGGCGGTACATCTCGTCGTAGGCGTCCCGGGAGGACAGGCCGGCGCGGGCGGCGAAATCGGCGGGAGGCGGGTAGAGGGCGTCGGGCATCGGGCACGGTGGGGGCGGGAGGCCACGTACCCCGCGCTGCACGCGTCGGTTCACTCCACGTTCACCGAGTCCAGGTCCGCCGGGGCCCCGCTGGTAGACGGCGCGTTTGTGACCGGCGGCGAAATGGTGGCGTGGCCGCCGTAGGTTTCCGGCCCCCCGACTCCCTGCCATGTCCGTCTCCCGCCGCCGCTTCCTCGCCTCCGCCGGCGCCGTCCTGGGCCTCGCCCCGCTGGCGGCGTGTGGCGAGAAGACCGTCCGCGCGTCCTCGTGCGAGGGCTACGCGGCGCTCGACCCCGCGGCGCTCAAGCAGCGCCAGGCGCTGGGCTACGTCGACGTGACGCCGGACCCGGCCCAGATGTGCCAGAACTGCCGGTTCTACCAAGCGCCTCCTGCCGGGGCGGCGTGCGGCGGCTGCCAGCTGTTCGCCGGCCCGGTGGCGCCGGCCGGCTACTGCGCGTCGTGGGCGGCCGCCGTCGCCTAGGGCAGCGCGCGGGGCGTCGGCACGTCCTGGGCGGCTCCGTTGCGCCTCGCCCCTGACGCGCGGCTGGCGGCCGGCCTCCGCCCGTGCGGAGACCGACCGCCAGCCGGTGGCGTGCGGCGCGGGAGACGCTACTTGGCCTTGGACGGGGTCAGCATGGTGGTCATGCGGCGGCCCTCCATGATGGGCGCCTGGTCCACCTTGGCGATGTCGGACAGGTCCTCGGTGAACCGCTCCAGCATGTCCAGGCCCTGGTCCTTGTAGATGATGTCGCGGCCTCGGAACTGGACCCACGCCTTGACCTTGTTGCCCTTCTCGATGAACTCGCGGGCGTGCTTGAGCTTGAACTCGTAGTCGTGGTCGTCGGTGCGGGGGCGGAAGCGGACCTCCTTGAGCTCGCCCTGGCCCGCCTGCTTTTTGCGCTGCTCCTTGGCCTTCTTCTGCTGCTCGTACCGGAACTTCCCGTAGTCCATGATCTTGGTCACGGGCGGGTCGGCGGAGCCGGAGATCTCGACCAGGTCCATGCCCATGCTGCGGGCTAGGTCGAGCGCCTCGGCGATCGGCATGACGCCCTTCTGGCCCTCGCCGTCGACGACGACTCGGACCGTGGAGGCGCGGATGTTCTCGTTGATGATGGCGTCCGGCTCGCGGCGCTTGGGCTCGGGGCGGCGGGATCTACGACGGGCTATGGTGGACCTCTCAGGTGGTGGTACAGGTGCGCGGAAGTGCGCGGGGTCTAGGGGGATACGCGACGGACGGCCTCGGGTTCAACCGTGGCCGGCGAAAACTGGACTGAGACTCGGGCGCGCCTCTCTGGGCGCGCCCGTCGCGCGGCGGTAGGCCTGGGGCCGCGGAGAGGACGGCGCAACACGGGGACCTCCCGCCCCGCCACGCCGCCGGGGGCCGCCAGCGGCCCGCGTCGCTCTAGCCGCAGACGCGGCCGCGCGCGAACTGGACCGTCGCCGGCCCCACCACCCGGTCGTCCCGGCTCAGGTTGGGCACGCCCAGCGCGTGCGACAGCGCCGGCATCACGACGGTCTCATTGGCCACGCCCACCGCGTCGAGCGCGCGCGCCAGCGCGGCGGCCTGGGCCTGGAACAGCGCCGCCTCGCCGCTGGCGGTGACGATCAGGAACGGGGGCGCGTCCGGGGTGGCGTAGGTCACCGGCGAGGCCTCGACCTGCCAGTCGGCGGGCGGGGCCGGCGGCCCGTCGACGGACCGGCGCTCGGGCGAGAAGCGCCGGGCGTAGTAGCCGAACTCGGTGCCCGTGGCCCACGTCGCCGGGTCGACCAGGTCCAGCGCGGCGCCGCTCACCGAGACCACGCCGCACACCGGCCGCGCCCCGGCCCGCTGGCGGGCGTCGGCGTCGAGCGCCACCCGGGCCGCCAGTTGGGCACCGGCCGAGTGGCCCATCAGGACCACCCAGCCCGGGGTGCCACCCCAGTCCGTCGCCTGCCGCTGGACCCAGGCCGTCGCCGCGGCCACGTCCTCCACCTGGGCCGGCCAGCGCACGTCGGGCAGCAGGCGGTAGCTGACCACGGCCGTCGCGATCCCGTGCCCGGCGAGGTAGCGGCCGACGTTGTTGTAGAAGTCGGCGGCGCCCTGCTCCAGGTCGCGGTCGCCGCTGTCCCAGCCGCCGCCGTGGACGAACACCACCGTCGGCACGACGGCGCCGGGCGTGGCGGAGCCGGGCGCGGGGCGGAACAGGTTGAGGCGGTGCTTGGGCTCGCCGTCTGGCAAGTAGGCGACATCGCGCGTAACGAGCGAGTCCGCCAGCGGCGCGCGGTCGTAGACCAGGCCGACGGCCGCTGACTTGGCCAGCCCGCAACCGGCGAGCGTGGAGAGCATGGCGAGGACGAGGGGGAGACGAGTCATGCCCTCCCAACGCGCGCCCGGCCTACCCGGCGCCCGCCGGCGCCGACTTTGCACAGAGATCGCCGCGGCCCGCTGGCGGAGGCCGCTCGCCAGCGGCTCAGGCGCGGCCCAGCTGCCCGGCGACCTCGGAGAGCAGTGACTGGACGAGCGCGTCGACGGTCTGGGTGCCCTGGTCCGAGTCGTCGCCCAGGCCGTGGCGGCGGACCGAGACGGTGCCGGCCTCGGCTTCTTTCTGGCCCACGATCAGCATCACGGGCACCTTCTCGACCTCGGCGTCGCGGATCTTGCGCCCGACCTTCTCCGAGCGCGTGTCGACGGCGACCCTGAGCCCCGACTGGCGGAGCGTCTCGGCGGCGGCTTGGGCGTAGTCGTTCTGGCTGTCGGTGATCGGGAGCACCTGGACCTGGACCGGCGCCAGCCACAGCGGCAGGTTGCCGCCGGTGTGCTCCAGCATCACGCCGATAAACCGCTCCAGCGAGCCGAACGGCGCGCGGTGGATCATGATCGGCCGCTGGCGCTCGTCGTTCTCGTCGACGTAGGTCAAGTCGAAGCGCTCCGGCAGGTTGTTGTCGTACTGGACGGTGCCCAGCTGCCACTGGCGGCCGAGCGCGTCCTTGACCATAAAGTCCAGCTTAGGGCCGTAGAAGGCCGCCTCGCCCTCCACCTCGACCGTGTCGAGCCCCATCTCGGCCGCCGCCTGGCGGATGGCGTCCTCGGCGGCGTCCCACTGGGCCGCGTCGCCGATGTACTTGGTGGTGTCGGCCGGGTCGCGGAGCGAGACCTGGGCCGTGAACTCCTGGAAGTCCAGCGCGCGCAGGACGGTCATCGTCAGGTCGATGGCCGCCTTGAACTCGTCCTTGACCTGGTCCGGCGTACAGAAGACGTGGGCGTCGTCCTGGGTAAAGCCGCGCACGCGCGTCAGCCCGCCCAGCTCGCCCGACTGCTCGTAGCGGTAGACCGTCCCGAACTCCGCCAGTCGGACGGGCAGGTCGCGGTAGGACCTCGGCTTGTGGGCGTAGATCTGGGTGTGATGCGGGCAGTTCATCGGCTTGAGCAGGTAGCCCTGCTCGTCGGCCGCCGTCGGGCCGGTGCCGGGCGTATGCGACCGCGCCTCGGGGTCCTCGCCGTCGGGGATCGCCGGGCTTTTTTGGCCCTCGATCATCGGCGGGAACTGGCTGTCCGAGTAGTACGGGTAGTGGCCGGACGTGCGGAACAGGTCGAGGCGCCCGATGTGGGGCGTCACGACCGGCTCGTAGCCGCGCTTGACCTGCTCTTCCTTGAGGAAGTCCACCAGCGTCTCGCGCAGGCGGGCGCCCTTGGGCAGCCAGATCGGCAGGCCCGGGCCGACCTTGTCGGAGAACATGAACAGCTCCAGCTCGCGCCCCAGCTTGCGGTGGTCCCGCTGGCGGGCGAGCTCCAGGCGCTCCAGGTGCTCCGCCAGCATCGACGCCTTGGGGAAGCTGACGCCGTAGAGCCGTGTCAGCTGGGGCCGGGTCTCGTCGCCGCGCCAGTAGGCGCCGGCCAGGCTCAGCACCTTGACCGCCTTGATCGGCTTGGTGGACGGCAGGTGCGGGCCTCGGCACAGGTCCACGAACTCGCCCTGCTGATAGAACGTGATCTCGCCGTCGGGCAGGTCTTGGATCAGCTCCAGCTTGTACGGGTCGCCCTTCTCCTCGAAGTGGGCGAGGGCGTCGGCCTTGGACACCTCCGACCGCTCGAAGCGGCTGTCCTGACGCGCCAGCTCCACCATCTTCTTTTCGATGGCCGGGAAGTCGTCGCTCGACAAGACCGGGTGATCGGTCTGGCTGAGATCGACGTCGTAGTAGAACCCGTTGTCGATGGCCGGCCCGATGCCCAGCTGGACGCCGGGGTAGAGCGCCTCCAGCGCCTCGGCCATCAGGTGGGCCGACGAGTGCCAGAAGGCGTACTGGCCGCCCGGCGAGTCCCACGTTAGGATCGAGACCGTCGCGCCGTCGGGCAAGGGCCGGTCGAGGTCGCGGACCTCGGGGGCGCCGTCGGCCTCGGCCACCTCGACCGCCAGCGCGGCACGCGCGAGGCCGGCCGAGATGGACTCGGCGAGGTCGCGGCCGGTCGCGCCGTCGGGGAGCTCGCGGGCGGTGCCGTCGGGGAGCGTGATCTGCATGGGGGACCTGGGTGGGGCGGCCCAAAAGCTACCGTCGGGCCGCGGAGGTGGCCGCCACCGGGCAACGAAGACAGGGCGAGAACCGGGCGTCCCACCTCGCCCCCGACCGCGGGGCCAGCGGCGGCAGGGCCTCAGTTTGGGGCATTCCACGAGGGTCCCCTCCACCCGAGAGGAGTATCGTCATGCCGACCGGGTCTCCCGCCCTCCGCCCTCGCCCGCATGCAGATCCTGCTCCTGATCCCCGGCATCGCCCTGCTGGCGGTCTGCTTCTACGACGCGCTCAAGACCACGATGGGCCGCGGCGGCGGGCCGCTGACGCAGGCCGTTAGCCGCGTGACCATCCGGGCCGTGCACACGCGCATCGGCAAGCGCGTCGGGGGGGCCGTCTTTAGCCAGCTCGGCCTGCTGGTGCTGCTCACGGTGGTCGCGCTGTGGACGCTGCTGCTGTGGGCGGGCTGGACGGTGGTCTTCCTCGCCTCCGACGGGGCCGTGGTGAGCGCGACCACGGGCGCGCCGGCGGGCTTCTGGTCGCGCGTCTACTTTGTCGGGTACTGCCTGGTGACGCTGGGCCTGGGCGACTACCAACCGGCCGGCCCGGCCTGGCAGATGGCGACGGCGTGGGCGGCCACGAGCGGCCTGTTCGTGCTCAGCCTGGCCATCTCGTACGTGTTGCCGGTGCTCCAGGCGGCCGTCGAGCGGCGCGCGACCGCGGCGTGGCTGTGGGGCCTGGGCGAGACGACCGAGGACGTGATCCGGACGATGTGGAGCCCGGACCGGGACTGCTCGGCGCTGGACCAGCACCTGATCGCGCTCGCCCCGTCGCTGACGTTGCTGGCCCAGCAGCACATCGCCTACCCGGTGCTGCACCAGTTCCACGGCGACAAGCGGCGCGAGGCGCTGGCGCCGTCGCTGGCGGCGCTGGACGAGGCGCTCTCGATCATCGAGCACGGATTCAACGGCGACTGCGTGTCGCCGGGCGCGCTCCGCCCCGTCCGGTCCGCCATCGCCGCCGTCCTCGACCGGCTGGACGACCAGTCGGTCGAGTCGGCCGACGAGCCGCCGCCGCCGCCGCCGCTGGCCAGCTTGCGCCGCGACGGCTACGAGCTGGTCTCGGACGCCGAGTTCGCCCGCGCCCTGGAAGAGGACGAGTGCAACGAGCGGAGGTGCCTGATGCTGGGCCTCGTCGAGTCCGAGGGCTGGACGTGGTCGGACGTGGTGGGCGACGACTCGGGCGACGACGGCTCGGGCGGCGACGGCTCCCCGGACGACGACCGCCAGCCGGACGGCACGGAATACGAGGCGGGGATGCAACTTGTGCGCCCATAGGTAGTTATACACGGTGACGCGACCCGAGAAAAGACCCCAAAAGACCCCGCTGAAGAGCACCGCAACATGGCAACCCCCAAGATGAACCAAGACTGGCGCCAGGTCCGAGACCG
This sequence comes from uncultured bacterium, assembly GCA_947493945.1. Lineage (GTDB taxonomy): Bacteria > Bacteroidota > Rhodothermia > Rhodothermales > Rubricoccaceae > Rubrivirga. The sequence continues at coordinate 476,323 of CANLSR010000001.1, read as the reverse complement.
CATCAAGGCGATGTGGCCCCGCCAGGAGTTCGACGACAGCCGCATGAAGAAGACCCGCGGCAGCCTGCGCCAGATGGTCACCCTGATCCACGAGAAGACCGAGGAGCCCCGGCTCCAGATCCGCCGCAAGATCGTGGCCGTGATGTAGCGGCCGGCCCTCCCGCCCCCGCAACGCCCCGCGCTGGCCGCCAGCCGGTCACGCCGGGGCCGGTCGGGCGGAGGCGTCGTCGGGCGGCTCGAGCTCTTCCAGGTTGCCCAGCCGCCGGAGCGCCGGCCAGATGGCCGCCGCGGCCCCGACGGTCGCCAGCGTCAGCACGCCGCCGACGACGACGGTGGCCACCGACCCGATGACGCTCGCGACCAGGCCCGACTCTAGCTCGCCGATCTCGTTGCTGGTCCCGATAAACACCGCGTTGACGGCCGCCACGCGCCCGCGCATGGCGTCCGGCGTGAGCAGCTGGAGCACCGTCGAGCGGATCACCACCGACACGTTGTCGGCCGCACCCAGGCAGAACAGCGCCACCAACGACAGGGGGTAGCTGGTGGACACCCCGAACACGATGGTCGCGACGCCGAACGCGGCGACGGTCACGAGCAGCACGCGCCCGGCCCGCCGCATCGGCGGCGCGAGCGCGAGCGCGAGCCCCATCACGATGGCGCCCAGCGACGGCATCGCCCGCATCCACCCGAACCCGACCGCCCCGACGCCCAGCACGTCGGTGGCGTAGACGGGCAGGAGCGCCACGGCGCCGCCGAACAGCACAGCCACCATGTCCAGGGTGATCGTGGACAGGATCACCGGCTGGCGGCGCACGTAGCGCGCGCCCTCGATCAGACTCGCCCACGACCGCGTCTCGGTAGACCGCGCCTGGGGCGCCGGGCGGACGAACAGCAGGCACCCGAACAGGACCAGGCTGGAGGCCGCGTCGAGCAGGTACACCGTCGACGCCCCGTGGATCGCCAGCAGCGCGCCGCCCGCCAGCGGGCCCAGCGTGGCCGCGAGCTGGAACGCGACGCTCCGCCACATCGCCGCGTTGGCGAACAGCGGCGCCGGCACCAGGCCGGTCACGATCGCCTGGGACGCCGGCCAGCCGACGGCGCGCGCGATGCCGGTCCCGAGCAGGAACGCGTAGGTGAGCCCGATCGGGCCGTCGGTCCAGGACACCCAGGCCAGGCCCAGGCCCGACAGCGCCAGGCCGACCTGGGAGATCAGGATCAGCACCTTGCGCGGGTAGCGGTCGGCGGCGGCGCCGGCCGGGAGCGCGAGCAGCAGCACCGGCGCCGCCAGCACCAGCCCGATCAGGCCCAGACTGAGCGGCGTCTGGGTCCGCTGGTATACCTCCCAGCCGACCGCGACGGTCCGCATCTGGTTGCCGGCGCCCGAGACCAGACTGCCGGCGAGGAACAGCGCGAAGTCGCTCCAGGGGCCGACGGGCGGCGGGACTCGTCGGGGGTCTCCATGGGCGAGCCCAACGCCCAGCGGCGGGCTCCGTTCAGGCGCGCCGGTGCTGGTTCCGTGAACTGGCGTCCTCGACATCAACCCGCCGCCGACGGCGACCGCCAGCGGGGCGCGCCCGTGTGCTTTGGGGGGAGGCAGTGGAGCGGCCGTCTAGGACAATGCGTCGCCGTGTCGCTGGCCCGCGGATTCTAAAACAACTGCTGCTGACGGCTCTCCAGGTCCAGCAGCGCCCGCTTGCGGCCCAGCCCGCCGGCGTAGCCCACCAGCGCCCCGTCCGCGCCGACGACGCGGTGGCACGGGACCACGACCACGACCGGGTTCCGGCCGTTGGCCGCGCCGACGGCCTGCGCTGCCCGAGGGTCACCGATGCGCGCCGCCAGCGCGCCGTAGCCGACCGTCGCGCCGTGGGGGATCTGGGCCAGCGCCGCCCACACGCGCCGCTGGAACGGCGTGCCTTCGGGGCGGACGGGCACCGAGAACGCGACCGGCTCGCCGGCGAAGTAGGCCGCCAGCTGGCGGCGCGCGTCGGCGAGGACGGAGTCGGCGCCTGGGCCTCCGGCGCCTGGGCTGCCGGCGCCTGGGCTGCCAGCCTCCGCGCTGGCGAACGTGGCGGCGGTCAGCGCCTGCCCGTCCGAGACGAGCGTGAGCGGGCCGAGCGGCGTGTCGAGCGTGACCGTGGGCATGGGGCCAAGCTATCCGCCCGGCCCAGCCCGCGCTAGCTTTCCGCATGGGACCCCTCGACTTGCTCCGCCCCGACCCGCCTCCCCGCTTTGGCGGGGCACCCGACCGGAACGCCTACGTCGAGCTCCACAACCTGATCGCGGCGGCGGAACGCGCCCGGGAGTTCGGGCCGTCCGACCGCGTCCGGATCTCGCGCCAGCACGGCGTGGACCTGGCGCGGGCGTTCCTGGCCGAGCGCGTAGCGCTCTACCAGACGATCCTGGACGACCGGCTCGCGGGCGGCGACCTCGACGCGGACGACCGCGGCGTGCTGGAGCACCTGGCCGCCACGCTCGCGCTCCGGCCGGTGGATCTCCGCGCCGTCCACGAGCGGGCGTTCGGGGCCGCCGTGTCGGAGGCCGTCGCCGACGACTACCTGTCGGTCTCGGAGCGGCTCCTGATCTACAAGCTCCAGCACGTGCTCGGGCTCGACCCGCGCGTGGCCGACGGCGCCTACGGCGTGATCGCGCGCGACCGCCTGCTCCGCACCGTCGCCCAAGCCCTATCCGACGGCGAGCTGGGGCCCGACGAGGAGGCCCAGATCGCCCTCGCCGAGAGCGCCCTGAGCGTCGAGCTCCCGCCCGACGTGGAGGCGATGCTGTCCCAGGCGCGGAGCCGCTGGCGGGCTCGCCGCGGCGCGATGCCGACCGCCAAGGTCGACATCCGCCTGGATGGGAAGGAGATCGGGCGCTACCAGACCGCCGCGCAGTGGTCGTTCGTGGACGTGCCGAGGCTGGAGACGCGTTTTGGCGCGTCTGTGCTCCACAGCGGGCGCACGTCGGGCCTGGCGATGCCTGGACACGTGCTCTCGGGACGTACCCGCACCGGAACGGCGGCGCTGACCTCGCAACGCCTGATCCTAGAGCCAGACTCCGGGCTGCCCGACGAGTACCGGCTCGGCAGCGTCGTCCAGACGCTGCGTTTCCGCAACGGCGTCGTGGTGCGGACGCGGAACGGGCGCCGGATCTACGTCGACCCGGGGCGCGACCTCGACGCGTTCTACGCCGTCCTCTACCGCGCCGTCGAAGCCGGCCGCGCGGCGTCGCCCGACTGAAAGGTCGCGGCGGCCGGCGCGCGCTGGCGCAAGGTGTTGACGGCGGAGGGGCAGGCGGCCGTCCAGCGCCGAGGCGTGGGCGACCGGGTGCGCGGCTGGCTCCGGGGCCGGTTCGAGTCCCGCACCGAGGCGGCCACCCGCCAGCTGGCGGAGGCGCGCAGCGCCTGGGACGGACCTGGCCCGGTCTCGGTCACCCAGACGCACCTGGTCCTCGGTACCGACTGCCACCGGCGGCGCGCCTCGCTGGCCACCATCGCCACGGTGGCCCACGAGGGCCGTGCGGTCTGGGTGCGTCGCCGCCGCGCTCACGACTGGCTCGTGCGCTGCGAGGACGAGGCCGACGCCGCCCGGCTGGCGGACGCGATCCGGGCGGCGACGGACGCGCAGGATCTGGGTTGAGCCGAGAGGAGCCCGGACCTTCCGCGCCGGCATAGACCCGCCGACGGGGACCGCCAGCGGAACGAGCCGGGGGGGAACAGGCGGTGCGACAGTTGTGACAAACAGGCGTCACTGGCACCCTATATACTACGCGTGCGCGTGCGCGCGACCCCCTTCCCCCAGAGCCATGACCCGCGTCTCCACTTCGCCCCTCACCCCGGCCGGCCTCGCCGAGTCCCTGTTCGCCGGCCCCCACTACGAGCCGCCCTACCCGGGCGCCGTCCAAGACGAGCTGGCGTGGCACCTGGTCAAGGTGCTGCGCGAGGACGCCCGCCTGCGCTCCGAAGTCGAGGTCGAGATCCCCGCCTCGGCCGACTGGCCGCGCAGCGGGACCGGCCCGGCCTTCTTCACGCTCGACCTGGTGGTCGAGGTGCCCGCCGGCGACCAGGTCCGGCGCATCGCCTTCGAGGCCGCCAACGGGCGCGGGCTGCGCGACCACGACCGCCACCTCCGCCGCGACGCGACGCTGCTGGCGCACGGCGCCGTGGACACGGTCTACCGCCTGCGCGGCAGCGACCTCATGGGCCACATGGACGACGTGCTCTACCTCGCCAGCCAGTGGGACGGCGACGCGTTCTCCCCACGCGGCCGGGTCAACCTGGCCACCTTGGCCAGCCCCGAGGCGCGCCAGGTGACGGTCCGGCCCGAGCAGCCCAGCGTGCTCGTGCCCTACGCGTTGGACGGCGACGGCTCGCTCGAAGACGCCCCGTCGGCCGAGCGTCACCTGTGGCACGTCGCCAACGGCCAGGCGCCCCACGTGCTGGTCCGCCGCCTCGACCGCCGCATCGAGTCCGTGTGGGCGCCCTACGCCGACCAGCCGCTGCGCCGCGTCGAGGCGGCCCGGCCGGCGCTGCGCCGCGCCAGCTAGCCCCCGCCTGCGCGGGGACCGGCTCCGGCGGGCGTACCGGGCGGGGACGGGAGGGTTGAGCGGCCGCGGCACCGACCGGGGCCCCGCGCGTAGACGCGTCCCCTTCCGCTCTCTCATGTACGTTCTCTTCAACGGCAGCGCCGGCGGCGCGGCCGACGCCGACATCGACGCGCTGCGCACGATCCCCGGCGTCGACTTGGTGGTGTGCGAGGACCCCAGCGACACCGTCCAGGCCGCCACCGACGCGGCGCGCGCCGGGGCCGAACGCGTGGTGGCCGCCGGCGGCGACGGCACGGTCCACCTGGTCGCCAACGGCCTGATGGCCGCCGGAGAGTCGGCCGCGACGCGCCCGGTCCTGGGCGTCCTGCCGCTGGGGACGGGCAACGACCTCGCGCGGACGCTGGCGCTCGACCTCGGGCTCCCGCCCGTGGCGGCCATCGACACGCTCCGCCAGTCCCAGGTCCGGACGCTCGACCTGATCCGCGTCTCCCACGAGGCCGACGTCGAGGCCACGGACTACGCCATCAACGTATGCGCCGGCGGCTTCTCGGGCGCCGTGGACGAGGTCCTGACGCCCGACCTCAAGTCGACGTGGGGGCCGCTGGCGTATCTCGTCGGCGCGGCCAAGGCGCTGCCCCGGATCGAGAGCTACGACACGCGGATGTCGTGGGACGGCGGGCCCGAAGAGCGCGTGGCGGCCTACAACGTCGTGGTGGCCAACGCCCGGACGGCCGCGGGCGGCAAGCCCGTCGCCCCGCGCGCCAACCCAGAGGACGGGCTGCTCGACGTGGTGGTGGTGCGCGCCGACGCCGACCTGGTGCGCCTGGCGGCCCTCGTGATGGTGGGCGACTACCTCGACGACGACGACATCGTGTTCAACCGGGTCGCCTCGCTGCGCGTCCGGTCGTCGCCCGGCATGTGGTTCAACGTCGACGGCGAGCTCCGCACGAACGCGCCGGTCACGTTCGAGGCCGTGCCCTCGGCGCTCCGCGTCTGCGTCGGGCCGGGCTACCGGGCCGAGGTCGACTGAGCGCCGGCTACAGGGCCGCCAGCCGCCGGCCCCGGGGCCGGCCTCGGGGCCGGCCCCGCGCCGTCTACTCCTGCACGTTGACGGTGCTGGCGCGCTTGGCCAGGCGGGCGATGTAGAAGCCCTCCAGCAGGGCGCTCGGGAGCACGCGGCGCGTCTGGGCGAGGGCCTCGGGGTAGGTCTTGCCTCGCCACGAGGTCAGGCCCGGCACGCTCTGCTCGGCGGCGGGGCCGGAGCGGGGGAGGCCGGCGTCGACCACCTCGACGGCGTCGCCAAACGTGCGGAGCGCCTTGTCGATCACGCCCTCGTTCTCCTCCGGCGAGAACGTGCACGTCGAGTAGACCAGCGTGCCGCCGGGCTTCAGGGCCTGGACCCCGGCCCAGAGCAGCTTGGTCTGCTTGGAGCGCATCTCCTTGATCTTGCGCGGGCTCCAGTAGGCCGTCGTCTCGGGGTCGTGGGCGCGGAAGCGGCCCTCGGTCGAGCACGGCGCGTCGACCAGGACGCGGTCGAACGACTCCGGCTCGCGGCGCCAGTAGACGGCGCCGTTGCCGAGCCACGGCAGCACGTTGGTCGCGCCCTGGGCGTAGACGTTGGCCTTGAGCTTGTAGAACCGGGGCCGCGCCTTCTCGACGGCCGTCACCTCGCCCTCCGGGCCCACCATCGCCGAGAGCTGGCCGGTCTTGGAGCCGGGCGCGGCGCACAGGTCCAGCACGCGCTCGCCCGGCCGGGCCGCCAGCGCGATGGGGGCCAGCTGGCTCGACACGTTCTGGACGTAGATGTGCCCGTCGGCGTAGGGCCGCGACGCCAGCAGCGCCGCCCGCCCCTCGGCCGGGACCCAGTAGGCGCCCTCGACGCCCGGCACGGGCTCGGCGGGGACGCCCTCGTCGTGGAGCACCGAGAGCGTGTCCGCCTCGTCGCGGAGCATGGTGTTGACGCGGAAGCCGGTCGCGGGCGGCTCCTCAAACGTGGCAATCACGGCGTCGTAGCGGTCCTCGGGGACGATCTGCTGGAGGCGTTCGACGAACGGAGCGGGAAGCGGCACGGGGTCGGTTCGGGGCGGACGGAGCAAGGCGGCAAGCTCTGGCGCGCCCGGGCCGAAAACCGGGAAATCGAGAAGGAGACGGCCCCTCGGCCTGGGCCGGCGCCCCGCTGGCGGTTCGCCCCGCGGACGGGGCCGGCCGCGTCGGCGGGCCGAGGCGCCGCCGCCGGCCCTCCAGGGCGCGGCGCCGCCGCCCGCTAGAGCTCGCCGCGGTAGCTCAGCCGGTGGGCCAGGTGCGTCGGCTGGGGGAGCTTGTAGCGCTCGGCCAGCCGGAGCGCCAGCCGCCCGGCCTCGGGCAGGGTCATCCGGTGGCCGACCGAGACGTAGACCGGGTGGACGTTCTCACGCGTCCGCAGGGCCACGGCGACGGTCTCGCCTTTGTGGACCAGCGGCGCCGCGCTGCCCTTGGTCGGGGCGAGCTCGCCTTCGACACGGCCCACCAGGATCGACTTGGCGACGCCCAGCGCGGGCGCGTCCAGCAGCACGCCCAGGTGGCACGCCAGCCCAAAGCGCCTCTGGTGCGCCCGGCCCTGGGCGTCGAGCATGTAGACGTCCGGCCGGACCGCCAGCTGCTCCAGCGCGGGCAGGATCGCCGGCACCTCGCGGAAGCTGAGCAGGCCCGGCACGTAGGGGAACGCGACCGGCCCCTCCCAGGTCGCCTGGTCCACGACGGCCCGCTGGCGGACGTCGTAAACCACCACGGCGGCCCGGACGCGGTCCCCGCGCACGCTCACGTCGAGACCCGCCACCGTCCCGACGGCCTCCCAGTCGACGGGCGCCTCCACGACGAGCGGCGCCAGCTCGCGCTGGATCGCGATGGCCTCGGTCGGCGTGACGTCCCAGGGGTGCGCGTGGTGGAGCTCGAGGGTCATGCCGCTCCAACGCCCCGCCCGCGGCCCCGGTCCCGGCCGCCCTCAGAGGCCGGCGTACCAGACGAGCCCGACGGGGCTCCGCCCCGGCAGGTCGACGCCGACGGCCCGGAGGGACTCCGCGCCGGGAGCCTCCGCGACCCACCGGCTGTCCACGCCGTCGCACGCGAGGGCCAACATGAACCGCTGAGCGGCCGTTCGCGACCGCTCGTGCAGGTGGGCCTGATGCGCCACCCCGTCCGCCTCCCGCACCGTCACCAGCACCCAGTCGCCGCCGGACGCGCCGGCCGGGCGGAGCGTGCTCAGCAGCGCCGACGCGGCCTCGCCGAGTGAGTGGAAGGCACAGTCCGAACCGGCGTGGCCCCCCGACGCCGTGCCCGACGTCTCGATCGCCCGCTCGACCACGTCGGGCGAACCAGGCAGAGGGGCGGGCGGAGTCTGGACGCTCAGGTCGAGCATAAAAGGTTCTGTCTGGGGGGGACCGCTCGCATTCCAAACGCTGTGCCACTGGGGCAGCGCGCGCGCTCCGTGTCTCACGCGCGTTCCCACACCGACCCGTCCGCGCGTTCTGAGGCGCGGACGGGCACGCCGGCGATCACGGACCGCCGGGTAAACGACGGCGCCGGCGCGCCCGTCCGTCGGTCGAGGGGGGCAGCGATCACACGAAGACCCCGGAATCGTAGGGCCCGCCGCCTCAACCTTCCGTCCGCCTTCACACGCTCCACGCCGCGCCGCCTTGCCCGGGCTCCTCGCGGCGCGGTATGTTCCGGCCCGCTGGCGCCCCTCGTCCGAGACCGCCAGCGGCAGAGGGCTCTTAGCTCAGTTGGTTAGAGCGCGTCGTTGACATCGACGAGGTCACTGGTTCGAATCCAGTAGAGCCCACCCCGAGCCGTCTGAGACCGGCCCTGCCACTAGCAGGGCCGGTTTTTTATACGCCCGCCCCCGGCGAGCGGCCCGGCGTGGGGGCGGCCGCCGGCCGCTGGCGACACGCGCCGCCAGCCGGAACGGAGCGCGCCCGGCCCGGCGTGGAGCGGGAGGGGCGCAGGAGCGACTAGGCCGACAGGAAGTCCAGGAGCAGCTCGTTAAAGCGGTCCGCGTGCGTCAGGTTGAGCCCGTGCGGCGCGCCCTCGATCACCTCCAGGCGGCTGCCGCCCACCATCTGGTGGCCCCGCTCGGCCGACACCTCCAGCGGCACGATCTGGTCGGCGTCGCCGTGGACGAACATCGTGGGCACGGTGATCTTGGGCATGTCCGGCCGGAAGTCGGTGGTGCCGAAGGCGTCGATGCAGTCGAGCGTGGCCTTGGGCTGCGCCCGCTCGGCGTCCCGGAGCGAGTACTGCCGCATCTCCTCGCTGACCGGGTGGCTCACCAGGCCCCAGTTGAGGAACTGCTTGGTAAAGCCGTCCAGGAACTGCGGGCGGTCTCCCTCGACGCCCCGCTTCATCTCGTCGAACGTGCTCTGCGACACGCCGTCGGGGTTGTCGTCGGTCTTGAGCATGAACGGGGCGACCGAGCTGACGAACACGGCCTTGCCGACGCGCTCGGCGCCGTAGCGCCCGAAGTAGCGGGCCACCTCGCCGCCGCCCATCGAGAAGCCGACGAGCGTGACGTCCCGGAGGTCGACCTCGGTGAGCAGGTCCTTGAGGTCGGCCGCCAGCGTGTCGTAGTCGTAGCCGCCCCACGGGAACGCCGACGAGCCGAAGCCGCGGCGGTCGTAGGCGACCACGCGGTAGCCGGCCTCGGTGAGCGGGCCGATCTGCGGCTCCCACATCCGCCAACTGAGCGGCCAGCCGTGGATCAGGACCACCGTCCCGGCCGTGCCCGAGGGGTTGCAGTCTTGGTAAAACAGCTCGGCCTGCGGAGCCGAGGAAGAGGCGGTGATGTGCGGCATGGGAAAAAGCGGGGAAGCGGGGGAGGCCGCCCGCGAGAAAACGGGGGCCCGGAGGCACGGGTTCGTACCGGCGACGGCTCCCGGAGTTGCCCTTTGGGCCGCGCCTGGGCCGATTGTCAGCGTTTGTCCGACGCCCCGCCTCCCGCCGACGGGCGCGGCGGCAGCGCGCCCGAGCGCCACCAGTCGGTCGGCGGGCGAGGCAACCGCGCGCGACTGGCGATAGTCTGCGGCCCCCCTCTACCCGACTGATGAGCGCGTTCCCCCCCCCGTTCTACCGCTGGCGCCCCCACCCCTGGCACGGCCTCGACGCCGGCCCCGACGCCCCACGCGTGGTCACGGCCTACGTCGAGATCACGCCCTCGGACCCGGTCAAGTACGAGCTGGACAAGGTCACGGGCTACACCCGCGTCGACCGGCCCCAGCGGAGCTCGTCGCACCCGCCGACCATCTACGGCTTCATCCCGCGCACCTACTGCGCGACGCGCGTGGCGGCGCTCTCGGGGCCGGAGGCCGAGAAGGGCGACGGCGACCCGCTCGACGTGTGCGTGATCTCGGAGCGCCAGATCGACCGCGGCGACATCACGCTCGCCGCCCGCGTCGTCGGCGGCCTGCAGATGATCGACAACGGCGAGGCGGACGACAAGATCGTGGCGGTGCTCCAGGGCGACCTGTTCTGGGGCAAGGTGACCGACCTGGACGAGCTGCCCGACCGGCTGATCGAGCGCCTGACGCACTACTTCTCGACCTACAAGCTCATCCCCGGGAGCGAGTCGGAGGCGTCGATCGCCCGGACCTACGGCCGCGAGCACGCCGAGGCCGTCGTCCGAGCCTCCCAGGCCGACTACGCCGACGAGTTCGAGGGGCCGGCCTAAGGGCAGACAAGGAAGCAAGAGACGGCCCCGGCCACCCTCCGCCCCGCTGGCGGGTGCCGCCAGCGGGAGGCGCGGCTCAGGCCGGGCCTCCCAGCGGGGGGCCTTCGGCGGACCGGAGCCGCCGGGACAGCCACCACGGGTAGCCCACCGCGAACACGACCAGGCCGGCCGACGCCGTCGCAAAGGCGGCGTCGAACGCCGAGGCGTCCAGGGCCGCCCACAGCCCGGCGAGCAGCACCGACGCGCCGACCAGCGCGTGGCCGGCGACGCGGTGCGTCCGGTCCCACACGCGGTCGTCGCGTAGCGTCCACGGCGTGCGGATCCCGAAAAACCAGTTGGGCCGCAGCGCCGGCATGGCGTTGCCGAGCACGCCCAGCAGCACCACGGCGACGAGCACCTCGACCTGGCCCGCGTCGCCGCCGCGCCCCTCGGCCAGGGCCTGAGTCTGGAACAGCGCGCCGATGGCGAACACAACCGCTAGTCCCAGCCGGACGGATGGCAGCGGCTTCTGGTCCCACCGCGTCTGCCGCCAGGGGTCGATGGCTGGGCCTATGAGCAACACGAGGTAGCTCACGACGCCGGCCCACGCGAGATCGGGAACGCCGTTCAGTCTCTGCGCCGCGATAAACGGAGCCGCCAGCGCCAGGAGCGCGGGCGCGTCGCGCGTGAGGAGGCGCCACGCGAGCGGCCGGCGTCGGCTTTCCCCGCTCACAGCGAGTCGGGGCTGACCTGGCGCGCCGGGTCCGGCGCCTGGAGCAGCGACAGCAACCACTGCGTCGCCTCTTCGAGCGCCGTCGTGGCCAGGGTGTAACGCACGAACCGGCCGTCCTTCTCGGCCGTCACCAGGCCCGACTGGCGGAGCAGGTCGAGGTGGTAGGACGCGTTCGGCGGCGGCAGGTCCAGGGCCTCCGCGATCTCGGTCGAGGTGCGGGTGCCCTCGGCCAGAAGGTCCAGGATGGCGCGCCGCGTGGGGTCGGACAGAGCTTTAAAGGACATCATGGGGTTCGGGGAGCTTGGCGCAGGATCCAGTCGGCCACCAGGTCCATCGCACCCGGATCGTACGACGTGTTGATGGTGGCGTACTCCGCCACCGACCCGGTCTCCGTCGGCTGGAACAGGTGGTTGAGGTTGGGCAGCACCACGACGGCCGACCCGTCGGCGGCACCCGCCAGCGCCTCGACGGCGGCCGGCACGTTGTCGCTGGCGCGCACCTGCTGGTCGCGGGCGGCGAACACGGCGAGCACTGGGATCTGGAGCGCCTCCAGGGCTGGGGACGGGTCGTAGCCGACGAAGAACCGCTCCCACGGCGTCGAGGCGTATTGGATCAACCCTTCGGAGTTCATCCCGTCGAGGTTTAGCGCCGCGCGGTCGGCGGGTGGGATGTCGGCGGTCTCGCGCTGCAGGGCGGCGGTGGCGCGGGCGATGGCCGTGGCGTCGTCGCCGGTCGAGGCCTCGGTGAGGAAAGCCGCGATGCCGGCGCGGGCCGCCGTCACGCTCTCGGGCGAGGCGTTCACCATGTCGGCGCCGCGGCTCAACTGGTACGCGAGGATGTCGCTGCCCCGGATGCTGGTCCCGGCCAGCGACACGACGTAGTCGAGGACGCCAGCGTTGGCCACCATCGGGCCGATGGTGCCGCCCTCAGAGTGGCCCACCAGGCCGACCGAGGCCGTCTCGGGGCGGAGGGCCAGCGCTCGTGCGGCGGCCTCGGCGTCCAGCGCGAAGTCGGCCGTGGTGGCCGAGCCGAAGTCGCCCGTCGACTCCGCCGTGCCGCGGTCGTCGTAGCGCAGCACGGCGATGCCGCGACGCGCCAGGTGGTCGGACAACACGCGGAACAGGCGGTGCCCGAACACCTCCGAGTCTCGGTTCTGCGGGCCGGAGCCCGACACCAGCACCACGGCCGGGAACGGGCCGTCGCCGTCGGGCACGGTCAGCGTGCCGGCGAGGATCACGCCCTCGACCGAGGCCACCGACATCTCTTCCTCGCGGTAGGGGAACGGCCCCTGGGGCTCGTCGTCGCGGACGGGCGCGCTGGCGGACTCTGGGGCCTCGGTGGCCTCGCCCTCCGCCAGCCGGCGCAGCACGAGCGGGTACGCTCCGCCGGCTTGCTCCCACTCGCCCGTTAGGACGTCGCCGTCGAGCACGCCCCGGTACACGATGCCCGCGGCGGGGATGGACACGGTGAGCGTCTGCCCATCCAACGCCGTGGTGCCTGCCGGGATGTCCTTTGCGCCCTGGGCCGGCACGTCGAACGTGGCCGCCAGCGTGCCGTCGGTCTCGGTGATGTGGAACACGGTGACGATGCCGGCACCTTCGATAGTACCCGACCAGTCGCCGACGACAGGGGACTGGGCGCTGGCGGACGCGGCGAGCATCAAGACGAGCAGTGAGGGGAGAGCAAAACGCATCGGCGGAGGGAGGCGGTGAGTCAACGATTATACAACCGTTGAAATGACGGCGCCACCCGACGCCTGCCCCTTGGGGAATTGGGACGGCGCCGAGAGTTTGCCCACCGCGCCGGCCGCTGGCGCTAGCGCTCGGCGAGCGGCAGACCCCCGCGCACCTACCGTCCCGACCGCAGCGCGCCCAGCCCGCACGCGCCGGCCAACACCGCCAGCCCGACGGCCAGCGCGACGGAGCCGCCGGCCCACGCCGCGTACCCGACGGCTCCCGATCCCACCGCGCCAACGCTCCAGGCCAGCCCGCGCACGGCGCCCGCCAGCCGGTCGGTCGCCGCGGCCACGTCCGGCTGGCGGACCGTGAGCGCGCCCGCCTCGGCCTGGGCGAGCACGCGGTCCAGGCGGCCCGGGAGCCCGACCAGGAGGCGAGCCTCAGCCCGGACGCGGTCCCAGACGGCGCTCGCGGTGCTGGCGGCTGCGTCGCGCGTGAGGGGCCGGATGTAGGGCTCGATGGCCGTCAGTGGGTTGACGTCGGGCGCGAGGGCGCCGCACAGGCCGATCAGGAGCAGCGCCGTCCGCTCCAGCAGGATCCAGTCGCGCGGCACGCGGAAGGCCGAGGCGAGGTCGGTGACGGAGACGCCCAGGTCGGCCATGTCCTCGAACGTCTGGGCATGCGTCTCCATCGCGTACTCCAGCGTCAGGTCGCCCAGGCGGAACGCGCGCGGGTCCAGGCCGCGCAGCACGCGCTCGTGGACGCCCTCGACCAGGGCCGCCACGGCGGCGTCGGCCTCCAGCGAGCCCGCGTCCGCCACGAAGCCCATCGTGGTCAGCGCGGCGGTGACGCGCGCCGGGTCACGCGCCAGCACGCCGGCGATCATCTCGGCCAGCCCCGTCTGCGAGGCCGGCGACAGGCGCGCGACGGCGCCGAAGTCGAGGAAGATCAGCTCGAAGCCGCCCGGCATCTCGGCGTCCGGCCGGACCAGCAGGTTGCCCGGGTGCGGGTCGGCGTGGTAGAGCCCGTCGCGGAAGATCATGGCGCCGTAGGCGTCCAGGATGCGCTCGGCGAGCGCCAGCCGGTCGACGCCGGCCGCGTCCAGGGCCGCCAGATCGCCGGCCTTGATCCCGTTCACGAACGCCGTCGTCATGACGCGCTCCGACGACCGCTCAGGGACAACGGCCGGGACCGACACGCCCGGCCCCAGGTTCTGGGCGATCTCGGTCGCGTAGGCGGCCTCGCTCCGAAAGTCGAGCTCCTCCAGGATCACGGCCTCGATCTCGCGGAACTGGTCCCGCAGCCCGCGAATCCCGAACCAGCGGCCGACGGCGCGCAGGATGGTCTCGATGGCGCGCAGGTCGATGCGCGCGATGGCGTTGATGTCGGCGTGCTGCACCTTGACCGCCACGTCGCGCCACTGGCGGTCGCCGGTGGCGAGCCCGTCGCCTCCGATGGGCGGCGTATCGGCCAGTACCTCGTCGACGGGCACCGCCACCCCGCTAGGGACGGCGACAGTCAGCCGGGCGCGGTGGACCTGGGCCAGCGACGCGCTCGCGACCGGGTGCTCCGAGAAGCGGTCGAACAGAGCCTCGGGCGGCGCGCCCAGCTCGGCGATGATGCGCGCCCGGACGGACGCGGGCGGGCTGGCCGGCACGCGGTCTTGCAGGCCCTCTAGCTCGATCCGAAACGGCTCGGGCAAGAGGTTGGTGAGCACGCTCGCCAGCTGGCCCGCTTTGATAAACAGGCCCCGCAGGCGCAGGACCGACGCGCGCACGCGGCGCCCGTTGCGGGCGTGGAGCGCCGGCCGCCGCTGGGCGGCCCACTTCGGCCCACGGACGCGCGCGACCACGTCGAACCACAAGTAGCTCAGCGCCACGCGCAGCGCCGCGGCGTAGGCCCGCGTCTGCCGGAACCGACGCCGCGCCGGCCGCGCGACCTCGATGGCCGGCTGGCGGAGCGGGTCGGCCGGGCCCGGGACCTCGGCCGGTGCGGCCGCCAGCGGGGCGGGGCCGACCGCCGGCGGGTCGGGCGGGAGGGTCGTCTTGGCGAGCATGGGCGGAGTACGGGCCACGCCCGGCGTTTGTGTCTCCCCACGCCGAATCCTCGTGGCAGCGGCCGGGGACCCCAGGGCTGAAGCGGCCGTCTCAGCGGCATGGCTGCTCTTCCCCCCGGCGTCGTCCGCACGCCCGACGCCCGGTTCGCCGGCCTCCCCGGCTGGCCGTTCGCGCCCCACTACGTCACCCTGGACGATGCGCCCGGCGTCGGCGGGCCGCTGCGGCTCCACGTCGTGGACGAGGGGCCGCGCGACGCCTCCGAGACCGTCCTGATGCTCCACGGCGAGCCGTCGTGGAGCTACCTCTACCGCGACGCCATCGCGCGGCTGGCGGAGGCCGGCGTCAGGGCCGTCGCGTTCGACTTTCCCGGGTTCGGGCGGAGCGACAAGCCGACGGCCGTCGGCGCCTACAGCTACGCGCTCCACCGGGCGGCGCTGCTCCGCGTGGTCGAGGCGCTGGACCTGAGCGACGTGACGCTGGTGGTCCAGGACTGGGGCGGGCTGATGGGCCTGAGCGTCGGCGCGCTCGACGTCCCGGACCGGATCGCCCGGCTGGTGGTCCTGAACACGTTCCTGCCGACGGGCGAGGGCGGCGCGAACCTGGCCTTCCGCGCGTGGAAGCTGAGCGCGCGCGTCCTGGGCCGGCGCTTGCCCATCGGCCCGCTGATGAGGCTGGCGCTGCCGGCCAGCCAGACGGCGTCGGTCCCCGCCTACGTCGCCCCGTTCCCCTCGGCCCGCTACAAGGCCGGCGCCGCGGCGTGGCCCGTCATGGTCCCGACCTCGCCGGGCGGCCCGGTCGCGGAGGCCATGGGCCGCACGCGCGACGCGCTGAGCCGGTGGGACAAGCCGTGCCGGCTCGTCTGGTCTCCCCAGGACCCGATCCTGGGCGGCGCGTGGCGCTTTTTCGAGCGGCTCGTCCCCACGGCAGGCCCGCCGACGTTCGTCCGCGGCGGGCACTTTCTCCAGGACAAGCACGGCGCCGAGATCGCGGGCCACGTCCTCGACCTGATCCGCCAGACGCCGCGCCCGTAGCGACCGCCAGCGGCTCGGGCGGCACCTGGCGCGGTCGGGGCCCGGAACGGCGCTCGCTGGTCTTCGTCATCACAGACACACAGCCACACCCGCCATGCGCCGCCTCCTGCTCCTCCTCGCCGCCGCGTGCGCGTTGCCCGCCGCCGCCCAGGGCCCGCCCCGCCAGGTCGAGTCCGTGCTGACCGACGCCGGCCCGGTGAGCGTCGTCCGCGTGGCCGACCGCGTCGAGCGGCCCTGGGCCATGACGTTCCTGCCCGACGGGCGGATGCTGGTCACCAGCAAGCCCGGCACGTTGCTCATCGTCACCGACGACGGCCAGCCGCCGACCACGGTCTCGGGCACGCCGACGGTCTTCGCCCAGGGCCAAGGCGGCCTGCTCGACGTCGCGCTCGACCCCGACTTCGCCTCGAACGGCACCGTCTACCTCTCGTTCGCCCGGCCCGGGCCGGAGGGGAGCGCCGCGACGGCGCTGGGCCGGGCGGTGCTCGACGGCGACAGCCTGCGTGACTGGCGGGTGCTGTTCACGCAAGAGCCCTACGTCACCGGCCCCAACCACTTCGGCAACCGGATCGCCTTCGGGCCGGACGGGCACCTGTTCCTCACGCTGGGCGAGCGGTTCCAGTTCGACCCGGCGCAGGACCTGGGCAACCACTTGGGCAAGGTGATCCGGCTCAACCGCGACGGCACCGTTCCGGAGGACAACCCGTTCGTCGGCCGCGACGGCGCCCGCGGCGAGGTCTGGTCCTACGGCCACCGGAACGTCGAGAGCGCCGTGATCGACCCACGCAGCGGGGAACTGTGGATCGCCGAGATGGGACCGCTGGGCGGCGACGAGCTCAACCGGATCGAGCGCGGCGCCAACTACGGCTGGCCGGTCGTGAGCTGGGGGATGAACTACGACGGCACCGGGATCCCCGACCCGCCGACGCGCCCCGAGTTCGCCGACGCGGCGACGCACTGGACGCCGGTGATCTCGCCCTCGGGCATGGCCTACTACGACGCGACGGCGTTCCCGGAGTGGACGGGGAGCTTCTTGATCGGCAGCCTGTCGCGTCAGGGCCTCGTCCGGGTCGCCGTCGAGGGCGGGGAGGTGGTGGACGAGGAGGTGCTCGCCTTGGGCGAGCGGATCCGCGAGGTCGAGGTCGGGCCGGACGGCTTCGTCTACGTCCTGACCGACCAGGAGGACGGCCAGATCTGGCGCCTGGAGCCCCTCGGCGAGTGACCCGCGGTCGACGCTTCCGGCGCCCGTTCGCGGAGCCGACGCCCGGCCGCCACGTCGCGGCCGGGCTGGCGGCGGCCTTCGGCTAGCCGCCGGGGCCGCCAGCGGGCCAGCTAGTCGCGCGAGAGCGTCGCAAAAGCGTTGTCCTCGACTTCGAGACGGAGGTCGTCGCCGTCGTCGCTCACCGTGCCTTCTAGGGTCTCGCCCAGAACCACCAGCGTGATGGTCGGGTGGTCGTAGGTGCCCGATCCCGAGGTCGACTCCCTGGAGATCGCGTCGTAGTCTTGCTCCGTGACCGTTCCGGTAAACCGGAAGGTCTCGCCATCCTGCGTGCCCGGTATGACCAGGGCGAGGAAGGTCGTTCTGTCTCCGAGTTGCTCGGTAACCCCCGAGTAGGTGCCGCCGATCTCGTGCTCACTGTTCGAGTCGCAGGAGCTCAGGACGAGGCCGAGGCACGCGGCCAGGGCTAGAGAGCAGGGCGTCATGGTGTAAGAGGCGGGGAGAGCATGTCCGTCGTGCGGTCACCCCGAAGGTCGCATCGGGTGTCGCGGAGCGAGGAGCTGGCAGGAATACACCCCGTGTCATGCCCTCCGCTCAGGGCGCTACCAATGGTCGGTTCGCCAGTCGCTGCCGAGGCTGAACCTCGTCTCTACGCTGGCCCCGCCGGCCGCTGGTGGTCGCGGGCCGCCAGCGGCCGGCCGGCTATTCGGCCGTCACCGAGGTCAGCACGGAGACGGCGGTGCCGCCGCCCATCTGGGGGCCGAGCCCCACCTCGCTCTTGACCACCACGCCGGGCCGCTCGCGCGAGACCCAGAGCGTCCCGTTGCCGCCGCCAGAGCCGTCGCCCTGGGTCAGCGCCACCGTCCAGGTCTCGAACGTGCCGGCGGGGACCTCGACGGTCTCCGTGCCCGTCACCTCGACGGTGCAAGTGACCGGCTGGAGCGACTGGCTGTCGAACCCGGCAAACTGAGCGCGGTAGCCGTCGGCGAGCGGAAGTGTCCCCAGCCCAATCGAGAGCGACGAGCCCTCGACGGCGAGCGGAGCCTCCAGCGCCACGTCGACGGGGACCGTCTGGCCGGGAGCATTGATTTGGCCCGAGACGCGGTCTGGGGCGTAGTCGAACGCGATCTGGGCCGGGCCTTGGGACACGCGCCGCGAGAGCGGGCGGAGATCGGCCTGGGCCAAGACGGTCGAATCGGTGGCGGCGCCCATCGGCGTCTGGACCGACTCAGCGAGTACCCAGGTGTCCCCGCGCTGGGAGAGCACGCGCGTGGCGGTCATCGGGATCTCCCGGCCCTGAATGGCGAGCGTGGCGTCGTAGGCCAGCGTCATCGGCGTCAGCAGCGACGCGTCGAACGCACCGGCCTCGGCCGCCGTGGGCGCCGCAGCCAGCGTGACCGTGGCGGGGTCGACGGTGAGCGCGGCCAGCCGCTCGGCGACGTCGTCGGACGCCGTCGTTTGAGCCCGGCCGCCCAAGTGCTCGGCCAGGAACGCCTCGGTCGCCGCGTTCTGGGCGAGCTGGTTCGTGGCCCCGCGGAACCCGTGGCCCTCGTCCTCGGCCACGAGGTACCGCACGGGGTAGCCCCGGTCGCGGAGGGCGACCACGATCTGGTCGCTCTCGGCCTGCTTGACGCGCGGGTCGTTGGCGCCCTGGATGATGAGGAGCGGGGCCGTGATCCGGCCGGCGCTGTTGAGCGGGCTCTGCGCTCGCAGCTGGGCCTCGCCCTCGGGCGTCGTCGGGTCGCCCATCCGCTCGTGGAACATCTTACGGACCGGCGCCCAGTACGGCGGGATCGACTCGAGCAGCGTGATCAGGTTGGACGGGCCGACGATGCTGACGCCGGCGGCGTAGACGTCGGGCGTGAACGCGAGGCCCGCCAGCGTGGCGTAGCCGCCGTACGACCCGCCCATGATCCCGACGCGGTCCGGGTCGGCGATCCCCTCGCGGACCAGCCACTGGGCCCCGTCGGTCAGGTCGTGCTGCATCGCGCCGGTGCCCCACTGGCGGTTGCCGGCATTGAGGAAGTCCTTCCCGTAGCCCGCCGACCCGCGGAAGTTGGGCTGGAGCACGGCGTAGCCGCGGTTGGCCAAGAACTGGGCGTAGCTGTCGTAGCCCCACACGTCGCGCGACCACGGGCCGCCGTGGACGAACAGGACGGCCGGCAGGTCCTGGGCCTCGGCGCCGCGCGGGAGCGTGAGGTAGGCCGGGACCTCGCGGCCGTCGCGGGCGGTGTAGGTCACGGGCCGCATCGGGGCCATGTCCTCGACCGGCACGTCGGGCCGCCCGCGGTAGAGGAACTCCACGTCGCGCGAGTCGCGGTCGAAGAGGTACGTCGAGCCCGGGTCGACGTCGCTCCGGAGCGACACGAGCCACGTCCGCTCGTCCTCGGTCGAGCCGGCCGGGAGGACGACGCCGTCGGGGAGCTCCGCTTCGAGGGTGGCGAGGTCGGCCGCCCACGCCTCGTCCTTGGGGTAGATCCGGAGGTTCTCGTCCTGGTAGTAGGTCGCCAGGAGCTCGTCGGTCACGTCCGAGAACACGGCGCCGCCGAAGTCGACGCGGCCCTCGGGGTCGCGCTCGACGAGCGTCTCGGCGCCCGTCGCGGGGTCGAACAGGACGAGCTCGACCAAGTCGCGGTCGCCTTTGTTCGTCTGCATGTAGACCCGGCCGTCGGGGTGGAACCGGACCGGCCCGCACGTCTCGACCACCGAGCACGCGTACACCACCTCGCCCAGCGCGCCGTCTTCGACGGTCAGGACCTCGGTCGAGCCGTCGGCGGCGGTGCGGAGCGCCAGGCGCACGTCGCCGTCGAGGTCGGTCACCCACCCGGCGACCTGCTCCGTGTTCTCGATCAGGAGCGTCCGCTCGCCGCTCGCCAGCGCCACGCGGTACACGTCGTGGTAGGCCGGGTCGCGGTCGTTGAGCCCGACCAGGATGTGGCCGGGGTCGCTCTCGGGCACGTCGAGGATGAGCGCGCGGACGCGCTCGGCCGGCGTGAGGTCGCGGGCGGCGGGCACGCCGTCGCCGGTCGCTTGGGCCGGGTCAACGGCCCAGACGTGGAAGTTCTCGTCGCCGCCGGCGTCCTGGACGTAGAGGACGTGCCGGCCGTCGCGGCTCCAGAAGTACCCGCCGACGGGCCGGTCGTCGGCCGTCAGCGGGCGGGCCGCCTCGAACGGCTCGTCGATCCCCTTGACCCAGACGTTGAGGACGCCGTCGTAGGGCTTGAGGAACGTGAGGTAGCGGCCGTCGGGCGAGAGCTGGGCGCCGGCGATCTCGGGGTTGCCGAAAAAGACCTCGCGGTCGAGGAGCGGCGGGAGCTCGGCGTTCTGGAGGCCGGGGGCGGTGGCCTGGACCGGCGCTTGGGCGGCGGCGCCGACGGTCAGGCTCAGCAGGAGAACGAGGGGGAGCGTGCGCATGGTCGGGCGGGGTCGGGTCGTGTGGGGGCTGGGCCCCGCCCCGCTGGCGGGGCCGGGCGGCGGCGGGCGCCAGCTGGCGGCGCTACGGGCCTGGAGGCGCGCAGTTGCGCGGGAGGGCACCACGGCGTGCCCCGGCCCGTTCGTGGCTCCCCTCCCGCCTCCCCGCCATGCCGCGCATCCTCTGGGCCGACGACGAGATCGACCTGCTCAAACCCCACGTCCTGTTCCTCGAAGCCAAGGGCTACTCCGTCGAGACGGTCACGAACGGCGCCGACGCCGTCGACCGCGCCGAGGCCGACCGGTTCGACGTCGTGTTCCTGGACGAGCAGATGCCCGGCATGAACGGGCTCGACGCGCTCCAGCAGATCAAGGGCGCGCGCCCCGAGACGCCGGTCGTGATGATCACCAAGTCCGAGGAGGAGCACCTGATGGAGGACGCCATCGGGCGCCAGATCGCCGACTACCTCATCAAGCCGGTCAACCCCAAGCAGATCCTGCTCTCGGTCAAGAAGATCCTGGACGGCGGCGCCATCCGCGGCGCGCGCGTGCAGCAGGACTTCCTGCAAGGCTTCGGCGCGCTGGCGGCCCGGCTGGGCGGAGACCTCGACTTTGGGGAGTGGACCGAGGTCTACGAGCAGCTCGTCCGCCACGACCTGGAGTTGGAAGGCGCCGACGAGGGGGTCCGCCAGATCTTGGACGACCAGTACCGCGAGGCCAACCGCGCCTTCGCCGGCTGGGTCGAGGGCCGCTACCCGGACTGGATCGCGCGCGTCAAGGACGGCCAGCGCCCCGACCGCGAGCGGCCGCTGATGAGCCACGAGATCCTGCCGACGGCCGTGCTCCCGCACCTGGGCGACGTGGGCGGGTCCACGGAGCGGCCCGTCGTGTTCCTGCTCATCGACTGCCTGCGCTACGACCAGTGGCTGCTGTTCGAGCGCCAGCTCCACGGGCTCTACGACGTCGAGCGCGACTGGCACTTTGGACTGCTGCCGACCGCCACGCCCTACAGCCGCAACGCCATCTTCGGCGGGATGCTGCCCATCGACCTCGCCCGGCGCTTCCCCCAGCGCTACACCGTCGACGAGCGCCAGGACGAGGAGTCGCTCAACGCCCACGAGGCCGAGTTCCTGGCCGACCTCATGGGCCGCAAGCACCGCGCCGACGCCCGCGTCCGCTACGACAAGCTGACCAGCCAGTCGGACGGCGTCCAGTTTGCCGGTCGGGTCTCGGACTACCTCCAGCACGACCTGTCGGCCGTCGTCGTCAACTTCGTCGACATCCTGGCCCACAGCCGCTCCGACACGCGGATCTTAAAGGAGATCGCGCCCGACGTGCCGGCCTACCGAGCGTTGACCAACGCCTGGTTCGAGCACAGCTGGCTGCTGGCGGCCTTCCAAGAGCTGGCCCGCCACGACTGCACCGTCGTGGTGAGCACCGATCACGGCGCCGTCCGGTCGTTGTCGCCCGTCAAGGTGATCGGCGACCGCGAAACCTCCACCAGCTTGCGCTACAAGCACGGCCGAAACCTCAAGGTGGACCACGACGACGCCATCTTCGTCCGCGAGCCCGAGACGTACGGCCTGCCGCGGATGGGCATCAACGAGAACTACATCTTCGCCAAGGGCGACGGCTACTTCGTCTACCCGACCAACTACAACCGCTACGTGAACCAGTACCGCGACACGTTCCAGCACGGCGGCGTGACGATGGAGGAGTGCCTGCTCCCCATCGTGACGCTGCGGCCGAAACAGTAGCGGGCCCGGCTGGCGGCGCCGGTCGGGGCGTCAGTGCCGGAAGTGGCGGCGCCCCGTGAACACCATCGCCAGCCCGCGCTCGTCGGCGGCGGCGATCACCTCGTCGTCGCGGACCGAGCCGCCGGGCTGGACGGCGGCCGTCGCGCCGGCCTCGGCGGCGGCGACGAGCCCGTCGGCAAAGGGGAAGAAGGCGTCGGAGGCGACCACGCAGCCGGCAAAGTCGAGCCCGGACTTGGCGCCCTTGGCCACGGCCACCTCGCTCGCGTCGATCCGGCTCATCTGGCCCGCCCCGATCCCCAGGGTCGCGCCGTCGCGCGCGTAGACGATGGCGTTGGACTTGACGTGCTTGCACACCCGCCACGCGAAGTCCAGGTCGGCCCACTCGCGCTCGCTCGGCGGGCGCTCGGTCGGCGCCGTCCACGCCTCGCGCACGTCCGCCGCCAGCGGGCCGTCTTGCTCCTGGACCAAGAGCCCGCCGGCCGTGCTGCGGACGTCGAGGCTGGCCACCGGCGAGTCGAGCCGGGCGCGGATCAGGCGCCGGTTCTGCTTTTGCTGCAGGAACGCCAGCACGCCGTCCTCGAAGGCGGGCGCGATGATGAGCTCGGTAAAGACGCCGTCGATGGCCTGGGCCGTGGCCTGGTCCAGCGGCCGGTTGACCACCACGATGCCGCCGAACGGCGACTGGCGGTCGGTCGCGAACGCCTTGTGGTAGGCGGCCTCCAGCGTCTCGGCCTGGCCGACGCCGCACGGGTTGGTGTGCTTGAGGATGGCGGCCGTCGGCGGGCCGCCGGCGAACTCGGCCATCAGGTTCAGGGCCGCCGTCAGGTCCAGCAAGTTGTTGAACGACAGCGCCTTGCCGTGCAGCGATTGGTAGCGCGACGCCGGGTCGCCGTAGAGCGCCGCGCGCTGGTCCGGGTTCTCGCCGTAGCGCAGGTCCGCGACTTTGGGCAGGTCGATGGTCAGCGACGACGGCAGCGGTCCCGCGGCGGGCTGGCGGCCGGCGTCGGCGGGCTGGCGGCCGGCGTCGGCGGGCCCGGGCGAGCCGGCGAAGTACGCCGCGATGGCTCGGTCGTAGTCGGCGGTGTGGGCGAAGGCGTCGCCCGCCAGCCGCCGGCGCGTGGCCAGGCCGAGCGTGCCGCCCTCGGCCTCTAGCTCGTCCGCGACCTCGGCGTAGTCGGCCGGGTCCACGACCGCCGCCACGAAGGCGAAGTTCTTGGCCGCCGCCCGGAGCATCCCCGGCCCGCCGATGTCGACGTTCTCGGCCGCGACCGCGTCGGTCACGTCGGGGCCGGCGGTCGCCTGGCGGAACGGGTAGAGGTTGACCGCCACCAGGTCGATGGCGCCGATGCCGTGCTCGGCCAGCTCCGCTAGGTCCTCCGGGTCGGTGCGGCGGGCCAGGACGCCGCCGTGGACGGCCGGGTGCAGGCTCTTGACGCGTCCGCCCAGGATCTCGGGGAAGCCGGTCACGTCGGCCACGTCGGTGACGGGGAGGCCGGCGTCGCGCAGGGCCCGGGCCGTGCCTCCGGTCGAGAGCATCTCGACGCCCAGCGCGTGCAGGCGGCGGCCAAACTCGGCCAGGCCGGCCTTGTCGCTCACCGACAGCAAGGCGCGGCGGACGGGGTAGCGGTCGTCGGGGGCGGGCAGGTCTTTGGCGGCGATCACGGGTCGGAGGGAAAGGGAGGAGCAGGCGCGAGCGGCGCGTCGGGCGCGCCAGGGGCTGGCGGTCGCGCTCGGCCGTCCGAGGACACGCGGCGGCCGTCGACCCGGATCTGGCCGTCGGCCAGGAGCGCCAGCGCGCGGGGGTAGAGCCCGTGCTCGACGGCGAGCACGCGCGCCGCCAGCGTCTCGGGCGTGTCGTCGGGCTCGACGTCGACGGCCTCTTGCAGGACGATCGGCCCGGTGTCGTACTCGCTGTCGACCAGGTGGACCGTCGCGCCGGTCACGCGGCACCCGTAGTCGAGCACGCCGGCGTGGACCCGGCGCCCGTACCACCCCGGCCCGCCAAAGGCGGGCAGCAGCGACGGGTGGACGTTCAAGATCCGGTGCCGGTAGGCCCGAACCACCGGGGCGGGGACCTTGCGGAGGTAGCCCGCCAGCGCCACGGCGTCGGCCTCGTGGCGCGCCAGCGCGTCGAGCAGCGCCCGGGCAAAGGCCGCCGGGTCCGGGCCGGGCGGGACGACGGCCGAGGGGATGCCCTGGGTCTCGGGCCGCGTCAGCACGCCGGCGCCGGGCCGGTCGGTGACGATCAGGACCGGGTCGGCGCGGAGCGTCCCGGCCTCGATGGCGTCGAGGATGGCGGCGACGTTGGAGCCGCCGCCGGAGGCGAACAGGGCGAGGCGCACGGGGCGGGGGAGGAGGGGGAGCCGGCGCCCGACGGGCGGTCGGTGCCGGCCCGGAAAATAGGGACTCTCCGCCCGGCCGGTGGGGCTCAGACGATGGCGCGCGCCGCGCCCGCCCGCCGCGGTCGGTGGGCCGCGGCGCCGCGAACGAAACGGGCCCCAGGCGTCGGCGGCATGGGCGGAGGCACGGAAGAGGCCGGCGTGCCCCCGACCGCCGACCGCAGCCCGGCCTCTCGCGGCACCTCGGCTGCACTCGGCCGTCCAACCCGCCCCCACCGATCGCCTCAGCCCATGCGGATCGCCCTCTGCCAGATCAACCCCACCGTCGGCGACCTCGCCGGCAACGCCGAGCTCGTCCTGCGCGACGCCCGCCGAGCGGCCGAGGCCGGCGCCGAGCTGGCGGTCTTCCCCGAGCTGTGCGTCACCGGCTACCCGCCCCAGGACCTGCTGGACCGGCCGGCGTTCTTGGACGACGTGGACGACGCGGTGCGGTCGATCGCCGAGCGCGCGCCCGACGGGCTGGCGCTGGTCGTCGGCGCGCCGGTGCGCAACGACACGCCGGTGGGCAAGCGGCTGTTCAACTCGGCGCTGCTGATCGCTGGCGGGCGCGTCCAAGACGCCGTTTCCAAGACGCTGCTGCCCACGTACGACGTGTTCGACGAGGCCCGCTACTTCGAGCCGTGTCCCGAGCGCCGCGTGGTCGAGTGGGGCGGGCTGCGCCTGGGCCTCCACGTGTGCGAGGACCTGTGGAACAACTACGAGATCGTCGGCGCCGACGACGACGTCGGTCACGGAGGAGACGGCCCGGCGGGGCACGAACGGGACGGCCACCCCGACGGCACAGCAAACCACTACCTCTACGCCGCCAACCCCATCGACGAGCTGGCGGCGCTGGGCGTCGACCTGTTCGTCAACCTCTCCGCCAGCCCCTACGCGGTGGGCAAGCCGGATGAGCGGCGCCGGCTGATCGGCGACAGCTGCCGCGAGCACGGCGTGCCGTTCGTCTACGTCAACCAGGTCGGCGCCAACACCGAGCTGATCTTCGACGGCGACAGCCAGGTCCAGTCGGCCGACGGCCGGGTGCTGTGGCACGCCGCGCCGTTCCGGGACGACTTCTACGTGTGGGACAGCGAAGCGCCCGGCGGGCCGGTCCCCGTCGTGGGGCCCGAGGACGCGACCGCCGAGGTCCACGACGCGCTCGTGCTCGGCATCCGCGACTACGTGGCCAAGACGGGCGACGGCGTGTTCGAGAAGGGGCTGGTCGGGCTGAGCGGGGGCATCGACTCGGCGGTGACGTGCGCGCTGGCCGTCGAGGCGCTGGGGCCGGAACGCGTCGTCGGCGTCACGATGCCCTCGGCGTACTCGTCGGCCGGCTCCGTCGACGACTCCCGCCAGCTGGCGGACGCGCTCGGCATCGAGTTCCACAACGTCTCGATCCACCCGGCCGTGAACGCCTTCGGCGAGATGCTGGCCCCGCTGTTCGCCGGCACCGAGGAGGACGTGACGGAGGAGAACGTCCAGGCCCGCGCGCGGGGGCTGACGCTGATGGCGCTCTCGAACAAGTTCGGGTACCTCCTGCTCACGACCGGCAACAAGTCCGAGGTGGCCGTCGGTTACTCGACGCTCTACGGCGACATGGCCGGCGGGCTGGCGGTGATCTCCGACGTGTTCAAGACCGAGGTCTACCGGCTGGCGGAACACGTCAACGCCCGCGCTGGGCGGGACCTGGTCCCGCGCCGCACGATCACCAAACCGCCCTCCGCCGAGCTCCGCCCCGGCCAGGTCGACCAGGACTCGCTGCCGCCCTACGACGTCCTCGACGCCATCCTGACTCGTTACGTCGAGCACCACGAGTCGATCGCCGAGATCGCCCGCCAGACCGGCGCCGACCTCGCCTTGGTCGAGCGCGTCGCCCAGATGGTCGACCGCTCGGAGTACAAGCGGCGCCAGGCCGCGCCAGGGCTCCGGGTAAGCGAGAAGGCGTTCGGCGTGGGCCGCCGCCTCCCCGTCGTGATGCACCTGACGCGCGTCGGAGCGGGCGTCAGCGCCTAGCCCAGCCGGCCTAGCAGCAACGGCACGCGAGGCCGTTGAGCAAGCCGCCGAGCGTGTCGTGCGCCGCCGCCATCCCCTCGCGGTCGACGCAGTAGCAGGTCCGCGTGCCCTCGACCTGGCCGCTCACCAGCCCCGCCTCTTTCAGCACTTTGAGGTGCTGCGACACCGTCGACTGCGCCAGCCCCACCACCTCCACCACTTCGCCGCATACGCAGGTGCCCCGCTCGCTGAGGGCGCTCAGGATGTCGAGCCGCGCGGTCGACGCGAGGGCCTTGGCAATGAGGACGGGGTCGGGAGTCATGGGGGTCGAAAAAGGGGGACGCCGGCGCCCAGGCGTACGGGGCCGGCGTCGGTAGAGGGGGCCGGCGTCGGTGGAGAGGGTTAGCAGCAGCAGTCGTCAGCGCAGCAGCAGCAGTCGTCTCCGCAACAGTCGCCGTCGCAGCCGCACGTGGGACAGTTGGCAATGGGCCGGTCAATCATGGGGGTGTGGGTTGGTGGAATGGGACGTTCATCGTTGATCGCCGATGAACGATAACCATATCGGCTCCAATTGTCAAGCCCCCGTTCCGCTGGCGGCGGACGGCGCCAGCGGTGGGCGCGGTCTCTAAGACGTGGGCGCTCCGTCTCGCGCAAGAGACCGGGCCGCCTACAGACAGCCCGATCGCCACGAACACGTCTCGGGCGTCTGCGGTCAGGTCTCGCAGTCGACGACGGCTCCGGTGGAGAGACGAGGCCGGCGGATTGGACCGGGGACTCGGCCGTCTCCGAGCGGCCGACCGCGGGGCAGAGGCGCCACGTCGCACCCAGCGTCGTCTGGTGTCCAGGTCGGAGGCTGCGGTTGTCGCCGTCGGCCTCCGCGCTGCTGAACCAGACCGCCAGCCTGGCGGCGCTCGCGGGCGCAGACTGTGGACGCGAGCGCCGCCGCTAGCGGACGTCGCGCAGGCTGTCCACAAATGAAAGGGGCGGCCTGCCGCGTGGCAGGCCGCCCCTTCCGGGAGCGCGAGGCTCGTTGACTTACGTCAGCTTAGAAGCCGGCGCAGGACGACGGGATCGAGTCGGCGCGACGCGCGCGGCTGTCGCCCGGGCCCGGATCCTCCTTCGAGTTGGCGTCGGGGTCGACACCGCGGCCAACGGCGCGGAGGCGGTCGGCGTCGATGCCCTGAGCCACATAGTACTCCATCGCGGCGTCGGCACGGCGCTGCGAGATGCGCATGGCATCACCCGGCTCCGAGCCGTCGCTGTAGCCGTTGATCGTGACGCAGATCTCCGGGCAGCGGCGCAGGATCTCGATGTTCTCGTCCAGACGGCTCATGGCGTCGGCCGTGAGCGTCGAGGCTCCGTAGCCGAAGAACACCGGGTTGAGCTCCGTGATGTCGTCGCAGTACGTGTCGCCGACCGTCACCGGGATGGTGCAGGTCTCGGTCCCGTACTGGTTCGTCGCGGTGATCGTGACGGTGTAGCTACCCGTGTCGCTGTACGCGTGGCGGGCCGGGAGCGTCGAAGCCGTGGTGCCGTCACCAAAGTCGATGCTGACCGTCTCGGCGTCCGTCGCGGTCGCGTTGATCGTGACCTGCTCACCGACGTCGACGCGGCTCGGCGTGGCGCGGCAACCCGCGAGGGTCGGCATCACCGGGCGCTCGGTCACCGTGACCAGGCAGGACTCCGAGTCGTCGCCGCCCCGGTTGGTCGCCATCGCGGTCACCGTGTAGGTGCCGGGGGCGCCAAAGGCGTGCGAGGCGCTCATGCCCGAGCCCGTCGACCCGTCGCCCCACTGCCACGTCGTCGAGACGGGCATGTCGGCGTCGGCGTTGGTCATGACCATGAACGAGCCCGTCTGGCCGACGTTGAGCTCGCTCGGGCACTCCAGGCCCTCGATCTCGACGGCCGTGAACGGAGCGCGGAACGCGAACTTGAGACCACCGCCCACGTTGGCGAGGATGTCGAAGTCAGAGTCGTCGCCGGTGACACCGAACGCGCCCGGATCGGCGCCGTCGAGCGCCACGTCCGGGAAGACGAACGTCGACTGGGCGCCGAGGAACAGGCCCAGGCGCGGGGTCAGTGCAACGTCGAGGCCGAGACCGACGACCGGACCGTAGCCCCAGACGTCGTCGCCGATGCCCGTGCCCTCGCCGCGCTCGTTCTCCGTGCCCTGGCCGAAGACCATGGCCGCACCGAGCTCGACGTAGGGCGAGACGCGGGCGGTCGCGAACGGGAGGTACCGGAAGAGCAGCTGGCCTTGCTGGACGTGCTCGCCTTCGTTGTAAGTGTTGACCTCCGGGAGGTCCCGCTCCAGGTTCGGGTTGGTCTGGTACATGTAGGCCAGCCCGAGCGACAGGTTGTCGCTGAAGAGGTAACCCAGCTCGCCGCCAACGGCGAAGCCGACCTCGTCGAACCCGTCACCGATCTTCCACGAGGTCTCGTTGGGATCGCCGTCGGGGTTGTTGTCGAGGTCGCCGTAGTACGCGGTCGCGCCGCCACGGAGGAGGATGTAGGCCGAGTTGCTGGGGCGGACCACCTGGGCCTGCGCCGCGGAGGCGAGGAGTAGTGCCGCGCACCACAGGAATAGAGTCGAGAGACGCGATGTCATCGTCTTCTCCGGTCGGTTCTGAGTCATGGAGAGGGGGGAGTGGGTGAGAGATCCTCGGCGCGGGGGGCCGGGGAGGGGGGAGAGGAGCGAAGCCACGTGGCCTTACTGTGGGAGCTCGAACCCGTCTGTCTAAGTATCCGAACCGAATCCAGGAGTTGCAAGACGCTTCTCTTGGGAGATCGGATGCACTCTACTGGGACGTTGGGCGCCACGCCGGGGGCGTGTAGAGTAGACGTGAGCGGGGGCGGGATGGAGCAGGGGGAGTGAGCCGGGCGTACCGGTCATGCTCTCGCGTGTTCCTCCCTGTGTCGTGTCAAACCAGCGAGCGAACGTACCGGTCGAGCCGGCTCTTGGTGTTCGCCGCCTGGTTCGGGTGGAGGACGCGGCGGCCCGCCAGCCGGTCGAGCTGGGCCTTGACCTCGTTGAGCTTGGCCTCGGCCGCCGCCTGGTCGGTCTCGGCTTCGAGGTCTTTGATCAACGTGCGGACACGGACCTTTTGGTAGCGGTTGCGGAGGCGTCGCTTGGCGTCCTGGCGGACGCGCTTGGCGGCGGATTTGTGCTGCGGCATAGAGCGGGGCCAGGGGGCTGGCAAGGACGGCCGTCGCAAGAACGGCCTTCGGGGTTCTCAGAGCCGGTCAAGTTAGGCGCACGCGTCGGTTCCGGTATGCAGATGCAGCGAACAAAAACGCCCCTCACGGCCCCCACGGCCCGCCTGCCTGCCGTCGAGTTTCCTGCGCCCCCTTGTCCGGGTTTGGTTACGCCACGGCCGTCAGTCGTGCTGGAGGCGGTCCGGCGGGCACTCCGTGCGCGTAAGCCCGAGTGGGTCTGGCTGAGCGTTGCCCATGTTCTGGGGAGCCCGCACCGCGACCGCGACGCGCCGGCCGCCCCCGTTTGGTCGCCGGCCAGCGCGCAGTGCTCGGTCGCCTCGGGACCCACGCGCGGTCCTACAACCCAAGGTCGGCCAGCGCCGAGCTCGTCTCTCCGGCCGCCGCGCTGGCGACTCGTCCCAGCGCAGCGGTGTGACTCAGGGTCGTCGGGCTTGAGCCGATGGGTGGCCTCGGCCGGGGGGCACGACGGCGACTCCGCGATTGCCGGCCGACGATCAGTCGGCTACCTTCGTCCCCCAGGCCCAGCGGCCGACGGCCAGCAGGCCGCTGCCCCGGACGGCGACCGCCAGCCGGCGGCGGGCGCCCGCGTCAGTCGCCAATTGGGTCCCGAAGCCGTGACCGCCTGGCGGCCTAAAACACCGAACGCCCTGGCGCCCCCTGGCCGCCGGCGAGCGCCCCTCCGCGATGGCAAGAAAAGACGACCCCTGGGCCGACAAGCCGGACCGCTTCGACCGGGCCGACAAGGACTGGAACGACCGATGGGCCGACCGCCCGCCCGAGGAGGACGAGGGCGACGACTGGGACGATGCCGCCTCGCCCAATTACAAAGGACAGCCGGCGACGACGGGGTCGGTGACGGACGCCTACGGCGACGGGATGCGTGCCGCCGGCTCTCACCTGGGCTTCGGGCTCCAGATCGGCGTGTCGATGGCCTTTTTCGTGGGGCTCGGCGTCCTGGTGGACCGCTGGCTGGACACGTCGCCGTGGGGCGTGATCGTAGGAGCCGCGCTCGGGATGGTCGGGATCATGGTGCTGGTGTTGCGGGTGGCGAGCGGGCCGAACCGGTAGGCGACTGGACGCCCGTTTTGCCCCGTCTTCACCCTGCTTTGGGGGAGCCTCGATAGGCGGCCGGCTAGCTTGCTGGCCTTCCGCACCCGACGCCCGTTCCCCCGGCCCCTGTGACCTTCGCCGCCAGCCTGCTCTTGGGCGCCCTCGTGGGCGCGGCCAACGCGCTCGCGGCGGTGTGGACCGCCAGCCGGGCCTCGGGACTCGACTCGAACCAGGCGCTGAGCTTGGTGCTCGGCGGCATGATGGTCCGGATGCTCGTCGTGCTGGCGGTGTTCGCGACCGTGCTCATGGCGTTGCCGGTCCACCGCGGCGGGTTCGTGACCGGGCTCGGCGTGCTGTTCGCCGTCGGGCTCGTCGCCGAGATCCTCCTCGTCCTTCGCCGCTCCCAGACCCCGGCCTAGCCCATGCGGACGCTTCGCTACGCCCTGCTCTTGACGCTCGCCGCGCTGGCGCTGCCGGCCCAGGCCGCCGGCGACGAGGGCGAGCTGGACGCCGTCCACCACACCTCGGACGGCTACTACCTCGACTACTCGCCGTTCGGCAAGGTCGAGCTGCCCCGGCTGTTCGTCGTCCGCCGCGACGGGGCGATCGGCTTCGAGGCGTTCCGGTCGTCCACGGCGGCCGTGGCGTCGGGGCTCTACGCCATCGGCGGGCACGGCGACGGCGACGGGCCGCACAGCCCGACGGCCCACGCCATCGACGACCAGGCCGAGGACGGCGTCGCCGCCGAGCGGGCCGAGGCCGGCGAGGACCTGACCGCCGAGGAGCTGGGCGAGGCCAACGCGGAGGAGATCCTGGGCGAGCAGGTCGAGCCCGAGTCGGCCTACGACGCGGTCCTGGTGCCGACGGGCGACGCCAGCGTGGTGATCGACTTGTCGATGACGCGGCACCTGGTGTTCGTCTTTGTCGCCATCGGCCTGCTGGCGCTGCTGCTGCTCCCGATGGGCGCCAGGTACAAGCGGGGCGTCGGGCGGACGTCGGCGCCGCGCGGGCTGCTCCAGAACACGGTGGAGACCATCGTGATCTACATCCGCGACGAGATCGCGCGGCCCAACCTGGGCGACAAGACCGACCGGTTCTTGCCGTACCTGCTGACGGTCTTCTTCTTTATCCTGACCTGCAACCTGCTGGGCCTCCTGCCCTTCGGCGCCACGGCGACGGCGAACCTGACCACGACGGCCGTGCTGGCGGTGTTCACGTTCGTCATCACCCAGGTCGCCGGCACCAAGGACTACTGGATGCACGTCCTGTGGCCCCCCGGCATCCCGTGGTTCGTCAAGCCGATCCTGGTGCCGATCGAGATCCTGGGCCTGTTTACCAAGCCGTTCGCGCTGGCGGTCCGGCTCTTCGCCAACATGACGGCGGGGCACCTGGTCCTGCTCAACCTGGTCGGGCTCATCTTTATCGTGGCCGGCATGAGCGAGACGGCCGGCTGGGCCACGTCGGTGCCGGCCCTGGGCCTGACGCTGTTCGTCTACGCCCTCGAGCTCCTGGTCTCCTTTATCCAGGCCTACGTGTTCACGATCCTCTCCGCCCTGTTTATCGGGATGGCGACGGCCGAGCACGAGCACGACCACGACCACGCCGAGGACCACGGGTTCACGGCCCACGACATCGCCGTCGCCCAGTCCAACGGGCGCGACTCGGCGCACAAGGCGCACGAGCGGACCGTCGGCACCGAAGGCGTGCTCGCCTAAGACCCCCACCCGCGGCACTCGCCGCAGCGGCTTCCGCCGCATCCCCGGGCACCCTGCCCACCCTGTACACCCTCACCCCGTACTCGACATGGATCCCATCGGACTCGGTTACATCGGCGCCGGCATCGGCGCCGGCCTCGCCATCATCGGCGCCGCCCTCGGCATCGGCCGCCTGGCCGCCGCCGCCCTCGAAGGCTCGGCCCGCCAGCCGGAAGCCGCCGGCGACATCCGGACCACGATGATCATCGCGGCCGCCCTGATCGAGGGCGCCACGTTCTTCGGCCTCATCGTCTGCATCCTGATGGCGATCAAGGACCCGGTGGGCCTCTAGGCGTCCCGGCACCCCGGGAACCCCGGCCCGCTTCGGCAAACGTCGAGGCGGGCCAGCCCCATCCACAGCCCCCACCCCGATGACCCTCTTCGTACTCGCGGCCGGCGGGCTGCTCTCGACCAACGCGGGCCTGGCCTTCTGGCTCGGCATCGCGTTTGTGCTCCTGCTCCTGCTGCTGGGCAAGTTTGCCTGGGGGCCGATCACGTCGGCACTGGCGGAGCGCGAGACCACCATCGAGGAATCGATGACGCGCGCCGAGCGAGCCCTGGCCGAGGCCAAGCAGCTCCAGGCCGACAACGAGGTCGCGCGGCGTGAAGCCGAGGGCCAGGCGCAGGCCATCCTGCGCGACGCCCGCGAGCAGGCCTCGGCCCAGCGCGACGCCGACGTGGCCAAGACCAAGGCCGAGATCGTGCGGATGCAGGAGTCGGCCCAGGCCGACATCGAGAACCAGAAGCAGCAGGCGCTGACCGAGCTCCGCAGCGAGGTGGCCGCGCTGGCGGTCGGCGCCGCCGAGAAGATCCTCCGCAAGGAGATCGACGCCGAGGCCCAGCGCGGCCTGGTCGACCAGTTTATCGCCGACCTGCCCCAGAACTGAGGTCCTGGGTTCCGGGGCGGGGTCCGCGAGGACCCGCCCCTGAGCGAGCCCCGAACCGCGCCAGCGAAGGCGCAGCCAACCCCGACCCACCCGCCATGTCGCCCGTCGCCCGCCGTTACGCCCAGGCCCTGACCGAGGAGGCCCAGTCCGCCGGTTCGCTGGACGCCGTCGACGCCGACGTGGCGTTGGTCGCGGACACGCTGGGCGGCTCGCGCGACTTGCGGCTGGCCCTGACGAGCCCCGTCGTCTCCCACGACAAGAAGGCGGCGGTGCTGGAGCGGCTGTTCGGCGGCCAGGTCTCGGACCTGACGCTCCGGTTCCTCCACCTGCTGGTCCAGAACGAGCGCGACGGCCAGATCCCCGAGATCGTGGACGCCTACCGGCTCCTCCGCGACGAGCGGACGGGCACCGTCGAGGCGTTGGTGCGCAGCGCCAAGCCTCTCGACCACGCCGAGATCGACCGGCTCAAGGGCGCCTTGGAAGCGCGCGGCGGCCGGACGGTCCGGATGCGCTACGAGATCGACCCGGCCCTCGTCGGCGGGCTGGTGGTCCGCGTGGGCGACGTGGTCTACGACCGCTCGGTCCGCCACCAACTCGAGTCCCTGCGCGACCAGCTCGCCGAGCGCGCCGCCGTTTCACTGAACTAGCCAGTGGCGAGTGGGAGGGGGCCAGAGGGCGCCCTCCGGTTCGCCGCTTCCTCTGCGACTGGCCACTGGCCACTGCCCCCTTCCCCCATGGCAACCGCGATCCGCCCCGACGAAGTCACCGCCGTACTCCGGCAGGAGCTGGGCAACTTCACCTCCGAGACCGACACCTACGAGGTCGGCACCGTGCTCCAGGTGGGCGACGGCATCGCCCGGCTCTACGGGCTGAGCAAGGTCCAGGCCGGCGAGCTCATCACGTTCCCCGAGTCGGGCGTGACCGGCATGGTGCTCAACCTGGAGGAGGACAACGTCGGCGCCGTGCTGTTCGGCGAGGCCGACAGCGTCAAGGAGGGCCACGAGGCGCGGCGGACCGGCCGCATCGCGTCCATCAAGGTGGGCGAGGGGATGTTGGGCCGCGTCGTGGACCCGCTGGGCAACCCACTCGACGGCAAGGGGCCGATCGCGGGCGAGCTCTACGAGATGCCCATCGAGCGCAAGGCGCCGGGCGTGATCTATCGCGAGCCCGTCACGGAGCCGCTCCAGACCGGAATCAAGGCCATCGACGCGATGGTGCCCATCGGCCGCGGCCAGCGCGAGCTCGTCATCGGCGACCGCCAGACGGGCAAGACGGCGGTCCTGATCGACACCATCCTGAACCAGAAGCGGACGCACGAGACGGGCGAGAAGCCGGTCTACTGCGTCTACGTCGCCATCGGCCAGAAGTCGTCCACGGTCGCGACGCTCCAGGCGGCGCTGGAGCGCTACGGCGCGATGGAGTACACGGTGATCGTGAACGCGCCGGCGTCCACGCCGGCGCCGTTGCAGTTTGTCGCCCCGTTCGCGGGCGCCTGCATCGGCGAGTTCTTCCGGGACACCGGCCGCCACGCGCTGTGCATCTACGACGACCTCTCGAAGCAGGCCGTGGCCTACCGCGAGGTGTCGCTCCTGCTCCGCCGCCCGCCGGGCCGCGAGGCCTACCCCGGCGACGTGTTCTACCTCCACAGCCGGCTCCTGGAGCGCGCGGCCAAGATCACGGCCGACGACACGATCGCGCGCGACATGAACGACCTGCCCGAGTCGCTGGCGGGCATGGTGCGCGGCGGCGGGTCGCTCACGGCGCTGCCGGTGATCGAGACCCAGGCCGGCGACGTCTCGGCCTACATCCCGACCAACGTGATCTCGATCACGGACGGCCAGATCTTCCTCGAGACCAACCTGTTCAACGCGGGCCAACGCCCGGCCATCAACGTCGGCGTGTCGGTGTCGCGCGTGGGCGGCAACGCCCAGATCAAGGCCATGAAGAAGGTCTCGGGCACGCTGCGCCTGGACCTGGCCCAGTACCGCGAGCTGGAGGCGTTCGCCAAGTTCGGCTCCGACCTCGACCCGGCGACGCAGCGCCAGCTCAACCGCGGCGCCCGGCTGGTGGAGGTGCTCAAGCAGGGCCAGTACGAGCCGGTCCCGGTCGAGGAGCAGGTGGCCATCATCTACGTGGCCGGCAAGGGCCTGCTCGACGGCGTCCCCGTCGGCCAGATCCGAGAGGTCGAGGCCGAGTTCCGCGAGGCGCTCCGGCTCAAGCACGCCGACGCGCTGGCGACCGTCACCGCCAGCGGCGCGCTGACCGACCAGGCCGTCGCGGCGTTCGAGCAGGAGGCCGCCGATCTCAGCGCTCGCTACGCGAACTGAAAAGAGGGGTGAGGGATAGGGGACAAGGCATGGGTCTACCGGGCCTGCGCTTCCCACCTCCCGCATCCCGCATTCCCCATCCCTCATGGCATCTCTCAGAGACATCCGCGGCCGGATCGGCTCGGTCAAGAACACGCAGCAGATCACGCGCGCCATGAAGATGGTGGCGGCGGCCAAGCTCAGGAAGGCCCAGGAGCGCATCTTCGCCGCGCGGCCTTACGCGTTCAAGATCCGCGAGATGATCGGCCA
The DNA here is from genome assembly GCA_947493945.1 of uncultured bacterium. Lineage (GTDB taxonomy): Bacteria > Bacteroidota > Rhodothermia > Rhodothermales > Rubricoccaceae > Rubrivirga. Next base: position 440,370 of record CANLSR010000001.1, on the reverse strand, counting down.
CCTGCGCCAGCGGCTGGACGTGACCTCGAACCCGCTGTTCGAGGCGCGCGACGAGATCGAGGGCGCGCTCATGATCGTGGTCACCTCGGACCGCGGGCTGGCGGGCGCCTTCAACGCCAACCTGCTCAAGGTGGCCGAGGCCACCATCGCCGAGCGCTTCCAGGCCCAGCGCGACGCCGGCACGCTCCGGATCCTGGCCGTCGGCCGCAAGGCGCACGAGTACTTCGGCAAGCGCGGCTTCGACCTGGTGGGTGACTACCAGGGCGCCTTCAACGACCTCCGCTTCCCGCTGGCGGGCGAGATCGTGGACCTCGCCGTCGAGGGGTTCGTGGCGGGCGAGTGGGACGTGGTGGAGGTGGTGTACAACGAGTTCAAAAACACGATCACCCAGAACCGCGTCGCCGAGCAACTTTTGCCGGTCCCAGCGGAGACGTTCTTTACGCCGGTGATGGAGGAGACCGAGGGCCTGGACACCTCGACCGACCAAGCCGACGAGGTGGAGTACATCTTCGAGCCCTCGGCCCAGGCGCTCCTGGACCGCCTGATCCCGGAGTACCTCCAGTACCAGCTGTGGCGCGCGCTCCTGGAGTCGAACGCGTCGGAACAAGGCGCCCGGATGGTGGCGATGGACGCGGCGACCACGAACGCCGGCGAGCTCCTCAAGGACCTCAAGCTGACCTACAACCGCGCCCGCCAGGCGGCCATCACGACCGAGATCATCGAGATCTCGTCCGGCGCCGAGGCCATGACGCAGGGCTGAGCGGACGGCCCGGCGGGCTCGGGCTCAGGCACCGCTCCTGACCCGCTCGCGGTCCGCTCTGCAGGCGACCGCGGGTCCGTCGGTCCCGACCGCGCCAGCATGTCGGGCCCAGCGGGGCACGGCGTGGGCGCCCTTTTTTTCGGGCGGAGGCGTCCGGGGGGTTCGGCTAGATTGGGGCCTCCCAGTCCCCACCTGCCGTGACGCGCCCAACTCTCCTCCTCGCCCTGCTGGCGCTCGCCGCCAGCGCCGCTGCCCAAGACCCCGAGGGCCGCGACGGCCACGGGCACGGCGTCGCCGTGGCGCCCCCCGACACGACGGCCGACGTGGCCGACGACTGGGACGTCAACGCGGCGCACGGCCCGACGCAGTCCGTCCGGTTCACGACGACCGAGGGGACGTGGATGAACCTCGACGTGAGCCCCGACGGCCGGACGCTCGTGTTCGACCTGTTGGGCGACCTCTACACGCTGCCCATCTCGGGCGGCACGGCCCGGCGCATCACCTCCGGCCCGGCCTTCGACGTCCAGCCCCGGTTCTCGCCCGACGGCCGCCGGATCTCGTTTACCTCCGACCGCGCCGGCGGCGACAACGTCTGGACGATGGCGGCCGACGGGAGCGACGCGCAGCAGGTCACCAAGGAGGACTTCCGCCTGCTCAACAACGCCGTCTGGACGCCCGACGGCGAGTTCTTGATCGCCCGCAAACACTTTACCTCGGGACGGTCGCTCGGCGCCGGCGAGATGTGGATGGTCCACAGGTCCGGCGGCGCCGGGCTCCGGCTTACCGAGCGCCGCAACGACCAGCAGGACGCCGGCGAGCCGGCCGTCTCGCCCGACGGCCGCTACGTCTACTACTCCGAGGACCTGACGCCCGGGCCGGCGTTCGAGTACAACAAGGACCCCAACGCCGGCATCTACGCCATCCGCCGGCTGGACCGCGAGACGGGCGAGCTCCAGACCATCCTGGGCGGACCGGGCGGCGCCGCCCGGCCCCAGCCCTCGCCCGACGGCCGCCAGCTGGCGTTCGTCCGGCGCGTGCGCGACCAAACGGCCATCTTCCTCTACGACCTGGAGACAGGCGCCGAGCGGCCACTCGTCGGTGATTTGAGCCGCGACCAGCAAGAGACGTGGGCCATCTTCGGCGTCTACCCGAACTACGCCTGGACGCCCGACAGCCGCGCCCTGGTCTACTGGGCGAACGGAGGCCTGCACCGCGTCGACGCCGCCAGCGGGGCGGTGACGGACATCCCGTTCTCGGCCGAGGTGGACCAGACGATCACCGAGGCCGTCCACAGCTCGCGGCGCGTCGAGGACGGCGCGTTCGCCGTGCGGATGATCCGCGACGCGGCCACCTCGCCGGACGGCCAGACGATGGTGTTCTCGGCCCTGGGGCACCTCTACGCCAAGCGCGGCGACGGCGCGCCCCGCCGCTTGACCCAGGACAACGACTCGTTCGAGGCCGACCCGTCGTTCTCGCCCGACGGCCGGCGCGTCGTCTACGCGACCTGGGACGACCAGGCATACGGGGCCGTCCGCGTGATCGACCTCGACGGCCGCAACGGCCGGGCGCTGACCACGCGGCCGGGCCACTACGCCACGCCCCGCTTTTCGCCCGACGGCCGGCACGTCGTGGTCCAGCGCGGCGGCGGCAACGGGCTGCGCGGCCAGCTCTACGGCCTCGACCGGGGCCTCTACGTGATGGACGCCGACGGGGGCGACGCCCGGTTGGTCACCGAGGACGGCCGCGACCCGCGCTTTACCGCCGACGGCGCCCGCGTCACGTTCCTGACCGGCGGCGGGCTCAGCAAGCGGTTCGAGAGCGTCGACCTCGACGGCTCGGACGAGCAGACGCACTTTACGCTGGAGTACGCCACCGACGTCGTCCCCAGCCCCGACGGACGCTACGTCGCCTTCGTGGAGGCGTTCAACGTCTACGTCGCCCCGTTCCCGCTGGCGGGCGGCGCCGTCGCGCTGAACAAGGACACCCAGGCGATCCCGGTGGCGCGCGTGAGCAAGGACGCCGGGGCGGACCTCCATTGGCTCGACAACGAGACGCTGCGCTGGACCATCGGGCCGGAGGTGTTCACGCGGACGCTGGACCAAACGTTCGCCTTCCGCCCGGACGCGCCCGACACGCTGCCCGAGCCGGCCGCCAGCGGCACGCCGGTCGGGCTGATGGCGCAGGCCGACCAGCCCCAGGGCGTGGTCGCGTTCGTCGGTGCCCAGGTCGTGACCATGAACGGGGACGAGGTGATCGCGGACGGGACGGTGGTCGTGCGCGGCAACCGGATCGAGGCCGTCGGGCCACGCGCCTCGGTGGAGGTCCCGGGCGGGGCCGAGGTCATCGACGCGACGGGGCACACGATCATGCCGGGCATCGTGGACGCCCACGCCCACGCGGGCCACTTCGGGTCGGGCGTGCTGCCCCGGGCCAACTGGAACTACTACGCCAACCTCGCCTTCGGCGTGACGACGATGCACGACCCGTCGGCGTCGACCGAGATGGTGTTCACGCTGTCGGAGATGGTCAAGGCCGGCGGGGTCGTCGGCCCGCGCGTGTACTCCACCGGCTCCATCCTGTACGGCGCCGACGGCGACATCCGCGTCCAGATCAACTCGCTCGACGACGCGCGCAGCCACCTGCGCCGGCTCAAGGCCGTGGGGGCGTTCTCGGTCAAGAGCTACAACCAGCCGCGCCGCGAGCAGCGCCAGCAGGTGCTCGCCGCCGCGCGCGAGCTCGACATGCTGGTGATGCCCGAGGGCGGCTCGACGTTCTTCCACAACGTCAACATGATCGTCGACGGCCACACCGGCATCGAGCACGCCATCGCCGTGGCCCCGCTCTACGACGACGTGCTCCGGCTGTGGGCCGCCTCCGACGTGGGCTACACGCCGACGCTGATCGTCGGCTACGGCGGGCTGTGGGGCGAGAACTACTGGTACGCCCAGGACAACGTGTGGGAAAACGAGCGCCTGCTGACGTTCACGCCGCGCGGCGTGGTCGACGGCCGCTCGCGGCGCCGCGTGCTCGCGCCCGACACCGAGTGGTGGCACGTCCGGCTGGCGGAGACGGCCAAGGCGCTGAGCGACCGCGGCGTGGACGTGCACCTGGGCGCGCACGGCCAGCTCCAGGGGCTCGGAGCCCAGTGGGAGCTGTGGATGCTGGGCCAGGGCGGCATGACGTCGCTGGAGGCGATCCGCTCGGCTACGCTCGAAGGCGCCGAGTACCTCGGCCTCGACCAGGACCTCGGCTCCGTCGAGCCGGGCAAGCTGGCGGACTTCCTGGTCGTCGACGGCGACGTGGTCCAGGACTTGCGCCGGTCGGAGAACATCCGCTACACCGTCGCCAACGGCCGCGTCTACGACGCCGCGACGATGAACCAGGTGTGGCCCGAGCGCGTCCCGCGCCCCCGGTTCTGGTTCGAGCAGGACGGGGCCTCGGACGCCAGCTTGTGGCGGACTCCGGCCGCGGCGACCGAGTAGCGCCAGCCGCCGGCCGTCGGCGGCGCCAGCGGCTGGCGCGGTTCACGAGACGTTCCACGCGCGCCGGTTGCCGCGCCCGGCGCCCGTCTCTAGCTTGGGCGCCCGGCCCGGTCACGGCCGCCACCGAGGAGAGGTGGGTGAGTGGCTGAAACCGCCGCTTTGCTAAAGCGGTGTACTCTTAACAGGGTACCGAGGGTTCGAATCCCTCCCTCTCCGCCCGACGCCGGCTCCGACACGCTCGGGGCCGGCGTCGTCCGTCCGGCCCCGCTGGCGACGGCCGCCAGCGGGGCCGGGGGATGCCGGACTCCGGGGGCGCGCGGAACGGATGGCGTCCCGGCGCATCTCGGGCCCATGACCGACACGCTCGACCCCGACGACTTCCGCTTCGGCCCCGCCGACCGGCTGGCCGACGTCGACCCGTCCGCCACGGGCTCGTTTGCCGATGAGGACGCGGCCGAGGAGGCGACGGCCCAGGGCGCCCGTGAGCTGGCTCGGCGCCAGCTGATGCTGGAGGCGCACGGCACGCGCGGCCTGCTGGTGGTGATGGAGGGCATGGACGCGGCCGGCAAGGACGAGGCCATTCACCACGTGATGTCCGCCGTCGACCCCGGCTCCGGCTCGGCGACGGCGTTCTCGTCCATGTCGGAGGCCGAGGCGCGGCACCCGTTCCTGTGGCGAGCGTCCCGGGCGCTGCCAGCGCGCGGCGAGCTGGCGGTCTTTAACCGCTCGTACTACGACCAGGTCGTCGGCGACCGCGTCTCGCCGGAGCGGCTGGAGCGGCAGCATCTGCCGGCCGAGGTGGAGGCCGGCGCCGAGACGGGCGCGCTATGGGCCGACCGCCTGCGCCAGATCCGCGACTGGGAGCGGTACCTCGGCGAGAACGGCGTCCGCGTGGTCAAGCTGTTTTTCCACGTCTCCAACGGCGAGCAGCGCCGCCGCCTGATCGAGCGGACCGAGCGCCCCGAGAAGCGGTGGGACTTTAGCCGCGCCGACGTCGAAAAGCGCCGCGACTGGGACGCCTTCCTGGAGGCCTACGAGCGCGCGTTCCAGGCGACGTCCACCGAGGCCGCGCCCTGGCACGTGCTCCCGGCCGACCGCAAGTGGTTCAGCCGCGCCGCCGCCGCCGCCGTGATCCTGGGCGCGCTCCGAGACCTCCACGACGACTTCCCCGAGCCCGACGACGACCACCGCGAACTGCTCGCCTGGGGCCGCAAGGAGCTCGGCGCCGACGGCTGAGGCGCGGGCACCGGGCGCCAGCCGCGAGCGATAGCGCCGGACCTTGGCCGCGGACCCGGGCTGTAAAGAGGACGAGCCGCCGGGCCTGGTGCCGGACCGCCGCCGTCGCCGCCACGGACGTGTCCGGCCCTCTGGCGGCGCCGATGGCGCGGCCCGCAGCACGGCGGTGGGCGCACGCGACGTGCGTCCACGCGTGGGCGGCGGTCCCGCTGGCGGCGAGCGCCAGCGGCACGGGCGCATCCGCGGGCGGGCGGAGGTCCCGGGAGCGCGACCCCTCGGCCTACACGCCCAGCGCCTCCGGGTCGAGGGCCGCGATGTGCTCGCGGAGCGTCTCGAAGCCCAGGCGCCCGCCCGCCTCCGCCCACGGCACCCAGGCGACGGCCTCGATGCCCTCGCGCGTCTCGGGCTCGAAGCGCGTCGCCGTCGTGGTCATGGCGTACCACCGCGTCGTCTTGACGGCGTAGACCTCGCGCTTGGCCCAGACGTAGCCGTGGACCGTCTCGCCCAGGTCGGCCGTGACGGTCAGCTTCTTCTTTTTGATGCCCACCTCCTCGCACACCTCGCGGTGGGCCGCCTCGCGGACGCTCTCGCCCTCGTCCAGCTTGCCCTTGGGCAAGTCCCACGCGCCGCGCCGGAAGATCAGGAGCAGCTCGACGTCGCCGGTCTCGGACCGGCGGACGACGTAGCCGCCGCCGGCCGCCACGCGCTCCGGCCGCCAGTAGTCGCCGTCGGGGTCGACGTTGAGCACGGCCGCCCGGGGCACCGACGCGACGGTGCCGCCCCCGTCGCCGGCGCGGACCGCCAGCTGGCGGTCGTCGAGCACCAGCACGCGGCCGGTCCGGTCGCCGGGGACGAGGGCCGCCGCCTGGGCCTCCTCTAGAGAGGCGTAGACGCGGAACGGCTCGCCGTCGGCGTGCCGGCCCTGAGCGGGGACGGAGTCGCGGACGAACGTGGGGAGGTAGAGCACGGGCGGGGGGAGAGGGGGCGGCCGTAAGATCGCCGCGCGCGCACGTCTCTACCCCCACACGCCCCACACGCCCCACACGCCCCACGCGCTCGCCATGCCCCACTACGACGTCGACCTTCTCGTGATCGGGGGCGGCTCCGCCGGCCTCACCGCCTCCGGCACCGCCGCCAACCTCGGCCTCAAGACGATGCTGGTGGAGCGCCACCGCCTGGGCGGCGACTGCACCTGGACCGGCTGCGTCCCGTCCAAGACGCTGCTCCACGCCGCCGCGCGGCGCGCCCAGGCGCGCGACTACATCGACCGGTTCGCGCCCGGCACGGAGCTCCCGCCGCTCGACTTCCAGGCCGTCATGGACGACGTCCGCCAGACGCGCCAGGAGGTGTACCACGACGCCGACCGGCCGGAGATCTACCAAGACTTCGGGATCGAGGTGGTCTCGGCCCAGGCGCGGTTTACCGGCCCCCACTCGGCGCACCTGGTGGGCGACGCCGGCGGGCGCGACGTGACGTTCCGCCTGGCCATCGTGTGCTCGGGGAGCCGGGCGGCGACGCCGCCGATCCCGGGCCTGGACGAGACGCCGCACCTGACCAACGACACGCTGTTCGAGATCACCGAGCGGCCCGAGCACCTGGTCATCGTCGGCGCCGGCCCCATCGGCTGCGAGATGGGCCAGGCGTTCCGCCGCTTGGGCAGCCGCGTCACCATCGTCGACCGGTCCGACCGGATCCTGGGGAAAGACGACGCCGACCACGCGGCCATCCTGCAGGGCGTCCTGGAAGACGAGGGCGTCGAGTTCGTCCTGGACGCCGACGTGGAGAGCGCCCAGGGCACCGACGGCAACGTCTCGCTGGCGGTCTCCGCCAGCGGCACGGCGCGCACGATCTCCGGCGACCGCCTCTTGATCGCGACCGGCCGCACGCCCAACCTGGAAAGCCTGGACTTGGAGGCCGCCGGCATCGAGTCCACCGAGAAGGGCATCACCGTGGACGACCAGTGCAAGACGAGCGTGTCCCACATCTGGGCCGCCGGCGACTGCACGGGCGAGTACCTCCTGACGCACATGAGCGAGCACATGGCCAAGCAGTCGGCCACGAACGCGGCGCTCAAGATCCCGGCGCCCATCGACCGCGACGGGATCGTGTGGGCGACCTACACCACGCCCGAGGTGGGCCAGCTGGGCAAGACGGAGGCCGAGTTGGAGGAGGACGGGACGTCGTTCGTGACCTACCGCTTCCCGTTCACCAAGGTCGACCGGGCCATTACCGAGCACGCCGAGACGGGGAACGTCAAGATCCTGGCGACCGAGTGGCGGGGCAAGATCCTGGGCGCGAGCGTGATCGGCGAGCGCGGCGGCGAGCTGATCTCGATGCTGGCGGTGGCGATGAAGGCGGGCGTGTCGGTGCGCGAGATCTCGGACACCATCGTCCCGTACCCGGCGTATGGCCTGGCGGTGCGCCGCGCGGCCGACCAGTACTACATCCAGAAGCAGTACCCTCTGGCCATCGACGCCGTCAAGCGGGTGTTCGGCTACCGCGGCGAGACGCCGCCGCCGCCCGACCCCGAGCGCGTGGTGTAAGCGCCGCGCCCGGCCGGCGGAAGCCGTCGGCGAGACGGACCGCCAGCGTGCGGTAATTGACGAGGCCTCGGAGTTCGGTAGGGGCGTATTGCACTACGCCCTTACGGCGTCGGTCGAGCCTGCCAGCCCTGCAAAGGATTTCAGCGCCACGGCGAGACGGACCGCCAGCCGCTGGCGGTCGGCGCCAGCGGGTCAGGCGTTGGGCGAGTCGTCGGCCAGCGCGGCGTCGATGACGGTGCGGATCCAGGCCCGAGCCGCGTCCTCCGCCTCGGGCACGTCGCCCCAGAACAGGGCGTCCTTGACGGCGCCGATGGTCCGCTTCTCGGGGCCGGAGAGCCGGCGGATGGTCTCCTCGAACAGCGCGCCGCGGCGCAGGGCCTCGCCGCGGCGCTCCAGAACGTAGGCCCAGGCCGGCTCGTGCTCGTTGGGGACGGTCCCGTCCAGCACGGCCTCGCGCACCCACTCCTTGAGCATCCCCACGGCCACGCCCTCGGCCAGCCCCAGCTCGCGCTTGATCTCGTCGCCTGAGACCGGCGGCTCCCAGTTGCGCATCCGGTCCCGCGCCTCGACCTCCTCAAACCGCCGCTCGACGCGGTCGAAGCCGGCGAGGTAGCGCCGCACGCGCCGCGCGTTCTTGCTCGTCACGTCCGCGCGGACGAGGAGCATCAGGTCCTCGATGTCGTCGCCGGCGTCCATCAGCAGGCGGCGGACGGCCGAGTCGGTCACCTCGGAGTCGACCAGCGCGGCGGGGCGGTGGTGCAAGCGGACGACCGTCTGGACGAAGTCGAGCGGGTCGCCCAAGGGCAGCCGCAGGCGGCGGAACACCTCGGGGACGATCTGGCGCGGGCCGACGTCCTCGTGGCCGTGGAACGTCCAGCCGGTGCCGGGCTCGTAGCGCTTGGTCACCGCCTTGCCGACGTCGTGCAAGAGCGCCGCCCACCGGAGCCACAGGTCGTAGCCGTCGGCCCGGTCGCCCACGCCCACGCCGCGCTGGAGGTGGGCCAGGTTGTCGACGACCTCCAGGGTGTGCCAGAAGTTGTCCTTGTGCGCCCGCCCGCCGACCTCCTCGACGCCCGCCAGCGTGGTCACTTCGGGCAGGATGCGCTCCAGGATGCCCGTCCGGAACAGGAGCCCGAGCCCGGCCGACGGCACGGGCGCGGCGAGCAGCTTGCTCATCTCGTCGGTGACGCGCTCGGCGCTCACGATCTCGATGCGCGCGGCCCGCTGGCGCATCGCCTCGACGGCGTCGGGGGCGACCTCGAAGCCGAGCTGAGCGGCAAAGCGGGCCGCGCGGAGCATCCGCAGCGGGTCGTCCTCGAAGGTCACGGCCGGGTCGAGCGGCGTGCGCAACGTCCGGGCCTCCAGGTCCGCCAGCCCGTCGAACGGGTCCGTGACCTCGCCAAAGCGGCCGGCCGCCAGCGACGCCGCGAGCGCGTTGACCGTAAAGTCGCGCCGCGCCAGGTCTTGGTCCAGCGTCCCGTCCTCGACGACCGGCTTGCGGCTCTCGGCCCGGTAGCTCTCACGCCGCGCGCCGACAAACTCGATCACCAGGCGCTCGGGCACGTCCCGCTGGCGGTCGCCCTCGCCCACGAGCTCCGCCAGCGGGCCGGCGGGCACGGTCACGGCGGCCGTCCCGAACGCGGCGTAGACGGCCGGCGGCCGGATGCCCAGCGCCCGGGCGGTCGCCTGGGCCAGCGCGATGCCGCTGCCCGGCCCGACGGCCACCACGTCCAGGTCGGTGGTGGGCCGGCCCAGGACCGCGTCGCGCACGGCCCCGCCGACGGCGTAGGCGTCGAGCCCGAGCCGGTCCGCCTCGGCGCCGACGCGGCGCAGGACGGGGTCGAAGGGGAGCGAGACGGTCATGGGGGGAGGCGGACGGGCCCCAAGGTGGCGGCTCGCGGCGGCGGGCGCAGCGATGATCGTGCAAAGCCGACCGCGCCCGGTCCTGCGCGCGTTCGCTGACGCCGCCCCGCCGCTACCTCAGCGTCACGAGGCCGGCGATGCCCTCCAGCTTGCCCGTTCCGATGCCCCGCACCTGCAGGACGTCGCGGAGGTCCCGGAAGAGTCCGTTGACCGAGCGGAACGCGACGATCCGGCCGGCGAGCGCGGGGCCGATCCCAGGCAACGTCTCCAGCTCCTCGACCGTCGCCGTGTTCAGGTTGACCGGGGGCCGGTCCGGACCCGCCACCCGGCGGCCGGCGTCCGCCGGCGTCTGGCCAGCGGGTTGGCCGGGCGCGAGCTCTCCGCCGACCGTCACGAAGGGCCGCAACCGCTCCAGCGTCCGCGGCCCGATGCCGCGCACCGCGTCCAGGCCCTGGACCGAGCCGAAGGCCCCGTGTCGCTCTCGGTGCGTCAGGATCCGCGTGGCCAGGGCCGGCCCGATGCCCGGCAGCGCGTCCAGGGCCTCCAGGTCCGCCGCGTTGAGGTCCACCAGGGCCAGGACGTCCGGCTGGCGGGGCGCGTCCGCCAGCGCGGCGGGCGGCGGGGCCGGCGCCGCGGGGAGGTCGGCCGGCGGCAGCGGGTCGGCCGGCTGCAGGTCCGGCCGGAGTTGCTCGCGCACCTGGTCCACCACCTCGATGTAGATCGGCAGGTCCACCAGCGGGTCCGCCGTGTACTCGCTGTCGGCGTAGAGCAGCCTGGAGACCGCCTGGTGCGCCTCGGGGATCAGGTTCTGTTTGATGTAGGCGAGCGCGAGCAGGCGGTACGCCTGCCGGACCTCCGGGGTCGTCGCCGTCATGTCGGAAAAGCAGTCCAGGAGCAGCGGCTCGACGGCGGCGTAGACCTGCTCGGCGTACTGCTCCTCCGCCACCTCCAACGCCGGGCCGCACCCGGTCTCCGGCTCGGGCTGCGCGCAGAGCGAGCCCGGTCCGAGCAAGAACACGGCCGCAGCGGCGACGGTGCGAGCCAACGGGAAGCGGAAAGAAATTGGCATTGTCAGGGGGAAGCGGCACCGAGCGCGCGTCGAGCCCGTTGTAGATGTTGGGGCGTCGACCCGCGCGTCGCCTGGAACAGCGTGCGCGACGGGGCCGAGGAGGCGCGCTTCCGGAGAGAACAGGCTCATGCGCCGTCTGGTGCCCGGCCCGATGCGTTCGCTGAGAGTTAAATGTATAAAACGTATACTCGATCGCCTAGAAAACCTGCAACCCGTGGCTGAGCGCTATTTGCCTCCTCCCCCTCCCAAGCCGGCGCACCTGTCGTCTTTGGGCGACCCGCGCGGGCCCCTGGCCCGGATGGTGGCCGGCGGCCTGGTCCTCGTCGCCCTCGTCATCGGCCTGCTGGTGTACGGCGGGACCCAGGAGGGCCCCGACCAGACCCTGGAGGCTCAGGCCTCGGGCGGAGGCGTCGCGGCGGCCGTCGCGTCCCCCAGCCTGTGGGTCAACGCGGACCCGGCCGGCTCCACGGTGTTCGTCGACGGGGACTCGGTGGGGGCGGTGCCGCTCTGGATCGACCGCGTCGCCGAGGGCCGGCGGAGGGTCCGGATCGTCGCGCCGGGCGGGCGCACGATCACCGACACCACGGTCTCGGTCGAGGCCGGTGCCGTCGCCGAGCTGGACCTGGCCCCGGAGAGCCCCGGCGCGCCCCCGACGGACCTGGCGGTGACCGACGCCCCCGAGGGCTCCGAAGACATCCTGTCGGCGCCCGAGCGGCCAGCGCCGGCGTCAGCGCCGGTCCGGAGGGCCCCGTCGGCGCCCACGACCGGGGAGCTCCGCGTGTCGTCGTCCCCGTCCGGCGCCGTGGTCTCCATCGACGGCCGGCGGATAGGCGAGACGCCGATCGCGGTCCTGGGCGTGCGCCCGGGCCGCCACTCGCTCTCGGTCCAGCGCCGGGGCTACGAGACGTCCGTCCGCCCCGTGGACATCCGGCCGGGCGGCGTGTTCGAGGCCGCCATCGACCTCCGGCCCGCCGACGTCGCCTCCCGGGCCCCGTCCGCCGCGCGGCCCCGCCCGTCGGAGGCCCGCCCATCGGAGGCCCGCCCGTCGGAGACCCGCCGGCCCGCCACGAGCGACCGGCCGGCGCGCTCGGGAGCGACCGGCCAGACGGGCGTCCTCGAGGTCCTGGTGCGCCCCTGGGGCCGCATCGTCGTCGACGGCGTGGTGCTCCACGAGGCGACCGACGTGGTGTACCGCGCCGAGCTGACGCCGGGCGAGCACCGCGTGTTCGTGTCGAACCCGCGCTTCGGCTCCGACGAGCGCGTGGTGACGGTGGAGCCGGGCGGCCAGTCGCGCCTCGAGTTCAACCTGGCCAGCGGCCAGTAGTCGCCGCGCCGCTGGCGCCGCGCCGCTGGCGCCGCGCCGCTGGCGCCAGGGCGCAGGCGGACGCGGAGTGGGGCCAGCCCGCGGCCGTCTGGCGCCAGCCGCTGGCGGCGCGCGTCCGGGAGTCCCTGAAGCCCGCGTGAGGTCGGGCCGGTGCGCGAACCCCACACGCGGCGCGGGGTGGAACCGGCTGACTCTCTCCCGACGACATGGCCGAAGTCCCGACCGCCACCGACACCGTCCGCCTCCAGGTTGCCGGCGCCCAGAACCCCGACGTGGGCAAGGGCGTGGCGCGGCTGAGCCAGGAGGCCCTCGCCGAGCTGGGCTTGACGCCCGGCTCCGTGATCGAGATCCGGGGGCCCGAGCGCACCACGGCTGCGATCGCGCTGCCGCCCTACACCGCCGACGCCACCCTGGGCATCATCCGGCTCGACGGGCTCCTGCGCGCCAACGCGGGCGTCGGCATGGGCGACCACGTCGAGATCGCGCCGGCCCAGATGCGCCCCGCCGCCAAGGTGACGCTGGCGCCGGCCCAGCCCGGCGTCCGGCTCCAGGGCCGTGGCCAGGCGCTCCTGCGGACCCTGCTCGGCCGCCCGCTCTCGTCGGGCGACACCGTCTCCACGTCGGTCTACCGCAGCCAGCCCGGCCCCCAGGAGGGGATCCCCGGGCTGCCGCCCGAGGTCGCCCAGCGGCTGTTCGGCCAGCAGCGCGCGTTCGGCCTCCAGGAGATCCGCTTGGTCGTGACGTCGACCGACCCGCGCGGCATCGTCCAGGTGACGGAGCAGACCGAGATCGAGCTGCTCCCCGAGTACCAGGAGCCCCGCTCCGGCGAGAGCCCCGTCGGGATCACCTACGACGACATCGGCGGCCTGGGCGACACCGTCGACCAGGTGCGCGAGATGATCGAGCTGCCACTCAAGCACCCCGAACTGTTCGCACGCCTGGGCATCGACCCGCCCAAGGGCGTCCTGCTCTACGGGCCTCCGGGGACGGGCAAGACGCTGCTGGCGCGCGCGGTCGCCAACGAGACCAACGCCCACTTCTCGGTCATCAACGGGCCGGAGATCATGGGCCGCTACTACGGCGAGAGCGAGGGCAAGCTGCGCGAGGTGTTCGAGGAGGCCGCCCAGAGCGCGCCCGCCATCATCTTTATCGACGAGCTGGACTCGATCGCGCCGGCGCGCGACGAGACCGGCGAGGCCGAGCGCAGGGTGGTCGCCCAGCTCCTGACGCTGCTCGACGGGCTGGAGGCACGCGGCAACGTCGTCGTCATCGGGGCCACCAACCGCCCCGACGCCATCGACGAGGCGCTCCGCCGGCCGGGCCGGTTCGACCGCGAGATCGTGATCGGCGTGCCGGACACCCAGGGCCGCCGCGACATCCTCAACATCCACACGCGCGGGATGCCGCTGGCGGAGGGCGTGGACCTGGAGGAGCTGGCCCGCACCACGTACGGCTTCGTCGGCGCCGACCTGGGGGCGCTGGCTCGGGAGGCCGCCATCTCGGCCCTGCGCCGCGTGCTGCCCGACATGGACCTGGACGAGGACGAGATCCCGGCCGAGCTGCTGGACGAGCTGGTCGTCAAGGACGGCGACTTTACGGACGCCTTGCGCCGCGTCCAGCCGTCGGCGCTGCGCGAGATCCAGATCCAGGTCCCCAACGTGCGCTGGGACGACATCGGCGGGCTCCAGGAGACCAAGGACCAGCTGCGCGAGGGCATCGAGCTGCCCCTGAAGCACCCCCAGGCGTTCGAGCGGCTAGGGATCCGCCAGGCCCGCGGCTTCCTGCTGTTCGGGCCGCCCGGCAACGGCAAGACGCTGCTCGCCAAGGCCGTCGCGCGCGAGGCCGAGGCCAACTTTATCGCCACCAAGTCCTCGGACCTGCTGAGCAAGTGGGTCGGCGAGTCCGAAAAGCAGGTCTCGAAGCTGTTCAAGCGCGCCCGCCAGGTGTCGCCGACGGTCATCTTCATCGACGAGATCGACGCGCTCGCGCCCACGCGCGGCGGCGGGATGGGCGACTCCAACGTGACCGAGCGCGTGGTGAACACGCTCCTGGCCGAGATGGACGGGCTGGAGGAGCTCCAGGGCGTGGTCGTGGTGGCCGCCACCAACCGGCCGACGCTCTTGGACCCGGCGCTGCTGCGGCCGGGCCGGTTCGACGAGATCGTCTACGTGCCCGTGCCCGACGCCGAGGGCCGGCGGCGGATCCTGGAGATCCAGACCGGCCCGATGCCGCTCGCCGACGACGTCGACCTCGACGCGCTGGCGGAGCGGACGGAGCGGTACTCGGGCGCCGACCTGGAGAACCTGGTCCGCAAGGCCGGGCTCCTGGCGCTCCGCGCCGACCTGGACAGCGAGTCCGTGACCGCCGCCAACTTCGAGGCCGCCCTGGAGGACACGCGCCCCAGCGTGACGCCGGAGGTGGAGAAGGAGTACGAGCGGATGCGGAAGCAGCTTAAGCAGGAGGACCCGCGCGGCCGGACCATCGGCTTCCAGATCGCGCCGGCGGACGGCGCCAGCGGGGCGGGGGCCTAGGCCCCCGGAGAAACGGCCGGGCCGGATGACGGGCGGGGCGGGGAGATCGCGTAGTAGAGGGAGGCCCCCCGGCTACACCTTCTCCCTCCCACCATGACCTTTCCTACGCTCCGCGCCGTGCCGCTCGCCGCGGCCCTGCTCCTGGGCGCCGCCTCGGCGCTCGCCCAGCCCGACGTCACCGTCACGCCCAACCCGCTCGACCTCGACACGCTGAGCGTGCCCGGCGGTCTGAACCCCGCCCTCACCGTCCGCAACGACGGCACCGCGCCGCTCGTCCTCACGGACGCCTTCGTGACCCAGATCACCGACGGCTTTTTCGGGGAGGCCTTCGGCGACGGGGTCGCGTTCCCGCTCACGCTCGGCGCCGGCGAGGAGGTGGACCTGACGCTGATCGTGTCGCCCGCGGTGGGGCGCCAGGACGCGACGCTGACGGTCGAGAGCAACGACCCCGACGAGCCCACCGTCGTCGTGCCGATCACGTACTTCGGCACGACGGTCACCTTCGACGTCGCGCCCGAGGCCATCGACTTTGGGAGCGTGTTCGTCCAACTCGGCCCGGGCGGCGACCCGATCTCGCCTCCGACCGTGTGCCGGCCGCTGGCGATCTCGGCCGAGGGCGACGAGGAGGCCTTTGCCCACGAGTTCGAGGTCGACGTGCCGTTCGGGGCCCCGTCGCTCTCGGGCGACCAGTTCTCCATCGACGGCGTGGACGACCTCTCGGACTACTCCGTCCCCGTCTCTCCCGGCGACACGACCGTCGTGGACGTGTGCTACACGCCGAACCAGGAGGGCGAGGCCGTCGCGGATCTCTTCTTCGTGGTGCAGTCCAGCGAGAACAGCTTCAACGGGATCGGCTTCGACGTCGACCTCACGGCCGAGGCCACGACCACAAACGCGCCACCCGTGCCCCAGGGCATCGCCGACGGCGACGTGTTCGACGTCGTGGTCGACACGCCCCGAACGATCTCGTTCTCGTTCGCCAGCCCGGAGGCGGGGCAGGTCACGACCATCGAGGTGTCGGAGCCGCTCGATTTTTTCGACTCTTTCGTCACCACGACCCCGGGGAACCCGGCGATGGGTGAGATCGAGATCTCGGTGCTCAACGGTACCGGTGGGGCCGAGACGGGCGCGTACGTGTTCGGGATCGAAGCCTGCGACGACGCCACCGACGGCGACGGCAACGACGTCAGTGAGTGCACCACGGTCGAGATCACGGTCAACGTGGACTACCCGCCCACCAAGACCTGCGACTTCGACGTCTGGTTCTACATCAACACGTTCGGAACGGACCCGGCCGACAACTACTTCCAGCTCTACTCCGAGGAGTCTGGTCTCGTGGACCTCACGGGCTGCTCGTTCGTCGCCTTCGACGCGGCCTCCGAGAAAGTCGTCGTCTCGCTGCCGCTGACCTTCGAGCTGTATCCCTACGGGGAGCCCCGGTTGTTCGCGGGCGTCGACTTTGACGGGGCCATCCCGGAAGGACCCGGCGCCATCGCCATCGTCAAGGGCGCCCCGGCCCTCGGCGACGACGTGTCGACGGTGCTCGGCAAGGCCGTCAACGCCATCGTCTACCGGACGGCCGACGACGTCGTCGGAGTCTGCGGCGAGGGGACGCCGTTCAACGCTTCTGGCGACCCCGTGGCGCCGTGCGTCAGCACCGCCAGCGAGTCAACGGTGGCCGCCGCGCTCTCCCAGATCGGCACCGCCGTCTCGGCCGAGGACGCTGCCGAGCTCGACCTGTCGCTGGCGGTCGCACCGAACCCGATGGCGCGGGCGGGCACGGTCTCGTTCGGGCTGGCGGAGGCCGGCGACGCGTATGTCGCTCTCTTCGACGCGCTCGGCCGCCAGGTCTCCGTGCTGGCCGACGGGCCGCACGGGGTCGGCCGCCACGACGTGGCCCTCGACACCTCGGCGCTCCCGGCGGGCGTCTACGTCGTTCGGGCCCTCATCGGAGGCGCAGCCCAGACCACGCAGCTGACCGTCGTCCGGTAGGGCGATGCCCACCAGCCGGGCCGCGCGCCCGCTGCGGTGCCAGGGTGCGGCCGGTCTCCTCGGGGGGCCGGCCGCCGGTCGAGACCGCGGCGGCCTACCCCGCCCGGGGTGCGGGCGGTCCGCGTGGGCCCGCCTCAGGTGCGTGGGGCCTCGGCGGGCGTTTCAGAGGCCGCCGTCTCCGCCGGCTGGACGTCGGCGCGGACGGCCGCCAGCAGCGCGGCGAGGGCCTCCTCGGGCGTGGCGGCTCCCACAAGCGCCTCCACGGTGGCCTGGGAGCGGACCAGCTGGGCCGTGACCGCGAGCTGGCGGAGGTAGTCCTCGGGGGGCATCGCCCGGGGCGCCAGGAGCACGATCATGACCTGGGCCGGCTGGCCCGTGTGGGGCAGCGCTGCGCCCCGGGGGCAGACGCCGACGAACGTCTGGGGCGCCTCGACGTCGACGTGGGCGTGGTAGAACACGACGCCAGGCATGACCTCGGGCGCGTCGTCGCTGCCCTCGGCCACCAGGCGGGCCGCGATCTCTGCCGCCTTCGACGGGCGGTCGGGGAAGCCGCCGAGCAGCGTCCGCCGGAGCATCGACTCGGGGCCGGAGGGGTGGAGGTCGAGCGTGACGTGCTCGGGCGGGAGCACCAGGTCGTTCTGGCCGTCGCCGTCGACCGCGTCGGCGACGAGCGTCACCACCTCGATCTCGGAGAGCGTCAGCAGGATCAGGTCCGAGTTGGGGTAGCGGCGGGCCAGCACGCGGGGCATCCGCTGGAGCGCGGGCCGCCACGCGACCGTCCCGCGCCGCACGCCGACGAGCACGATCACGTCGTCGGGCCGGACCCGCTCGTCGAGCGCTCCCATCGCCTCCGCCCACGCGCCGAGCGCCTCGACGCGGACCGGGGCCTCCGGCCGTGCGGCCCGGACCCGGGCGCCGACCTCCGCGGCGTCCTCCTGGGTCGTCATCACCGTCATGAGCAGGCCCTTCTGGGCGGCCAGCACCTTGAGCACGCGCACGGCGCGCGCGAAGCCGACCTCGCGGTAGACCAGCGGCGGCACCAGGATCACCAGGCGCTGCGCGGCCGCCAGCGGCGTCACCAGCCGGGCCACCAGGGCCATGGCGCGGCTCTCGGCCAGGACCCCGTCGATCACGCTCCCGAACACCATCGAGCCCCGCGTCCGCTGGCCGTTCCACCCGGCGACGATCTCCGACGCCCGCAGCTCGCGTGCGCCGCGGACGATGCCCACGACCGGGTTGTCGTCGATGCGGACCGTTGGCACGACCGGCACGCTGGCGGCCGTGGCGTGCAGGACGGCGCGCTCCATGATCTGCTCGGCCGTGGCCACGTTGGCCGCCTCCTCGTGGCCGCCGCGCGCGACGGCGATGGGGTAGACGGGCTCCTCGCTGTCGGGGCTGCGCAGGAGCAGCGCCAGCTCCATCAGCGGCTCGGCCGTCTCCGGGTTGGCGAGCGGGATCAAGATGCGCTCGGGCGCCTCCGCCGGCTCGTAGGGCCGCTCGGCCTCGGCGAGCGCCAGGCGCCGCCCGAACGCCTGGACGAGGCTCGGGCCGGCCAGGCACGTCAGCACGATCAGGACCACGACGGCGTTGACGATGGCCTGGGAGAACAGGCCGATCTCGAACCCGATGAGGGTCACCGCCAGCGTGGCGGCCGCCTGGGGCATGGTGAGCCCGGCCACCGCCACGCTCTCGTCGCGCGAGAACCCGAACAGCGGGATGCTCAGGAGCGACGCGCCGCCCTTGCCGACCGCCACCAGCCCGGCGAACAGGAGCGCCAGCCCCCAGACCTCGCCCGAGCCCAGCACGCGCACGTCGACGAGCAGCCCGACGGAGACCAGGAAAAACGGGATCAGGATGGCGTCGCCGACGAACCGGAGCCGCGTCATGAGCGGGCTCCGCTTGGGGATCAGCCGGTTGAGCGCGATCCCGGCCAGGAACGCCCCGATGATGGACGCCAGCCCCGCCAGCTCGGCCGTCCACGCCGCCAGGAACACGGCGGCGAGCAGGAACGCGAACGCCGCGTCGTCCTCGCGCCGGACGCGCCGGAAAAAGGCCCGCGCCACGCGTGGCAGCCCCCACATCACGGCCACGGCCCACACGGCGGCCTTGGCGGCGAACAGCAGCCAGAACGCCGGCCCGGCGTCGCCGCCGACCACGCCCTGCACGACGGCCAGCACCACCAGCGACAGCAGGTCGGTGACGAGCGTGGCCCCGGTGGCGATCACGACCGCCCGGTTTTTGTCGATCCCCAGCCGCGCCGCCAGCGGCAGCGCCAGCAGCGTGTGGCTGCCGACGATGGAGCCCAGCAGCGCCGCCGACGGCCACCCGAAGCCCAGCAGGACGGGCGCGAGCGCGAGGGCGAGGCCCATCGGCAGCGCGAACGACAGGGCCCCGAAGGTGAGCGACTGGCGCCGCTGGCGGGCGAACTCGGCGAGGTCGAGCGTGACCCCGGCCATGAACATCAGGTAGAGCAGGCCCAGCGTGCCCAGGAGCACGAACGTCGCGTCGCGCTCCAGCAGCCCCAGCACGCTCGGCCCGGCGACCGCGCCCAGCGCGATCAGGCCCACCAGGCCCGGGATCCGCAGCCGCTCGAACAGCAGCGGCCCCACCAGCAGGATCCCCATCGTGATCGCGACCACCAGCACGGGGTCGGTGACGGGCAGGGAGGGGACGGGGAGATCCACGGGCGGTGCGAAGGGGACGCCGCAAACGTGCGGAGACACGGCCGGTTGCCGCTCGCCAGAACTTCCAGAGCGCGTCCTACCGGCGCGGGCGGCGGGGCTTGGGCCGAGGCCTGGGTTGGGTCAGGGCGGGCCCTACGCGCAAGCCCGCCGGATCCCGGCTGCACCGGAGGGTCGTACTGGGCGCCCACTCCCCCGCCGATCCATGGCCGCCGTCTCCCTGTTCGCGTTCGTCCTCGCTGCGCTCCTGGGCCTGACGATGGCCTGGTTGCATTTCCAGGGCAAAAAGAGCGGCATGGCGATGGGCATCGCCCACGGGCTGGCCGCGCTCTCGGGCGTCGCGCTGCTGGCGACGGGCCTTGCGATGGAGGAGGCCGGCCCGGGGTGGTGGATCGTGGCGTCGTTCGCCGTGGTCGCTGCCGGCGGGGCCTACCTGTTCTCTCGTCAGATCCGCGACGAGCCGTGGCCGGCTCTAGTGATCGTGGCGCACGGCGGGCTGGCGCTGGCCACCATCGCCGCGCTGTGGCTGTGGCTCGGCGCCCGCGAGGAGCCCACGACCGGCCCGGGGGCGGCCCCGACGGCCGAGTCTGTCGTGCCCGCTCCAAACGCGGGCCCCTAAGGCCTCCTGCCACCCGAGCCGTTCGCCACCGAAGCCGCCAGCCGCTGGCGCCCCCGGTCGGCGGGCGGGCCGCGGCGCTAGGGCACGGGGATGGGCAGCGTCACCGTCCGCTCGCCGATGGACGCCACCATCACGAGGCGCTGGATGTTGGGGGCCACTTCGGGCAGGTAGAACACGACCGTCCCGCGCCGCGCCGTGCCCGGCGCGGCGGTCGGCCCCGACGGGCTCTGGCTCTCGGCCACCGACGCGGTGTAGCGCCGCCCCCGGTCGTCGACGACGTAGGACTGGCCGGCAAAGCTGGACCACGGCGCCCAGTTGCCCGCGTAGTCCACCGAGCGGACGGTGACGCTGAGCTGGACGCGCGTCCGCGCCGTGCCGGGGTACGAGATGGCGACGTGGGTCACGCCCACCTCGAACGTGCTCCCGCCGCTCTGGCCGGTGCGCCGGACCTCGGTCGAGAACATCCGGCTCGACGGGTCCGTGTCGAAGATGGAAGGGGCGCTGGGGGACGACGACGGCGGCGCCGGCGGCGCCAGCTCCTCCGCTTCCACCGTGACGGCGTAGGCCCCGCCCGGCCGCCTCCGGTCGGCCGCGTAGAGCGAGTCGGGCCCGCCCGAGGTGACCTCCAGGAAGTACTCGCCCGCGTCGAGCGTGGCCTCGTGCGTCGCCGACGCCGAGCCGGCCGCGTTGAGGCTCTCGCCGACGTCGTTCCGCGACCGCCCGCGGACGTTCCAGACCTTGAACGCCGGCGCAAACGCCTCCGACTGGACCGTGACGATGGTCTTGGCGCCGCCCCGCGCTCGGAACCGGTACGTGTCGATGTAGCGGCCGTTTTCGAGCCAGCTCACGTCGCCCAACGTGGCCTCCAGCGGCCGTCCGTCGGCGCTGAGCTCTTGGACGGAGACGGAGCGGACGTCGATCGCGAACGGGCCGACGGCGCGCGGCTCCTCCGAGCTCACCAGCAGGCGGTAGGGGGCGTCCCACCCCGGCACGTAGCGGAGGACGACGCCGTTGAGGCTGTCGCCGCTGGCGGCCCGCTCCATCGTTTGCCAGTCGCCGCGGACCTCGCCGTTGGGGCCGAACAGGTGCACGCGGGGCCGGAACGCCCCCGACACGACGCGGACGACGACGGGGAACTCGGAGCCGGCCGCGATGCCGAACGCGCGCTCGTAGCGGCCGGCGCGCAGCGGCCCGGCCGCGAGGGTGTCCAGCCGGGCCTCGCCGTCGACGGAGACGGAGTCGATGGGGGCGGCCGGCACCACCGCCAGCTGGTACGCGCCCTGGGTGCGGGGCTCGCGCGACGTGACCACGATCTCGAACGCGCCCGGCCCCTCCAGCCCGTCGATCTCGGCGCGGCGGGTCGTGCGCAGCAGGTTCGACGCCGCCACGGTGCGCCCGTCGGGCAGGCGGACGGCCACGTCGGGCGCGAAGGCCTCGGAGGTGACCAGGACCGAGAAGCGGGCGCTGTCGGCCCGGTGGACGTAGTAGTCGGCGTAGCGGTCGTCGGCGCGCTCGGCGTCGCCGGGGCCGAGCGCGTCCTCGATGGGGTCGGCGCCCAGCGACACCGGCGACTGGCGGCGCATGGCGGCCCACTGGGCGCGGTCGCGCGCGGCGCGGGTCTGGGCGTCCTCGGCCTCGGGCCCTTCGGCGACGGAGGCCAGGCGCGGGACCACCAGCCACCCGACCAGGACCGCCAGCACGGCGGCGGCGGCCCAGCGCGCGACGGGCGACGTACCGCGCCAGGTCGCGGCCAAGTGCTCGCGGAGCGTCGGCTCCCGGTCCCGGCCGAGCGCCGTCTCCGCGTCGCCCGCGCCCGGCTCGGGGCGCGGCGGCTCGGGGCGCGGCGAGTCGGTAGGGTCGGCCGTGGGTTTGGAGGGGGGCACGGGGGGGACAGCACCCAGGACGGTGGGAGACCAAGATAGCCGAGGTCCCTGCCAGCCGGTGAGCTCCGGCGCCGGCCGCTCCGCCGGTGCCGCCAGCGGCCGGCGGGTCTCGCCGGCGGTCTACTCGCGCGGCGGCCCCATCCGCCCCTCGTCGCCGCGCGCGAGGTGGACCAGCCCGACCGGCGTGTGGCGGCCCTGGGCGGCGCCTAAGGCCTCGTTGCCGCCCCACGCGCGGCCGCGCCCGAACGTCTCGTCGTCGCCCTGGACCCACTCGACGGCCTGGCGGCGCAGGCTGTCGGCGGCCTCCGGCCCGAATGTGTCGTCGAGCACGAGCGCGAAGACCGCCAGGCCGGCGGCGTCGAAGGGGGCGCCGTTGGCCTGGCACAGCGCGTCGACGGCGCCCAGCAGGTAGCCCAGGCCAAACGGGCCGGTCCAGACGAGGCCGGGCGCAAACGGCGCGCCGCCGGCCTCGGCCCGCTGGCGCTGGTCGCGGACGAGCGCGAGGGCGGCGTCGAGCACGCGGCGGTGGGCAGGGGAGAGGGTCATGGGGGACGGGGTACGCCCGGGCAAAAGGGTACCGCTCGGGCCGACCGACCGCCCGGCTGGCGGAGGCGGCAGGGCGGGCCGTTAGTCGTCGGCGCCGAAGCCGTCGACGCCGAGGTCGCGGGCGGCCTCCTCCAAGCCCTCGGCCTGGTCCGTCGCGGAGTCGTGGGGGAGCGAGCCGCGCGGGCTACGCAGCGTGACGAACGGCGTGTAGTGGAGGAAGTTGGAGACGCGCGCCGTGTAGACGTCGGCCGAGGCCTCGATCTGACGCGCCAGGTGGCTCTTGTCGTTGCCGGCCCACATCAGCGGCCCCCAGCGCGGGTTGACGAGCCGCGACGAGGCCGCCGCTAGCGGGCCGATCTCGGCGTCCAGGGCCACCAGCCGCTCGCGCGTGGTGGCGATGCGCTCGCTCAGCCACTCGGCCGAGCGGTCGGTCTGCGGCCCGTAGCCGGCCCCGTTCCGCTGGCGCTCCAGGCGCAGGGCCGAAAAGTAGGCCTCCAGCCGCTCCTTCTCGGCCATCATGGCCGACAGGCGCTGCTGCTCGCCGCGCCACGCGTTCAGCGCCTCGATCTCGTCCTCCAGCGGGCGCAGCACCAGGGCCGTCCGCCAGCGGAGCACGCTCTTGGACGTCTTGACATCGGCGAACACGTGGTCGCCGACGTACAGGATCTGGCTGCCCTCGATGCCCAGGCTGGCCTCGACGAGGGCCGCGTTGCCGCCGACGTAGGCGCGGCCCTCCTCAAGCGGCCCGGTGTGACTCCGCAGGACCGCCCGCCCGGCGTCGTCCTCGCCGACGACCTCGAAGGCCGGCGCCTGCTCGTCGAAGAACGCCGGCTTGCGGGCGCCGACGATGGCCAGGTCGAACAGGTCCCGCCAGGTCATCTCGCCCGGCAGGTGCGGGTCGAAGGCGTAGCTCAGGATCGGCGCGGCGTACTCCCACTCGGAGTTGGTGATGAGCAGGATCTTTTTGCCGGCCTCCTTCTGGTCCAGGAGCGCCAGCGGCACGTCGGGGTCGGGGGCGACGAAGCGGTCGGGGTCGGCCAGGATCTCGGCCTTGAGCAGGCCCTCCAAGTGGGCCGCGTCGAGCGCCTGGCGGACCGACTCGTAGAGGTCGTCGTAGCCCAGCCGGGCCGGCAGCTCGCCGGCGTCCAGCTTGTCGACGAGCTGGAGGTAGATGCCGGCCTCGGAGATCGAGAACAGCGTGTTCATGAACCGCCAGCGGCGGTCGCGGAGGTCGACGAGCGTCCGGCGGTAGGCCGCGCGCTGGTCGTCGTAGCCCAGCGCCTCCGTCCCGTGGTAGGCGCGCTTGACGTAGCCGAACCGGTTGGCCTTGACCACGTTGCCCAACTCGGTGTCCACGACCAGCCCCTGGACCACCAGGTCGGGGTCGAACACCAGGTCCGCGACGGGCCAACCCTGGGCCGCCAGCCCGGCCTTGATGTAGCTGTAGGCCCGCTCCTCCCACAGCGCCACGTGGTAGTGAACGAGGGTGTAGTCCATGTCGTAGCCGACCGCCTGGATCTTGCGCAGGTTGAGCGTGCGGTTGCAGAACAGGCCGCGCGGGTGCTCGAAGGCGTCGGGGACGCTGGCCTGCGGGCCGGGTCCGTACGTGCCGGTGCCAATGGTGGCTTCCATAAAGGGTCGTTGGTTTCAGCCGGAACGCGCGCGCGGCCTCCCGCCGTTCCCGGCTCGCAGACGCTTAATGGGGAATGGACCGGGCCGGCCGTCCAGGATCCACGGCCCTGGTCCCGCAGAGGCGCCCCGTGGGGCGCCCCCCCGCCGGCTGGCGGTGGCCGCCAGCGGGACGGGCTCAGCCCACCAGGTCGGGCTCAGCCTACCAGGTCGAGCCAGTGGACCACGATCCACCACAGCTCGGCCGGCAGCACCACCAGCCCGAACGCGGCGCCGGCCACGACCTGCCCCAACGTGTGCGCGCCCACGCGGACGCGCGCCCACATCAGGAGCGGCACCAGGAGCACCAGCGGCGCCACCGTCGCCGCGGTCAGCGCCGCCTCGGGGCCGGCCGGCAGGTCCCGCCAGACGGTCACGGCCACGAACAGCAGCACGCCCACGAAGCCGGCCAGGCTCGTCATGTGGATCGAGATCTTCCAGCGCAGCGTGATCAGCAGCAGGACCGCCGTGTTGAGCGGGTAGAGCGCCGCGAACGCCACGATCAGCGGCAGCGCCGGCCCCTGGACCGTGCGCCACAGCAGCAACGCCCCGACGGCGTACGACGCGATGCTGACCACCAGCGGGCCCAGCCGGCGGGACCGGTCGCGCACCTCCAGGCTCTCGGCGCGCCCGCTCCGCACCATCCCGGCGACGTAGACCAGCGGGAGCAGGCAGAAAAACGCCAGCGACACCCCGAACGTCCAGGCCACCGAGGCCCAGCCGCCGCCAAAGTGCCACTCGATCAGCGCGAACGCGACCGGCGGGAAGACCAGCGGGTTGAGGAAGTACGAGACCGCGTTCGCCAGCCGGTAGCCGCGGTCCCGCGCCGCTCGGCTGGCGGTCGGGCTCGGCGGGGCGGCCGGCGAGGGCGGGGGGAGCGGCCGAGGCATGGCGCGCCGGGACTAGTAGGCCCGAGCAAACACCACGCGGCCGGCCGACGGCGCCCCGCTGACCGGGTCGGTGCCCGGCGCCTCGGTGTCGACGCCCGAGAACTGGCCCGGGAACGGGACGCAGCGGATCGTCGCCTTGGTCTCCTCCTTGACCTGGGCCTCGGTCTCGGCCGTCCCGTCCCAGTGCATGAGCACGAAGCCGCCCTCCTCGATCTGGGCCTTGAACGCGTCGTAGGTGTCGGCCGTGTGGGTGTGCTGCTGGCGGAAGGCGAGGGCGCGGTCGTAGAGCCCCTGCTGGACCTCGTGGAGCGCGCGGCGAACGTGGGCCGCGATCTCGCGCTGGCTCACCGCCTCCTTGTCGCCCGAGTCGCGCCGCGCCATCTCCGCCGTCCCGTTCTCGACGTCGCGCGGGCCGACCGCCAGCCGCACGGGGACTCCCTCGACCTCGTACTGGGCGAACTTCCAGCCCGGTCGGTACTGGTCGCGGTCGTCCAGGACCACGCGGACGCCGTCGGCCACCAGGTCGTCGCGCATCTGCCGGGCCGCGTCCATCACGGCCTCGTTGTCGCCGTTCTTGCGCGTGATCGGGACGATGGCCACCTGGACCGGCGCCAGCCGGGGCGGCATGATCACGCCAGCGTCGTCGCCGTGCGTCATGATCAGGGCGCCGATCAACCGCGTGCTGACGCCCCAGCTCGTCGCCCAGACGTACTCGGGCTCGTTGTCCTGGTTCTGGAACGTGCAGTCGAACGCGCGGGCAAAGTTCTGGCCCAGGAAGTGGCTGGTGCCGGCCTGGAGCGCCTTGCCGTCTTGCATCAGCGCCTCGATGCAGTAGGTGTCCACGGCGCCGGGGAACCGCTCGCTGGCGGTCTTGACGCCCCGGATGACGGGCATCGCCATCCAGTCCTGGGCAAAGTCGGCGTAGACGTCCAACATCTGCCGGGTCTCGTCGACGGCCTCCTGCTCGGTGGCGTGGGCCGTGTGGCCCTCCTGCCACAGGAACTCGGCGGTGCGCAAGAACAGCCGCGTCCGCATCTCCCAGCGGACCACGTTGGCCCACTGGTTAAGCTTGAGCGGCAGGTCGCGCCAGCTCTGGATCCAGCGGGAGTACGTGTCCCAGATGATGGTCTCGGACGTGGGGCGGACGACCAGCGGCTCGTCCAGCTCGGCGTCGGGGTCGACGATCAGCTCGCCGCCCTCTTCCTTCAAGCGATAGTGCGTCACCACGGCGCACTCCTTGGCAAAGCCCTCGACGTGCTCGGCCTCCTTCTCCAGGAAGCTCTTGGGGATGAAGAGCGGGAAGTAGGCGTTGCGGTGGCCCGTCGCCTTGAACATCCCGTCCAGCCCGTCGCGCATGTTCTCCCACAGCTCGTAGCCGTTGGGCGGCATGACCATCGAGCCGCGGACGGGCGAGGTCTCGGCGAGCTTGGCGGCGCGGATGACGTCCTGGTACCACTGGCCGTAGTCGTCGGCGCGGGGGGTGATCTGTTCGGCCATGGAGGGGGCCGGGGGGCCGGCGAGCGCGAGGAGGACCTTGGTGGGCTAGGGCCGTCGGCGACCCGGAGGCCGGCGCACGGTCGGGGGCGGATCGTTGGCCTCCGCTGTGCGTTACTCACAAGCCGCGAGGCGCGGCTGAGTTGGACGGGCCGGCGAATATACCTGGGCTCCTGGCCCGGCCGGCTCCGACCGCCCCCTCTTCGCGCGGCCTCCGCACCGCTCCCCCCTGTCACCATGCCTACGATCCCGCTGGCTTCGCCGACCTCTCGGTTCGCGGGGCGCACCCCGACCGCCCGGCCGCCGATCCGCCGGCTCGCGTTCCTCGCACTGGCGGCGGCCCTCGCCGGCTGCGCCACGTCTCGCCCTGAGCCGGCCCCGCCGCGCGCGCCCGTGGCCCAGGCGGACACGGCCGGCCCGGCCCGCGTCGGGCTGGCGGCCACGATGGACATCCCCGAGAACCCCTACGGCGACACGGCGGAGGTGGCGGTCCCCACGCCGGAGGACATCGCCAGCGGCGCGGTGCCGCTGGGCAACCCGGAGGGCGCCCCGGAGACGCGCGCGATGGGGTCGTACGGGACGGGTGCGGGCGGCGCCCTGGACCCGTCGGACGTGACGGTCTCGCGCTACTACTACCAGGACGAGGGCACGTACTACTACGAGGACGTCGCGGCCGACCTCGACGACTACGCCCAGGGCGCCGACGACGAGGTCTACTACGGCGGCTACTCCGCCGGTTACTACCGCTACGGCGACCCGGCCTACTTCCCGTCGCCCTACCGCTACTACCGGCCCTACGCCACCTACCGGCCCTACGTGCGGTTCGGGTGGTACCCGACGTGGCGGCACCGCCGCGCCTGGGCGCACCGGGCCTACTACGACCCGTACTACGCCGGTTACGGCTACTACGACCCGTGGGCGTACGACCCGTGGTATGGGCCGGGCGTCTCCGTGTCCATCGGGTGGGGCTACGGCGGCTACGGGTACGGCGGCTATGGGTACGGGGCCGGCTACCGCGACGGCTTCTACGACGGGTACGCGTCGGGCTACTACGGGCCGGGCTACTACGGCCGCCCGCGCCACCGCGGCTACAACGACTTCCGCGACGGCTACGACGACGGGCGCCGGAGCCGAATCCGCAGCCTAGCGCGAGCGACGCCGGCCGTGCAGTCGGTCCCCGACCCGGCCCGCCAGCCGGCACGGCGCGGGCTGGCACCCGCGCGGTTGCCGAGCGCGGCGGGGCCCGGCGGCATCACCCGCTCGACGGGCCGCACCCGGGTCCCGTCGGCGGTGCCCGAGCGCGTCGGGCGCCGGAGCGCCGCGCCGCCACGTACGGGCCGGAGCGACGCGCCGCCGGCACGGGTCGGTCGCACGGAGGCCCCGCCGTCGCGGGCGGGCCGCACCGACGCACCGGCAAGGCGCCGCGCGGAGTCGCCGCCCGCCCGTCGTGCCGAGCCGTCGCGCCAGGCGCCGTCGCCACGTCGCGAGTCGCGCCAGGCCCCGCCTCGGCGCCAGGAAAGCCGGCCGGCGCCGTCACCACGTCGCGAGTCGCGTCCGGCGCCACCTCCGCGCCGCGAGAGCCGTCCGGCACCGCCTCCGAGGCGCGAGAGCCGCCCGGCGCCGCCGCGTCGAGAGTCGCGGCCCGCCCCGGCCCCCCGGCGGGAGAGCCGCCCCGCCCCCCGCCGCGGGGGCAACGAGCGCGCGCCCAGCCGCCGTCGCGGTGGCAACAACTAGCCGGCGCCCTTAGAGAGCACTGCGGCCCCCGCCACTCCGGCACGGGCCGCACTCGCAGGCCGTCGCCGGCCGCTGGCGCCTACGGCCGGCAGGGTAGCTCCGTCCGGTGACGGACGCCGCCAGCGGGG
Source organism: uncultured bacterium (assembly GCA_947493945.1). GTDB lineage: Bacteria > Bacteroidota > Rhodothermia > Rhodothermales > Rubricoccaceae > Rubrivirga. Next base: position 411,927 of record CANLSR010000001.1, on the reverse strand, counting down.
CGTGCGCCATTACGCCGGGACCGGGTGAGAGGCGGCGCGGCGCGGCCTCTGGACGGCGACTCGGCCCACGACGGCGGACGCCGCCAGGAGCCCCGCTACGACCGCGACGGCTCGGCCCAGCGTCGTCAGCGCCCACACCTGGAGGAAGAGCGCGGCCACGCCCAGGGGAATCGAGACGAGCAGCGGCACGAACCGGCTGGCCGCGTTGAACTTGTCGCTGGCGCGCGAGAACGGCGGGGCCCGGTGCGCCAGGGCGTAGGCGCGCGACACCGCCGCCGCCGTCGCAAACCACAGCGCCGCGTGGACCACGGCGTCGGCGGCCGGCATCGTCAGCGTGAGCAGCACCGCTAGGCCGACGTGGAGCGGGAGCAGGATCCGCCACACCAGGGCCGCCTGGGCGCCGACCTGGAGCACGCGCGGACGCGCCTCCGGCAGCGTGCCGAACACCCACGACGCCTGGGCGTAGTCGGAGTACTGGAGCGTCTGGACGAGCGACTGGACGCAGAACAGGAGCACCACCAGCACCGACAGGTGGAGCTGGGTCTGGGGATCTGAGAGCACGTCGTAGGCGCCTTGGAGCACGCCGGCCGCGCCCCGGCCCCCGGTGCTCGCCAGCCCGCCGCTCAGCCAGCCGAAGACCACGAAGCCGGCCGGAAGCAGGGCCGCCGGCCACAGCCGGCCCCGCACCAAGCGGTCGTCGGCGAAAGCGGCGACGGCGAACCCGTAGGCAGCCCGTGCCGGGCCGGCGCCGATGGCCCAGCGCTCGGGCGCCGTCAGGCCTCGGCCCAGCCGCGTCTGCTTCCCGTGCTGGCGGGCGCCGTGGGCCAAGAGGCGAAGCAGGCGGAAGTAGTGGCGGGGGAAGACCGCGCCGAACAGGACGGCGAAGGCGAGCACCGAGCCGGTGCACGTCGCCAGCCCCCAGGTGGGGCGACCGGCAAAGGCGTCGGCGACCCAGGCGCCGGGCCACCACGGCGCGTCGAGGGCCGTCGACGAGGCGCCGATGGTCTGGAAGCCGAGCACGAGCGCGCCGATCAGCACCGTCCGCGCGACCGAGAGCGCCGTCCGCAGTGCTCTCTGGGGGAGCACGAGCGTCAGGCCCCACAGCACCGCCAGCCCCGCGAGCGCCGTCCACACCACCGTCGCCGCGATGCTGCCGCCGACCACCAGCCCGGACGCCGCGCCCCAGGTGAGCCCGGCGCGCAGGCCGACCGGCACGGCCACGCCGAGCGCCATCAGCGTCACCGTCAGCGCGATCCCGAGCAGGCGGGCGCCGTAGTGCTGGGCCTCGGTCGCCGGCAGCGTGGTCAGCCAGGCGTTGTCGCGGGGGCGGCCCATCAGCTCGTCGTAGGAGCCCACGACGCCGAACGCGGCCAGCACGATCGCGAAGCTGGCGCCGACGAACAGCGCCTGCTCGGCCGGCGCTCGGCCCAGCGAGAGCGCCAGCACGGCCCCCGAGAACCCGTAGGCGATCAGCGTCGTGGCCACGCGCCCCGCGCTCCGCTTGCCCGTGCGCGGGTGGCGGAGGTCGGCCCGGAGCTGGGCGGCGGCGAGCGTGAGGACCGGGCGCATGGGGAGCGGTATCGGCAGGGAGAGAGTCGCCTTCAGCGGCTAGCCGTTCCTACTGGCGGCACGCGGCACCGCTCGACCGACTGGCGGAGGCCGGCCGCCAGTGGGCTGGGCCGGGCTTCTAGATGGTAGCCAGCGCGGGACCGCGGACGCCACAGCGGAAACGCCGCTCTCCAACGCTTGGCGTGAGTTGACATGGGAAGCGCTCGAACGGCTTGAGTTTGCGACCCATCCTCCCCACTTCGTCGTCCCCGCGCACGCGGGAATCCAGAATGGCGAGCGCGGAGGCGGATGACCAACAGAGCTGCCAGCGGGAAGCGGATTCGGCCCGGGGCGCACGTCCGCCGCGCTGGCGGTCGTCGTGAGAGGCGTTCCCAATACTCTGGATCCCCGCGTGCGCGGGGACGACGGAGAGGGAGGCCGGCACGTGGAGGATATCGTTTCTATCTCACACCGAGCGTTCCATCCTCTACTCTCCAGCCTCCCCCGCCGCCGCCTCGCGCTGGCGCTTGATCCGCACCTGCTCGCTCAGCCACGCGCTCCAGCGGCGGGCCTTCTCGTTGTGCTCCCCGATGGTCCGGCTAAAGTCGTGGCCGCCCGTCCCGTCGGCGACGAAGTAGAGGTAGTCGCCCTCGCCGCCGGCCAGGACGGCCTCGATGGCGTCGTCGGACGGGTTGTTCAGCGGGCCGGGCGGCAGGCCGTCGATCTGGTACGTGTTGTACGGGTGCGGGAACGCGTAGTCCTTGAACAGCAGCCGCCGCATCGGGCCCCCGTCGGACTCCATCAGCGCGTACTGCACCGTCGGGTCGGCCTGGAGCCGCATCCGCCCGGCGGGCGTCCGGCCGAGCAGGCGGTTGAGGTAGACGCCGGCGATCGTGGGCCGCTCCTCCGGCTTCTGGGCCTCCCACTGCACGATCGACGCCATCGTGATCGCTTGGTCCGGCGTCATCCCGAGCGTCTCGGCCTGCGCCACGCGCTCGTCGGTCCAGAACTGGTCGCTCTTTTCCTTGATCCGGGTCACGGCCCGGCGCGCGTCGTCGGTCCAGCGGATGTCGTAGGTGTTGGCGCGCATCCGCCCGAGCAACAGCCGGGGCGTCGTGCCGAGCTGCTCCGCCAGCCCCGGGTCGCGGACCGCCGCCACGACCTCCGCCGAGTCGGTCCCGAGCTGGCGCTCCATCACGCGGCCGAACCGCTCGGGCGTGAGCCCGCCCGGGATGGTGATCCGGAAGTCGTCCTGCAGCCCCTTGCGGATTTTGTCCAGCACGGCCCAGTTGCTCATGCCGGGCTGGATGAGGTAGTAGCCGGTCTTGACCTGGTCGTCCCAGCCGGTGGTCTTGCCGAACGTCTCCATCGACGCGCGGGAGCCCAGCGCGCCGGCGGCGTCGAGCGAGTCGAGCATGGACGCGAACGTGACGTCGGCGGGCAGGCGGATGCCGGCCGGCTCGTCGTGGGCCGTGTTCGGGAAGAACGCCAGCCAGCCGGCGAACAGGCCGCCCAAGGCGACGAGCACGACGGCGATGAGGAGGAGCTTTTTCATGGGCTAGAGGCCGTCGCCGCCAGCGGCGCGCGGCTGGTCGTCGCTGTCGACGGTGCACACGGTGTGGATGCCGCCGCGGACGGTGTAGTCGGTGGTCACGATCAGCCGGTGCGGGTCGCCGAGGTGGCGGGCGAGGTCCTCGAACACGATGGCCGTGATGTCTTCCTGGGCCGCCCCGATGTGGCGCCAGCTGATCAGGTAGTACTTCAGGCTCTTGAGCTCCAAGAGCCACGAGCCCGGCACGTACTCGATGCGCACGGTCCCGGAGTCGGGCAGGCCGGAAAACGGGCACAGCGCCGTAAACTCGCCGGGCTCGGTCGTGTACACGACCCGCTGGCGGGCCGCGTGCTCGTACGGCATCCGGTGGATCTCGTGCTGGCGCGCGTCAGCGGGCAGGAACAGCGCGACGCGGCCCTCGGGCTCGATGCCGTACGCGGCCATGTGCTCCAGCGAGGCGCGCGTGTGGTCGAGCGCCTGCTGGTGGAAGGCGTCGAGGGCGTCGTCGGGGGGGCGTTCGTCGGCCATAGCTAACTAAAGGGGAAGGCGCCGGCGGCCTGCGCGGGGGCGTGCAGCGGGGCAGGTGCGAGGATAGCAACGGGGCAGCGGCGGCCTGTCGGTGCCCCGGCTGTGTTCTTTGCGAAAGATGGGGAATGGGCGGCAGGGGGACGGGAACTGGAGGAGACGGGAACTGGCAGAATCTGCTCGCCGGCTTGGGGCGCCAGCGGTCGGCGGGCGTCAGATTCCCGCTCTCCCGCTCTCCCGCTCTCCCGCTCTCCCGCTCTCCCGCTCTCCCGCTCTCCCGCTCTCCCGCTCTCCCGCTCTCCCATGCCTTCCTCCGCCCTCGTCCTGCTCTCCGGTGGCCAGGACTCCACGACGTGCCTGTTCTGGGCGCTCGCGCCCGCGCCGCTCGGCGGCGGCTTCGACCGCGTCCAGGCGCTCGCGTTCGACTACGGCCAGCGCCACGCCGTCGAGCTACGCCAGGCCCGCACCATCGCCGACCAAGCCGGCGTGCCGTTCCACGTCCAGGACCTCACGGGCCTGCTCTCCGGCTCCGCGCTGCTGGCGGACGAGGCGGGCGACACGGACCAGGAGCACGAGCGGGCGCCCGGACTGCCGGCGTCGTTCGTGCCCGGCCGCAACGCGCTGTTCCTGACCGCCGCGGCGTCGTACGGGTTCGTCCGCGGCATCGCCGACCTGGTCGGCGGGATGTGCCAGACCGACGCGTCGGGCTACCCCGACTGCCGGCTCTCGTTCGTCGAGTCCCAGGCCCGGACGCTGTCGCTGGCCCTGGACGCCGAGGTGGCCATCCACACGCCGCTGATGACGCGGACCAAGGCCGAGACCTGGAAGCTGGCGGCCGACCTGGGCACGGTCCGGGGCGTCGACGTGCTGGAGGCCGTCCGCGAGCATAGCCACACCGACTACCACGGCGACCGCACCCAGCGCCACGCCTGGGGCTACGGCCGGCTGGACAACCCGGCGTCTCGGCTCCGCGCCGAGGGGTGGGCCGAGGCCGTCCGCCAGGGCTGGGTGCCGGACGACGAGTCTGCCCAGTAGGGGCGCATCGCAATACGCCCGGTCTCGTTACGCGCCGTCGGCGCGCTCCGCCAGCCGGTCGAGGTGGCGGCCGAACTGGGCCATCACGAACAGGTGGGCCGCCGCCTGCGTCAGCCGGTACAGGACCCAGGGCAGGCGCGGGGCAAAGTCGTGGATGGCGGCCAACAGCGTGGTCCCGCCCAGGACCTCGCGGAACTCCAGGCGCGCCGGCTTGGGCGCGTCCGTCTCGGCGAGCAGGCCGCCGGTGACGTAGAACAGCGCCCGGTCGGGCGTGCTCCGGTCGGCCGAGTGCGTCAGCTCCAGCACGGGGCGCGGCAGCGGGCGGACCGAGAACCGGGCCACCTGGGAGCCGGGCTCGCCGGTGACCCGGACCCGGATGAGCGGACCGGCAAAGCCGTCGAGCCAGCGCATGTACTCGGCCCCGGCCCACTCGGCGTCTCGGCCTCGGGGCAGGCGGAACCGCTGGACCGACCGCACCAGCCGCTCGCTGCGCACCGCGCGGTCGTCCAGCTGGCGGTGGCCGTGGCGGGCGTCGGGGAACGGCGTGCCGTCAGGCTGGATCGCCAGTTCCAACGCCTCCTCGAAGCCGAGCGCCTGGGGCGCAATCGCCTGCTGCACCCGGTTGTCCTCGACCACCATGTTGTGGCGCAGGCTCGCCACCAGCGGTCCGGCCAAGGCGCGCGGGCTCCCGGATACCAGGCTTACCCACAGTGTGGACAAGCGCGGCGTGATCACCGGCACGCTCGTCATTTTGCGCTCGACGCCCAGCACCCGGGCCGTTCGCTCCAGCATGTCGCGGTAGGTCATGACCTCCGGCCCGGCCACGTCGAAGGTGCCCGTAAACCGCTCGGGCGCGCCGACCACCAGCTGGACGGCGCGCACCACGTCTTGCAGAGCAACGGGCTGAGTTCGGGAGTCCGTCCACGACGGCAGCAGCATCGTCGGCAGGCGGCGGACCAGGTTGACCAGGATCTGCAACGACGAGCCGCCCTTGCCGACGACCAGGCCGGTGCGCAACGTCGTGACCGGCGTGCCGTGCGCCGCCAGCGTCCGCTCCACCTCCCACCGGCTGCGCAGATGCTTGGAGAGGTCGCTCTTGTCGTCCGGCAGCAGGCCGCTGAGGTAGACGATCTGTTTGACGCCGGCCCTCTGGGCCGCGCGCGCAAAGTTGTCGGCCAGGATCAGGTCCAGGTCCGCAAACGTGCCCTGGGTGAGCCGCGCCGAGGGCAGCATCGAGTGGACGAGGTAGACGGCCACGTCGACGCCGTCGAGCCCGGCCTCAACCGCCTTGAGCGAGTACAGGTCGCAGTGGCGCCACAGCACCCTGCCGTCGTTCCCGCTGGCGGCGCGCGCCGGCGAGCGCGTCAGCCCGACGATGCGGTAGTCGTCCGCCAGCGCGTGGCGGATGGCGGTCCCAACGAAGCCGGACGCGCCCGCGATGGCGACCGTCGGGAGCGCGCGGTCGGGCGTCGCCGAGGACTCGGCGGCGACCAACTCGATGGCGTCAGGGTCCGGCGTCGGCGCCTGGGCCGGGTCGAGCGTGGGCATGTAGAAGGACTCTGTTGGGTACACCGTGCGGGGCATGGCGTATCGCGATACGCCCCTACGAAGGCTATCGAGTCCTACCGACTCACCAACCTGACGACTCCGTCCGCGACGTGCCCTAGCGCCGGCGGAGCCCGACCGCCAGCCCGGCGAGCGCGGCCAGCCCGACGCCCGCCCACACGGCCCGCGGCGGGACGGTCACCTCGACCGACGGCAGCCCCAACGCCTGGGCCAGCCGCCCGCCCTCGGCCGACGGGCCGGCGGACACCAGCGGACGGCCGCCCACCGTCACCTCGACGTCGATGCCGAACACGTCCAGCGTGTCGGTGATCGACCGGACCAGGTGGCGGCCGGGCCGGTTGGCCTGGAACAGTTGCCACGCCGTCTGGGCCGAGTCCACCTCGACGGTCAGCGTCTGGCCGCGGCCGGTGATAGAGACGGGGTGGCCGTCGACCGATAGGTCGAGATCCGCGTCGATCTCAAGGCGGCGCATTATTTCTTGGCCGAGCCGCCGTGCTCGGGGTCGCGCGTGCGGATGGTCACCTTGCCCGACATCTTCCACGTCGCGTGCGTCGCGCTCGGCCCGGTGCCGCTGGGGACCTCGACCTGGAAGTCGTCGCCGAAGTCGTACTCGATCTCGGCGTTGCGGCCGGTGAGCTTGTCGTAGAGCCCGATGGCCAGATCGGGCCAGGTCTGGGTCTGCTTGTCGCTGGAGGGAGTGTCTGCCATGATGGAGATGGTGTGAGGGACCGGGTCAATCGCGCCTGCGCGCCGGGGTTCCAGCGGATCCGCTCGGCACGAAGAATCCGGGGGTTTGGTCTGAGCCGGGCCGTGCCGCGCGCTCGCGCGCTGGCCGAGCCGTTGTTTCGGCCATGACTCCGACGCTTCCCACCTCCGAGCGCGAGGCCGGCCTGTCCGACCGGCTGGCGGCGTCGCCCGCCGGCGGCCGGCGCTACGCCGTCAAGGCGATCTGGCGGACGGTCCAGGGCGAGGGCGCCCAGGCCGGCCGGCCGGCCGTGTTCGTCCGCCTGGCCGGCTGCAACCTGTGGAGCGGCTACGACCGAGACCGCCAGCGGGACGCGGCCCGCCACGGCAACGCCTGCGCGCTCTGGTGCGACACCGACTTCGCGCCGCCCGGCGCGGTCAAGCTGTCGGCCGGGGACCTCGCCGCCCAGGCCGCGGCCGTCGCCGGGGGCGTCCGGTTCTGCGTGCTCACCGGCGGCGAGCCGCTGCTCCAGGCCGACGCCGAGCTGATCGAGGCGCTCCACGATCAAGGCTTCTGGGTCGCCGTCGAAACGAATGGCACCCAGCGGCTCGCGGATGCCTTCGGTGACGGCCCGGCGCCCGACTGGGTCGTGTGCAGCCCCAAGCTGCCCGTCGAGCAACTGCCCATCGAGGCGTGCGACGAGCTCAAGCTGGTCGTCCCCGACTACCGCCCCGGGGCCTACGCCGCGCTGGCGGCGCGCGCCCGCCAGCGGCCCGACGGGTCGCGGTACCTGTGGCTCCAGCCCGAGGACGGTCCGCGGCTGGCGGAGGCGACGCGCCTGGCCCTCGACCTGTGTTTTGAGGACCCACGCTGGCGGGTGTCGGTCCAGACGCACAAGGCGCTGGGCGTGGACTGAGTCGCCGTGCGCAATAGCGCGCGGTCGCGGCGTCCGATGCCGGAACGCATCGGGGCGCCGTCTCTCAGTCGATCCGAGCGGCTACCGGTCCGCCAGCCTCCGCGCGACGACGCCGATCAGCGGGTCGCCACCGCGAGGCCGGTGCGCCGAGACTTCTGCCGGCCCGAACGCGCCCGACTGGCGGAGCGTCTCGGCGACCAGGGCCGCGTGGCCGTCGTCGTCCAGGGCGCGCCAGGCGGCGACGGCCTTGGTGGGGAAGCAGCGGTTGGAGAACGTGACCACGAACGGCGCGCCGGGCCGGAGCGCGCGCCCGACCTCGGCAAACACCTCGACGGGGCGCGTGAGGTACTGGACCGAGACGCAGCACAGCGCCGCGTCGAACGCGCCGTCGCCGTAGGGCAGCGTGGGGTTGGCGTTGAGGTTCTGGACCGCGCGCTCGGTCAGGCGCGGGTTGGCACCCAGCTCTCGGGCGTTCATGCCCAGCCCGGCCACGCGGCCCAGGTCCAGCTCGGGCGGGAGGTGGCTGACCCAGCTCGACATCAGGTCCAGCACGTCGGCGCCCTCGGGCACGTGCTCGCGGTAGAGCGCCGTCACAGCCGCCTGGGCGCCGTCGTCGATGTGGTGGACGAGGCGGGGGACGGCGTAGAAAAGTCCGTCGTCGGACTCGTCGGCGCGGCGGAAGGCAGAGGCGGGCAGCGGGGTCACGGGCGTGGAGGCGGGTCGGTCCCTACGCGCCTCGCGGCGGCCGTGTCCCGCTGGCGGACGGCGTCAGGGGGACCCGCCGGGGCAAACCGCCAGCGGGGCGTCAGAGCGCGAGCGACGGGCGGGCGGCCAGGTCCAGGCCGTCGGCCTGGCCGGCGGCCCACTTGGCCGCAGCCGTGACGGCGATCATGGCCGCGTTGTCGACCGAGTGGGCGGTGTCCGGGACGAACGTCTCGAAGCCGTCGGCCTGGCCGGCTTGGGCGATGGCCGCGCGCAGGCCCCGGTTGGCCGAGACGCCGCCCACGACCGCCACGGCCCCCACGCCGGTCTCGCGCACCGCCTGGCGGACGCCCTCCACCAGCGCCTGGACCACGGTCTGCTGGAACGAGGCGCAGACGTCGGCGCGGTGGCGCTCGACGGCCTCGGCGCGCTCGGACTCGGGGAGGCCGGTGATCCAGTAGCGCACGGCCGTCTTGATGCCGGAGAACGACAGGTCGAACAGCTCGTCGCCGCGCCGGCCCTTCGGCCCGAGCCGGGGCGAGGGCAGGTCCAGAAACGCCGCGTCGCCGCTCTCCGCCCACTGCTCGACGTGGGGGCCGCCGGGGTAGGGCAGGCCCAGCATCTTGGCCACCTTGTCGAAGGCCTCGCCGGCGGCGTCGTCGCGCGTCCGGCCCAGCTCGGTGTGGCGGAAGTCGGCCTCGACCAACGTCAGCAACGTGTGGCCGCCCGAGACGGTCAGGCACAGGAACGGCAGCGGCGGCCGGGGCTCGGCGATCATCACCGAGTAGACGTGGCCTTCGAGGTGGTTCACGCCGATGAGCGGGACGCCGGCGCCCAGGGCGATGCCCTTGGCTGCGCCCAGGCCCACCAGGAGCGAGCCCGCCAGCCCCGGCCCGACCGTCACGGCGACCGCGCCGAGGTCGGAGACCGCCAGCCCGGCCTCGTCCAGCGCGGCCTGGACGGCGGGCACGATCAGACGCTCGTGGGCTCGGCTGGCGTGCTCGGGCACGACGCCGCCGAAACGTTGGTGGACGCGCTGCCCCGCGACCACGCTCGACGCCAGCCGCCCGCTGGCCCAGACGGCGGCGGCGGTGTCGTCGCACGAGGTCTCGATGGCGAGGATCGGCGGGAGGTCAGGAAAGGTCAACGGGGAGCGGGGAGCGGGGAGCGGGGGGCGGGGAGCGGGGAGCGGGGAGCGGGGGGCGGGGAGCGGGGAGCGGGGAGCGGGGAGCGGGGAGCGGGGAGCGGGGAGCGGGGAGCGGGGAGCGGGGAGCGGGGAGCGGGTGGGACCGCGCACCGACGAAAAGTTCCGACCGACTTCCCGCCAGCCGCTGGCGCTAGCGCCCGGCGGGCGCCAGATTCCCGCACCTCCCGCACCTCCCGCACCTCCCGCACCTCCCGCACCTCCCGCACCTCCCGCACCTCCCGCACCTCCGTGCCGCCCCGCGTCTACCTCACAGGCTTCATGGCCACCGGCAAGAGCACCGTCGGCCCGCTCGTGGCGGACCGGCTGGGCTACCGGTTCGTGGACCTCGACTGGATGGTGGAGGCGCGCGCTCGGCAGACGGTCGAGGAGCTGTTCGCCCAGGGCGAGGGCGTGTTCCGCGCCGCCGAGGCCGAGGCGCTGGCGGAGACGGCTCGTGGCCGCAACCTGGTCGTCGCCACCGGCGGCGGGACGCTGGCGACGCCCGGCAACCTGGCCGTCGCGCGGAGGGCCGGCGCCGTCGTCTGGCTCCGGTCGTCGGCCGAGGCCACGCTGCGCCGCCTGGGGGACGCGCGCGGCCGCCCGCTCCTGGCCGGTGCCGACGGGCGTCCGCTCCGGGGACCCGCGCTCGAAGCGCGCGTGCGCGCGCTGTCGGCCGCGCGCGAGCCGCTCTACGCCCAGGCCGATCGGGTGGCGGACGCCGACGGCGCGCCGGACGTCGTCGCCCGGCAAGTCGCCGAGAGCCTGCGCGGCTGGCGGCGCGGGCCGGCGCGGGCGAGCTAGCGCGGAATCTGGGCGTTTCTTTCGGCGTGGCTACACCGTCGACGGGCGCGTGATGAGGACGGCCTCCGGCGTGGCGTCCCCGTCGGAGGCGCCGGGCGCGGGCTCCAGGCCGGTCACGACCACCTGGACCGTGCCCCACTCGACCATCGACGCCTCGTCGTCGGCCATGCGGGCGTGCGGGACCGAGAGCACGAACGGCTCGCCGTCCACCTCGACGCGGATCCGCGCGCGCCCGGCGGCGATGCACTGGGCGCCCTCGGGGCAGCGGCTGTCCTCGACGACCTCGACAAACCGAACCGCGTGACCGCCGCGCTCGGCCGTCGCGCCCAGGGCCAGGCGGAACGGCTCGCCGGCGTCGGCCGACCGGACGCGGGCGCTCTCGGCCGCCCGGGCGTCCCCGGCCGTCTGCGACGACGCGCACCCCGCGCCGACGAGCGGCGCCAGCAGGGCGGTGAGGAGCAGCGTGCGAAGCATGGCAGGACCGGAAGGGGAGGGGCCGTCAACGCGCGGGCGGCCTCGGCGGTGTGCTAGAGCTTGGTCCGCACGCCGAACTGGTGGAGGCCGCCAAAGTCGCCCCAGTTCGAGAACGCGTAGTCGACCGAGATCCGGCGCAGCCGGACGCCGGCGCCGACGCTGACGCCGGCCAGGTCCAGGCGCCCGCCCGAGCGGAGGTCGCCGCCGCGGCGCCCGTTGTAGCCGGCGCGGACGGCGAACGACGACCCGAGCTGGAGCTCGCCGCCCAGCGCCAGGTGGTCGAGCGCCCGGCCCACGAACGACGAGTCCGCCGCCCGGCCCTCGAACCGGTGCAGGTCCACGGCGGCCACCGAGACCGTGAGCGGCACGTAGCGCAGCTCCTTGGAGGCCGTGACCCGGAGGTCGAGCGGCAGGCGGTCGCCGGTGCGGCCCAGCGACGACACCACGACCCCGACGTGGTGGAGGCTCGCGCCCAGCGCCAGGCCCCGCTCGGCGTGGACGTAGCTCACGCCAAGGTCGGCCGCCAGCGCCTGGCTGCCGGCGTCGTCGATGGACGCGAACAGCGCGTGTGCGGCCAGCCCCACGCGCACGCGCGGCAGCAGCTCGCGCGAGGCCGCCAGCGTTAGCGCCGCCTCGCTGGCGCCGAACGTGCCCTCGGGGTCGGCGTCGGGGGCGCTCCGCCGCTCGAAGTCGCCGTAGGACAGGAACCGCACGCCGCCGCCGACCTGGAGCCCGCCCAGCCACGGCGTCGCCCGGGAGTAGGCCGCCGCGCCGGCGTTGACGTCGAGCGCCAGGTTGGTGTAGCCCAGCCCGAGCCCGCGGTCGGCGTCGGGCGCCAGCCGCGCCGGGTTGACGAACAGCGCCGACGGGTCGCCGCCGTCCACCGCGCCCGTCCCCGCCAGCGACGCCAGCCGCGCCGACGGGTCGAGGCGCAGCAGGTCGAAGGCCGTCTCCGTCCGCGACTGCGCCCGGGGCGCGGCGAGGCACAGCGACAGGCCGAGGAGGCAGAGCGCACGCCCGGCGAGCGGGATCGATGACATGGCGGACCGGGAAGGGGCGTCGGGCAGGGCGGTCGCGAACGGGCGGCAAGGTAGTGCGCCCCGCGCCGCCCGGTCGGTCCCGACACGGTGCCCCGCCGGCCCCCACGCCCGCCGCCCGGGCGTTCCGCGCCAGCCCCATCCTCTCGGGGCCGACGGCCCGGCCGACGGCCCGGCGGACGGCCCGGCCCAGCCGCCAGCGGGGCGAAGACCTCGGGGATACACCCGCCGCCGCGAAACGTCCGCATACGGCGGGCCGTCTCTCACGGGTTCTGGTGAACACGCGGACCTACCTTTGGCCCGGCCGGCACCTCCCTGATTTCGACTCTTCGCTCCCCATGCTCAAGACCCTCCAGAAGCTCTTCGGCGGCAACTCGAACGAGCGCGAGCTCAAAAAGCTCTGGCCCGTCGTCGACGAGGTCAACGCCCACGCCGAGCGGCTCCAGCACGTCACCGACGACGAGCTCCGGGCGCGCACCGACGCGTTCCGCGAGAAGATCCGGGAGGCGGCGGCGCCCGTCGAGGCCGAGCAGGCCGACGTCCGCGCCCAGCTGCTCGCGGCCGGCTCCGACGCCGAGGACGTCGGCGGCGACGGGCTGGCGGCGCCCGCCGGGCTGTCGGTGCGCGAGCGCCAGGACCTGTACGGGCGGCTCGACGACCTGGAGGGCGACTGGGTCGACGCCGTCGAGGACGTGCTGGACGAGATCCTGCCCGAGGCGTTCGGCGTGTTCAAAGAGACGTGCCGCCGGTTCGTCGGCAAAACGTGGGTCGCCGGCGGGAGCGAGGTGACCTGGGAGATGGTGCCCTTCGACGTGCAGCTCCTGGGCGGCGTGGTGCTGCACCGCGGCCAGGTGGCCGAGATGAAGACGGGCGAGGGCAAGACGCTGACGTCCGTCGCCCCGATCTACCTCAACGCGCTGGTCGGGCGCGGCGTCCACGTGGTCACGGTCAACCCGTACCTCGCCCAGCGCGACGCCGAGTGGATGGGGCCGATCTTCGAGTTCCACGGGCTCACCGTCGACTGCATCGACAAGCACCCCTCGCACTCGCCGGGGCGTAGGCAGGCCTACCGCGCCGACATCACCTACGGCACCAACAACGAGTTCGGGTTCGACTACCTCCGCGACAACTCGTTCGTGGTCGAGGCCGGCCAGCTCGTCCAGCGCGGCCACCACTACGCCATCGTCGACGAGGTGGACTCGGTCCTGATCGACGAGGCGCGGACGCCGCTCATCATCTCCGGGCCCGTCCCCCAGGCGTCCGTCGACGAGTTCAAGGAGTTCCAGCCGCCGGTCGAGCGGCTGGTCCGCGACCAGCAGAAGCTCGTCGCCAGCTACGTCGCCGACGCCGAGCGGCTGCTCAAGGAGGCCGACGCGGCCGAGGCGGCCGGCGACAAAAAGCGGAACGTGAGCCGGCTGCGCGACGAGGCCGGGCTGGCGCTGCTCCGGGCCCAGCGCGGCTTCCCGCGCAACAGGAAGCTCATCAAGCTCAAGGGCGAGACGGGCATCGAGATGCTGATCCGGAGCGTCGAGGCCGTCTACCTCGCCGAGAGCGCCAAGCGGATGCCCGAGGTGGACGAGCCGCTGTTCTTCTCGCTGGAGGAGAGCCAGCACCAGATCGAGATGACCGACCGGGGCCGCGAGGCCATCGGCCGCGCCGCCGGGACCGACGCCGACTTTTTCGTCATCCCCGACGTGGGCTCGGAGGTGGCCGCCATCGAGCGCGACTACGAGGAGAACAAGGCCGACTTGGTCGAGGCCCTCCGCGCCGACGCGAGCCTGGACGAGGAAAAGCGCCAGAACAAGCTCGACAACGACATCCGCGAGCTGCGCAACCAGGCCGAGGAGGCCAAGCGCCAACTCTACACCCAGTACGCCGAGCGGTCCGAGCGCATCCACGCCGTGAACCAGCTGTTGCGCGGCTACACGCTCTACGAGAAGGACAAGGAGTACATCGTCCAGGACGACAAGGTGATGATCGTCGACGAGCACACGGGCCGCGTCCTGCCGGGCCGGCGCTACTCCGAGGGGCTCCACCAGGCCATCGAGGCCAAGGAGAAGGTGAAGGTCCAGGCGGCGACCCAGACGTATGCGACGGTCACGATCCAGAACTACTTCCGGATGTACGCCAAGCTGGCGGGCATGACGGGCACGGCCGAGACCGAGGCCGAGGAGTTCGGCAAGATCTACGACCTCCCCGTCGTCGTCGTCCCGACCAACCGGCCCATCGCGCGCGCCGACGACGACGACCTGATCTACAAGACCAAGCGCGCCAAGTACAAGGCGCTCATCGACAAGATCGAGGAGATCCACGGGACCGGCCAGCCCATCCTGGTGGGCACCGCCAGCGTGGAGACCTCGGAGCAGATGTCGAAGATGCTCCAGCAGGCCGGCATCACGCACAACCTGTTGAACGCCAAGGCGTCGCGCGCCCAGGCCGAGTCCCAGATCGTGGCCGAGGCCGGCCAGATCGGCGCCGTCACGATCGCCACCAACATGGCCGGCCGCGGGACCGACATCAAGCTGGCGCCGGGCGTCCAGGAGCTCGGCGGGCTCGCCATCCTGGGCACCGAGCGCCACGACAGCCGCCGGATCGACTTGCAGCTCCGCGGCCGCGCCGGCCGCCAGGGCGACCCCGGCCAGTCGGTGTTCTACGTGTCCCTGGAGGACGACCTGATGCGGCTGTTCGGCCACGACCGGACGGCCAAGATCATGGACCGGCTCGGCATGGAGGAGGACGAGGTCCTGACCCACAAGTGGCTCACCAAGGGCGTCGAGCGCTCACAGGCCAAGGTGGAGCAGAACCACTTTGCCGCCCGCAAGCGCCAGCTCGAGTACGACGACGTGCTCAACGCCCAGCGCGAGGTGATCTACGACCGCCGGATGCACGCGCTCGAAGGCGACCGGCTCCGCGGCCACATCCTGGAGATGCTCCGCGGGCTGGTCGAGAAGGTCGTGACGGCCCACTTCCGCAACGGCGACATCGAGGAGATCCGCGAGGGGCTCCTGCGCTACCTCGCCTTCGACATGCCCATCGACCCGATGACGGCGTCGAACCTGGGTGAGGACGGGTTGATCGAGGAGATCCTGGACCAGGCCACGGCCCACTACCGCCGCAAGCGCGCCGCGCTGGCGGGGCCGTTCTACCAGAGCGCGACCGAGATGATGGACCAGACCGACCCGGAAAACCGGCCCCGGAAGCTGTTCGTCGACTTTACCGACGGCCGCAAGGTGCTCCGCGCGACGGTCACGCCCGAGGCCGTGATCGAGTCCGAGGGCCAGGAGATCAACGACGCGCTGGAGCGCGCCGCCGTGCTCTCGACCATCGACGAAAAGTGGACCGAGCACCTCCGCGACCTCGACGAGGTCAAGCAGGGCGTCGGGCTCCGGTCGTACGGCCAGAAGGACCCCCTCATCGAGTACAAGATGGAGGCCTACCGGCTGTTCAAGGAGCTGGTCCAGGACGTCGACGAGGAGGTCGTCGGGCTGGTGTTCAAGGCCGGCCCGCTCGTCCAGGGCGACAGCCAGCGGCAGGCGGCCCGGCGCGTCCAGCAGGTCTCGAAGCCGCGCCTGGACGCGGGCCGCGCCACGGCCAGCCAGGAAAAGGCGCCGGACTACGCGACCCAGATGGGCGGCGGCGACGGGGCCAGCTCCGCCGAGCGCGACCCGACGGCGAAGGCGGCCCCGGTGGTGGCCGACAAGGCGGCCGGCCGCAACGAGCCGTGCCCCTGCGGCTCGGGCAAAAAGTACAAGCACTGCCACGGGCGCGGCTGAGAGGGATCAGGAATCAGGGAGTAGGAATCAGCGAGCCGGTGTGTGTCGCTGCGTCCGCCCTCTGATTCCTGGTTCCCGACCCCTGACTTCTCGCCATGCTGCGAAGCCTCTACATCCGCGACTACGCTCTGATCGAGGAGCTCGAGGTCGAGTTCGACAGCGGGCTCAACATCATCACGGGCGAGACCGGCGCCGGCAAGTCGATCCTGCTGGGCGCGATGAAGCTGCTCTTGGGCGACCGCGCCAGCACGGAGGCGCTGCGCACGGGGGCCAAGAAGGCCGTCGTCGAGGGCGTGTTCGACAACGCCGACGAGGGGCGCGTGCCGGCGCTGCTGGCGGAGCACGCCATCGAGCCGTCCCAAGGCGGGATGCTGGTGGTCCGGCGCGAGATCTCGGCGCGCGGGTCGCGGGCGTTCGTCAACGACACGCCGGCGACGCTGGACGTGCTCCGCGAGGTGGCCTCGAACACCATCGACCTCCACGGCCAGCACGAGCACCAGTCGCTCTTGCGGACGGAGACGCACGTCGAGCTGCTGGACAACTTTGGCGGCTTGGGCGGCCTGGTCGAGACCTACCGGACGGCCTACCGCGCCGCCGGCGCGCTCGCGCGCGAGCGGGCCGACCTGGTCCGGCGCGAGCAGGAGCTCCGGAAGCAGAAGGAGCTCTACGCCTTCCAGATCGAGGAGATCGACGCCGCGGCGCTCAAGCCCGGCGAGGCCGACGACCTGGACGCCGAGCGCCGGGTCCTGGAAAACGCGGAGCACCTCTACGAGGCGACGGCCGAGCTCTACGGCCAGATCTCGGAGGCCGACGACGCGCTCTACGACCGCGTCGTGCTCGTCCGCAACCAGCTCCAGGACCTGGCCCGCATCGACACGGCGTTCGACGCGACGTTGCAGGACGTGCGCGCGGCCGAGATCGCCTTGAAGGAGGCGACCCAGTTTCTCCAGGACTACAACGCGCGGATCGAGTTCAACCCGGAGCGGCTGGACGAGATCAGGGAGCGCGCGTCCGAGATCGACTACCTGGAGCGGAAGTACGGCGGGACAGTCGAGGCCGTCCTGGACTACCGCGCCGAGATCGGCAAGACGTACGACCTGGCCAAGGACTTCGAGGGGGCCATCGCCCGGCTGGACGGCAAGATCGAGGTGGCCCAGGAGGAGCTGAGCGCGGCCGCCTACCGGCTGTCGCTCAAGCGCCACGAGACCGCCGAGCGCATCGAGGCCGCCGTCGGCGTCGAGCTGGCGACGCTGGGGATGCCCCACGCCCGGTTCGAGGTCCAGTTCGGGTTCCAGGACGACCCGGCCGGGTGGGTCCGCCTGCCCGAGGGCAACCGCCAGCGGACCGTGACGGCGTTCCCGGCCGGCGCCGACCTGGTCGAGTTCCACCTATCGGCCAACCTGGGCGAGGACCCCAAGCCCCTCGTCAAGGTGGCGTCCGGCGGCGAGGTGAGCCGCATCATGCTGGCCCTCAAGGCGATCCTGGCCAAGAGCGAGCGGCTGCCGATCCTGGTGTTCGACGAGATCGACACGGGCATCTCGGGCCCGATCGCCCGGCGCGCCGGCGAGTCGATGCACCGGCTGGCCCAGTTCCACCAGATCATCGCCATCACGCACCTGCCCCAGATCGCGAGCCTGGGCGACGTCCACTTCGAGGTCGAGAAGGTGGTCGAGGACGGCCGCACGCGGACGCACATCCGCCGGCTGGACGAGGCCGAGCGCGCCGAGGCCGTCGCCTCGCTGCTGGCGGGCGACGCCGTGAGCGAGGCGGCGCTGGCGTCGGCCCGGGAGCTGATCGGCAGCGGCCGGTCGGAGGGGTAGCGCGGCGCGCGGTGCCCGCGCTCACCGCCCGCCCGGCCGCTGGCCGCTCGCGGTCAGCCGGCGTAGCCGCCGGCCACGAACCGGTGCAGGTCCTCGACCTCGCCCCGGGCCTGCTCCAGCCGGGCCCGCACGCAGTCGCCGATGGAGACCACGCCCGCGACCCGGCCGTCGTCCAGGACGGGCAGGTGGCGGATCTTGCGCTCGGTCATCAGCGCCAGGCAGGTGTCCACGCGGTCGTCCGGCTCGACCGTGACCAGCTCCGACGTCATCACGTCGCGGATCTGGGTCTCGCGCGAGGTGCGCCCCTGGAGGGCGATCCGGCGGAGGTAGTCGCGCTCGGTAAAGATGCCCCGGAGCGCGCCGGCCTCGATGACCAGGATGGAGCCGACGTTGGCCTCGACCATCTGGCCGATGGCCTCGAACACGGTGGCGTCGGGCGCGATGGAGACCGGCTCGCGGTCGGTCTGGCGCAGGATGGCGCGGATGGAGCGGGGCATGGCGGTGGGGGCTGGGTAACCGCCAACATAGGGCAGAAGGGCAAACGGCCCACCAGGGGGGCGCGTCGGGGCCGTCTCCCACCGGTGCCCGCCGCGCGGGCCGGCCCGCTGGCGGGCGCCGTGGCCGATGCCGAGACCGGGCCGCCCGTGGTCAGGGGCCGGCGCCCGCCGGCTCCGGCTCGTCGGCCCGTCGCTTGGTGCGGACGGGGCGACCTTGGGGGCATGGACTTCTACACGCTGCGCGCCCTTGCCGGGGAATGGGACGGTCGGCTGACCGGCGCCACCGTCGCCGACGCCTGGACCCAGAGCCCGCGCGAGGCGACGCTGTCGTTGGGCGAGGCTGGCGCGGTCCGCGTCGTCTGCGACCCCGGCTCCCCCTTGCTCTTCCGCGCCGCCGGCGCGGCCCGCCAGCGGCGCAACACGGCCGACGTGCTGACGGCCGCCGTCGGGGGCACCGTCCGGCGCGTGCGGGTGGCCGAGCGCGACCGCCA
This sequence comes from uncultured bacterium, assembly GCA_947493945.1. Classification (GTDB taxonomy): domain Bacteria; phylum Bacteroidota; class Rhodothermia; order Rhodothermales; family Rubricoccaceae; genus Rubrivirga. The sequence continues at coordinate 393,319 of CANLSR010000001.1, read as the reverse complement.
CGTGTTTCTCGACCTCGACCGGGGCACGGTCCAGGTCGTCCTGTTCGGCCCGCGCCCCAACGTGCTCTGGACCGACTCCGCAGGCGTGGTGGAGCAGGCGTTCCTGGACGAGGACGAGTGGCGGGGCGAGACCGCGACGCCGCGCCCGGCGCCCGTCGTCGGCACGCCCGACGCGTTCGCCAGCCGCTGGCGGCCCCGGCGGACGCTGGCCCAGTCGGTCGCCGGCGCGGTCCCGCTGCTGACGCGCGCGCTGGCGGCCCAAGCCGTCCAACGTGCCGGCCTAGACCCCGACGACGCGCCGGACGACGCCGACCTGGACGCGCTGTTCCACGCCGTCCGCGCGTACCAAGCCGAGTTGGAGAGGCCCCGGCCGCACGTCTACTGGCGCGGCCCGCTGGCGGAGGCGTTCGCGCTCGTCCCCTTGGCCTCCCCGCCCCCGGCGTGGCGCGCCCAAGCGTTCGAGACCGTCGACGCGGCGCTCTCCGTCTGGGCCCGGAGGTCGCTGGGCCAGCGCGCCTACGCCGAGGCCTACGCGCCGCTCGAACGCGCGCTGGGCACCGCCGCCCGCCGCCGCGCCCGCTCGGCCGACGCCATGCTCTCCGAGCTGTCCGAACCGTCGCGCGCCGACCGCTACGAGGTCTGGGCGCACCTGCTGATGGCGACCGGCAACGCCCCGGCCGGCCGCGAGTCGGTCACGCTGGCGGACATCGTCGGCGGGACGGGCGACCCGGTCGAGGTCCCGCTCGACCCGGCGCGGACGGCCGTCGAGAACGCCGAGCGCTACTACGACAAGGCCCGGCGCACGCGCCGCGCGCGCGCGACCGCCGAGGCGCGGTGGGAGGAGGCCCAGGCCCAGGCCGACACGGCCGCCAGCCTGTTGGAGCGCGTCCGCGCCACGACCACGCTGGCCGAGCTGCGCGAGGTCCAGGAGTCTGAGGCCGGCGTGCTGGCGGCGCTGCTGGGCCAGAAAGGGGAGTCCGGCCCGGCCGAGCCGTTCCACCGGATCGCGCTGCCCGGAGGGTTCGAGGCCCTCGTCGGCAAGCACGCCCGGGGCAACGCCCACCTGACCACGCGCGTGGCCCGCCCGCACGACCTGTGGCTCCACGCGCGCGGCGTGCCCGGCTCGCACGTCGTGGTCCGGCGCGCCGGCCGCCAGACCGACGTGCCGCGCGCGGCCGTCGAGGCCGCCGCCCGGCTGGCGGCGTGGTTCTCGACGGCGCGGACGCAGTCCTTGGTGCCCGTGACGGTGACCGAGCGCAAGTACGTCCGCCCCGTCAAGGGCGGCCCGCCCGGGCTCGTCCGCGTCGACCGCGAGGACGTGGTCGACGTGGCGCCGGCGGCGCCCTGAGCCTCCGGCGGCACGGTCCGCCAGCCGCTGGCGATCACCGCCGCCGCGCGGGCCGCGTAGCTTGCCGGCCCTCCCCGACGCCCAGCCCCTTTTCCTATGACGTGGTGGCAAGCCGCCATTCTCGGTCTGATCCAAGGCTTGGCCGAGTTCCTCCCCATCTCGTCGTCCGGCCACCTGGTCCTGGGGGAGACCCTGCTCGAAACGTACGCCGGGCTCACGGCGGGTGACACGAGCGACATCACGTTCGAGGTGTTCGTCCACTTTGGGACGGCGCTCTCCATCCTGACCGTCTACCGCGCCCGCATCTGGCGCATCTTGGGCGACGCCGTCGGGGCGCTGGGCACGCCGAGCGCCTGGGCCGAGGCCGTCCGCCCCGGCAAGATCGAGCGGGCGCGGGGCGACGAGCTGAGCTACGACCCGCCCCCAGCGTCGGGCGGGCCGGTGCCGTCGCTGCGCGTGACGGTCCTGGTCCTGATCACGATGGTGCCGACGTTCATCGGCTACCTGCTGTTCAAGGACCCGCTGGAGGCGCTCTTCGGCGACGTCCGGTTCGTGTGCGGCGCGCTGATCGTGACCGGGGTGTTGCTGCTGCTGACTCGGCTCCGTCCCGACCCCGACGGCGTGCTCTCGCCGGCCAAGGCCGTGCTGATCGGCGTCGCCCAGACGTGCGCGCTGATCCCTGGCATCAGCCGCTCGGGCTCCACCATCTGCACCGCCATCTACCTCAACGTCGACCGCACGGAGGCCGCGGACTTCTCGTTCCTGATGCTCCTGCCCGTCGTGCTGGGCGCGACGCTGCTCAAGACGCTGGACATGCTGGAGACCGGCGTGACCGTCGGCGCGGTGCCGCTGCTGGTGGGGACGCTGGTCGCGTTCGGGTCGGGCGTGTTCGCCATCCGCGCGGTCCGCGTGCTGGTCCAGCGCCAGTCGCTCCAGTACTTCGCGTACTACTGCTTCGTGGTGGGCGGCCTGGGCCTGGTCCTGGCCTAGCCGTTTCGCCAGGCGGAGTCGGGGACGGCTCGGGCCGCCGGCGGCAAATGGCGGGGCCGGGTGTCGAGGAAGACGGCGTGATTTAGATTGGGGTCTCTCCGTCCCATCTCGTCATGCGTTCTCGACTCGCCCGCTGGACCGCCCTCGCCGCGCTGGCGGGGCTCACGCTCGGCACCGGCCAGGCCCAGACGACGGCGGAGCTGGAGGCGCTCTACTGGCAGCGCCAGCAGGACGCCCGCGCCGACTACACGCCGGCCGACGTCGACTTTATGACGGGCATGATCGGGCACCACGCCCAGGCGCTCGTGATGTCGCGGCTAGCGCCCACGCACGGCGCCAGCCCAGCGGTGCAGCGGCTGGCGGCCCGGATCATCAACGCTCAGAACGACGAGATCGAGTCGATGCAGCGCTGGCTCCGCGTGCGCGGGGAGCCCGTCCCCACGGCCCGCGTTGACGGGCTGACGCTGGTGATGGGCATCGAGGGCGAGGAGGCCGGCGTGGACCACGAAGGGATGGATCACGCGGGCATGGACCACGGCGCGATGGACGCCGCCGACGCGCCGCCCGGCGAGACCGCCAGCGGCATGGACCACGGCGCGGCGGCCCACGGCGGCATGGACCACGAGGCGATGGACCACGCCGGCATGGACCACTCGATGATGCCGGGGATGCTCAGCCAGGCCCAGCTCGAAGAGCTCGACCGCGCCCGGGGCCCGGACTTCGACCGGCTGTTCCTGCGCTACATGATGCAGCACCACGGCGGCGCCATCACCATGGTCGACGCGCTGTTCGGCGCCCACGGCGCGGCCCAGGACGGCGACGCCTTTAAGCTGGCCTCCGACATCCACGTCGACCAAGAGACCGAGATCGCGCGCATGGACCAGATGCTCCGCGGCATGACCGACTAGACACCACTCCTCTTCCAAACCCTCCACCCCCATGACCCACGCTTCTCGCTTTGCCCTCGGGGCACTCCCCCTGGCCGCCCTGCTGGCGGTCGCCGCGTGCGCGCCGATGGCCCCGGTGGGCGCCGGCGCCTCGACCCAGATGAACCAGGCGATGGCGCTGCCCGCGCCGACGCCGGCCCCCAACACGCGCGTCGGGCTGGGCGCCGGCCTGTTCGACGCCGAGGAGGCGATCTGGAACCTGCGCAAGCTGTCCTCGACGCCGCCGCCGCCGGACTTCGTGGGCGAGACCAACTCCGACCTCGCCTTTAGCGGCGACTACGCGTTCCAGGGCAACTACAACGGGATCATGATCTGGGACCTCAGCGACCCGTCGGCGCCGGAGCTGGTGACGGAGTACGTCTGCCCGGCGTCCCAGAGCGACGTCTCGGTCTACGGCGACCTCATGTTCGTCTCGGGCGAGGGCCTGGGCGGGCGTCTCGACTGCGGCACCGAGGGCGTCGCGGACCAGGTCAGCACCGACCGCCTGCGCGGGCTCCGCATCTTCGACATCTCGGACATCCGCAATCCCGAGTACGTCTCCAACGTCCAGACGTGCCGCGGCTCGCACACGCACTCGGTCCTGAAAGACCCCAACGACGACGAGAACGTCTACGTCTACATCTCGGGCTCGGCGCCCGTCCGCCCGGCCGACGAGCTGGCGGGCTGCTCCGGCGCGTCGCCCGACGAGGACCCGGAGTCGGCGCTGTTCCGGATCGAGGTGATCAAAGTGCCGCTCGCCGACCCGCAGCAGGCCGCCATCGTCAGCTCGCCGCGCATCTTCGAGGACCTGGTCGCGCCGCCCGAGCACGGCCTGGCGCCGGCCGACCTCGCGGCCATCGACGAGGCCCGCGAGCAGGGCAAGTTCGTGGTCTACTTTTTCGGCCAGGACCGCGTCCTGCCCGACCGGATGGTGACCCCGCTGCTGGCCCAGGTGGTCGAGGAGCGCGGCGGGACGGGTGAGCCGACCGAGGCGGACAGCACGCTCCTCCGCGAGCGGCTCCCGGCCATGCTGGCCGAGCGCTACGGCGAGCCCGAGGAGGACGACGGGCCCGGCCGCGGCCCGACCCAGTGCCACGACATCACGCTCTACCCGGCCATCGGGCTCGCGGGCGGCGCGTGCGAGGGCTACGGGCTGCTCCTCGACATCTCCGACCCCGCCATGCCGCGCCGGATCGACGCCGTGGCCGACTCCAACTTTGCCTACTGGCACTCGGCCACGTTCAACAACGACGGCTCGAAGGTGCTCTTTACCGACGAGTGGGGCGGCGGCGGCCAGCCCAAGTGCCGCGCCACCGACCCGATGGAGTGGGGCGCCAACGCCATCTTTACGCTGACGGGCGGCGAGATGGACTTCGAGAGCTACTACAAGATGCCGGCTGCCCAGACCGAGTTCGAGAACTGCGTGGCCCACAACGGCTCGCTCATCCCGATCCCCGGCCGCGACGTGATGGTCCAGGCGTGGTACCAGGGCGGCATCTCGATCTTCGACTGGACCGACGCCGGGAACCCGGTCGAGATCGCGTTCCACGACCGCGGGCCGATCGCGGGCGACGAGTTCCAGATGGGCGGGAGCTGGTCGGTGTACTGGTACAACGGCCAGATCGTGAGCTCCGAGATCGCGCGCGGGCTCGACGTGTTCGAGCTGGCGCCGAGCGGCTACCTCTCGCAAAACGAGATCGACGCCGCCAAGTCGGTCCGCCTGGACTACCTCAACGCCCAGGGCCAGCCGCAGTACGAGTGGCCGGCCACGTTCGCGCTGGCCGGTGCCTACCTGGACCAGCTCCAGCGTGACGGGGCCATGCCGATGGACCGGATCGCGACGACGCGCGCCGCGCTGGCGGCGGCGGAGGCCATGAGCGGCGCGGCCCGCGCCTCGGCGCTCCAGGCGCTCGCGGCCGACGTGTCCGGGATGGCCGGCCAGTCCGGCGACCCGGCCAAGGCCCAGATGCTGGCCGAGGCCGTCCGGATGCTGGCGTCGAGCTAGAGCACGCGTCGGCACCGCGCGGGCCGCTCCCAAGGAGGGGGCGGCCCGCGTTCGTTTGGGCCGCCGCCGCGCGCTGGCGGTGGCCGCCAGCGCGTTCGGTAGGGGCGTATTGCACTACGCCCCTACGGTGGCACGTCTGGGTGCGGTGGCCCCCACCGCCGAGAGCCCCGGCCGCGGCAACCGCCAGCGGGGCGGAGGCGTCGCACGGGCACGCCGGGCGGCCGTCGCCCGTTCGTCCCCCAGACCCACCACCTCCCGCCGATGCGTGTCCCCCTCGCTGCCCTCGCCCTGACCGTCGCCGCCAGCGCGGCGCCGGCGGCCCAGACCGCCCCCGCCTCTATGACGACCGCTCCCGCCGCCGACGCCACCCAGACGAATCCGCTGCTGGCGGAGTGGACCGGGCCGGCCGGCGGCGTGCCGGCCTTTGACCAGATGGACCTGGCGGACCTGGAGCCGGCCATCGACGCCGGCATCGCGGCGCACCTGGCCGAGATCGAGGCCATCGCCCAGAACCCAGAGGCGCCGACGTTCGAGAACACCATCGTGGCGATGGAGAAGTCAGGCCGGCCCATCGACCGGGCGTTCACCTACTACGGCATCTGGTCCTCGAACCTGTCGAGCCCCGAGTTCCGCGAGGTCCAGGGCCGGCTCACGCCCAAGCTCTCCGAGTACCAGACGGCGATCACCCAGAACGCGGCGCTGTTCGACCGCGTGAAGTCCGTCCACGACAACCGCCAGTCGCTCGGGCTCCGGCCCGACCAGCTGCGGCTGGTGGAGCTGGTCTACGACGGGTTCGCCCGCAACGGGGCCACGCTCGACGGCGCCGACAAGGAGCGCTACGCGGCCATCGACCAGCGGCTGGCGGAGCTCTACACCGCGTTCGGCAACCGCGTCCTGGCCGACGAGGAGGGCTACGTGACGTATCTCACGGCCGACCAGCTCTCGGGCCTGCCGGCCTCGTTCGTCGCCGCCGCCGCCGCGGCGGCCGAGCAGCGCGACCGGCCGGGCGAGTACGCCGTGACCAACACGCGGTCCTCGATGGACCCCTTCCTCACCTACTCCGACGAGCGCGACCTGCGCGAGACCGTCTGGCGGACGTACTACAGCCGCGGCGACAACGCCGACGAGAACGACACGAACGCGCTCATCACCGAGATCCTCCGCCTGCGCGACGAGCGCGTCGGGCTGCTGGGCTACGACAACTACGCCTCGTGGCGCCTGGAGGACCGGATGGCCAAGACGCCCGAGCGCGCCATGGACCTGATGATGGCCGTCTGGCCCGCCGCCGTCGCCCGCGTCGAGGAGGAGGTGGCCGACATGCAGGCCGTGGCCGACGCCGAGGGCGCCGACATCACCGTCGAGCCCTGGGACTACCGCTACTACGCCGAGAAGGTGCGCCAGGACCGCTACGCCCTGGACTCGGACGAGGTCAAGCAGTACCTCCAGCTCGACAACCTCGTCCCGGCCATGTTCTACGTGGCCGGCGAGCTGTTCGGGTTCGAGTTCACGCCCGTCCCCGAGGGGTCGGTCCCCGTCTTCCACCCCGACGTGACGGTGTTTGAGGTGACGGACCGCGACTCGGGCGACTTGGTGGGGCTGTGGTACCTCGACCCGTTCGCCCGCCAGGGCAAGCGCTCCGGCGCCTGGGCCACGACCTACCGCAGCCACACGACGGTCCACGGCCCCGAGACCGTCCTGGCGTCCAACAACTCGAACTTCGTCGAGGGCGCCCCGGGCGAGCCGGTCCTGATCTCCTTGGACGACGCGACGACGCTGTTCCACGAGTTCGGCCACGCCCTCCACTTCCTGGCCTCCGACGTCGACTACCCGACGCTCAACGGCGGCGTCCGCGACTACACCGAGTTCCAGAGCCAGCTCTTGGAGCGGTGGTTGCTGACCGACCCCGTGGTGGAGACCTACCTCGTCCACGTCGAGACGGGCGAGCCGATGCCGGAGGAGCTGATCGCCAAGATCCGCCGCGCGGGCACGTTCAACCAGGGGTTCGACACGGTCGAGTACCTGGCCTCGGCGCTGGTGGACATGGCGCTCCACACCGTCGACGACCCGTCGGACGTCGACCCGGACGCGTTCGAGCGGGAGACGCTGGCGGAGCTGGGCATGCCGTCCGAGGTGGTCATGCGCCACCGGACGCCCCAGTTCGGCCACGTCTTCTCCGGCGAGGGGTACGCGACGGGCTACTACGGCTACCTCTGGGCGGACGTCCTGACGGCCGACGCCGCCGAGGCGTTCGCCGAGGCGCCCGGCGGGTTCTACGACGCCGACGTGGCCGAGCGGCTGGTCCGCTACCTGTTCGCGCCCCGCAACGCCCTCGACCCGGCCGACGCCTACCGCGAGTTCCGCGGGCGCGACGCGGGCATCGAGGCGCTGATGCGCGACCGTGGCTTCCCCGTCCCGGCCGAGGCCGGCGAGTAGCGTCCGGCCCCGCTGGCGGACGGCGCCAGCGGGGCGGGGCGGAGGCCTAATGTCCGGCGGCGCCTTTAGTTGGGCGCTGAGGCGGCGATACCCGGCGTCCGTCTTCCCTGACACCGCCTTGCCGACCCGTCCCGCGCATCCGACTGGTGACGGCGCGCCGTCTGCCCCGACCCTCTTTTCCCGCTGGCTGCGCCGCTTGCGCGGCGAGGCGCCCCGAGACGCCGGCGCCCGACCGGCCGCCCACCTCCCGGCCTCCGTCCTCGACGCGCTGCCCGACCCCGTGGTCGTGGTCGACGCGCAGGACCGCGTCCTGGTCGCCAACCAGGCCGTCGGGGACGTCTTAGGCCACGAGCCGGGCGCGCTGGTCGGGACGGAGCTGGCCGAGGCCCTGCTCCCGCTCCGTTCGCGCGAGGGCTACCGCCAGCGGCTCCGCCAGGGCGCCGACGGCCCCGACTCGCCGGCCGAGCCGCTGGCGGTCCTCCGCGGCGACGGCGGCGAGGTCGAGATGGCGCTCGCCGTCCGCCCCGCGGCCGACGGCTCGCTGTTCACCGTGTCCCTGCGCGAGGCGAAGACGCCGCAGGCCACGCTCGACGCCTCCGAAGGCCGCCGCCGCACGCTGCGCACCATCGTCGACTCCATCCCCGAGCCCGTCGTGGCGGTGGACCGCGTGGGCCGGGTCGTGCTGCGCAACCGGGCCGCCGTCCGCGACGGGTCCATCGGACCGGACGGGCCGGACAAGGTTGTTGCGGCGGGGTGGTGGGAGGCCGCCAGCGCGGTGATGGAGGCGGGTGCGCCCGTGGTCGGCCGGGAGGAGGCCGACCCCGCTGGCGGCGTCCGCCTCACCACGCGGGTGCCGGTGCTGGACCGGGCCGGCGCGGTGGTGGGCCTGGTGGTCTTGTCGCGCGACGTCACGGAGCAGAAGAGGCTCGAGGCCCAGCTGCTCGCCGACAAGCAGCGGGCCGAGGCCACCGCGCGCGCCAACCGCGAGTTCCTGGCCACAACGAGCCACGAGATCCGCACGCTGATGAACGGCGTGACGGGCATGACCACGCTGCTGCTGGACACCGAGCTCGACGGCGAGCAGCGCGAGTTCGTGGACACCGTCCGCACGTCGAGCGCGGCGCTGCTGGCCGTGATCAACGACGTGCTCGACTTTTCCAAGATCGAGGCGGGGATGCTGGCGCTCGAAGACCAGCCGTTCTCCATCCGCGAGACGGTCCAGGAGTCGCTGCGGATGTTCGCCCAGCAGAGCGCCGCCAAGGGGCTGGACCTGGCCTCCGAGGTGGCGCCCGAGGTGCCCGAGAGCGTCCGCGGCGATGCGGCGCGCGTGCGCCAGGTGCTCACCAACCTGCTCTCCAACGCCGTCAAGTTTACCGAGGCCGGGGGCGTTCGGGTGGGCGTGGGCCTGGCCCCGTCGGAGGCGGACGGGCCGCCCCTGCTCGCGCTCACCGTCCACGACACGGGCGTCGGCATCGCGCCCGACCGGCTGGCGGCCGTGTTCGAGCAGTTTACCCAGGCCGACGACTCGACCACGCGGACGCACGGCGGGACCGGGCTGGGGCTCGCGATCTGCCGCCAGCTGGTGCGGCTGATGGGCGGCGAGATGTCGGCGGAGTCGGTGCCGGGCCAAGGCTCCGCGTTCCGGTTTACCGTCGCCGTCGGCGCCGAGGCGCCAGCGGAGGCTGCCAGCGCGGCGCCGGCCGAGACCGCCAGCGCGGCGGGCGACGGGCGGACGTCGCCCGCGTGGGTGGCCCGCCCGGCCCCCGACCGCGACGCCGCGGCTGGGCCGCCCCAGATGGCGGCCGATGTGAGCGAGCCCGAGGCCGCGGCGCCAGCCAGGAAGTCTGGGGGCCCCCGCGGCGTCGTGATGTCGGCGGACGCCATCCTGCCCTCGGCCCGCTTGCTCCTCGCCGAGGACAACCCGGTCAACCAAAAGGTGGCCACGCTGACGCTGCGCCGCCTGGGCTACCGCCCCGACGTGGTCGCCAACGGCAAACAGGCCGTCATGGCGGTCCGCCGCGCGCCGTACGACGTGGTGCTCATGGACATCATGATGCCGGTGATGGACGGCCTGGAGGCGACGAGCCAGATCAAGGCCGACCCCGGCCCGCACCCGGCGCCGGCCATCGTCGCGCTCACCGCCAACGCGATGGAGGGCGACCGCCAGCGGTGCCTCGACGCCGGCTGCGACGACTACCTCGCCAAGCCGGTCGCGCCCGAGGAGCTAGCGGCCACCATCGAGCGCGCCGTCCGCGCACGGGCCGCCGGCGCGCTGGCTGCTGCATAGACGGGCCCTTGTCGCTGGCCTGCGCCGCCAGCGGGGACAGAACGACACCGCCCCGACCTGGCGAGTGCTAGGTCGGGGCGGTCAGTGGAGATGCCGGGAATTGAACCCGGGTCCGAGAGACGCTACAGTCCAGGCGTCTACGTGCGTAGTCAACGCTTTAAGGGTCTTTGCTCGTCCGACGTGGCCCGTTGACGGGCTTCCGGTCAAGCGCAGGCTGGTTGGTTCTCGTCCCTTTGCCTCAGCCGGAGGCTCTGGGACCAGCTCACTCTAGTCGGTGTCTCGCACAGCGATAGTGAGCGGCCACTGTGCGAGACAGCTAGCGGCGTGAGTTACGCGGCCAGCGAGTAAGAGTAGTCGTTCGCAGCTACAGTTGCGGTCCAGTGGGTGTTACGGGCGTACTGGACACCACCCGGCGCGCGGCCTGCCGCACACGGCTCTCGTCGAAACCAAGTCATCCCCAAAGAACAGGCGCCGGCCGAGGCCGTGCGCTGGGGGGACCAACGCGCCACCGGCCGACGCGGTGCCTACTCCGTGGCGTCTTCATCTCAGCCGCACGCCGCACCGGGAGGCGCCAGCCCGCACTGGCGGAGCGCGTCGGCGGCGGGCAGAGCCCAGCTTCGGTACGCGACGTCGGGTGCCTGGCGGACTTCGTCTGGCAGGAGCGACGCGTCGACGCAGCGCGAGCCACACGGCTCGTCGTCGCGGCGGGGCAAGGTCAAACGACGACGACCAGCAAGTCCAGGAGAGCGGCGCCGAGGACTGGACCTAGACCGTGCCCAAAGCCGACCTCACGAGAGGGCAAAAAAAACCGGGCGGACACGCTCACCCTTACGTGTCCGCCCGGCGGTGCGCGGGCCTGGGCCTTTGATGCGCACGGTATCGCTCTTCCCGCCCCGGGCGCTAGGCGCTGGACGGGACGTACTCGGTCTCTTGACAATGGCCGTGCCAACTCAGGCGGGCGTCACCCAGGCCTTACCAAAACCGCTTCCGGTCCGCATCTTTTCCAGCGCCGTCCACCACGAAGGACGGGCCTGTATCGGATCCGGTACGTCGCCCCCGGCCCAGCCGCTGGCGGGGGCGGCTAGGGGGCCCGGGCGGGGCGGAGAACCGGGTGCGCATGAAGGGCGTGTCAGATCCAGGCCGCGGGCCGCAAGAGAGCCACCGTGGCTCTACCTTTGCCCTCTAGACCGCGACGACAGCCTCTAAAACCTCGACCCTGAACCCTATGCCCTGCGGAAAAAAGCGCAAGCGCCACAAGATCGCCACCCACAAGCGGAAAAAGCGTCTCCGCAAGAACCGGCACAAGAAGAAGAACCGCTAGTTTAGCGGACGCCGCCGGCGAACCCCGCCGTTTGCGCGGTCGGTTGCCCGGCCTATCCGACGCAGGCCGTCTCCAGAGTGGAGGCGGCCTGTTTCCAGTTGACCCGGAGCGGCCGGTCGCCCCGCCGCCGTTATCTTGACGGCTCCTGCGACCCACCCTCCACCCCTCGACATGAGCCAGCGTAGCCGAGCCGTCCGTGCCTCCGTGTGGGGCTTCCTCGTCGGTGCGGCCTCCGGCCTCACCTTCGGGCTCCTGCTCGCGCCCGACGAGGGCCGCCAATTGCGCCGCCGCGCCGCCTACCTCCTGGACCGCTGGGCCGGCGACCTCGCCGCCGTCCTCGACCGGCTCGACCGCGACGGCGTCTCCAGCGACGCCCGGGCCCGCGCCGACGCGCTCGTGGCCGACGCCCGCCAGCAGGCCGAGTCGCTGCTCTCGGAGGCTGACGACCTGATCAACCAGGCCCGCTCCGGCCGCTCGCGCTAGGGCCCCGAGGCCTCCGGCTGGCGGCGCACGGCCTCGTCCCGCGCGCCCCATTCCCCCACTCTCTCTCACTCTGTGCGTTTCTCCATCCTGCTCCCGAGCGCGGAGGGCAAGGCCCCCGGCGGCAACCCGCTGGCGCCCGACATGTTCGACTACCGCTCGTCGAACACCTTCAACTACTTTTCCGAGCTCAACCCCGAGCGCCGCGCGCTGATCGACGCGCTCCAGGCGGAGGTGAAGGCCGCCGACGAAGAGGGGCTCCAGAAGCTGTTCGGCGTCAAGGGCGACACGTTGGAGGAGGCCGTCCAGATCACGAAGGACATCTACCGCAGCCCGCTGATGGCGTCGGTGGACCGCTACGGGCCGGGCGTGATGTACAGCGCGATGGACTTTGCCGGGCTCCCGACCGGCTCCCAGCGGCGGCTGCTGGAGAACGGGATCATCTTCTCCGGCCTGTTCGGCCTGCTCCGCCCGGACGACCTGATCCCGAACTACCGGCTCAAGATGGACGCCCGGGTCGGAGACCTCGGCAAGGCCTCGGCCTACTGGCGGGAGCCGCTGTCGGCGGCGCTGAACACGCTGCTCACCGGCCAGGCCGTCTGGAACCTGCTCTCGGGCACGCACGAGGCGGCCTGGGACGACGCCGAAACGTACGCCCGGATGATCCGGGTCAAGTTTTTCCGCCAGGACGACGCCGGCGACCGGACGGCGGTCACGCACGGGATCAAGGAGCTCCGCGGCTCGCTCGTGGCGCACATCGTCAACGAGACCGCCGACAGCGTCGACTCGCTGGAGGACTGGGAGTCGCCGGACGGCTACGAGGTGGACCACGAGGCCTCCGAGATCGACGAGGCCGGGGGCGGGACGGTGGTGATGGTGTCCAGCCCAGGCTGGGAAGCCCGTCGCAAGGCCCGCCGGAAAGCCCGGGCCCAGGCCGAGGCCGAGGCGGTCGCCGCCCGCAAGGCCCGCGAGTCGGACGACGATGACTAGAGGAGCGCCGGACGTAGCGGTCCCGCCAGGGCCCACGCGGGCTCCCGTCCCCGTGCAGCGTTTTTGTCGGCCCGCCGTCCCCGCCCCCCGTCCTAGCTAGCTGTGTCCGTCGTCATCGGAATCGCCGGGGGCTCCGGCTCAGGGAAGACCACCGTCCAGCGCCGGATCATGGAGCGGTTCGGCCCGCGCCGGATCGCGCTCCTGGACCACGACGCGTACTACCGTCCGCTCGATCACCTGTCGCCAGACCAGCGCGCTCGGTTCAACTTCGACCACCCAGACGCGCTCGAGACCGACCTGATGGTGGACCACCTCGACGGCCTGCTGGCAGACGAGCCCATCGAGAAGCCGACCTACAGCTTCGAGACGCACAGCCGCCTCCCCGCCACCCAGCCCATCGAGCCGCGGCCGGTGGTGCTGGTCGAGGGCATCCTGGTGCTGGCCGAGCCCGCGCTGCGGGCGCGGATGGACGTCAAGTTGTTCGTCGACGCCGCGCCCGACGTCCGGCTGATGCGGCGGATGGAGCGCGACATCCACGAGCGCGGGCGCTCCGTGGACTCCGTCCTGGACCAGTACCGCCGCACGGTCCGCCCGATGCACCTGGAGTTCGTGGAGCCGTCCAAGCGCCACGCCGACGTGATCATCCCGCGCGGCGGCCAGAATCAAGTGGCCATCGACATGGTGCTCGCCCGCGTCCAGTCGTTGCTGGACGTGGACGGGTAGAGCGGCCGCGCCGGTGGCCCGGCCGGCCCCGCGGCTCTCTCACGCCTAAACGGCTCACGCCCAGGCGACGGAGCCGGCCCGCCAGCGCGGCGCGTGGAGGTCAGCGGGCCGCGAGCTGGCGGACCCCGTCGAGGACGAGCGTGGGCACGACGCGGTCGACGGCCAGGTGCTCGGCCAGCCACGGCGCCCAGCCGCCCGTCGCCACCACGAGCGCGTCGCCGCCGACGGCCTCGACGGTGCGGCCCAGGAGCCCGGCCACGCCATCGAGCACCAGCACCGACAGCCCGGCCTGGATCGACTCCACCGTGGACCCGCCAATGGGCGAGGCGGGCAACGCCCACGGCACGTCGGGAAGCTGGCCCGTGTCGCGGGCCAGCGCTCGGCGGAGCAGGTCGGGGCCGGGCAGGATGGCGCCGCCGAGAAAGGCCGGCTGGCTGCGCCGACCTGGCGGTTCGGCGGAGACCACGTCGAACGTGATCGCGGTCCCCGCGTCGATCGCCACCACCGCCCGCCCGTCGGTGAGGGCGTGCGCGGCGACGGCCGCCGCCAGCCGGTCGGCGCCTAGTGTCAGCGGCGTCCGGTACGCTAGGCGAAACGGGAGCGGCAGCGCGGCCGAGACCTGAACGGGCTCCGCGCCGGTCACGTCCCGCACGGCCTGCGCGAGCGTCTCCGTCAGCCGGGGCACGACCGAGGCGATGCCGCCCAGGTCGGCGCGACCCGCCGCCCTCAGCCGCTCCGTCCACACCGCGAGGCCGGCGCCGTCGGAGGGGTAGCGCCGGACCTCCGACCACGCCCCGTCCCACACGGCCGCTTTGACGGAGGAGTTGCCGGCGTCGACGGCGAGGAAGGGCATGGGGAGCGGGGGATGGGCGAGCGCCAAAGAAAAGCTCCGCCCCGTCCCGCTGGCGCTCTCGGTCGGCGGGGCTCAGATTGATCCCTGATCCCTGATCCCTGATCCCTGATCCCTGATCCCTGATCCCTGATCCCTGATCCCTCTACACGCGCTCGATGCGTACGGCCTCGATCCGGTTGGGGCTGGCCTTGACGACGGTGAACAGGTGGCCGTCGTGCTCGAACCCCTCGTGCTCGGCCGGGACGGTGCCCATGTGGGCCAGCACGAAGCCGGCCACGGTGTCGAAGTCGCCGTCGTCGAGCGCGATCCCCGTCTCACCGGCCAGCGCCTCCAGCTCCACGCGGCCGTGGACGAGCACCGTCCGGTCGTCGATGCGGCGGATGGGCGCGGCGGCCGGGTCGTGCTCGTCGCGGATGTCGCCGAACAGCTCCTCCAGCAGGTCCTCCAGCGTCACGATGCCCGCGGTGCCGCCGTACTCGTCGATGGCGACCGCCAGCGTGGCGCCGCCCTGGAGAAAGTCGAACAGCAGGTCGCGCGCCGGCTTCGACTCCGGGACCACCCGAGCGGGGCGGAGGATGGCGCTCAGCGACGCCGGCGCGTGGAACAGGTCGTGCGCCAGGACCACGCCGACGATCCGGTCCACGTTCTCGCGGTAGACGGGCAGCCGGCTAAAGCCGGTCTCAATAAACATCCGGCGGACCTCCTGCAACGTCGCGCCCTCCTCGACGGCCCGGATCTCGGTGCGCGGCACCATCGAGTCCTTGACGCGCAGGCTCCTCAGCTCGAACACGTTGGACAGGATCTCGGACTCCTCCTCGTCCAGGTCCAGCGTCCCCGTCTCCCGGCTCTCCCGAATCACCAGCTCGAAGTCGCGCCGGAGGAACTGCTGGAACGTGTCGGTCTCGGCCCCGGCGGCGCGCGCGAGGAGCCCGCTGATCCAGCCCGCCAGCTTGATCACGGGCCAGAACAGCCAGTACGTCGCTCGGAGCGGGCCGGCCAGGGCCAGCAGCACGCGCCCCGACGGCTGGCGGAGGACCGACTTGGGGATCACCTCGCCCAGCACCAGCACCACAACGGCCGCGATCAGCGTCTGGGTAGCCAGGACCCAGCCGGTCGGGTCGGCCAGGCCCAGCGTCCCTCTGAAGAACGCCGCCAGCGGGGGCTCCAGCGTCACGCTCATCAGCGTCGAGTAGACGACGAGCGCGACGTTGTTGCCGACCAGCGTCGTGGTCAGGAACGTACCCGGGTCGGCGAGGAATTGCTGGACGATCCGGCCCAGCCAGCCCGCCTGCCGCGCCCGGATCTCGGTCTTGAGCCGGTTGGCCGTGACGAACGCGATCTCCGAGCCGGAGAAGAACGCGCTCAGCACGAGCATCAGCAGGATCAGGGCGAGGGCCATCGGGTGGAGAGCGAGGGGCGAAGGGTAGCGAGCGGGCGCCTACGAGGACACCCGCCGCCCTTCACACGTCACCGCCCCTGGAACTGGGGCGTCTCGCGGTTGAGGAACGCCCCGACGCCCTCGGCAAAGTCCTCCGTCGCCGCGCACTGGGCGAACAGCGCCGCCTCCTGCTGCAGGCCCTGGGGCAAGGGAAGGTCCGACGCACGCACGGCCTGCAACGTCATCGCGACGGCGACGGGCGCCTTGGACGCGACGGTGAGCACCAGCTGGCGGGCCGTCTCGGCGAGGTCGGCCGCCGGCACGACGCGGTTGACGAGGCCGATCTCATACGCACGCTGGGCCGAGACGTAGTCGCCGGTGAGCAGGATCTCGGTCGCGATGCCGCGGCCCACCAGCCGGGGCAGGCGCTGGGTGCCGCCGTAGCCGGCGATCAGGCCCAGCTTGACCTCGGGCTGCCCGAACTGGGCCGACTCCGACGCCACGCGCAGGTGGCACGCCATGGCCAGCTCGCACCCGCCGCCCAGCGCGAACCCGTTGACGGCGGCCACGACCGGCTTCGGCGTGTTCTCGATGGACGAGAACACGGCCTGGCCGCGGGCCGCGAAGCGGTGTGCGTCGAGCGGCTCCATGCCGGCGAACTCCGAGATGTCGGCGCCGGCCGCGAAGGCCTTCTCGCCCGCGCCGGTGAGGACCACGCCGCGCACGTCGTCGCGGCGGGCCAGCCGCATGGCCTTGCCCAGCTCGGCCACCAGCTGCTGGCTGAGCGCGTTGAGCGCGTCGGGCCGGTCGAGCGTGATGGTCAAGACGCCGTCGGCGTCGGTCTCGGTCCGGAGGGTCTGGAAGTCAGCCACAGCAGGAGGGGTGGGAAATGGGAACTAGGGGAGGGGAGGCGGGGCGTCGACGACGCTTTCGGGGACGGGGGAGAGGGCCTGTCGTTCGTCTCTGCTAGTTCCCAGTCCCCCACTCCCATTCCCCAGCGAGCGGTAGCGAGCGGCCTACCGTTCGCGCTGGCGGCGGCGGGCGGCGGCCTCGGTGGCCTCGTCCAGCTCGGCGTCGAGGTCGCCCAACAGGCCCGCGTCGATGCGGTCCAAGGTGCCCGGGGCCGACTCGTCGAAGGCCTCCAGGTCGAGCTCGGTGAGCGAGCTGGTGCCCATCGCCTCGTCGAGCGCCTCCATCGACGTCTGGGTCTCCTCGACCTCGCTCATCAGCGTGTCGAGCTGGAACGACACCTCCTCGGGGTTCTGCATCGTCAGCGACTGCTCGTAGACGTAGCGCGCCACGTCCTCGATGGTCTCGAGCTGGGCCTCGATGATGGCCAGGTTCTCGCCGGCCTTCTTGAACCGGTCCAGCCGCTTCTCCAGTATCACCAGCCGCCGCTGCTTGATGGCGCGGACGCGCGGGGGGTCCGCCTGCATCTCGTTCTGGAGCGCCGTGATGGCCTCGACGATGTCGTTCTCGCCCGTCCGCCGCGCGAACTGGACGTAGCGCTCCTTGAGCTGGAGGAGGTTGAGGTGGGCGTCGAGTAGGCCGTCGAGCTTTTTGAGGTGGGCGTCGAGGAGGCCCTGGCTGGCGTACGGGAGCTTGGCGTAGTTGTCCTTGATCGCCTTCTCCATGTTGCGGAACCGGACGTAGCGCTTCTGGTCGTCCTTGGCCAGCGTCCGGAACACCTCGCGGTCCTGGGGCGCCTTGCGCCGCTCGTCGATCTTGCGCGCGCGGACGGCCCGCCGGTAGCGGCCGCTGCGGGGGACGGTGCCGAGGTAGAGCAGCTCCGCCGCCGCCGCGAACACCAGCAGCACGTTGGCCGCCACGCCGCCCGTCAGCAGCGCGACGACCAGCGCGAGGATCAAGAAGCCCAGGTTGACCGGGCTCATGAAGGCCTCCTTGGTAAAGTTGATCGGCTCGTCGGGCATGGGGAAGGACCAGTGGGGAGGGGCCAGCGGAACGCTCTGGCGGGCTACTGGCCCCGGGGCCGGCCGATGGACTTGTCGCCGCGCCCCGCCGCGGGCGGCTCGTCTGAGAGCGGGCGGCGGCCGATGGTCTTGGCCGAGGTGGGCGGGCCCGGCGCGTCCGGGTCGGTGCCCGGCCCGCTGGCGGGCGACGCCTGGGCGTCGGCCGGGGCGGACGGCTCGGCCGACGCCTGGGCCGTGTCGACCGAGCTCGTGCCGTCGACGGCGCCCATCTGGACCTTCATCTGGCGGACCAGCGCCTCGGCCTCCGCCTTCGCCAGCGACTGGCGGTCGAGGTCGTCGGCGTTGCCGGTAACGGGCGCCTGGCCCTCCAGCGCCAGGTCGAACCGGGCCTCGGCGCGGGCCGCGTCGCGCATCAGCTTGTCGGTGGCGTCGTCGGTGCGCGCCTCCAGGTCGGGGTCGCGCATGGCGTTGAGCGCGTTGGCCGTGGACGCCATCCGCTGGGAGTCGCGGTGGGTCTGCTTAAGGTCGCGGAGCTGGCGCAGGTGGGCCTTTTCTTCCTCCTTGAGCCGCTCGAATTCTTCCTTGTCCATGAGGGGTACGGGATGCGGGATGCGGGATGGGCGGGACACGCGTCCCACGTGGCCCATCCCTCGTCCCTCTGGTTACTCGGTGCGCGTGCGGTCGCGGTCGCTGGCGGTGCGGCCGATGGTGGCCGGGGCGTCCGGGATCTCGATCTGGGGCGCCGGCGCGGCCTCGGTCGCGGCGGGCTCGCTCATGCCCATCTCCAGCTTGAACTGCTTGACCAGCTCGGCGGCCTCCAGCTCCTGGGCGTCCTCCTCGATCTGCATGGCCTCGGTGTCGATGGAGTCGAGCGCCATCTCCATGCGCGCCTCGTTCTTGGCCGACTGCTCGTTGACGCGCCGCACCATCTCGTCGTGCGTCTGGTCCACGCCGGCGACCTCGAACTGCTCCAGCGTGTCGGCGATCTTGGCCTGCCACTTGGCGCGCTCGTGGGCGCGCAGGGCCTCTTTGGCCTCGTTGATCTTCTTTTCGCGCTCGCGCATAAAGGCCTTCTTGACCTGGAGCGACTTGTCGTAGGCCTGCTCGGCAAACTGGAGCTGCTCGCCCGTCCGCGCCTGGGCCTCCTTGATCCCCTGGAGCTGGACGGCGTAGCGCTGGGCGATGTCGTCGCGGCCGGCGTTGATGGCCGCCTTGATCTTGCTGGTGATCGAGGTCTGCTCGGCAGTGTACTTGCGGTGCTCCTTCTGGAGCAGCATCACGTTGGCCTTCACCGTCGCGATGTTCTCGTTCATCTTGGGGACCTGGTCGTTCAGCTCCCGCATGTTCTGCTCCAGGATGAGCCGGGGATCCTCCATGGCGGAGATCGCACCGCCGAACATGGACTTGATGAGTCGAGTGAATCGCTTCCACATGGGGCTGTCGGGTCGGGTGGGCAGACGCGAGAAGGTACGAGGCGCGCCGCGGAGGGAGCTAGTACGGGCAAGCCTGGGAATGGTTGTCCAGCACCCGCCCCGCTCGCGGGAATGGGGCGGGGCGACGGCGAGACCCCGGCCGGCCGCCACCGCCAGCCGCTGGCGCCGGTCGGGGCCGCGGGCCTACGGCGCGGCCGGCGGCCCGGTCCAGCGCTCGCCGTCGAAGCGGTCGATCAGGAGCGGGCGCGGCGCCGGCGCCCGGTCGGAGATCGTGACCGCGTCGCGGACGGCGTCGGGGGTGGCGCGGGACGGGTCGCTGGCGTAGATCTGGGCCAGCACGTCGCCGGCCCGGACGCGGTCGCCGGTGCGGACGTGGAGCACGAAGCCGGCCTTGGGGTCGACGTCGTCCTCCTTGCGGGCGCGGCCGGCGCCCAGCGACACGGCGGCGTAGCCCAGCGCGAGGGCGTCGAGATCCGCCACCACGCCGTCGGCGTCGGCCGTGACCGTGGCGACGGGGTCGCCCATGAGCCGGTCCGGCTCGTCCAGGACCGACACGTCGCCGCCCTGGGCGCGGACGACCGCCCGGAACACGTCGAGCGCGCGGCCGTCGGCCAGCGCCGCCGCGGCCCGCTGGCGGCCGTCGTCGGGCGAGTCGGCGGCGTCGCCCAGGTGCAGCATCTCGCCGGCGAGCGCGAGCGTGACCTCGACCACGTCGTCGCAGGCGCCGCCGGCGGGCGTCTCGCCGCGCAGGATCCGGACGGCCTCGGCGGTCTCCGGCCCGTTGCCGATGGCGCGGCCCAGCGGCGCGTCCATGTCGGTCAGGAGGGCGACCGTCGGCGTCCCGAACTCCCGCCCGACGCGGCACAGCGTCTCGGCCAGCTCGCGCGACTGGGCCTCCTGCTTCATAAAGGCGCCGCGCCCGGTCTTGACGTCGAGCACGAGCGCGTCGATGCCCTCGGCCAACTTTTTGGACAGGATGGAGGCGGCGATGAGCGGGATCGACTCGACGGTCCCGGTCACGTCGCGCAGGCCGTAGATCTCGCGGTCGGCCGGCGCGATCTCGGCGGTCTGGCCGATGAGCACCGTCCCCGTCTCGGCCAGCACCTCGCGGTAGCGGTCGATGTCCAGCGACACGTCGAAGCCGGGGATGGCCTCCAGCTTGTCGAGCGTGCCGCCGGTGTGGCCCAGCCCGCGCCCCGAGATCATGGGGACCGGCACGCCGCAGGCGGCCACGACCGGCGCCAGCACCAGCGACACCTTGTCGCCGACGCCGCCGGTCGAGTGCTTGTCCACCTTGACGCCGTCGACGTTGCCTAGGTCGAGCACCGTGCCGCTGTGGAGCATCGCGCGCGTCAGCGCCGCCGCCTCGGTGGCGTCCAGGCCCCGGATGAACGCGGCCATCAGGAACGCCGACATCTGGTAGTCCGGCACGTCGCCGGCCGTGTAGGCGGCGATGAACGCGGCGATGTCGTCGGGGGCGAGCGTGCCGCCGTCGCGCTTGGCGGTGATGAGGCGGACGATGTTGAGGTCGGGCACGGTGCGGCGGGTGGGGCAGCGAGGAAACGGGGCAAACTCCCGTCTCGGCGCGGCGTTCTCCGCCAGCCGCTGGCGGGGCGCTCCGTCGGCCGCTGGCCTCCTCACCGACGCCGACCGCCAGCGGGGCGGACGCAAAGAGAGGCGAGCGGCCCGGAGCCACTCGCCTCTTGAAATCAGGCGCGCTGCGACTTAGGCGTCGTCGCCTTCGGTGTCGCGCGCGGGGTTCTCCGGCGAGGACGCCGGCGGCTTGGCCGTGCCCGGGACCGGCGGGTTGTCCACGGTCTCCGTCTGCGCGTCGGCGTCGACGGCGCGCGCGGCCGACGCAGTCTGGGCGGCCTCCTGGGCCTCGGCGGCTTGGTCGGCGGCGGTGGTCTCCGCGCCGTCCGCCTCGTCCTGGTTCACGCTCTTGGCCTGCGCGTTGCCGTAGCGGCGCATAAACTTCTCGACGCGGCCGGCGGTGTCGACCATCGTCTTCTTGCCCGTGTAGAACGGGTGGTTGGACGAGTCGACCTCGGAGCGGTACTCCTTCGCCATCGTCGACCGAGTCGTGAACTCGGTGCCGTCGGCGAGGGTGACCTGGATGAACGGGTAGTCGGGGTGGATGTCGGTCTGCATCGGTCGTGGGGCCTTGCGAAGAGCGAGAAGGTAGCGGCCCCGCCGAGCCGGCCCAAGCCGTCGGGGCCGTGTTCCTCCCGTCTTCGCGCGGCTAGACGAGGTAGGTCATCACCAGGTCCGCCGTGATCAGGCCCGCCAGCAGGGCGGCGACGAACCGGCCCCACCCCGGCGTCCGCTCGTCGCGGAGCCCCACCCCGACGATCACCAGCAGCGCCGCCAGCGACAGCCGGCCCGCCGGCAGGCCCGTCTCGCCGGGGCCGCTCGCCAGGACCGCGTAGGCCACCAGCGCGATCACGCCGACGACGATGGACACGAGGCCGGCTCGGCGGGCGGAGGGGTCGGCGGGCATGGTGGGGAGGGGGCGGGTTCTGGGTACGGCGCCGCCCGGCTGGCGGTTCGTGGCGGCGGAGCCTGGACGACGCGCGCGGCCGGGTCAGCGGCCGCCCAAGCCGAAGACGGCGTTGGCGAACAAGAGCTGGCCGTCGGCCCAGAAGCCCCGGAAAAGGGGGGAGTCGACGAGGTAGACGACCTGGCCTCGGCCGACGTCCTCGACGCCGAACACCAGCGTGTCCGCCAGCCGCGCCTGGGCGCCGGCGCCCGCGAACCCGGCCGTGGGCGCGCCCGTGCGGACCACGCCCACGTTCCAGCCGTCTTCCAGAAACTCGACGGCCGCCGTGCGGCGCTTGATGACGTAGGTGTGGTCGGGGTAGCCGTAGGCGAGCGGGTGCGAGCCGTCGAGGGCGACGCGGTAGACGGCGCCCGGCAGGTCGTCCGAGACGCCTTGCCGCTGGCGCTCGCCGTAGCGGCGCAGGCGGGCGTCGGCGGAGGAGTCGGCGGGGGCCGGGTCGCGGACGGTCACGCCCCAGCCCTCGGCGCCGGCGAGCGCCGTCACGGCGCGCTCCATCGCCACCAGCCGGCCCCCGGCGCGGACCCACTGGCGGACGGCCTCGGCGCGGGCGTCGGTGAGCCACGGGCGGTAGCTGCCGTCGGGCATCACCAGCACGTCCACGTCGGCCAGCGTCGCGGCCGTGACGTCGCCGGCCGTGAGGAGCGTGGCCGGGTACTCGGCCACGGCGTCGAACCAGTGCCAGACCTCGCCGAGGGCCGTCGGCGAGACCGGCTCGTCGGCCAGGACGGCCACGCGCGGCTGGCGGACGAAGGCGACGCGGCCCGAGCCCAGGTCCGGCCCGGACTCGACGAACCCGCTGCCGAGCGCCGCCAGCGGCCGGCCGGTCTCGCTGGCGGCGCGGCGCACGACGGCGTCGAAGCGGTCGCCCAACCGCGCGTTGCCGGCGCGCGTGATCAGGAGCGCGCCCCGGCCGTAGCTGCGGCCGCCGACCTCGATGGGCTCGGGCGCCCGGCGCACGCCCACGCCGTCGCGCAAGAGCCGGGCCAGGAGCTGGGCGTCGCCCGGGCCGGACCAGCCGGCGACGTAGGCGTAAGGGCGGGCCTCGGCCGGCGCGCTCGGTCCGGCCGGAGCGGCGCCGCCGGTCGCGACCTCCGCCTGGGCCGCGACGCCCTCGACGCCGTAGACGTAGGGCAGCGCCCACGCGGTCACGTCGTACGTCACCGAGTCGGCCAGGGCCGGCTCGGGCTCGAACAGGACCGCCGCCAGCCGGCCCTTGGGCTGGCTGGTCGAGACGACGAGCGCGCCGGGCTGGACCTCGACGCCGGACGGGCCCGTGGGGGCGTCTAGCCCTCCGCCGTAGCGCACGCCGCGCACGCGCTCGCCGCGCGCCCAGCCGTAGGCGATGCCCTGGAGGTCCAGCAACTCGGCCAGCGCCTGGAGCCGCGCCGGGTCTCCCTGGGCCACGTACGCCCGGGCGCCCTCGGGGCGGCTGGCGAAGTACGCCGCGAACTGGCGGCCCACCTCGTCGGCGCTGCGGGCGACCGTGGCGACCGTCTCCAGGCCCGTCGCGACGTGGGCCGCAATCCGGCGGGCGAGCGTCAGCGTGTCGCCCTCGGCGGTGACGATCGCCAGCCCGGCGCGGCCCGACCCGCCCTGCTCGTAGGTCATGCCCACGGCGCCGTTGAAGGTCGGCCAGGTGTCGCCGTAGCCGGGGTAGAGCAGGTCGAACACCTCGCGCGTAAAGTAGAGCCAGCCCCGGTCGTCGAACACGCGCGCGTTGGCGCGGCCGATCTGGGTCTGGAGCGCCCGCTGGTAGTCGGTCACGCGCGGGTGGAACGGCTCGGCGGCCGGCGCGAAGTAGTACGGGCTGTCGACGCCCTGCTCATGGAAGTCGACGTGGACGGCGGGCCGCCAGCGGTCGTAGAGCGCCAGCCGCGCCCGGGTTTCGGGCTGGGTGCCCCACGCCCAGTCGCGGTTGAGGTCGAACAGGTAGTGGTTGAACCGGCCGCCGGGCCACGGCTCGTCGTGCTCGCGGGCGTCGGGGTCCGGGTCGGGCCGGGCCCCGCGGCGCTGGCGGTAGCCCTGGACGTAGCGCTCCCGCCCGTCCGGGTTGAGGCACGGGTCGAGGACCACCACCACGTCGTCCAGGCCGGACCCGGCCGTGGCGAGCGTGTAGAGCGTCTCCAGCGCGGCCTCGGTGCTCACGGCCTCGTTGCCGTGGACGTTGTAGCTCAGCCAGACGACGGGCTTCGTCGGCACGCCCTCGCCGCGGACCGCCGCCAGCACCGACTGGCGGACCGCCTCGGCGTCGCCCCGGCTGACCACGGCCACCACGAGCGGCCGGCCCTCGGGCGTCTCGCCGTACGGCTGGACGTCCACCAGCGGCGACGCCTCGCCGACGGCGCGGACGTAGTCCACCACGCGGTGGTGGGGCGTGAACCGCTCGCCCAGCGGGTAACCTAGAAACTCGGCGGGCGCGGGGACCTGGGCGCTGGCCGCGGCGAGCGCCAGCGGGAGGAGGACGAGGAGGCGGCGGAGCACGGGCGGAGGGGTTGGAGGTTGGGAAAGTACCGGAGGGCGCCGCACGGGACCGGCTCCACGCGCTGCGTTCAGTGGGCTCCGCCCTGCTGGCGGCCGTCGCCAGCGGGGCGAGGCGCTCCGGGGTTTCCTGAGACCGGCAGGACGGAGCGGCATCTGGAATCCGTCCGGCCGCCGCCTCGGTTCAACGAGCCCCCCTCTCTCCCGACCCATGCCCGAGACTCCCAACCAGTATGCCCTCCAGGACCCGCGCACGCAGTACCCGCAGCCGCCCTTCCCGCGCCAGCCGATGCCGGCGCCGGGCCTGATCTCCGAGATGGACCCGCGCCCGGACCACGGCGAGGACAGCTACCGCGGCTCGGGCCGGATGGAGGGCACCCGGGCGCTCATCACCGGCGGCGACTCCGGCATCGGCCGGGCCACGGCCATCGCGTACCACCGCGAGGGCGCGGCGGTCGCCATCAACTACCTCGACGCCGAGAGCGCCGACGCCGCCTCGCTGGCGGAGCTGATCGAGGGCGAGGGCGGCACGCTCGTCCGCCTGCCGGGCGACCTCACCGACGAGTCGTTCTGCACACAACTCGTCGCCGACGCGCGCGACCAGCTAGGCGGGCTCGACGTGCTGGTCATCAACGCCGGGAAGCAGACGTCCCAGGAGTCGATCCAGGACATCACCACCGAGCAGTTCGACCAGACCTACAAGACCAACGTCTACGCCATGTTCTGGCTGTCGAAGGCGGCCCTGCCGCACCTGCCGGCGGGCGGCTCGATCATCAACACGACCTCGATCCAGGGCTCGCAGCCGTCGCCGAACCTCCTCGACTACGCCTCCACCAAGTGGGCCATCATCGGGTTCACCAAGGCGCTGGCCCAGCAGGCGATGAAGAGCGGCGTGCGCGTCAACGCGGTCGCGCCCGGCCCGTTCTGGACGCCGCTCCAGCCCTCGGGCGGACAGCCCCAGGACAAGGTCGAGACGTTCGGCAAGAGCACGCCCTACGGCCGCCCGGGCCAGCCGGCCGAGATCGCGCCGGTCTACGTGTTCCTGGCCACCCAGGAGGCCGGCTACGTGACCGGCGAGGTCTACGGCGTCACCGGCGGGATGGCGGCGTAGACCTCGGCAAATCGGTGGGGTGGTGGATCTGAGCGGGTTGGAACCGTACCGCTCCCGAGCCACCACTCCACTGACCTACGGGCCCCGCCACCGGCTGGCGCTTGCCCCGGCGGCTCAGCGGGGCGAGCCCAGGGACGCGCGGAGCGACGCTAGCCGCTCGTGGACGTCGAACGGGACGGCCTGGCCCGAGGCGAGCGCCCAGTCGTACAGCCACAGCGCCCTCTGACGTCCGTCGGAGGACGAGTCCTCGCTGAGCAGGTCCGCCA
The DNA here is from genome assembly GCA_947493945.1 of uncultured bacterium. GTDB lineage: Bacteria > Bacteroidota > Rhodothermia > Rhodothermales > Rubricoccaceae > Rubrivirga. Next base: position 367,806 of record CANLSR010000001.1, on the reverse strand, counting down.
GCGTGACGGCTGCGTCGCCGGGGAGCGGTCCGCCGGGGGCGCACAGCGCCAGCGTCTCGTCTCGCGACAAGCGACGGAGGGCGGGGAGGCCCATGCCGAGCGAGCGCGCCAGCCCGTCGGCCAGCACGTCCTGGGCCTCCTCGGGCTGGTCCGACCGCTTGCGGAACAGGACCTGCTCCAGCACCTGGATCAAGCTCTGGATCTGGCGGAGGACGTAGTCCTGCTGGAACACGGCGCGGGACGGGCGGAGCCGCTGGAGGAAAAGGGCTCGACGGGGCCACGCCTTCCAGGTTGCGACCCTACCCCTCGGCGCGCAAGACGGCGAGGGGCGGCTGGCGGAGGGCGCCGCGGCTGCCGATCAGCCCGACGACCGCCGTCAGCGCCGGCACGACGACCAGCGCCCACGCCAGCCACGTGAGGTCGGGGCGGAACGGGATCTCGAACGTGAAGTGGGCCAGGCCCCACGCGCCGGCCAAGGCCAAGAGCCCGCCCGTCAAGGCCGCCAGCAGGCCGAGCAGGGCGTACTCGGCGAGCAGAATGCGCCGCACCTGGGCCCGGCTGGCACCCAGCGTGCGCAGCACGACGGCCTCGCGCGTCCGCTGCGCCAGCGCCACGCGGACGGCCCCGGCCAGCACCACCAAGCCCGTCAGGATCGCGAACAGCGCCATAAACCGAAGCACGAACGCGACCCGGTCCAGCACGCGGCTGACCACCTCCAGCACCAGCCGCACGTCGATGGCCGACACGTTGGGGAACGCCTCCACCACGGCCGACTGGAGCCGGGCGCTCGCTTGGGGCGTGCCGGCGCGCGTCAGCAGGATCGCGGTTTGGGGCGCTTGGTCGAGCGGGCCGACGGGGAAGACGGCGAAAAAGTTGGGCTGCACGCGCGCCCAGTCCACCTCGCGCAGGCTGGTGACCACGCTCTCGATCTCGGCGCCGGCCACGTCCCAGGTGATCCGGCTGCCCAGGGTCACGCCCAGGTCGGCGGCCAGGTCCTGCTCGATGGAGACCGGGACGACGGCGTCCTCCGCGGCTGTTCCCTCGAACCGGCCGGCCGTCACGACCTCGGAGTCGACCGTCTGGTCGCGGTAGGTCGAGCGGTACTCGCGCGTCAGCGTCCAGCGCTCCGGCCCGCCCTCGGTGCCGGCGAACGACGAGTCGGCCACTTCTTTGAGCGTGTCGACGGGGACGCCGTCCAAGGCCGAGATCCGCATGGACACCAGGGGCACCTCGTCCACGACGGGCAGGCCCTGGGCCTCGACCAGCTGGCGGACCCCGTCGCGCTGGTCGGGCTGGACGTCGAACAGGACCACGTCGGCCGCGCCGGCCTCGGCCGAGGGCAGGGCCACTTGCTCCAGAATCGACCGCTGGACGAGCGCCAGCGCCAGGACCAGGAAGACGCCCAGGCCCATCGTCACCAAGAGCACGAGGGTCTGGTTGCCGGGCGCGTGCAGGTTGGCGAGCCCCTGGCGCCAGGCCCACGGCAGGCCGGGCCGGGCCGTCCGCCGGACCACGGCGCGGACGGCGACGGCGGCCACCGCCAGCAGCCCGAACACGCCGGCCGTGCCGCCGACGAACGCCGCGGCGCCCACCACGGACCGCGTCTGAAGCCAGGCGAACCCGGCGACGGCCGCAACCAGCAGCGCCGCCAGCGCCCAGCGCGCCGGGTCGGGCCCGCTCGCCCGGGCGTCGTCGCGCAGCGCCCGCAGCGGCGGCACGCGCCGGACGCCCACCAGCGGCAGGAGCGCGAACAGCAGCGCCGTCACCAGCCCCACGCCCAGCCCCTCCGCCAAGGCGCGGGGCACCACGTCGTTGGCCACGTCGACCGGCAGGAAGCCGGCGAACACCATCGGCAGCGTCCGCTGGACCAACACGCCCAGGGCCGCGCCCAGGGCGGCGCCGACGAACCCGAGCGCCAGCGCCTGGAGCGCGTACACCGCCAGCACGCGCCCCGACGACACGCCCAGGCACCGCAGCGTGGCGACGGTCTCGGCCTTTTCGGACACGTAGACGCTCATCGACGACGCCACACCGATCCCGCCCAGGAGCAGCGCCACGAACCCGACGAGCGACAGGAAGCGCGACAGGTAGCCCGAGGCCTCGGTCACTTGCTGCTGCTGCTCGCCGGCGGTCTCGTAGCGGATCTCGGCCTCGTCCAGCCGGGGCCGGACGAGGCCGAGCGCGGCCGCCTCGTCGGGGAAGCGGTACTGGACGGTGTAGTTGGCCCGGCTGCCGAAGCCCAGCAGCGTCGAGTCGATGGCCGCCAGCGGCAGGTAGACGCGCGGCCCCACCAGCCCGCCGATGTCGGTCTGGCCCGGCACGCCGTCCACCCGGCCGACGATGGCGTACGTCCGGTTGCCGACCTGGACGGAGTCGCCGACGGCGGCGTCCATCTGGAGCAAGAGCGTGGCGTCGACGAGCGCCCCGAGCGTGTCTCGGCCGATCTGCCCCGCGGACGTCGTCGGCGTGGCCTCGACCTGGCCGTAGAGCGGGTACGGGCCGTCGAGGGCGCGGACCTGGGCCAGCCGCGCCCGCCCCTCGCCACCCGCGGACGCCGGGAAGCGAGCCATCGACGGGAACGTGGCCTCGCGGACGACCGTGGCGCCGGTCTCGTCGCGCAGCGAGTCCAGCAGGGCTACGGTCGAGTCGGGGAAGAGGGCGCTGCGGCGCACCTCCAGGTCCGACCCGAACACCTCCTTGGACTGCTCCGCGACGGCGCGCTCCAGGTTGATCCCGAACGAGCGGATGGCGACGAGCGCCGCCACGCCCAGCGCCATCGCGGAGACGTAGAGCGCCAGCCGGCGGCGCATCCCGCGGCTGTCCTGCCAGGCGAAACGGAGGGGGGAGAGGGCCATCGGGAAGAATCAGTGGACGGGGGACAGGCGTCGGGTGGGCTCGGGCATCTGCGCGCGCTCCGACCTGCGCCTCCGCGGGCCGTCGGTTACGCGGCCGCGCTCGGCTGGCGGTCGCTGTCGGCGTGGGCGTCGTCCTCCACCAGCCGACCGGCGCGCAGGCTCACGACCTGCTCGCAGCGCGCCGCCAGCTCCGGGTCGTGCGTGACGACGACCAGCGCGGTGCCGGCCTCGCGGTTGAGGTCGAACAAGAGCGACTCGACACGCGCGCCCGTCTCGGTGTCGAGGTTTCCCGTCGGCTCGTCGGCGAACAGGAGGGCCGGGCGGCCCGAGAAGGCGCGGGCCAGGGCCACGCGCTGCTGCTCGCCGCCCGAGAGCTGGGTCGGGTAGTGGCCGGCGCGGTCCGCCAGCCCGACGCGGTCGAGCAGGTCCAGGGCCGCCGCGGTCGCGCCGGACTCGCCGCGCAGCTCTAGGGGAATCGCCACGTTCTCGGCCGCCGTCAGCGTGGGCAAGAGCCGGAAGCTCTGGAACACGAACCCGACGTGCTCGGCGCGGAGCGCGGCCCGGTCGTCCTCGTCGAGCGGGCCGAGGTCGGTGCCGGCCAGCCGGACCGTGCCGCGCGTCGGCCGGTCGAGGCCGGCGCAGAGTCCCAGCAGCGTCGTCTTGCCGCTGCCGGACGGCCCGATGATGGCGCACGTGGCGCCCGGGGCGACGTCGAACGAGACGTCCTCCAGCACGGTCAGCGGCCGGCCGGCGTTGGTGAACGTCTTGGTGAGGTCGCGGGCGGAGAGTACGGGTCCGGTCACAGCGCGGGCGGGGGGCGGAGGGCGGGGCGGCAGAGGGCGCCGGTGGCGACGTGAACGCCGGCCGCCGCGACAACGGCGCGCCTCCGCCTGGAGTTCACCGGGCGGCGCGAGCCGGGCGGGCACCTCGGCAGGGTCGGCCTCGTTCTCCAGGACCTTGCCTCCGCTCTCTATGCGCCTCCTGATCTGTGCCCTCGTCCCGCTGGCGGTCGCCCTGGCCGGGTGCCAGGAGACCGAGCCGACCCCGATCCCCGACATCTCCGAGTCCGTGCAGCCCGGCGCCACGGCCACGCCCGAGTCCGCCACGACGCCCGACCAGCCGCTGGCGGGCGCCGCCAGCCGGGCGGAGTCCGACACGGTGACGGTCCTGTTTTTCGGCGACAGCCTGACGGCCGGCTACGGCCTGCCGGATCCGGCGCTGGCGTACCCGGCGCTGGTGGGCGCCCAGATCGAGGCGGCCGGCGTGCCGGTCCGGGTCGTCAACGCGGGCGTGAGCGGCGAGACCTCGGCCGGAGGCAAGGGCCGCATCGCGTGGGCGCTGCGCCAGGCCACGCCCGACGTGTTCGTGCTGGCCCTGGGGGCCAACGACGGCCTGCGCGGGACGGACCCGGCCGCCACGCGCGCCAACCTCGACGCCATCCTGGACGCCGTCGAAGAGGCCGCGCCCGACGCGCGGCTGGTGGTCGCCGGCATGGAGGCGCTGCCCAACTACGGCGCCGACTACGGCGCCCGGTTCCGCGAGGTGTTCCCGGCCGTGGCCGAGGCGCACGGCGCCACGCTCATCCCGTTCCTGCTGGCGGACGTGGCCGGCGAGCGGCGCCTCAACCAGGCCGACGGCGTCCACCCGACGGCCGAGGGCCAGCGGATCATCGCCGAGACCGTCGGCCAGGCCGTCGTGCCGCTCGCCCAGGAGTCCCGCTAGCCGCCCGCCGCCAGCGGGGCGAGGGCTAGAAGTTGAGCCGGAGGCCGCCGCCGGCGTACACATACCTGTCGCTGCGCCCGGTGACGGGGACGATCACCCCTGGCTCGATCGTGAGGTCGCTCCCGAGCACCCGGACCGAGACCGGCACCTGAAGAAGGACGCCCGTCTGGCCCCACGACCGAGAGGGCTCGAAGCCGTCCAGGTCGGTCTCGAATGACAGCGAGCGGCTGGCCTGAGCGAGCACCCCGACGGTCGGCTGGACGCGCAGCGATCCGTAGAGCTTGACCGGACGCGAGACCGTGGCCGCGATGGACCCGGTCAGCGACTGGCTGGAGACCGAGTTGTAGCGGGCCTCCCCGTCCGTCGCGAGCGATCGCCGAAACGTGCCTGCGCTCGACCGGTACAGTACGGCCGTCGACACGCGTCCCAGGACGCCGGCCCCGATCCCTCGGGTGAGTCCCAGCGTCGGACCCGCGGCGAACGCCGAGGATGCCCCCGCGAACCCGTCCGAGCGGCTACCGCTCTGGCCGAAGTCAAACTGGACGCCGTAGTCGAGCCCGTTGGAGAGCCGTCGGCCGAGTGAGGCGTTGAGGCCGAGGCCTGTCCCGTAGTTGCTCGACAGTCTGTGGAGCGCGACGTAGGTGCCGGCGCTGTCGGCAAACTGGGTCTGGGCGGAGGGGGCGGAGGCTAAGACCACCAGGAGGGCGGCGACAGTGACGAGGCGCATGGGCATGCGGGGGAAGGTGAGTGCGCTTCCAACGGAGCCTCCGCCCGCTTGGTGTAGCGCCGGCGCATGGAATCTACATTTTGGCGTCCACACATTTCGAATACATATGTCGTCGCCCATCTTCCCCGCTGCACGCCCTCGCGCTGGCGGTGAGCGCCAGCGGCGAGTTAGCTCGCCTTGGATCCGATCCGCGACTCGGTCCCGTTCAGCAGCCGGCGGACGTTGGCGCGGTGCGTCCATACGATAAAGGCCGGCACGACGGTGGCGAAGATCCAGACCGGCGGCGGGCTCTCGACGCCCAGCCCGAAGTGGAGCGCCAGCAGCGTCACCGGCAGCGACAGCGCGGCCAGGATGGAGCCCAGCGACACGTAGCGCGTCGCTGCGAGCACGCCCGCGAACACGAGCGTCGCCAGCGCCACGGGCAGCGGCGCCAGCCCGGCCAGCATCCCGGCCCCTGTCGCGACGCCCTTCCCGCCCTTCCACGAGCCGAAAACCAGCCGGCCCCAGACCGTGAACACGTGGCCCAGCATGGCCGCCGTGCCCGCCAGCGTCGCCACCCAGGCGGCCACGAGCTCTGGGCGCGAGCCCAAGACGCCTACGAGCGCGTCCACGTCGGCCAGGCGCGCCACCAGCGTGACGGCGGCCAGGCCCTTGCCAAAGTCGAGCAGGAACACCAGCAGGCCGGGCCCTTTGCCGAGCACGCGCATCGCGTTCGTGGCGCCCGCGTTGCCGCTCCCGTGCTGGCGGAGGTCGACGCCGAGCACGCGGGCGACGACCAGGCTGAACGGGACCGCGCCCAGCAGGTAGCTCAGGGCCAGGACGAGCAGGAGCGACGGCACAGGTGCGGGGAGAGGGCGGGGACGGAAGATAAAGGGCCCGCCAAGCCATTCCGTTTGTGGAGGCCCGGTGGCGGTGCAGCGCAGGCGGGGTAGAGGAACGCCCAAGAGTCCACGAGTCGGGCGCGTCGCGCGTGCCCGGTTCGCGTGCGCGTCCGTAGTCTCGCCCTTGACGCCGGGCCTCGGCCCCCTGTCTCACCCCCCGGACCCCATGTGAAGCGACTCGTCCTCGTCCTCTCCGTTCTCGCCGTTCCCAGCCTGGCCCAGCAAGCGGCCATCACCCCCGGCGGCGGGCGCGCCCAGGCCAAGCTCGACCGCTCGGGCGTGGCCAGCTTCTACGCCGCCTCGCTCCACGGCAACCGCACCGCCAACGGCGAGCGCTACAACCACGGCGCGATGACGGCCGCCCACCGCTCGCTCCCGTTCGGGACGTTGCTCCGGGTGTCGTCGGTGCGCAACGGGCGGCGCGTGCTGGTCCGCGTCAACGACCGCGGGCCGTTCGTGCGGGGCCGCCAGCTCGACCTGTCGGGCGCCGCCGCCGACCGGCTGGCGATGCGCCGCCGCGGCACCCAGCGGGTCCAGTTCGAGGTCGTCAGCCCGGACTCGCTGCCGAGTCGCCGGCCGCCGCCGCGGCGCAAGGTGCGGCACGTCTAGTCGCGCCGCCGCCAGGTGAAGAGCAGACGGAGGCGCCACTTGTCTGGATGGAATCCAGATAGGCGAGCTAGGTTGGACCCAGTCCAGATAAGACGGGCACGCTGCCGGGCGTCTCGGGCCAGACCATCGGTCCCTACACCGACCTCTTGCTCCACGGCATGGGGCTGGGCCTGGCCGATGGCCGCCCCGACCACCAAGCGAGCGGGAGCGAGTGGCGCACGCCGCCGCTGTGGGGCCTGGGCCTGACGCACGCCGTCAACGGCGCCGAGGAGCTGTTGCACGACGGCCGCGCGCGCGGCGTCGTGGAGGCCGTGCTGTGGCACGGCGGCGAGGCCGAGGCCGCCCGAGAGCGGTTCCGCGCCCTCGGCCGCGCCGACCGCGACGCGCTGCTCGACTTTCTCCGGTCGCTGTAGCGCGCCCCGCCGGCTGAGCCGCGCCGCCAGCGGCCGGCCCGCTGGCGGAGACTCCGCGGCTACTCGCGGTAGGCGAGCTACTCGCGGTAGGCCAGGAGGCGGAGGGCGTTGACGACCACGACCAGCGTCGAGCCCTCGTGGAGCGCGACGGCCGGCCCGATCCCGAGCCCGAACAACGTCGCCGGCACCAGGAACGCCACCATCCCCAGGCTCATCCACAGGTTCTGGCGGATGATGCCGCGCGTCTTTCGGCTCAGGCCGACGGCGAACGGGAGCCGGGCCAGGTCGTCGGCCATCAGCGCCACGTCGGCCGTCTCCAGGGCCACGTCGGAGCCGGCCGCGCCCATCGCGATGCCGACGGTAGCGTTGGCCATCGCCGGCGCGTCGTTGACGCCGTCGCCCACCATCGCCACCTCGCCCCGCTGGCGGAGGGTCTTGATGGCCTCGACCTTGTCTTCGGGGAGCAGGTCGCCCCGGACCTGGTCGATGCCGACGGCCCGGCCGACCGACTCGGCGACGGTCTGGGCGTCGCCCGAGATCATGATCGTGGTCTCGATGCCCAAGGCGTGGAGGTCTCGGATCACGCCCTTGGCCGATTCTCGGGGCGTGTCCATCAGCCCGATCACGCCCAGGAACCGGCCGCCGCGCTGGACCAGCATCGTCGAGCGGCCGTCGGCCTTGAGCCGGCGGTCGGCGTCCAGGAGCGCGTCCGGCGCCCCAGCGCCGCCGTCGAGGGTGAACAGGTCGGGCTTGCCCACGGCGACGGGCTCGCCCGCCAGCGTGGCGCGGACGCCGTGGCCGGTCACGCTCTGGAGGCCGTTGGCCTTGGTGTCCCACGCGGCCCGGTCGGCCAGGTCGCGGACGACCGCGCGGGCGAGGGGGTGCTCGCTCAGGCCCTCGACGGCGACGGCGACCCCGGTCAGCTCGGCCTCGGTCACGCCCGGGACCGCGACGACGTCGGTCACGCGGGGGGCGCCCTCGGTCAGCGTGCCCGTCTTGTCGAAGGCGATGGCCGTCAGCCCGCCCAGCGCCTCCAGCGGCCCGCCGCCCTTGACCAGGACGCCGCTCCGCCCGGCCCGGGCCACGCCCGATAGCACCGCCGACGGCGTGGCGATGGCGAGCGCGCACGGCGACGCGGCCACCAGCACGGCCATCGCGCGGTAGAAGCTGGCGGAGAACGGCTCCGAGAGCACGCCCAGCGCGTCCAGGGCCGGCGGGCCGACGATCAAGGCGGCGACCAGCGCCAGCACCGACGGCACGAACACCCGCTCGAACCGGTCGGTAAAGCGCTGCGTCGGCGAGCGCTCGGTCTCGGCTTGGGCCACCATCTGGACCACCCGCGCCAGCGTGGTCTCGCCGGCCGGCCGCGTGACCACGACGTCGAGCGCGCCGGCCCCGTTGAGCGTGCCCGCAAAGACGCGGTGCTCCGGCGGCAGGCCGTCGGCCGAGCCGCTGGCGGCCTCCGCCAGCGCGGCGTCGAGGTCGGGCGCGGGCCGTTTGTCGACGGGCACGCTCTCGCCCGTCACCGGCGCCTGGTCGACGGCGCTGGTGCCCTCGGCCACGACGCCGTCGGCCGCGATCCGCTCGTCGGGCCGCACCACGACCGTGTCGCCCACTTTGAGCTCGCCGACCGGCACCTCGCGCTCGACGCCGCCGCGGCGGACCCGGGCGGTGGCCGGCGCCAGCTCGCCCAGGGCCTCGATGGCGGCGCGCGCCCGGCCCATCGCGTAGCCTTCGAGCGCGTGGCCGATGGAGAACAGGAACAGCAGCAGCCCGCCCTCGAACCACTCGCCCAGGGCGGCGGCCCCGGCGGCGGCCACGATCATCAGGAAGTCGATCTCGAAGCGCCCGGCGCGGACCGAGTCGATGGCCTCTCTCACCGTGAACCAGCCGCCAAAGGCGTAGGCGCCGAGGTAGAGCGCGAACGGGACGCCCTCGGCCACGTCGGCAAACGTGTCGAGCGCCCACCCGAGCCCCACGCAGACGCCCGCCAGAACCGCAAAGATCACCTCGGTCCGCTCGCCGAAGAGGCCGCCGTGCGCGTGGTCGTGGGCGCCGCCTCCGCCGTGGGCGCCCGGCGCGTGGTCGTGGCCGCTGTGGTCGTCGGCCTCGGCGTGCTCGCTGTGATCGTGGGCCGCGTCCACGGCCGGCGGATCGTCCGAGAGCGCGTCCACCTCGGCGGGCGCCGACGTGACGGTCACGCCCAGGTCGGCGAGCGCCTGGCGGAGCGCCGCCTCGCTGGTCGCCTGGCGGTCGAACTCGATGCGTACCGGACCCGTCGCGTTGGCCTCGGCCTCGACCACGCCGGGCCGCTGGCGGAGCCGCTCGGCGACGGTCCGGGCGCGGCGCTGGTGGCCGATCCCGTCGGCGCCCCAGAGCACGTGGCCGTAGCGCTCGGTGATGCGGGTGCCGGCCGCCTCGGCGGCGCGGCGCAGGCGCGGCAGCGCCACCACGGCCGGGTCGTAGTGGAGACACAACTGCGCCGGTCCGCCACTCTCGCCCTCGACGACGTGCGCCCGCTCCACGCCCGCCGTCGCCGCCAGCGCGTCGGTCAGCCGGGCCGCGCAGGCGTCACGCGCGCTCGGCGCGTCGGGGAGCAGGATCGGGAGGTCGAGGCGGAGGGGCTCGGGCATCGAGGGGGCGGGCGGGGACCGCGTGGAACGCGCCGGGCGCACGCGGGCTCCGTCGCCGCCGCCCGGCTGGCGGAGGCGGCCGGCGAGGGCCCGGCGTCAGCCCAGCTCTAGGTCCACCTTGAGCGACACGTCTAGGGCCGTGACCGAATGAGTTAGGGCGCCGGACGAGATCAAGTCGACGCCGGTGGCGGCGATGGTCGGAACGGTGTCCAGAGTCACGTTCCCCGACGCCTCGGTCTGGACGCGCCCGCCGACGCGCTCGACGGCCTGGGCCAGCATCGACACGTCCAGGCCGTCGTCGGTCCGGCGGGCCATGTTGTCGAGCAGGATCCGGTCCACGCGCGCGCCGCCGGCGACGGCCGCCAGCACGGCGTCGACCTCGTCCAGCGTCCGCGCCTCGACCTCGACCGGAAGCTCCCGGCCCGTCTCCTGCGCGTGGGCACCGACGGCGTCGATGGCCTGCCGAATGCCGCCGGCCGCGGCGATGTGGTTGTCCTTGACCAGCACCATGTCGAACAGCCCGGCGCGGTGGTTCCGGGCGCCGCCTAGCCGGACCGCCCACTTGTCGAGCGCGCGGAGCCCGGGCGCCGTCTTGCGCGTGTCCAGCACCGTCGCCGGGCGTGCCGCCTGGGCCATCCGCGCCGCCGCCGTCGCGATGCCGCCCATGCGCTGCATCAGGTTCAGGGCCAGCCGCTCGGCCGTCAGGATCGAGCGCGCCCGGCCCTCGACCGTTCCAAACGTCGTCCCGGCCTCCACCCGGTCGCCGTCGCCAGCGGTCCAGGTCACGGCGAGGGCCGGGTCGACGGCGTCGAACACGCGCTCGGCGACGGCCAGCCCGGCCACCACGCCGCTCTCCTTCAGCAGAAACGTGGCCGTAGCCCGCGTGCCCTCGGGGATCGTCGCCTGGGTGGTGACGTCGCCGGCGCCCACGTCCTCCGCCAGCGCGCGGGCGATCAGGGCGTCCAGGTCGGCGGCGACGTCATCGGGAATCGGGAGCATGGGGATGGGCGGTGTAGCGAAGCTCTATTGGGGAGACCGTGCTCGGTAGGGGCGTATTGCGATACGCCCCTACGGCGGTGGCTAGCGATAGAAGCGGGACCGAGATCTCTCGTTCCCTACTCCCCAGCCTGCTGCTCGGCCACGACGGGCTCGACTACGCGCATCGGCGTCGGCCCCCAGTCTTCGAAGCCGGGGACGGTCATGTCCACCATCTGCTCGGCCGTCTCGCCGGCCGCCAGCCGGGCGGCGACGGCGTCGTTGAGGGCCGAGAGGAAGTCGCGCATGGTCAGCAGGTCGGCGCGCGTGCCGACGACGGGCCAGCCCTCGCCGGCGTGGCCGAAGATGAACGCGGTGCCGTCGCCGAACCGGCCATGCGCCTCTTCCAGGACGCCGATCCAGCCGGTCGTGAGCGCGCCCGCGCCGGCGTCGATGTAGGGCTGGCGGCGGTTGAACACCAGGTCGCCGGTGTGGACCACGTCGGCCCGCTCAAAGTGGACCATCGCGTCGCCGCAGGTGTGGGCCGGGCCGAAGTAGTGGAGCGCCACCACCTCGTCGCCGACCTCGGCGCTCCAGGTCCGCTCGAACGTCTCGGACGGGTAGCGCTGGGCGTCGAGCGAGCCGCTGCGGACGGCCGAGGCGCGCTGCAGACCGGGCACGGCGACGTGGGCCACGTGCCGCGCCGCGACGGGCGCCAGCACCGCGTTGCCGGCCGTGTGGTCGCCGTGGTGGTGCGTGTTGACCAACAGGTCGAGCCCGCGCGCGCTGCCCTCCAGCCCCTCCAGAAAGGCCCGGGCGGAGTCGGGGAACTGGGCGTCGACGGCGACGAGCGCGTCCGGCTGCTGGAGGTAGCCGATGGTGCCGCCGCGGTCCGTGAACGCGCCCACGCCCCGGCGGACGGGCAGGAACTCGGCGCGGCGCCGCGCGCTGGCGGCCGCGAGAGGCGAGGCAAAGGAGAGGGCGACGGTCGCGGCGGCCGTGCGCGCGACGAACTGGCGGCGGGACAGGGGCATAGGGGCGGAGGGTTTGGCAAGCAACACGGCCCGCCGCGCCCGAGATCCGACGCCTACCCCGCCTCGCCCGCCCCAGCCGCCAGCGCGGCGCGGACGGCGTCGGGCGGAGCCACGGGCCGGCCTCGTGCGGGATCGACGAAGCACAGCGTCACGCGGCCCGAGATCAGCACGTCGCCCTCGCCCTGGCGGCGCACCGCGTAGTCGATCGGCACGCGCACGCCGACCGACGGGAATGCGGCCTCGACGTCCACCAGGTCGTCGTAGTAGACGCTACCGTGGTAGCGCACGGCCACCTCCACGACGGGCATGATCACGCCGCTCTCCTCCAGCTGGCGGTACGGGAGGCCGGCCGCGCGCAGCGCCTCCGTCCGCGCCGCCTCGAACCAGTCGAGCACGTGGGCGTGGTAGACGACGCCCATCGGGTCGCACTCGCGGTAGCGGACCCGGTGGACGTAGGTGAAGGTGCGGGGGTCTCGGTTCAGGGTTCGGCCGGCGTGGGTGCGAGAGGACGGGGCGGCAGCGGTTCGGGGGGTGCGGCCCCGGACCTCCTACCGCTCCTCGTACGCCCCCATCGCGTCGAACTTGGCGAGCCGGCCCGCCAGCAGGGCGTCGGTGTCGAGGCCCAGGAGCGCGTCGAGGTTCCGGGTGATGGCCCGGCCCGCCGCGTCGAACGTGGCCTCGGGGTCCTGGTGCGCCCCGCCGATGGGCTCGGGCACGATCTCGTCGATGACGCCGTGGTCGATCAGGTCTGGCGCGGTCAGCTTCAACGCGCGCGCGGCGTCCTCCTTGTAGTCCCACGAGCGCCACAGGATGGAGGAGCACGACTCGGGCGAGATCACCGAGTACCACGAGTTCTCCAGCATCAGCACCCGGTCGCCCACGCCGATGCCCAGCGCGCCGCCCGACGCGCCCTCGCCGATCACGACCACGACGATGGGCACCGGCAGCCGGGCCATCACCAGCAGGTTGCGGGCGATGGCCTCGGCCTGGCCGCGCTCCTCGGCCTCCAGGCCGGGGTAGGCGCCCGGCGTGTCCAGGAACGTGATGACCGGCTTGCCGAACTTGGCCGCCATCTCCATCAGCCGCTTGGCCTTGCGGTAACCCTCGGGGTTGGGCATCCCGAAGCGCCGCTCCTTGCGCTGCTTGGTGTCGCGCCCCTTCTGGTGGCCCAGCACCATCACCGTCCGGTCGCGGCCGCCCCAGCGCGAGCCCCGGAACGTGGCCGGGCCGCCGACGAGCGCGCGGTCGTCCATGAACAGCCGGTCGCCGTGGAGCTCGACGAACCCGGACGTGAGCGCGTCGACGTAGTCCAACGTGTACGGCCGCTCGGGGTGGCGCGCGAGCTGGACGCGCTGCCACCGCGTGAGCCCGCGGTAGATCGACTGGCGGAGCGTTTCGACGCGCGCTTCGAGCGCGACGATCTGGGACGAGAGGTCGACGGAGCCGTCTTCGGCCTCGAAGGCGCGGAGCTCGTCGAGCTTCGCTTCGAGGTCGACGAGGGGCTTCTCGAAGTCGAGGAGGTGGGCCATGCGCCAAAGGTACCGCCCCGCTCCGCCCGCGTCACCGTCGGTGCGAGGAGACTCGCCGCCCGCGGGCGCTCGCCGTGGCCGGGCGCCAGCGGTCAGCCGGCAGAGTCGGCGAGGAGCGCGCGCCACAGGACCTCCAGGTCCAGCCGGGCCGACTGGTGGCGGGCGTAGAACCAGTACGCCCGGTGCGCCTCGGTGATGCTCGTGGGGCGCGGGTGGCGCGTGTCGAGCACCGACGTCAGGCCGGGCGGCAGGCCCCAGGCGGGCGGCGGGTGCGGGCCGTCGGGGTCGTAGCCGACCAGGGCGCGGCGGCCCGCCAGCACGTCGGGCGCCGCGCTGGCGACGTCCGACAGCCGGCGCGTCCGGGCCGAGGGCCGGAGCCGGGCCGTCGCCCGCAGGAGAGGCGCCAGCAGCACAAGCGCCAGCGCCAGCGGGATCTCGACGAGCCGCCGACGCCGCGCCGACCGGAGAGGGGCCACGGTGCGCTCGGCCTGCTGGAGCGGCGTCGCGTAGTCCTCGACCGACGCCTTGCCGATGATCCGGTCGTGACCCGAGGCCAGGATCTTGAGCTGGACCGGCGCGTCGCGGAGCGCCCGCATCCCGTCCAGGATGGCGGTGTGGGTCAGGCTGTCGGCCGCGAACACGACGTCGTCGGCGCCCGCCAGCCGGGCGACGTCGCGCAGCTGGCGGGGCCGCCCGGCCCAGGCGACGGCGCCCAGGCGTTCGGCCATCGCCTCGCCCGCGTCCTCCGGTCCCAGATCCGCCACGTAGCCGACGACCTGGCTCTCGGGCAGGCCGTCCGCCAGCAGGGCGCGCAGGCGCTCGGCCTCGCCGGCCTCGCCCACCACCAGCACGCGCCGCCGCGTCGCCGGGCGCCCCAGCCGCCGCGCCAGCAGGAGCACGGTCACCACGGCCAGGCCGACGCCCACCACGGCGCGGCTGAACGCCAGCGCCGGCACGAAAAACGACACCGCGGCCACGGTCAGCCCGGCCGCCGCGGCGCCGCCCAACACCGCGCGCACCGGCCGGCCCGCCGGCCGGTAGCCCCCGGCCAGGTCGACGGCCACCACCAGCGCGGCGGCGTACGCCGGCAGCACGAGCGCGTAGTACGCCGCGCCAAAAGAGAACCCGCTCGCCCGGCTCCAGACGCCGGCCGTGGCCGCGAACCCGGCCCACGCCACCAGCCCGTCGGTGGCCGGACCCGCTACGGCCCGGCTCATGCGCCCGAGCGCCGCCAGCGCCGCCCGGGTCACGATGCCCAGTCGCAGCGCCAGCGCCAGCGCGCCGGACGAGGCGCGCTCGGCCCAGCCCGCATCGCGCCGGACGACGTGCTTCTCGACGAACCGCAGCATGGCGCCGTAGAACAGGAGCACGTAGCGCAAGTCGCCCTTTTTGGTGCTCTCGCCCTTGTAGTGGACGATCTGGGTCTCGGGCGTGTAGTAGATCCGCCAGCCCGCCTGCTGGATCCGGTAGCACCAGTCCAGGTCCTCGCCGTACATAAAGAAGGCCTCGTCGAGCAACCCTGCCGCGCGGGCGGGAGTGGGGGCCGGGGCGCAGGCGTCGGAGGCGCCTGCCGAAGCGTCGGCGTCCTGGACCCCGGGCCCCGGGACCCGGACCACCGCGCTCCTGCGCACCATCATGCACGAGCCGCTCAAGGCGTCCACCTCGCAGACCTCGTCCACCGGCAGGTGCGTCAGGTTGTAACGGCCGAACGTGGGGCTGTGGGGGAACAGGCGGCTCAGGCCGGCGATGCGGTAGAACGCGACGGCGGGCGTCGGGAACGCGCGGCGGCTCTCGGGCGCGAACGTGCCGTCGGGGTTGAGAATCCGGCAGCCGACGGCGCCGGCCTCGGGGTGGTCGTCCATGAAGCGGGCCATCGTGCGGAGCGTGTCCTCCTGCAGGATCGTGTCCGGGTTGAGCACCAGCACGTGGCGGCCCGCGGCCCGGCGGATGGCCTGGTTGTTGGCCGTCGCGAAGCCCACGTTCTCCCGGTTCTCGATCAGCCGGACGTCGGGGAACCGCTCGCGCACCATCGCCGCCGAGCCGTCGGCCGAGTCGTTGTCGACCACCCAGACCTCGACCGCCAGCCCGGCGCTGGCCCGCTCGACCGAGCGGAGCGCCTGCTCCAGAAACTCCCGCACGTTGTAGGTCACGATCACCACCGATACGTCGACGGCCGCCGTGGCGGTCGCGGGGGGCGCGTCGGTGAGAGCGTGTGGGGGCATCGCGGCTGGAATCTAGAGCCGGCGCCCCCGGCGCACCGTCGGAGGCCGGGACGCGCTCGAAACCTCCGGGGGCGAGGCCCGGATGCGGAGGCGGCTCCCGCCTGGTCGCCTCCGCCGGCGGCTGGCGCCAGCCGCCGGCGTGCTAGCGGCGCTCGGCGTCGCGGTGGGCCTCGGGGTGGCCGCCGGGCGGGACGCCGTCGTGGAAGCCGTCGGCGTTTTCCCAGCCCGACGCCGGCAGCCGGCCCAGGTCTCCAAAGTCGCCCACCATCCCGATCTCGGTGCTCAGCCGGTAGCCCTGCTCGCGCTCGACGGTCTCCTGGACGTAGCCGATCAGGTGGCGCACGTCGCGCGCCGTCGCGCCGCCGGCGTTGATCAGGATGTTGGCGTGGCGCTCGGTCACCATCGCCCCGCCGACGCGCGTGCCCTTGAGCCCGCACCAGTCCGCCAGCCGGCCGGCGCCGACGCCGTCGATCTTCTTGAACACCGACCCGGCCGAGGGCTGGGTGTCCAGCGGCGGGTGCCGCGCCCCGCGCCACTCCAGGTTGGCGTCGACGATCTCCTGAAGACGTGCCGGGTCGGCCGGCTCCAGCCGGAAGGTGGCCGAGAGCACCAGGTCGTCGGTGACGTGCAGCGTCGAGTAGTCGTAGCCAAAGTCGAACCACTCGCGGTCGACGGTGCGGCGCTGGCCGTCGGCGCCCAGCAGCTCGGCCGACTCCACGACCTCGGCGACGAACATCGTCCGCTCGCGCTCGGGCGGCGGCGACAGGAAGTGCAGGTTCTGCCACAGCGCCCCGCCGACCGTCGACGGGATGCCGGCGTAGTGCTCGACGCCGCTCAGGCCCGCCGCCAGCGTGGCGCGGACGAGGTCGGGCCAGACGACGGCGCCGCTCTCGGCCGTCACGCGCTCGCCGTCGATCTGGATGTGGGCGGCGCGGTTGCGGATCACGACGCCCCGGAACCCGCCGTCGCCGACCAGGATGTTGGCGCCCAGCCCGAGCACGAAAAACGGCACCTCGGCCTCGCGGGCCGCCGTCACCGCCGCGGCCAGCTCGTCGGCCGTGTGCGCCTCGAAAAACACGTCGGCCGGCCCGCCGATCTTGAACGTGGTAAACGGGGCCAGCGCCACGTCCGCCCGGACGCGCTCGCCGACGCCGTCGAGCTTCGCGCCCAACGCCTCGCGGAAGGCGTCCTCGCGGCCGTCGCGGTCGGCCGGGGAGAGGGGGGCGTCGGGGGCCGGGGAGATAAAGGGCACAGTCGGGGTCAGG
This sequence comes from uncultured bacterium, assembly GCA_947493945.1. Classification (GTDB taxonomy): domain Bacteria; phylum Bacteroidota; class Rhodothermia; order Rhodothermales; family Rubricoccaceae; genus Rubrivirga. The sequence goes on along the minus strand of CANLSR010000001.1, from coordinate 350,941 downwards.
GTGTGCCACAGTCTACCGAGCGCCGCGCCCGCCCACACCGCCAGCGGACGGCGGCGGGCCGTAGTCTCTGACGTTTCAAGCCTCCGGCCCCATGCCCGCTGAGCCCGACGACTTCTACAGCCGCGTCTACGCGCTCGTGCGCCAGGTCCCGCCCGGGCGCGTGACCACCTACGGCCACGTCGCTCGGGCGCTCGGGTCGCCCCGGGCCTCGCGCGGGGTCGGCTGGGCGCTCCGGGCCGTGGCCTCCGCCAGCCGTGCGGGCGGCCCGCTGGCGGTCCCGTGCCACCGCGTGGTCAACCGCGAGGGCCGGCTGACGGGCCGGCTCCACTTCGAGACGCCGACGGTGATGGAGGAGCGGCTGAGGGCCGAGGGCGTGCCCTTTTTGGCGGGTGGGCGGGTCGATCTGGAGGCCTGTTTTTGGGATCCTGCCTATGGTTCCGCTCAGCACGCGTACCGTTCACAGGCTACACACGTCCGTTCACCCCTCGGCTGAAGCCAAACGATACGTATCGTGGGCGCGTTCTAGTATGTGGAGTTAGGTTCCGACTCGTTCCCCCTGCCCACGCTTCTCACAGGCGGTGAATAAGGGCAGAGACCAATCCACCGTGAGATCTCCCCTGAGGAACCATCGCACACTCACTACCCCACCCCATGCGTCACGCTTCTAGAAGCACCCACCGGAGCCTTCATTGGAGTCCGCTGGCGGTGCTCCTTTCGCTTCTGTTCGCCGTCCCAGCTATGGCCCAGACGGGAACCGTTCAAGGCCGTGTCCTCGACACCGAGGATCAGCCCCTCATTGGTGCCAACGTCCTCGTTGTCGACGAAGGCGTGGGGGCAGTGGTCGGACCCGACGGCGCTTACAGCATCACAATCGCACCGGGCACTTACGTCCTGCGCGCGTCGTTCATCGGCTTTGAATCCTCCGAGTTTCCGGTGTCCGTCAGTGCCGGTGGGACGGCCACTCAAAACTTCGTGTTGGGGGCGGCCGAGCTTGATGAGGTCACCGTGACCGCCGACGCATATGGGGTTCGGCGCGAGAGTGCCGAGTCGGGGTCGTCGTCCATCGTGGACGGCCGGACGCTCGAAACAATCACGGTCCGGAGCGCCGACGCTGCCCTCCAGGGCCGAGCCGCCGGCGTTCGGATTACCTCGTCCAGTGGTCAGCCCGGATCGGGCCTCTCCGTGAACGTTCGCGGTTCCGGATCCATCACGGCAGGCAGCACGCCTCTCTACGTTGTGGACGGCGTCCAGGTCGAGAACTCTAGCGAGGTGTCGAGCGACACTCGGCTCGGGACGTCGAACATCCTCTCGGGAATCAACCCGCAAGACATCGCCTCGATCGAGGTCTTGAAAGACGCGGCCGCCGCGTCGATCTACGGCGCCGAGGCTGCCAACGGCGTGGTCCTCATCACGACCAAGCGGGGCCGTGCGGGCCGGACGCAGATCGAGTTTAGCACGCAGATCGGGACCTCCGAGCGGGCCAACACGCTCGACCTGCTCAACACGCAGCAGTACCTTGGGTACCGCTATGAGGGCTACCAGAACGTGTTCCGCCTCCTTTCGCCCGGCGCGACGCAGGCGGAGATCGACGCGTTCGCGCGTGACCAGACGGTCCGCCGCGCTGGCGGTGTGGCTCTGGACGTCAATGGGGACGGAGTCGCGGAGTTCGTCCCTGAGCAGCGCGTGTTCGCTGACTTCAACGGCGATGGGACGATCAGCGATACCGAGTTCCGGCTGGCTGACACCAACTGGCAAGACTTCGTGTACCGCAGCGCGCTCAAGCAGCAGTACAGCCTTTCGGCACGCGGCGGCAACGAGAAAACCACGTTCTTTGTCTCGGGACGCTACGTCGACGATGAGGGGATCATCGCCGGGAGTGACTTCCGTCAGTACGGACTCCGGTTGAACCTCGACCACAGGCTCAGCGACGATGTCGGGGTCGGCGCGCGTGTCAACGTCGCCAACTCAAACACGAACGGGGCGCCGCAGGGGACCAACAGCACCCAGCAGCCGTCGTGGACAGGCAACCTCGCGCCTCCGAACACCACCCCATACAACGTGGTCGGCGATCCGGCGTCTGGGTTCAACCCTCGCATTTTGCGGAGCCTCTTCTCTAACAACCCGGCGTTCTTCTCGGAGAACGTGATCAACACGGCCGACGCTGCTCAGATCACGGCGAGCGCGTCCCTGGACGCCCGTCTCCTCGACAACGTCTCTGCGAAGACGTTTGCTGGCATCAGCTACATCGACTATCAGGAGGCGTTCTTCGGCGACCCGCGAATCCCGAGCTTCCAAAGCACGAGCGGTTTCACGGCCTCGAATGCGTCGCGGACGACCGAGCTCAACGCGAGCCAGACGGTCAATTACACCGACATCTTCTCCGAGGTCCACAGAGTTGGCGGGCTTCTCGGAGTAGAGTATCGGCTCCGGAACGAGGACGACCTGTCCGCCTCGTCCGAGACGCTCCCGTTCTTCGAGTTCACCACGCTCTCGGCCGCGTCGGTCCCGGACAACCCGACGCAGTTCAAGACGGAGAGCGTCCGCGGGAGCGTTTTCGGCAACCTCGACTACACGTACGACAACACGTACCAGATCAGCACGGTGCTCCGCTACGACGGGTCCTCGCGGTTCGGCGCTGACAACCGGTACGGCCTGTTCGGCACGATCGCTGGCTTTGCCCGCCTCAACGAGGCTATGGGGCTCAACCCGACCACCGTCCCCGAGCTCAAGCTCCGCGCCAGCTATGGCGTGACCGGGAACTCGGCCATCGGAGACTTCGACGCCCGTCAGCTTATCGCGGGCTTGGGTGATGGGTACAACGGTCAGCCGTCGATCCGGCCGTCCACGCTCGGGAACAACCTGCTGACCTGGGAGGAGAAGAGCGAGGCCAACGTCGGCCTGGACTACGCCCTCTTCTCGGGCCGGGTCTCGGGCTCGGTCGACGTGTACACACAAAACGTCGACGAGCTCTTGCTGGATGCTCCGCTCCCGCTCGACAGCGGGTTCGGCACGGTCATCCAAAACCTGGGGACCATTCGCCAGCAGGGGATTGAGTTTGCAGTTAACACGATCAACATCCAGACTCCGATGTTCGGGTGGTCGACCACGTTCAACATCGCGTTCCAGCGCGGCGAAGTCCTCTCGCTGGTCAACGATGAAGACCAGTACGTGATCGGCGGCCGGACCTACGAGGTCGGTGAGGCACCAGCACAGCTCGAGTACATCGAGTACGCGGGTGCCAACCCGGCAACGGGCCGCCCGATGTATTTCGACGCCGCCGGCAACTTGACGTACACCCCGACCGATGCCGACGAGAAATACTTCGGCAACTCCGACCCGGACTTCTTCGGTGGCTTTCAGAACTCGTTCCGCGTCGGTGGCTTCACGCTGGACGCCTTTGTCCAGTACGACTTTGGCCGGACGACGCTGAACAACGACCGCTTCTTCTCGGACAGCGGCGTGTTCACCCTCAACACGCCGCAGAGCATCTACGACGACCGCTGGCAGCAACCCGGGGACGTCACCGGCCAGCCGCACGCGTGGTTCACGTTTACCTACCCCGACGGCTCGACCCCGTCCAACCCGTCATTTACGAGCCGCTACATCGAGGACGCCTCGTACGTCCGGCTCAAGCTGGTCACGTTGACCTACCAGGTCCCGACCTCGCTCTTCCGGTTCGCTAAACTCCCGGCTCAGAGCGCGTCCATCTACATCCAGGGCGAAAACCTCTTGACCGCGACCGGATACCGCGGTCTCGACCCTGAGTTGGTTGGGAACGGCCTCGGGGAGTACCCGCAGGCCCGGACCTTCTTGGCGGGTGTCCGCCTCGGTCTCTAGGAACGCCTCTATCGCTCGCACTCCGGCCGGCCCCACGGGGGGGCGGCACCCTAAGCCCAGTCACTCCATGACTCGACTATTTAAACTCCCCCTGGTGCTCCTGGTGATCCTGAGCCCCATGCTCAGTTCTTGCGATGCCGTCAAGTCGTTCGACGATATCCAACCCGGTACCCAGGGGATCTCGCCGGATCAGGCGCTCGGGACCATTCAGGGCTACGAAGCCCTCGTCCTCTCCGTCTACGATTACCTCCAGAACAACCAACACTACGGCTCGTACTACATCCTCAGGCCGGACGCCCTTGCTGACAACATCATCATCCCGGCACAAACGGCCAACCGCCTCGCGTTCGAGATCTCGAACAACCGCGGTGCCCACGTCTCGAACGCGATCTATGGGCTCGCGTACTCGGCGATCAACGAGGCGAACCTGATCCTCGACGGGGTCGACGGGATTGAGATCGAGGGCGCTACGGAGGCTGCAGCCACCGCCCAGCGGAACCGGCTCAAGGGCGAGGCCTACTTCCTCCGCGCCCTCAACTACTTCGACCTCGTTCGGGGCCTCGCGTACGAGCCGGGCCGGGAGGTCGGAGGGTTCGACCTCGGCGTCGTCATTCGTACCGAGCCGACGCGAACGCTCGAAGAGGCCGAACCGCTTCCGCGGAGCACCAACGTCGAGGTCTACGCGCAGATCATCTCGGATCTCGAGCAGGCGGCGACGCTCCTCGCCAACAACAGCCGTGGGGGCGTTCAGTTCGCCTCGCGACCGGCTGCACTCGCGCTTCTCGCGCGTGCTCATCTGTACGCCGGCAACCTGGACCGAGCGGCCACAATCGCCCAGCAAGCCATCGACGTCTCTGGCGTGGCGCTCGTGACGGACGACGGCGACAGCGAAAACGGAAACGAGATCCTGACGTCCTGGACGAACCGCCAGGCGCCGCCAGAGTCCATCTTTACTGTCCAACTCGAGCAGGGCAATGATGGGGGCTCGACCAACGGGAACGACGCGCTGCAGGCGATCACGGACCCAACGGTGTCGGGGATCTCGTTCGACGCCGTCGTGACCGAGGATCTCATCGCCGCCTATAGCGATGGCGACGCGCGACGGGCGCTCATCGCCACGACCGGTGGGGGGATCGACTACATGCAGAAGTACACCGGGACAACGTCCCTCTACGTTGACTGGTCGCCGGTCATCCGGCTTCCGGAACTGTATTACATCATCGCGGAGGCCCGTGCCCTCCAGGGCGATGCGTCCGGAGCGTATAACGCCCTCAACGTGGTGCGCAACGCGCGCGGCCTCGATGACTTGGACAGCGGCGACGCCGTCGACGCGGTGCTCCTTGAGCGTCGGCTCGAGTTCGCTTTCGAAGGCCACCGGTTCTTCGACCTCAAGCGTCGGGGCCGGACCATTCCCAAACCACAGGTTCTGTCGGCGGACATTCCGTACACGGACTTCCGCATCCTCTCGCCCATCCCGTTCGGCGAGATCGACACCAACCCTGCCCTGACCCAGAACCCAGGATATTAGGACCCGTCCTGAACGGCCTACAATCCACGGACTCACAGCGACTATGTCTCTCCGAAACCTCCTCCTCACCCTCGCAGTGCCCGTCCTCGTAACGAGCGGCTGCGACTTCGAAACCTTCGACGGCCCCTACGATGGGATGCCCGTCATGGAGTTTCACCAAGTGTCCGAAGCGAACAGCTCGCCCACTGCTTCACAGCCATATGCGCTGACCGCCGCAGAGGGGGCCACCGAGAACATAGTCCGTCTCCAGACCAACTTGATCGGTCCCCAACAGAGCGCGGACAGAACGCTCTCGTTCACGGTCGTAGGTGATGGAACGACGGCTCAAGAAGGCGTCCATTACTCTTTGCCAAACGGCACGGAGTATGTGCTGCCTGCCAACTCAAGCTTCGGGTTCATCGAGATCACGATCCTTCCGAACTCGCTCGATGATGATGAGAGCCGTGCCCTTCGGCTCGAGCTTGAAGGAAGTACAGACGGGGAAATCGGCGCAGCTGACAACCTCGACGACTTCACGGTCCGCATCAGCGGCCAGTAGAGACGGCCTCCTTGTCTTTCAAGTGGGGGGCTGGCGTGCGCCGCCAGCCCCCCATTCGTTATGTTGAGATCCGTCGGAACCTATGAGCCATGAGACTCGCCGCTGCTCTCGTCCTTGGTGTCTGGGCGGCGAGTGGTGCCGCACAGAGCAACAAGTGCGCACAGTGGGTCGAGCAGGGACGGATGTTACTCAACCAGGGCAAAGCGGTTGAGGCTCGGTCCGCGTTTGAGGCCGCCGCCGAAGAGGGGCCGCTGTGCGCGTCTGGCGGCGGACTCGCACTCGACGGTCTCGGGCAAGCGGCGCTTGCCTCCGGGGACACGACCGCCGCAATTCGAGCGTGGGAGCGGGCACTGGGGTTCCTCACGGAAGAGACGTGGGGGCTGGGTGGGGACACTGTCGTGGGGTCCTATCTCTGGACTCTGATCGACACAGGCCAGGTCCGCGATGGGCGGGCGGAGGTCGCATTCGACCTGCTCCTGCGTCCGACGACCATCCGCCAGCCACCCGAGAGCCACCCCTATTGGCGCCTTCTGGCCCAAGTCGCCTCTGTCCTTCCCGACTCCGTCCGCGAAAAAGCGTTCGCTGCTGAAGGGGAGGACGTCCGCGCCAGCCGTCCCCTGGCCGAGTGGTGGGTCGGGGAGGACCCGTTCCCGGCGACATCCGCGAACGAGCGCGTTCGGGAGCATCTGCTCCGCGTTCGCCGCGCGCTGGCAGACTACCCCGACGAGGAGAGCCTCGCCGGCTACGACGCGCGCGGTGAACTGCTCGTCCGATTCGGTGCGCCTGCTCTGGCCTTCACGCTCACCTTCGACGAGACTGAACTCGTGATGACGATGGCGGAACTCGCGCTTGGAGTGACCCCGAGGTCGTTCCGCAGAAACGAGGTGTGGACTTACGAAGACGGGGACGACGCCAGGGTGTACGTCCTCGTCGGGGAGGGCAGTCGTTACCGGCTCGGTCAGATCGAGGATCTGTTCCCAGCGTCGCTCCAGCGTGTGGTCGGGACAGGCCGCCGCCAAGAGGGTCTCCAACGGCTGTCGCTCTTGGCGATGCAGTACGCCTATGGCGAACTCGCTACGACGGTTATCGAGTACGGTCGGGCATGGTCGGATGCCTCGGATGCCCTTGACCGAATGACGTCCCCACTCCCTGGGGGGCCGACAGACGCCCGGCGGGTCCAAGCCGAGATCGGCCGCCGGGAGGCGGTCTATGGGCGTCAGAGGGCCGAGCGGGAGGGGCCATCTCGGAGCAGGGTCGCCGAGAGCACGGTTCAGGTACCGTTCCGGTCAGCGGCGGCCCGTGTGCTGGGTGACGGCGGGCGGACTGAGCTCCGTCTCGCCTGGCGGCTCGACGGCTCCGAGAACGTGCCGATGGACGCTCAGGCTCTCGTCGGGACCGTCGTATGCCGCTCTGGAATGCCTGAGCGGTCGGTTGAGGCCGTCTACGTGCAGTCGTTCTCTCTGGGCTCGGATGCCCTCGGGACGACAGCGACCGACACCCGTGCGCCATGCGTCGACGGGCTAGCGGTCCAACTCGACCTGTTTTCTCAGACAGCTGGTGGAACGCTCGGCGAGCGGTTGGCGACGTCGGTTTGGGAGGTCGGAGCGCGGGAGCCGCTGCGAGAGTCGGGCCTGGAGATGAGCGACCTGTGGCCCGTGGAGTCGGCAACGGAGCAGCCCATCCTGGAGACCGACATCGATCCCGGAGTTCCTTTGAGCCTTTACTTCGAGGCGTACGGGTTCCAGGGGGGGGGAGGCCGATCCCAGGTCACCATCGAGTATGATGTGATTCGCCGTCAGAACGGCTCGTTGCTACGCCGGAGTCGGGAGGTCCCTTCATCCGGTAAGCTTCGGCTGGTCGTGCGAGGCACGACGACAGAGCAGTATGTCATCCTGGACACGAGCGACTGGGCGGACGCGGACGAGGTCGAAGTACGCGTCCTTGTCCGGGACGAGCAGACCGGCGAAACGGTCGAACGCATGCGGACTTTCACCGTCACCGACTCCGACAGCCAAATCTGAGATGCTGACTGTGAGCGGCACCAAGGGGCTTGGCAGGGTTGCGTCCGTGCCATGCAGATGAGCGCCGTGACCATCAAGGCCAATCGCTCGAAGCTCGGCACGAGGCCGGCACCGCTTCAGCCACGCGAGCGTTTGTCCAACTACCCATCGCCGCGCGACAAGCCCGAACGGGCCGTTTGGACGCGTGACGACGTTGATGTCAGTACCGCATCTGTTGTCGGTCTCCCTCAGAGCGCTCACGTATGCCCTATGAGCCCACAGCTTCTCGCGGCTAGCACGCCACCAGTGCGGCGGCGCTCGGAGACAGCGTAGGGGAGGCTCCGCCGAGCCTACCCGTTGAAGCGATGTCCTGGTTCCGACGCGGCAGTACCCGAGCCGCTATAGGTATTCCACCGAACCACTGGCGATCTCGTTCAGCGCGTCCCAGAACCCTGGGAATGACACCGCCGCGGCCTGGGCGCCCTCAATGACCGTCGGGCCGCTGGCGCCGAGCGCGGCCACGGCGGCGGCCATGGCGATCCGGTGGTCGTCGCGGGCGTCGACGTGGGCGCCGTGGAGCGGCCGGCCGCCCTGGATCACGAGCCCGTCGGGGCGCTCTTGGACGTCGGCGCCCATGGCGCGGAGGAACGTGGCGGTGGCCTCGATGCGGTCGGTCTCCTTGACGCGCAGCTCGGCGGCGTCGCGGATGACCGTCCGGCCCTGGGCGAACGCTGCGGCGACGGCCAACACCGGGATCTCGTCGATCAGGTTGGGGACCAGCGCACCGCCGATCTCGACGCCCTCCAACCCGCCCGGCGCGTCGACGCGGAGGTCCGCCAGCGGCTCGCCGGCCCGCTCGCGCTCGTTCCCCACGCGGACGTCGGCGCCCATCGCGCGGAGGACGTCCAGGGCGCCGCTCCGCGTCGGGTTGAGGCCGACGCCCGCTAGGCTGATCGTGGCCGCCTCCGCGATGCTGCCGGCCACCAGGAAGAACGCCGCCGCCGACAGGTCGCGGGGCACGACCCACTGGCGCGCCGGGATGCGCGCGCCGCCCTCGACCGAGACGTGCCGCTCGCCGCCGAGCTCCATCACGTCCAGCTCCAGCATCCGCTCGGTGTGGTCGCGCGTGGCGACCGGCTCCACGACCGTCGTCGTGCCGCTGGCGCTCAGGCCCGCCAGCAGGACGGCGCCCTTGACCTGGGCCGAGGCGACGGGGAGCCGGTACGTGACGCCGGAGAGCGGGCCGCCGCGCAGGGCGACCGGCGCGTGGCCGTCGGTCAGGCCGACGTCCGCGCCCATGAGGCGGAGCGGGTCGGCGATGCGGCCCATCGGCCGGGCCGAGAGCGAGGCGTCGCCGGCCAAGGTGCTGGGGAACGGGCGCCCGGCCAGGAGCCCCGCCAGCAGCCGCATCGTGGTGCCCGAGTTGCCGCAGTCGAGCGGATCCGTCGGCGGGCGGAGTCCGTCTAGGCCCCGACCTTGGACGAACAGGCTGGGCGTGCCGTCCGGGCCGAGCACGTCGGCGCGGGGCTCGATCTCGACGCCCAAGGCGCGCAGACACGCCAGGGTCGACTGAGGATCGGCGGCGTCGGAGAAGCCGACGATCTCGCTCTCGCCGTCGGCGACGGCGGCGAAGAGCGCGGCCCGGTGGGCCACCGACTTGTCGGCGGGGAGCCGGGGCGAGCCCGCGAGCGCGGCGGCGGGGTGGACGGTGACGGTCATGGGGCGGCGGTCACGGCGCGGCGTAGGTGACGGGCCACTCGCCCGGCGCGAGCGGGGCGGCGCAGTCGTGGTGGGCGCGGACGCGCTCGATCTCGGCGCCGCCGTCCGGGCGCAGCCGGTAGCGGACGTCGGTGCCGCAGCCGCCGTGACCGGCGCCCTTGGTCTGGACGTCGAAGCGGCCGGGGCGCAAGGAGCGGTCGTGGCTCAGGGTGCCGTAGAAGCTGGCCGTCGTGTCGGCCGTCGGCCGGCCGTCCCCGCCGACGCCGAGCGCGCGGACGAGCCGGGGCGGGCGCCCGCCCCGGGCGTCGACGAGGGCGAAGGTGCTCTGAGTCGCGAACCGCTGGCAGGTGATGGCGGCCAGCGACCACACGTCGTCCAGGTGGGCAAGCGTCAGCGTGCCGCGCCCGGGCGCGGTGGGGTCGTCCTCGCCGCACGCCGTCCGCCAGTCGACGGCGTCGAGGAGCTGCGCCGCCAGGGCGATCTGGCTGGCCTCGGTGGTGGCCGTGTCGGCGGCGGCCGTCCAGGCCTCGGCGTCGAAGGCGGGCGCCTCGATCGGCTCGGCGTCGGGCGTCGCTGCGGGGGCCGTGGGCGCTGGCGAGGTGCGGGTCCCGGGCGAGGCGCAGGCGGCCAAGAGCAGGAGGGCAGGGAGGAGCGCGCGCAACGGACCAGGGCGTAGGGAGAGACAGGATAGCGCCGCGCCCCACCGCATGTCCCCGCGCAGGCGGGAGGCGGGCCGCGTGGGCGGCGCGGACGCGTGCTCGCGGGCTCATCCCTCATCCCTTATCCCTCATCCCGGCCCCGCCGGTCGGGCTAGGTTCGCGGCATGTCCGCGCTGCTGCCCATCGTCCGTTACGCCGACCGCCGCGACCGGCTGGCGGCCGTGCTCGACCGCCGCGCCGTGTTCGACGACGCCGTCGAGGCGTCCGTCCGCGCGATCCTGGACGACGTCCGCCAGCGGGGCGACGCGGCGCTCCTGGACTTGACCGAGCGGTTCGACGGCGTCCGCCCCGAGGCGCTGGCGGTGCCGCGCGAGGCGCTGGACCGGGCGCTGGCGGAGTTGGACCCGGAGCTGCGGGCGACACTGGAAGAAGCCGCCGCCAACGTCCGCGCCTTCCACCAGCGCGAGATGCCGGACTCGTGGGCGCACGACGACGGCGACGGCGTGCGCTACGGGCAGCGGGTCTCGCCCGTCGAGCGGGCCGGGCTCTACGTGCCGGCCGGCACGGCGCCGCTGCCGTCGAGCGTGATCATGAACGCCGTGCCCGCCCAGGTGGCCGGCGTGGACGAGGTCTGGGTCGCCAGCCCGCCTGGACCCGACGGCCTGCCGCACCCGCTGATCCTGGCCACGGCGCGCCTGCTGGGACTGGAGAACGTCGTCGCCGTCGGCGGCGCCCAGGCCGTCGGCGCGTTCGCGTTCGGGACCGAGACCGTCCCGCGCGTCGACGTGGTCGTGGGGCCGGGCAACGCCTACGTGGCGACGGCCAAAAAGCTGGTCGTGGGCCAGGTCGGCATCGACTCGGTCGCCGGGCCGAGCGAGGTCGTGGTGCTGGCCGACGCCGACGCGGACCCGACGTATGCCGCCGCCGACTTGCTGGCCCAGGCCGAGCACGACGCCCGGGCGAGCGCCGTCCTGGTCACGCCGTCCGCCCCGCTGGCGGAGGCCGTCCAGGCCGAGGTCGAGCGCCTGACTGCGACGTTGCCCCGCGCCGACGTGCTCCGCGAGTCGCTGCCGGCCTTCGGCGGCGCCATCGTCACCGACACGATGGACCAGGCCGTCGCCTGCGTCGACGAGCTAGCGCCGGAGCACTTGGTGATCCTCTCGGACGACGCCGACGCGCTGTGGGCGCGGATCCGCCACGCCGGCGCCGTCTTCCTCGGCCCGGACTCTCCCGAGCCGGTCGGCGACTACTTTGCCGGCCCCAACCACGTGCTGCCCACCGGCGGCACGGCGCGGTTCGCCTCCGCCCTGGGCGTCGGCGTGTTTTTGCGGCGCCAGTCGGTCGTCCGCTACTCCGCCGCCCGCCTCCGTCAGTCGGGCGAGGCCATCGCCCGCTTCGCCGAGGCCGAGGGCCTGGACGCGCACGCGCTGGCGGTCCGGGTGAGGATGCAGGGTTCGGGGTTCAAGGTTCAGGGTTCGCAAGGGCGAGACACGACGCTTGGCTCTGATACCGCTTCTGCCGAACCGAACTCTGCGACGGTTACGGGAAGTACAGATACGGCTCCCGAAGTGGTCGAAGCGAACCCAGAACACAGAACCCAGAACCCCTAATGCCCCCCATCCACCTCGTCCGCCCTGAGATCCGCGCCGAGCGGGCCTACCGCGTGCCCACGACGCTGGCCGCCCACGCCAAGGTGGACCAGAACGAGAGCCCGTACGACCTCCCCGACGAGGTCAAGCGCGCCGCCCTAGACGCCTTCGCGGCGACGCCCTGGAACCGCTACCCCGACGACCGCCCGCACCGGCTGGTGGCGGCGCTGGAGGAGGCCAACGGGCTGGGCGCCGGCTCCGTCATCGTCGGGAGGGGCTCCAACGAACTGACGCATACGCTGGGCCTGTGCTTCCTGGACGCCGACACGCCCGTCGTGCTGCCCAGCCCCATGTTCGCGCTGTGGGCCAGCGTCGCCCGGATGCACGGCGCCAAGGTCGTCGACGTGCCGGCCGAGAAGGACCTCCGCCACGACCCCGACGCCATCCTGAGCGCCGCCCGCCGCTCGGCGGCCCCCTTGACCATCGTCACGACGCCCAACAACCCGACCGGCCAGACCATCGACCACGTCGACCTGGAGCGGCTGGCGGCCGGCGTGCCCGGCGTGCTCGTCATCGACGAGGCCTACCACGAGTTCCTGGACGGCCCGACGTCCATCGACCTGCTGGCCGAGCACGACAACGTGATCGTGATGCGGACCTTCTCCAAGGCGTTCGGCCTGGCCGGCGTTCGGCTGGGCGCGATGATGGGCCACCCGGACCTCATCCAGGAGATCGAGAAGTCGCGGCTGCCGTTCCTGGTGGGCCGGCTGGGCGAGGAGGTCGGGCTGGCCATCCTGGACCGCTCCGACCTGGTGGCCGAGCGCGTGGCCGAGCTCAAGGCCGAGCGCGAGTCGCTCGAAACCTGGCTCGCCGGCCTGGACGGCGTCGAGGTGCTGCCGGGCCGGGCCAACTTCTTCCTGGTCCGCACGCCCCTCGCGCCCGCCGACCTGATCCGCGAGATGGCCGAGCGCGGCGTCCTGATCCGCGACGTCACCGGCTACCCCGCGCTCGCCGGCGCCGACGGCCGGCCGGGCTGGAGCCGGATCTCGGTCGGCGCGCCGGACGAGAACCGGGTCGTCCGCGCCGCGCTGGCGGACGTGCTGGGCGTGGCGGTCTCCTAGCCAGCCGTACGGGCGTAGTGCAACTCGCCCCTACCGAGCACCATTCGCCTGGCTGATCTCTGCTACATGGCGCATCCCTCCACTGACATGACGTTTCTCGACGACCTCGACTGGCGCGGCGCCATCGCCGACCAGACGCCCGACCTGGCCGAGCACCTGGCCCAAGCGCCGCGCGCGGTCTACTGCGGCTTCGACCCGACGGCCGACAGCCTGCACGTGGGCTCGCTCCTGCCCGTGATGGCGCTGGCACGGCTTCAGCGCGCCGGCCACACGCCCGTCGCCCTCGTCGGCGGCGGGACGGGCCTGATCGGCGACCCGTCGGGCAAGCGCGCCGAGCGGACGCTCCAGACCGCCGACCAGGTCGAGGCCCACGTCGCCGGCATCCGCCGCCAGCTGGAGCGGTTCCTGGACTTCGAGGGCCCCACGGCGGCTCGGATGGTCAACAACGCCGACTGGCTGGGCCAGATCTCGTTTATCGACTTCCTGCGCGACGTCGGCAAGCACTTCACGATCGGCTACATGACGGCCAAGGAGTCGGTCAAGCGCCGCGTCGAGAGCGAGATCGGGCTGAGCTTTACCGAGTTCAGCTACATGCTGCTCCAGGCCTACGACTTCCTGGTGCTCTACGGGCGCGACAACGTGACGGTCCAGATCGGCGGGTCCGACCAGTGGGGCAACATCACGGCCGGCACCGACTTGGTCCGCCGCGCGGCCGGCGGCAAGGCGCACGGGCTGGTGATGCCGCTCGTGACCAACGCCAGCGGCACGAAGTTCGGCAAGACCGAGGCCGGGACGGTCTGGCTCGACGCCGAGCGCACCTCGCCCTACCGGTTCTACCAGTTCTGGCTCGGCGTCGACGACGCCGACGTGGTGAGCTACCTCAAGCTGTTCACCCACCTCGGGGCGGACGAGGTCGCCGCGCTGGCGGACCAGGTGGACGAGCGGCCCGGTGCCCGCGACGCCCAGCGGGCGCTGGCGCGCGCCGTGACCACGATGGTCCACGGGGAGGAGGCGACTGAGGCCGCCGAGCGGACCGGCCGCGTCCTGTTCGGCGGCGACGTGGCCGGCCTGAGCGCCGCCGCGCTGGCGGAGGTGTTCGAGGAGGCGCCGTCGCTCGACGTGCCCGCCGCGCGGTTCGAGGGCGAGGGCGTCGGCGTGTTGGACGTGTTGGTGGAGGCCGGCCTGGCGGCGTCCAAGGGCGAGGCGCGGCGGCTCGTCAAGGGCGGCGGCGTCCGCATCGGCGACGAGAAGGTGGCCGACGACGCCCGCCAGCTCACCGCCGCCGACGCCGTCGACGGCGCGGTGATCGTCCTTCGGAAAGGCAAAAAGTCGGTGGCCGTCGTGCGGCTGTCGTAGGCCCCCGTTTCCCTCGTCGATCCTCTATCGCCGTGCTCAAGAAGGAATGGCTGGCCGCGCCGACGCTTCACGATGCCTCCTCAAATGTGGGTAGGGACGTCAAGTCCTAGTTCCAACCCTTCCTGTCATCCTGAGCGTGCGAAGGGTCTCAACGCGGACCCTTGCGCTATCGGCGCCGGCCCCGACGGCTCGCGACATCGGCGTCGAGATCCTTCGGAACGCTCAGGATGACGTTGTAGGAGGCGCCGCCCTTCGTCGATGGGCGCTCGGGTGGGGGAGAGAGCGGGCGGAGGGCCAAGCCCCGCTCTACTCATCTTCCGGTCCGCCCCCGCCCAGAGGCGCCGCCAGCGGCTCAGATGAAAACCCGCGGACCCTGGCACGCGTGCTGCGGTACGGAGACAAGCCGCCGGCGCCCGGCCGTACCTTTGGCGTCTCGATTCCAGCCGGTCAGCTCTCGTTCATGGACTACATCCAGGTCGACATCATCGGGCTCTCGACGAGCCCTTCCTCCGGGGGCGCCTACGCGCTCGTGCTCGGGGAGGTCGGCGGCAACCGCCGGCTCCCGATCATCATCGGCGCCTTCGAGGCGCAGGCCATCGCGCTCGAGCTGGAGAAGATCCAGCCGCCGCGGCCGATGACCCACGACCTGCTCCGGTCGCTGTTCGACACCCTGGGCGCCGAGGTCACCGACGTCGTGATCGACGACCTGCGCGAGGGGACGTTCTTCGCCAAGGTCCGCTACGTGTTCGAGGACGAGGAGGCCACCTTAGACGCGCGCCCCTCGGACGCCGTCGCGCTGGCGGTCCGCACCGACGCGCCGCTGTTCGTGGCGTCGTCGGTGCTGGACGAGGCCGGCATCCCCGCCGACGACGAGTCCGACGCCGTCGAGGCCGAGTCGGAGCCGGACCCGTTCGAGGGCGCCGCGTCGTCGGCCATGTCGCGGCTCGACCGGATGGAGAGCCAGCTCGAAAAGGCCATCGCCGACGAGGACTACGAGAAGGCGGCCAAGCTCCGCGACGACATCGCGCGGATGAAGGAGGGCAACTGAGTGGCCGGCGAGCCGCGAGCGGCGGGCGGCGAGCGGGGGCCGGCGCTCGCCGTCGGGGCCGTTTCCCACGCCGACCTGGGCGCCTCGGCGCTGTTCCGCGCGCTGCTGGCGGGCGAGGCCGGCGAGTTCTACCGGTGGAGCCCGTGGTCGCGGCGAGACCGCGCCCGTGCGGCGCAGGCCGCCGCCGACTCGGCGCAGCACCGCGGCGCCGTCGCCGACGTCCTCGCCGAGCAGAACCGGGCCTGGAACGCCGGCCCCGACGTGCTCGCGCTCGTCGACGCGCTCCGCCAGCCCGACGCCGTCGCCGTCGTGACGGGCCAGCAGCTCGGCTTGTTCGCCGGCCCGCTCTACACCATCTACAAGGCGCGGACGGCCGTCCGGCTGGCGGAGCGGCTGGGCCGCGAGACGGGCCGGCCGGCCGTGCCGGTGTTCTGGCTGGCCGACGAGGACCACGACTTCGCCGAGATCCAGCGCGCCACGTTCGCGCGGGGGCTGCGCGGGCGGGCCGAGGCCGCCGTCCGCCACGCGACCTACGACGACGGCCGCGACCCCGACGCCGACCGCGGGCCCGTCGGCCGGATCGTGTTGGAGGCGGAGGCGACCCGCCGCGCGCTCGCCGAACTGGAGGCGGCGCTGCCGGACGGGCCGCACCGCGGCCACGCGCTGGCGCTGGCGCGCGACGCCTACGTACCCGGCCGCACGATGCGCGACGCGTTCGCGCTTTTGCTGCGCGCGCTCGTCCCCGACGTCGTCATGATCTCGGCCGACGACGCGCGGCTCAAGCGGCTGGTGGCGCCGCTGCTGGCGCAGGAGGTCCGGCGGTGGCCCGAGACGCTGGCGGCGCTGGAGGCGCGCAGCACGGCCTTGGTCGCGGCCGGCTTCCACGCCCAGATCGCGCCCACGCCCGTCAACCTGTTCGCGATGGGGGAGGGGACGCGGCTGCCGCTCGACCCGGAGGCGGGGGGGCTCGCGCTCCGGGGCACCGGCCAGGTCCGGTCGCCCGCCGACGTGCTCCGCCAGCTGGACCAGGCGCCCGAGACGCTGAGCCCCAACGTGGTCCTGCGGCCGCTCGTCCAGGACACGCTGCTGCCCACGGCGGCCTACGTCGCCGGGCCGGGCGAGGCGGCCTACTTTGCCCAGCTCGGGCCGGTCTACGAGCTGTTCGGCGTGCCGATGCCGGTGATCGAGCCGCGCCTCAGCCTGACCGTCGTCGAGCCGTCGGTGGCCAAGGTGCTCGACCGCTACGGCTTGGGGCTGGCGGAGATCGGCGGCGAGGCCGGATCGAGCCCGGAGGAGACCCTGGCCGGGCTGTGGCGCCGGCTCGCGCTGCAGGGGTCGGATCTGGACCTCGACGCCGCCTTCGCCGACGCCCGCCGCCAGACGCGCGCCGCCCTCGACGCGCTCGACCCGGTCGTGCTCGCGGCCAGCCCGTCGCTCGACGGCGCGGCGGGCGCGGCGCGCGCCCACATCGAACAGGCGCTGGAGCGGCTGGAGACCAAGACCGTCCGCGTCGAAAAGCAGGCCCACGACGACGTCCGCCAGCGGCTGGCGCGCGCCCAGGCGGCGCTGTGGCCCGAGGGGCACCTGCAGGAGCGGGCGCTCGGCCCGTTGGGCGTCGTTGCCCGCCACGGGCTCGGCGCGCTGGCGGGCCTGGTGGACGCCGTCCCGCTCGACGCGTCTCCGTCCCGACCGGGCGGGCCGCGCCAGCACTCCGTCGTCCGGGTGTGAGCGGGCGGGGCGTGGTCCCGCAGGCCCTACCCACCGCGTCCGCCTGATGTCTCGACGGCTCCTTTTTCTGTCCCTCGCTCTCGTACTGCCTGCCGCGGGGTGTGCGGACGAGGACGCGCCGCAGACGCGCCCCAACGTCCGCGACGAGACGCCGCCCAGCGCCGAGACCCGACCCGGCGTGCGGCTGGACCGGCTGCTGGCGGCGCGCGGCGACGCGGCCCCGGTGCTGCACGTGATGCGAACGCCGCGCGAGCGACGGGCCGAGGCCGTCGCCAACGCGCACGTCGAGGGCCAGGCCGACAGCGTCGTGACGTGGGTCTACGACGGGCTCGCGCTGGAAACCTACGCCGTCACCGGCGGCCCGACGTTCGTCCGCCGCGTGACCGTGACCGGGGGGGCGTACGGCACGTCCGACGGGCTGTCGGTGGGGGAACGCCGCGCAGACGTGGAGGCCGTGTTGGGACGACCGTCCGCCCAAGCCGGCGGCGTGGCTTCCTACCGTCTCGACGGCGACGGGCTCGCGGTGTCCGTGGACGTCGTCTACGCCGTCGGCCGCGACGGCGACGACCGCGCCTCCCAGATCACCTGGCGCCTGCCGGTGGGCTAGGCTCGGCCGGTGGACTAGGTCCAGCTCGTCGGTCAGACCGCCGCGGCGTGGTCGACCATCAGGCAGCGGTTGGCGATGTAGGGCAGGCCGGACTCCTCCGCCAGCCGCTCGGCCTCGGCCGACGAGACGCCCAGCTGGGTCCAGATCGTTGGCCGCTGGCCGGTCCGCTCGGCGCGGTCGGCGGCGTCGCGGACCACGTCGGCGGTAAACTCGGAGCGGCGGAACACGTCCACGACGTCGACCTCGACGTCGTCCGGGATCGAGACCAGGTCGGGGTAGGCCGTCACGCCCAGGATCTCGTCGTGGTGCGGGTTGACGGGGATCATCGTGAACCCGGCGTCCTGGATGTAGCGGGCGATGCGGTGGCTGGTCTGGAACGCCCGCGGGGAGCACCCCACGACGGCGATGGTGCGGGCGCCGCGCAGGACGTCGGCGGGGTCGGGCGAACT
Source organism: uncultured bacterium (assembly GCA_947493945.1). Taxonomy (GTDB): domain Bacteria; phylum Bacteroidota; class Rhodothermia; order Rhodothermales; family Rubricoccaceae; genus Rubrivirga. The sequence continues at coordinate 332,762 of CANLSR010000001.1, read as the reverse complement.
CGGCATGGGCATCGTGGCGTAGGAGCACGTCAACCCCCGACCCCCGCCCGTGGATTCCGACCGCCCCGACCTTCCGCCCGGCCCGCTGGCGGCGCCCGGCCCGGCGCCGCTCGGCCCGGCTTCCCCACGCCCGGCGCCGCCGGCGCCGACCGCCAGCGGGGCGAGCGCGGAGGTCGACCAGGCGCCGCCCGGAGCGCTCGCGCGGCTGGGCCGCCTGCTGCCCAGCGTCGACGCCGTCGTGCGGTCGGCCTACCGACTGGCCGGCCTCAGCGCCCTCTCGGTGGCCGTGATCCTGTGGGCCGTGTGGGACGCGTTCTCGCTCCGCATGGTGCCGATGGACCTCGCCATCCTGGGCGTGGTCCTGCTGCTCCCCGCCGCCGCGGTCGCCGTGGCCGGGTGGACGCTGGCCGACGTGGCGCGGCTGCCGGGCCAGATCCGCGACGCCGCGCTGGCGGCGGCCGGCCGCGGCGAGGCGGACTCGGAAAAGCGGAGCCGACTGGGCGGGCTGGTCCGCTCGGTGTGGGCCGCGCGCGGGCTGGCGGTGCTGACGCGCGGCGGCTGGCTCAAGGCCGTCGGGGCGCTGCGGTTCGTGCGGCTGGCCAGCCTGCCGTTCGCCCTCGCCCTGGTGGCGCTGGTGCTGATGAACGGCGTGATCCTGCTCGGCGGCGCGGTGGCGCTCTTGACGCTGGTGCTGTGAGCGCGCCCGTCCAGACCGAGAACCGGGCCGCCGAGTTCGTCCGGCGCCGTCTGACGCGCGGCGTGCCCTACGGGCTCGGGTTCACGCTGGCGCTCGCGTTCGTCGTCGCCGCCGTCTTGGCCTTCGCCGGCGTCGCCAGCGCCGTCGACGTCGGCGCCGGGATCGCCCGGCTCGACGTCACGGCCCACCAGGCGCTGTTCGACGCGTTCGGCGCCAGCCGGGCCTTGGGCTTGGCGGTGACGTGGTTCGGCAACAGCCTGACCGTCACGACGGGCGTGGTGCTCGTGTCGCTGGCGTTGGTGGCGGCCCGGCGCTACGGGCTCGCGTTCCGGGTCGTGTTCGCCTCCGGCCTGGGTGGGCTGGTGGTGACGGGCCTGAAACAGCTCTTCTCGCGCGACCGTCCGCTCGACGGGGTGATCGAGGCGGCGGGGTACAGCTTCCCCAGCGGCCACGCCTTCGCCTCGACCGTGTTCTACGGCATGGTGGTCTACCTCGTGTTCCGGCTGACGGACCGGCTCTGGGCGCGCGGGCTGGCGGTGGTCCTGGGGCTGCTGGTGATCGTCGCCGTCGGTTTGTCGCGCGTCTACCTCAATGTCCACTTCCTCACCGACGTGGTGGGCGGGTGGCTGTCGGGCGCGGCCTGGCTCACCGCCAGCCTGCTGATCGTCGACGCGGCGGAGCGCCACGTGCGTGGCCGCGGCAGGTCCGTCGGAGGGGCCGTGCCCCCGGACGACGCCGCGCTCCAGCCGCGCCGCTAGCGGACGGCGTGGCCGGCCCGGGGCGGCCAGCGCGGAGGCCGCCGAGGTGCCGGGTCGGCAGCGGCGTGGGCCGGCCGAAACGCCCGCCCCGCTGGCGGCCGCCGTGGGCGGAGGAAAAGGGGGATCTGTAAATCGTCGGGCGGTCTGCGGGGTCCGGCAGGCGGCGGAATTCGGGAGCCGCGCCGCGCTGGCCGTGCCCGCCGCCAGTCGCTGGCGGACGCCGTGGTCGGGCGCCGCGGGGACCTCCGGCGCACGCGCTCCGTAGCTTCGCGCTCCCCTCTGAGACCGACAATGGCCGGATACCCGCACGACGACATCGAGCCCCGCTGGCAAGCCTACTGGCGCGAGCACGAGACCTTCCACCAGCCCGGCCCGGGCGACGACGGCTTCGACGCGTCGAAGCCTGGCTTCTACGCCCTCGACATGTTCCCGTACCCGTCGGGCGCCGGGCTCCACGTGGGCCACCCCGAGGGCTACACCGCCACCGACATCGTGGCGCGCGCCAAGCGGATGCAGGGGTTCAACGTGCTCCACCCGATGGGCTGGGACGCGTTCGGGCTGCCGGCCGAGCAGGCGGCCATCCGCGAGGGCATCCACCCGCGCGTGACGACCGAGCGCAACGTGGCCACCTTCCGCCGCCAACTCCAGCGGCTGGGCTTCAGCTACGACTGGAGCCGCGAGATCGACACGACGGACCCGGGCTACGTGCGCTGGACCCAGTGGATTTTCTTGACGCTGTACGAGCGCGGCTTGGCATATGAGGCGTTCGCGCCCGTCAACTGGTGCCCCGAACTGGGCGCGGTCTTGTCGAACGAGGAGGTGGTGGACGGGAAAAGCGAGATCGGCGGGCACCCCGTCGTCCAGGTGCCCATGCGCCAATGGATGCTCAAGATCACCGACTACGCCGACCGGCTGCTGGACGGCCTGGACGACCTCGACTGGCCCGAGTCGGTCAAGGCGATGCAGCGCAACTGGATCGGGCGAAGCACCGGCGCCGAGGTCGACTTCGACATCTTCGGCTACCCGGCGCTCGACCTCAAGGTGTTCACGACGCGGCCGGACACGCTCTTTGGCGCCACCTACATGGTGCTCGCGCCCGAGCACCCGCTCGTCCAGGAGATCACTCAGTCCATGCAGGCCGAGGCCGTCCGCCAGTACGTCGAGGCGACGGCGCGCAAGACCGAACGCGAGCGGATGGAGGAGCGCGCCAAGACGGGCGTGTTCACGGGCGCCCACGCCGTCAACCCAGCCAACGGCCAGAAAGTCCCCGTCTGGATCGCGGACTACGTGCTGGCCGGCTACGGCACGGGCGCCATCATGGCCGTCCCGGCCCACGACGCGCGCGACTTCGAGTTTGCCACCGTCCACGGCCTGCCGATCCGCCCGGTCGTCCGCCCGACCGACGCCTGGCTGGCGGCGAACGCCGGACCCGACGTGCCGACCGACACCGAGGCCGACCTGCTGTTCGGCCAGTACAACGACCGGCCGGAGGGCTGGACCGAGGTCTACACGGGCGCCGAGGGCACGCTGATGAACTCCGACGCCTCAGGTGGCCCGGTCTCCGACATCGCCGACCAGGGCGTGCGCCTGGACGGGCTGGCGGTGCCGGCGGCCAAGGCCGAGATGACGGCGTGGCTGGAGGAGAACGGCGTCGGCCGGCCGCGCACGACCTACAAGCTGCGCGACTGGCTCTTTAGCCGCCAGCGCTACTGGGGCGAGCCGATCCCGGTCGTCCACACCGACGACGGGCCGGTGCCGTTGCCCAAGAGCGCGCTGCCGCTGGCGCTCCCCGAGGTCGAGAGCTACCTGCCGGCGCCGACCGGCGAGAGCCCGCTCGCGACGGCCACCGACTGGCTCCAGACGACGGATCCCGAGACGGGCGAGCCGGCCCTGCGCGAGACCAACACGATGCCCCAGTGGGCCGGCTCGTGCTGGTACTACCTCCGCTACCTCGACCCGCACAACGACCGCCAGCCGGTCGACCCGGACAAGGAAAAGTACTGGATGCCGGTCGATCTCTACGTCGGCGGCGCCGAGCATGCGGTCCTGCACCTTTTGTATGCACGGTTCTGGCACAAGGTCTTGTTCGACGCCGGCGTGGTCTCGACGGATGAGCCGTTCCAGAAGCTCGTCAACCAGGGCATGATCTTGGGCGAGGTCGAGTACACGGCGTACAAGCAACTCAATGGCGGCGACGCCATCGGCTGGGTCTCGGCCGAGCATGCCGTCGAACTAGCGGAGCCCGAGGGCGGGGCGACGCACCAGGACGACCGCGACGGCGCGTCGCTGGTGGCCGTCGGGGTGCCCGAGGGCGACGTCAAAAAGCAGGGCGACGGCTTCGTGCTGGCGGCGCACCCCGACGTGCGCGTCACCTCGCGCGCCCACAAGATGTCCAAGAGCCGCGGCAACGTAGTCAACCCCGACGACATCGTCGACGAGTACGGGGCCGACTCGCTCCGGCTCTACGAGATGTTTATGGGGCCGCTGGAGCAGACCAAGCCCTGGAATACGCGCTCGGTCGACGGCGTCCACCGCTTCCTCGCCCGCGCCTACCGGCTCGTGATCGACCCCGACACGGGCGAGCGCGCCGCCAGCATCACGGACGACGCGCCGACGCGCGACCAGAACCGCGCGCTCCACGCCACGATTCAAAAGGTCACGGACGACGTCGAGGGCCTGCGCTTCAACACGGCGATTGCGGCCATGATGGAGTTCGTAAACGCGGCCACCAAGTGGGAGACGGTCCCACGTGAGGCCGCCGAGACGTTCGCGCTGCTATTGGCGCCCTTCGCCCCGCACCTGGCTGAGGAGCTGTGGCGCGTCCTCGGGCACCGCCAGTCGCTGGCCTACGAGCCCTGGCCCACGTTCGACCCGGAGGTGCTCAAGGCCGACTCGGTCGAGATCGCCGTCCAGGTCAACGGCAAGCTGCGCGGCACCGTCGAGGTGGACGCCGACGCAGACAAGGACGCCATGCTGGCGGCGGCGCGCGGCGAGCCCAACGTGGCGAAGTACCTGGAGGAGGGGACCGTCCGCAAGGAGATCGCCGTGCCCGGCCGGTTGGTCAACTTCGTGGTCTCGTGATCGGCACGCTGTGCATTATAATCGTTGGTCAGCTGTACCTATCTCGTGCTGCGCCGTTTCGTTCCGTTTGTCCTTCTCGTGATCGGACCCGCGTCTGCGGCGCAGGTCTTGCCACCGCTTGAGCCTTCGCTGGCCCCCGTGGACTCGATCGAGGTTTGCAAGGCTAAGTGTTACTTCGTCCAGTGCTCCGAGAGCCCGCCCGCTCCCGTTGTTGGCGCCGACTCGCTCAGCGCGCTCACTACAGACACTCCGTACCCACACGACGGAGGCGGAATTGAGGGCCGAGTAGTGGTCCAGTTCGTTGTCCAGGCCGATGGGTCATCCGAATCGTTCGCGGTCACGCGGGGCATCTCGGCTGCACTGGACTCGGCGGCCGTTCGCCTGGCTCAGTCGCTCGCGTGGAAGCCTGCACGCCTCGCGTGTTGGGGGCCACCGGTCTCGGTCCGGTATGCGCTTCCATTTGCATTCCGCAAACCTGAATCCTAACACTGGACGGCGGACCCGCTGCTGCAAGCCGACAAAAGCGTCAGCGTTTTCGGTCCCGCCAGCCGCTGGCGGCCGAGACAGCACTCCTGAGCGAGCCCACGCTCTCGGTACACAGGGGCCAGGAGGACGAGGCGTGGGGGCACCTCCAGTGACGCGCGGCTCGGTCGTTCCCGTTCTCGGGCCTCTCGAACTCAAAGCAGCGGCTGGCCGTCGCGCCTGCCGACGCGCGTCAGCGAACCCGTCGTCGCAGTCCGGTGTAGAGCGGCAGCGTATCCGTACCGTCTAGCCGACGACGCATCTTGCGTCCTGGATCACCGCTAGCGGTCGCTCGGCAACGGTCGCCAGCGGGGTGCGTGCAGGCTAGCGGAGTAGGTTGAGGTGCTCGCTTTCCTCGCGCACATCCCCCCGCTGGCGCCGCCCGCCAGCGGGGCGAACTCTCACCCTTGGCTGAATGAACCGCTCGCTACTCGTCGCCCTCGTCCTCGCCGCCCTTCCCGTCGCCGCCCAGGAGACGGCCGAGAGCCCGGACACTGGCCGGTCCGAGCGAGCGGTCACGTTTGGGGGCTTGGTCCAGACCCAGTTCAACACCACCAACAGAGACGGCGAGGAGCCGACCGAGCTCCGGCTCCGGCGCGTCCGGCTGAGCGCCAACGCGCGCGTGAGCCCGATGCTCAGCGGCCGCATCCAGGCCGAGCTGGCGAACGCAGCCACCGGCGGCTCGGCCGAGCTCAATGAGGCCTACGCTCTACTCGAGCTGTCGCCGGCCGTCGGCGTGCTGGTGGGCAAGGGCGGACGGCCGTTTGGCGCCGTCGACGCGACCACGGCGGCCCGGCTGACACCCATCGAGCGGGGCGCTCGGTTCCGCGGCGGCGACGCCGTCGAGCTCTACGGCGTGCTGGAGGCGCTGGCCTACGCCGGCCGGTCGGTCGGCGTCCAGGTGCTGGGCGACGTCGAGGGCCTGCCGGTCGGGCTGGCCTACGCCGCCGGCTACTTTACCGGCTCGACGGGCGAGGAGGGCACCGACGCCGACATCCGCCAGCTGGCGGCGCGCATCCAGGTGTCGCCCGTGCCCGGCCTGGGCGTCGGGCTGGCCGTCACCAATCGGGCGTTCGGCCAGGACGAACCGCCCGACCTCGGCCCCGACGGCGCGACGGGCGCCCGGCCGACCGGTGAGACCCGGCGCGGCAGCGCCGTCGCCTTGGATCTCACCGTGGGCGACTACGGCCGGCCGGGCCTGCACGGGCTGCTGGAGCTGGCGACGGGCACGCTCGACCCGTTCACCGACGACACGTTCTGGGGTGTCCAGGGCTGGCTGGCCTACCGCGTCGGCGGGCTCGGGGGCCGGACCGGCGGCGTGCTCGTGGCCGTCGAGCCGATGGTGCGCCTCGGCGCGGCCGACGCCCAGGGGCCGCTGGACCGGGCCGACGGCGTGCTGCTCACGCCCGGTCTCAACCTGTACGGCACCGGCAAAGCCCGGCTGGCGCTCAACGCCGACGTGTTCTGGCCCAGCGCCGACGACGCTGAAACGCTCGTCGCCTTCCGGAGCCAGGTCCAGATCGAGTTCTGACGACGCCGCGCTCGTCCCGCTGGCGCCGCCCGCCAGCGGGGCGCAGCCTCGGGCGGACCCGGAGCGCGGCGGGCGGGGGACCGGCGTCGGGCGCGGGCGCGTAGCCGGCCGCCACTCCGCCACAGCCATGCGCATCGTCGTCACCGGAGCGACCGGGACCGTCGGGTCCCACGTCCTCCAGGAGCTCCTCGACCGTGGCCACCAGGCCGTGGCCGCTGTCCGCCACCCCAACAGCCGCGACCTGCCCCCCGCAGCCGAGCGCGTGGCCTACGACGCCACCAAGCCGGCCACGTTCGGCCCCGCCGGCGCCGACGGCCTGTTCCTGATGCTCCCGCCCGGCTCGGGCGCCGACCTGCCGGCGGTCGTCGACGCGGCCGAGGCGGCCGGCGTCAAAAAGATCGCCGACCTCTCGGTCTTGGGCGCCGAGCGGAACCCGCTCCTGCCGCACCGCGCCGCCGAGAAACGGCTGGGGGAAGGCTCGACCGACGCGCTCCTGCTCCGGGCCAGCTACTTTATGCAGAACCTCTCCGAAGTCCACGCCGACGACGTGCGCCGCGGCGAGATCACCGTCCCAGCGGGCCGGGGCAAGACGTCGTTCGTGGACGCCCGGGACGTGGCCGAAGTCGCCGCCGCCTGGCTCGCCGGCGAGACGCCGCAGTTGGGGAGCGGCCTCGTCAACGCCATCGAGTTGACCGGGCCGGAGGCGCTGGACTACTTCGAGGTGGCCGACGTGCTGACCGACGTTCTCGACCGCCGCGTCGTCTACACGCGCCCTGGCGCCATCGAGTTTTTCCGCCACGAGCGGGACGCCGGCGCCAACGCGGGCTTCGCCGGCGTCATGGTCGGGCTCTACACGACCGCGCGGTTGGGCCTGGCCGGCAAGGTGGCCGGCGGCGTCGAGCGGGCGTTGGGCCGGCCGCCGCGCTCGCTGCGCCAGTTTGCCCAGGACTACCGCGGGGTGTGGACGTGACGGCCGGCGACCTGGAGGAGTGGGAGCGCCGGTGCCGGCAGTTTGTGGAGACGCACACGACCGGAGACGCGGCGCACGACCTCGCCCACGTCCGCCGCGTCGTCCGGGCGGCCCGCGAGCTGGCGGAGGCCGAGGGCGCCGTCCCCGCCGTCGTGCTGCCGGCGGCCTGGCTCCACGACTGCGTGACCGTCCCAAAGGACAGCCCCGACCGCGCCCGCGCCTCCCAGCTGGCGGCCGACGCGGCCGGGGCGTGGCTGCGGGCCGAGGGCTTCCCGCCCGACCTGGTCCCGGCTGTCGAGCACGCCGTCGCGGCCCACAGCTGGTCGGCCGGGATCGCGCCCGAGACGCCCGAGGCCGCCGTCGTCCAGGACGCCGACCGGCTGGACGCGCTCGGCGCCATCGGCATCGCCCGGCTCTACGCGACGGCCGGCGCGATGGGCTCGGCGCTGACCCACCCCGACGACCCGCTGGCGGAGACCGGCCGCGCGCTCGACGACCGCCAGTGGGCGACGGACCACGTGCTCGTCAAGCTGCTCCGCCTGCCCGCCACCATGCAAACCGCTGCGGGGCGCCGAGAGGCCGAGCGCCGCGCCGGCTTCCTCCGCCAGTTTCTCGGCCAGCTCCGGTCCGAGGTCGCCTAGCGTCGGCCCGCGGACGCCGACCGCCAGCGGGAAAATTCCTGTGCGGCGGCGGGTCGCTGACGGGGACGCGGCGTAGAGGGGTCCGCCCCAACGCTCCCACGCCTTTGAACACCGCCCTCTGGTTTGTCCTCGCCGGCGCCCTGCTGACGGTCATGGCGCTCGCCCGGACCACGCTGAGCCGGCTCCCGCTCTCGTCGTCCCAGCTCTACCTGATGGTCGGGGTCGGGATCGGGCCGTTGGGCATCGGGCTCCTGGTCTTCGATCCCATCGAGCAGGCCAAGACGCTGGAGGTGCTCACCGAGATCGTGGTGACGCTGTCGCTGTTCGCGGCCGGCCTCAAGCTCCGCACGCCGCTCTCCGACGGCCGGTGGAAGTTGCCGCTGCGGCTGGCGACGGTCTCGATGACGCTGACCGTGGCCGGCATCGCGGCATTGGGCTACTGGGAGCTGGGGCTGCCCATCGGCGCGGCGGTCCTGTTGGGCGCCGTGCTCGCGCCGACCGACCCGGTGCTGGCCTCCGACGTCCAGATCGAGAACCCCGACGACACCGACCGGCTCCGGTTCTCGCTCACCGGCGAGGCCGGGTTCAACGACGGGGCCGCGTTCCCGTTCGTGATGCTGGGCCTGGGGCTCTTGGGCCTCCACGACCTGGGCGAGGGCTGGTGGCGCTGGTGGACCGTCGACCTGCTGTGGGCGGTGTTCGGCGGGCTCGGCATCGGCGCCGCGCTGGGCATGGCCGTCGGGCGGCTGGTGGTGTACCTGCGCCGGACGCACCGCGAGGCCGTCGGCTCCGACGACTTCCTGGCCCTGGGCCTAGTGGCGCTGGCCTACGGGCTGGCGTTGATGCTGAGCAGCTACGCCTTCCTGGCGGCGTTCGCGGCCGGGCTGGCCCTGCGCTACGAGGAGCGCCGCGAGACCGGCGACGAGGCCTCCGACGCCGTCGAGGCGATGGCGCGCGAGGGGGCCGAGGAGGAGGTGGCCGTCAAGGAGCACGCGGCCCCGGCCTACATGGCCTCGGCCGTGCTGGGCTTCTCGGAGCAGCTCGAGCGCATCGGCGCCGTCGCGCTGGTGGTGCTGGTGGGCGCGCTGCTGCACCTGGCCGAGTGGTCGTTCGACGCGCTGTGGTTCGTGCCGGCGGTGCTCTTGGTGGTCCGCCCGTTGTCGGTCTGGATCGGGATGGCCGGCTCGTCCACGTCCGGCCTCCAGCGCGAGCTGTTGGCCTGGTTCGGCGTGCGCGGGATCGGGTCGGTGTACTACCTCATGTTCGCCGAGACGCACGACCTCTACGACGGCTTTACCGAGCGGCTCCTGGGCCTGGTGCTCATCACCATCGCCGCCAGCATCGTGGTCCACGGCGTCTCGGTGACGCCGCTCATGGCGTGGTACTCCAAGCGGTCCCGCAGCGAGGAGCGCAAGGCCGTCGAGGCGGGCGGGGAGTAGCCCTACTCGCGGACGGCGTCTCGCCCGTCGGCTCCGCCAGCGGGTGGCGCGGCCTCGGCGGCCGGCCGCTGGCGGACGAGGAACAGGTCGTCCTTGCGCCGGTCCGAGACCACCCACCCCGAGGTGAGCCCGGCGATCAGGCCCGTGCCGACGGCCCCGAACGCGGCGGCGTCGCCGCGCGAGTCGATGGGGCCGTGGGGGAGGTCGTAGACCAGGGCGCCGACCGCCGCCCCCGCCAGGACGCCGCCGCCGACGCTCAGCGCCAGCGTCTTGAGCGGGCTCCCGTCCGACCCGGGGAAGGTGATGGACCAGAGCCGGTCCATGCCGGCCGAGCGGGCGGCCCCCGTGGCGGGGTCGCGCCAGGTCACGGAGTCGGCCCGGACGGACAGCGCGCGGGCCGGGACGCCGGGCTCGCCCTGAAGGCGGACGACCACGTCGTGGCGCGCGGCCCGCTCGGTGAGCCGCTGGCGGCCGTCGGCGTCGGCGGGGTCGAGGTGGTAGGCGTAGGCGCCGGCGCAGCCGGTGAGGGCGGCCAAGGCGAGGGGTAGGAGCGCGCGCGCCGCGACGTGCGGCCGAGCCAGAGGGGCCAACGACATGGCAGCGGGGGTGGGCGAGGTGGTATCGCGCTCCAGCGGCGCCCCTTAACCGCCCCGCCGGCGCGTCTCTGGCCCGCCGCGGACGGGGGCCGCCAGCCGCTCGGGGGCTGCCGGCGTTCGCGGCGATGGCGGGCCCGCGGTGGCCCCGCTCTTGCGTCGGGGGGCCGCATCGGGCGTCGCCCGCGCACCAGCGCTCTAGTGGTCGCCGATGACCTGTCCGGCGTGGGGCCGCGTGTCCCCGCCGATCTTGAGCCGGTCGGGGACGTCGTTGCGCTGGGGCTGGGGGTTCACCAGGCCGCCGGTGACGGGCGTCTCCAGCGCCTGCACGAACGGGGCCACGGCCGAGAACAGGAAGTCCTGCTGGAACTCGTAGAAGTCGGGGTCGAAGCCGGCGGCGTCGCCCTCGTGGCCGGCCACGTCGAGGTAGAGCACGCGCGGCCAATCCGGGAACTGGTCCTGGGCCTGGCGCACCAGCCCCACCAAGGCCTGCGCCGCCTGCTCGAACGTGTCCTCCGGCATCACGACGTGGTACACCGCGACCGTGTTGTCGAAGCCCATGTGGACGCCGGGCGCGTCGGGCTTGGTGTACTCGGGGACGAAGGCGTCGGGCGGCAGGTCGGACATGGGCGGCGGGGTCGGTGCCCCGCCAACCTAGCCCGTCCGCCCGCCCGGGTCCATCGTGGGCGCTTCACCCGCCCCCGGCGGAGGAGGGCCAGGCGGCCCCCGCCGCGCTGGCGGCCGGCGTGTGCGGAGGGCCGGCGTCGGAGGCCGACTTGCGCCGGCCACCGTCCGCGCCCACCTTCGCTCTCCCCGCTCTCCCCGCTCTCCCCGCTCTCCCCGCTCTCCCCGCTCTCCCCGCTCTCCCCGCTCTCCCCGCTCTCCCCGTGCCCGACCTCGCCGCCGCCCTCCGCACCGTCCCCGACTTCCCCCAGCCGGGCGTCGCCTTCAAGGACCTCACGCCGCTGCTGGCCGACCCCGCGCTGTTCACCGCGCTCCTGGACCGGCTGGCGGCCCCGTGGGCCGAGGCCGGCGTCACCCACGTGGTCGGGATCGACTCGCGGGGCTTCTGGTTCGGGCCGGCGCTGGCGGCGCGGCTGGGCGCGGGCTTCCTGCCGGCCCGCAAGCCGGGCAAGCTGCCCGTGGCGACCACGACCGCGTCCTACGCGCTCGAATACGGCCGCGACGCGCTGGAGCTCCAGGGCCAGGACCTGCCCGACGGCGCCCGCACGCTCGTCCACGACGACGTGATCGCCACCGGCGGGACCGCCGCCGCGGCGTGCCGGCTGGTCGAGTCCGCGGGGGGCGTGCTCGCGGGCCTCTCGTTCGCCATCGAGATCGCGGCCCTCGGCGGCCGCCGCCAGCTCCCGGAGGGCGTGCCGGTCAGCGTCGCCATCGCGTCGTGACGGGCGGTCCCACCTCGTCCGGCCCGGCCGGGTCGCTCTAGCGGGCGGCGATGCAGCTGATCTCGACGCAGGCCTCGCGGGGCAGCTTCCCCACCTCCAGCGCCTCCCGGGCCGGGGTGGCGCCGCTGAAGTAGCGGGCGTAGACCTCGTTCACCATCGCGTAGTCGTCCATGTTGCGCAGGAACAGCGTCACCTGGACCACGTGGGCAAAGTCCATGTCGGCGGCGCGCAGCACGGCGCCGATGTTGTCGAGGATCCGCGACGTCTCGTCCTGGACGTCGCCCTCGATCATCTCGCCCGTCTGGGGGTCGAGGGCGATCTGGCCCGAGACGTAGAGCGTGTCCCCGACGAGCAGGCCCTGGGCGTACGGGCCGATGGCCGAGGGCGCGCCGGGGGTCTGGATCCGCTCGCGGCGGGAGGGGGGCGTGGGAGTCATGGGGCCGGGGGGCGTGGGGTCCAAGTTGACCCAAAGGCCGTGCCAGGACGGCGAAGAACCCCGAAACTCCCGCCCTCCGCACCGGCTGGCGGACGGCGCGGCCGTGTGGGCGGGCTCTCCACGTCGCCCTCGCCGGTCCTCCACGGTCCGTCCCAAGGCGGCCGCCAGCGGCGGGCTAGATTGCCGCCCCACCCACCCCACTCGCCGTGAGCCGCCAGGGCCGCGTGCTCGTCGCCATGAGCGGCGGCGTCGACTCGTCCGTTGCGGCCGGCCTCCTGCACGAGGCCGGCTACGAGGTCGTGGGCGTGACCATGAAGACGTGGGACTACGAGACGTCGCTGGGCGGCTCGGGCGTGAGCCGCGCCCAGTCGGGCTGCTGCTCGCTGGACGACATGAACGACGCCCGCGCCGTGGCCGTCCGGCTGGGCGCCAGCCACACCGTCGTCGACATCCGCGACGAGTTCGGAGACTGGGTCGTGGACCGCTTCGCCGACGACTACCTCGCCGGGCGCACGCCCAACCCGTGCGTGCTGTGCAACACGCACATCAAGTGGGCCGCCCTGCTCAAGCGCGCCGACGCGCTGGGCTGCGAGCACATCGCGACGGGCCACTACGCCCGCGTCCGCGAGCGCGCCGGCCGGCACGTGGTCTCGCGCGGGCTGGACGAGACCAAGGACCAGTCGTACGTGCTCTGGGGCGTGGCCCAGGCGCACCTGGCGCGGACGCTGTTCCCGCTGGGCGGCCTCGCCAAGACCGAGATCCGCCGGCTGGCGGACGAGATGGGCATGGGCCACGTGGCCGGCAAAAAGGACTCGTACGAGATCTGCTTCGTCCCCGACGACGACTACCGCGGCTGGCTCCGGCGCCGCGAGCCGTCGCTGGCGGCGCTGGCCGGCGGGCCGATGGTGTGGTCCGAGACCGGCGAGACGGTCGGCACGCACGACGGGACCCCGTTCTACACCGTCGGCCAGCGGCGCGGGCTGGGCGTGACGTTCGGCGAGCCGGCCTACGTGGTGCGCCTGGAGCCCGAGACCAACACGGTCGTCGTCGGCCCGCGCTCGGCGCTCGCCACCCGGGCGCTGACGGCCAGCGGCGCGGTCTGGGGCAAGTGGGGCGGGCTGGACGGCGAGACGACGCTCCAGGCCCGGATCCGCCACCGCGACCCGGGCGCCGCCGCGCTCGTCCGCCAGACCGGCCCGGACGCCTTCGAGGCCATCTTCGACGCGCCGCGCGACGCCGTCGCGCCCGGCCAGGCCGCCGTGGTCTACGACGGCGACGACGTAGTGGCCGGCGGCTGGATCGGGCGCCCCGCCGGCGCCGACCGCCAGCGGCCCGAGGACGCGCCGGAGTTCGTGGCCCTGCCGACGCTGTGACCCGCGAGTGCCCGTCGTGCGCCATGGAGGTGCCCGCCGACGCCGAGGCGTGCCCCATCTGCGGCTACGAGTTCCCCGTCGCCCGGCCCGGCGTGCGCCCCGCGGCGTGGCTGTTCGTGGGGCTGATGGTGCTGTTCGCCGTCCCGCTGGTGGCGTGGCTGGCCGGCTGGCTGGGGTAGGCGCGGCGTGCGGCCGGCCCGGCCCCAGACGTCGCGGGCCGGCGGCGGCGACCGCCAGCGCGGCGGGGCGGAATCGTAGCGCGCGGCCGCGCGTTGGCTCCGCCCACCGCCCCCGCCCCCGTGCCCGCTCCGCCCGACTCCGACCGCCGCCCCGCAAGAGACGGCGCCCAACCGCTCGACGTGCTCGCCCTGGCCGCCCACCCCGACGACGTGGAGCTGTGCGCCGGCGGCACCATGTGCCTGCTCGCCGACCAGGGCTACCGCACCGGCGTCGTCGACTTTACGCGCGGCGAGCTGGGCACGCGCGGCACGCCCGAGGGCCGGATGCAGGAGGCCGCCGCGGCGGCCGAGGTCATGGGCCTGGCCGCGCGCGAGAACCTCGGCCTGCCCGACGGCGACATCCAGAACACCAAGGACAACCAGCGCAAGGTGATCCGGGCCGTGCGCCGCTGGCGCCCGCCGATCGTGCTCGTGACCGCCGAGCGCGTGCGCCACCCCGACCACGGCGCGGCGACCGCGCTGGCCGTCGACGCGCTGTTCTACTCCGGCCTGGCCAAGGTCGAGACGTTCGAGGACGACGGGACGGCCCAGCAACCGTGGCGCCCGCACCACGTGCTCCACTACCTCCAGGCGCTCGACGCCGAGCCCACGTTCGTCGTCGACGTGACGTCGGTGTGGGAGCGGCGGATGCAGGCGCTGCTGGCCTACGAGAGCCAGTTCTACCAGGGCGGGGGCGACGCCGACGACGGGCCGCAGACGTACATCTCCAACCCCCGCTTCCTGGCCTGGGTCGAGGCCCGCGCCCGCACGTTCGGCTACCGCATCGGCGCCGACTACGGCGAGCCGTTCGTCTACCGCCACGGCCCCGTCGGCGTGGACGACCTGGTGTCGGTGCTGAGCCGCGAGAAGCCGTTCCGCTAGGGCCGCCAGCCGCTGGCGGCGCGCGCCGGCGCTTAGCCGTCAACGGCGTACGCCAGGAGGTCCTCGGCGGACTGGAACGGCTGGCCGTCGACGATGGTGACCGCGGCGATGGACTGGATCACGTCCTCCGCCGACCTGTCGAGCTGGGCTCGCAGGTGGACCTGGACGCCCCCCAATAGCGCCTGGCCGTCGTCGTCGGCGGAGGCCGGGAGCACGGCCACGGCCCGTCTGCGGGCCCCGTCGACGAGCAGGCGGTCACCGGGGCGGAGCGACGACCGGAGCCCTGCCTCGACGGCGCCGAAGTGGGCGGCGCCCGGCGCCGCCGGGTCCATCCGCAGGGCGACGACCAGGAACGGCGTGCCCGACGTCCGCGCGGCGAACGCGGCGTCGAGCGCGGAGCGGAACGCGGCGCTGGGGTCGGGCGGCGCCAGGCTGGCGAGCGGCGCAAACGACGGCGCGGAGGCCGGCGGGGGCTGGGGCGCGGCGGTCGGGGCCGGGGTCCACGACGGTCGGGCCGCGGCCGGCGCCGGGCTGTCGGCCGGCGCCGGGCTGGCGGCGGCGGCCCCGGGAGCGGCCGGCGGCGCCGCAGCCGGCGCCACAGTTGGCGTTTCACCCGGCGCCGGAGCGGCCGGCTGGCGGCCCGAGTCGGCGAGGAAGCCCTGCTCGAAAAGGGCGTCGGCGGGGTCGCGCCCGAACGGGTCGGCGCCGTCCGCCAGCAGCGACGGGTCGGGCGGCGGCGGGGAGGAGATGGGGGCCGAGAGCGGTCCGTCGGGGTCGCCAGGCCCGGCCGCCTCCGGGGAGAGCTGTGAGCCGTCGGCCGGCGCGTCGTCGGCCGGAGCGGGGAGATCGTCCGGGACGGCGCTGGAGGGCTGGGGCTCAGGGTCGGGCGCGCTCGGCGCGGAGTCGTCCGCGGGGTCGGCGGGCTCCGCGGCGGGCTCCGCCTCGTCGGAACCGGGCTCGGGGTCGGCCGCCAGCGCGTGGCCGGACGTGACCGACGGGTCGGCCTCGGCCGAGGCGCCGTCGCTCGGCGGGTGCTCCGGGGCGGCGGGCGTCGACAGGGCCAGGCCGCCGTCGGCTTCCAGCCGGACCGTCCCGTCGACCAGGCCCTCGACCACGTCCAGCAGGCGCCGGGAGGCCTCGTTGGCGGGGTCGCCGAGCCCGATCACCAGCGCCGCGCCTTGTGCGCGCAGCTCCTGGACGAGGTCGGAAAAGGCCTCCTGGAAGCGCTCGAACGTGTCGAACTGGACCAGCGGCGTAAAGTCCTCGATGACCACCCGGCCCGGCTGGTCCCGGGCCACCAGCCCGGCGAGGTCGCGGTACGAGGCGGCCAGCCCCTCCGGCCCGCGCTCCGCCAGCGTGGCCGCCGACGGGATGCGGAGAAGCCGGAGCGACCCCGCCTGGTGCGCCGCCGCCAGGTCGAGGCCGATGCCCTGGCCCACCTCGACCAGCGACTCGGGCGCGCGGGGCGAGATGAGCAGGCAGCGCTCGCCGGCCTCGACGGCCGCGCGGACGGTCTGGAGCGCCAGCGCCGAGCGGCCGGCGCCGACGCGGCCCACCAGCAGGTAGGCGCCGCCGGCGGCGAGCCCGCCCCACTGGCGGTCGACGTCGGGGAGGCCGGAGGACGGGGGAGGAGCGGCGGTCATGGTCTGTGGAGAGGCGCGGGGACGGGAGGGCAAACGGCATGCCACCTGCCGAGGGCGGACGCCGTCGCGCCCAGGGCCGGCAGGGGCTCCACGGCGCGCGCAGGGTCGCTGGGGGGGGGGCACAACGTAGCCGTACGGCCCCCGACTCGGCACATGTTTCCGGCGCCGACGCCCCGCGCGGCCGTGCACCGCCCGGCCGCTGGCCGCATCCCGCGGTACCTTCCGGCCCGCCCTCCTTGCCGCCCGTGGACGCCGACCTTCTCTCCATCCAGGAAGCCCGCGACGCCGTCCAGGCCGCCGCGCACGCCCAAAAGCAGTTCAAGACGGCCGACCAGGCTGCCGTCGACCGTGTCGTCGCGGCGATGGTCGAGGCCGGGGCCGGCGCGGCGCGGCGCCTGGGCCAGCTGGCCCACGACGAGACCGGGTTCGGCAAGCCCGAGAGCAAGGAGCAAAAGAACCTGTTCGCCACGCGCACGCTGGCGGCGCGCATGGACGGGATGCGGACGGCCGGCATCATCGACCAAAGCGACGACGGCAAGGTCTGGACCGTCGCCACGCCGATGGGCGTCGTGGGCGCGCTCGTGCCCTCGACCAACCCGACGGCGACGGCCTTCTACAAGGCGATCATCTCGGCCAAGGCCCGCTGCGGCATCGTGATCAGCCCGCACCCGAGCGCGGCCCGGTGCACCGCCGAGGCGCTCGACGTGGTCGCGCAAGCCGCCTACCAAGCGGGCGCCCCTGAGGGCTTGTTCGCCTGCCTGGGCCAGACCGAGGCCGGCGTCACCTTGGCCGGCACGAACGCGCTCTTGGAGCACTCCAAGACCGACGTGATCCTGGCCACGGGCGGCGGGCCGATGGTGCGCGCGGCCTACTCGAAGGGGAAGCCGGCGTACGGCGTCGGGTCCGGCAACGTGCCGGCCTACGTCGACCGGAGCGCCAACGTGGACAAAGCGGCGGCCGACATCTTGACGGGCACGGCGTTCGACTGGGGCACGCTGTGCTCGACCGAGCGCTCGGTCGTGGCCGACTCGCCCATCCGCACGCGCCTGCTCGACGCGCTCCGCCAGCGGGGCGGCCACGTCTGCTCGGACGCCGAGGCGGCCCAGCTCCGGGACGTCATCAAGCCGGGCGGGCGGTTCAACACCAAGATCGTGGGCCAGAGCCCGGCGACGATTGCCCGGATGGCCGGCTTCTCCGTGCCCGACGGCACGCGCGCACTGATCGCGGAGGCCGAGGCCGTCGGCCCGGACGAGCCGCTGTCGATGGAGACCCTGTCGCCCATCCTGTCGTTCTACGTCGCCGACGGCTGGGAGGCCGGCTGCGCGCGGTGCATCGAGGTCCTGGAGTTCGGCGGCATCGGCCACACCTTGGCGCTCCACGCCACCAGCGACCGCGTGATCGAGCAGTTCGCGCTCGAGAAGCCGTCCATGCGCATCGTCATCAACACGGTCGCCGCGCTGGGCTCGGTGGGCATGACCACCGACCTGTTCCCGGCCATGACGCTGGGGCCGGGCACGCTCGGCGGCTCGATCACGAGCGACAACGTGACGCCGATGCACCTGGTGAACCTCAAGCGCGTCGCCTTCGAGACCCAGCCGCTCAACGACGACCAGGGCCAGCCGCTGACGGACCGTGCCGCCCCGCGCTCGCGCCCCGCCGCCCGGGCCTCCGCCCCGCCGAGCCGGTCCGCTAGCGCGGCGGCACCGTCCGGCGACGGGTCGTGGATGGACGAGATCGAGGCCCGGCTGGTGGCCCGCGCCGGCAATCCCACAGCAAACGGCAACGGCACAGCACCGCGCGACGCGCCCTCTCGCCCCGCTGGCGACGGCGACCGCCGGCGGGGCGGGGGCTCGGTGCTGCCGCTGCCGGAGGACCAGATCCAGTCGCTGGTGCGGCAGTTCCGGAAGTAGAGAACTCTGATCCTATGCGTCATGAGCGCCTCGAAACTTGCTGCCGCCGCCTTTGTGCTGGTCGTGCTTGCATGGGTCGGCCTCTCCGCTTGGGGCCAGATCGCCCGCTCCCGACTGGACCGGACCACCCCGGAGGTCGCGACGGCCTTTGAGGCTCACGCCGCCCCGTACACCGAACGCGGCGAGCTCCCGCCTCCGGCCTACTGGGACTTCCGCCGCCGGCAGGTCGTGGAGTACCCGCCAGGAGCAGCGGAGACCGTGAGCTCTGACCCGAGCGACCCACAGGCTCCGTTCGTAATGGTCGTTCGCGCGGACGCGGACACCGGCGAGCGGTGGCCGGTGTGGATGTGGGGACTGTGGCTAGGGACCATCCCACCCGCCGTGTTCCACGGGGTCTTTGGGACCGTATCAGTCAGCCTCTTTGCGCTTTGGCTCCGGCTCCGCAGCGGTTCGGGCTAGCTGGTCGCCAGCCGCGCCGCCCCGCTGGCGGTCGCGACCGCCAGCGGCTAGAGCAGGCCGTACGGGTCGCGGGCAAACCAGACGGCGCCCTCGTCGTCGGCCCAGGCCGAGAAGTAGGCCAGCACGACGGGCACGCGGCGGTCCAGGTCCACCCGGCGGGACTCGCCCTCGGCCATCGCCAGCCGCACGTCGTCGTCGGTCCAGCCCTGGGGCCCGAACAGCCAGGCGCCGAACGCGACGGGGTCCTCCAGGCGGACGCAGCCGTGGCTCAGCGCCCGCTCGTCGCGCGCAAAGTGGCCCTTGGCCGGCGTGTCGTGGAGGTAGACGTTGTGGCCGTTGGGGAACATGTACTTGACCAGCCCGAGCGCGTTGGCCGGCCCGGCCGCCTGGCGCATCAGGAGGTGGCCGCCGACCACGCGCTGGAGGTTCTCGGCGGTCATCTCGTGGACCTCGGCGTCGGGCGAGAACTGGCGCACCAGCTGGTAGCCGCCGGCCGCCAGCGCCGCCGGCCCGTCGGGCACCAGCTCGGCGACGGCGATGGCGGTCGGGACGTTCCAGAACGGGCGGAAGGTGGCGTACTCGATCTCGTCCTCGAACAGCGGCGTCCGGTGCCCCTCCTCGTCGGCGCCGACGACGGCCTTCATCGCCAGCACCTCGCGGCCGTCCTCGAAGGCGCGCACGCGGTACTCGGCCACGTTGACGAGCACGAACCGGCCCGAGGCCGGGACCGCCGGCAGGCGGCCGAGCGACTGGCGGATCTGGTCGGCGCGCTGGCTGGCCGGGACGTTGAGGGCGGCGCGCGTGTTGGGACCGAGGATCCCGTCGCCGTCCAGCCCCAGCCGGCGCTGGGTCTGGCGCAGCGCGTCCGCCAGGGCGTCGTCCAGCGTGTCGCCCGTCGGAGCCGCGGCGCCCAGCGCGCCCTCGGCGGCCAGCCGCTTGCGGAGCGCGGGCACTTGGGCGGCGTCGGTCTGGCCGGGGTAGACGAGGGGGCCGTCCGGGACCCCGTCCCAGCCGACGAGGGCGGCCCGGCCGTAGCGGCCGAGCGCGTCCGCCAGTCGGACGTGGGCGTCGGGTGGGGCCGCCCACGCAGGCGCGGCGACGAGGAGCAAGGCGAGGGCGCGGGCGATCATGGCGGCGGGGGGACCGTGGGGCACTAGACTACGGCCGGGCCGGCAACCGCGCGGCGCGTGGCGGGTTCAGTGAGGATCTGCCCGACTACGCCATGCACCCCGACCAGAACACGCCCGACTCGCACCGCTTCACGTCCCCCGACAGCGGCGACCACGCGCCCGAGCAGGACCAGGACGACGACGCCATCGAGCCCGACCGCGACGCGGCGCCGGCCGCCCAGGAGGTCGAGGACGGGGCCCGCGTGGCCGAGGCCGGGAACGCCTACGTCGGCCGCACGATGTCGGACCGCCTAAAGTCCGCCCCGCGCGTCGAGGACGGCGACGAGGCGGTCGACGAGGACCCGACGACGGCCCGGGACGACTAGCCCGCCGCTGGCGGAGGCGGGCCGCCAGCGCAGAGCGCGAGGAGGTGTCGTTCTGACCGCGCCGCCAACGCCGTGAAGGACCTCAGTGCCGACACCCCGAGCCCTTCTCAACGGTGTTGACAAGTTGGGCGTCCGCGTCGAGATCCTTCGACTCCGGCTTGCGGCCTCCGCTCAGGACGACAGAGTGAGCGCACGGCGTCCTGAGCCGTGCGCTAGCGCTCCGGTCCGTGCACGTCGAGGGTCGCCGTCAGCGCGGCCAGACGGCGCCCTCGGTCCGGCCGTGGCCCGTCCGGGCGTCGTAGCGGTGCTGGGCGGCGGAGACGTCGGACTCGACCCGGCGCACGCGGCGACGGGCCTCGGCCCTCGTGGCCGGGCACGAGTCGCGGCGCAACCCCGCGAGCGCCCGGCCCAGGGTCTGTGCCCCCGCCTCGGCGATCTCGCGGTGCCCGTCCTCGTGCTCCGACAGCGCCCGGCGGAACCGTCCCCAGTCCCTCACCAAGCGAGCGTCGGGCGGCGAGGTAGGCGTCCAGGTGGGCAGCGTGATCGTGAGCGCCAGGTCCACGCCGACGTCGGCGAGGACGCAGCCCCCGGCCACAGGCGTCGGGTCGTAGCGCAGGCGGACCCCGGCCACGGTGCGTCCGAAGAACACGTCGCCCCCAGAGTGTGGGCCGCCCGCGAGCAGGGAGGCCAGCACCTCGCCGGCCGTGTCCCCGGCGACCTCGTACGCCTCCACCACGAGGCGCGTGCGGACGGCGGGGCGCTCGCGGAGGGCCGGCGCCAGCGGCTCGGGAGACGCCTGCGCGTCGGGCTGGCGGTCGGCGCCGGCGGGCGCAGCGGCGCCCGCGAACTCAGCGGCGCCGGTGGCCCCGCTGCGGGTGAGCAGGGCGTAGGAGCCGGCGCCGAGCGCGGACAGGCAGAGGGCGAAGACGAGGAGCCGCACGGGACCGGGAGAGCCGGGCCTGGGTATCGGGCGGCGCCGTCTCGGCAGCGTTCGCTGGCCTCAGACGGAACGGCCCCGTTCCTCCCGGCGGGTACGTGGCGGCAGCTCCCCCGTCCGGACGCCCCGACCTTACGGTTCCGGATCGTAGGCCAGGACCGGGCCGAGCCAGCGCTCGGCCTCCTCGACGGGCATCCCCTTGCGCGCCGCGTAGTCCTCGACCTGGTCGCGCGCCAGCACGCCGACGTTGAAGTAGGCCGCGTCCGGGTGGGCAAAGTAGACGCCGCACACGGTGGCGGGCGGCGTCATCGCGAGGTGGTCGGTGAGCCCGGCGCCGGTGTGTCGCTCGGCGTCCAGGACCTCGAACAGCGTCACCTTCTCGGTGTGGTCCGGCTGGGCCGGGTAGCCCGGCGCGGGCCGGATGCCGCGGTAGCGCTCTCTGACCAGGTCGTCGGTCGAGAGGTCCTCGTCGGGCGCGTAGCCCCACGCGTCGCGGCGCACGTGGGCGTGGAGCTTTTCGGCGTAGGCCTCCGCCAGCCGGTCGGCGAGCGACTGGGCCAGGATGGCGCGGAAGTCGTCGTGCTCGGCGCGGGCCGCCGCCGCCAGCGCCTCGGCGCCGTGGACCGTGACCACGAACGCGCCGACGTGGTCGCGCGGGCCGTCCGGCCCGGCCGTCGCCACCAGGTCGGCCAGGGCCCGGTTGGGCTTGCCCGGCGTCTTCTGGGTCTGCTGGCGCAGCGTGTGCAACGTGGCCAGCGGCTGGCGGTCGGCGTCCGCCAGCTGGACGTCGTCGCCGTCGCGGGCGGCGCGGAACAGGCCGAACGCGGCTCTAGGCGTGAACAACTCGCCCGCCTCGATCTCGTCCAGGAGCGCCTGGGCGTCGGCGTAGAGCTTGCGGGCGGCGTCGCCTTTATCGGGGTCGTCGAGGATCTGGGGGAACGGGCCGCGCAGCTCCCAGGCCGCGAAAAACGGCCCCCAGTCGATCCAGTCGCGGAGCTGGGCGACGCTGGCGGCGTCGGGCGTCACGCCCAGCTGGCGGGGGGCGTGGAGGTCGTCAAACGCCAGGTCGGGCGCGTTGGCGCGGGCCTGGTCCAGCGTCAGCATCTTTTGGCTACGCTGGCGGGCCGCGTAGCGCTCGCGCACGGCGGCGTACTCGTCGGCCACGCCGGCCGTGTAGGTGTCGGCGTGGTCGCTCACCAACTCGGAGACGGCGGGGACGCTCTTGCTCGCGTCCAGCACGTGGACCGTGGCGCCGGAGTAGTGCGGGGCCACCTTGACGGCCGTGTGGAGCTTGCTCGTCGTCGCCCCGCCGATCAAGAGCGGGAGCTTGAGCCCGGCCCGCTCCATCTCCTTGGCGACGGCCACCATCTCGTCCAGCGACGGCGTGATGAGCCCGCTCAGGCCCACCACGTCCACGGCGTGCTCGCGCGCCGCGTCCAGGATGCGCTGGGACGGGACCATCACGCCCAGGTCCACCACGTCGTAGCCGTTGCAGCCCAGCACCACGCCGACGATGTTTTTGCCGATGTCGTGCACGTCGCCCTTGACCGTCGCCATGAGCACCTTCGTGCGTGCCTGCGCCGCCTCTCCGCCCGCCGCCTGCTCGGCCTCGATGTAGGGCGTCAGGTGCGCCACGGCCCGCTTCATCACGCGCGCCGACTTGACCACCTGGGGCAGGAACATCTTGCCCGCGCCGAACAGGTCGCCGACGCGGTTCATGCCGGCCATCAGCGGCCCCTCGATCACCTCCAGCGGTCGGGCGTACTGCTGGCGGGCCTCCTCGGTGTCGGCCTCGACGTGCTCGGTGATGCCCTTGACGAGCGCCCACGACAGCCGCTCCTCCACGGGCCGCTGGCGCCACGCCTGGGCGGCGGCCTCGCGCGTGGTGTCGGTCTCGCGCAGCGACTCCGCCAGGTCGACGAGCCGCTCGGTCGCGTCGTCGCGCCGGTCGAACAGCACGTCCTCGACGGCGTCGCGGAGGCCGGGCTCGATGTCGTCGTAGACCGCCAGCTGGCCGGCGTTGACGATCCCCATGTCCATCCCAGCGGCCACGGCGTGGTACAGGAACGCCGAGTGCATGGCCTCGCGCACGACGTCGTTGCCGCGGAACGAGAAGCTCAGGTTCGAGACGCCGCCCGAGACGCGGGCGTGGGGCAGATTGGCCTTGATCCACCGGACCGTCTCGATAAAGTCGATGGCGTAGCGGCGGTGCTCGTCGAGCCCCGTGGCGACGGCGAAGATGTTGGGGTCGAACACGACGTCCTCGGGCGGCACGCCCACCTCGTCGGTCAGGATCCGGTAGGCGCGCCCGCAGACCCGGGTGCGCCGCTCGAACGTGTCGGCCTGGCCGTCCTCGTCGAACGCCATCACGATCACGGCGGCGCCGTAGTCGCGTGCGCGCTCGGCCTGCTGGCGGAACGCGTCCTCGCCCTCCTTCATCGAGATCGAGTTGACGACCGGCTTGCCGGGGACGCACCGCAGCCCGGCCTCGATGGTCTCCCACCGGGACGAGTCGACGACGACGGGGACGCGGGCGATGTCGGGCTCGGCCATCGCCAGCAGCAGGAACCGCTCCATCGCCGCGACGCTGTCCAAGAGCCCCTCGTCCAGGTTGACGTCGATCATCTGGGCGCCGGCCTCGACCTGCTGAGCCGCCACGCTCAGCGCCTGGTCGTAGTCGCCCTCCTTGATAAGGCGCTCGAAGCGCTTGGAGCCGGTCACGTTCGTCCGCTCGCCGATGTTGACGAAGTTGGTGTCGGGCCGGATCGCCAGCGTCTCGAGCCCGGCGGCGCGGAACGTCCGGGGCGGCGCGCTCGGCACGCGCGGCGCCAGCCCGTCGACGGCGCCGGCGATGGCGCGCACGTGCTCGGGCGTGGTCCCGCAGCACCCGCCGATCAGGTTGACGAGCCCGGCGTCGGCGTAGGCGCGCGCCTGCTCGGCCATGAACTGGGGCGACTCGTCGTAGCCGCCCAGCTCGTTCGGCAGCCCGGCGTTGGGGTAGAGGCTGGTAAAGACCGGCGCGGCGGCCGACAGCTCCTCGATAAACGGCCGCATCTGGGCGCTCCCGAGCGCGCAGTTCAGGCCCACCGACAGCAATTCGGGCGCGTGCGCGAGCGACTGGTAGAACGCGTCGACGGTCTGGCCCACCAGCGTCCGGCCGGACTGATCCACGACCGTGCCGGAGAGCATCACCGGCGGCAGCGCGCCCCGCTGGCGGCGGTGCTCGCGGAGGGCCACGACGCACGCCTTGGCGTTCAACGTGTCGAAGATGGTCTCGACCAGGAGGACGTCCGCGCCGCCGTCCACGAGTCCTCGGATCTGGTCGGCGTAGGCGGCCTTGACCCCGTCGAACGTGACCGCGCGGGAGCCGGGGTCCTCGACGTCGGGCGAGAGCGAGAGCGTCCGGTTCATCGGCCCGATGGAGCCGGCCACGAGCCGCGGCTTTTGGGGCGTGCTCGCCGCGCCGGCGGCGTGCTTCGCCAGCCGGGCCGAGGCGACGTTGAGCTCGTAGGCGACGTCCTCAAGCCCGTAGTCCGCCAGCGAGATGGCCTGGGCGTTGAACGTGTTGGTGGTCACCACGTCGGCGCCGGCCTCCAGGTAGGCCGCGTGGATGCCGCGGATCAGGTCGGGCTGGCTCAGGCTCAGCAGGTCGTTGGCGCCCGCCAGCGACGTCCGCCAGTCGGCCCAGCGCTCGCCGCGCACGTCGGCCTCGGTCGTGCCGGCGGCCTGGATCATGGTGCCCATGGCGCCGTCGAGCACCAGGATGCGCTGGCGGAGCAGGGCGCGGAGCGAGTCGAGCGTGGGCATGGGCCGAGGCGTCAGGTCTTGCCCCAACGTAGCGCGCGCGCGAACCGGGCGTTCCCGGCCTCGTCGGAACGGCCCCACCTTCCCCCAAGCACGATGTCCGACGACTCCGACAAGGCCGAGAGCAACCAGAAGTCCGGCTGGCAAAAGCAGCACGGCGACGAGCAGGGCGGGGGCGGGGGCGGTTCCGGCGGCGGCGGCCAGACCAAGCACGCCGCCGGCGAGACGACGCCGCCCGACCGGACGGGCAACCGGACCGGCTCGCGCGCCGACGACGGGAGCGAGCGCGAGTCGAGCTAGCGCCTTCTCGGCGCTGTCCCGCCCCGCTGGCGGAGGGCGTCCGCTAGCGGCTAGAGGCCGAGCGCCTTGCGAAGGCGGTCGCCGCGGACGGTGATCGACGGCACGATGATCACGTCGCGGTCGCCCACCAGCGGCGACGGGCTGTAGAACACGCCCACCTCGGGGCTCAGCCCCAGGTCCGCCCACCCGAACCGGCCGCCGACGAACAGCCCGACGGCCGGGCCCGACCCCAGCGCGTTGCCCCCGAACGGCGTCAGGTCTTGGACGCGGACGCCGCCGTAGGGCACCACCTGGGGCGCGATCTGGAGCGCGCCGGGCGAGGCGACGAACGTGGCCTCGGCGTGGAGGTGGCTCGTCCCGACGACGCCGGCCCCGACGACGAGCGCCGTCCCGCGGTCCGACTCCAGCGGGCCGGTCAGGCGCCGCTTGTACGTCGCCGTGATGCTGCCCAGCCCGATAATCTGGACGCCGACGTCGGAGCGGGCGTCGAGCCCCAGCCGCGCCGAGTTGCCGATGGCGAGGCCGGCGCCGCGCGGCCGGTCGTCGCGGTCGAGGTCGCGCCGCGACGAGACCACCTGGAGCACCACGCTGGGCTGGACCTCGCGGGCCGGGGCCGTCTTGGCCGTCGTGCCGACGGCGTAGGGCACGCAGCCACCCAAACCGGCCGTGCCGAGCGCGGCCAGCAGGGCCGCCAGCGGGAGGAGGGTCGGGCGCCCCGCGAGCGGGATCTTCCACATGAGCGTCGGGGGGGACGAGGGGGCCAAGCTAGCCCCGATCCGGCGCACCGCGGACCGAGGCCGCGACGGGCCCGAGGCTCCCGGCGCGCAACTGGCGGCGCGTGTCCCCGTAGCGGGCACGGTTCGCGTGCTCTCCGCCGTTCCGGCGCACGTCCGCCACACCCCTGAGCCTCTTTTCTCGTAGCCTCGCCCGTTCCCGACTCCCCCTCGACGATGCCCCTTCGCTTCCCGCTCCTCCTCGTCCTGCTGGCGCTCACCGCCAGCGCATCGGCCCAGGGCCGGCCCGCCGGCTCCGTCACCGCCCGCGTCGTCGACGCCGCGACCGGCGAGCCGCTGCCGTCCGCCACGCTCGCGCTCTACGCCGGGAGCGACTCCAGCTTCGCGACGGGCGGCGCCACCGGCCTCGACGGCACGGTGACCATCGACCCGGTCGGCGCGGGCTCGTACTCGGCGCGCGTCAGCTTTATCGGCTACGAGTCGGTCGAGGTGCCCGAGTTCGCCGTCGCCGCCGGGGCGCCGACCGCCCTGGGCGAGATCCGGCTGGCCGAGGGCGCCGAGCTGCTGGAAGAGGCCGAGGTCGTCGCCGCGCGCGACTTCGTGGAGCAGCAGGCCGACCGGACGGTCTACAACGTCCAGGAGCAGGCCGTGACCGCCGGTGGGAGCGCGCTCGAAACGCTCCAGACGCTGCCGTCGCTGGAGGTCGACACCGACGGCAACGTGTCGCTGCGCGGCAACCAGAACGTGGTGATCCAGATCAACGGCCGCCCGACGCCCGTCCGCGGCGCGTTCTTGGCTGCGCTCCTGCGCCAGATCCCCGCCGACAAGGTGGAGCGCGTCGAGGTGATCCCCAACCCGAGCGCCAAGTACGAGCCCGACGGCATGAGCGGCATCGTCAACATCGTGCTCGCCGAGGGCACGGACCGCGGCCTTTCGGGCGGGCTCACGTTCGGGGCCGGGACCGAGTTCAGCGGCAACCTGGGCGCCAACCTCAGCTACCAGAAAGGGGATTGGGACCTCAACGGCCAGTACGGCCTGCGCTACGGCGAGCGCGGCGTCTCGATCACGTCCAACCAGAGCCTGATCAACGGGACGCCCATCCTGAACCAGATCGGGACGACCGACAACGACGACCTGTCCAACTTCTTCAACGGCTCGGCGACCTACACGCTTTCCGAGGGCACGACGCTGGCCGCCGAGGGCTCGCTCGGCCTCCGCTCCAACGGCTCGGACGGGCTCACGGAGTTTACCCGGACGAGCGCCGGCGACGTCGTCCTCTCGGAGCGGGCCACCACCAACGACGGCGACGGGCTCAACGGCGACCTCGCGCTGGTCTTCCGCCGCCAGTTCCCCGACGCCGGGGCCAGCGCGGGCGGCGGCCAGGGCGGGACGGGAGGCGGCGGCCGCGGGCGCGGCGGCTTCGGCGGCCCGCGCGGCGGCGGCGGCACCCAGAGCGGCCACGAGCTGGCGGTCGAGACGCGCTACACCCACAACGCCAACGACGGGCTGGGCCTGTTCGTCGACAGCGGCGGCCAGGTGGTCGTGCCCGGCGGCTCGCTCCGGGCGCCGTTCACGTCCCAACTCCAGGACGAGACCAACGACGAGGCCTCGTTCCAGGTCGACTACACGCGGCCCGTCGGCGACGTCAAGCTGGAGGTGGGCAGCAAGCTGACCTCGGAGTGGGTCGGCAGCGACAGCCAGGTCGAGAGCGGCCAGGACATGGGCAGCCTGGTGCCGGACCTCAACCAGACCAACGCCTTCGACTACGACCGCCAGATCGCGGCGGTCTACCTCCAGGCCGCGCGCGGCTTCGGCAAGCTCCAGCTCCAGGGCGGGCTCCGTGCCGAGCACGCCCGGCGCGGCTTCGACCTGAGCACCGAGATCCCGGACGGCTTCCGCCCGCCGGACGCGCCGGACCTGGACCTCGACGCGACCGACCAGAGCTACACCAGCCTGTTCCCGAGCGCGTTCGTGACCTACGCGTTCGAGCCCGGGTCGCTCGTCAAGGCCTCGTACAGCCGCCGGATCAACCGGCCGCGGACGTTCTTCCTCAACCCGTTCCCGGACCTGTCCGACACGACGTTCGTGCGCGTCGGCTCGCCGACGCTCCGGCCCGAGTACACCGACTCGTTCGAGCTGACGCTGCAGTACAAGTTTTTCGCCACCCTGACGCCGTTCTACCGCCGCACCACCGACGTGATCTCGCGGCGCGTGTTCACCAACGACAACGGCACCGCCCTGTTCTACCCGGGCAACCTGGACTCGGAGAGCAACGCCGGCGCCGACCTGACGCTGTTCGGCCAGTTCCTGGGCGGCGCCCTCCGCGGGTTCGCCAGCGGGAGCCTGTACCAGGCCGTCACGACCGATCCCAACCCGGGCGAGGCCGACACCAAGGCGCTGGCCTTCGACGCCCGCACCAGCCTCCAGTTCAAGGTGCGCGAGGGGACCGAGATCCAGGGCTTCGTGTTCTACCGCGGCGCGCGCAAGACGGTCGACGGCGAGCGCGGCGCGTTCGTGTTCTCGAACATCGGCATCAACCAGACCTTGAGCGACCGGTTGCGGCTGGCGGCGCGCGTCAACGACCCGTTCGGGCTGGCCAAGTTCGAGTTCAACACGAACGACGGGACGTTCCTGCGCGACACGTCCTTCAACCCGAGCATCCAGAGCGCGTCGTTCACGCTGACGTACACGTTCGGCTCGGGCCAGAATCGCCCGCAGCCCCAGCAGCCCCAGCAGCCCCAGCAGGGCGGCATGGACGACGGCGGCTTCGGGATCTAGCGAAGGCGCTGCCCCCGTCCGAGAGTCCGTCGCGTGGCTCAAGGTCTCTCGGACGGCTGGCAAGGGTGGGAGCTGCCCCCCGTCTGCCGCGCTGGCGGTCGGCGCGGGGGGCGTTCCCCGCACCCTGAATTCCTGCGTGCGCGGGGACGACGGGTTTTGAGGTGGGCTCGGGAGGTCCCTACTCCCACCAGGCTGGGACGGGGGGGCGGCCGCTCTCGCCGACGGCCCCTGCCAGCGGGGCGTCAGTCGCGCCAGACGTAGTCGAACAGCAGGAACGAGGCCGAGATCAGGAGCCCGGCGTAGGACGCCATCAGCGTCAGGTCCTCGGCGGCGGCGTCCCACACGCCGGCGGCGCTGCCGGAGGCCAGCTCAGTCAGGGCGACGGCGGGGTAGAGGAGCGGGACGAGGAGCGGGAACGCCAGGACCGGCAGGAGCGGGCCGGCCGCCCGTGCCCGTGCCACCAAGGCCGAGAGCAGCGTCGTCGTCCCGGCGATGCCGACGGCGCCCAGCGCCAGCGCGGCGGCCCACACGCCGGGCGCGCCCAGCGGCACGGGCACCAGGATGCGGAAGCCGCCCGCGGCCAGGGCCACCACGGCCGTCATCAGCGCCACGTTGAACGCCAGCTTGCCGGCGAACACCTGGCTCGGCCGCAAGTGGAGCTGGAGCAGGAGCGACGTGCCGCGCTCTTCCTCGGCCACGAACGCGCGCCCCAGCCCGACCGCCGCGGCGAACACGACCACGATCCACAACAGCGCCGCCGCGACGGGCACCGTCGGCGCGCCCTGGACGGCGATCCGCACCAGGATCAGCGACGCGGCCACGAACAGGCCCAGCCCGCTCAGGGCCACGCGCGTGCGGAGTTCGAGGCGGGCGTCGTTGGCGACGACGGACAGGGTACCGGCCAGCCAGCGCATGGGAACGGGGGGGAGCCGGGGAGGATAGCACGCCGACCCCAACCCCCGCGCCCGTGCCCGCACCGTTCCACGACCGCTTGGTCGCCACCCTGCTCGGCTCCGCCCTGGGCGACGCCCTCGGGATGCCCGTCGAGGGCCTGAGCCACCAGAACGTCCGCACGTACTACAAGGGGATCAAGGACCTCGCGGCCGACGACAAGCGCGGCGACCTGGGCCGGGGCCAGTGGACCGCCGACACCCAGCGCGCCCGCGCCTTGGCGCGGGCGCTCGCCAGCGGCGCGCCCGACAGCCCCGACGGAGTCCGCCAGGCGTTCCTGGCCGAGTTGCCGCCCGAGGGCGACCTCCGACGGGGCGGCGTGGTCGGCCCGAGCAGCGCGGGCGCGGCGATGGCGGCGCCGCTGGGCGTCCAGGCCCGGCTCCGCGGGCTGGCGGACCTGGCCGGCGCGCGCTGGGCGTCGATGCTGCTCCGGTCCATCGACCCGCACCCGGCGGCGGCGGTCGCGGCGGCGGCCCAGGTCGCGGCCCTGCGCACGTGCCTGGGCAAGGACCCCGAGGCGCTCTCGGGCGCCCAGGTCCTGGGCGCGGCAGTCTCGGCCGCACGCGACAGCGAGCGCCTCCTGGGCGCCGACGACCGCGTCTCGGCGCGCCTGGGCCTGCTGGCGGGGCACCTCGACGACTACCCGCTGGACCTCCAGGACCTGTGCAATGGGACCGGGTCGGCGGCCGACGAGGCGTTCCCGTTCGCCGTCGCGATGGTGGCCCGCTCGCCGTCGCTGGTGGAGTCGACGCTGCTGGCGGCCGTCAACGTGGGCGGCGACGCGGCGGCGGTGGGCGCCTGCGTGGGCGCGCTGATGGGCGCGCTCCACGGCACCGCCGTCTTCCCCCCGGACTGGCTCCGCGCCGTCGAGGGCGCCGACGCCATCCGCGCCGAGGCCGCCGCGCTGGCGGAGGCGCTGGGCGGCGGGTGATCGGGGCCCGGGGGCCCGCAGGGACGCCCCGCCCGCCCCCGGCGCCCCGCTCGCCGAAACCGCCCCGCGCTGGCGGAGGCGGTCCACCAGCGGGTCAGGCGGTGACCAGGTCGCGCGTCCAGGCGTCCCAGGAATCGGCCCACGGCGGGTCTTTGAGCATGGCGCGCGCTTGGTGGGCCGGCACCGGGCGCGCGAACAGGTAGCCCTGGGCGTGGCGGGCCCCCGCCTCGCGGAGCACGCGGAGTTGCTCCGGCGTCTCGACGCCCTCGCCGATGGCCCGCATTCCCAGGTCGTCGGACAGCCCCACCACGGCCCGGACCACGGCGCGCGCCGGCCGCGAGACCTCCAGGTCGCGGATGAACGTGCGGTCGATCTTGACGCCGTCCACCGGCAGCGCGTGCAGCAGCCCGAGCGACGAGTAGCCGGCGCCGAAGTCGTCGATGGCCAGCTGGATCCCGTTGCGCTGCGCCGCGCCCACGACCTCCCGGGCCAGGTCGATGTCGACCAGCGCGCGCTCGGTCAGCTCCAGCATTAGGCACCCCGGCGGCAGCCCGGCCTGGTCGGCGGCGGCGCGGGCGTAGTCGGCCAGGCCGACGCTCAGGAACGTCTGGTCGGAGCAGTTGAGGCTGACCAGCGCGAGCGCCCCCAACGCGTCGGCGCCCCAGGTGGCCACCTCGGCGCAGGTGGCGTCGAGCATCCAGCGGTCGAGGTCGGTGACGAGGCCGAGCTCCTCCGCCAGCGGCAGAAAGTGGCCCGGGGCGAGCAGGCCCAGCTCGGGGTGCGCCCAGCGGATGAGCGACTCGAAGCCGATCACGTGGCCGGTGTCGAGGTCCACGATGGGCTGGAAGTAGGCGCGGAGCTGGCCTCGGCCGGCGGCGTAGGGCAGGTCGTGCTCCAGGCCGAAGCGGAGCGCGGCCCGCTCGTGCATGGCCTCGGCAAAGACCGCGAGCCGGCCGCGGCCGCCGTGCTTGGCCGCGTACATGGCCGTGTCGGCGTCGCGCAGGATGGCCTCGGGCTCGTCGTAGCGCTCGGCGTGCGCCACCACGCCGACGCTGGCCGAGGGCGAGACGGCCCGCGGCCCGAGGTCGAGCGCCGGCGCGAGCGCCTGGAGCACTGTGGCCCCCGCCGCCTCGGGGTCCAGGCGAGCGGTGGGCGCCATCACGCCGAACTCGTCGCCGCCGAGCCGGGCGACGACGGCGCCTCTGACGGGCCCGAACGCTTGGCGCAGCCGCTGGGCCACCGTGGTCAGGAGCCGGTCGCCGGCGCCGTGGCCCAGCGAGTCGTTGACCACCTTGAACCGGTCGAGGTCCACGAACAGGACGGCGAACGGGGCGTCCCTGGCCAGCGCCGCCGCGATCCGCTTGCGGAACAGGGTGCGGTTGGGGAGGCCCGTTAGGGCGTCGTGGCTGGCCTGGTGGCGCAGCCGGGCCGACATCTCGCGCTGGGCCGTCACGTCGTGCGAGACCGCGAGCAGGCCGCGCTCGGTACCCTGGTCGTCGCAGAGCACGCTCACCGAGACCGACACGAAGCGGCGCCGTCCGTCCGGGCCGGCCAGGATCAGCTCGCCGTTGCGGGCGGCCTCGCTGCGGAGTGCGGCCTCCGCGGGCTGGTCGTGGGGCGAGTCGTCCAGGGTGGCCCCGAGGTAGGTCACGACCTCTTCGAGCGGCCGGCCCAGCGCCTGGCTCGCGGTCCGCCCGTGGAGGGCCGCCGCGCCGTCGTTCCAGTAGGTGACGCGGCCGTCGAGGTCGAGGGCCACGACGGCGTCGGAGACGTGGGCGAGCACGTCGGCCTGGAAGCGGCGCTGCTCCTCGGCCTGCTTGCGGGACGTGACGTCGCGGACGGCCGTCATGCGGACCGTCCGGCCGTGGAACGGCGTCGGGTGGCCCTGGACCTCGGCCCAGAACCGCGACCCGTCCCGGCGCACGCACGCGATCTCGTACGGGTCGGGGTTGCCGTCGCGGATCATCTGCGTCACCTTGTCGGTGAACTCGGGGGCGGCAAACTGCTGGGCCGGGGCGTCGACGAGGTCCGCGACGCAGTCGTAGCCGAACAGCCGGGCCAGCTGGTCGTTGCCGTCGATGATCCGCCCGTGCTCGGTGAACGCGATGCCCTCGAACGAGGCCGCGCTGAGCGCGCGGAGCCGGGCCTCGCTCTCGGCCAGCGCCTCGCGCGCCCGGGCCTGCTCGGTGACGTCGAACGAGACGCCGATCAGCCCCTTTACCGATCCGTCGGGGGCGCGGACGGGGCGGGCCTTGTTCACGAACACGGCCGATCCGTTGACGTTCTCCCACGATTGGGGCTCGCCGCCGAGCACGCGCTGGATGGCCACGATCGCCACGTCCAGGTGGCCGTAGAGGTCGAAGATGGACTCGCCGACGACCTCGCCCGGCTCCAGCCCGAGGCTGGCCAGCCCGGCACCCTCGGACAGGGTGAACCGGCCCTCGGCGTCGAGGCCGTAGACGACGATCGGGGCCTGGTCCACGATGGCGTGGAGCCGGCCGGCCTCCTCGGCCAGCCGCTGGTCCCGGGTGTCGCGCTCCAGGACGCTCCCGATCCAGGTCGCGAGCAGCCGGACGAGGTCGTGGTCGCCCTCGCCCAGGGCCGCTGCGAGCGGCTGCGACGACGAGAAGCTCAGCGTGCCCCACGCCTCGCCGTCGATGCAGATGGGCACGCCGACGTAGCTCTCGAGCCCGAACAGCGTGTGGCACGGGTGGAGGCGGTGGGGCGACCGCTCGGCGTGCTGGATCTCCAGCAGGTCGTCCTGGGCCAGCGTGAGCTCGCAGTAGGTGTCCTGGAGGTCGAACACCGAACCGGCCGTGATCTCGGTGCCCGGCGCGTGGGCCACCGACACGAGGTAGTCGGTGCCGGACACCTGGCTCATCAGGCCGATCTCGTAGCCCATGAGGTCGGCCGTCAGCCGGAGCGCGTCCCGGGCGCGGTCCAGGAACGGGCCCTTGCCCGTGATGATGGTGGAGAGGAGCCGGAGGCGGGCGGCGGAGGCGTGGGGGTGGTCCATGGCCAGGCCTCCGCACGCCCCGTGCCGAGCGTCCAGAGTGGGCGCCCGCCTTCTCTGGGCCGAGCGGGCGGTTTCGTTTGACCCCGCGCCGTTCCGTTTGTCGCCCTGCGCGCCCGCCGGCCGTCTCCGCCAGCGGCACGGGCCGCTGCCGCGCTGGCGGTTCTCGTCGGCGTCGCGGCGGCGCGGGCGGGACGCGCCGCTACGCGGGCACCGCCAGCGGCGGCAGCCGGGCCTCGATTTTGTCGCGCACCGGCTCGTACTGCGGCGGGAGCATCAACGACCGGCCGAGCGCGTCGGCCGGCTCGTCGACGGCGAAGCCGGGCGGGTCGGTGGCGATCTCGAACAGGACGCCGCCGGGCTCCCGGACGTAGACCGAGCGGAAGTACTGGCGGTCGACCGGCTCGGTGGGGTGGAGGCCGGCGGCCAAGAGCGCGTCTCGGACCTCGCGCTGCGCGCGGTCGTCGGGCACGCGGAACGCGACGTGGTGGACGGTGCCGGTGCCCATCCGGGCGGCGCCGTCGCCGGGCGCGCAGAACAGGTCGACGGTGCCGGCGCGCTCGGCGGCCGGGTTGACGAGCCGCGTCCGGCCGCCCTCGGCACCCGCCACCTCGAACCCGAGCACGCCGACCAGCACTTCCTGGGTGGCCCACGGCGCGGCCGAGCACAACGTGACCGAGTGGAAGGCGCCCAGCGCCAGCGACGCGTCCACCGGCCCCCCGGCCCAGCCTCCGCCGGCCGCGCCGCCCTCGACGACCTCGACCGCCAGCCCGTCGGGGCCGCGGAGCGACAGCACGCGCTCGCCAAAGCGCTCGGCCTCGGTCCGCTCGACGCCGGCCCCCGCCAGGCGGTCCGCCCACGCGTCGACGCCGCCCTGGGCCACGGCGTACGCCACGGCGCTGGCCTGGCCCTGCCCCGGCCGCCCCCGGAGCGCGTCGGCGGCCCAGGGGAAAAACGTGAGGATGGAGCCCGGCGCCGCGTCGCCGTCGGCGTAGTAGAGGTGGTAGGTCCCGGGGTCGTCGAAGTTGACGGTCCGCTTGACGAGCCGGAGCCCGAGCACGCCCGAGTAAAAGTCGACCGTGGGCTGGGCCGGGCCGGTGATGGCGGTGACGTGGTGGAGGCCGGAGGTCATGGCAGGAGGTGGGCGCGTGCTGCTGGCGGCTGGCGCGGGCGGGGCGCTAGCGGGCGAGGAAGTCGGTGATAAGGCGGGCCGTCTCGCCCGGCTCCTCCATCATCGGCGCGTGGCCGACGCCGGGGAGGACCACCAGCGTGGCGTTGGGGATGGCCTCGGCCCAGAGCGGCGCGGCCGACGGGTCGAGCACGCGGTCCTGGGCGCCCCACACGATCAGCACCGGCTGGCGGATCTCGGGGAGCAGCGCCCGGAGCTCGCCGGGCGTGCGGTTGAGGTCGGCGAACAGCCGGCGCAGGAACGGGGCGCGCTCGCGCGTGTCGGCCACGAGCACGTCGCGCGCGACGCCCGGCAGGTCGGGCGGCGTGGCGAACACGAACGCCAGCAGCCGGTCGTACTCGGCGCGCGTGGTCGGGATCAGCGGGTTGGTGCCGCTCGCCACCAAAGAGTCGAGCCCGCTCGTCCGGGGCGACGGGACGCCGGCGGGGTCGAGCAGGACCAGCGACCGTACGGCCCGGGGCGCCTCGATGGTCACCAGGGTGGCCACCAGCCCGCCCATCGAGTTGCCGGCCAGGTCCACCGGCCCGCCGGCCACCTCCGCCAGCCAGGCGGCGACGTCGGCGGCGTAGCGCGGGCCGTCGTAGCGGGCCCCGGGCTCGGCCGGCGAGTCGCCGTGGCCGGCCAGGTCGGGGACGAGCACGCGGCGGCCCTCGGGGACCACGTCCACCAAGTCGAGCCAGGCGTCTTTCTGGGCGCCGAAGCCGTGGAGCAGCACCAACGCCGGCTCCGTCCCGGGCCGCTCCAGGTAGGCCACCGTCCGCCCGTCGACCGTCGCCTGGCGGGTTTCCAGGCCGGCGTCGGCACGGCGCGAGGCGACGGCTGCCGAGACGACGGCCTCCTTGGCCGACTGGCAGCCGGCGGTGACGAGGAGCAGGGCGAGCAGGGCGAGGCGCATCGGGACCAGAGGGGGGGCGGTAGACGCGGGCTCGGGTGCCGGGTTCGCCCGCCCCGACGCGCACGTCGGGGCAGGCGGCGGCCCATCGGCCGCCAGGTCTCGGTAGCGGCCGCGCTCACCGACTGGCGGATGCCGTCGGCGCCGCCGGTGAACTCGCCGATCGGTGCGTTGGCGCGGAGTCGGAGGCTGCAGCGGGAGAGGTGGGAGTTCCGATCTTTATCGGGGCGCATAACCAGGCACCATCAGGTAGAATCGGACGCATGTCTGGGGGTGTTATATTCAGACCTACGACCTGGGGCGAGGTCTGGGGCATCGCCACTCTTCCTCTTTCCCCCCGACACATGATCCGGAAAGCTCTCGTTAGGATCCGGTCCGCCGCCATCGAAAGTCGGCTTTTGAGCGCCCTCGTCGTGACGCCGTACCTGTTCGCAAAGGGGCTGGCTTTCAGCACGTCCTCTGACTACTGGGACAAGAGGTACAGCCGGGGCGGGACGTCGGGGCCGGGGTCGCGGGGGATGCTGGCGATGTACAAAGCCAAGGTCATCAACGACTTTGTCGAACGCCACGACGTGACCACGGTGGTCGAGCTCGGCTGTGGAGACGGGCACCAGCTCGGGCTGCTCGACGTGGACACGTACCTGGGGGTGGACGTGAGCCCGCAGGCGATCGCGCTGTGCCGGGAACGCTTTGCGGACGACGCGTCGAAGGGGTTCGAGCTGCTCGACCGGTACCGGCCCGCCCGTGCGTTCGACCTGGCGCTCTCGCTCGACGTCATCTTCCACCTGGTCGAGGACGAGGTGTTCGAGGACTACATGGCCACTTTGTTCGCGTCGGCGTCTCGGTACGTGGTGGTCTACTCGAGCGACCGCGACACCCAAGACGCGGCCCAGGAGCCGCACGTGCGCCACCGGGCCTACTCGACGTGGATCCGGGAGAACGCGCCCGAGTGGTCCGTTCTGGACCACGTCCCCAACCCGCACGCGTTTCAGGGCGACTGGACGTCCGGCTCGTTCGCCAGCTTTACGGCGTTCGCGCGCGGGTAGACGCGGGTCGGGCTCGCGGAGGCCGTGAGCGGCCGGCCCCTTCTCTAGACGCGCTCGACGGCGGCGAGCGCGGTGAGCCGGCTCGTGGTCCGGGTAAACTTCTCGGCGATCGCGGCCGCCAGTCCGGCGCGGCCCTCGGCGGCGAACCACTCGGCGGGCGGCGCCTCGGCGGTAAAGGACAGCGTCGGCGGGTCGGGCAGGCCGTAGAGGTCGTCGGCGACGCGCAGCAGGCGCAGGGCGGCGTCGGTGTCGGCGACAGTGATCCCGTCGATAAACAGCGCCCGGGACCGGGCGAGGTCGGCGGTCAGGCGCGTCCGCTCGACGTCGGTGGTCAGGCGGATCAGGTCGTCGAAGGCGAGCCAGCGTTTGGGCTCGGGCGCGGCGTCGTAGGCCCGGCGCATGGCGGCGCGGGCGGCGTCCGGGGCCCCGATCCAGGCGCGGCCCTCCTTGTCGAGCCGCTGGCGGAAGTCGTCGCCGCCGACGAACACGACGTGGTACTGGCGCTCGAACTCTTCCGAGATAAACCGCTCCAGGCGGTCGCGTCCGAGGTGCGACGAGACGAACCGCTCGGGCTCGGCGTTGGACGTGGCCGCCAGCGTGACGCCGCGCTCGCGCAGCGCCCGGAGCACGCCGATCAAGCGGACCTCGCCGGCGGGGTCGTCCAGTTCCACCTCGTCCAGGCACAGCACCCGGGCGTGCTCCGCGACGTGCTCCGCATACGCCTCCGGCGTCCGCCGGTCCCGCAGGAGGGCCGACGAGTGGGTGTAGGCGCAGGCGACGGGAGCACGGTCTCCGTCGGGCGTTTGGAGCGCGTGGTGGATCGACGCCAGCAGGTGCGTCTTGCCCGTCCCCACCGGCCCGACGAGGTAGAGCCCTCCGCGGAGCCCGTCGTCGCGCGAGAACAGCCGCATCCACGACGGCCGGCCCGTGCGGACGCGCACCAGCCGCACGAACTGGCGGGCGCTCCGGAGCGCCTCGGCCTGGCTCTCGGTCTGGGGCGTGTACGTCGCCAGCCGGGCGTCGTCGTAGCGGCGGGGCGGGCGGAGGTCGTCGGTCATAGGGCCACGCTCGGTTGGACCGGAGGGCTGTCGGGGCGAGTCGCCAGCCCGGCGGCGGCGACCAGCAGCGCGCCGCCGACGAGCGACAGCGGCCCCGGCCGGTCGTGCAGGATCAGGACGCCCAGCGCCGTCCCGACGATGGGCTCGATGTTGGAGAGCACGCCCGCGCGCGCTGCCTCGACGCGGGCCAGGCCCCAGTTCCAGAGCCCGAAGGTGACGGCCGTGCAGCCCAGGCCCAGGGCCAGGACCGACGCCCAGACGCCGCCCGACATCGCCGGCAGCGGCCCCTCGCGCACGGCCGCCATCGGCACCAGGACCACAAGCGCCGCCGCAAATTGGAGCGCCGTCGAAGGCAGCGCCCCAACCCGGCGCGTCAGCCGCCGCGACAGCAGCGACCAGACGACGGCGCCGACGATGGACGCGGCGCACATGGCGTCGCCCAAGAGCGTCCGCCCGGGTCCGGGCGCGCCCACCAACAGCGAGACGCCCACGGTCGAGAGGGCGATGGCGGTCCACGCGGTCTTCCCGGCGCGCTCGCCGTCCACCATCGCCGCGCCGACGGCCAAGAGCGGCGCCGAGATCGCGACCAAGAGGGCCGCGCTGCTGGCGGTGGTCCTCGACAGGCCCTCGAACTGGAGCACGAACGCCACCGGGCCGGCCAGGACCGCGCCGGTGGCGATCAGCCTCAGGTCGCGTCGCGTCACCGATAGGCGCCGCCAGCGCACGAACGGGAGCATGACCGCCGAGGCGATGGCGAACCGGAGCGTGATGAGCCACGTCGGCCCCACGCCGGCCAGCGCCAGCTTGCCCAGAAGAAAGGAGGCGCCCCACAGCGCGCTGGCCGTCGCGAGTGCGGCGAAGGCCCACCGGCGCTCCGTCATCGCGTGCCGTGGGAGCCCCGGCCGTCCACCAAGGGCAGCGACACCAGGTTGGCGAAGGCCCGCCACGCGCCCGGATTCAAGGCCGCCAGCTGGCGGTACCACACCAGCGGCGAGTAGACGTAGGTCCCGCGCCCGACCTCCGCCAGCAGCAGGCCCGTCGTCAGCGGCTCCTCGCCGGGGTCGCCGACCGTCACCAGTCGCTGGTAGCGCGCGTCGGCCTCGGCGGGAAAGTACAGGCCGCGCTCCTGGACCCAGTTGTCCCAGTCCGATTCAGTCAAGCGGTGGGGCTGGGTGAACAGCGTGTGCTCCGGCCGGAGCACGGTGACCGGCGCCGTCTCGTCGACCACGCGGTCGCGGCCGAGTTGCAGCGGGTACGGCGCGTACAGGTCGGCGCCCGGGTTCCACTCGAACGTCTTGTGGTAGCCCACGACCAGGTGGCCGCCGCGCTCGACCCAGGCGAGGAGCCGGGGGAAGGACTCGCGCAGATCGGCCCGCTCCAGCGTCGCCCGGATGTCGACGACGATGGTGTCGAGGCTGTCCAGGTCGCCGCTGGCGAGAGCCGTCGAATCGAGGTCGGTCACGCCGGCGCCCATCACGCGGAGCGCGTCGCCCATCGTGCCGTCGTAGGAGCGCACGAAGCCGACGCGCAGGCCCGGCGCCACCGACACGTCGGGGAGCACGGCGGCCGGGCGTGAGACACGGTACCACGGGAGGCCGCAGCCGCTCGTCCGCGCCTCGGCCAGGACGCGGTAGCGGCCCGGCGCCGCGTCGTCCAGGTCGATGGTGAAGGTCGCGCCGCCATCCGCGGCGGCGACGGGGAGCACCTGGAACGAGACGGCCTGGTCGTCAGAACCCACCACCGTCAGCCCGACCGAGACGGTGTCCAGGCGGGCGTCGTAGACCGTCAGCGAGACCGGGATCTCGGTCGTGCCGCTGGCGAGCCGGATGGGCGAGGCGTCCAGGTCGACCGTTGCCGGGGGCACGACCTGGACCGGCAGGCGCCCGCCGGCCACCAGCCGGCCGCCGTCGCGGACGGCGTAGAGCATCGGCGGGGTGCCGTTGGCGCGGGTGTACTGGGCGCGGTGGGCCGGCGCCGTCGGCGGCGTGCCCGAGGGGACGGGGACGCGCAGCTGGCCCGCCGAGAGCGGGGCCGTCTGGGGCCCGGCCGCGAACAGGCCGCGCGTCGGCGCGCCCGGCGGCGGCTCGACGGTGACGGACTGGCGGTCGCCGCCGGCGGGCCAGGTGACGTAGACCGACTGGCTCGGGACGACGGTCTCGGCGGCCACCGCCAGTCCGTCGAGCGGGGGCAGGCGCTGGCTGTCGACCATCGTCGCCAGGCTGAGGTCGGCGGCGTGTGCGTTGGGGGCCAAGCCGGCGGCCAGATCGGCGGCGTCCGGGGGCAGCGGCGGTGCGCCGGGGGCTTCCGCCAGCAGCGCGAAGTAGGTCGTGTCGCGGCGGAACCGAGGCGCGAACGTGTCGAAGCCCTGGCTCACGTGCTGGGCCGCCGCGGTCACGGCGCGGTCGGCGCACGCCTCGGCCGGCCGGCTGGCGGTCGCCTGGCACGCGTCGCCGACGGGGACGGCCGCGTCGTAGGCGTCGGGCGCGCCGTCCGAAAATCCGCCCTGGCGGACGAACAGCCGCGACGGCTGCCACAGGTCCACGCCGTCCTCCGCCAGTTGCTCGGGGTGGTAGGACCCGTCGGCGGCGAGGCCGAACGCCTGGTAGGCCGCGATGCCGACGGCCTGGTGGTGGCCGTGCTGGGCGTCGGGCCAGGCCGTCGTGGTGTCGTGGTTGGTGAACAGCACGTCGGGCTTGTAGAGCCGCACCAGCCGCACGACGTCGGCCACGAGCGCGTCGCGTCCGGCGTCGGCGTCCAGCGCCAGCCCGTCGCGGTCCTGCCAAAAGCCGGTGCGCGGCGCGCTCCACTCGGCAAAGGCCTCGGCGGCGTGCTTGGAGAACCCGAAGTCGTAGCGGTCGAGGTAGGTCACGCGCGTGCCCAGGATGCGGGCGGCGGCCTCGGTCTCGGCCGTGCGGATGGCGCCCAGCCGCTCGTAGAGGTCCGGCCCGGCCTCGTTCTGGCCGCCCTCGCCGCGCGTGGCGATCACCGAGTACACCACGGCGTCCTGGTTGCCGCGGTAGTAGGCCATCGTCAGGCCGTCCTCGTCGTCGGGGTGGGCGGCCAGGTTCATGACCACGAGCGCCCGGTCCGGCGGGTCCGGGCGCGCGCTGGCGGCCGTCGCCAGCGGGGCGAGCGACAGGGCGAGGGCGGCGAAGGCGAGGACAAATCGGGGCATCGGCGGAACGGGGCGTGCGCGCCGGGCGAACGTACCCCGCCCGGCCCCGATCCCTGCGCCCCGCGTCCTCGCCCGCTCTCCCCACGCCGGCCCATGGCCCGCGTGTGCTCCCCCTCCCCCTCCCAGGGGAGGGGACCTCCCGGGAGAGCCCCCAGTGTCGCAGCTCCTTTTCTCTTTACATCCGCCCCATGCCGCTCTCCGACGACGACCGCCAGTTCCTCTTCGACCTTCTCCGCACGCCCTCGCCGACGGGCTTCGAGGCGCCCGGCCAGCGGCTCTGGGCCGCCCGCGCCGCCGCCCAGGCCGACCGCGTCGAGAGCGACGCCTACGGCAGCGCCTGGGCCACGCGCGACGGCAAAAAGGACGCGCCGACGGTGCTCCTGGAGGCCCACGCCGACGAGATCGGCTTCGCCATCAAGTACGTCACCGACGAGGGGTTCCTGCGCGTCGACCGCATCGGGGGCTCCGACCACGCCATCGCGCGCGCTCGGCGGATCATGTTCTTGGGCTCCAAGGGGCCGGTGCCGGGCGTCCTGGGCAACACGGCGATCCACCTGCGCGACCGCAAGGACGAGGAGAAAGTGCCCAAGGTGGAGGAGCTGTTCGTCGACGTGGGCGCGTCGAGCAAGGAGGAGGTGGCCGAGCTGGGGCTGCGCGTCGGCCAGCCGGGCGTCTACGCCGAGGCCGTCGAGATGCTGACCGACACGCGCGTGACCGGCCGCGCGCTGGACAACCGGCTGGGCGGCTTCGTGCTCACCCAGGTGCTGGCGGAGCTGGCCGGCGGCAAAAAGCACGCGGCGGCGGTGACGGCGCTGAACGCGGTCCAGGAAGAGATCGGCGGCAACGGCGCCCGGATGGCGGCCTACGCCATCGAGCCCGACGTGGCCGTCGTGCTGGACGTGACGCACGCGACCGACTCGCCGGGCATCGAGAAGGCCAAGCACGGCGACGTGCGCCTGGGCGGCGGCCCGTCCGTGACGCACGGGACGGTCAACCACCCGGCCGTCGTGGAGCGGCTGATCGAGGTGGCGGAGCAGAACGACATCCCGCTCCAGCACGAGTCGTCCAGCCGCTTTTCGGGCACCGACACCGACGTCATCTTTACCACCCGGCGCGGCATCCCGAGCGCGCTCGTGTCCATCCCGATGCGCTACATGCACTCGACCGTCGAGACCGTCGACCTGGCCGACGTCGAGCACACGGTCGCGCTGCTGGCGGCCTTCGCCCGCTCGGTCACGGCCGACGACACGTTCCGCACCGAGATCCTCTAGCCGCCCGCCGACGCCTTCCGCCAGCCGCTCATGCCCGAGACCCACCGTGCCATCACGCCTCACTGCGTGGCGTGCGGCTCCGACGCTGTGATCCCCGACGTTTTCCTGTTCGACGGAAGGTCGACGGTGAACGGGCTCACCAACAGGTTCGGCGTCGGGCTCCACACGGACCCTGGGGCCATGCTGCGCAAGAAGCCCGCGACGTCCCGGGCCACGTACCGCGTGTGCGGCGATTGCGGGTTCGCCATGCTGTTCGCCGACGACCCCCAGACGTTGTGGGACGGCCACGTCGAGCGGCTCTCGCGCGAGCTCGGCCCCTAACCGCCATGCCCGAGACCTCGCCAGAGCTGTCGCCCCGCTGCCTCAAGTGCGGCTCGGACGCCGTCATCCCCGACGTCCGCCTGATCGACCGGCGCGAGGGCAACGCCCGAATGCCGGCCGAGCTGGGCGTCGAGACCAAGCCGGACGCCCTGATGTTCACCGGCGAGGTTCGCGTCTCGACGCGCGCCCAGGTGTGCGGCGACTGCGGCTTCGTCGAGGTCTACGCCGCCGACCCGCGCACGCTCTGGGACGCCTACGTGGAGCGTCTCGCGCGCGAGTTCGACCGCTGACCCCGCCGCGTGCAGCAACCGCCCCTTGCTGGCGGCGTCGGTGGGCGAGCGGTTACAGCGCGTAGACGGCCCAGTCGCCGGCTTGAAACACTGGCTCGCCCGCGGGCGGCGTCGGCGTTTGGGACCGGTCGACGAGCGCGTAATCGGTGCCGAAGGTGTCGGCCAGCCGGGCCCACTCGGCTGGGCTGTGGGCGTGGTAGGCCGGGTCGAGCGCGTCGCGCCAAGCCTGGATGGCGGCGCGGCCGCCGTCGCGGGCTGGCAGCGGAGCCGGCGCGACGGTGCGGATGCGCTGGAGCCAAGCGTGCATCGCGTCGTCGCGGAACGTGGTGGGCTTGAAGTTGACGGCGACCGAGCGCAGGGCGTGGCTCCGAAACGACGTGGTGCCGGGCGGGACCAGGAACAGCGCGTCGCGGGGCGTGTGGCGGCGGATCCAGTCCTCGGCGCGGAACAGGTCCGTCGCGGCGTGCCGGGCGGGTTTCCACATCGCCGCCGGCCGGCCGATGCCGGACGCGCCCGTCGCCACCGTCACGGCGACGGCCGCCAGCGCCGCGGCCCATCCCCACCGGCCAGCCGCTGGCGACGCGCGCCGCCAGCGGCCCGGGGCGAGCGACACCGCAGCGCCGGCCGCCCACGTCAGCAGCATCAGCTTGGCCAGGACGGTCAGGCGGAAAACCTGCATCTTGGCGACCGTCAAGCTCTCGGCGCCCTCGGTCATCACGACGTAGGCGACCACCAGCGCCGCGATCACGATCAGCGTGCGGACGGCGAACCGGCCGTGCGCCAGCGGCACACGCCGCGCGCGGAGAACGGACAAGCCGCCCAGCCCCGCCGCGATCACCAGCCCGAAGCGTGCGAGCGTGAGCGGGTGTTGGGAGAACAGCAGGTAGTGATGCGCCTGGCGCAGCCACGCCGTGACGGTGAACGTCGTCAGGCCGTCGTCGGGGGGCACGGTGCCGGCCTGGGTGAGCAGCGTGGGGACCAGGATGGGGCTGGCGACGGCAAAGAACAGCGCGCCGAAGCCGAGCGCCTGGCCCAGCGCGCGGCGGGCGTCGCCGTCGGCCATCCGCCACAGCCCGACGATCCCCAGCAGCAGCCCAAACTGGAGCCCGATGAGCGGCTGGACCCAGGTCGCCGCGCCCAGCCAGGCCGCCGCTCGGTAAGGGCGTCCGCGCGCGAACGCGTCGACCGCCAGCAGCACGGGCGTCCAGGCCAGCGACTCCGGGACGAGCGTCGGCGAGACCAGCGCGTTGCCGCCGGGCGTCCAGTAGACCGTCGCGATCGCGGCCAGCACGGCGAGCACCGCCGCCGTCCGGCTGGCGGTCGGCGTGAGCGGCGAGCCGGAGGCGGTCGGGGAGGCGAGAAGCGTCAGGGCCAGCCGCGACGCGGCCCAGCCGGCGCCCAGCCACGCGCCGACGCTGAGGCCGAACACGGCGACGGGCGGCGGGAGCACGACGCTCAAGGCCCGGAGCACGCCCAGGAACACGAACCGGACGCTGAACGCGTCGTCCTCGCCCACGAGGTAGGGGTCGCGCGGGAACAGGCTCGGGTCGAGCGCGCGGAGCAGTTGGGGCAGGATCTCCTCGTGGTCGCCGGTGCCGTAGCCGTAGCCGACCCGCCAGTAGCACGCCAGCCCGAGCAGCACCACCGCCCAAAGGGGCACCGACACGCGAGAGCCGGGACGCGGCTCGCTCACGCCGACGTCTCGGCGGATCGGCCCAGCCGGCCGGACGGGAGCCGGCCCAGCCGGTAGCGGATCAGGTCGCGGATGATGCCGGCCACCGACGCCGGCCCGGCCATCGTCGAGGTGCCGCGCGTCCGGGGCGTAAACT
This sequence comes from uncultured bacterium, assembly GCA_947493945.1. Lineage (GTDB taxonomy): Bacteria > Bacteroidota > Rhodothermia > Rhodothermales > Rubricoccaceae > Rubrivirga. The sequence continues at coordinate 288,189 of CANLSR010000001.1, read as the reverse complement.
CGACGCCGACGCGCTCGATCTGGAGCCCGGCCGCGTACGTTTTGGCGATCAGCTCCACGCACACGAACCCGCCGTCGCTTTCGAGCTCGGCGCGCTCGAACGTTTCACGGCGCATCATCTTGAGCGCGAACCCGAGGTCGTCGTGGGGCACGTTCAAAATGGCGCGGACGAGCGCGTTGTAGGTGCCCGACACGACGCGCCGCCGCAGCGAGTAGCGCTCGCGGTTGACGCGGACGCCGGCCACCAGGTCGGCGCCGGTCTCCGCCAGCCGGGCGTAGGCGCGGCCCAGCGCCTCCATGTCGAACGGCAGGTCGGCGTCGGTGTAGCCGACGACGGGCGCGGTCGCGAGGGCCACGCCGGTCTTAAGCGCCGCGCCCTTGCCCCGGTTCCTGGGGTGGCGGGCGACCACGACGCGCGGGTCGGACGCCGCGAGCTGGCGGGCGAGGTCGCCGGTGCCGTCGGTCGACCCGTCGTCCACGATCACGAGTTGCCAGGCGGGTCCGACGTCGTCCAGCGCGGTCGCCACGCCGGCCACGGCGTCGGCCAGGTTCTCGACCTCGTTGAAGGCGGGCAGGACGAGGGAGACCAGCGGCATGGACGCAAGATCTCACCCGCCGGCGCCCGGGGCACGGGCAACACGCCGCCCCGCTGGCGGTGGGCGTCGGCGGCGGTCAGCGGAACCGGTCGAGGAGCCGCAGCGCCGGGTGCGCCACGCGGCGGACGAGGGGCGCCGGCGCCAGGCTCGGCCCGAACCGGCGCTTAAACTCGGCGATGGACGGCACGTTGGCGCCGCAAAAGTCGAACACCTCGACGCCGTCGTCCGCCAGCCGGCCGAGCGTGTAATCCAGCAGCACCGTCATGGCCGGGCCGGGGCGGCTGCCGGCGATCCAGTAAAAGGCCGTCCGCCCGTCCGTGGCGGCCGTGACCGCGGCCTCGACGGCGCCTCCGCGCCGGGCCGCGAACGTCCGCGCCAGCCCGGCCGCGCCGAACGCGTCCGCCAGCCCGGCGACGGCGCGCTCGTCGAGCCCCAGGTCCGCGCCCCCGCGCCGGTACGACGCGGCCATCAGGCCGGCGGCCTGGCCCGCCAGCGCGTCGTCCTCCACGATCTCAAAGGCGTCCGAGTCGGACTTCAGGGTGCGGCGGACGTTGGAGGAGTAGCCGGCGCTGAGGTCGCCGCCCAGGTCCAGGCGATACGTCGCGCGCGGCGTCGCCGTCCACCCGGCCCAGAGGTAGGGGCGGAGGTCGTCGGCGCCCAGGGCGAGCGTGAGCTGGTGGGCCTGGCCGTCGAGGCGGGCCAGCAGCCGGTCCAGCGGCGAGGTCCTCGCGTGGCTGGCGGCCTCCGCCAGCGGCCGGGCCAGCAGCGGGCGCGCGACCGGGCACAACGGCGGCAGCGAGGCGGCGCGAAACGGCCCCCGCCGTTTGTGGAAGATGGGCACCCCAGCCGCCTGGTCGTCCAGGATCACGACGCGGGCGTCCAGCCCGAAGGCTCGACCGTAGGCCGCGACGGCGGCGGGATGGGAAAACGGCGTCCGCCCGGGCGATCCGGCCCAGAGCGTGGCGTAGCGGTCGTCGGTGGGGAGGAGCGTCAGGGGGACGGGGGCGGAGCGGCCCAAGCTAGAGGCGCGGTCGCGGTGGAGGCTCCGGCAGGCGGCGCAAGACGGTCGCCCCGTAGCCGATGCCGCCGGCCAGGGCGCCCGCAATGCCTCCGGCGAGCCCCCCGTACGCCAGCCCCAGGGCGGAGGGCACCAGCCCCAGCGCCGCGCTGGCGACGGTCGTGGACAGGTCGAGCGCGCCGCGTCTGAGGCGGGCGCCGCTCAGACGAAACACCCACCCGATCTGGACGACGCGCGCCAGCACGCCTCCGCCGGCCAGCACCGCCAGCGCGGCGGCCGGCGTCGCCAGCCCGGCGCCGATGGTGAGGGCCGTCCCGATCAGGCCGGCCGTCGCCGCGCCCGACAGCAGCTCGTCGCGCTGGCGCTCCGTCACGTCGAACGCTCGGGTAAGCGGCGCGCCCACGGCGCCCAGCAGCAGCCACGGCGACAGGACCCGGGCGTAGAGGCCCGACGGACGCCACGGCTCGCCAAAGACGAACGCGAACAGGTCCGGCCCGAGAAGGGCCACCGCGAGGACCGGGAAGGCGACGGCGGCCACCAGCCGGCCGTGGACGCGCTCCACGAGTGGTCCCAGGCGGCCCGCCCGCTGCGCCTCGGCCCCGCGCACCGCGAACACCTGGCCGGCGGCGTCGGCCACCAGCCCGACCGGCACGCTCACCGAGGCCACCGCGATGGCGAAGTGGCCCACCACCGTCGGCCCGAACGAGGCCACCAGGACGAGCGGGGGCAGGCGCGCGGCCAGCTGGACCAGCGCCGACGCGGGGAGGCCGAGCTGGGGAAACCGGCGCCACCGGCGGGCCAGCGCGCCCAGCTCGGGCCACCGGAGGTCCCGGGCCACGCCGGTCCGCACGGCGGCCACGGCCAGCACGCCCGCGAAGGCGGCCGCTCCGAGCGCGGTGCCCAGCACCAGCCCCGACGCGTCCCGCTCGGGCCACGCGAGTTGGACGCCGACCACGAGCGCGCTCTGGACCACGGCCGCCAGCGAGAGGACGCGGTAGGCGCCGACCCGCGCCAGCCAGGCCTGGGCGGCGTTGGCCGCCGCCAGCGTGCCCACCACGACCGGGACCAAGGGGAGCAGCGGCGCCAGCTCCGGCGCCCCCAGCGCGGCGGCGACCTGGGCGCGCGCCGGAGCGGTCAGCGCGAGCCCGAGCGCGACCGCGAGCCCGCCCGCCGCGGCGAGGACCGCCAGCCCGGCGCCGTCGCGGTCGCGGGCCGGCACCGCCACGGCGTCCTCGTAGCGCAGCGTCCCGACCGTCGCCAGCAGGTAGGCCGGCGCCACGAACACGCTCAGCAGGCCGAACGCCTCGGCGGGGTAGAGCCGCGTTAGGACCGGCCGAGCCAGCAGCAGCACGGCCTGGGCCGCCGCGGCGCCGGTGACGAGCGTGAGCACCTGGCGGGACCCCCGGCTGCGCCGGAGCACGCCGAGCGCCCGGAGCCAGACCGGCGTCACGCGGCCCCGTGCCGCTGGCGGAGGCCGCGCGCAGAACGACCGCCAGCGCGGCGGGGCGTCCACGGGACCGGAGGAGCAGGCGCGGCTCCCGCTCCAGGTTCCCCAGTCCTCACAGGATGTACTGGCTCAGGTCGCGGTTCTCGACCACGCCGTCGAGCTTGCGCGCCACGTCGTCGGTGGTGATCTCGACCGGCCCGCTGACGTCGTCCGGCACGTCGAAGAGCCAGTCTTCCAGGAGCGTGGTCAGGATGGTGTGGAGGCGGCGGGCCCCGATGTTCTCGACCTCGTCGTTGACCGTCGCGGCGGTCTTGGCGATCTCGCGCACGGCGTCGTCGGTGAAGGTGAGCGCGACGCCCTCCGACTCGAACATGGCCGCGTACTGCTTCAGGAGCGCCGTCTTGGGGCCGGTCAGGATCTCGACGAAGTCGTCCTCGGAGAGCGACGTCAGCTCGACGCGGATCGGGAAGCGGCCCTGGAGCTCCGGGATCAGGTCGGACGGCTTGGCGACGTGGAACGCGCCGGAGGCGATAAACAGGATGTGGTCGGTCTTGACCGTCCCGTGCTTGGTCATCACCGTCGAGCCCTCGACGATGGGCAGGAGGTCGCGCTGGACGCCCTCGCGCGACACGTCCGGCCCGCCCCCGCCGCCGGCCTGCTGGCGGCCGGCCACCTTGTCGATCTCGTCGATGAACACGATCCCGGCCTGCTCGACGCGCGCGAGCGCCTCCTCCTTGGCCGCGTCGCCGTCGATCAACTTCTGGGCCTCCTCCTGGGTCAGGAGGTCGAGGGCCTCGGGCACCTTGACGCGGCGCTTTTTGCGCGTCTTGCCCATCCCGCCCAGCATCTCCTGCAGGTTGATGCCCATCTCCTCCAGGCCCATCGGCCCGAACATCTGCAGGTTGGTGGTCTTGTCCAGCGTCACGTCGATCTCGACCTCGCGCTCGTCCAGCTTGCCGTCGCGCAGGCGGTCGCGGAACTTCTCCAGCGTCCGCCGGCGGAGGTCGTCCTCGTCGGAGCCGCCGTTGGTGCCGCTGGCGGCCTCGGCCGGCGCGCCGGCGCCGGCCTGGACGCCGCCGAGGGGGAAGCCCAGGCCGCCGGCGACGGGCTTGGGCTTGGACGAGGGGACCAAGAGCTCCAGCACGCGGTCCTCGGCGCGGGCGCGCGCCGGCTCCTGGACGCGCTCGACCTGGGCGTCGCGGGCCTGGCCCACAGCCAGGTCCACCAGGTCGCGGATCATGCTTTCCACGTCGCGGCCGACGTAGCCGACCTCGGTGAACTTGGTGGCCTCGACCTTGACGAACGGGGCGCCGGTCAGCTTGGCCAGCCGGCGCGCGATCTCGGTCTTGCCCACGCCCGTCGGCCCGATCATGATGATGTTGGCCGGCGTGATCTCGTCGCGCAGGGCGGGGTCGGCGTGGAGCCGGCGCCAGCGGTTGCGGAGCGCGATCGCGACCGACCGCTTGGCGTCGTGCTGACCGACGACGTAGTGGTCGAGCTCGGCGACGATCTGGCGCGGCGTGAGGCCGGCCAGGTGCGCGGTGCCCTCGGCGGGCTCGGACGCGTCGGAGGGGGGCGTGGGGGTCGGGGTCTCGGTCATGGAATCGGAAGACGGTCGGCCGGGCCTACGCCCCGCTGGCGGAGGGGATGCGCGCAGCTGGACGCGCGGTGCGTGATGCGTGAGGTCTTCAGATTGCCGCCGGGGCCGGGCGCGCCCGGCCCCGCGTCCCGCCGGCGGACGTCGCCCCGCTGGCGGACGTCGCCCCGCTGGCGGGCGTCGCCAGTCGGGCGGGCCCGTGCGTCCCGGCCGCCGAGCGGGGCCTCCCCGACTGGGAGCCACGCGTCACGTACCGCCCTACATCACCGCGTCGTCCTCGAACGGGAGCCCGTCGTCGGTGGCCTCGACGGGCGCGCCGTGGACTTCCTCGCGCACCTCGACCACGGCCGGGTGCTCGCCGTTGACCAGCAGGACGGTGTAGTCGTAGGGCATCCCCTTGCGCCGCTCCAGGCGGACGGCCCCGCACTCCTCCAGGTCGGAGACGAGCGACTTGGGGTCGTGGCCCTCGACCTCGCCGATCTCGTCGGAGAGCCGGCGCAGGAGCGGCGTGAGGTAGATCTCCTCGTACTGGCCGAAAAACTTCTCGATGGTCTCCAGCGCGTCGTAGTTGATCTCGTAGGCCGGGTCCTGGGTCTCGGCGAACTCGGTCGTCTGGATGGCCGTGCCCACCTCGACCTCGGGCGGCAGCGCGTCGCCGGGCAGCAGGCCCGCCGCGTCGACGAACTCGCCGCCGCCGGTGTGCTCCAGGAGGTGCGGCGAGAGGTGCTCTTTAAAGCCCACCACCACCACGTGGCGGCCGTGCGCCAGGAGCGCCGTCACGACGGGGGCGTAGTCGCGGTCGCCGGCCACCAGCACGAACGTGTCCACCTCGGGGTGGCGCGCGCGCATCTCGACGGCGTCGACGGCCAGCTGGAGGTCGGTGGTGTTGCGGTGCATCGTGGCGGGCACGTAGACCGGCTCGATGGCGTGGAGGTAGAGCGTCCGCTGGACGTGGCGCGTGTGGTCGTCGAGGCCGCCAAAGTCGGCGTAGGCGCGTCCGCGGACCAGCCGCGTGTCGTCGTCGGCGAGCCGGTCGCGGAGCGCGAGGAGCAGCGCGCCGGCCAGGTCGGCCGTGGAGCCGTTGCCGCCCGTCCGGCCTTTGAGGTAGTGGTGGAGGTTCTGGTAGTCGACCAGCGCCGCGGCCTGGCGGGCGCCCTCGGGGGCACGCTCCGGGGCGGGGGCGGACGGGTCGGGGGCGGGGACGTCGGGCATCGGGGAGAAGGCTGGGGAACAAACGCGCAAATGGACGTGCGCGGCGGGGAAACTACGGCGCCGGCCCTGCCGGCCCCACCGGCCCCGCTGGCGACCGCGCGCGAGCGCCCGGCGGGGGCGCCCGCCGGTGCCCGGCTGCCGGCGCCGCCCGCTGGCGGGAAGCGCCCGGGGCCGTGCCGCCGCCGGGCCGCCGGCCGCGACCGCCAGCGGGCGGCGAGGACGCCGGCCGGTCTGCGTGACGGGGCCCCGGGCGGCCGCGAGTCCGGGTACCTTCCGGGTGCCCTCCCGCCCCCGCCGATGACGCCCGCCGACCGCCCCGACACGCCCCCCCAGCCGCAGCCCGGCGACCCCGCCGTCACGCCCGACCTGGCCCGCGAGCACGGGCTGACCGACGACGAGTACGCCCGCGTCCGGGAGATCCTGGGCCGGACCCCGACCTACACCGAGTTGGGTGTTTACTCGGTGATGTGGAGCGAGCACTGCTCGTACAAGAACTCCATCGCGCTCCTCAAGACGCTGCCCCGCGACGGCGAGCGGCTGCTGGCGGCGGCCGGCGACGAGAACGCCGGGCTGGTGGACATCGGCGGCGGGCTGGCGGTCGCGTTCAAGATCGAGAGCCACAACCACCCCTCGGCCGTCGAGCCGTACCAGGGCGCCGCGACCGGCGTCGGCGGCATCCAGCGCGACATCTTTACCATGGGCGCGCGGCCCATCGCGTCGCTGAACTCGCTCCGCTTCGGGTCGCTGGACACCCCCAGGGTGCGGTTCCTGTTCGACGGCGTCGTGCGCGGGATCGGCGGCTACGGCAACTCGTTCGGCGTGCCGACGGTCGGCGGCGAGGTCGTGTTCGACCCGGCATACGAGGGGAACCCGCTGGTCAACGCCATGTCGGTGGGCATCGTCAAGGTGGGGGAGACGGTGAGCGCGACGGCCCAGGGCGTCGGCAACCCGGTGTTCATCGTCGGCTCGGCGACCGGGAGAGACGGCATCCACGGGGCCACGTTCGCGTCGGTGGAGCTGTCCGAGGACTCGGACGCGATGCGCCCCAACGTCCAGGTGGGCGACCCGTTCACCGAGAAGCTGCTCCTGGAAGCGAGCCTGGAGGCCATCGCGACCGGGGCCGTCGTGGGGATGCAGGACATGGGCGCGGCCGGCATCACGTGCTCGTCGTCGGAGATGAGCGAGAAGGGCGGCGTCGGGATGGACCTCCAGCTCGACCGGACGCCCCAGCGCGAGACCGGGATGACGCCCTACGAGCTCCTCCTGTCGGAGAGCCAGGAGCGGATGCTGGTGGTGGTGGAGAAGGGGCGCGAGGCCGAGGTCGAGGCCGTGTTCGACAAGTGGGACTTGCACGCGGTCCAGATCGGCGAGGTGACGGGCACGGAGCGCGTCCGCGTTTTTTGGGATGGGGATCTCGTCGTGGACGTGCCGGCCGAGTCGCTGGTGCTGGGCGGCGGGGCGCCGGTGTACCACCGCGAGACGGCCCGGCCGGGCTACCTCGACCAGACGCTGGCGGCCGACCTCGACGGGCTGGACGACCTGACCGCCGAGACCGCCAGCGGGGCGCTGGTGGCGCTGATGGGCACGCCCAACATCGCGTCCAAGCGCTGGGTGTTCGGCCAGTACGACACCGAGGTCCGCACCAACACCGTCGCGGGGCCGGGGCCGACCGACGCGGCGGTCGTCCGCCTCAAGGGCACCGCCGGCGGTGCGGGCGCCGAGCGCGGGCTGGCCGTCACCACCGACTGCAACGGCCGCTACGTCTACCTCAACCCGCGGCGCGGGGCCCAGGTCGCCGTCGCCGAGGCGGCCCGGAACGTGGTCTGTGCCGGCGGCGAGCCGCTGGCGGTCACCAACTGCCTCAACTTCGGCAACCCGTACAAGCCCGAGGTCTACTGGCAGTTTACCGAGGCCGTCGGCGGCATGGGCGACGCCTGCCGCGCCCTGGGGACGCCCGTCACGGGCGGCAACGTGAGCTTCTACAACGAGTCGCCCGAGGGCGCCGTCTTCCCGACCCCCACCATCGGCATGGTCGGGCTGGTGGAGGACGTCGAGGCGCACACCACGACCGCCGCCTGGCAGTCCGCCGGCGACGTGCTGCTCTTGGTCTCGCCGGCCGGCTGGTGGCACACCGGCGGCGTCGAAGGCGGGGAGTACCTCGCCACCCTCCACGACCAGACGGCAGGCGACGCGCCGCACCTGGACCTGGAGGAGGAGAAGGCGGTCCAGGCGACGGTGCTGGCGGCCATCCGCGCCGGCCACGTCCGCTCGGCCCACGACTGCGCCGACGGTGGGCTGGCGGTGTGCCTGGCCGAGAGCGCCGTGTTTTCTGGCCTGGGCGCGGACGTGAACCTGCCCGCTAGCGACGCCCGGTTGGACGCCGTCCTGTTCGGCGAGGCCCAGAGCCGCGTCGTGCTGAGCGTGTCGCCCGACGCCGCTGAGGCCGTCCGCCAGCTCGCCGCCGAGGCCGGCGCCCAGGCGACCGAGATCGGGACCGTCACCGACGGCCCGCTGGCGGTCGCCGTCGGCGGGGCCGAGGTCTTGTCCGTGCCCGTCGACGCGCTCCGCCAGCCGTACGAGACGGCGATCCCGGACGCGATGGGGGAGGCCGTGTCGGCGTAGCCGAGTCCCCCTCCTGGCCAGGAGGGGGACCCTTTGTTGCCGCGCGCTGGCGCGCGCCGCCAGCGGGGCGAGGCGCTACCGGCCGAAGCCGTACTCGCGCAGGTGGCCCTCCTTGTCCCGCCAGTCGGACCGCGTCTTGACGTAGAGCTGCAAGAACACGCCGCGCCCGAGGAACGCCTCGATCTCCTGCCGCGCCGACTGGCCCAGCCGCTTTAGGGCCGCGCCGCCCTTGCCGATCAGGATCGCCTTTTGGGAGTCGCGCTCGACCACGATGTCGCAGGCGACGTAGTCCTTGCGCCCCGGCCGCTCCTGGAACGTCACCACCACGACCTGGGTCGCGTACGGCACCTCGTCGCGGAACTGGTGGAAGACGGCCTCGCGCACGATCTCGGCGATAAAGAACCGCTCCGGATGCTCCGAGAGCTGGTCCGGCGGGTAGTACGGCGGGCCGTGCGGCACGCGCTCCAGCACCAGGTCCAAGAGCGCATCCGTCCCCTGCCCGTCACGCGCCGAGATCGGGACGACGGCGTCGGGCGCCCGGCCCAGCGCCTGGGCGTAGAGGTCCACCAGAGGCAGCGCCTCGTCCACCAGCCCCAGCTTGTCGACTTTGTTCAGGGCCAGCAGGACCGGACCGTGGAAGCCCTGGACGCGGTCGACGGCGCTCTGGGCGTCGTGCGTCAGGCGGCGCTCCGTGGCGTCAGCGACGAACACCGTCACGTCGGCGTCGCCGAGGGACCGGTCCACGTCGCGCATCATGTGCTGGTGCAAGCGGTACTTGGGCCGCACCACGCCCGGCGTGTCGAGCAGGATGATCTGGTGGCCGTCCGTCTCGTCGTCGGCCTCGCGCGTCAGGATGCCCAGCACGCGGTTGCGCGTGGTCGATGGCCGCGGCGAGACGATGGACAGCTTGGTGCCCAGCCAGCGGTTGAGCAGCGTCGACTTGCCCACGTTGGGCGCGCCCACGATGGCGACGTAGCCGCTGCGGTGGCCTCCGGCGCCGCCCGGCATGGGGCTCAGGATGTCCTCGACGGGGACCGACGCGCCGCTGGCGGTCGCCGCGGGCGAGTCGGCGTCGTGGGGGCCGGCGCCGTCCGCCGGCGGGGCGGACGGGTCGTCGGTCGGGTCGGGGAGGTCGTCGAGCGGCGTCATGCGAGGGCGGGCGGGTCGGCTCCGACGCCGCGGGCGCGCGCAGAGGTCCGGGCCGACGGGGGCCAGGTCGCGCCCTCACGCGCTCTCCGTCGCCCGCGGCCAAACCGTTCCAGCGCCCGAGCGTTCGCTGACGCCCCGCCCCTCTCCCCCGAAGGACATGAAAGCCCCGTCGTTCGTCTCGTTCATGGTTTCGCCCGCCGGCCGCGCGCTCCGCGTCGTCGCCGGGCTGGGCCTTTTGGCCTCCGGCCTGTCGCGCCGCGACGCCGCCAGCGGCAAGGCCACGGCCGCGCTGGCCCTCGTCCCGCTGGCGGCCGGCGCCCTCGACGTGTGCGTGCTCGGGCCGGCCCTCGGCGCCCCGCTCGACGGCGACGCGGCCCGCGCCCGACTCCGCGCGGGCGCCTAACACGATGCCCTACTCCCTACTTGGCGCGGCGCTGGTCGGCCTCGGACTGCTCGGAGCGTGCGGTCCGGGAGCCGAGGTGAACCAACCCGCCAGCGCTCTCGCCGCCGACACCGTCGACGTGCCCCGGCTCTCGCCGGCCGAGACCGCCGCGGCCCTCGCCGACGTGCCCGAGACGGTCGTGGTCGACGTCCGCACGCCGGCCGAGGTGGCCGCGTCCGGCCGGCTGGCGGGCGCCGTCGTGCTGGACGTGACCGCGCCCGACTTCGAGGCCCGCGCGCTCGCCGCGCTCGACCCCGACCGGCCGACGGTCTTGTACTGCCGCTCGGGGGCCCGCGCCGAGCGGGCCGCCCGGCGCCTGGCAGATCTCGGGTTCTCCCGTCTCGCCAACGCCGGCGGCTTCGACGCGCTCGCCGCCGCCGGCCTCGCCACCGAACCCTACACGCCCTGACCCATGGCCGACCGATTCCAAACCGACGTGCTCGACAAGAGCCACGAGAAACCCGTCCTCGTCGACTTCTGGGCGCCGTGGTGCGGCCCGTGCCGCGTGCTCGGGCCGACCATCGAGAAGCTGGCCAAGGAGAGCGCCGGCCGCTGGCGGCTGGTCAAGATCAACACCGACGCGCATCCCGATCTGTCACAGCGCTTCGGCATCCGCGGCATCCCGGCCGTCAAGATGTTCGTGGACGGCGCCGTCGCGGCCGAGTTTACCGGCGCGCTCCCCGAGGCCGACCTCCGCCAGTGGCTGGCCCAGCACCTCCCCGAGCCCGCGTGAGCAAGCCGCTGCCGCTCCGCGACCGGCTGGCGCTGGACCGAACGGTGCTCGCCAACGAGCGGACGCTGCTCGCCTACGTCCGCACGGCGCTCGGGCTGATCGCCACCGGCGCGGCCCTCGTCCACTTTACGGACGAGCCGGGCTTCCTGGCCGTGGGCTGGGCCGCGATGGGGCTCTCCCCGCTGGCGGCCGCCGTCGGCGCGTGGCGCTTCGTGCGCCTCCGGCGAGAGCTCGCCGCCGACCCCAGTTGACCCCGCGGCGGTGCGCCCGACGCGGGCCGCCCGAGTAAGCGCTCGCACCTGGGCGTGCTCCACGTCCGCCAGCTCCCCGACCGGTGACCGCCGCCGCCCTCGTCTCGTCGTTCCTGTTCGGCCTGCTCGGCAGCGGCCACTGCGCCGGCATGTGCGGGCCGCTGGTGCTGGCCGCCGCCCAGCGGCACCGGACGGCGGCCGAGCTCCAGGCGCACCAGGCGCTCTACCACGTCGGCAAGTCGCTGGCCTACGCCGTGCTCGGCGCCGTCGTCGGCGCGCTGGCGGGGCTGGCCGGCGACGGGCTCGCGGCGGTCGCGCGCGACGGGCAGCGCGTGCTGAGCGTCGGGCTGGGCGTGGCGCTGGTGGCGCTGGGCGTAGCCCTGCTGGCCGGCCGGCGGTTGCCCGAGGGCGGCGGGTGGGCGCTCCGTCTGCCCGTGTTCGGCGCCGCCTTCCGCGCGCTCGTCCGCGAGCGGTCGCTGGCGGCGAGCGTGGGGCTGGGGTTCTTGAACGGGCTGCTGCCGTGCGGGTTGGTCTACGCCGGGCTCGGCGTCGCGGCCACGACGGGCTCGGCCTGGGGCGGCGCCCTGTCGATGGCGGCCTTCGGGCTGGGGACGGCGCCGGCGCTGGTCGCCATCGGGACGCTGGGCTACGCCGCCCGGCCGGCGTGGCGCTCGCGGATGCAGCGCGCCGCCGGCGCCCTTTTGGTGTTGGCCGGCCTCCCAACCGTCTTGCGCGCGACCCCGCTGTGGAGCACAATCATGCACGCGTTCATGGGCCACTGAGTTCGGCGGGACGGCGAGTCCGTGGACGGGACCCCGTAGGGCCATACCGCTGGTATGACGCTACCGACCTCCGGCGTTCACGACCGGTGTCGAGGTCAGGCGGCGCGCGACCGACTCACGAGGGCTCGGCGGCGAGCGTGCGGAGGGCGGGGCGGAGGGCGACCTCCAACAGCAACCCCTCGTGGCGCATCCGCACGCGGCCCCGACGGCCGATGACGAGCGTGGTCGGGAGCATGGCCGTCGGCGGCGGCGTGCCGGCGACCGGCGGCCCGACCAGGAGGGGGTAGCCGATGCCGTGCCGCTCGGCAAAGTCGCGGACGGCGCCCAGGTCGTCGTCTTGCGAGAGGCCGAGAAACTGGACGTCGCCGGCGAACTCGGCCTGGAGGTCCACGAAGCCGGGCGTCTCGACGACGCACGGCGGGCACCACGTCGCCCACACGTTGAGGACGACGACTTGACCGGCGTAGTCGGCCGGACCGACGGTCTTGCCGTCCAACGTAGCGTACGTCACCTGGGGCGCCGGGCCGAGATCCGGCAGGTCGAGGTCGGGGACGTACCGGCGCACGACCACGACGACGAGCACCAGCACGACCCCCCACTGGAGCACCGCCCACGCCCGCCGCCAGCGGCTCGCGGACGGCGAGGCCGGGCCGCTCACGGCGCCGGCTCGGCGAGCAGGTCGCGGACCAGCGGCTCCAGGTCCGGCCGCAGGATCATCCCCGGCAGGTAGTGGCGGACGTTCCCCTGGCGGTCGATCAGGAACGACGTCGGGAACGTGGCGGTCGGACCGTAGAGCTGGTCCACCGTCCCGTCGTCCACGGCGATCGGGTAGGTCACGCCCAGCTCGTCCACGAACGGGCCAACATCGTCCCAGCCGCCCTCGTCCAGGGCCACGCCGACGACCGTGAACCCCTCTGCGCCGAGCTCGCCCTGGAGCTCCATAAAGTCGGGGATCTCGTGGCGGCACGGCGGGCACCACGTGGCCCACAGGTTGAGCAGCACCACCTCACCGCGGTGGTCCGAAAGCCGGAACGACTCGCCGCCACGCGTCGCCAGTTCGAAGTCCGGCGCCGGGATTGGGTCGGGGTCCGGCCGCGCGCTGGCGGTCGTCGCGGTCGGGTCGGACAGTGATCCGGCGGCGGCGACGCCGACGAGCACGAAGAGCGCGCCGACGGCGACCGCCAGCGCGACGGCAGTAACGCGGTCCATAGGGTTAAAAGGCCGATCCATGTGAGTCGTACATCGCGCAGAGCGCGCGGAGCCCGTCCACCGGCGGATTCACCGGGTCGTCCCAGCGCGCAGCGGTCCACCTCGTCCCGGCTCGAACCGCCCCCGCCTGCGTGGGGGCATGCAGCGCGGCGGGCGCGGCTACAGCACCGGCGAGAGGAGACGCGTGCTCTGGGCGGCCAGGCGGAACAGGAACGACTTCTCGTTCAGGTCGGCCTCGGTCAGCCGCGTCGAGCGGGCCAGGTCGGCGGCGAGCATGGCCTCCACGTCGGCGCAGAACGTCTTGTCGTGGGCCAAGGCCGTCACCTCGAAGTTGAGGCGGAACGAGCGGTTGTCGAAGTTGGCCGTTCCGACAGCAGCGTAGTCGTCGTCCACCAGGACCACCTTTTGGTGCATGAACCCGTCCTCGTAGAGGAACACCTTGACGCCGGCCCGCTCGATCTCCGGCAGGAAGGCGTAGGGGACGAACCGGAAGTACCACGCGTCCGACTGGCGGGGCATGACCACGCGGACGTCGACGCCTCGGAGTGCCGCCGCCTGGAGCGCGCCCAGCACCATGCCGTCCGGCACGAAGTAGGGGCTCGCGATCCAGACCCGGTGCTCGGCCGCGTTGATGGCTTGGGTGTAGAGCAGGCCGGCGGTTTCGAGCGGATCGGCCGGGCCGGAGGCGACCACCATCGCGCACTGATCGTTGGGGCTCGCGTCCGGCTCCCACCCCAATCCGCCGATCAACTCGCCCAAGCTGTAGTACCAGTCGCGGACGAACGACAGCTGGAGTTGGCGCACGATCGGCCCGCGGACGGCCAGGTGGGTGTCGCGCCAGTGGCCGATGTCGGGGTCGCGGCTGAGGTACTCGTCGCCCACGTTGAGTCCGCCCACGAACCCCTCGACGCCGTCCACGACCACGATCTTGCGGTGGTTGCGGAAGTTGATCCGGAACCGCCCCAGCCAGCCCCGCTCGCCGCTAAAGGACGTGACCTTGACGCCGCCCTCGCGCAGCGTCCGGATGTAGCGGCGAGGGAGTGCGTAGCTGCCGACCTCGTCGTAGAGCAGGTGGACGCGCACGCCGCGCCCGGCGGCGTCCAGCAGCCTCCGCTTGAACGCCCGGCCCACCGTGTCGTCGTGGATGATGTAGAACTGGGCGAGCACGGTCTCCTGGGCCGCGTCGATGGCGGCGAAGATGGCCTCGAACGTCGCGTCACCGTCCACCAGCAGCCGGAGCCCGTTTCCGCGCGTAAACGGGACGCCACCGAGGCTGGAAAAGCCGCGGAGCTCGGAGGCCGTCCGCTCGTCGCGCGCCTCCTCGGGGGTCACCTCCCACTCCGCCAGCTCGTCGCGCTTCTGCTCCAGGAGGTCCTCGATCCGGGCGTTGAGGCCGCGGAGCGCCTTGACGTAGCCCTCGAACCGCGACCGGCCAAACGCCCAGTAGGTGACCAGCCCGATGCCCGGCAGGAGCACGAGCGCCACGACCCACGCCGTCGCCCCCTGGGGCGTCCGCGCGTGCATGATCGCGTCGACGGCGCTGGCGATGCCGAGGACCTGGAGGAGGGGCAGGGCCACGCCCAGTGACCACCCGAGAATGTCGCCAAGCTCCATGCGGACGTGGGGGAACCGAGGGGCCAAGGTACGGGCCCTCTCTGCCGAGGCGCCGTGCGAGGGGCCCCATCCGCGCTCGACCGGGGCCGGCTGGCGGGTGCCGTGGGCGCGGCGGTTCGCGCTGGCCTGGCGCTGGCGTCCCCGGCCGCCGCGACGGGGCGCGCGGACCTGCGCGCGGTCGGCCGAGTCTCAAGGCGTCCCCTCTGCCTCCCCCTATGTCACTCGCTTCTTCCCACGACGCCGTCGTCATCGGCTCCGGCCACAACGGGCTCGTCGCCGCGGCGGCCCTCGCCAAGGCCGGGTGGTCGGTCGTGGTCCTCGAAGCCGAGGACACGCCCGGCGGCTGCGTCCGCTCGGGCGAGGTCACGCTGCCCGGCGTCGTCCACGACCTGTACTCCACCAACCAGAACCTGTTTAAGCAGTCGCCGCCGTACCGGGCGTGGGAGGAGGACTTCGAGCGCCACGGGCTGCGCTTTGCCCACTCCGACACCCCGTTCTGCAACGTGTTCGAGGACGGCACGGCGATCCGCGTCGTCGCCGACCTCGACCGGACGGCCGCCGAGTTGGCCCAGCGCTCGCCCGCCGACGCCCGGGGCCTCCGCCAGCTGAACGAGCGGTTCCAGGACTTCCAGAAGGTGTTCCTCCCGCTCTACGGCCACGCGCTCCCCTCAGCCGGGGCCGCCGGCGTGCTCGCCAAGGGCGTCGCCACGCTCGGCGTCGAGCGGACGCTGGAGCTGGCCGGGATGCTCCTGGGCTCGACGCGCGAGTTGGGCGAGAGCTACTTCGAAACGCCCGAGGCCCAGGCGCTGCTCACGACCTGGGGCCTGCACATGGACTTCGGGCCGGACGTCTCGGGCGGGGCGGTCTTCCCGCTCATGGAGACGTTCTCGAACATCGAGGGCGGCATGGTGGTGGCCGAGGGCGGGGCCTCGAAGATCCCGCAGGCGCTCTGCGCCATGATCGAGGAGAACGGCGGGACGGTCCGCACCGGCGCCCGCGTGACGCGCATCCTGACCGACGGCGGCCGGGCGACGGGCGTCGAGATCGAGGGCGGTGAGCAGATCGGGGCCGGCAAGGCGGTCGTCGCGAACCTGATGCCCCAGGCCATCTTCGGCCGGCTGCTGGGCGATGTGCCGCTGCCCGACGAGTTCGAGCACAAGGTGGAGGGCTACCAGCACGGGCCGGGCACGTTCATGCTCCACCTGACCCTGGACGGGCCGGTCCCGTGGGCCGCCGGCGCCGACCTGGCGGACTTCGCCTACGTCCACGTCCCGCCCACCGTCGACGACCTGGCGCGGACCTACCAGCAGAGCCTGGCCGGCCTCCTGCCCGACAGCCCGCTCCTGATCGTCGGCCAGACGACGGCCGTCGACCCGACGCGGGCGCCCGACGGCACGCACGTGTTGTGGATCCAGGTCCGCACCGTGCCGGGCACCATCGCCGGTGACGCCGCCGGCGAGATCGACGCGACCGACTGGGCCGGGGCGGCCGAGCCGTTTGTCGAGCGCGTCCTGCACAAGCTGGAGCGGTTCGCGCCAGGCGTTCGCGAGCGCGTCGTGGGCCAGCACGCCATGAGCCCGGTGGACCTGGAGCGCCACAACGCCAACCTGGTCGGCGGCGACTCGATCGGCGGGAGCGCCCACTTCCGGCAGAACTTCCTGTTCCGGCCGTTCCCCGGCTGGAGCCGCTACGAGATGCCGGTCGAGGGCCTCTACCTGTGCGGCGCGGCGGCGTGGCCGGGCCCGGGTAACAACGCGACCTCGGGCTGGCTCGTCGCCGAGCGGTTGACGAGCGGCGTGCCCTGGAAGGAGGTCGCGCTGGGCACCGCGGCGACGGGGGCCGTCGGCGCCGCGCTGTGGTCGATGCTGTCGCCGTCGGGCGACTGACCGCCCCGCTGGCGGTCCGGCTCCGCCAGCGGGGGCCCGGCGGCCCGGCGGCCGTACCCTCCGACACGCCCCCGCAACGCGCCCTCGATGACCGTCTCGCTCCCCTCCCGTGCGCTGCCGTTGGCCGCGCTCCTGCTGGCGGCCGCCGTGGGCGGCTGCGAGAGACCGGGCGCGGAGCGCGCGCGCGGCGGGTCGGCGGTGGCCGCCGGCGGCGACTCGCTGGGCGGCGCCGTGCTGGCCGGGTTCGCCGAGGGCGCGGCCGCCGGCGCCGTCGTCTACGTCCCGGCCTACTCCCACATCTACGACCAGGACGGCACGCGGGAGTTCGACCTGGCCGCCACGCTGAGCGTCCGCAACACGGACCCGGAGCGGACGCTCACGGTCGCGTCGGTCTCGTACTACGACTCCGCCGGTCACCTCGTCCGCGACTACCTCGACGCGCCGTTGACGCTGGGGCCGCTCGCCTCGCGGTCGTTCGTGGTGGCCGAGCGCGACCGGACGGGCGGCTCCGGCGCCAACTTTCTCGTGACGTGGTCGGCGCGACGAGCGCTGAGCGAGCCCCTGATCGAGTCGGTCATGATCTCGACGGCGAGCGCGCAGGGCCTGTCGTTTACCGGCCAGAGCCAGGTCGTCCGCCGGCTCGGCGCCGAGTAGAATGGCTCAGGCCGGCCGCGCGGCGGCGATGACGGCGAGGTAGTCGCGGACCGTCCGGGCGAGCCCGCGCTCCAAGGCATCGGCCAAGAGCGCCTGGCCGATGGACACCTCGGCCACGCCGGGGACGGCGGCGAGGTAGGGGCCGAGGTTGTCCAGGTCCAGGTCGTGGCCGGCGTTGAGCGTCAGGCCCGACCGGCGGGCGGCGTCGGCGGCGCGGCGGTGGCGCTCGGTCTCGGGGCCGGGCTCGCCCCGGGCGGCGGCCCAGGCGTAGGGGCCGGTGTAGAGCTCGACGCGGTCGGCCCCGAGCGCGGCCGCCGCCGCCACCGTCTCCGGCTCTGGGTCCACGAACAGGCTGACCCGGCAGCCGAGCGCCCTCAGCTCGCCGACGATGGGCGCCAGCCGGCCGGCGTCGCGGTCCAGGTCCCAGCCGTGGTCGCTCGTCCGCTGGCCCTGGGCGTCGGGGACGAGCGTGGCCTGGGTCGGGCGCACGCGCCGGACCAGCGCCATGAACCCGGGGAAGTCGTAGCCGGCGGTCGTGCGGGGGCCCTCCAGCGGGTTGCCCTCGACGTTGAGCTCGGCGGGCGACTCGGCCACGAGCGCCGCCAGCGCCTCGACGTCGGCGGCGCGCGCGTGGCGCCCGTCGGGCCGGGGGTGGAGCGTCACGCCGGCGGCGCCGGCCCCGACGCAGAGCCGGGCCAGGTGGGCCACGTCGGGACGGCCGCCGCCGCGTGCGTTCCGCATCAGGGCGGCTTTGTTGAGGTTGACGCTGAGCCGGGTCACGGGAGGGGCCATCGGGAGGACGGCCCTGGGGACGGCCGAGGCCGGGCAACGTTTCCGCTGGCGGCGGGTCCCGGCGCGGGGACGGACTGCGGCCCCCGGCCCCGGCACGTCGTCTTGCGGATGCGGGACGCGCGGGGGTATTCTACCCGGACGCGCGGCGACGCGCCGGCCCCGACCTTTCTCGATCACATCCACCCCTCTCGATGGCCTCCACCGGCGCTAGCGGCAGCGAAATCGGCATTCGCGCCGTACTTGCCCTCATCATCCTCGGCCTCGTCGTCCTCCTGTTCTACGTCACCGTCGTGCCGGCCCGGCGGGCCGAGGCGGCCCAGCGCCAGACCGACCTGACGCGCGAGCGGATGTCCGACGTCCGCACGGCCCTGATTTCCTACCGCGACTCGATGGGCGTGTACCCGTCCACGCTCGACTCGCTGGTGATGTACACGCGCAACGACCCGCGCTTTGCGTCCGAGGCCGCGGGCGAGGAGGGCCGGCTGGCGCCGCCGTCGGCCGAGTCGCTGGCGTCCTCGCCCCGCGACGGGCAGCCGTTCCGCTACCAAGTGGTCCGGGACACGTCGGGCTTCCAGATCTACTGGCTGGCCGACCCCGCGATGGAGGCCGACTCGATCGGGTCGCGCGTGCCCAACCCGGCCCTGCGCAACGCGGCCTCGTGGGAGTAGCCCCGTGAGCACTCGCGCCGCCGCCTCGATCTCGGGCCGGACGCTCCGCTACGCCGAGGCCGTAGCCGGGCCGGACGGGCCGCGCCTGCGCCGCCTGGGCGCGGCCGATTTCGAGATGGACGTCGAGCGGGCCGTGCTCCACGACGGCGGGCCGGCGGCGGTCGAGGCCGTGGCCGCCGCGCTGGCGGAGGGCCTGGGCGGGACCGAGGCCCAGGCGCTGGTGCTGGCCGTGCACCCGACGGCCACGACGTCGTTTTTCACGCCGCTGCCGGTGGGCCTCCCGGCCGACGTCCGCGAGGGCCAGATCCGGCAGGAGACGGCGCTCCTGGCCGACCTCGCGCCGTCCCAAGCCGTCCGCGTGCGGGCCGCGTCGGTGCGCACCGAGCGCCGGGCCGAGGGCGACCGCGAGTGGTTCCACGTGGTCCACGTCGACGAGCCCGTCCACGGCCGGCTGGCGCAGCTGGCCGACGCGCTGGCGCTCTCGGCGTACGACGTCGCCGACACCACGCGCGCCGTGGCCGCCGCCGCCAGCGGGGCGGGCCTGGACCTGGTGGTCGGGGCCTACGGCAGCCACACCGAGGTCGCGGTGACCCAGGGCGGCGCGTTCCTGTTCGGCACCTACGGGCCGAGCACGGCCCCTGCCGACACGGCCTACTTCGCGCTGGCGGCGCTCCAGCAGGCCGGCGCCGACGCGGGCTCGCTGGACCGGCTCCTGGTCTACGGCGACGACGCGACGCCGGAGCGCCTGGGCCTGACGGCCGAGTTCGCCGGGGCCACGCCCCAGCCGCTCGACCCGTTCGCGCCCTTCCGCCGGCGCCCCGGCGCCGACGCGGCCGAGCTGGCCGCCTTTGGCCCGGTGCTGGGCGTGGTGCTGTGACCGGCCGCGCGGCCGAGACGAACGCCGGCGCCGACCGCCAGCGGGCCGAGACCGGCCGGCCGGGCTGATGCGGATCACCGGGGGCACGCTGGCCCGCCGCCCCATCGACGCGCCCCGAGGCGACCGCACGCGCCCCACCACCGACCGCGTGCGCGAGGCGCTGTTCAGCGCGCTCGGATCGCGCATGACCCTGCCCGGCGCCCGCGTGCTGGACCTGTTCGCCGGGAGCGGCGCGCTGGGCCTGGAGGCCTTGAGCCGAGGCGCCGCCCGCGCGACGTTCGTGGAGCAGCACGCGCGGACGCTGGCCGTCGCCCGCCGCAACGCCGCCGCGCTGGGGCTGGAACCGCGGGCCACGTTTGTGCGCGCCGACGCGCTCGCCTACCTGCGCCGCGCGCCCGAGGCGTTCGACCTGGTGCTAGCCGACCCGCCCTACGGCTTGGCCGAACTGGCGGCGCTGCCCGACGCGGCCCGGCCGTGGCTCGCGCCCGGCGGCCTGTTCGTGCTGGAGCACGACGCCCGCCACGCGTTCGAGCACGCCGGCGGCTGGCGCCAGTCGCGGACGTACGGCGGCACCGTCGTCAGCCTGTTCGAGAACGAGGCGTAGCCGCCGCCGACCGCCAGCGGGCGGCGTAGCCAGGTGCCCCGAGCGGCGGCCCGGCTAGCGGCCGAATTCGGCGCGGCGAGAGCCGGCGCCGCGACCGATCTTCCCGCCTCCCGCCTCCCGCCTCCCGCCTCCCGTGGCCACGCTCGCGCTCTACCCCGGCACCTTCGACCCCGTCACCTACGGCCACCTCGACGTGCTCGAACGCGCGCTCAAGGTGTTCGACGAGGTCGAGGTCACGGTCGCCGTCAACGCCTCCAAAAAGACCCTGTTCTCGACCGAGGACCGGGTCGGCCTGGTCCAGGCCAGCGCGGCGGACATCGAGGGCGCCGAGCGCGTCCGGGTGACGGCCTTCGAGGGCCTGCTCGTGGACCACGCCCGGGCCACGGGCGCCGTGGCGCTGGTGCGCGGGCTCCGCCAGGTGAGCGACTTCGACTACGAGTTCCGGATGGCGCTGGCCAACCGGCGGCTGTTCCCCGAGCTCCAGACCGTGTTCCTGATGCCGGCCGAGGCGCACACGTTCGTGGCCGCCTCCATCGTCCGCGAGATCCACCACTGGGGCGGCGACGTGGCCTCGTTCGTGCCGCCGGTCGTGGTGGAGGCGCTGGCCCGGCTGCGGAGGCCGTAGGGTGGGGGCGCCGGGGGAGGGGCGACCGCCGACTCGGCGGCACGCTGGGCGTTCAGCCCTCCAGTCCTCCGAGGCGTCCTCCCAGACCTAGGCGCCTCCGCGTGCCAGGCCCGTTCCCGCTGGCGGAACCCGCCCGCCGGACGGCCGGGCCCTCTACCTTCCATCTCCCCCCGCCGACGCCATGACCGACGCCCCCGCCCTCGACGCCCTCAGCCCCCGCGTGGAGGCCATGCGGCCCTCGGCCACGTTGGCCATCTCGGCGCGCGCCGCCGCGCTCGTCCGCGAGGGCCGCGACGTCATCGCGCTCTCGGCCGGCGAGCCCGACTTCGACACGCCGGCGCCCATCGTCGAGGCGGCGCACCAAGCGCTGCGCGACGGCCGGTTCCACTACACGCCCAGCGCCGGCATCCCCGAGCTCCGCCAAGCCATCGCCCACAAGCTGACGCGCGAGAACGGGCTCGATGTGGCCGCCGGCGACGTGGTGGTCTCTAACGGGGCCAAGCAGTCCGTCGCCCAGGCCCTGCTGGCCGTCTGCCGGCCCGGCGACGAAGTGCTGATCCCGGCGCCGTACTGGGTGAGCTACCCCGAGATGGCGCGGCTGGCGGGCGCCGAGCCGGTCGAGATCCCGGCCACGGCCGCCGCCGACTACAAGATCACGCCCGCCCAGCTGGCGAACGCGATGACCGAGCGGACGCGGGCGCTGATCTTCAACAGCCCCTCCAACCCGACCGGCGCCGTCTACAGCCGCGACGAGCAAGAGGCCCTGGCCGAGGTCCTCCGCGATCACCCCAACGTCGTGGTCATCTCGGACGAGATCTACGAGTACGTCGTGTTCGACGCCGAGCACGTCTCGTTCGGCTCGCTCGACGGCATGGGCGGCCGGACGGCGACGGTCAACGGGTTCTCCAAGGCCTACGCCATGACGGGCTGGCGGCTGGGCTACCTCGCCGCGCCCGGCTGGTGGTCCGGCGCCGCGGCCAAGGTCCAGAGCCAGCTCACCAGCGGCGCCTCGTCCATCTCCCAGTACGCCTCGCTGGCGGCGTTCACGATGGGGCCGGAGCCGGTCCAGGCGATGGTCGACGCCTTCCGCCAGCGCCGCGACGCCGTGCTGGCCCGGCTGGACGCCATCGGCGGCGTGGTCTGCCCGGTGCCCCAGGGCGCGTTCTACCTGTTCCCCGACGTCTCGGCGCTCTACGGCCGCCAAACGCCCGACGGCGACACGATCTCGGGCAGCGTGGGCCTGTGCCGGTACCTGCTGGAAGCGCACGACGTGGCGCTGGTGCCCGGCCAGGCGTTCGGCTCCGACGCCGGCGTCCGCCTGTCGTACGCCACGGACCTGGACACGCTGACGCGCGCCTGCGACCGCATCGAGGCCGGCCTGACGGCGCTGGCGTAGGGTTTGGGGCGCCGCCAGGGGCCCCCACGACCGCGGTCCCGTAGAGACGCCACGTGGCGCCTTTGGGCGCCCGCCCGCTTCCGTTGCCCCGCCCGGCTGGCGGAGCGCGTCCGCCAGCCGGGCGGTCACGGCCAGAGGGCTCGTTGCGTCCGGCCGGACCCGGTATCTTGGCGCACGTCCCCCCCGACTCCCATGACCGAGACCCCCGCCCTCAGCCACGTCGACGACCAGGGCCAGGCCCGGATGGTCGACATCAGCAACAAGCCCCGGACGGCGCGCACGGCCGTCGCGGCCGGCCGGGTGGTGGTCGGCGCCGAGGCGCTGCGCTTGATCCGCGAGAACGAGATCCGCAAGGGCGACGTGCTGACCGTCTCCAACGTGGCCGGCGTGCTGGGCGCCAAGCAGACCAGCCGCCTCTTGCCGCTCTGCCACGACGTGGTGCTCCAAAACGTCGAGATCGAGTTCGAGCTGGACGACGAGGCCGGCGCCGTCGACGTGCGGGCGATCTGCAAGACGGAGGGGCCGACGGGCGTCGAGATGGAGGCGCTGACGGCCGTTAGCATTGCTGCACTTACGGTGTACGACATGTGCAAGTCGGTCACCAAAGACATCGAGATCACGGGCATCCGGCTGCTGGCCAAGAGCGGCGGCCGGAGCGGCGACTACCGGCGGGCGAGCCCGCGCAACAACTAGCGCCCGGGGCCGGTAGACCGAGGCCCCCCTCCCCAGACTTCAATGGACGAGCTTCTCGGCGTCGGTAGCCTCATCGTCATCTTGGGCGCCGTGCTGGCGGCCGTGGTGCTGCTGTACTTCGTGCCGGTCCGGCTGTGGATCACGGCCGTGTTCTCGGGCGTCAAGCTGAGCCTGTTCCGCGACCTGGTCGGGATGCGGCTGCGCAACGTGCCGCCGGCGGCCATCGTCCGGCCGCTGATCACGGCGCACAAGGCGGGCATCCCGGTCTCGCCGCCGTTGCTGGAGGCCCACTACCTCGCCGGCGGCCACGTCCAGCAGGTCGTCAACGCGTTGATCTCGGCCGACAAGGCCAACATCGACCTCAACTTCGCCCGAGCGACGGCCATCGACCTGGCCGGGCGCGACGTGTTCGAGGCCGTCCAGGTGTCGGTCAACCCCAAGGTGATCACCACGCCGCCGATCTCGGCCATCGCCAAGGACGGCATCCAGGTGCGGGCGATCGCGCGCGTGACGGTCCGAGCCAACATCGAGCGGCTGGTGGGCGGCGCGGGCGAGGAGACCATCATTGCCCGGGTGGGCGAGGGGATCGTGAGCACGATCGGCTCGTCGGCGACGCACGCCCAGGTGCTCGAGAACCCGGACAACATCTCGAAGACGGTGCTGGCCAAGGGGCTCGACAACGGGACCGCGTTCGACATCCTGTCCATCGACATCGCCGACGTGGACGTGGGCGAGAACATCGGGGCCAAGCTCCAGACCGACCAGGCCGAGGCCGACCTCCGGGTCGCGCGCGCCAAGGCCGAGGAGCGCCGCGCCGCCGCCGTGGCGTCGGAGCAGGAGCAGCGCGCCAACCTAGTCGCCGCCGAGGCCGAGATCCCCCAGGCCATGGCCGAGGCGTTCCGCCAGGGCAACCTGGGGATCATGGACTACTACAACATGCGCAACGTGGAGGCCGACACCCAGATGCGCACCCAGATCGGCGGCGGCAACCAGCCGACCGGCCCGGCCTAGCGAGGCCCAGGGGCCGGCCGGCGAGGCGCGCCCTCTGAACCCCGTGCTCCCGGCGTCCCCCGTCCCCCGAACCCCCCGCCCTCCCGTGTCCGACGCCGCCCTCGCCGCCCGCGTGGCGACCTTCGCCGCCAGCGGGGCGCTCTCGACCGTCCAGGACGTCGTCCGCGCCGTGCGGCCGACGCTGACCGACCAGGCGGACCCGGGGCTCGTCGCCGAGGAGACGCTGGCGCTGATCGCGACCGTGACCGCGCGCGCGGCGGAGACGGGCCTGCGCGAGCGCCCCGAGGCGCTGGCGGCCGTGGGGCCGGCGCTGGCGGAGCTGCCGTTCCTCTACCACGACTTCCTCTTGGGCGCCCAGATGGTTGCCGCTGGCGGTGAGGGCGACGTGACGCCGGACCAGAGCGTGTACGACCGGCTCGACCGCAAAGCGCAGTTCTACGGCGCCCACCTCGCGCCGGGGCGCTTTCCCGGTCCGAGCGTGCTCCGCGACAAGATGCCGCTGTGGATGGGCCGCGTCTCGCCGCCCAAGCTCCCCACCTCGCCCGACGCTCGTCTGGCCCAGACCGGCTTGGTGGACCTGGTGGCCGCCCACGCCCGGCTGGTGATGGCCTTCGCCCAGCGCGCCGCCGGGGAGGGCGGGTAGGTACCCTCGCGAGGGCAGAGCCGGGTCGAGGAGACCGGCCGGACCCTCGGACCCAAGGGGGCGCCCGTGCTCGCTGCCCACGCCGTGTGCGGCGGCGGTGGCCGGAGCGCCTGCCGAGTCCCAGGGCGGACGTGACCCGTCGCCGCGTCTGTAACTTTGTCGTCCCCCGAGCTGCCCGGTCCGCCCGGCTCTGGGGCCGCCCGGCTCTTGGCCCGCACGCCGGGCAACTCGCGCCGCCTGATCCACGGCGAGGCCGAACGTCTCCACGACGCCCCCCGATGACCCGACTGCTCGTCCTCTTTCTGATCGTCGCCGGATGCCAGGTGGAGACCGGCGGCACCAGCGGTGACGCCCCGCTCGACACCACGTCGGCCCGGGTGGTCACGCCGCCCCTGCGAGACCGGGCGGACACGTTCACGGTGGTCACCGGCGCTGACTCGGCCGCTCTGCGCCCGAGCGGCCCGACCGTCGCCGCGCAGCAAGGGGCGGCCGAGGGCGCCCTGTTGGACGTGGTCAGCCGCGCGCCCGACGCCGACGCCCAGACGCTCGCGCGCGTCGTCGGCGCGGCCGACGCTCAGGTCGGCGCGCTCCAGCCGCGCTCGCCGTCGCTCGACTCGCTCCGGCGCGTCGTGCGGTCGGCGGCCCAGCGTGGCGACCGGGCCGGCGTGGCCGTCGCGGCGGCCCGCGCCTACCGCGTGCTCACGGCGTCCCGGCCCGACGCCGACCCCGCCCGGCTCCGGGCCGACGCGCTCGTGGTGTCGGCGCTGGCCCGGTCGCCGCTGCCCGACTGGCGGGCGCTCCGGGCGAGCGCGTCGGCGCTGGCCCAGCGGTGGGAGGCGAGCCGCGCGCGCGTCACCGACGCGGGCGTTCAGGACGCCATGTCGCAGGCCGTGAGCGGCATCGAGAGCGGCGCCGAGTCCCAGAACGCCGACGTGGTGCGGCTGGGGGCAGGCGTCGCCGCCGACCTGGCCGGCTCGCTCTAGCTAGCGGCCCGGCGCGAACAGCGCCTCCGCCTCGCCCGCCGCGGCCGCTCGGCCCCCCGGCGTCGCGCCGTCGAACACGCGCGGGGCGCCGTCGCCCAAGAGCCGGACGTCTCCGCCCGACACCCGGACGGCGGTGCCCTCGGGCAGACCCACGACGGGCGCGTCGGGGTTGGCGGCCACGAACTCCGCCAGCCGCTGGGCGCGCGTCTCGCCCTGGTGCCCGTCGGGGTGCGCGTCGGTGTAGTGCGGGTTGACCTGGACCGGCACCAGGCCCAGCGCGTCGAGCGACGGCGGCTCCACGATGGGCATGTCGTTGGTGGTGCGGATGGTGGGGCACGCCAGGTTGGAGCCGGCGCTCCAGCCCACGTAGGGCGCGCCCTCGGCCACGCGCTCGCGGACGGCCTCGACCAGGCCGTGGCGGGCGCACGCGCGGAGCAGGTGGAACGTGTTGCCGCCGCCCACGAACACCGCCTCCGACTGGCGGACCGCCTCGGCCGGGTCGTCGGCGGTGTGGACGCCCACGACGTCCAGCCCCAGCCCGTCGAGCGCCTGGCTCACGCGCGCGGCGTAGTCGTCGTAGGAGAACGTGACGGCGGCGTAGGGCACGAACGCCACGCGCCGGGCTGGGCCGACGACCTCCGCGATCCAGTCGCGCGCGTGCGCCAGGTACGGCCGCCCGGGCGACGTCGAGTTGCTGAGCAGCAGGAGAGGCATGGGGAGGGGGCAGAGACGCCGGCCGCCAGTGCGAACCGCCAGCGCGGCGGGGGCGGGCCGGAGGAGGACTCAGGGGTCGATCTCGATCAGCAGGTCGCCCTTGGCCACGGCGCCGCCCGGGGCGGCGTGGACGGCGGCGACGGTGCCCGCGGCCGGCGCCGTCAGCTCGTTCTCCATCTTCATGGCCTCCAGGACCACCACGCCCTGCCCGGCCTCGACGGCCTGGCCCGGCTCGACGAGCACGCGGAGCACCAGGCCGGGCATGGGCGCCTTGATCTCGCGGTCGGCCCCGGCGTCGCCGGCGTCGAGCCCGAAGCGCTCCAGGAGCAAGTCGGCCTCGGTCTTGACCCCGACCTCGACGGGCGCCCCGTCGACCCAGACCCGGGTCTCGCCGCCGTCGCGCTCGACGGTGACCACGCGGGGCCGGCCGTCGACGACGAGCAGGAGCGTCTCGGACGTGTCGCCGGTCGTGCCCAGGCGCCGCTGGCGGACGTCGAGCGCGGCGCCATCGACGGTGGGCGCGCCTTCGGCGTGGTCGAGGGTGAGGGACTGGTCGCCGGTGCGGAGGTCGAGGGCCATGCGGCAAGATACCAGAGACGCGGACGCGCGGACGCGCGTGCGCTTGGTACACGCGGAGGCCGCGCGCCGGCTCGCGCGGCACACGCGGGGGCGTCGGGTCTAGTCACGTGCTCAGCCCTGGCTACGCGCCCAGCCCGTCCGCCAGCGCGGCGGCGATCCGGCGGGCCGTCTCCGAGAACGGGCGGTACGTCACGCCCAGCTGGCGCTCGGCGCGCGAGCCGTCGTAGCGGACCGCCGCGGCGGCGTTGCGGGCCGTCTCCAACGTCAGGTCCGGCTCCGAGCCCGTGGCGGCCGCCCAGGTCTCGCCCAGCACGCCGCCCGCGGTCAAGAGCCACGGAGGCGCCGTGCGCGTCGGCGCCTCCACGCCCAGCGCCGCCGCCAGCGTGACGAGGATCTCGGTCCACGGCAGGTTCTCGGCGGCCAGCAGGTAGCGCTCGCCGGTGGCGCCGCGCGCGCGCGCGGCGCGCAAGCCCGCGGCCACGTCCTCGACGTCGACCACGGCCGTCGCGCCGGGCGGCGCCACCCCGCCAGGGACGACGCTAGTCAGCGGCATGCGGCCGGCGGCGAGCCGCTGGGCGAGCGCCGTCGTGCCCTCGCCCGGCCGGCCCGGCCCGAACACCAGCGCCGGGCTGGCGATCACGGCGTCGAGGCCCTCGGCCACGCCCCGCAGCACCTCGCGCTCGGCGTCGCGCTTGCTGACGGCGTAGGCCGTGTTGAGCCGCGAGCGCGTCCAGGTCGCCGTCTCGTCCAGCACGCCCGCCCGGGCGGGCCGCCCCAGCGCCGCGATGCTCGACGTGTGGACGAGCCGCCCGACGCCGGCCGCCAGCGCGGCGTTGACCACGTTCGCCGTGCCCCCGACGTTGACCGCGCGCAGCCGGGCCCGGGCGCGGCGCCCGAACGCCACCGTGGCCGCGACGTGGTACACGGTCTCCACGCCCTCCGCCGCGCGGTACACCGACTCGGCGTCGGTCACGTCGCCGACGGCGTGCTCGACCCGGCCCGCCGACGCGCCGAGCAGGTCCAGCGACGACGACTCGCGCCGCAGCACGCGCACCGGCCCGCCCGCCGCCAGCAACTGGCGGACGAGCGCGGAGCCGACGAATCCGGTGGCGCCGGTGACGAGCGTCATGACAGCGTGGTCTCGCCGGCGTAGACCGCGCGCTCGCCGGTTCCGGTGTCGACCCGCAACGCGCCGTCGGCCGCCAGGCCGAGCGCCCGGCCGTCGGCCAGGACCGCGCCGGTCGCGTGTTCGCGCACCGTGACCGCCTGGCCGATCCCTTCCATCTGGGCCTCCACGTCTGCGACGAGCCGCGCCGGGTCGGTGCGGGCCTGACTCAGCCGGCGCTCGATGGCCCGCAAGATGGGGGAGAGGAGGTCGAGCGGCCGGGCCGGCGCTCCGGTTTCCAGCCCGATCGACGTGGCCGCCAACTCGCCCGGGAAAGCCGACTGGCCGACGTTGAGGCCGACGCCCAGCAGCACGACGGCTCCGCCGCGTCCGTGGGACGCCTCGGCCAGCAGGCCCGCCAGCTTCCGCCCGCCCACGCGGACGTCGTTGGGCCACTTGATCTGGGCCTCGACGCCCCGCGCCGCCACGGCCTCGGCCACGCCCAGCCCGGCCGCCAGCGGGACGAGGCCCAGCCGCGACGGCTCCAGCTCGGGCCGGAGCACGACCGTGAACAGCAGGCCCTCGCCCGGCGCGGCCGTCCACGCCCGGCCGTGGCGCCCGCGCCCGTCGGTCTGGTGCTCGGCCACGACCACGGCGCCGTGCGGCGCGCCCTGGGCGGCCCACGACGCGGCCTCGGTCATCGTCGAGCCCACCGAGGCCAGGTGGCGAGCCGGCGTGCCCAGCCTAGCGCTCCCACGAAACTCCTGTGTTGTCATCCTGAGCGCCAGCGAAGGATCTCGATGCCGGACGTGCAGGCCGTTGGCGACGGCACCGATGGGCTCGAAGGACCGAGTTGAGATCCTTCGCCCTGCTCAGGATGACAGGTGCAGCGAGCGTGCGTGCAGCGTCTAGCGCCCATCGCGGCGGACCGGCTGGCCGTCGACCTCGCGGACCGTCCAGACAGTGCGGACGTGGGCCGGGTCGGCGAGGGGGACGTCGGTCCGGGTGTCGGTCACGACGCGGCGCGGCACCCAGCCGCTCGGCCCCGGCGCCAGGTCCACGCGCACGTGGCTGGTCTCGTCGTAGAGGACCGAGTCCGACCGGCGGTCGACTTCGATGGCGCCGACCTGGCCGTCGGCGCCGACGGCGGCCCAGACGCGGCGCACGCCCAGCTGGCGGGACTCGTCGGCGAGCACGGCCTGGACGCGGCGGAACGGCGTGCCGGCGATCATGGTGTCGCCCAGGACCGACACGCGGTAGGCCTCGCGGATCGACGGGTCGAGGTAGGGCGGGTCCTGGGGCAGCGCCGGCGCGATCGGGTCGCGCAGGCGCGGCGCGGCCGTGGCGTCGCCCGAGAGCACGCCTCTGGCGGCCCGGTCCGTCACCTGCACCGAGTCGCCGGCCTGGACCACGGTCGCCGTCTCCTGCCCGGCCACGACGTGGGCGTCGTAGACCGAGACCGTCACGTCGGCGCGGTGGGTGCGGGCGCGCTCGAAGGCCGGCGCGACGGCCGACGCCACGACGGCCGACAGCAGCCGCTCGGCCTCGGTCTCGGCCGAGACCGGGGCGGGCGCCTCGTCGGCGCAGCCGGCGCTGAGGGCCAGCAGGGCGAGGCAGACGAGCAGGCGAGCAGGCACGGCACGGAGGAGGGCGGCCGTCAGAACCCGCCCCGGCGGCCGGGGTTGCACGGCCCATGACCGACTACGACTCCGAGCGCCGCGCCGCCGAGGCCGCCGCCCACGCCGCCACCGCCTTTATCCGCCCCCACGCCGGCGGCCTCAGCGCCGACGAGCTCCGCCTCAAAGGCGTCCACGACTACGTCACGTTCGTCGACGAGGGCTCCGAGCGGATCGTCGTCGACGCGCTCCGCCAGTCGTTCCCCGACGACACCGTCGTCGGCGAGGAGGGCGCCGATGGGACCGAGCGGCTGGACCGGGGCCGCGTCTGGATCGTGGACCCGCTCGACGGCACGACCAACTTTTCGCACGGCGTGCCGCCCTACGCCGTCTCCATCGGCCTGCGCGTCGACGGCGTGGGCGTGGTCGGCGTGGTGCTCGACGTGTCGTCGGGCGAGCTGTTCTCGGCCGCGCGCGGCGCCGGGCTGACCGTCTCGGGCACGCCCGCGTCGGTGTCGGAGGCGACGAGCCTGACCGACTCGCTGATCTCGACCGGCGTCCCGTTCCGCGACTACCGCTACGTCGCCGGCTACCTGACGGCCTTCGAGGCCGTGATCCGCCAGACGCGCGGGATCCGGCGACACGGCGCCGCGGCCATCGACCTGGCGTGGACGGCGGCGGGCCGCTTCGACGGGTTTTTCGAGGCCGGCCTGGCGCCCTGGGACATCGCCGCCGGCGTGGTGCTGGTGGAGGCCGCCGGCGGGCGCGTGGCCGGGCTGTGGGACGGCGCCGACCCCGTGACCACGGGCGGGCTGGTGGCCGCGGGGCCCGGCGTGTTCGGGGACTTGAGGGAGGCCGTCCGGCCGCTGGCCGTCGCCTACCGCGAGGTGCTGCAGGCGCCCGCTTGACAACGCGCCCCGCCAGCGGGACGGCGTGCCCTGCGGAGGGGCGCGCGGGGGGCGGGGCGCGTGCTTAAGATGGACGGCCCCGGAGCCGATTCTCCAGGGGCCCCCACTCGCGCTCCCCAATGCAGGTCCGGCCCACGCTCCTCGTCGCCGACGACTACCCCGAGAACCTCCACCTGTTCACGCTCTACCTGCGGCGCGACTACGAGGTGGTCACGGCGACCACGGCCGAGGAGGCCGCCGAGCGCATCGCCGAGGGCGTCGACGCGGCGCTGCTGGACCTCAACTACCAGGGCGGCATGACCGGGCTGGACCTGATCCAGCGCCTCCGCGCCGACCGCGAGACGGCGTCGGTCCGCGCCCTCGCGCTGACGGCGCACGCGTCGCCCGAGGACCGCGCCCGCTGCCTCGCCGCGGGCTTCGACGGCTACCTGTCGAAGCCGGTGATGAAGGCCGAGATGCTCGCCGCCGTCGAGGCGCTGCTGGCCGGCGGGTGAGCGGGGGGCGCCACGGCGTGGCGTCCTCCAGCCCCGGCGCCCCGCTGGCGGCGCCGACCGCCAGCCGGGCGGGCGGCCCGAGCGGCGGCCCCGCAGCCGGCGCCGGCCTCCGTAGCTTGGCGGTCCCTCCCCCGACCCCCGACATGGCCGATTCCCACGGGCTCCTCGCCGGCAAGACCGGCGTCATCTCCGGCGCCCTCGACCCCAACTCCATCGCCTGGGCGCTGGCCCACGCGGCCCACCGCGAGGGCGCCCGCTTCGTGCTCACCAACGCGCCCGTGGCCAGCCGCTTCGGCCAGCTCGACGAGCTGGCGGAGGCCACCGGCGGCAGCCCGATCATCTACGCCGACGCGACCAAGGACGGCGAGCTGGCCGACCTGTTCACGCAGTCGACGGAGGCGCTGGGCGGGCCGCTCGACTTCGTGGTCCACTCCATCGGGATGGGCATGAACGTGCGCAAGGGGAAGGCCTACGAGGAGCTCAAGTACGAGTGGTACCTCAAGAGCCTCGACATCTCGGCCGTGTCGCTCCACCGGATGGTCCGCGCCGCGCTGGAGACCGGGTCGCTGAGCGACGGCGGGTCGGTCCTGGCGATGAGCTACATCGGCGCCCAGCGCATCTTCTCGGAGTACTCCGAGATGGGCGACGCCAAGGCGCTCCTGGAGTCCATCGTGCGCTCGTTCGGCTACCGGCTGGGCCGGCGCGGCATCCGCATCAACGCGGTCTCCCAGAGCCCCACGCGCACGACGGCCGGCGGCGGCATCTCGGGCTTCGACGCCATGTACGACTTTGCCGACAAGGTGGCGCCGCTGGGCAACGCCGACGCCGCAAGCTGCGCCGACTACTGCGTCACGCTCCTGAGCGACTACGCGCGGATGGTCACCATGCAGACGCTCTACCACGACGGCGGCTTCTCGGCCATGGGCATCTCGGACGCGCTCGTGGAGCAGATGACCGGCCAGGCGATCCACGAGGACGCGTGAGCCTGCCGGCCCGCCCGCCCGTCGGCACCGCCAGCGGCGCGGTCGCGGCCGTGATCGGCCTGCCGGACGGCACCGCGCAGGCCGCCTCGGTCGCGCTGCTGGCGGCGGCGTTCGTCGGGGCCGGCGTGCTGCACCTGGTCCGGCCCCGGCTGTTCGAGGCGATCGTGCCGCCGAGCCTGCCGGCGCCTCGGCTGCTGGTCTACCTCAGCGGCGTCGCCGAGATCGCCGGTGGGTTGGGGCTCCTGGTGCCGGCGCTGCGCGTCTGGGCCGGCTGGGGGCTGGTGGCGCTGCTCGTCGCCGTCTTCCCCGCCAACGTCTACATGGCCCGCCAGTCCCAGCGCTTCCGCCGGATCGCGCCGCGCTGGGCGCTGATGCTGCGGCTGCCGTTGCAGCTGGTCCTGATCGCCTGGGTGCTGTGGGCGGCCCGGCCGTGAGGCGCCTGGCGGTCCTGCTCGTCGCGCTGGCGGCCGGCGCGTGCGGCGACAGCCCGGCCCAGGACGACGGCGTCGACGCGCCCCGGCCCCAGCCGGGCGTCGACGTGCAGGCGGTGCGGGCCGAGATCCGGCTCGACCCCGAGACGCTGGCCCTCGACGCGACGGCGACGCTCGACGTGGAGCACCCCGATTCGCTCCGGGCCCTCGTGTTCGGCCTCGACGACGTGCTGGAGGTCGTCACGGTCCAGGTCGACGGCGCGGGCGTGCTGTTCTGGCGCGAGGGCGACGCGCTCCACGTCCCGCTGGCGGAAGCCGCGGGCGGCGGCAGCCGCCAGTCGAGCGTGGAGGTCGCCTACCGGGGCACGCCCCAGGCCGGCCTCTACGCCGACGACGCCCTGGGCCAGCGCGTCGCCTTTACCGACGGCTGGCCCGACCGCACGGCCGGCTGGCTGCCCGCCGTCCACCACCCGTCCGACCCGGCCCGGCTGGACCTGACGCTGGTGGTGCCGGCCGCCTCTGAGGTCGTCGCCAGCGGCCGCGCCGTCTCGGACTCGGTCGCCGGCGGCCGGCGCTGGGCGCGGTTCGTGCTGGGCGAGGACGCGCCGGCCTACACCTGGGCCTTTGCCGTGGCCGACTTTGCCGTGACCAATCAGCCCGGCCCCGTCCCCATCCGCCACGCCCTCTTGGCCGAAGACGCTGGGCGGGCGGGCCTGCTGAGCCGGACGCCCTCCGTCATCGAGGTGCTGGCGGAGCGGCTCGGGCCGTACCCGTACGGGACCTACGCCACCGTCCAGGTGCCGATGGCCTACGCCGGCATGGAAAACGCGGCGGCGTCCTTCCTGCGCGCGGATCTGTATGCGGCCCAGGCGGATGGCCGGAATCCCATCGAGGAGGTCAACGTCCACGAGATCGTGCACCAGTGGTGGGGCAACGCCGTGGTCCCGGCCGACTGGCGGGACCTGTGGATCGCCGAGGGCGCCGCGACCTTCCTCACCACCGAGGTCTACCGCCAGCTCGACGGCGCCGACGCCGGCCGCCGCTTCCTGACCCTGATGTCGCGCCAGATCGGGCCGGAGGACGCCGCCGCCCAGCTCGTCCCCGCTAGCTACGACGACCCGGCCGACCTGCTCACGCCGACCGTCTACCAAAAAGGCGGCTCGGTCTTCTACCTGCTCCGCCTCACCCTGGGCGAGGACGCGTTCTACGGCGCGCTCCGCCAGGTCCAGCGCGACTACGCCGACCGCCCGCTCTCGACCAAGGCGCTCCGCCGGTCGCTGGAGGCGGCCTCGGGCCGGGACCTCGGCCCGCTGTTCGATCGCTGGGTGACGGGCACCGGCCTGCCCACGCTCCGCACGCGCTGGGACCGCGGCACGCGAACGCTAGCCTGGGAGATCACCGGCGACGGCGGCACCCTGTCCGGCCTGCCGTTCGAGCTCTACGTCCGCCAGGGCGACGAGGCCCAGTTCGTGCCCGTCACCGACGGCGTGGTCGGGCTGGACGGCGACCGCGCGCCGACCGTCGAGCCCGTCGGCGTCCTGCTCACCGTCGAGCGCGCCCGCTGACCCGCTGGCGGAGGCCGCGGGCGAGGGCCAAACCCCCACACCCCACATGATCCGACTCTTTCTCGCCGACATCGACGGCTGCCTAAGCGAGCCCTACGTCCCGTTCGCGCTCGACGGCTTCCGCCAGCTCCGCGAGTGGGGCGCCCGCGCCGAGACCGACCCGCGCTACCCGCGCGTCGGGATCTGCTCCGGCCGGGCCTACGCCTACGTCGAGGCCACCGCCCAGGCGCTGGGGCTCAAGGCCCCGGCGCTGTTCGAGAGCGGCGGCGGGCGCTTCGACCTGCCCGACGCCCGGATCACCTGGAACCCGGCGCTCACGCCCGGCACCGAGGCCGAGCTCGACGCCTGCCGCCAGTTCCTGCTCGCGGAGGTCGTCGGCCGCTCGCCGACGGTCTCGTTCGACTACGGCAAGCGGAGCCAGGCCGGCATCGTGGGGCCGGTGCCGGGCGAGTGCGAGACGTTCCTGCCCGAGATCGAGGCGTTCGCCGCCGAGCACACGCCCGGCCTCACGGCGTACCACACGCCGTACTCCGTCGACGTCGTCCCGCTGGCGCTGACCAAGGTGGAGGCGCTGGGCTGGCTCGCGGAGACGGAGGCGATCGGCCTGGACGAGATCGCGTTTATCGGCGACACCAACGGCGACGCGCCCGCCATCGCGGCCTGCGGGTTCGGGTTCGCGCCCGCCAACGGCTCCCCCGTCGCCCAGGACGCGGCCGACGTGGTCACCGCCGGGGCGGTGCTGGACGGCGTGTTGGAGGCCTACCGCTCGTGCCTGGCACGCCACGGCGTCGTCGAGTAGCGCGGGGCTCGCCGGACCGGCAGGTCCGTGGACTTTACGTGCAGGAATAACGAGGGCGGCGTTGGTCCGGGGCCCGTCTTGCCGATACCTTTAGGCCGCCCCCCGCGACATGTACCGCTTCCTCGCCGCCGTCCTGATCGTCAGCGCGTCGGTCTCAGCCCAGTCCGACCCCGACGGGTACGCGACGGCCGAGGCCCCGTCGTCGGTCTACTCCCCATCGGCCAGCCGCGTCGACGCGGCGCCGGCCTACTACGTCACCGACCGGGACGTCGCGCTCCGGGCGTCGCCCGTGGGCCGGGCGCCCGTTCTGGCCACGCTCCAGCCCCGCGACGGCGTCCGCGTGCTGGAGGAGGCGGGGCCCCCTGCCGACGGGTTCGCCGCCGGCTGGCGGCGCGTCCGGTACGGCGGCCTGGAGGGCTACGTGCGCGCGGCCGAGCTGTCGAACCTGTGGATCCGCGTCGACAAGAGCGACCGGGTGGTCTACGTGTACCGCGGCTCCGCCCTGGTCCGCGAGCTCCCCGCCGACGTGTCGATCAGCGACGAGGACAAGGTGCGGCGGTCGGCGCGCGGCGAGGACGCCCACTACCGGATCCCCGAGGGCGTCTTTTTCGTGACGCGCCGCAACGACCGGTCGGCCTACTACCGCGCGTTCGTGATCAGCTACCCCGGCCCCGTCCACGCGCTGCGCGGCTTCCGGGACGGGATCATCACCCAGGACCAGTACGAGGCCATCGTCCGAGCCGACCAGGACGGCGTCGAGCCGCCGATGAACACGCGCCTGGGCGGGTTGATCGAGATCCACGGGTCCGGCTCGGGCCGCCAGCGGGCCTGGACGCGCGGCTGCGTGGCGCTCCGCAACGTGCACATGGACGAGCTGTGGGCCTACGTCTCGGTCGGCACGCCGGTCGTGATCGAGCCCTAGTCGCTGGCGGTCGCCGCCGACGGACCGCCAGCGGTCCAGAGACAAAAAAGCGGCCTCTCCGGTGTGGAGAGGCCGCTCGGTGCCCGGGACTGGACTCGAACCAGCACGGATTTTACTCCACACGCCCCTCAAGCGTGCGTGTCTACCAATTTCACCACCCGGGCAGGAGGCTTGAAGAACAGGGCCGTCGGGGGCCGGCGGCGAGGGTGACTCCGGTAGGGCTCGAACCTACGACCCGCTGGTTAAAAGCCAGCTGCTCTGCCAACTGAGCTACGGAGCCGTGCCGGAGGCGTGGCGCCGCCCCCGGCGGACAGACAGCCAAACTAGGACGTGCGCCCGGCTTGGGCAACGGGGCCGTGTGGAGCGCCAGCAAAGACGAATGGGGAATGGGGACTCAGCCGGCTGGAAATGTCCCGCCCATCGTGACGTCGTAGAGACGCCCCGCGTGTCGTCTCCGCCCGACGGACACCGCCCCTCTTCCTCCGGCGCCCCGCCCCGCTGGCGACGGCCGCCGCCAGTCGGTGGCTGCGAGGATTCCGTGAGGGGTAGAGCCCGACGCCCGCCAGCCGATACCTTTGAGGGCAAACCCCTTCTCAGAGCACACCTCCCCAAGAGCATGAACATCGCAGTCATCGGCACCGGCTACGTCGGCCTCGTCTCCGGCGTGTGCTTTGCCGAAATGGGCAACCAGGTCACCTGCGTCGACATCGACTCGGGCAAGGTCGAGAGCCTGCGCGACGGGCGCCTGACCATCTACGAGCCCGGCCTCGAAGTCTACTTCGACCGCGGCCGCCGTGAGGAGCGGCTCCACTTTACCACCGACCTCGCCGCCGCCGTCGAGCCGGCCGACGTCGTGTTCCTGGCCCTGCCCACGCCCCCCGGCGCCGACGGCTCGGCCGACCTCCAGTACGTCCTGGGCGTGGCCGACGACCTGGGCCGCCTGCTGGCGGAGGCCGCCGAGGGCGGCGACGGCTGGGGCTACAAGGTGATCGTGGACAAGAGCACCGTCCCCGTCGGCACCGCCGAGCGCGTCACGGCCGCCGTCGCCCAGCACGGCGTCGTGGCCGGCCAGGACTTCGACGTGGTCTCGAACCCCGAGTTTTTGCGCGAGGGCGTGGCCGTGGAGGACTTTATGAAGCCCGAGCGCGTCGTGATCGGCACCGACAGCCCGCGCGCGGCCGAGATCATGGAGCGGCTCTACGAGCCGTTCGTGCGCCAGGGCAACCCGATCATCGTGATGGACGAGGCGTCGGCGGAGATGACCAAGTACGCCGCCAACGCCATGCTGGCCACCAAGATCACGTTCATGAACGAGATCGCCAACGTCTGCGAGCGCGTCGGGGCCGACGTGGACAAGGTGCGCCGCGGGATCGGCACCGACAGCCGCATCGGGCCGAAGTTCTTGTACGCCGGCATCGGCTTTGGCGGCTCGTGCTTCCCCAAGGACGTCCAGGCGCTCCACCGGACCTCGCGCCAGAACGGCTACGAGTTCGAGATCCTGGACGCCGTGCTCCGCGTCAACGACGCCCAGCGCCAGTCGCTCGCGCCCCGCATCGTCGAGGCCCTAGGCGACGACGACGGCCAACTCGCCGGCCGCCGGGTCGCCGTCTGGGGGCTCGCCTTCAAGCCCCACACCGACGACGTCCGCGAGTCGCCGGCGCACGTGCTGATCCGCGCGCTGGTCGGGCTCGGCGCCGACGTGGTGGCCTTCGACCCCGAGGCCACCGAGACCACCCAGGCCACCTTCGAGCGCGAGCCGCTCGACGGGCCGGGCTCGCTGACCTACGCCGAGCGCGGTTACGACGCCCTCGACGGCGCCTCGGCGCTGGTCATCGCCACGGAGTGGCCCGAGTTCCGCCGCCCCGACTTCGACAAGATGCACCAGGCGATGGAGCAGCCGCTGGTGTTCGACGGCCGCAACGTGTTCGACCCGGAGCGGATGGCCGAGGCCGGCTTCGAGTACCACTCGATCGGCCGCCCCTACGTGGCGCCCACGGACGCCAAGGGCTGATCCGCCGAGCGCGGGCGCCGGGGAGTCGTCTCCGGAGCCCGCGCTCTCCGTTCGGACCGCCAGCCGGGCGAGCGCCGCGGTCCGGGCGTCGGCGCAAAGGGCGTCGCTGCCGGAACACGCCCGGCCCGCTCTGTCCGTTACCTTCGGCCGCACGACCCCGCCGTCTCCCCATGTTTCTCCACGAACTCAGCCCCGAGCAGCGCCGCGCCTTCCTGGTCCTGGCCCGCCAGGTGATCGACGCCGACAACCGGCTGGCGATCCAGGAGGTCGAGCGCCTCGACCGGCTCTACGTCGAGGCCGGCGTGGGGACCGAGACGGCGGACGCGCCCAACGGCGTCGGCGACCTCAACCTCTTGTTCGGGGCGCCGCGCGCGCGCGTGGTGGTGCTCCTCGACCTCCTGCTGGTGGCCCACGCCGACGGCCGGCTCCACCCGTCGGAGCTGGCGGCCGTCCGCTCCATCGCCGCCCGCCTCCAGACCGACGCCGGCACCTTCGAGACGGCCGTCGACTGGGCGCGCCGCCACCAGGCGCTGATCGAGGAGGCGATGCACCTCGGCGAGGCCGTGGGCACGCCGTAGAGCGGGAGGGCGTGTAGAGCAGGGAGAGGACGTAGGGCGTGGAGCGGCTCGCACGGCCTCCGCCAGCGCCGCAGCTTTGGCCCGCCGCCCGCCGCCCGCCGCCCGCCGCCCGCCGCCCGCCGCCCGCCGCCCGCGGGGTGACGTGCGGCGTGTCCACGGGTTATCCACCCCGTGGAGAACGGCGCCCGCCTAGCTTCGTCGGCACATCCTCGAAGCACTCGTGAGCGATCAGAAAATCATCTTCTCCATGCTCGGCGTCGGCAAGACCCTGCCGACGGGCAAGAAGATCCTGGACAACATCTACCTCTCGTTCTACTACGGCGCCAAGATCGGCGTCCTGGGCCTGAACGGGGCCGGCAAGTCGACGCTCCTGCGCATCATCGCGGGCCGCGACGACAAGTACGACGGCACGATCGAGATGCAGCCCGGCCTGACCATCGGGATGCTGGAGCAGGAGCCCGACCTCGGCGACCCGTCGCGGACGGTCAAGGACGTCGCCGAGGAGGGGATGGCCGAGGCCGTCGGCCTGCTCAAGCGCTACGAGGAGATCTCGAACGCCTTCGCCGAGCCCGACGCCGACTTCGACGCGCTGATCGCCGAGCAGGGCAAGGTCCAGGAGGACATCGACCGGCTGGGCGCCTGGGACGTCGACGCACGCCTGCAGCAGGCGATGGACGCGCTCCACTGCCCGCCCGCCGACTCGCCGATTGGTCCGCTGAGCGGCGGCGAAAAGCGCCGCGTGGCGCTGGTGCGCCTGCTCTTGCAGGCGCCGGACGTGCTGCTGCTGGACGAGCCGACCAACCACCTCGACGCCGCCTCCGTCGCGTGGCTGGAGCAGCACCTGGCCGGCTACCCCGGCACCGTGATCGCCGTTACCCACGACCGCTACTTCCTGGACAACGTCGCGGGCTGGATCCTGGAGCTCGACCGCGGCAAGGGCATCCCGTTCGAGGGCAACTACACCTCGTGGCTGGAGCAGAAGGAGGCGCGCCTGGCCCAGGAGGAGAAGGAGGCGTCCAAGCGCCAGAAGACGATCCACCAAGAGCTGGAGTGGGTCCGCCAGAACGCCAAGGGCCAGCGGACCAAGTCCAAGGCCCGCATCGCGCGCTACGAGGAGCTCCAGGCGGGGCTCTCTGAGGAGAAGCGCGACGAGCTCGAGATCTACATCCCGCCGGGCCCGCGGCTGGGCAACGTCGTGGTCCAGGCCGAGCACGTCTCGAAGGGCTACGACGGCCGCCAGCTGGTCGAGGACCTGACGTTCGACCTGCCGCCGGGCGGCATCGTCGGCATCGTGGGGCCGAACGGGGCCGGCAAGACGACGCTGTTCCGCATGATCACCGGGTCGGAGGACCCGGACTCCGGCGAGTTCAAGGTCGGCGAGACGGTCAAGCTGGGCTACGTGAACCAGGACCGCGACCTCGACCCGAACAAGACGGTCTGGGAGACGATCTCGGGCGGCTCAGACTTTATCCAGCTGGGCACGCGCGAGGTCAACTCCCGCGCCTACGTCGGCCGGTTCAACTTTGGCGGGCAGGACCAGCAGAAGAAGGTCGGCACGCTGTCCGGCGGCGAGCGCGGCCGGCTCCAGCTGGCGGTGACGTTGAAGGAGGGCGCCAACGTGCTCCTCTTGGACGAGCCGACCAACGACCTCGACGTCAACACGCTGCGCGCGCTGGAGGAGGCGCTGCTGGCGTTCGGCGGCTGCGCCGTGGTCATCTCGCACGACCGCTGGTTCTTGAACCGCGTGGCCACCCACATCCTGGCCTTCGAGGACGACGGCGTGTTCGTCTACCCCGGCAACTACGCCGAGTACGAGGACGACCGGAAAAAGCGGCTGGGCGTCGAGGACGACGAGCCCTCCGGCCCGCACCGCCGCCTGACGCGCGCGTAGAGCGGTTCAGGGTTCGAGGTTCAGGGTTCGCAAGGACAAAGCTCCTGGCCTGCAGGCGACGAACCCTCTGAACCCTCAGCCCCTGACACGACCGCGGCACGGCCGGGTAGGAGTTTCCCCGACCCGCCGGTTTCCCGCCCGCCCGTAGCTTCTGAAGCGCCCGCGGCCCTGCTTCCCCACGCCCCCCCATGAGCACGATCAAGTTTGGTACCGACGGCTGGCGAGCCGTCATCGCGCAGGACTACACGTTCGACAACCTGACCACGGTGGCACGGGCGACCGCGGCGTGGGTCCAGGCGCAGGACGAGGGCGACGGGTCGGTGGTGATCGCGTACGACACGCGCTTCCAGGGCCACGCCTTCGCCCGACACGTGGCGCGCGTGTTCGCCTCCAGTGGCGTCCGCGTGCGGCTGGCGGACGGGTTCGCCACGACGCCGGCGGTCAGCTGGGCGACCGCCGAGTACGGCGCCACGGCCGGCATCGTGATCACGGCCAGCCACAACCCGCCGCAGTACAACGGGTTCAAGGTCAAGGCCTCGTTCGGCGGCCCGGCCACGCCGGACATGATCGCCGACGTCGAGGCGCGGATGGACGGCCTGGGCGCCGCCCCCGAGATGCCGGGCGTCGACGCGCTGACGGCCGACGGCCAGATCGAGACCTTCGACCTCCAGAGCGGCTACGTCGACCTGCTCCGCCAGCGGCTCGACGTCGAGTCGATCAAGGAGGCCGGCACGCGCGTGGCCTACGACGCCATGTACGGCGCCGGCCAGGGCGTGGTCACCGACCTGCTGGGCCGGCCGCGCGTCGTGGAGCTCCACCACGAGCTCAACCCGGGCATGCACGGCCGGGCGCCGGAGCCCATCGAGCGCAACCTGGGCGAGCTCCTCAAGGCCGTCGTGGACGACCACTGCGCCATCGGCCTCGCCACCGACGGCGACGCCGACCGCATCGGGCTGGTGGACGAGGAGGGCCAGTTCGTCGACTCGCACAAGATCCTGGCGCTGCTCGTCAAGTATCTCTACGAGGAAAAGGGGCTCCGCGGCGACATCGTCAAGACGTTCTCCACCACCGACATGCTCGACCGGATGGGCGAGGCCTACGGGCTCCCCGTCCAGACGACGCCGATCGGCTTCAAGTACATCGCGAGCAAGATCGTCGAGGGCGACGTGCTGGTCGGCGGCGAGGAGTCGGGCGGGATGGCCGTCAAGGGCCACATCCCCGAGCGCGACGGCCTTTACATCGGGCTCACGGTCGCCGAGATGATGGTCAAGCGCGAGCGGTCGCTCTCCGGGCTCGTCCGCGAGCTGATGGAGGAGTTCGGGCCGCACTACCAGTCCCGCACCGACCTCCACACGACCGAGGCGCGCAAGCAGGCCGTGCTCCGGGAGCTGTCCCAGGACGGGCTCTCCGAGGTCGACGGCCAGCCGGTGACCGAGACCGAGGCGCTGGACGGCTTCAAGTTCCGGGTCGAGGGCGGCTGGCTGCTGTTCCGGGCCTCGGGGACGGAGCCCGTGCTCCGCGTCTACTCGGAGGCCGCCAGCCAGGAGGCCGCCGACGCGCTCGTCGCCTGGGGCGTCTCGATGGTCGAGGGCGCGCCGGCCGCGGCCTAGACGGACCGCGAGCCGCTGGCGACGGGCGCCGCCGGCGGTCGGCCGCGAGGGGAACGCGGGGCTCTGGCGTCGGCCTGCGGCGATGGGCTACGCCGCCACTTGGGCGAGGCGCCGCGCGAGAACGTCGCGGTACTCTGCGCCGTCGAAGACGAACGGGCCTACGTCTTGGAAGCGGGCCTGGACACGCTCGTCCTCCGATTCGTAGAAGTACGTCACCTCGAAAGTGAAGTCGGACCACACGACCCTCCCCGCCGTCTCCTCGACCCGCGCCGCGACCGTGCCGCAGTCGACGCCGCCGCAGTCGGCGCAGACGTAGAGCGGGACCCGGCCGGTCGGCAACTCGGACGGCCGGTGGAGGAGGAGCCGGGTGATCGCCTCGTGCTCAGCGAGCCCCCACCCCAGCACGCCGACGTTCCCGGTCGGCTCGAACCGCTGGCGGAGCGGGCGGCCGTCGACCACAAAGTCGAGGAAGTCCCGGTCGGTCTTGCACCCGCCGGCCCGAGTACACCAGTCGAGGTCGAGCGTCGAGACGTGCACGGCGTGGTCTGGGGACGTATCTGCTCCGCGGCCGGCCTGCGTCGTGCCGCGGGCGCCGCTCCGCTAGCGGGCCGGAGCGTCGGCGGCGGGCCGGTTCAGCGCGGTCGTGTCGGCCGCCAGCGCGTCGGCGCGGCGTTCCAGGACGAGCACGCGGTCGGTAAAGTCCGACCGGAACGGGAGGAACTGAGTGACCAGCGTGTCCGGGTAGGCGCCCAACCGGTCCAGCAGCCGGCCGCGGTCGGCGGCCAGCGAGTCGATGTCGCTCTGGAGCCCGCCCGTCGTGTCGGCGACGGCGTAGGGGCGGAGCGCGGCCAGGCGCCGGTCGAGGTCGGCCAGGCCCCGGGCCGTGGCCGACTGGAGCGCGGCGTAGGTCGGCGCGGCGTCGTAGCGGGCGCGGCGGATGGACGTCTCCAGCCGGGCCGTCTGCCCGCGTACCTGGGCGCGCGTCGAGTCGAAGCGGGCGCGCGGCGTCGGGGCCAGGCTGTCCAGGCGCACCTGGAGCCGCTGGCGGTCGTCGCGCAGGCGCGTCAGGACGGGCTCGTAGGCCACGCGGTCGACGGAGTCGGCCGCGGCGGCCTCCTCTTCGAGCGCCGCCAGCGCGGCGTCGAGGCCGAGCGTCTCCTGGAAGATCTCCGTCCGGAACCGCTCGACGTCGGCCTCGGCCACCGGCACGGTCAGGGCCGGGTCGACGGGCTCGTCGTCGCACGCCGCCAGCGGGGCGAGCGTGAGCAGGAGGGCGAGGGAGGCGGAACGGATCACGGGAGGGAAAATACGAAAGCGGGCGGACCGAACGGCACCAGCGCCGGACGGCCCGCCCGCAGAAACGGGGCGGAACGGGAGCCTAGGCCACCGAGCGCTCCTTGAACTTGTTGACGACCCACAGGAGGACGACCGCGCCCAACGTGGCCACCAAGATGCTCCAGATGAGCCCGCCGTCGTCGTCGAGGCCGATGAGTCCGACGAGGAAGCCGCCGATGAGCGCGCCGACG
Organism: uncultured bacterium; assembly: GCA_947493945.1. GTDB lineage: Bacteria > Bacteroidota > Rhodothermia > Rhodothermales > Rubricoccaceae > Rubrivirga. Next base: position 244,954 of record CANLSR010000001.1, on the reverse strand, counting down.
ATGCCGACCACGATGTTCATCAGCAGGCCCATATCGGCCTTCATGATTTTCTCTGCTAGGAAGCCGGCGATGGCGCCGACGATGATCCAAAAAATGAGTCCACCGATCATGGGTCTAGGGGTCAGGGGTAGAGGGAGTGAGCGAGACCGCTCTGTCGTTGTACCGTCTGAGTTCCCGAAAGGTCCGTCTGGCCGTTGGCCGCGCCCGCCGCGGGTTCGTCTCGTATCGTTCGGCTCCCGCTTTCGCCCCTCCGATGAACGCTCTGCTGTGGATCCTCCAGGTGCTCCTCGCCCTGGTTTTTCTGGCCTCCGGGCTCGTCAAGCTGATCAAGCCCAAGGAGGTCTTGGTCGAGCGCCTGCCCATCCTGGCGGCGTACCGGCCGCTCACGGTCCGGCTGATCGGGCTGGTCGAGGTGCTGGGCGCCATCGGGGTGGTCGTGCCGCTGGCGGTCGGCGTGGCGCCGGGGCTGGTGCCGTGGGCGGCGCTGGGGCTGGCGTCGGTGATGGTCGCGGCGGCCGTGGCCCACGCCGAGCGGAGCGACTTTAAGCCGCTGGCGATGCACGCCGCGCTCTTGGTCATGGCCGTGGCGGTGGTCTACGGCCGCAGCGCCGACGTGCCGCTGTAACGTCGGGGCCGCCGGCGCCGTCCCAGGCCGCCGGGCCGATGGTCAGTTCGGACTCACCACGTCGCCAGCTCGCCGGCCTGGCGGCTCGCCTGGCAGCTCGCCGGATGAGACCGGCCCCGCCAGGGCCGGCAGGGCAAACGGGAACGCCAGCTGGCGGCCCGAGCAGGCGTCGACCAGGCCGGAGACCGTCAGGCCGATGAGGCGGATGGGCTGGCCGGGCGGCTCGGGGTGGTGGAGCAGCGCCACGCCCATGCGGAGCAGCTCGGCTTGGGAGGCGACCGGCGAGGGGACCGTCGTGCTGCGCGACGAGATCACGAAGGCGGCGCTCTTGAGCTTCAGCGTCACCGTCCGCCCGGCCACGCCGTGCCGCGCCAGCCGGTCCGCCAGCTCGGCGGCGATGGGCGCCAGCCGGGCCGCGAGCGCCTGGGCACCCCGCTCGTCGTGAGAAAAGGTCCGCTCGACGCCCACCGACTTGCGGACGCGGTGGGCGCGGACGGGCCGGTCGTCCTGGCACCGGGCGACCCGGGCCAGCCAGCGGCCGGCTTTGCCCAGGCGGGCCTCCAGGTCGTCCGGGTCCCACGCTCTGAGATCCGCGCCGGTGGCGATGCCGAGGGCGTGGAGCCGCGCCGCCGTCGCCGGCCCGACCCCGTGGAAGTCCTCGACCGGCAGGGACGCCACCAGCGCCGGCGCGTCGTCGGGCGTGACCACGCGCAGGCCGTCGGGCTTGGCCAGGCCCGAGGCCGTCTTGGCCAGGAACTTGCCGTACGAGACGCCCGCGCTGGCGGTCAGCCCCGTCTCGCGGTGGATCTCGGCGCGGATCCGCTGGGCGATGAGGGTGCCGGAGGCCGGCCCCGCCAGCGGCTCGGTGACGTCGAGGTAGGCCTCGTCCAGCGACAGCGGCTCCACCAGGTCGGTGTAGCGGTCGAACACGGCGCGCACCTGGGCGCTGACGGCCTTGTAGACCGCGAACCGCGGCGGCACCACCACCAGGTCGGGGCACCGGCGCCGCGCCCACGCCATCGGCATAGCGCTGTGGACGCCGAACGGCCGCGCCTCGTAGCTGGCCGCCGCCACCACGCCGCGCCCGCTGCTCCCGCCCACGGCGACCGGCCGGCCGCGCAGGGCGGGGTCGTCACGCTGCTCGACCGACGCGTAGAACGCGTCCATGTCGACGTGGAGGATCTTGCGGAGCACGGCGCGGGGGGAGCGCTGGAAGGTAGGCGCGGCGCGACGGCCCTCGCCCCGCTGGCGGCCCGCCTTGCCGGCCCGCCTGGGCCGACGGCGGCCGCGCCCGGGGGCCGACGGCGGGACAGCAAAAAAAGTGGCGCGGCGTGACCGGTGTCCGCGCCGTTCGCCGTCTATACCGATGACGGGCCCTCCGGGGCTTTTGGGACGGCACTCGTCCAGGCTCACCGTGTGGACGAGCGTGCCGGCGCTGCGCTGTGGTGGATGCAGCGCCGGCCTGCGCCCGCCCCGCCGCCTGCCCCCGCCCGCGTGGGGGCAGGCTCCGGCGGGGGCGGTCGCCGTGGGGCCCCCCGCTCGGGCGCCGCGCGGTCTCGCTAGCCTCGGGACGACGGGGCCCGCGGCTCCGACGCCCAGGCGACCGCTTGGGCCTTCTCGGCCGTCGGCCAGACGCGGACCTGGAGTCCGGGGACCAGCCCCTCGGCGCGCGCCGCCGCCGCGATCCAGGGCGTGTCCGTGACCACGGCGTAGCGGTCGACGCGGCCGAGCTTGGTCACCAGCCCCAGCGTCTGGCGGAGGTTGGCCGCCAGCGCGTCGAGCGTGAACCCGCCCACGCCGGTGACCTCGCCCACCAGGTGCACGCGCCCGCCGCCCATGGCGCGCTCGACCTCGCGGTAGAGCGCCTCGACGTCGCGCTTGGTCACGGTCCCGTCGACCTCGAAGCCGACGACGTGGGAGGGGAGGTCTGGAGTGATGCGGAACATGCGTACAGGGGCAGGCGCCAGCGGCTGGCGGTGGGGCCGGGCGGGTCAGGTGACGGAGACGGGCGACGGCATCAGCGCCCCGCCGGCGCCGTCGCCGTCGATGCCGACCGACGTGTCGCGCGGCTCCGACGCGGGGCCGCCGGGTACGGTGCCCCGCGCCTGGGCGACGCGCAGCGCCAGGCTGTCGAACGCCGAGTACATCACCGGCACGATCACCAGCGTCAGGAACGTGGCGAACGTGAGGCCCGAGATGATCGCCGTCCCCATCGGCCCCCAGAACTGGGTGTTGCTGGACCCGATGGAGAACGCCGGGTCGAGGTCCACCATCAGCCCCACGAAGTCGATGTTGATGCCGAAGGTGAGCGGGATCAGGCCGATCACGGTCGTGAAGGCCGTCAGCAGCACGGGCCTGAGGCGCGTGGCGCCGCCGTCGACCACGGCGTCCTGCTTGTCCGTCCCGCGCGCGCGCAGCTGCTCGATGTAGTCCACCAGCACGATGGCGTTGTTGACCACGATGCCGGCCAGCGAGATCAGCCCGATAAACGTGAACAGCCCGAACGGCGTCCGCGTGAGGATGAGCCCCAGGAGCACGCCGATCAGCGACAGGCCGACGGCGACCATAATGATGAGCGGGTTCTTGATCGAGTTGAACTGGGCGATCAGGATGATGGTGATGAGCCCGAGCCCCAACACCAGCGCCGTCGTCAGGAAGCCGAAGCTCTCGTTCTGCTCCTCGTTGGCGCCGGTGTACGCGACGGTGTAGCCGCTCGGGACGGCCTCGATGATCGGCGCCAGCTCGGCCTGGACTTGGCCCAGCACGGCGTTGGCGTTGGCGCCCGGGGCGGCGTCGCCCAGGACGGTCACCACGCGCTCCTGGTCCAGCCGCGTCACGCTGCCCAGGCCGCTGGCCGGCACGATGCGGCCGACCGAGACGAGCGGGATCTGCTGGCCCTCGCTCAAGACCGTCAGGCTCTCGAGCTCGCGGAGCGACTGGCGGTCGGCCTCGCGCAGGCGGACGGTGATGTCGTACTCGTCCTTGCCGTCGCGCCACTGGCTGGCCTCGACGCCGTTGACGGCGCCGCGGACGGCGAGGGCCACCTGTTGGGTCGAGAGCCCGAACGCCGCCGCGCGCTCGCGGTCGATCTCGACGCGGTACTCGGGCCGGCCGCTGTTGAGGTTGTCGCGGATGTCGACCAGCCCCTCGACGCGGCCGGCGTCGAGGGCGTCCTGGAGCTGGCCCTTCAGGCTGTTGGCGATGCGCTGGATCTCGTCGAACTCGTCGCCCGAGACCTCGATGTTGACGGCCGCGCCGGTCGGCGGCCCGCCCTCGTCCTGCTCCACCTGGAGGTCCACGCCGGCCAGCCCCGCCAGCCGGTCGCGGATGCGCTGGAGCGTGACCGAGGACCGCTCGGCCCGCTGGTCGTAGTCGACCATGTTGAGCGTGACGCTGGAGCGCTCGGCCGAGGCCGCGCCGCCGCCGAACATGGCGTCGCCGCTCACGCCGACGCTGGTCGCGATGTTTTTGGTGTTGGCGAGCGCCGCGGCGTCGTCGTCGATCAGGCCCTGGACGCGGCCGAAGACCTCGCCGGCCACCTCGTCGGAGCGCTCGATGGTGGTGCCGACGGGGGCCTCGGCCGTGATCCGGATCAGGTTGGGGTCGGTCGTCGGGAAAAACTCCAGGCCGGTGGGCGCCACGAAGAAGAGCGCGATCACGCCCACCAGCGTCCCCAGCGTGGCCGTCAGCAGGCGCGAGCGGTTGTCGGTGAGCAGGATGTACGGCGAGCCAAAGTCGGTCTGCTTGCGGTCCCCGCCGAACGCCAGCCCCAGCACTCCCGCGCCGACGATGAGCGCCGGCAGCAGCAGCATCTCCAGCACGAGGACGAGACCGCCCTCGCCGCCGTCTCCGTACGTGATTCGGCCCGCAAGCGACAGGAGCGCGATCAGGGCGAGGACGAACCCGCCGAACCACAGCCCGATCTTGATGCTCGTCCGCCCGCCCAGGAACGCCGTCTCCAGGCTGTGCACCACGATCGCCAGCCCGCCGGCGACGAGCGCCAGCCCGCCGGGCACCATCAGCAGGAAGCCGGCCGGTGGGGCCGCCGCGTTCAGGGCCGCGCCGGCGATGAGCAGCAGGAACCCGGCCGTAAAGGAGACCAGCGCGAACGTGTTGCGGAGCAGGCCGCGCGGGACCGAGTAGTCGCGCTGCAGCATCCAGCGCAGGAAGCCCCGGTAGGTCTCGATCATGCGCGGGACGGTGCGCCCGGCGAACCGCTGGTGGGCCGGCTCGAGCGCGTAGCGGTAGAGCGCGACGAGCGCCGGGACGGCGACCACCAGGAACACCAGCGTCTTCCAGTTGGCGATGCCAATCACCAGCGCCGTGAACGCGACCAGGCCCAGGCCGACCTTCCGCATACGCGGGTCACGGGGCGTGGCCTTGTCCGCCTGGAGCTCCTCGTCCGTTCGGATAAAGTAGCCGGCGATCACCGGGTTGATGATCAGCGCCACGAACAGGCTCGACGTCAGCGTGATGATGAGCGTGAGCGGCATGTAGCCCATGAACTTGCCGATGATGCCCGGCCACAAGAGCATCGGCGCAAAGGCGGCGACGGTCGTCGCGGTGCTGGCGGCGACGGCCAGCCCGACCTCGCCGGTCCCCAGCCGGGCGGCCTCCCACGGACCGTACCCTTCCTCGCGGAAGCGGTAGATGTTCTCGATGATCACCACCGCGTTGTCCACCAGCATCCCGAGCGCGATGATGAGCGAGAACAGGATGATGAAGTTGAGCGACTGGCCCATCGCCGCGAACACCAGGAAGCTCAGGAACATGCTGAGCGGGATCGCCAGCCCGACGAGCGCGGCGTTCCGCACGCCCAGGAAGAACAGGAGCACCGCGATCACGAACAGGATGCCCGCGATGATGTTGTTTTCCAGGTCCTTGACCAGCGTCTCGACGTCCTCCGACTGGTCGCCCGTGAGCACGAACGTCGTGCCGGTCGGGAAGGCGAAGGCGTCGATGGCGTCCTCGACGCCGCCCACGACCTCGATGATGTTCTCGCCGGTCGCCTTCTTGACGTTGAGCCGGATCACCTGCAGGTCCTCGGCGCTCTCGACCGGCACCGCGTTGCCGTCCTCGTCCTCGCGCTGGAGCACCTCCAGGCGCGCGTAGCTCGCCCGGTCCTTGTAGCCGAACCGGACGTCGGCGACGTCGCGGACGTAGACGGGCACGCCGCCGGGCGCCGTGACCACCAGGTCCAGGATCTCGCTCGGGTCCCGGAACTCGCCGTCGATGCGGACGAGGTAGTTTTTGGGGCCGACGTCGACGGAGCCGCCCGGGATGTTGGTGTTCTCGGTCTGGACCGCCGCCACGATGTCGTCGATGCCTAGCCCGTAGCCCTGGAGCGCCAGCAAGTCCACGTCGACCTGGACCTCGCGTTCGAGGCCGCCCAGGAGGTCCACGCCGCTCACGCCCGGCACCGACTCGATGTCGTCCTGGAGGTCCTCGGCCGTCTCGCGCAGGGCCGTCAGCGAGCCCTCGGTCTGGAGGTTGACCGTCAAGACGGGGAAGTCGGCAAAGTCGATGTCGGAGACGATGGGCTCCTCGATGTCTGAGGGGAACTCGACCTTGGCCACGTCGACGGCCTCGCGCACCTCGCGGCTGGCCTCGTCGATGTCCTTGTCCGGGAAAAACTCCACGATCACCGTCGAGACGCCCTCCGTCGACGTGCTCCGCATCTCGTCCAGCCCGTCCAGCGTCGCCACCTCGCGCTCGATCTCCTGGGTGACGATCGCCTCGATGTCGTCGGGGCTGGCGCCGGGGTAGACCGTCGTGATGACGATGGTGGCGAACTCGATCTGGGGCTGGCTCTCCTTGGGGAGCGCGACGTACGCGACGAGCCCGCCGATGGTCAGCGCGAGGGTCAGGACGACGATGGCCGTCCGGTTGTTGATCGCGAGGTCGGTGATGTTCATGGGTTCAGATGCGTAGACCGCGATGCGTGACGGCGAGGCGCAGCGGCGCCTCCGTGTGTCACGGCTCAGTCCTCGGTCGGGAGGGCGGCGCTGGCGGTCAGGCCCGGCGAGCGGTCCGCGGGAGTGCCGGGGCGGCCGTCGCCCCGCGAGGAGCGGGCGCCAGCGGGCCGGGCCGGCGCGGCGCTGGCGGTGGGGCCGGGGCGCGTGCCGGACACGCGGACGCGCTCGCCCTCGGTCAGGTCGCTGGCGCCGGAGACGATGACCTTGTCACCGGCGTCGAGCCCGGAGCGGACCACGACGGTCGTGCCGGCGTCCGGCCCCAGCTCCACCATCTGGCGGCGGGCCACGGTGCCGGCCGTGTCGGTGGCGGCCACGAACACGCTCGTGCCCCGCTCGTCGCGGACGACGGCCTCGGTCGGCACCACGATCACGTCCTGGAGCACCTCCCGGGTCACGGCCAGGCGGACCACCATCGACGGCTTGAGCGTCCGGTCGGCGTTCTCGACGGCCACCTCGATGGGGAACGTCCGGCTGGCGGTCTCGATGGCGCCGCCGACGAACGACACGCGCCCGCCGCGCGGCTCGACGGCGTAGGCGTTGGGCGAGACCTGGACCTGGGTCCCTTGCTCGATCTCGCCGGCGTAGCGCTCCGGCACGCCGGCCGTCACCTTGACCGAGCCCGCGCCCACCAGCCGGACCACCGGCTGCCCCGGCGCCGCCAGCTCGCCGGTCTTCTGGATTTGGGCCTCGACGACGCCCGAGAACGGGGCCACCACGCGTGTGCTAGCCAGCTGGCTCTGGGCGCTCGTGACGCCCGCCGAGGCGGCGTCGGCCTGGGCGCGGGCCGCCGAGACGCCCTCGCGTGCGGCGCTCAGCTGGCCCTGGGCCTGGGCGACTCCGGCATCCGCCTGAGCCACCTGGGCACGCGCTTGCGCCAGCTGGGTCTCGACCTGGCGGAACTCCAGCGCCGACAGGATCGAGTCGCGGAAGAGCGGGAGCTGGCGCTGGTACTGGTCCAGCGCCAGGCCGAGCGCCGCCTGGGCCGCCTCGCGCTGGGCGCGCGCGGCACGAACGCCGGCCTCGGCGCCGGCCACCGACGCCTGGGCCTGGGACACGCCGGCTCGGCCTTGTGCCACGCCCGCGCGGGCCTGGGCCACGCCGGCCTGCTGGCCCGTCGCCCGGACCTGGGCCACCGTCTGCCCGGCGCGGACGAACGTGCCCACGTCCGCCACATACGTCAACATCCCTGGGACGTCGGGCGAGAGCGACGCGTCGTTGGTGGCGTCCACGGTGCCGGTCAACTCGATGGTGTCCTCGAAGTAGCCCGGCGAGGCGACCATCACCTCGACCGGGACCGACGTGTCGCGCGGGGCCTCCGCCTCGGCCGCGTCGTCGCCGCAGGCCGCCAGCGCGAGGGCCGCCAGGAGGACGGCGGGGAGGGAGAGGGCGTGTCGCATAATCGGGACGGCATCCAAGCCGCGTCGGGTCGGGGTCGGTAGAGGCGCCCCGCGAGGCGCCTTCCAAGAGGCGGCGGGGCCGCTGGCGGCGCGCGTCAGCGGGAGCCGAGGGTGGTGACCGGCGTAATCACGGCGGGGACTTCGGAGGGCGGCGCCAGGTCGATGGGCTCGGGCTCGATGGTGCCCGTCGCGCGCTCGTAGGCGCTCCGGGCCACGAGCGCGTCGTAGACCGCCTGGAGGTAGTTGAGCCGCGCCAGGTCCAGGTTCTGGCTCGACACCCGGACGTCGACCTGGGTCGCGACGCCCTCGGCCAGTCGGGCCGAGGCGAACTCGAAGGCCGTCTCGGCGGTGCGGACGGTCTGGGACTGCGAGCCCAGCCGCTGCCGCGCGCTCTCGAGCTGGCGGATGGCGGCGGCGACTTCGAGCTGGGCCGCGTTGCGGACCTGCTCCAGCTGGATCTCGGCCTGGTCGACGGCGATCTGGTTCTGCTGGACGCGGCGGCGGATCTGGAAGCCGTCGAACAAGGTCCAGTTGGCGCGCAGCCCCACCGACAGCGCCGGCTGCCAGTAGGCGTCCGAGAAGAAGTCGTTGGAGCCGGTCTGGAACGTGAACGGGTCGCCGATGGGGTCGGGCGTGACCAGGAAGCTGCGGTCGTCGGGGATGTTGCCGCTGTAGCTCGCGTTCACGACCGCGCTCAGCGTCGGGTAGAGCTCGGCGCGCGTGATGTTTTTCTGGACCTCGTTCAACCGGACCGCCAGCGCGGCCTGGCGCACGTCCGGCCTCAAGTCCAGCGCCCGCTCGGCGGCGACGGCCAGCCCGACGGTCTGGAACAGGTCGTCCTCGGGCGGCGCCAGCCGGCCCTCCAGCCGGATGGGCGCGTCGACCGGCAGGCCCAGCGTCAGCAGCAGCTGGTCGCGCGCGGCCAGCGCCTGGGCCTCGGCCGTGACCACGCCCGTCTCGGCGTTGGCCAGGTCCACCTCGGCGTTGAGCCGCTCCAGCACCGGCCGCACGCCCTGCGCCACCAGCAGCGCCGACTCGCCGTAGGTCTCGCGCGACCGCTCCAGCGAGGCCCGCTGGACGGCCGCCTGCTCCTGGGCCAGCAGCGTCTGGTAGAACGCCTGGCGCGTCTGGTCGATGGTCTCGTCGCGGCGCTGCTCGACGGCCACCTCGTTGATCTCGACCAGGCTGCGGGCGCCCTTGACGGCCGCCAGCGCCACGCCCGAGTACAGCGGCTGGCTCAGCGACAGCGTGTTCGTGAACTGGTTGTCGGTGCCGAACGGGTTGGACGCGTTGGCCGGGTTGTAGCCCACGGCCTCCTGGCCGGCCCCCACGCGCCGGTTGTACTCGGCCAGCGTGATCGGCTGGGTCGCCGGGTCGTCGTCGGTGCGGGCGAGCTCGTTGTACTGGAGCCAGCCCGTCGCCGCGCCGCCGGAGAAGATGCTCGCCGCCGACGTGCCCGCGAACGGGTTGGCCTGGACCACGTTGCGCGTGTAGCCGCTCGACGCGTCCACGCGCGGAAACAGCCCGCCGTAGGCCTGCCGCACCTGGGACTCGGCCGACTCGACGTCGAGCCCGGCCAGCCGGACGGCGTACGCCCGTTCGAGCGCGATCTCGATGGCCTCGTCCAGCGTCAACGTGACCGGCGCCGCCGGCACGTACTGGCCGACGACGTAGGCGGAGTCGCGGCCCGGCTGCGCGCTGGCGGGCACAGCGAGCGCGACCAGCATCCACCCGGCCAGGCCCACCGCCGCGCGTGCGGGAGAGAGGAGCGTTCGAGGGGTCATGCCTTGGAGTCGGATGCCAGGAGGCCGTCGAAAAGGGCCGTCGTGATAAAGTCCGCGGCGTCGGCCGGGGTGCCGTACGGGGCCGCCGGGAGCGTCGCTGAGGGGTCGCACCGGGCGTCGAGCTCGGCCATGAGGTACCCCCGCACGTTGCCCATCAAGAGGTGGGCCACGGGCCGGGCCGGCATCGGCCGGAGCGCGCCCGAGGCGATCGCGGCCTCGATCGGCACCACCAGCGCGTCGAACACCGCGTTAAAGTGCTCGGCCAGGAGCGCCGACTTGCCGGCGTCGAACGCCATCCGGTGGCCCTCCTTGAGGAACATCAGCAGCGCGTCGTCCTCGTCGCGGTGGTGCTCCACCAGGCTGCGGATCAGGCGGTGGAACGCGGTACGGGCACCGGCCGGGGTGGACAGCTCGTCGGCATCGGGGAACGAGTCCCGGATCACCCGGTGGAGCCCGCCGACCACCAGCTCGTCCAGGAGCGCCAGAAACAGGGCGTCCTTGCCGTCGGGGAAGTAGTTGTAGATCGTCCCCTTGCCGAACTCGGCGCGCTCGGCGATCTCGTCCACGGTCGCGCCGTCGAACCCCTTCTCGGCGAACACCGCCAGCGCGGCGGCGAGCATGGCCTGGCGGCGCATCTGGCGCTCGCGCTCGCGGCGGCTGGGGGCGTTCATGTGGGAGGGGAGCGGAGGTGACCGGCCGGTCACGTAGAAAACTGGTGGGTCACAACGGAAGGGGATCCTTTGAGTTGCACCCGCGCCGGTTAAGACCAAGAGAAGGGGCGCCGGTGACAGCGGGCCTTCATGTGTGCGCTCTGTGGCATCCGGCCGCCGTGCCCCGATTGCTCCCTTTCCCGTAGCAAAGCGGCTCCCTGTGGCGAGGCGTCCCGCCAGCCGCTGGCGCCCCGTAGGCGCTGGCGTTTGTCGGCCGTGCATACGACTGCTGCTCGCTGGGCTTGTGTGAGGGCGGCCTCTGTCGCGAGATGTCAAGCCGAGTCCAGTGGTTTGTCAGAGCGCCCCGCGAACGTCCCCAGTCATGCTGGCGTCGCCGACGCGCGCCGCCAGCCGAACGCGCCGGGGGCCGGCGACCTCCGAGTTCGGGCTGCCCGTGGTGAGCCCCGAATCATTCCAAAAGAAGAGCGCCGCGCCCTCCTGGGCACGGCGCTCTTTCGGTCGCAGCGCGCTCTTCGGCGCGCCTGACGTCAAGGCGTCTAGTCGAGGACCGGGTCGTCAGGGCGGGTGTGGCCGCCGCCCGTCCCCTGTCTAGGGCCGTCACCGCCGGCGGAAAACGTGAACAGCGAGAAGAGGAAGTCGATAAAGCTCATGGCCAAGGGGGGTGGTGAGAATGGAATAATAGCACGCGCTGTCAACGAAATGGTGCCTCGGTTGAATTTATAGGGCACCGGGTAAGCTGCCGATACGTCGTCCATGGCCGCCCCCTCGCCCATGTCCCTTCGCCGAACCCTCGTTGCAGGTGCCGTCCTCGGCAGCGCGCTAGTGGCTGCTGTTCTCGTATACACCCTCCGGCCCGATGCCAGAGCGGCTGTCGACGCTGCGCGTGTGGTGGAGGCCGAGGTGACCGCGCCCCGCGATCTCCGCCCGGTCCAGCCCGAGCCTGAGCGCGGCGCGCCGACCTATGTCACTCGGTTCGATCCGGAGATCCACGGCGGGCACCGCCAGTCGTGGGCGGTCACTCAGGCTCCGAGCGGGTTGGTTTACGTCGCCAATGCCGACGGCGTGCTTGAGTATGACGGTACGGCCTGGCGCTTGATCGACGTACCTGGGTTTCGCGCCCACGCCGTCGACGTCGGAGCGGACGGCTTCGTCTACGTCGGAGGCGAAGGGACGGCCGGGATACTGGTTCCCGACTCGACAGGCCAGACGACCTATCAGGAAGTCGCCGGCGAAGCCGAGCTTGAAGGTTCGAGGGTGTGGGAAGCGGTTCCCACCGAGAGCGGCGTGCTGTTTCAGTCCTTCGACCGCCTTCTCGCCGTCGAAGCCGGTCGCGTGGTGAACGTGGAGCGCGCCCCGGGTGATCGCCGCTTTCACAAGGCCTTCGACGCCGGCGGAGCGGCCTACGTTCGGCTCGAAGGGACCGGGCTGCTCCGCTACCAAGATCACGGGCTCGTCCCCGTCACTGGAGGCGAGCGCCTGGCCGATGTACCGACGCGCGCGCTCCTCGACCTCGACGGCGCGCCGGGCGGCCCTCTCCTGGTCGTGACAGACGACAGGCTGTTCCGTCTTGACCCGTCTGACCCAGACCCGTTCGCACCCGTGCCGACCGCCGCCACGGCCACGCTTCGTCAGACGCGGGCCTACGACGGATGCCCCGTCGGGCCAGCCGAGGATCCTGCCCTGGCCATCACGACAATGGGTGGGGGCGTGCTGGTCGTCTCGTCCGGCGGTGAGGTGATTGAGCGGCTGGGACAGACCGCAGCGCTGACACCCGACGACCTTGTGCTCGACTGTGCCACCGACGCGCAAGGCGGACTTTGGCTCGCACTTTCCGAGGGGGTCGTGCGGGTTGACGCCGCTGCCCCGCTCACCACGTTCGACGCTCGGCTCGGCCTCGACGGCGCCGCCTATGGGGCTATCCGTCACGAAGGCCAACTCTACACCGTGACGAGCCGGGGCGTTTACCGCCTCCGTCAAACTTCTGACGGATCGCCCTCGCCGTTCGAACCAGTGCTCCTCGCCGGCGGTGACGTCGGCCAGGCATGGAGCCTACTCGCCACCGATGGTGGCCTGCTCATCGCCGGGACCGATGGGGTCTTCGTCATCGAGGGTTTGATGGCCCGTCCGATCTCCTCTGAGACGGCGTTCGTTCTCGCCAGCCCTGCCCCGTCGGGCACAGACGTGACAGTCTATGCGGGTCTGCTGTCGGGTCTGGCCGTGCTCCGGCACACCGGCGGCACCTGGACCGTAGACGCTCGTGCTAAAGGCATCGACAGTGAAGTCCGGTCTGTCCTGGCAGTAGAAGGTGGGGCTTGGGCGGAGGCGGGCGGGCGCCTGCTCCAGATCGGCAGCGACGGCCAGGTCGTGCGCGCCTACGACCGGAGCGACGGCGTGCCGGAGGGGCTGGCGGCCATCCAGTACGTCGACGGGTCGCTCACCGTCCTCGCCGCCGACGGGCCTTACCGCGTGGACGGGGAGGGAGAGGCCATTCGCTTTTCTCCGATGGCCGGCCTCACACGCATCATCCAGGAGACCGTCGGTGACCTGGCCGACGGTTACGGCATCCGCACCGACGAGGAGGGCCGCGTCTGGATCTCGGGGCGCGACCAAACGCGGGCCGTCGTGCGTCAGAACGGGCGGTGGGCCGACGCGACGCCCCCCGTGCTCCGGCGGGTTGGAGGCGTCAACGACGTCCTGTCTGAAGGAGGCGTCCTCTGGACCTCGACCACGGCCGGCCTCTTGCGGCTGGCGGGATCGGGCGGCGGGCGGTACGCGGCCGTCGTGCCGGCCTACACCACTGCCGTCGAGGCCGGCGACGACATCGCGATCGAGGACCAGAGCGTGACGGTCCCGTACGGCAGCCCCGTCCGGTTCCGGTTCGCGGCGGCGGCCTACAACGACGCCGACGCCACGCTCTACCGGACCCGGCTCCTCGGCCACGACCAAGCGCCGTCGGCGTGGAGCGACGAGACCTTGCGCGACTACACGAACCTCCCGCCCGGCGACTACGCCTTCCGCGTCGAGGCGCTGACAGCGGAGGGCACCGAGGCCCGGCCGGCGACGCTCGCCGTCCACATACCGGCGCCGTGGTACCTCACCCCCTGGGCCGCCGTCATCGCCGCGCTCTTGGTGGGCTCGCTCGTCGTCGCCGTCGCGTTCACCGCCAGCCACGAGCAGCGCCGGCGCGCCGACGCCGAGCGGGCGCGGGCCGACGAGCTCGACCAGCTCAACCAGGAGCTCCGACACGCCGACGAGGTCAAGGACTCCATGCTCGCCAACACGAGCCACGAGCTGAGGACGCCGCTCACCGCCATCCTCGGGTTCTCGGAGTTCTTGGCCGATCACGAGGACCCCGACGTGAGCTCGATGGCCCAGCACATGCTCTCGGGCGGCCGCCGCCTGCTCCACACCGTCAACGACCTGCTGGACATCGCCCGGCTCCGCTCGGGGAAGGTGGTCCTGGAGCCCGTCGAGACCGACGTGGGCGCGCTGGCGCGTGGCGTGGCGGCCGAGCTCTCGCCGCTGGCGGCGGAGAAGGGCCTCGTGCTCACCGTCGTCCCCGACGGGCTGGCGGTGCCGGCCGTGGTGGACCCCGACGCCTTTGCCCGCATCGTGACCAACCTCGTGTCGAACGCGGTCAAGTTCACCGACGAGGGCGCCGTGACGATCACCGTGGACCGCGACGAGGACGAGGTCCACCTGAGCGTGTGCGACACGGGCAAGGGCATCGACGCCGAGTTCCTGCCCCGGATGTTCAGCACGTTCGAGCAAGCGTCGACGGGCTACGCCCGGACCGACGAGGGGAGCGGGTTGGGCCTAGCCATCACGTCCCGACTCGTCTCGCTCATGGGCGGGCGCATCGAGGTCGATAGCGAGGCCGGCTGCGGCTCCTCGTTCCACGTCGCGATCCCCACGTGCGCCGGGCCGGCGGCTTCTGAAAAGGGGCCCCGGCGCGCCGCTCTCGATGGGCGCGCGCGCCACCGGCACCCGGCCGGGGTCGGGGCCGCTTTGTAGGGGGGCACTCGGGCTGCGACTCGCGCCCGCCGCGCTGGCGGCGCGCGCCGGCGCGGCGGCTACATGTAGCCGTCCATGCCGTGGACGCCCAGGAAGTCGACGACGTCCTTGACCTTCTGGGCCTGGTCGCGGTGGCACACCAGCACGGCGTCGCCGGTGTCCACGACCAGCGCGTCGGTCATGCCGACGAGCACCAGCAGCCGGCCGTCGGAGCTCCGGGCGTAGGACCTCGCCGTGTCCTGCAAGATCACGGTGCCCTCGGCCCGGTTGCCGGCCTCGTCCTTGTCGGCGATGTCGTGGACGGCCCGCCAGTCGCCGACGTCGCTCCAGCCGAAGGCGCCGGGCACGACCATCACGCCGTCGGCCTGCTCCATGATGCCGTAGTCGATCGAGATCTTCGGCGCCCGCTCGTAGGCCTCGGCGATGGCCGCGGCCTCGCCGTCGGTCCCGAACGCCTCGACGAGCGGGGCGAACAGGCGCCACACCTTGGGCAGGTAGCGCTCGAAGGCGGCCAGGATGGCGTCGGCGCGCCAGATGAACATGCCCGAGTTCCACAGGAAGTCGCCGGCGTCCAGGAAGCGCTCGGCCGTGGGGAGGTCGGGCTTCTCGGCGAACGTCAGGACGGGGTACGCCTGGGGCGCGGCGTCGTCGGGGATCAGGTCGCCGGGCCGGCCGTCGCCCTCCAGGTCGTACTGGAGGTAGCCGTAGCCCGTCTCGGGGTGCGTCGGGCGGATGCCGATGGTGACCAGCGCCCCGGGCCCGTCGCCGCCCGGCTGGGCGGCCGCGACGGCCGCCTCGAGCACCTGGTGGAAGCGGCCCACGTTGGCGATCAGGTGGTCGGCCGGGAGCACGACCATGGTCGCGTCCGGGTCCTCGGCCAGCAGGCGGGCCGCCGCCAGCGCCACGCACGGCGCCGTGTTGCGGGCGACCGGCTCGCCCAGGACGTGGTCGGCCGGCACGGCCGGGAGGTGCTGGCGGGTCGTCTCGACGTAGTCGGCGTGGGTCACCACCCAGACGTTTTTCGGCTCGACGAGCGGCTGGAGCCGGGCGAAGGTGTTTTGGATCAGCGAGGCGTCGCCGAGCACGTCGAGAAACTGCTTGGGCGTCGAGCGGCGGCTGCGCGGCCAGAACCGGCTGCCGACGCCGCCGGCCATGATGACGGCGTGGAGGGCCATAGGGGGGGAGGGCGGAGGGCTCGTGAGACGGGTCGGCGTCGGCTGGGTTCGCCGTCGCGGGCGGAGGATAGGGCCAAACGTCCCCGCCGAGACGGACCGCCAGCGGCGCGGGGCGGCGAGAGTGCCGATGACGGGCCCGACCTGGAAACGGCGTAAGGGAGAGTAGACCCTCCCCCGACTGCCATGCCCGTTCCGCTCCGCCTTCTTCTAGCTGCGCTCCTGGTGCTCCCCCTCGCCGCCTGCGGAGGCGGGGCAGACGATGTCGACGGCGACATCGAGGACACCGGCGAGCCGGGCGTGTTCGGCCGGATGGGCGAGCTAAAGAACGCCGTCGCCGAGATCGAAGAGGCGGCGTCGCGTCCTCCTGCCGAGCCGGTCAACTTCCGCCAGCTCCGCGACCTGCTGCCCGCGTCCCTGGCCGGGATGGAGCAGACTGAGATCGAGGGCGCCACCGAGGGCGCGATGGGGTTCTCGATCTCCCAGGCCGAGGCGCGCTACGCCGCTCCCGACGGCGACGGCTCGTTCACCATCCAGGTCATGGACTACGGCGCGGTCCCGTCGGCCGGCATGATGGGCCTGGGCTGGACGATGGCCGACGTCGACCGCGAGACGGGCGACGGCTACGAAAAGACGATCGCGCTGGGCGGCCACCGCGGCTACCGCCAGTACGACACGGCAGCCCAGGACGGCGAGCTCAGCCTGCTCGTCGCCGACCGCTTCTTGGTGACCGTCTCCGGCTCCGACGTCGAGGACGACCAGGTCGAGGCCGCGCTCCGCGCCGTCGACCTCGCCGCGCTGGCGGCCATGCGCGACGAGGGCCGGGCGGAGGCCTAGCGGGGCGCCTCCGGCCCGTTCCGCTGGCGGCCCGCCCGCTGGCAGCGCGTGTCGCCAGCGGCTCGGCTAGGTCGGGTCCTCAGAGAGCGGGCGAG
This sequence comes from uncultured bacterium, assembly GCA_947493945.1. Taxonomy (GTDB): domain Bacteria; phylum Bacteroidota; class Rhodothermia; order Rhodothermales; family Rubricoccaceae; genus Rubrivirga. The sequence goes on along the minus strand of CANLSR010000001.1, from coordinate 228,384 downwards.
TCGTGTCCACGTCCTGCACGTCGGCGGTCGTGGCGACGTGGAGCTCGGCGAGCTGCTCGGGATCGACCACGTCCGGGGCGCCGGACATGAGCTCGGTCGCTTGCTGGGTCTTGGGGAACGCGATCACGTCGCGCAGGCTGGTCGCGCCGGTGAGCAGCATCACCAGCCGGTCCAGGCCGAGCGCGATGCCGCCGTGCGGCGGGGCGCCAAAGCGGAGCGCGTCGAGCAAGAACCCGAAGCGGCGCTGGGCCTCGTCGTCCGAGATGCCCAGGAGGTCGAACATCCGGCGCTGGACGTCGGCGCGGTGGATGCGGATCGAGCCGCCGCCGATCTCGGACCCGTTCAAGACCAGGTCGTAGGCCCGAGCCCGGACCTCGCCGGGCGCCTCCGCCAGCTTGTCGAGGTCTTGGGGCGCGGGGCTCGTGAACGGGTGGTGCATGGCGTGGAACCGGCCGTCGTCCTCGGACCATTCCAGGAGCGGGAAGTCGGTGACCCACAGGAACTCCCACGGGCCGTCGGCGCCGGTCGGCACCGCGCCGGTCTCTCGCGCCATGTGGAGCCGGAGCGCGCCCATCTGCTCGAACACCTTGGGGGCCGGCCCCGCCAGCACCAGCACCAGATCGCCGGCTTGGCCGCCGACGGCGTCGATCACGGCCTGCATCTTGTCGCGGCCGAACACCTCGTCCTTGACCGACTGGCCGAAGTCGCCGCCGTCGCTGGGCAGTTTTGCGTAGAACAGGCCGCCGGCGCCGATCTGCTTGCGCACGACGTCCTTGTCCAGCTTGTCCATCGGCTTGCGGCCGCGGTCGCCCTCGCCCGGCACGCGGATGGCAACGACCGCGCCGCCATCGTCCAGAATCGACTCGAACACCTTGAAGCCCGAGCCGCGAACGGCGTCCGACACGTCGGCGATCTCCATGCCGAAGCGGAGGTCGGGCTTGTCCGACCCGAAGCGGCGGATGGCCTCGGCGTGGGGCATCCGCTGGAACGGGGTCTCAATCTCGATGCCGCGCGTGTCGCGCCAGACGTCGGCGATGAGCCCCTCGACGAGCGCGTAGATGCCCTCCTCGGTCGCGAACGTCATCTCGACGTCGATCTGAGTGAACTCCGGCTGGCGGTCGGCGCGGAGGTCCTCGTCGCGGAAGCACTTGGTGATCTGGACGTAGCGGTCCAGGCCGGCCATCATCAGGATCTGCTTGTAGGTCTGGGGCGACTGCGGGAGCGCGTAGAACTGGCCGGGGTGGACGCGGCTCGGCACCAGGTAGTCGCGCGCGCCCTCGGGCGTCGACTTCATGAGGACGGGCGTCTCGACCTCGACAAAGTCGTGCGCGTCGAAGTAGCGCCGCACGCTCTGGTACAGCTTGGAGCGCAGCAGCAGGTTCTTTTGCAGCCCCGGTTTGCGGAGGTCCAGGTAGCGGTACTTCAACCGCAGCTCGTCGCCCGCCTTGGTCGACTTGGGGTCGTTCTCCGACACCACGAACGGCGGCGTGTCGGCAACGGCCAGCACTTCGACATCGGAGACATAGACCTCGACATCGCCCGTCGGCAGGTCGGGGTTTTTGCGCTCGCGCTCGCGGACCTCGCCCCGGACCGAGATCACGTCCTCGCCGCGCATCCGCTCCGCCAGCGCGGCGAGGCCGGCGTCGATCTCGGGGCTGAACACGAGCTGGGTGATGCCGTAGCGGTCGCGCAGGTCCACGAACGTGAGCCCGCCGAAGTCGCGCGTGGCGTCGACCCAGCCCTTGAGCACGACCTCGCGGCCGGCGTCCGACTCGCGGAGCGCGCCGGCGGTGTCGGTCCGGTCGCCGTGCGTGGGCGCGTCGATGGGGGAGAGGCGGGCGGCGTCGGACATGGGGCGTCGGGGCGGAGGAGTGGGAAGCTAGGATGGGGCCGGTGGGGGCGGCGTGGAAAGCCAGCGAGGAGGCCGGCCGCTGGCGGAAGGGGCGGAGCGGCCACCCGGACCCGCGCACGAGCGATGTCTGCGGCGCCCGGCCGTCGCGATCTTCCGACATGCCCGACGCCTCCGCCCTCGCCCCCGACGTGCTCACCGGCCAGCGCCGCGCCGTCGCCCGCGCCCTGACGGCCGTCGAGAACGGCCTCGGCGGCGCCGACGCCCTTGTCGACGCGCTCTACCCGCACACCGGCGGCGCCTGGCGCGTCGGCGTGACCGGCCCGCCCGGCGCCGGCAAGTCGACGCTGACCGACCGGCTGGCGGGCGCCTTCCGCCAGCGCGGCGAGACCGTGGCGGTGGTGGCCGTCGACCCGTCGAGCCCGTTTACCGGCGGCGCGCTCCTGGGCGACCGCGTGCGGATGGACCGCCACGCCGAGGACGACGGCGTGTTCGTGCGCTCGCTCGCCGCGCGCGGCGCCCTGGGCGGGTTGTCAGAGGCGACCGAGGCGGCGTGCGACGTGTTCGACGCGGCCGGCTTCGACGTCGTGATCGTGGAGACCGTCGGCGTGGGCCAGGGCGAGATCGACGTGGCCCAGGCCACCGACACGACGTTGGTCGTGCTCGTGCCCGAGTCTGGCGACGCCGTGCAGGCCATGAAGGCCGGGCTGATGGAGGTGGCCGACGTGTTCGCGGTCAACAAGGCCGACAAGCCCGAGGCGTCCAACCTAGTCCGCGCCCTGCGCGCGATGCTCCATCTGCGCCCCCAGGCAGCGCCGGCCGTCGTGAAAGTCTCGGCGCTCCAGGACGAGGGGATCGACCGGCTGGTGGCGGCGCTCGACGCGCACCGCGCCGGCCTCGACCTGGCCCAGACCCAGGCCGACCGCCTGCGCCGCCGCGTGCGCCGCTTGGTCGAGGCCGGCTGGCGCCGCCAGTTCTGGGCCGGCGGCCGCGCCGACGCGCTCGCCCACGCCGTCCGCCAGCTGGACGCGTCGGAGCGGGCGCCGCACCGGCTCGCGGCCCGTCTGCTGGACCGGGCGTGACGCGGGCCGCCCGCCGCGCGGCTCAGGGAGCCGGCGGGCCCCTCGCGCCGGACGCCGTGGGTCTTCGGCTATCTTCACGGCTGCTCCCATCCACCCAACCTCGTCCACTATGAGCAAAGGACCCGACGCCGAAGCCTCGTCAGACCTCGCGGCACAAGAGATCGCCGCCGGGGGCGGCACCGCAGCGGTCGGCGCCATCGGCGCCAACGACACCCGCTTCTTTGGGCACCCGCTGGGGCTGTCGAACCTGTTCTTTACCGAGCTGTTCGAGCGGTTCTCGTACTACGGGATGCGGGCGCTGCTGGTCCTGTTCATGACCGCCGAGACGGTCGAGGGCGGGCTGGGCTACGACGTCGCCAAGTCGACGCTGATCTACGGCCTTTACACGTCGCTGGTGTACCTCGTGAACCTGCCCGGCGGCTGGATCGCCGACCGGCTGCTGGGGCAGCGGCGCTCGGTGCTCGTCGGCGGCTCGATCATCGCGATCGGGCACTACACGATGGCGATCCCCCAGACGCTGTTCTTCTACATCGGCCTGGGCCTGATCGTGCTCGGGACGGGCTTGCTCAAGCCCAACATCTCGGTCATGGTCGGGCAACTCTACCCCGCCGAGGACGCCCGCCGCGACGCCGGCTTCACGCTCTTCTACATGGGGATCAACATGGGCGCCTTCGCGGCCCCGCTGGTCTGCGGCGCGCTGGCGGTCAACTACGGCTGGCACTACGGCTTCGCCGCCGCCGGCGTCGGGATGACGGTCGGGATGATCGTCTACGTCCTGTTCGGCAAGCAGATCGCCGGGCTCGGCCAGTTGACGCCGGAGGCCGAGGCGACGAAAAGCGCGGCCTCGTCCTCGCTGGTCAAGGGCCTGGTCGGGGTCCTGGTCCTGGTCGGCGCGATCTACGGGCTGATGGCGGCCGGCGTGATCGCCAGCACGGCCGAGGCCATCTCGGGCGTCTACACCGTCGTCCTGCTGGTGATCGTGGGCGGCCTGTTCGGCTGGCTGTTCACGCGCGACTACTGGACCGACCTGGAGCGCAAAAAGTTGTACCTCATCGGGCTCCTGTTCCTGGGCGCGGCCGTGTTCTGGGCCGCGTTCGAGCAGGCCGGCTCCAGCCTCAACCTGTTCGCCGAGCAGTCCACCAACCGCGCGCTGCCCGGCTGGCTGTCCTGGATCCCGGGCCTGGAGACGCTGGCCGGCGGCGTCCGCGGCGTCCCGACGGCGTGGTTCCAGTCGGCCAACGCCTTCTTTATCTTCACCATCGCGCCCATCGTGGCGGCCATCTGGGTCACGCTGGGGCGCCGCAACGCCGACCCGTCGAGCCCGACCAAGTTCGGCATCGGCCTGATCCTGCTCGGGCTCGGGTTCGTGGTGATGGTGGGCGCCGGCATCGCGGCCGGCGGCGGCGCCCAGGTGTCGCCGTGGTGGCTGGTGCTGACCTACCTGCTGCACACCTTGGGCGAGCTGACGCTGTCGCCGGTGGGCCTGAGCGCCATGACCAAGCTGGCCCCGGCGCGCGTGTCGTCGCTGATGATGGGCGTGTGGTTCCTGGGCGCCTCGGTGGGCAACTTTGCCGCCGGCTTTATCGCCTCGTTCTACGAGCGGATGGAGCTGCCGTCGTTCATGGGACTCGTGGCCGCCATCGCGATCATCGCCGGCGTCCTGTTCTTCTTTATCGCCGGCCCGTTCAAGCGGATGATGGCCAAAGCCGAGACCGGCTCCGTCCCGGCCTCGCACTAGCGTTTTCTATCTCTCGCCCCGCTGGCGGCTCTCGAACGCGCGCCGTGTTGCGCACGCGCTGAGAGCGACCGCCAGCGGGGCGATCTGGGTGTGCTCATGATGATGACCGACGTCGCCGTCACCGTTCTCCCTCACGGCGAGGGCCTCGACCTTCCCGCCCACGCCGAGCCGCACGCGGCCGGCCTCGACCTGCGCGCCGCCGTGCCCGCCGGCGAGCCGACGACGCTGGCGCCCGGCGACTCTGCGCTCGTCCCAACGGGCCTGCAGATCGCGCTGCCCGAGGGCACCGAAGGTCAGGTTCGCCCACGCTCTGGCCTGGCGTTTCGGCACGGGGTCACCGTCCTGAACTCGCCGGGAACGATTGACTCGAGCTACCGCGGCGAGGTCGGCGTGCTGCTCGTCAACCACGGCCGCCAGCCGTTCGTGGTCGAGCGCGGCGACCGCGTCGCCCAGCTGGTGGTGGCGCGCTACCTGCCCGTTCGTTTGGTGGAGGCCGAGGCGCTTCCCGAGACGGCGCGCGGCGCCGGCGGCTTCGGCTCGACGGGCACGGGCTAGCCCTCGCCCTGGCGCCATGTCGAGCTCCTCCCGCATCCGACTTCGGACCCTGCTCCGCCGCAGCGGCTACGACGTCGTGATGAAGCAGCCAAACCTTGCCGACTGGCTCCGCCAGCGCGGCATCCCCGTTGTCCTGGACGTGGGCGCCAATGAGGGTCAGTTTGCGCGCGAACTCCGCGACTGGGGGTACGACGGACGCATCGTGTCCTTCGAGCCGATCCCCGACGTGGCGGCCACGCTCCGCCAGCGGGCCGCCGGCGACCCGGCCTGGGAGGTGCGCGAGTGCGCGCTGGGACGCGAGGCCGGGGCGGCCACGCTCCACGTCTCCGACCTGTCGGTGTTCAGCTCGCTCCGCGAGACGTTGCCGAGCGTCGAGGCGTTCGACGCGCGCGCGCGGACGGTCGGGACCGTCGAGGTCGAGGTGCAGCGCCTCAGCGACCTGTTCGGAGACGTCGTCGGGCCGGGCGAGCAGGCCTTCCTCAAAGTCGACACCCAGGGGAGCGAACCGGACGTCTTAGACGGAGCGGCCGGCGTGCTCGACCGGATCGTCGGGGTCCAACTCGAGCTGAGCGTGCGCGCCCTGTATGAGGGCGAGCGCCTGGCCCCGGACCTGATCGGCCGGATGGCGGCGTTGGGGTACCGGCTGGCCCAGCTCCGCCCGGTCGTGTTCGACCCCGACGACGACTTTACCTCGCTCTTGCAGTTCGACGCCGTGTTCGCCCGGCCCCCCGCCTAGGCACCCTCTACCTGTCCCGCCAGCCGCTGGCGGGCGCGCCGGGCGCCGGTAGCTTGCCGACGCCCCCCGCCTCCGCCATGTCGCTCCCGGTCCTGGTCGCCCACACCGGTTACAGCCCGTACCTGGAGTTCACGCTCCGCCAGGCCGTCGCGTGGGCCGGCCGCGAGGGCGTCGTGTTTTTGGGCGACCGGACGAACGACCGCTTCGACTTCGTCCGCCACGTTGACGGCGACGCGGCCGAGTTCGAGGGCGCCGCGGCCCGGATCGGGACCGTCTACCGCCACATGTCCACCAACACGCGGGCGTTCGAGTTGGCGGCCATCCAGCGGTGGTTCCGGCTCCACGCGCTAATGGAGCGGCAAGGCCTGGAGCGCGCCTTGGTGCTGGACTCCGACGTGCTGCTCTACGCCGCGCCCGCCGAGCTGGCGGACTGGCTCGGCGGCGCGGAGATGGGTCTGGCGACGCCTGCCGAGCAGCCGCCGTTCGGGTGGGAGTCGAGCGGGCACTCGGCATTGTGGACGGCCGAGCGGCTGGGGGCGTTCTGCGATTGGGCCGTCCGCGCCTACGCCGAGCCCGCGGAGCGCGAGCAACTGGAGGCCAAATGGCGCCATCACCTCGCCACTGGCGCTCCGGGCGGCATCTGCGACATGACGCTGTTCTACCTGTTCGCCCAGGCGCAGCCGTCGGGGACGGTCCGCAACGTCACCGAGGCGCGCGGCGGGGCCGTCTTCGACCACAACGCGGCCATGACGCTGGGCACTGTTCCCGGCGAATACCCACTGGGACCGGACGGCCTGAAGTCCGTCCGCTGGCGAGGCGGCCGCCCCACCGTCGTCCGCCAGTCGGGCGAGGCCGTGCGGTTCTGGACGCTCCACCTCCAGGGGCCGAGCAAGGCCGCGATCCCAGCGCTCTACCGCGGTCCGGACTTCGCGAGGCGTGCCTCCCTAGGCCAAAAACTCCGCCGCTACCATCGTGCGCGTGGGCTCGCTGGCCGCATCAAGTACGCCACATGGACCGGCGTCCGCAGGGCCTTCCGGCGACTCCAGGAGCGCGGCGACTAAGGGGCCGGCGCGGACCGCCAGCGGGTGGCGCGTCGCTCGTCAGCGGCGGACGAGGTCGAGCAGCACGTACTGGTGCCACGGGTCGAGCGCGTGACGGCCGGCGAGCGCGCGCTCCGCCCGGTCGGCCAGCCGGAGCAGGACGTTGTTGGGCCACGGCCGGAGCACGAACGAGGTCACCACGGCGACGGGCGCGCTCAAGAGCCCGCAGTAGGCGCTCTCGACGCGCCACCGGCCCGAGCCTGCGATCCGGTCCAGGTCGCCCGCGCTCAGAGGCAGCTCGTCGTCGGTCCGCGCCTTGGGGGTCAGCGTGCGGAATACTTTGAGGAGCGGGTTGTCGAGCAGCGGCTCGCGGAACAGGGCGCGGCCACCGGGCTTGAGCACCCGGTGGAGTTCGCCCAGCGCCACGTCGAGGTCGAGGTGGTGCAGGATCCCATCGCCGACGACTAGGTCGAACGTGGCGTCGGCGTAGGGCAGCGCGTGGGCGTCGCCGGCGACGAACGCGAACTGACCGTCGTCGAAGCCGGCCGCTCGGGCGGCGGCCTCCGCCCGGTCGGTGTAGACCTCCGAGATGTCGATGCCGTCGACCGTCGCCCCGCGCCGGAGCAGGTCCACGCTCCGCTCGCCGCGCCCGCATCCGAGGTCGAGCACGCGCTGGCCGGCCGCGGCGTCGAGGTGGGCCTCAAGCTGGCCGAGCAGCCGGCGGAGCGAGGGGTAGCGCCAGATGTGGGAAAAGCGGTCCTTGAGCTCGGCGCTGCGGCCCAGCACGTCGTCCTCGGTGTGGGCGATCCGCTCGCGGTCGACACGGTCCTGGAGGGCGTTCATGGGGGCGGAGGGAGGCGCGCCAATCTAGCCGACGAGCGCGACCCACTGGCGGCCGACGACCGCGGGCGCGAACGCGCGCTCGAACCGAGCGCGGGCGGCCGTCGCCGCGGCCCGCCAGCGACTGGGCTCGGCGAGCCCGGCCACGGCGTCGGCGATGGCGCGGGGCGCGTGGCCCGGGACGAGCGCGCCCGGCGCTGGACTGCCGAGCAGGTCCCGGAGCACGTCCCGGTCGGTCGCCACGACGGCCGAGCCGGCCGCCAGCGCCTCGACCATCGCGATGGGCTGGGTCTCGCTCGGGTGCGTCGTCGGGAGCACGAACACGTCGGCGGCCAGGTGGAGCCGCCGGGCGTGCTCGCGGTCGGCCACTCCGCCGTGGTGGTGGACGGTGCCCGCCAGCCCCGCGCTCTCGACCCGGGCCTGGAATGCGGCCTGATCCGCAGCCGACGACCAGTTGCCGGCCATGTCGAGCCGAAACGAGACGCCGCGCTCGTAGAGAAGAACAGCGGCCTCTAGCACGTCGATGTAGCCCTTCTCTCGGATCATGTTGCTCAAGAACAAGAGACGGAGCGGGTCGCTTGGCCCCGCCACGATGCGCGCCCGCGCCTGCTCGGCTGGGACGTCGAGCGCGTGATCTACGGTGTTGGGGATCACGACGCGCCGGCCGGCCTCGACCCACCCGTCCAGGCGGTCGGCCAGGGTCTGACTCTGGACCACGACCGCCGTCACCCGCCGGGCCAGGAGCGCGGCCGTCGGCCGAGTGACGGCCGAGCGCGTCAGCTCGTGGAACGTCCCGCGGTGGAGCACGGCGTAGACCGGGCGCGAGGCGCCGAGCGCGGGGAGCGTCGTCAGCACGTCGCGCCAGTGCCCCAGCGTCGACGGCGAGGCGGCGTGCCACACCACCGGGGCGTCGGGTGCTTGCGCCAGCGCGCGGCGGATTCGGCGGCTGGTCCGGATGAAATGGGCCGTCCGCCCCAGGCTGAACGCGGGATCGGGGTGGCGGAGGAGCGGACCCGGCGGCTCGGTGTTGATCCGGACCACCGGACGGGCCGCCTCCAGAAACTCGGCCGACCGCGCCGTCGCCAGCGACTGGCCGTCGATGGGCGGCGGAAACCGGCCGAGCACGACGACGGGGCGCTTAGGCATCGACGGTGTGGAAGGACTGGTGGCGGCGGGCGGTCAGCCGCAGGGCGCCCAAGACGGCGCACGCTGCCAGACTGAGCGGACGGTCGGCACGACTCTGGCCGGCCTGGACGGCGCGCCACAGGCCCTCGGCAAAGGCGTCCAGCGAGTAGCCGGCGATGACGGCCTGCGACTGGCGGCCGAGGTCGGCGCGGGCGTCGGGCGCGAGCGCGGCGACGCGGCCGAGCAGGGCCGCCAGCGCGTCGGGCGCGTCCGGGCTGAACGTCCAGCCGTTGCCGCGCACCAGGTCGGGCGCGCAGCCGGCGCCGGTCGAGACCAGCACGGGTCGGCCCGCCGCCATCGCCTCGTTGACGACCAGGCCCCACGGGTCGGCGGCGGCGGGGTGGACGTAGACGCCGGCCTGGGCGTAGACCGCCGGCAGGCGCTCGACCTGGAGGAAGCCGGGGAACTGGACGTCGGGCACGCCCTCGCTCGCCGCCAGCGCGTGGAGCGCGGCCCGCTCGGGCCCGTCGCCGACGAGCACCAGCGGCCACGCCGGCCCGCCGTCGCGCCGAAACCGACCGTACGCCCGGATCAGCGTCGCCACGTTTTTCCGCTCCACAAACCGGTTCACGCTGAGCACCGTCGGCGGATTGCCGGTGCGCTCGGGCGGGCACGCAAACCGCGCGTTGTCCACCACGTCGACGGGGCGGAAGGTGTGCGACGGCGGCATCCCCAGCGACGCGAGGTAGGCGGCCTGGGGCGTACCGGCCACGAGCGCGGCGTCGTAGCTCTGGACGAGCGCCCGCTTGACGGCCTCGCGTGGGCGGCTCCGCGCGGCGTCCTCGGCCCGGCTGTCGAACATCACCACGGCCGGGCACCGTCGGCGTCGGCACCACGCCAGCGCGGCCTGGGCGTCGGGCGTGCTGTAGCTGGTGATCGCGACCGCGTCGGCGTCGATGCGGTCGAGCGCGGCCGTCACCGCCGACCACGTTTCGGCCGGGCGAACCGTCTCCAGCGCCCGGCCGGGCAGGGCGCAGACTCGCTCAAACGGAAGCGCGCCGGCCTCCTCTCGCCATCCGTACGTCGTGTCTCCACTGGCGGTCTCCAGCGCCGTCAGCGCGACTCTTTCGCGTGCGAGCCGGCGGTGGAGCGCGCCCAGCCGGGCCAGGTGGTACGGCCCCAACCGAGGCCACTGGACGCAGACGTGTCGGATCATGGGCCAAAGATGGGGCCGAGCAAGGCGTCGGCGAACGCGGCCGGCGTGTGGGCCTCGGCGAACGCCTGGGCGAGCGACGGCTGGAAGTCCGCGCCGGGGTTGTCGATGGCGCGCGCGAGGCTGGCGGCGACGGCCGGGGCGGAGCCTGTGTCGGTGGTTTGTCCCAGCCCGTGCGTCTGGGTAAGCTGGCCCATGAGGCCGGTGCGCTGGGTCAGCACCGGCGTGCCGGCGGCGGCGGCGGCCATCAGGAAGCCGCTGGACCCGATCTGTCCGGGGTATGGCAGCAGCACGACGTCGGCCGCGGCGGTGAGCGCGGCGAGGTCGGCGTCGCTCACGAACCCGGGCCGGTGGACGATCTGCACGGCCGTTTCGGACCGGACGCGGGCGAGCCCCTGGGCCACGGTCTGCTGCATCGGCTCCGCGACGCGCCCGGCCATCACGACCGCCAGCCGGCGGCCGGCGTCGTTGGGGAGCAGCAGGAGCGCGTCGAGCAGCACCGCCGCGCCCTTGCGCCCGTCCAGCGTGCCCAGGAGCACCGCCAGCCGGCGCCCTGGACCGACGCCCCACGCCGCTCGGGTGTCGCTGGCGGACGGCGTCGGCAATGGGTCGGGGATGGGGTCGGGAACGGCCACCACATCGGCGCGCGTGCCCAGCGCCCGGATGCGCGGCGGCGCCGACGGGTCGACGGTGTAGAGCGTGGCGAGGTCGGGGTGGCGGAGCGCGGCGCGGAGCATCACGTCGCGCGCGGCCGTCCGGGCGGTGCGCGGCAGGTCGGCGCCGGTGTGGAAGGCGAGGGCACCGAGTGGCGGACGTCCCGGTAGCCGTGCGCGTCGGGCTAGAGGTCCAACCAGATGTTCGAAGCTCATCAGCAGCACCCGGTCCGGTTGGTGCGCGCGCACCAACCGCCGGAGGGGCGCCATCCGGCCCCGCCCGAGCGCGTTGGCGAGCCCGGTCTGGGGCGGCATCACCTCACGGGGGTGGATCTCCGCCGTCTCAGCGCCGGCCGCCTCCGTCACGCCGGCGACGTCCGCCAGCAGGGCGCCTTGCCCGGCCAGCACCAGCGCGCCCGGTGCCCCACGTCGCGCCCAGCCTTCGACCACGTGCCGGGCGTACACCGCTTGATGCCCCCCGACGTAGGGTTCGACCACGAGCAGACGCATCAGGCCACCTCGCCGAACAGGCCCACGACGCGGTCGGCCGCGACGTCCCAGTTGCCGACGCGCTCGTACCAGCCGCGCGCCGACCGGCACAGCTGGCGGTAGCGCTCGGCGTCGGCCAGGAGGTCCATGACCTGGGCCGCGATGTCCTGGGGGCGGGAGCGCGGCGGGACCAGCAGCCCGCTCTCGCCATCGGCCACGGCCGACGGCACGCCGCCCACGCGCGTGGCGACGCTGGGGAGCCCGAACGCGGCGGCCTCGGCGAACACGCAGCCGTAGTCCTCGGCGCGGACGGGCATACAGAGAACGTGGCTCTCGGCCAAGAGCCGCCGCAGCCGGTCGCGTTCGACCGGGACGTCCTTCCGCAAGAACCCGGTCACGCGCAGCAAAGGGTGTCGGACCGGCGGCGGCGGGCCGGCCACGGTCAGCGTCGTGGGGAGGCCGGCGGCGGTCATCTCCTCGGCCACCCGCAATGCCACGTCGCCACCCTTGCGCACCCAGCCGCTGCCGACATAGAGCAGCCGGCACTCGCCGTCGGGCCGCGCCGCCAGCCCGGCCTCGACGTCGTCGGGCGCGCGGCCGAGGTTGGCGCCGTAAGGCACCACGTGGACCGCCGCTTCGGGGACGCCGTAGTAGCCCGAGGCCGAGTCGGCGGCGTACCGGGCGGCGAACAGGGCGAGCGTGGCGTTGGAGAGCGCCTGCCGCTCGACGTCGTGGGCCTCGACGATGTGTGCGTCGGAAAGGATGGAAAAGTCCGGGTAGAACAAGAGGTTGGCCTCGAACGTGGCGTCGGGCCAGCAGGCCGTCGGGCAGTCCACGTCGAGGCTGTAGAGCGGCAGCGTGCTCGGCGTCAGCACGGCGTCGGGGCGGAGGGCGCGCACGGCCTCCGCGGCGGACTCGGAGAGCGCGCGGGCGGCGGCGGGCGTGTGCTGGCGGCTGTACCCCTCGCCGCGGACCCGGTGGCGCAGCTTGGCGAGCCGCCCGGCGACGCGGTTGCCCGCCGCCAGCGGCGCCACGACGCTCAGCCGGTCGACCCGCTGGCGGAGCGCGCGGACCATGTGGTGGGGGATGCCGGAGTACGACGCGAGGTCGGCGGGGTCGTACTGGGAGACGAAGGCGAGGTGCATGGGGCGGGGGCGTGGGGCCAAGATCGGGCCGGCCGTGGGCTAGCGCCGGGCCCGCCACCACGCCCGGGCGCCCTCGCGGTCGACGACGCCGGTGGCCCACGCCAGCACGCCGTAGCCAGCGGCGCCGGCGGCGACCGTCGCCGCGACGGGCCAGCCGTGCCCGAGCCCCCACAGCGTCGGCCCGAGCGCGCCGGCGAGCGCGGCCGGGACGGGCCGCAGGAGCGCCCCGAGCGGAATGGCCCCGACCGCGCGGCGGTAGACGCGGACCAATCCTACCAGCACCACCGCCTCGCTGGCGACCGTCGCCGCCGCGGCGCCCGCGATTCCGTATGGCGGGATCAGGGCCAGGTTGAGGACCACGTTGGCGACGGCCCCGCTGGCGACGATCCACATGTAGGGCGTCTGGAGGTCCCACGCCAGCAGCGGCGTGCCCAGCGACATGTTGACGTAGATCACGCCGGCGTTGACTAAGAGCAGGGCGAGCGCGGGCGCGGCCGGCGCGTAGGGCGCCCCGTAGAGCCAGACCAGCGCCGGCTCGGCCAGCCACGGCCCCGTCAGGGCGATGGGGACGCCAAAGGCCAGCGTCGCTCGGGCGTAGGACGCCCCGCGCTGGCGCATCGCCTCGGCGTCGCCGAGGGCCTGGGAGAGCCGGGCGAAAAACGCCTGGCTGAGCACCGCCGCCGGCACCAGCGCCAGCATCACCGCCTTGTAGGCCACGCTGTACCACCCGACCTCGGTCGTGGTCCGAAACCCCTCCAGGACCAACGTGTCGAGGTTGGTGTACACCTCGATCATGACCGCCGAGGCCGCCAGCGGCAGCGCCGGGCGGAACAGCGTGACCCAGGCCGCGCGGTCGGCCCGCAGGCGGAGGCGCCCAAAGTCGCGGCGGTAGCCGGCCCACACGCCCAGCGTGCCCAGCAGCGGGGCCGCCACCACCAGCGCCGCCGCCATCACCACCGCGTCGGCGTCGCGGACGAGCACCAAGGCGCCCGCCGCCGCCAGCGCCGCCGCCGCCACGTCGCGGACGGCCACCACCCCCATCCGCTCGACGCCGACGTAGACCCAGTCGAGGCGGATGGCGCGGGCCAGGATCTGGAGCCCCAGCACCGCCAGCACCGCCCGGTACGTCCCCGAGATTGGCGCCGCCCACACGCCGATCCCGTAGGCCACGGCCGCGGCGACCGCCAGGGCCAGGCGGAGCGAGACCAGCGCGCTCACCATCTCCGGGACGCGGTCCGGCGCCCGGGCGACCTCGCGCGTGCCCACGGCGTCGAACCCCAGCGTGACGCCCAGCACTACGAACCCGACGAGGGAGAGCCCGAAGCCCAAGATCCCCATCCGCTCGGGCTCCAGCACTCGGGCCAGGTGCACCCACACCACGAAGTTGAGCCCCATCGCCGCCGCCCGGGAGGCGGTCAGGGCCGCCGCGTTCCGTACGATCCGCTCGCCTGCGCTCACCGGGCGGCCCTCTGGTCCCGCTCTCGTTCGACGATCCCGTTCGCGAGCCCCAGCAGCACCGCCAGCGTCAGCATCTGGTCCATGAGCGAGAACGGGTTGGACGTGATCGCCGTGATCGCGAACACGGCCAAGACGGCGACCGTCCCGTTGAGGACGGCCCGGTCGGCTCGGTCGAGCGCCGCCGTCCGCGAGGTCCAGGCGCCTTGGACGACGGTCGAGAACCACACGCCGGTCATCAGGAGCAGGCCCCAGAGCCCCAGCTTGTGCCACAGCGCGAGGTACCCGTTGTGCAGGAACGCCCACGTCTGGGTGCCCTCGCCGAGCGGGCTGTAGTACGTGATCTGGACGCCCCAGCCGTGGCCCAAGATCGGGTTGTCCAGGATCTGGGCGAACGCGGCCCGGCTCTCGGCAAACCGGTTGAGGAGCGAGATGTCGGTGCCCGCGGCGCCCAGCGAAGAAAAGCGGTTGAGGACGCCGATGCCGATCAGCAGCGCGTCGCGCCCCAGGACCACCAGCGCCGCGGCCACTAGCAGGACGGCCCCGCCGCCGGCCGCGACCGCCAGGCGCCGCCTCTCCGACCCGCGGGACAGCAGGCCAAGGAGCACCACGGCCAGCAGCAGCGCCACCCACAACGCGCGGGACTTGTCGATGACGATGCCGCCCAGCGTCACGCCCAAGGCGACGAGGAGCCCGACCCCGAGCAGGCGCCGGCGCGCGACCGTGAGCGCGGCGAGCGACAGCACGAGCGAGGCGCCCATCATGGTCTGCCCCACGCTGCCCCGGACGTCGACGATCTCGTACACGGCCGTCGCCTCCGCCAGCGCGGCGCGGACGTGAACCGCGGTCATCACGGCGGCCACGACGCCGAGCCCGACAACCAGCGCGCCGACCAGCCGCGCGCCCACGGCGTGGCGCCGGACCACCTCTTTGACCGGGAAGTAGAACGGGAAAAAGAGGGCGGCCTGGAGGTCGGCCCGGAAGTCGTACGGGTCGGCGCCGAACAGCGCCCCGAGCACGACGCCGCCGCCGATGCCCAGCGTGCACCACAGGGCGGCGGCCACGTCGGTGCCCGAGCGGAGCACGCCCTCGCGCGCCGCGACGGCCCGGACCGTCCACAGCACGAGGTACCCGTAGGCGAGCACGCCGAACACGACCTCGGCCGCCGTCACCCCCCGGTCGCCGCCCAGCAGCGCCACGCTGGACCCGACCACGACCGCGAGCGCGAGCGGCCGCGACGGCGGCGCCGACGCGACGGCGAGCCCGAGCAGCAGTGCCGCTGGCGGCGCCAGCGCGAGCAGCGGGACCTCGCCCGTCACCCCGAGCCACCACGCCCCGGCCGACAGCACCACCGCGCCCGCCAGCGCGGCGTACCCCCAGCGCTCCACCGTGCGGACGGGGGCCGGCGAGCCGGGGGACGCGAGCGCCACGGCCTAGACCGGCTGCTGGAGGCGGGCTGCGACGCCGGGCGCCACGCGCCGCACGGCGGCGGCGCCCAGCACCGACAGCACCACGATCAGCAGGCCCGACAGCGTCGCGGCGATCACCAGCAGGGACCGGCGAGGCTCGGCCTTTTTCTTGGGCGGCACGGCCGGGTCGATCACCTGGACGGCGTCGGCGCGGCGGCGCTCGTTGAGCAGTGCCTGCTCGTAGAGCGGCTGGACCTCTTCCAGGATCGCGCCCTGGAGCATGATGCCCTGCTGGAGCTGGGCGTAGCGCCGCCCCACGGCCGGCAGCTGGCCCACGGCGACGGGCATCACGGCGTCCGCGCCCGAGGTGAGCCGGTCGCGTTGGGCCTGGGCGGCGGCCAGGCCCGCCTGCGCCGTCCGCGTCTGCTCGTTTTCGTCGCCCCACTCGGAGCGCAGCATCTGGTAGTTCACCTCGGCCTCGGCGACCAACGCGCTGGCGGCGCCGAGCGACTCCATCAGCGCCGCGCTCTGGGACTCGGGCTCGATCACGCCGTACCGCTCCTGGAGCCCCTGCATCTCGGCCATGAGCGAGTCCAGGTCGGCCTGGGAGCGCTCCAGCCGCCGTTCGAGGTACACCCGGTTGGTGGAGGCGCTCTCCTGGTTGAGCGCGACGTTCTCGCGGTTGAGGATCTCGACGAACGTGTTGGCCATCTGGGCCGCCTGCGCCGGGTCCTCGTCCAGCACCTGGACGGCGAGGTAGTCGAAGTCGAGGCTGACGTCGAAGTCGGTGCGGTCGGACAGCTCGCGGACCGCCTCCGCCAGCGGGTCCGGCTCGTCCTCCGTCTCGTACTGTCGGACGAGGTCGTAGCGCGCGACCACGTCTTCCATGGCCGAGCGCGACGTCAGGATGGCGAGGTAGCGCGTGTAGCCGCCGCCGCCCCCGCCGCCCAGCAGCGCCGCCGCGGCCGACGAGCCGCGCCCCAACAGGGCGGTCAGGCCGGACGATCCGGAGTCGGGCAGCAGCACGCGCGTCTCGGCGCGGTAGCGGTCGGGGATCTGGAGCGTGAGCCAGACCGCCAGCACGGCGACCAGCGCAGTCGCCGCCACGACCCACCACCGGCGGCGCCAGACGACGGCCGCCGCCCACCACAGCCGCTCCTGCACCCGCTCGGCGGGGTCTCGGGGCTCGGCCCGGCCCGCTGGCGGTGTGCGCGGCGCGTCGAGTGGGTGGGCCTCGCCGTCGGGCGTGCCGCCGTCGCCCGAGAGGTGCAGCGCGGGGTCGAGGTCGGGGCCGTGGGGTGAGCGCGTCGCCATCAGTTGCCGTCGGTGAGCGTGTTGACCACGACGAGGGCGGTCAGGAGCGTGCCGATGGCCGCGATGGTGGTCTGGATCAGCTGGTACCGCGCCTGGCGGCGGTCGCGCGCGTCCTGGCGCTCGATCTGGCGCTCCTGGATGGCCAGGCTCTCGTACGCCGGGTTGTCGGAGGTGGCCTCGCGGCCGACGAACACGGCGTCGCCGGGCTGCACCACCGTCTCGGCGCCGGCGGTAAAGCGGCCCGTCGCCGCGTCGACGACGTAGGTCTCGGTCGCGGCCGGCCCCAGCCCGCCGGCGGACCGGACGTAGGCGCCCGCCCGCTGGCCGTCCTGGTAGGCCACGTAGCCGCTCTGCCCGACCTGGCCGAACACGCGCACCGTGCCCAGGTCGCGCGGCACCACCAGCCGGTCGCCGTCCTGGAGCGTCACGCCGGGGCCGCCCCGGAGCGCCGCGCCCAGGTCGACCGCCAGCCGGGGCGTGCGCCGCGCCTCCTGGGCGTAGTAGCGGCGCCCGACGAGCGACAACCCGCTCAGGTCGCCGAGGTCGGTCGCCGTCGTGTCGAGCCCGCGCGACGTCAGGCGGCGGGAAAAGTCGAGCGCCCGGTCGTCGACGGTCTCCTGGGCCTCGGCGCGGGCCCGGCGCTCCAGGTAGGCGCCGCGCACCAGGGCGTCGGGCGACAGCCCGCCGGCCATCTCCACCAGCGCCACCAGCGACGTCTGGCCCGCCACGATGGGATACGTGCCGGGGTAGCGGACGCCCTCGCCCACGACGCCCGCCTGGCCCGCGTCGGGGTCGGCGGGGATGGCGTAGAGCCCGTCGCGCGGCTGGATGTCCAGGCTGGCGGCCTCCGCCAGCGGGACCTCGACCGACTCGGCCGAGCCCCCGGCTCCGCGTCGGGTGCGGCGCACGGCCCGGATCCGGCCGTCGATCTCGTCGCCCGCCGTCACCGCCAGCAGGTCGAGCGCCGTGTCGCCGGGCCGCCAGTCGTAGGTGCCGGGCCGGTCCACGGCCCCGTCCACGAACACGCCCTCGCGGTCGGGGTCGAACTCGGGCAGGACGATCGCGTCGCCGTCGTCCAGCGTCGGGTTGAAGCGCGTGTCGCCGGTGGCGAAGTAGCGGGCCAGGTCCACCCGGCGCTCGCGCCCGTCGCGGTTCACCACGCGGACGTTGCGGAGCGCCGGGCGGCGCTCGATGCGCCGGGTCGGGGGCACGTCGTAGCGCGCCAAGTCGCGGGCGCTCTGGGGCTGGAGCGGGTTGAAGCCCACGTCGGGGTCCTTGGTCGCGATCCCCAGCGCGTCGTCCACCCGGCCGAGGGCCGAGACCAGGTGCCGCCCGGGAAGCGGCACGGCGCCCGACACGTGGACGTAGAACAGCCGCGGGACCGCCAGCGCCACGCCGACCTCGGGCCGGACGTACTCGCGGCGGAGCCCCGCCAGCACGTCGGCGCGGACCTCGGAGAGGCGCCGCTCGGCCGCCCGAAACGTCCCGACGCCGGTGACCACCAGGAGCCCGTCGGCCGAGACCGTGGCCGGCTCTTGCAGGGCCACGCTGCCGCCGACCGAGATCATGAACACGTCGCCCGGCCCGACCACGTAGGCGTCGGCGTCGATGGCGCCTTCGAGCGCGATGGTCTGGGGCTGGGGAGTCGCAACCAGCCGCGCGGCGCCGCGTGCGGCGGCCCCCCGGTTGGGGCCGCCCGACGGGGGCGAAAACTGAGCGGTTGCGGGCGGGGCCAGCGCGAGGACGAGCGCGAGCACAGACAGAGCAATCCCGCGAGCGGGGTGGGCCATGGGGCGCCAGGGGGGAGAGACGTGCGTAGCAACCGTGCTCGAAGGTACCGCTGCAGGACCCAGACGGCAGGGCCCAACCGAGGCCCCGACGAGCCCGCGCCCAGAAAGGCGTCTCCTGCCGAGACGCCGTCGCCTTCTCGCCCGCCGGCGCCGCCTGCGCGTCGGATCTTGCCCAGCCCCCCGCCGTCGCCCGTGCTCTCTCGCCTCGCTCCCGCCAAGGTCAACCTCGGCCTCCACGTCCTGCGGCGGAGGCCGGACGGGTTCCACGACCTGGACACCGTCTTCCTGCCCACCGGCTGGGCGGACACGCTCTCCGCTGAACCGGCGCCTGAACTGGCGCTCACCACGACGGACCCGGCCCTCCCGACGGGCGACTCCAACCTGGTCGTCCAGGCCGCGCGCGCGCTCCGCCAGTGGGCCGGGGCTGAGGCGGGCGCCCGGCTGCACCTCGACAAACGGGTGCCCTACGGGGCCGGGCTGGGCGGCGGCTCGTCGGACGCCGCGGCCACGCTGCGCCTGCTGGCCGACCTGTGGGGCCTCGACGTGCCCCGTCCCACGCTGGAGGAACTGGCGCTCGGGCTGGGCTCCGACGTTCCGTTTTTCCTCGACGGCGTCGCTGCCCACGCCACCGGCCGCGGCGAGCGGCTGGTGCCGCTCGCGGACGAGACGGGCGCGCCGTACCGCTGCCCGTTCTGGTTGGTGGTGGCCGTCCCGCCCGTCCACGTCTCGACGGCTCAGGCGTTCGCCGGCGTCGTGCCCGACGACCGCGCCCGGCCCGACCTGGCGGCCGCCGTGGCCTCGGACGACCTGGCGCGCTGGCGGGCGGAGGTCACCAACGACTTCCAGGCGCCGGTCGAAGCGGCGCACCCCGAGATCCGCGCCGTGCGCGAGTCGCTGGAGGCCGCGGGCGCCGGGCTGGCGGTGTTGTCGGGCACCGGATCGGCCACGGTGGGCGTGTTCGAGGGCGAGGCGTCGGCGCAGCGCGCCGCCCAGGCGCTGACCGGATGCCGAATCTGGACCGAGCCCCCCGGCGAGCGCTCGCCCGGGAACGTCTAGGGGCCGTGGACGCGGGGGGCGGCGGCGCGCGAGTCGCGTCCGGGACGGTCACGGGGCGATAGGGGAGGGGCATCGGCACGTGGGCTTGACAGGGGAGGCGTGGACGCGTACACTGACTGTAACCGATTACATCGGGTCTCCCGTCCACAGGAAGGCGTTTATGCTTTTTTGTGATCCCTCCCTGGTAGCGCTTCCGAACATGGCCGTCACGATGCGTGAGGTGGCCCAACAAGCCGGCGTCTCCGTCGCCACCGTGTCCCGCGTGCTCAACGCGAGCGGGCCGGTGGGCGAGGAGACCCGCCAGCGCATCTTGGAGACGGCCGGGCGCCTCCGCTACGTCCCCAACGGGACGGCCCGGAACCTGACCACGAGCACGACCGAGACCGTCGGCGTCTTGCTGCCGGACCTCTACGGCGACTTCTACTCCGAGGTCATCCGGGGCGTCGAGGGGGCCGTTCGTGCCGCCCGCTACCACACGCTCCTGGCGAGCGTCCACGACGGGCCGGGCGAACTCGTCCGCGGCCTCCGCACCCTCGTCGGCCGCGTCGACGGGCTGGTGGTGATGTCGCCCGACATCGAGGCCGACGTGCTCCGGGCGAACCTCCCGGCCAGCCTCCCGGTCGTCGTCCTGGGCGGGGAGGTCGCGGGCCACGGCTCGGTCGACATCGACGACGCGGCCGGGGCGGCGGCCATGACGCGGCACCTGGCGGGGCTCGGCCACCGCCGGATCGCCCTCGTCTCCGGCCCGGCCCCGAACGCCGACGCCCGTGCCCGCCGCGACGGCCACCGCCAGGCGCTGGCGGAGGCGGGCCTGGCGCCGGACCCCGCGCTCGAACTCGCCGGCGACTTTACCGAGGCCTCGGGCTACGCGGCCACCGCCGCGTTCCTGGCCCTCTCGCCCCGCCCGACGGCCTTGTTCGCCGCCAACGACGCGATGGCGATCGGCGCCCTCCGCGGACTCCGCGAGGCGGGCCTCGACGTGCCCGGCGACGTGGCCCTGGCCGGCTTCGACGACGTGCCCGTGGCCCGCTTCGTCACGCCAGCGCTCACGACGGTCCACGTGCCGATCGACGAGATGGGCGCGCGGGCCGTCGCCTCCGTGCTCGGCGCCGTCCGAGACCCCGACTCCGTCCCGTCCGCTCTCACCCTCCCCACCCGGCTCGTCGTCCGCGAGTCGTGTGGGGCCCGCTCCTAAAGCGGCCCTCCTCCCGCGGTGCACCCCCAGACGTCCGCGCCCTACTCCGCCCGACCCCGGCTCCCGATGAATACGGTCACTCTGCGCTTCTGGCTGCCCACCGCCGGACCCCTCGCCCTCCCCACCCGCCGCACGTCGCGCGCGCTCCAGCTCTTCGCGGGCGTGGTGCTCCTGCTGGGCGGGGCGGTCACGGCCCAGGCCCAAACCGGCACGATCGCCGGCGTGGTCATGGACTCGCTCGGCGCCACCACGCTGCCGGCCGCTAGCGTCGTGGTCCTGGACGCCAACGGCCAGTCGGTGCTCACGCTGGGCGCCAGCACCGGCGCCTCCGGCGAATACACGATCCGCGACGTCCCGGCCGGGTCCTACACCGTCCGCGCCTCCTTTATCGGGTACACCCCGCAGGAGCGGGGCGCCGTCGTCCGGGCCGGCGAGACGGCGACCGTCGACTTCTCGCTCGTGCTCGCCGACGCCTCGCTGGACGAGATCGTCGTGGTGGGCTACGGCGAGCAGCGGCGCCGCGACGTGACGGGCGCCGTGTCCTCGGTGTCCGGCGAGGAGCTCGCCGAGCAGGCCACGCCGTCGGTGGCCCAGGCCCTCCAGGGCCGCGTCGCCGGCGTCCAGGTCACGCCGGCGTCCGGCGACCCCGGCGAGGGCGCGAGGATCCTCGTCCGTGGCGTCGGCACGCTCAACAACGCCAACCCGCTCTACGTCGTCGACGGGCTCTTGCTGGAGGACATCGACTTTCTCAACCCAAACGACGTCGAGTCGATCACCGTCCTGAAGGACGCCTCGGCGACGGCGATCTACGGCTCGCGCGGTGCCAACGGCGTCGTAGTGATCACGACGAAGAGGGGGGGCTTCGGCTCCAAGCCGACCGTTGACGTCCGCGCTTACACCGGCGTCCAGAGCCTCCAGCGAGAGATCGCCCTGGTCAGTGGGCCCCAGTACGCCCAACTCGCCAACGAGCTGGCGGCCAACTCCGGGCTGGACCCGGTCTTCGACGACCCCGACGCCGTGACCACGACCACGGACTGGCAGGACCAGGTGTATCAGAGCGCCCCCATCCGCAACGTCACCGTAGCTGCGCGGGGCGGTACGGAGGACATCTCGTACTACGTCAGCGGCGACGTGGTCACCCAAGACGGCATCTTGCGCGGCTCGGCCTACGACCGCGCTACGCTCCGGATCAACAACGAGTACCGGCTCGGCGGGCGCGCGCGCATCGGGCACAACGTCAACGTCATCTACCGGGAGGGCGAGCGTTCGGCGGGCGTGGTCCGGTCGGCGTTGTTGGCAAACCCCACCGTCGCTCCTATGACCGACGGCGAGTTCAACGACGTGGACCTATCCTCTTCCGGCAACCCCGCCGCCGCCGTCTTCTATAACCGAAACAAGGAGAAAGGCTTCCGCCTGGCAGGGAACGCGTTCGTGGATTTCGACCTCCCGTTTGGACTCGGCTTGCGCTCCGAGTTCGGCGTGGACCTCGACGGCGGCGAGTACAAGAGCTTCACGCCCAGCTTCTTCGTCTCGCCGACTCAGCAGAACGAGAGCAGCCGGCTCCTCGTCCAAGAGACGTCGGCAGACACCTGGCTGTGGGAGAACACGGCGACCTACGACCTGCTCACGGCCGACAGTCGCCACCGCCTGGACGTGCTGGGCGGCTTTACGCTCCAGTCGTTCAACTACGAGTTCCTCCAGGGACAGCGCCAGAACCTGATCGGGGAGGACCCCTCCTTCTGGTACCTCCGGGCGGGTGAGGAAGAGGGGCAGGAAGTGACGAGCAACGGCCGGAGTTGGACGATGCAGTCCTACCTCGCCCGGGCCAACTACTCGTTCCTGGACCGCTACCTCGCGACAGTCTCGCTGCGCGTAGACGGGTCCTCCCGGTTCGGCCCGAACAACCGGTACGGCACGTTCCCATCAATCGGCCTGGGGTGGAACGTGGCCGACGAGCCGTTCATGGACGGGGTCCCATACGTCTCGGCCTTCAAGGTCCGCGGGAGCTATGGAGCCATCGGCAACGAGAAGATCGGCGAGTACGCCGCGCTGGCGCTCGTCAACGGCAACCTCAACGCCGTGTTTGGTCAGGACCCGACCCTCTACTACGGCCAGACCCTCACCTCGCTGTCCAACCCGGACATCAAGTGGGAGAGCGTGGTGCAGATGGACGTTGGTCTCGACGCGGCGTTCTTCAACGACCGCCTAACGGCCACGGTGGACTACTACAGCCGCGACACCGAGGACATCTTGGTCGCCATCCCGATCCCTGACTACGTCGGGTCCGCCGGCAACCCCATCGTGAACGCGGCGTCCGTGCGGAACTCCGGCTTCGAGGCGAGCCTCGGAATTAGCGGCATCGCCTCAGACTTCCGGTACGCCCTCAGCCTGAACGGGTCGACCATCCACAACGAGGTGCTCGCGCTGGGCGAGGGCAACGAGGAGATCCTCAGCGGCGGGCTCGGCAACAGCGTCACCCGGACCCACCGCACCGTCGTCGGGGAGCCCATCGGCTCGTACTACGGCTTCCAGGTCGAAGGCGTCTTCCAGACGCAGGAGGAGATCGAGGGCGCCCCGACCCAAGGCAACGCGAAGCCAGGCGACATCCGCTACGCGGACTCGAACGGCGACGGCAGGATCACCGCGGACGACAAGGTCAACCTCGGGTCTCCGATCCCCGATTACCTCCTCGGCTTCGGGGTCGACCTCGGGTGGAGGAGCTTCGACCTGAGCGCGGCCTTCTCGGGCGCCTTTGGAGCAGAGGTGTACAACGCGCGGACGGCGATCCGCTTTGGCATCGACAACTTCGAAGAGTCGTTCCTCGACCGCTGGACCGGTCCCGGCACGAGCAACAGCGAGCCGCGCCTCACTACCTCCGGCCCCAACTACGAGGCGTCGAGCCGGTTTATCCAGGACGCGTCGTTCCTGAAGCTCCAGACGCTCCAGCTAGGCTACGTCCTCCCGCCGCGGTACGCCAACCGCCTCCTCGTCAACCGTGCCCGGATCTACGTCAGCGGGACGAATCTGATCACGTTCACGGACTACAACGGGTACACGCCGGAGATCGGGGGCGGAGGCGTCCTCGACGCGGGCATCGACCGCGGCGTCTATCCCATCGCCCGCACCCTCGCGGTCGGCCTCGACCTTTCCTTCTAAGCCGGCCCCTGTGCCCCTGCGCCATGACGTTCTCCCCCCGCTTCCTCCTCCGGTCCGTCACCCTGGCGGCGCTGCTCGCGCCCGTCGGTTTCCAACTCGGTTGCGACTCCTTCCTGGACCCCGTCCCGCGCGGCGAGCTCACGTCCGACCGGTTTTTCGAGACGGAGGCGCACGCGGTTCAGGCCACGAACGCCACCTACGCCGTCCTCCGAGACTGGAACGTCCACGTCTTTGCGTGGATTGGGATGACGGACATGGTCTCGGACCAGGCCATAAAGGGCAGCTTGCCCACCGCCAACGCCCAGCTCCTGGCGCTCGACGACCTCACCTTCGACTCCGGCAACACCTCGTTTAGCGGCACCTGGGGTGGGTACTACCGCGGCGTCTTCCGGGCGAACGTGGCCCTCGAAGGGATCCCCCGCGTGCCCACGATGGACGAGGCCCTCCGCGCCCGGCTCCTCGCGGAAAACCACTTTCTCCGCGCCTACTACTACTCCTTCCTCGTTCGGGCCTACGGCGGCGTGCCGCTCGTCACGGAGCCGCTGGAGCGGGGCGAGTTCGAGCAAGCACGGGCGACGCGTCAGGAGACCTACGCCTTGATCGAGGCCGACCTCCAGGCGGCCGTCGCCGGCCTCCCAGAAAAGAGCCAGTACAGCGCCGGCGACGCCGGTCGGGCTACGAAGGGCGCGGCGCGTTCGATGCTCGCGCTGACCCACCTCTACCAGAACGAGTACGAAGAGGCGTACCAGGCGGCCTCGGCCGTGATCGCCTCGGGCGAGTACAGCCTCTACCCCGATTACACCACCCTCTTTACCGACGCAGGCGAGAACTCGAGCGAGTCCGTCTTCGAGGTGCAGACCGTGTCGACGGCCGAGAACAACGCCGGCTCGCAGTACTCCCAGATCCAGGGCGTCCGTGGCACGCCTAACCTGGGTTGGGGCTTCAACCAGCCCTCGGATCAGCTGGAGGCGGCCTTCGAGCCCGGGGACCCCCGCCGCGAGGCGACCATCTTCTACCCGTGGGAGCAGCTCCCCGACGGGTCCGGAGAGGCGATCCAGGTCAACCCCCAGCTTACCAACCAGCGCTACAACCAGAAGGCGTTCGACCCGACGACCTCGCCGGGCAACCAGGGCAACAGCGGCGTCAACATCCGGCGCGTTCGGTACGCCGATGTCCTCCTCGTGGCTGCCGAGGCCGCTGCGCGGACGGGCCGCGACGGCGAGGCGCAGCGCTACCTCAACCAGGTGCGCGCGCGGGCTCGTGGCAACGCGACGGCGACGCTGGGGCTAGGCATCGAGGCGCTGGCGCCCGGTATTGCCGAGGTGCTTGCTCTGGCCGACACGACCAGCCGAGTGTTCGTTCGCAACGCCGAGGCAGGCGCTGCGTCGGCAGGAGTGGAGCCTCTCGATGCAACGCGGAACACCAGTGTAAATCCGGTCCCGGTCGTCGTCAACAGCATCGACCTTGTCGCGTCCGTCATCGTGTCCAGTGATACCATGCAGGTGCTGACTCAGGCGGACTACCAGGCCGCGATGGCCGCCCTCTCTCCCGGTCAGAGCGCGACCGTGGAGGTGATCCGCCTGAGCCAGAGCGCCCCGGGCGCGGCGCCGACGCGAACGGACCTCTCGTTCACCATCGCAGCGGAGCCGCTGCTCCCGGACGTCACGGCGTCGGGCGACGCGCTCGTGACGGCCGTCTGGGAAGAGCGCGGCCGCGAGCTGGCGTTGGAGCAGCACCGGTGGTTCGACATCATCCGCCAGGGCCGCGCGCCCGAGCTGATGGCCGCCGCCGGCAAGACGTTCGTCGTCGGGAAGCACGAGCTGTACCCGATCCCGCAGGCCGAGGTCGAGAGCTTCGGGCTCCAGCAGAACCCGGGCTACTAGGTCCCCGCCGCCGCCCCGGGCGCGTCCGCCAGCCGCGAGGCGGGGCGGCCGGGCGGCGGCGTGCGATCCGAGACGGTCTGGGGCGTGGCCCCGCCCTCCCCCCACTCCCACACCCCCTCTACACGTGCGCCTCGTCTTGCTCTTCGTCCTCGTGGCCTCCACGGCCGCCAGCGCCCAGCGCCGGCCCGTGTTCGACCGGAGCGGGGTGGACCTCCAGGCCGAGGCCGCGTTCGTCGACAGCCTGCTGGCGCAGATGACGGTCGAGGAGAAGCTCGGCCAGCTGACCCAGTATACGGGCCAGTGGGCCGTGACCGGCCCGGCCGTGACCCAGGGCGGCGAGGGCGACATCCGGGCGGGCCGCGTCGGGTCGTTCCTCAACGTGTACGGGGCCGAGGCCACGCACCGCGCGCAGAAAGTGGCCGTCGAGGAAAGCCGCCTCGGCATCCCGCTGATCTTCGGTCACGACGTGGTCCACGGGTTCCGGACGGTGTTCCCCGTCCCGCTGGCCGAGGCCGCGTCCTGGAACCTGGACGCCGTCGAGGGGGCGGCGCGCGTGGCGGCCCGAGAGGCGGCCGCCGTCGGGCTCCACTGGACGTTCGCGCCGATGGTGGACGTGGCCCCGGACGCGCGGTGGGGGCGGATCGTCGAGGGCGCCGGCGAGGACCCGTTCCTGGGCAGCCGGATGGCCGAGGCCCGCGTGGTCGGGTTCCAGGGCCGCTCGCTGGCGGGCCTCGCCGCCGACACGACCGTCATCGCCACGGCCAAGCACTTCGCCGGCTACGGGTTCGCCGAGGCCGGCCGGGACTACAACACAGTCGACCTGTCGGAGCGGACGTTGCGCGAGACCGTCCTGCCCCCGTTCCACGCCGCCGTCGACGCAGGCGTGCAGACCCTGATGTCGGCGTTCAACGAGATCGGCGGCGTCCCGGCCACGGCCGACCGCGGCCTGTTCACCGGCGTGCTCCGCGACGAGTGGGGCTTCGACGGGTTCGTCGTGGCCGACTACACGGCCGTCCGCGAGCTGATCTACCACGGGGTCGCGGCCGACGACGCCGAGGCCGGGCGGGCGGCGCTGGCGGCCGGCGTGGACATGAGCATGGTGGACGGGATCTACATCGAGGACCTCCCCGCCCTCGTCGAGAACGGCGCGCTGCCAATAGACGTCGTCGACCAGGCGGTCCGTCGCGTGCTCCGCGTCAAGCGCCGGGCGGGGCTCTTCGAGGACCCCTACCGCTACGGGAGCCCGGCCCTTGAAGCGTCGGTCCTCCTCTCGCCGGCGCACCGGGCGGCGGCGCGCGACGTCGCCCGCCAGTCGGTCGTGCTGCTCAAGAACGATCCCGGAAACGACGGCCGGGCGGCGCTCCCACTCCAGCGCGGCCTGGGCTCCGTCGCCGTGATCGGCGCGCTCGCGGCCGACTCCGTCTCGGCGCTGGGCTCGTGGGCCGGCGCGGGCCGGCGCGAGGAGGCCACGCCCATCCTGCCCGCCCTGCGCGCGGCGATGCCCGGCACCGACGTCCGCTACGCGCCGGGCTACCCGGTGCCGCCCCGCGACGGGTTCCTGCCCATCGTCGACGCCATGCTGAGCCCGGACGCCTCGGGCCACGACCGGGCCGTCCAACTGGCGGCCGGCGCGGACGCCGTGGTCCTGGTCCTGGGCGAGCACCGCGAGCTGACGGGCGAGGCCGCCAGCCGGACATCGGTGGCCCTGCCGGGCGCCCAGCTCGAGCTGGCACGCCGCGTGATCGCGGCGGCCGGTGACGTGCCCGTCGTCGTGGTCTTGACGAACGGCCGGCCGCTCGCGCTGGGCGCGCTCGACGAGATCGCCCCGACCATCCTGGAAGCCTGGCACCTGGGGACCGAGATGGGCCCGGCCGTCGCCGACGTGCTCCTGGGCGACCACAACCCGGGCGGCAAGCTGCCCGTCTCGTTCCCCTACGTGACCGGCCAGGAGCCGCTCACCTACAACCGCAAGCAGACCGGCCGGCCGCACAACGTGCCCGGCGCCAACGAGAAGTACGTCTCGCGCTACCTCGACGCGCCCGTCGAGGCGCTCTACCCGTTCGGCCACGGCCTCAGCTACACGACGTTCGCGATCAGCGCGCCCCGCCTCAGCGCCGCGCGTCTCGCGATGGACGGAGCGGTCGACGTCTCGGTCGAGGTCGCGAACACGGGCGACCGGCCCGGCGCCGAGGTGGTCCAGCTCTACGTCCGCGACGAGGTCGCCAGCGTGACCCGGCCGCTCCGTGAGTTGAAGGGGTTCGAGCGCGTCGAATTGGCGCCCGGCCAGACGCGGACGGTCACGTTCACGCTCCGCCCCGACGACCTCCAGCTCTGGGGCGCGGACGGAGCGTGGACCGCCGAGCCCGGCTGGTTCACGGTCTTCGTCGGCGGCTCGTCGGCCGCTACGGAGTCCGCCCGCTTCGAGTTGGCGGCCGAGTAACCCATCCCCCCCGAGTTCGCTGTGTACGCCCCCATGTCCGCCGTCCGGTTTTCCGCGCCGCCGCTGCCCCGCCCTCCCTACAGGGGCGGGGAGGGTTCGCGTCTGGCCCTGGGCGGGGTCGCCGCCTCTCGTCGGGTGGGCCGGGGGAGCGCCCTCGCGTTCGTCCTGGCCCTCGTGGCGTCGTTGGCCGCGGGCCAGGCGGCCGAGGCCCAGCCGCGCAACGTGGTCATCATCCTGTCCGACGACCACCGCTACGACTTTATGGGGTTCATGCCCCAGGCCCCGGACTTTCTCCAGACGCCGAACATGGACCGGATGGCGGCCGGCGGGGCCCACGTCGCCAACGCCTTCGTCACGACGTCGCTGTGCTCGCCGAGCCGGGCGTCCATCCTGAGCGGCCGCTACGCCCACAACCACGGCGTCGTGGACAACACGAGCCCGATCCCGCCGGGCACGCGGTTTTTCCCGCAGGACCTCCAGGCCGCCGGCTACCAGACGGCGCTCGTCGGTAAGTGGCACATGGGCGAGGACGACGACCGGCCGCGCCCCGGGTTCGACCGCTGGGTCAGCTTCCGCGGGCAGGGCGTCTACCTCGACCCGGTCCTCAACGTCGACGGCGAGCGCGTCGAGCACCCCGGCGCGTACACGTCCGACGTGCTCACCGACTACGCCCTCGACTTCCTCGAGCAGCGGGACGCGAGCCGCCCGTTCTTCCTGGAGCTCTCCCACAAGGCCGTCCACGCCGAGTTCGTCCCGGCCCCGCGCCATGCCGGCGCCTACGCCGGCGACCCGATCCCGTACCCGCCGTCGATGTGGCTGACCGAGGCGAACTACGCCGGCAAGCCCCACTGGGTGCGCCAGCAGCGCGGCTCGTGGCACGGCGTCGACTTCCCGTACCACGGCGACCTCGGGCCGGGCATGACCGGGTTCGACAACTTCTACCGCCGCTACGCCGAGACGCTCCTGGCCGTCGACGAGTCGGTGGGCCGCGTGCTCGACTACCTGGAGCAGAGCGGGCTGGCCGAGAACACCCTCGTGCTCTACCTCGGCGACAACGGGTTCCTGCTCGGCGAGCACGGGCTGATCGACAAGCGGAACGCCTACGAGGAGTCGATCCGGATCCCGATGCTGGCGTGGTCGCCCGGCTTCGTGCCGGCGGGGAGCCGGATCGACGGGATCGTCCGCAACATCGACATCGCCCCGACGCTCCTGGAGATGACCCGGACCCCCTCGCGCCTCGACATGGACGGGGCGTCGTTCCTCGGCCTGCTGGAGGACCCCGCCAGCGGGGCGGCGGCGGGCCAGGACGAGACCGGCCGCGAGTTCCTCTACGAGTACTACTGGGAGTACGCCTTCCCCCACACGCCGACCACGTTCGCGCTGAGGGGCGACCAGTACAAGTTCATCTACTACCACGGCGTCTGGGACACCGAGGAGCTCTACGACATCGTGGCCGACCCCCAGGAGCAGGTGAACCTGATCCAGGTGCCGGCGCTCCGGGAGGTGGTGGGCGCCATGCGAGCCCGCCTCTTCGACCGACTCAGCCAGGACGACGCGATGCGCGTGCCGATGCGGCGTGGCAACTGGAAGGCCAGCGAGCGCCTGCTGTACGACTGATGCCGGCCCGCGCGCTCCTGCTCCTCGTCGCGCCGATGGCCCTCGCCGTCGGGGCGCTCGGCGCCGGGTGCTCCGCCGACGCGGGGCCCTCGGCGTCGCCGTCCGGGCCGGGCCGCGCCGAGCCGCTGGCGGAGCCCGTGGAGGCGCCCCCCGGTCAGGTCTACGTCCCCGGCGGCACGACCACCATCGGCGTCCTCCGAGGCGAGGGCGGGATGCCGCACGAGCGGCCAGCGTTCGAGGCCGAGGTCGTGCCGTTCTTCCTCGACCGTTCGCCCGTCACCGCCGCCCGTTTCCGAGCGTTCGCGGAGGCGACGAACCACATGACCGACGCCGAGCGGTTCGGCGACGGCGCCGTGATGGACCCGGCCTCGGGGCAGTGGGCGCTCGTGCGGGGCGCGGACTGGCGGAGGCCGTTTGGACCGGGCCGGGCGGGCGCCCCCGACGCCCACCCCGCCACCCAGGTCTCCCACGCGGACGCTCGGGCGTTCTGCGCCTGGGACCGCACCGGGTCCGGCGCCACCGGGCGGCTCCCCACGGAGGTCGAGTGGGAGCACGCCGCGCGCGGCGCCACGAACGACCGGAGCCCGTACGCCTGGGGCGACGCGCTCGACGGCGGCGGGCCCCACGCCAACACCTGGACCGGCACGTTCCCTGGCAACGACACCGGCGCCGACGGCTTCCGCGGCGGCACCAGCCCCGTCGGCCACTACGGCGAGACGCCGCTCGGGCTGACCGACATGGGGGGGAACGTCTGGGAGTGGACGGACAGCTGGTACCGGCCCTACGCCCAGCGCGAGGCGGCCTTCACGCCGACCGCCCAGAGCGAGCGCGTCCAGCGCGGCGGCTCGTTCCTCTGCCATCCCTCGTACTGCCACGGGTTCCGCGTGAGCGCCCGGAGCCACGCCACGCCGGAGTCCTCGTTCGCCCACGTGGGCTTCCGCTGCGCCCGAGACGTGGGCCCGGACCGCGTTCCCTGAGCCTAGGCCCCCCGCCGTCCGGTTCGACGTGCCGCCTGCCCTGACCCCCTCCGCCATCCTCCGTAGCGCCATGCGAACTGGTCTCCTCCTGGGCGTCCTCGCCCTCTCCACGCTCTGCGCGCGCGCCCAGGCGCCCGCGCCGCCGGACACGCTGACGGTCGCCACCCTCAACATCTGGCACGACCAGCGCGACTGGCCCGCGCGGCTCGACCTGATCGAGCGGGAGCTGGCCGCGCTCCGGCCCGACGTCGTCTTTCTCCAGGAGGTGCTGCAAAAGGAGGGGCTCCCCAACCAGGCCCAGGCCATCGCCGACCGGCTCGGGCTCGGCTACGTCCACTTTGTCTCGATCGACTCCGTCGGAGCCGTCAAGCGCTACGGGAACGCCATCCTCTCGGCCCATCCGTTTTCTGAGACCGACGAGCGCCGGCTCCCCCCGCTCGACGCCCAGCGGACGGCGGCCTACGCCCAGGTCGAAGTCGGGGGCCGTCCCATCCGCTTGTACACGACGCACCTCCACCACCCGCCGACGGTCGAGGGGCGGGGCGCCCGGGCGATGGAGATCGCCCACCTCCTCGACTTTGTCGAGGCCACCGGCGACGGCGCCCCGCTCGTGCTCGGCGGCGACTTTAACGCCGAGCCCGACTGGCCCGAGACCCAGATGCTCGACCGCTTCCGCGACCTGGGCGGCGCCGGCATCACCTGGGGCCCGCCCTACACCGGCGTCGACGGCCGCCGGATCGACTACCTGTTCGACGCCGCCGACCCCAGACTCGTCCCCATCGCCGCCGGCGTCGCCCTCGACCGCGCCGACGCCCAAGGCCGCTACCCGAGCGACCACTTTGCCGTCTTCGCCCGCTTCGTGTTGCCATGACCCGCTCCTACCGGCTCCCCTTCCTGCTCGCCCTGCTGGCGGTCGCCGCGTGCGCGCCCGCGGTCGTCGTCCCGGAGGCGCCGCCAGCGGCGCAGGCCTACGTGCTCACGACCGAGGACGAGGTGTTCCTCGACACGCTCCAGGCCCGCACCTTCCGGTGGTTCTGGGAGACGACCGAGCACGAGACGGGCCTGGTCCCCGACCGCTACCCGACGCGGGCGTTCTCCAGCATCGCGGCCATCGGGTACGGGCTGCCGGCCTACGGGATCGGCGCCGAGCGCGGCTACGTGACGCGCGAGCAGGCCGCCGAGCGGACGCTGAACACGCTCCGGTTCCTTTACACGCGGCCCCAGGGGACCGAGCAGGTGGGGACGGCCGGGCACCGAGGCTACTTCTACCACTTTCTCGAGTACGACGACGGCACTCGGTTCGGGGCGACCGAGCTCTCGACCATCGACACGGCGCTCCTGATGGCCGGCGTCCTGTTCTCGCGCGAGTACTTCGATGCGGCGAGCCCGCAGGAGCAAGACATCCGCGCCTACGCCGACTCGCTCTACCAGCGCGTCGAGTGGCCGTGGCACCAGGCGCCGGGCGACGAGCGGCTGACGATGGGGTGGCACCCCGAGACCGGCTACGGCCGCGCGGTCTGGGAGGGCTACAACGAGGCGATGGTCCTGTACCTCCTGGGCATGGGCTCGCCCACGCACCCGCTCGACGAGGGCCTCTGGTCGGCGTGGACATCGACCTACAAATGGGAAGATTTCTACGGCTACGAGCACGTCAACTTTAGCCCGCTCTTCGGGCACCAGTACAGCCACCTGTTCGTCGACTTCCGGGGCATCCAGGACGAGTGGATGCGGGACAAGTCGGCGGAGCTGGGCGAGCCCTACGACTACTTCGAGAACAGCCGCCGCGGCACGCTGAGCCAGCGGGCCTATGCCCAGGACAACCCGATGTCGTGGGCCGGCTACGGCGGCGACGTCTGGGGGCTCACCGCCAGCGACGGGCCATCGGGCGAGGCGCACGAGTTCAACGGCGAGGAGCGCCAGTTCCATACCTATTGGGCGCGCGGCGCCAGCGCCCGCCACGTCAACGACGACGGGACGATCGCGCCGACGGCCGTCGGCGGCTCACTCCCGTTTGCCCCCAAAGAGACGCTGGCGGCCTTGAAGGAGATGGCGCGGCGCTACGACGGCACGTTGTGGACGGCCGACTACGGCTTCCGCGACGCGTTCAACCCGTCGTTCACCTTCCGCGACGCCCGGATCAAGGCGAACTCGGAGGTCACCGACCAGGGCTGGGTGGACCACGACTACCTGGGCATCGACCAGGGGCCGATCCTGATCATGGCCGAGAACCTGCGCACGGGCCTGGTGTGGGAGACGATGAAGCGGAGCCCGTACCTCGTCCGCGGTCTCCAGCGGGCCGGGTTCCAGGGCGGATGGGTCGACGGCGCGCGCGCCCGGGCCGTGGCGCCCCTCGCGTTCCCGCCGCTGGCGGACGCCGCCAGCGGGGCCGAGGACCCACTCCTGGTCGTCGTCCTGGGCTCGTCCACGGCCGAGGGCTACGGCCCCGAGCACTCGGACAGCACCTGGGTCAACCGGCTCCGCGTGTACCTCGACGATGCCGACCCGCGGTTCGACGTGCTCAACCTCGCCAAAGGTGGCTACACGACGTACCACGTGCTGCCCGAGGGCTCGACGGTGCCGGCCGATCTGAACCGCGCGCCCGACGCGCGTCGCAACATCGACGCCGCCCTGGCCCGCAATCCGGCCGCGATCATCGTCGGGCTCACCTCCAACGACGCGGCGCAGGGCTACGAGAACGGCGTCCAGCAGGCCAACTTCGAGACGATCGCCCGACAGGCGCAAGCGGCCGGCGTGCCGCTCTACGTCACCACCACGGCCCCGCGCAACCTGGACGACGCCGGGCGCCAGAGCCAGCAGGCCGTCGCCGACTGGATCCGCCAGCGCTTCGGCGACCGCGCCGTGGACGTGTGGGACGAGGTCGCGCTCCCCGACGGCCGCCTCGACCCGCGCTGGGACTCGGGCGACGGCATCCACCAGAACGACGCGGGCCACCGGCTGATCTTCGAGCGCGTCCGCGACTCCGGGATCGTACAGGAGGTCCTCGCCCGTTATCCGTCCACCCGGCTCCCCAGCCGCCACTGACTTCCCGCATGAACACGCCGCTCGGTGCCCTCGACTGGGGCGTCATCGCCCTCTACTTCGTCGTCGTCTTCGGCGTCGCCATCGTCGCCACCTTGCGCGAGCGCCGCGCCGGGGGCGGCGAGGACTCGGCCGACTACTTCCTGGCCGGCCGCAACGTCGGCTGGTTCGTGATCGGCGCCAGCCTGTTCTCGTCCAACATCGGGTCCGAGCACCTGGTCGGGCTCGCGGGCTCCGGCGCCGCGAGCGGCATGGCCCCGGGGCAGTTCGAGGTGCTGGCGTCGCTCATCCTGCTCCTGCTCGGCTGGGTGTTCGTCCCGTTCTACATCCGGAGCGGCGTGTTCACGATGCCCGAGTTCCTCGAGCGCCGCTACAGCGCCGGGGCCCGGTGGTACCTCGCCACGGTCTCGATCCTGGCCTACGTCCTGACCAAGATCTCGGTCACGATCTTCGCCGGGGCCGTCGTGTTCTCGGCCGTCGGCGTCCCGTTCTGGACGGGCGCGCTGATCGTCGTCGCCGTGACCGGCGCCTACACCGTCTTCGGCGGGCTGAGGGCCGTCCTCTACACCGACCTGCTGCAGACGTTCGTGCTCATCGGCGGCGCGGCGGCGGTCACGTTCGCCGGCCTCTCGGCCGTGGGCGGGTGGGGCGTGATGGCGGGCACGGTCGGGCCGGACTTCTTCGACATGTGGAAGCCGGCGTCGGACCCGGACTTCCCGTGGACCGGCATCCTGTTCGGCGCCCCGATCCTGGGCGTGTGGTACTGGTGCACCGACCAGTTCATCGTCCAGCGGACGCTCTCGGCCAAGTCGGTCGACGACGCGCGCCGGGGCACCATCCTGGCCGGCTTCCTCAAGCTGCTCCCGCTGTTCATCTTCGTGCTCCCGGGCATCCTGGCCACCACGCTCGCCGCCCAGGGCCGGATCACGCTGGCCGATCCCAACGAGGCGCTCCCGACGCTCGTCGCCGCGCTGCTGCCGGTCGGCTTTCGCGGGCTGGTGGTCGCCGGCCTGCTCGCGGCGCTGATGTCGAGCCTGTCGAGCGTGTTCAACTCGTGCTCTACGCTGGTGACCTGGGACGTCTACAAAAAGCTGAACCCGGAGGCGAGCGAGCGGCGGCTGGTCTGGGTCGGGCGGCTGTCGACGGTGGCCCTCACGGTCCTGGGGCTGGCGTGGATCCCGTTCGTGGAGGCGGCCGAGGGCGGGCTCTACGTCTACATCCAGTCGGTCCAGGCCTACATCTCGCCGCCGATCGCGGCCGTGTTCCTGTTCGGGCTGCTGTGGCCCCGGCTCAACGCCCAGGGCGCGATCTCGTCGCTGCTCGTGGGGCTGGCGCTCGGCGTGGGCCGGCTGTTGCTGGAGGTCGCGAACGGGCCGGCTGGGGACGGGCTCGCGGCCGGGTCGGTGTGGGAGGCGCTGGCCGAGACCAACTTCCTCTACGTCGCCATCGGCCTGTTCGTCGTGTGCACGGCCGTACTGGTGGGCGTCTCGCTCCTCACGGCCCCGCCGCCAGCCCACAAGGCCGACGGGCTCACGTTCGGGACGACGGCGCCCGGCGGGGAGGCCGTGGCGTCGGACTCGGCGTGGCGCCGGGTCGACCTCTGGCTCACCGGGCTCTTGGTCGTGTGCGTCCTCGCCGTCTGGGTCGTGTTCTCGTGATGCGTTGTTTCGCCCTCTTGATCCTCATGGCGACCGCCGCCCCGGCCCAGGGCCAGTTCGTTTTCCTGGGCGACGCCACCGACTTCTCGCCCACCGGGGCCGGCGCGGACGTGTCGTGCGCGCCCGGCGCTAGGCTCCGGGTCCGCTTCCTGACCGACGCCGTGGTCCGCGTCACGCTCGACCGCCCGGGCGTCACCGACGAGCCGCTGGCGCTCCCGCTCGACGCGCCAGAGCGGCCGCCAGCGGTGCAGGCCGAGGAGACCGCCGACGGCTGGCGGTTGTGGGCCGACCGCGCCGAGGTGACCGTCCACCGCTCGCCGTGCCGCGTTACGCTGGGCGACCGCGGCGGCCTCCGCGTCGAGGACGACCCGGCGCTGGGGATCGGCTGGGACGGCCCCGAGGTGCGCACGGCCAAGGTGCGCGACCCCGCCGAGCGGTTCTACGGGCTGGGCGAGAAGACCGGCCCGCTGGACAAGGCCCACCGCGAGTGGACGATGTGGACGAGCGACATCCCGGCCTACTCCAACGACACCGACCCGTTGTACCAGGCCGTCCCGTTCGTGATCGGCGTGCGCGGCGGCCGGGCGTACGGGCTCTACCTCCACAACAGCTCCCGCTCCACGTTCAACCTGGGCGCGGGCACGCACCGCTACACCACGCTGGGCGCCGAGCGCGGGCCGCTCGACTACCTGTTTATCGCCGGCCCCCAGATCGCCGACGTCGTGGACCGCTACACGGCGCTGACCGGCCGGCCGTTTATGCCGCCGCGGTGGGCGCTCGGCGCCCAGCAGTCGCGCTGGAGCTACACGCCGGATTCCGAGGTGCTGCGCGTCGCCCAGACCTACCGCGAAAAGGCCATCCCGGCCGACGTGATCTACCTCGACATCGGCCACATGGACGGGTACCGCGTGTTCACCTGGGAACCCGACGCGTTCCCCGACCCCGAGGGGATGCTCCGCCAGCTGGAGGACATCGGGTTCAAGACGGTCGTCATCATCGACCCCGGCGTCAAGGAGGACCCGGACTACGCCGTGGCGCAGGAGGGGCTGGCCGGCGACCACTTCGTCCGCTACCCCGACGGCCAGCCGTACGTCGCCTCCGTCTGGCCGGGCCGCTCCTACTTCCCCGACTTCACCAGCGCCGCCACGCGCGACTGGTGGGCCGGCCGGCTGGACGCGATGCTGGACCAGGGCGTGGACGGCATCTGGAACGACATGAACGAGCCGGCCGTGTGGGGCAAGGCGGTCCCCAACGAGCTCGTGCTCGCGGGCGGCCCGATGCGGCGGATGCGCAACCTCTACGCCTACTACATGGGCCAGACGGCCTACGAAGGCCTCCGCCAGCGGCGACCCGACGAGCGCCCGTTCGTGCTCACGCGCGCCGGCTTCGCGGGCGGCCAGCGCCACACGGCCGTCTGGACCGGCGACAACGTCTCGTCGTGGGAGCACCTGGCGCTGAGCGTCCGTATGACGCTGGGGATGGGGCTGTCGGGGATCCCGTTCAACGGGGCGGACGTGGGCGGCTTCGAGGGCATCGCGACGCCCGAGCTGTACGCGCGCTGGATCCAGGCCGCGGCCTTTTCGCCGCTGCTCCGGACGCACGCCCACCACGACTCGCCGTCTCAGGAGCCGTGGTCGTTCGGCCCCGGCGTCGAGGCCATCGCGCGCGACGCGATCTCGCTGCGCTACCGGATGCTGCCCACGCTCTACACCCTGATGGAGGAGGCGCACCGGACGGGCGCGCCCGCGCTCCGCCCCCTGTTCTGGCGGTTCCAGGACGACCCCGAGGCCTACCGCACCGATCACCAGTTCCTGGTCGGCGACCACCTGCTGGTGGCGCCCGTGGTGGAGGAGGGGGGCCGGCTCCAGCGCGTCTACCTCCCCGCCGGCGACTGGCTGGCGCTCGACACCGGCGAGCGCTACGGCGGCCGCCAGTGGGTCGTGGTCGAGGCCCCGCTCCGGCGGCTGCCGATGTTCCTGCGCGCGGGAGGCCTGCTCGTGTCCCAGGAGCTCGTCCAGCACACGGGCGAGATCCCGGCGCCGATCCTGACCGTGGAGGCGTTCCCCGGCGGGGCCTCCGGAGCCACACGCCTTTATGAGGACGACGGCGCGTCGTTCGACTTCGAGGGCGGGGCGTACCGCGAGACCGACTTCGAGATCGCCTCCGAGGACGGGGCCGTGGTCGTGACGCGCACGGTGGGCCACGACGGCTACGACGTGCCCGCGCGCACCCTGCGCCTGCGCCTGCGGGACCTGGACGCCCCGCGCGAGGTGACCGCCGACGGCCAGCCGGTGCCGGCCTCGGCCGTTTCCTACGACCCCGAGCGCCGCACGCTGACCGTCGAGGTCCCCGAGCGCGGCGACCGCCAGCGGGTCACGGTCCGGTGAGGGGCCTTGTGCTCCTGCTCGCCGCCGTTGCCGTCGCCGGGTGCGGCGGAGCCGAGACGGACGGAGTGGAGCTAGAGTTCTGGGCCATGGGCGCCGAGGGCGAGAACGTGCAACCGCTGCTCGACCAGTTCGAGGCCGAGCACCCCGGCGTCCGCGTTCACCTCCAGCAGCTGCCGTGGACCTCGGCCCACGAGAAGCTGCTGACGGCGTTCGCCGGCCGCGCCACGCCCGACGTGGCGCAACTCGGCAACACCTGGGTGCCCGAGCTCGCCGCGCTCGGCGCCCTCGAGGATCTCACGGCCGACGTCCGCCAGTCGGGCGTGGTGGAGCCGGCCGACTACTTCGCGGGTGCCTGGGACGCCAACGTCCTCGACGGCCACGTGCTCGGCGTCCCGTGGTACGTGGACACCCGGCTCCTCTTCTACCGGACCGACCTGTTCCGCCTGGCGGGCTACGACCGGATGCCCGGGACGTGGGCCGAGTGGGAAGAGGCGATGCGCCGTGTGAAAGCGGTCCAGCCGGAGGGCGGCCACCCGATCCTGATGCCGGTCAACGAGTTCGAGCCCCCGCTCGTGCTCGGCCTCAGCACCGCCGACCTGCTCCGCGACGGCGACCGCTACGGGAACTTCCGGAGCCCCGAGTTCCGCCGGGCCTTCGAGTTCTACACCGGCCTCTTCCGCCAGCGGCTGGCGCCGGCCACGAGCGGGTCCGAGATCTCCAACGTCTACCAGGAGTTCGCGCGCGGCCGGTTCGCCAGCCTCATCACCGGCCCCTGGAACATCGGCGAGTTCCAGCGCCGCCTCCCGGACGACGTGCAGGGCTCCTGGGCCACGGCGCCGCTGCCGGGGCCCGAGGCCGGCACGCCGGGCGTCTCCGTCGCCGGCGGCTCCAGCCTGGTCGTCTTCGCGCGGTCGCCGCACCCCCGGGAGGCGTGGGCGCTCGTCGAGTTCCTCTCGCGGCCCGACGTCCAGGTGGCCTTCAACGCGCTCACGGGGAACCTCCCCGCGCGCGAGTCGGCCTGGGAGGCGTCGGGGCTCGCCGACGACCCGTACGCCCGCGCCTTCCGCGACCAGCTCCGCCACGTCCGCCCGACGCCCAAGATCCCGGAGCAGGAGCGGGTGGCCCAGACCCTGCGCACGTACGCCGAGTTCGCCGCGCGCGGCCAGATGACCGCCGACCAGGCCGTCGCCGCGATGGACGCCGACGTGGACCGGATCTTGGAAAAGCGCCGGTGGCTGCTGAGCCGGGGGCGCGCGGGGGGAGGGGGGAGGTAAACGGGCCGGTTCGTTCGTAGATACTGCAATGGTCACGGCACCCCGGGAGCTCCGCGTTTACCACCCCGCTCGCACGCTGGCGGGCGGGGCCTGCCGGCTCTCGGGGGCGTGGCCTCGGGAGGGGCGACACGCGTTGGCGGGCCCGGCCCGGCGTTCGTCGCGGTCAGCGCCCCGGCGGGTGAGGACGCGCGCGCGCCTCGCCGGCCGGCTGCCCGGCGGCCTCCCCCCACGCCCCAGCCCAGAGTGAGCACGGCCGCCCACACCGACGCCGACCTGGCGACCGCGATCGGCCCCGCCGCCCGCCGCCCGCGCCGCCGGCGGCCGCGCCCGCCCACGGCCGCCGCCAGCCGGGCGGCCGTGTGGTTCGTCGCGCCGGCGCTGCTGGTCATCGGCCTGTTCTTCGTCCTGCCCGTCCTGGCCGCGCTCGCGCTGAGCCTGACCGACTTCGACCTCTACGCGCTCGCCGACCCCAGCACGGCGCGGTTCGTCGGGCTGAAGAACTACCTGGAGCTGGCCCGGAGCGGGGAGTTCTGGCGGGCGCTGGGGAATACGCTCTACTTCGTGGCCGTCGGGGGGCCGCTGTCGGTGGCCGTGTCGCTGGGCGCGGCGCTGGCGGTCAGCTCGAAGCTGGTCCGGTGGAAGGGGCTGTGGCGGACGGTCTTCTTCGCGCCCGTCGTGACCACGCTGGTGGCCGTGGCGGTCGTGTGGCGCTACCTCTACAACGCCCAGTACGGGCTGCTCAACGCCGGGCTCGGGCTCGTCGGGCTGGGGCCGGTCGACTGGCTGGGCGACCCGGCGTGGGCCATGCCGGCGATCATCGGGCTGGCCGTGTGGAAAAACTTCGGCTACAACATGGTCATCTTCGTCGCCGGGCTGGCGGGCGTGCCCGGGGAGCTCTACGAGGCGGCCGAGCTGGACGGGGCCGGGCCGTGGGCCCGGTTCCGCCACGTCACGCTCCCCCACCTCGCGCCGACGTTCCTGTTCGTCGGCGTGATCACCATGATCGGCTACTTCCAGCTGTTCGCCGAGCCCTACGTCATGACCGAGGGCGGGCCGCTCCGGAGCACCG
This sequence comes from uncultured bacterium, assembly GCA_947493945.1. GTDB lineage: Bacteria > Bacteroidota > Rhodothermia > Rhodothermales > Rubricoccaceae > Rubrivirga. Next base: position 188,200 of record CANLSR010000001.1, on the reverse strand, counting down.
TCAGCGTCGTCTACCTGATGTACGAGGAGGGGTTCAAGTGGTGGAATCTGGGCTACGCCTCGGCCGTCGCGTTCGTCCTGTTCGTGCTCATGCTCGCCGGGACGCTCGTCCAGCTCCGGCTCCAGCGCGACGAGCCATGAGCCGCGGCCTGGCCAAGACGCTCCTCTACGCGGTCCTGCTGGTCGGGGCGGCGCTGACGGCGTTCCCGCTCCTGTGGATGGTGTCGGCGTCGCTGATGCCGACGGGCGAGGCCGGCACGTTCCCGCCGCCGCTGCTCCCCAGCGCCCCGACGCTGGAGCACTACCGCGCCCTGTTCGCCCGGGCCGACATGGGGCGCTACCTCTTCAACAGCGCGTTGGTGGCGGCCGCCGTCACGACGGCCTCGTTGTTCGTCAACTCGCTGGCGGGCTACGCCTTCGCCAAGCTCCGCTTCCGGGGGCGTGAGCGGTTGTTCCAGGCGCTCCTGGCCGGCCTGGTGATCCCGGCCCAGGTGGCGATGTTGCCGCTCTTCCTCGAAATGCGCGCCCTGGGCTTGGTCAACTCGTACGCCGGCGTGGTCGTCCCGGCGGCGGCGAGCATCTTCGGCATCTTCCTCGTCCGCCAGTTCGCGCGCTCCATCCCCGAGAGCCTGCTGGAGGCGGCGCGGATCGACGGGGCGACCGAGTTCGCCGTCTACTGGCGGGTCGCGCTCCCGGTCTTGCGGCCGGTCCTGGTCACGCTGGCCCTGTTCACGTTTATGGGCTCGTGGAACGACTTTATGTGGCCGCTCATCGTCCTGACCGACGACGACCTCTACACGTTGCCCGTCGCGCTGGCGACGCTGGCGCGCGAGCGGGTCCAGGACAACGAGTTCATGATGGCGGGGGCCGTCGTGACCACGCTCCCCGTGCTCCTCGTCTTCCTCGTCCTCCAGCGCCAGTACATCCGGGGCATCATGCTCGGCAGCGTCAAGGGCTGAGCGCGGGCCGGCCAGGCGGGCCCCGGCCGAGCGGGTTTGGCTCTCGTGCTCCCATCCTCCTCAACTCACCATCCCGTCCGTGGAACTCGCCGTCTCGCCCCGCCCCATCGCCGCCGCCAGCTTGGGCGCCGTCTCGCCCACCCACCTCCTGGGCGCCGGCGGACTCACGGCGGCTCTCACCGCCGCCGGGACGGGCGTCGTCACGTTCGACGGCGCCGACCTGACGCGGTGGCGGGGCGACGCCGTCGAGGACGCCGACGGGCTCCTGGTCTTCTTCCGCGACCTCGACACCGGCCGCGTGTGGACGGCGGGGTGGCGGCCAGAGCCCGCGCCGGACGCCTACCACGCCGAGTTCGGGCCGGGCACGGTCGAGGTCGTGCGCGAGGACGACGGGCTCGAAACGCGCCTGTGCCTGGCCGTCGCGGAGCGGGGCGCCCTGGTCGGCCGGCTCCGGCTGACGCCGCTGGACGGGCGCGCCCGCCGGGTCGAGGTGACGACGTTCGCCGAGGTCGTCCTGCACGACCGGGCCGCCGACGCAGCGCACCCCGCGTTCTCGAAGCTGTTCGTCCAGACGGAGCGGATCGACGGCCAGCCGGCCCTCGTCGCCCAGCGGCGCCCGCGCTCGCCCGAAGACGCGCCGATCTGGCTCGCGCACTGGCTCGACGGCGGCGCCGAATCGGTGTCCTGGGAGACCGACCGACTGGCGTTCGTCGGCCGCGGGCGTCATCGCATGGCGCCGGCCGCGCTCGACGCGCCGGGCGCATTGGGCGGGACGACGGGTCCCGTGCTCGACCCCGTCGTCGCCCTGCGCACCGTCGTAGCGGTGCCAGAGAATGGCGAGGCCGAGCGGACGTTTGGCCTGACGGGCGGGCGCTCGCGCGACGCGGTGACCGAGACCGCCGAGGCTTTGACGTCGGCATCTGCCGTCGAGGCCGCGATCTCGGCCGCCGACCGTGCCGAGCACGACCGCCGCCAGCGGTTGGGGCTCTCCGAGGCCGACGCCCAGGCGGCCGGCGCGCTGGTCGGTCCGCTCCTGTTCGGGGACGGCCTCCGCGCCCCGGCCGAGGGTCGCGCTGGGATCCGCCCCGGCGCCGCCGACCGCAACGCGCTGGGGCTCAGTGGCACCGGCCGCCTGGTCGTCCTCCGCGTCCGCACGGCCGGGGGCGTCGAGGCGGCCCGCCGCCTGGACCGGTTCGGGCGCTACTGGGCCGGCCTCGGTCTCGGCGTGCGCCTGGTCGCCCTGGCCGATAGCCCGCCGCTGGCGGACGCCGTGGCCGGGGCGGTGACGGACCGGACGCGCGTCGTCCGCGCCGACGATTGGACGGCCGACGACGTCGCGCTGGCGGCCGCCCTCGCCCACGTCTGGGCCGACGACGCCGTGCCGGCGCCCGAGGCGCCGCCGGCCTTGGTCTCGGCACCAGCGCTCATCCCGCCCGCCCCGGCCGCCAGCGGCGGGCTCGACCTCGATGGTGGCGCCTTGCGCGAGTCTAACGGCATCGGCGGGTTCAGCGCGGACGGGACCGAGTACGTGCTCCACCTCCGCCCTGGCGCCGACGGCCGGCCGTCGCTCCCGCCGCTGCCGTGGGCGAACGTGATCGCGGCCGAACGGGGCGGGTTCGTCGTTTCGGAGCGCGGGTCGGCGTCCTCGTGGAGCGCCAACAGCCGCGAGAACCGGCTGACGCCGTGGTCCAACGACCCCGTCGAGGACGGCGGCGAGGGCCTCTACATCCAGGACGTTGAGACCGGTGCGCTGTGGTCGCCTACGCCCGGTCCCGCTCCGGCGCGCGTGCCTTATGAAGTCCGCCACGGATTTGGGTTTTCAACGTGGCGCACGCGCGCGAGCGATGTGGAGAGCCACGTGCTCCAGTCGGTCGACCTGGAATCGGGCGCGCGCTTAACGGTCGTTCGCCTGGCAAACTCGGGCGACGTGCCCCGGCGGCTGGCGATCACCGCCAGCGCCCGGCTGGTGCTCGGGTCGCTCGCGGCTGAGAGTGACCGGCTGGTCGTGACCGAGCGGGCGGGAGATACCGTGTTCGCCCACAACCCGGCACGCGGCGAGTTCTCCGACCGCGTGGCCGTGGCCTCCGTCGCGGCTCCGCCCAGCGCTGACGTGTCGCTGACGGCAGACCGAGCCGGCTTCCTGGGCCGGTTCGGGACGGCCGCCGCCCCGCTGGCGCTCGTCACGGGCGGGCCGTTGGACGGCAACGTCGGGCCGGGGCAGAGCGGCGTCGCCCACCGGGTCGAGGTCGAGGTCGCGCCGGGCGAGGCCGCCGCGGTCGCGTTCGTGCTCGGCGAGGCCGACGACCAGGCCGGCGCCCAGGCGCTGGCCGACCGCTTCGCCACGGTCGAGGCCGTCGAGGCGGCCGTCGAGGCGGCCCGGGCGTTCTGGCGCCACGCGACGACGGCGGTCCAAATAGAGACGCCCGAGCCGGCCCTCGACTTGATGGTCAACGGGTGGCTGGTGTACCAGAACCTGTCGTGCCGGCTGTGGGGCCGCACCGCGTTCTACCAGAGCGGCGGGGCCTACGGGTTCCGCGACCAGCTCCAGGACGCCTCGGCGTTCGCCCTGACGCGGCCCGCCCTGACGCGGGCGCAGATCCTGCGCAACGCGGCCCACCAGTTCGTCGAGGGCGACGTGCTCCACTGGTGGCACCCGCCGCTCTCGAAGGGCATCCGCACCCGCTTCGCCGACGACCTGCTCTGGCTTCCGCTCCTGGCCTCCCACTACGTTCGCACGACGGGCGACCAGACGGTGCTGGACGAGGACGTCCGGTTCCTCACCGCGCCCCCGCTGGCGGAAGGCGAGGACGAGGTGTTTGTCCAGCCCCGAGACTCGGGCATCTCGGCGTCGGTGTACGAGCACGCCGCGCGCGCCATCGACCGGTCGCTGGCCGTCGGCGCCCACGGGCTGCCGCTCATGGGCACCGGCGACTGGAACGACGGCATGAACCGGATCGGCCGAGAGGGGAGAGGCGAGAGCGTCTGGATGGGCTTTTTCCTGGTCTCCACCCTCGACGCGTTCCTTCCCCACGTCGAGGCCCGAGCCGACGACGCGCGCGCGGAGCGCTACCGCCAGCACCGCGCCCACCTCCAGACGGCGCTCAACGACGCCGGCTGGGACGGCGACTGGTACCGCCGGGCGTTCTACGACAGCGGCGCCGTGATGGGATCGGCCCAGAGCGACGAGTGTCAGATCGACGCGCTCGCCCAGGCGTGGGCCGTCCTCTCCGACGTCGCCCCGGCCGAGCGCGCGGCGCAGGCGCTGGACGCGCTCGACGCGCGGCTGGTGGACGAGGACGCCGGGCTGATCCGCCTGCTCGACCCGCCCTTCGACCGGACGCCGCACGACCCGGGTTACATCAAGGGCTACCTGCCGGGCGTGCGCGAAAACGGCGGCCAGTACACGCACGCTGCGCTGTGGGCCGTCCAGGCCTTCGCCCAAGCTGGCCGCTGCGACCGGGCGGCCTCGCTGCTGGCGATGCTCTCGCCGGTCCGCCACGTAGATTCTCCCCAGGCTGTTGCTGTCTACAAAGCCGAGCCCTACGTGATCGCCGCTGACGTCTACAGCGTCGAGCCCCACGTCGGGCGCGGCGGGTGGACGTGGTACACGGGCTCGGCGGGCTGGATGTGGCGCGTGGCCGTCGAGTCCGTCCTGGGAGTCGGGGTCGAGGGCGGGGAGACGCTGACGCTCGACCCGTGCGTCCCCGCGTCGTGGCCGGGGTTCTCGGTCCGCTACCGCCTCCCCGGCGGCTCGGGCACCGTCTACGCCGTCGCCGTCGAGCGCGGCGAGGCGCCGGCCCTCACGTTGGACGGCGCCCCCCTGCCGCCGGCCGCCAGCGGCTGGCGCGTTCCCCTGGTGCGCGACGGCGCCGAGCACGCCGTCCGCCTGGTGCTGGGGTGAGCGCGAACTGGGCTACGCCAGCCCGCGGTAGAGGCTGGCGACCCCGAACGTCTGCGGGCGGGCGATGCAACCGGCAAAGCCGGCCGCCTGCATCTCGCGCAGAAACGCCTCCCCGAAGGGGAACTCCCGCGCCGACTCCGGCAGGTACTCGTAGGCCTCCGCGTTGCCGCTGAGCATCCGGCCGACGCGCGGCATCACGTGGCCGGCGTACACCCGGTAGCCCTGCTTGAACGGGAACGCCGTCGGCTGGCTCGTCTCCAGCACCACCAGGGGCGCGCCGGGCCGGAGCACGCGCCGGATGCCCGCCAGCCCGCCCCCCAAATCCTCGAAGTTGCGGACGCCGAACGCCACGAACGCCCCGTCGAAGGCGCCGTCTGGGAACGGGAGGTCGGCGGCGTCGCCCTGGACCAGCGTCACGCGGCCGGCCAGCCCCCGCCGGCGGAGCTTGTCGCGGCCGCCGTCGAGCATCCCGGCCGAGATGTCGACGCCGACCACCTCGCGCGGGCCGAGCGACAGCGCCTCGATGGCCAGGTCGGCGGTGCCCGTCGCCACGTCGAGCAGCCGCTCGGGCCGCTGGCGGAGCGCCTCGGCCAGCAGCGCGACGGCGCGCTTGCGCCACAAGACGTCGATCCCGAACGACAGCACGCGGTTGAGGGCGTCGTAGCGGGGCGCGATCTCGTCGAACATGGCCTCGACGTGGGCGCGCTTGCCGGGGGCCTGGCCGATGGGCGGCTTGATCATGGGAGTCGGGGGCGGGGGGCCAAACGTACCCCGGCCCACGGGGCGGGGTGCCCGGGCAGGGTGAAGGGGCGGTGCTTTCACTATTTTCTGAAACCTGCTGGCCCCCCGTCGGGTATCTCCTGACCCCGCTCCCCGTCCCCGTGCCCGCTCCTCTCGTCCCGGCCTCCGCGCCCACCGTGTTCCGGCTGTCCCGCGCCGTGACCGAGCGGGTCTCGTCGTGGACCGGCCGCGACGTGCTCCGCGTCGAGGTCCCGGCCCAGCCCAGCGACCCGCTTCGCTGGCTGGCGGGGCAGGCGCTGGGGCCGCGCACGTACTGGCGCGGCCGGGGCGACGCCCAGGCGCGGGCCGGCCTGGGCGCAGCGCTCACCGTCGACGCGCCGTCGCTGGGCCACGCCCGACTGGCGGAGGCGCTGGAGACGCTCCCGCCCGGCGCCCGGCTGACCACGACCGCGCGGTTCGACGCCGGGGCCGGGGCGGGCCGCGAGTGGGCCGCGTTCGGCGCCGTCCGCTTGTCGCTCCCCCGCATCGAGTACCGCTCCGACGGGCGCGTGGCCTGGCTGGCGGTCCACCTGGTCCCGGGCGAGACGGCGGCGACGGCCCGACAGGCGCTCGCGGCGCTGCGCCCGGCCGACGACCGGCCCGCGCACGCGCTGCCGCTCCCGTTCATGCGCCGCGACGACCCCGACCGCGCCGACTGGGGCCGGATGCTCCGCTGGGCGTTCGGCGCCTTCGAGACGGGCGCGCTCGACAAGGTGGTGCTCGCCCGCCGCGCGCGGTTCCTGTTCGAGACCGGCGTGGACGCGTTCGACCTGTTGGAGCGGCTGGAGGCGGCCACGCCGCGCTGCTACCACGCGCTCGTGGCCCCCCGCCCCGACCTGGCCTTTCTGACCGCCACGCCCGAGCGCCTGCTCCGGCTGGACGGCCGGACGCTGTCCACCGAGGCCGTCGCCGGCACGCGCCCCCGCTCCGAGGCCGACGCCGACGACGACCGCCTGCGCGACGAGCTGCTCGCCAGCGAGAAGGACCAGCGCGAGCACGGCTACGTCCGCCGCGCCATCCAGGGCGCGCTCGCCCCGCTGGCGGAGACCGTCGCCGTGGACGACGCGGCCTCGGCGATGACGCTGGCTCGGGGCCGCCACCTCCGTACCGGCATCGAGGCCACGCTGCGCGACGGCGTCGGCGTGCTCGACGTGCTGCGCGCGCTCCACCCGACGCCGGCCGTCGGCGGCACGCCCACGCCGGGCGCGCTCGACGCCATCGACCGCCTGGAGCCGTTCGACCGCGGCTTGTACGCCGGGCCGGTCGGCTGGATCGGGCTCGACGAGGCCGGCCGCCCCTCGGCCGACCTGGCCGTCGGCATCCGCTCCGGCTTGGTCGACGGCCGCTCGCTGTCGCTCTACTCCGGCGCCGGGATCGTCGACGGGTCCGACGCGGACGCGGAGTGGGCCGAGATCGAGCACAAGATCGGCGACTTTGCGCGCGTGCTGGGGCTCACCGCGCGGGCCGACGCGTAGACGCCGGCGGCTCTCCATCGCTCTGCCTTCCGTGCTCCCATTTCTCGCATCGGCCCCGAACGTCAACCACCTGTGGGCGCGGCTCCTGGTCGAGGAGCTGGTGCGCCAGGGCGTCGGACTGTTCGTGGTGTGCCCCGGCAGCCGCAGCACGCCGCTGGCGGTGGCCATCGCCGAGAACCCCGGCGCCGAATCGCTGGTGCACTGGGACGAGCGCGCCGCGGCGTTCGTGGCGCTGGGCTGGGGCCGAGCGACGGGCCGGCCGGCGGCCGTGGTCACCACCAGCGGGACGGCCGTCGCCAACCTGCTGCCCGCCGCCGTCGAGGCCGACGCGGATGGTGTGCCGCTGCTCTTGATCACGGCCGACCGCCCGCCGGAGCTGCGCGAGACCGGCGCCAACCAGACCATCCGCCAGCCGCCGATCTTCCAGGACGTGGCGCGGTGGACGCTGGACTGGCCAGTCCCGACGACCGATGTCCCGGCGCGGTGGGTGCTCTCGACCGCGGCTCACGCCGTCCACCGCGCCCGCCAGCCGGCCGGGCCGGTCCACCTCAACCTGCCCTTCCGCGAGCCGCTGGCGGCCACGCCCGACGGGACGGACGCGGCGGCCTACCTCGGTAGCATACGCGCGTGGGTAGGGGGGGGAGCGGTGGACTCGTCGATGGAGATGCAGAACCTGACCCCCTGGCCCGGTCCCCGTTTTGTCGGGTGGACCACGGAAGGTCCCGGTTTTCCACCTGACCCTGATCGGTTCGGTCTGAGTTTAGGCAGTCCCCCCTCCTATGACGACCCGCCCCTGGGTCCTCGACGGTTGGGTTTCGACGGTCGAGGCGTGATCGTCGTCGGCGACATGAGCAGCGAGGGTATTCGGGGCTCGGGCTGGGCGTTCGCGCTGCGCAACACCGCCGAGCGGCTGGGGTGGCCCGTCCTGCCCGACGTTCGCGCACCCGCCTCGAGCCGTCGGTCGGATGCTGTGGCCGCTGGCGCCCCCGTCATCACAAACGTAGACTTGGTGCTGACCAGCGCGGTTTGGCGCGAGCGCCAGCGGCCGGAGGCCGTCCTGCACCTGGGCGGGCAGCTTGTGTCCAAGCGCCTGGCGCGGTTCCTGACCGACGCGGCACCGGCGCACTACGTCCAGGTGTCGGCAAGCGCCGTCCGGAACGACCCGTCGGGCGTGGTGACGGAGGTGGTCCGGCGGCCGGCAGCCGACTACGTCCTGCGCTTGAATGAGCACCTCCAGGCTATGACCCCCGGTCGCTCAGGTGGCGCCTGGCCCCGCTCGTGGACGGCGGCATCCAAGGCCGCTGGGGACGTCGTCACCCAGAGACTCACGGAGTCCGGTGCCTTAAGCGAGCCTGCCATCGCACGCATCGTCGACCAGTCGGGCGCCCACGTCGTTGCCGCGGCGTCGATGCCCATCCGCGACGTGGAGGCGTTCGCGCCCGTCGGCGTCCCGCTGATTGGTGACGTGGTCGCCAATCGGGGCGCGAGCGGGATCGACGGGACCGTGGCGACCGCAGCCGGCTACGCGCGGGGCATCGACCGGGGCGTCGCTCTGCTGATCGGGGACCTCGCGCTGCTGCACGACCAGACGAGCCTAGCGCTGCTCCGGAGCGGTCCGGCCGTTGTCGTGGTGTGCATCAACAATGACGGCGGCGGCATCTTCCACCGCCTGCCCGTCGCCGGCACGCTCGCGCCGGACACCTTCGAGCGCTTTTTTGGGACGCCGCACGGGCTCGGCTTCCGCCACGCCGCCGCCCAGACTGAACTGGCGTATGCCGCACCGACCACGCTCGCGGCGTTCGAGGCCGACTACCGCGACGCGCACGAGCGGCGCCTCGCAGGCGAGTCCACACTGATCGAGGTGCGGACTGACCGCGCCGAGCAGACGGCCTTCCGCGCTGCGCTCGAGGCGGCCGTAGTAGAGGCCGTCGAGCGCGTCGGCCCACCTTGGGCGCCTCTGCCGTGAGGACGCCCGTCGTCCTGCTCCACGGGTTCCTGGGTCGCGCCGCCGACTGGCGGTCCGTGCGGGCGGGGCTCCCGAGCGGGTGGGACGTGCGCGCGCCCGACCTGCCGGGCCACGGCGCGGCCACGGACCTGGACGCCTACACGATGGACGCCGCCGCCGACCTCGCGCTCGCCGGGCTGGCGGCGCCCGCCGACGTGGTGGGCTACTCGATGGGCGGACGGCTGGCGATTCACCTCGCGGTAACCCGTCCCGAGGCCGTCCGCCGCGCCGTGGCCGTCTCCGGCTCGCCCGGCCTGCGCACCGAGGCCGAGCGCGCCGCTCGCCGCCAGGTGGACGCCGACCGCGCCGCCGCGATCCAGGCCGACGTTCCCGCCTTCGTCGAGCAGTGGTACCGGGCGCCGCTGTGGGCCAGCCTCCCCGGCGATCTCCGCCAGCGGCTCACGGCCGACCGCGCCCGGCACAACCGCCCCGCCGAGCTGGCGGCGTCGCTGGCCGGCATGGGGACGGGCGCCCAGCCGAGCCACTGGGACGCGCTCGCGGGAATCTCCGCGCCGGTCTGGGCCGTAGCAGGCGCCCTCGACCCCAAGTTTGTTGGCCTGGCCCGCCAGATGGCCCAGGCGTCCGCCTCCGTCGAGGCCGTCGTTCTCCCCGACGCCGGGCACTTTATCCCCGCCGAGCGCCCGGCCGCGCTCGCCGCGCTCCTCACCGACCTCCTCTCCGACCGATGGCAGAAAAGGCCCACCACACCACCGACCGCCCCACCGTCTCCGGCCCCTTCGAGTGGGAGCCCGTCGGCACGTTCGAGGACGTGATCTACGAGAAGGGCAAGGCCGGCACCGACACCGCGGGGATCGCACGCGTGACCATCAACCGGCCCGAGGTCCGCAACGCGTTCCGCCCGACGACCGTGACGGAGCTGATCGCGACCATCGACGACGCCCGCGACGACCCGTCGGTCGGCGTTTACGTCATCACCGGCGCCGGCGACCAGGCGTTCTGCTCCGGCGGCGACCAGCGGATCCGGGGCGATCATGGCTACCGCGAGGTCACGGACGGCAAGGAGACGGGAACGCAGCGCCTCAACGTGCTCGACTTCCAGACGCGGATCCGCAAGATGCCCAAGCCCGTGATCGCGTCCGTCAACGGGTGGGCCGTCGGCGGCGGCCACGTGATGCACGTCGTCTGCGACCTGACGATCGCGTCCGACAACGCCCGGTTCATGCAGACCGGGCCGAAGGTGGGCTCGTTCGACGCCGGCTACGGCACGACGCACCTGGCGCGGATGGTGGGCCAGAAAAAGGCGCGCGAGATCTGGTTCTTGTGCCGGCCGTACAGCGCGCAACAAGCGCTGGAGATGGGCCTGGTCAACACCGTCGTGCCGCTGGCGGAGCTGGAGCGCGAGACGGTCCAGTGGAGCCGGGAGATCCTGGCCAACTCCAACATCGCCATCCGCATGATCAAGGCCGCCGCCAACGCCGACGAGGACGGCGGCGCCGGCCTCCAGGAGCTGGCCGGCCACGCCACGATGCTGTTCTACATGACCGACGAGGGCCAGGAAGGGAAAAACGCCTACCTCGACCGTCGCGCCCCCAACTTCGACGCCGACGGCTACCGGCCGTAGGTCGAGACGCCGCGTGTGGTCTGTCGACTCATCTCCGAAAGGCGTAGGGTTCGGAGTTCAGGGTTCGCGAGGACTGCCATCTTGCGGACCTTGAACCGCGAACTTCGACCCCGCACCGCCCAATGCTCTCCGTCCCGTTCTCGATCTCCGACGCGCACCACGGGTTCTCCGAGATGCGCGGGGCCGTCTACCTGGACGGCGACGAGGTGGTGATCGAGATCCAGGTCAAGCTGCTCAGCTTGTTCGACCGCCCCGCCCAGACCTTCCGGTTCGACATGACCGACATCGAGGAGATCCGCCACCGGCGCGGCGTCTTCAGCGACACGATCACGATCCGGACGCGGCCGATGGAGCGCGTGACGGAGATCCCGGGCGCGTCCGACGGCGAGCTGAGGCTCAAGGTCAAGCGCTCTCGCCGCGCCGACGTGGACCGACTCCTCAGCCGCCTGGACCTGTGGATCGTGTAGCTGCGCCCGCCCATCCCGCCCCAGGCTGGCGGGTCTGGCTCGACGCCGCGCGGCCCAAGACGCTGCCGGCGGCCGTGGCGCCCGTGCTCGTCGGCATCGGGCTGGCGGTCGAGGCCGGCGCGTTCCACGCGCTCGCGGCGGCGTGCGCGCTGGCGGGCGCCGTGCTGATCCAGGTCGGCACCAACTACGCCAACGACGCCGAGGACTTCGTGCGCGGCGCCGACACCGACGCCCGCAAAGGCCCGACGAGGGCCACCGCCAGCGGGGCGGTCACGGCGCGCCAGATGCGGACCGCCGCCGGAGTCGCGTTCGCGCTCGCCTTCGCCTCCGGCCTGTACCTGATCGCGCGCGGCGGCTGGCCGATCCTGGTCCTGGGGCTGGCCTCCATCGCCTCGGGCGTGGCCTATACGGCCGGCCGCTACGCGCTCGCCTACACGGGCCTGGCCGATTTTTTTGTCTTGGTGTTTTTCGGTCCGGTGGCCGTCGCCGGCACCTACTACGTGCAGGCGCTGAGCCTGCCCGGCTGGGTGCCGGTCGCCGGGCTCGGGCCGGGCTTCCTGGCGACGGCGATTCTGCTCGCCAACAACATCCGTGACGTAGACGAGGACCGGGCCGCGAACAAAAAAACGTTGGTGGTGCGGTTCGGGCGCGCGTTCGGGGTCCGGCTCTACGGCGTCTGCATCTCGGGCGCGGTCGTAGTGCCGGCGTCGCTGGCGCTGGTGGCCCAGCAGGGCGGCGACGGGCACATCGGCGTGCTGGCGGCCTCGGTGCTGGCGGCGTTCCTGGGCCGGCCGCTCGCGCGGACGCTGGCGACCACCGCCGACCCGGCCGTGCTCAACCCGCTGCTGGGCAAGACCGCCGGCCTGCTCTTCCTCTACTCCGTCGCCTTCGCCCTCGGCTGGGCGCTGACGTAGTGGAGATCCTCGCCCTCGACTTGCTCCCGTACCAACTCCCGCTCACCGAGCCGGTCCAGTGGGGCGCCGGGCGCTACCGCCAGCGCGACGGCGCGCTCGTGCGGCTAGTGGATGCCGAGGGCCGAGTCGGTTGGGGCGACGCGGCGCCGCTTCCGGGCTTTAGCCGGGAGACGCTGGCTCAAACTCAGTCGGCGCTCCGCGGGATCGCCCCGGCGCTGGCCGGCCGCACGCTCGACCCGCTGGCGGTCGTGGCCGACGGGCCGTTCCACCGGGCGCTGGACGCGGCCGAGCTGCCGTCGTCGGCGCGGTTCGGGCTCGACCTGGCTTTGGTGGACCTCGCGGCGCAGGAGCTGGGGCGGACGCTGCCCCAGGTGCTCCACCCCGACCCGGCCGTCGTGCTGCCGCTGAACGGATTGGTGATGGGCGGAGACGCTCCGGCTCAGGCGCGCGCGCTGGCGGAGGCGGGCTACTCGGCGGTCAAGCTCAAGGTCGGCCGGGCTTCCGTGGACGAAGATGTCGAGACGGTCCGCGCGGTCCGCCAGTCGCTGCCGTCGTCGGTCGCGCTGCGGCTCGACGCGAACCGGGCGTGGTCGTGGAGCCAGGCCATCGCGTTTGCCGAAGGCGTCGACGGGCTGGATCTGGACTACGTCGAGGAGCCGCTCGCCGAGCCCGCCCGGCTGCCCGAACTGTGGCACGACACGGGGATGCCGGTGGCCGTCGATGAGTCGGTGCAGGAGGGCGCCGAAATTCGGGGCTGGGCCTCGACCGCGGTGCTCAAGCCGACGCTGATCGGCGGCCTGATCGCAACGCTGCGACGGGCGGCGGAGGCCCGCGCCGTCGGCGTCCGCGTGGTGCTCAGCGCGTCGTTCGAGAGCGGCGTCGGCCTCCGCGGCGTCGCGGCGCTGGCGGCGGCGACCGGCGGCCAACCGGCCGGCCTCGACACCTACCGGTGGCTCGCCGCCGACGTGCTGGCTGGCGCCGTCCCTGACGAGGCCCCGCCGCCCCCGTTCGGCCGCCCCCGCGTCGACGTGCCGGGTCTGTTCGCGCGTCCGCTGGAGGTGGCCGTCCCGTGACGACTCCCGATCCGGTCCGCCAGCAGGCCGAGGCGCGGCCGGAGGCCGCCGCCCTCGTCACCGGCGCCGAGGCGTGGTCGTGGGCCGAACTGGCCGCCCGCGTCAGCGGGGCCGCCCGCGTCTTGGAGGGCGGGCCCGAACGGGTCGCCGTCCGCGCCAGGACCTCGCCGGCCCTCGTCGTGCTGCTGCTGGCCGCGCTCCGCGCCGGACGCCTGGTCGTCCCGCTCTCGACGCGCTGGACGGCCGCCGCCGTCGCGGACGCTTGCCGCCGGCTCGGCATCGACCGGTTGCTCACCGACGACCCGAGCGACTTGAGCCTTCCGACCGTCCCGCTGGCGGAGGTCGTGGGCGAGCGCGCAGCCGGCGGCCCAACGCCCGACCTGGACAGCGGCCAGCCGTGGACGGTCGTCCACACGTCCGGCTCGACGGGGCGGCCCAAGGCCATCGTCCACACGGTGGACAACCATGTGCAGAGTGCGCACGGCGTGATCGAGCGGCTGGACTTGCGGCCAGGCGACCGCTGGCTGCTGGACCTCCCGCTGTACCACGTCGGCGGGCTGGGCGTGGTGGTGCGATGCGTGGTGGCCGGCGCGACGCTGGCGGTGCCTCCGCCCGAGATGCCGCCCGAAGAGCGCGTGGCTCGGCTGCGCCCGACGCACGCCTCGTTGGTGGCGACTCAGCTAGGCCGCCTGCTAGATGCCGGTGCCGACCTGTCAGGCCTGCGCGCGGTCCTGCTGGGCGGCAGCGCCATCCCGCCCGACCTGCTCGCCCGCGCCGTCCGCCAGCGGGTGCCGGTGTGCGTGTCCTACGGCATGACCGAGATGACGTCGACGGTGACGGCGACCGCGCCCGGCGACGACCTCGACACATCGGGCCGTCCGATGGCGGGCCGGGACGTGCGGATCTCGTCCGCCGGCGAGATCGAGGTCGGCGGCGCGGTGCTGGCGGCCGTGATGGACGGGACTGAGATCCGGCCGCTCGGCCCGTGGCACGCCACCGGCGACCTGGGACACCTTGACGCCGACGACCGGTTGGTGGTGACGGGCCGCCGCGATCTCCAGTTCATCTCGGGAGGCGAGAACATCCGCCCCGAGGCCATCGAAGCGGCGCTCCTGTCGCTAGACGGTGTCGCCGAGGCCATCGTGGTACCTGTGGCCGACGCCGAGTTTGGCGCCCGCCCCGTCGCCTGGATCCTCCCCACGGCCGGCCACCCTCTCGACGCCGCCGCGCTGGCGGACGCGCTCCGCGAGTCGCTGCCCGGCTTTATGATCCCGGTCGCGTTCCACGAGTGGGCCGGCGCAGCGGGCCTCAAGCCGGACCGCCCGGCGCTGGCGCAAACCGCCCAGGAGAGAATGGATGATGCAGGGTAGAGGATAGAGCCTCAGATCTGAAGCTCCACCCTCTACCTCTACTCGCGATCCTCTAGCCCAAGATGTCGGCGCGGTAGTCCTCGACGTCGGCGTCCTCGCGGAGGCCCAGCAGCCACGCCTGGAGCACGCGCTGTCGCTGGCTGGCGATGAGCTGATCGCGGAGCGACTCCCGCACCTCGGGCGTGAGCTCGGCGTCGGTGCCGCCGACCAGGTCCGTCGTGCGGAGCACGAACGCGGCCTGGTCGCCCGCGATGACGCCGCTCTGCTGGCCGGGCTGGAGCCCGAACGCCGCGCCGACGGCGCGCGGCTCGACGCCGTAGCCCGGGATCGCGCCGCCGTTCATGGACAGGTCCGAGGCCCTCTCGACCGTGGCCCCCGTCGCGCTGGCCAGGGCCGCGAGCGAGCCGGAGCTGGCCAGGGCCCTCTGGAGCGCGGCCGTCTGGACGTCCTTTTTGCGCTCCAACAGCACCTCGGACTCGATTTGGGAGCGGACCTCGTCGAAGGGCGCCGGCCCCGCGTCGGTCCGGTCCGTCACTCGGGCGACGACGAAGCTGCCGCCGGCGTCGAACGGCTCCGAGACTTGGCCGATGTCCGCGTTGCGCAAGAAGCGGAAAAAGTCGCGGCCCAAGTCCATCCCCGGGATCGTGCCCTGCTCCTCCTGGACCACCACCGGCGTCGGCGCGATGCCGCGGCTCTGGGCCTCCTCGGTAAAGTCGCGGTCCTCCAGGTCCAGGAACGCCACGAAGTCCTCGGCCTCCTCGACCACGCGGGCAAAGTCGGCCTCAACAGGGCGCGTGATCTGGACCAGCTCCACCTCGTTCGACTCGCGGCCCTCGACCAGAATCAGGTGCTGCCCAAACTGGGACTCGACCGGCCCGATCACCGTGCCCGCCGGCGCCGCCAGCGCGGCGGCCTCGAACTCGGGCACCATCCGGCCGCGGCCGAACCAGCCCAGGTCGCCGCCCCGGTTCTTGTTGCTCTCGTCGACGGAGAACTGGCGGGCGGCGTTGGCGAACGTGATCTGGCCGCTGTTGATGCGCTCGCGGATCTCGCGCGCCCGGTCGGCAGCGTCGGCCGGCAGCAGGATGTGGCGGGCGCGGACGACGGCGTCCTCGCTCGGGCGGACGCCGGTGATGCGCGCCACGATGGCCTGGTCGCCCGCCACCACCGGCCCGACCACGCGGCCCGGGGTGAGGTTCGAGTAAACGGCCGTCGCCAGCTCGGTCGGCAGGTCGCCGGCGCTCACGTACTGGGGGTCGACGGCGGCGCCGAACGAGTTCCGCCGCGCGTACGCGACCGGGTCGGGCGCCGTGCGGAAGCCCCCGACCAGCCGCGACAGCTCGTTGGTAGCGCGCGAGGAGTCGGCGCCGGTCGGCGTCTTGTCGAAGGCCACGTACTCGATGGCGTAGCTCGCGCCGCGCTCGTAGTCGTCGCGGTGGTCGCGGTAGTAGCTCTGGAGGTCGCGGTCGGAGACCTCGACCTGATCGTCGGGCACGGCGGCGTAGCGGAGCGCCACGAACTCGGCGTCGGCGCGGCGGTTCTGGCGCACGAACGCCTCGGCGACCTCGGTCGGGCTCACGCGGACGGTCGCGGTGATGAGCGCGCCCAGCTTGGCCTGGCGCCGGTTGCGGCGGACCTGCTCCTCGATGGCCGCGAGCTGCTCGCCGAACTGGGGGTCCTCGACCACCTGCTGGAGCGCGGCCCGGTCGACGCCGCCCTGGCCGTCGGGGAAGACCTGGGCGATGAGCGGGTCGGGGTTGGGCCCGGTGATGAGCTCGAACACCTCGTCGTCGCTGACCTCGACGCCCAGCCGGTCCATCTCGCGCTCGACGAGCGTGGCGTCCACCAGTTGGTCGAACACCGAGTCCTCGATCTGGCGCTGGAGCGCGCCCGTGACCGGGGCGCCCTGGGCCTGGTAGGCGTCGGTCTGCTGGGTCACGGCGCGGTTGTAGAGCTCGCCCTCGATGGGCTCGCCGTCCACCTCGCCGATGACGCGCGCGTCCGGCCCGCGGCCGACGGCGTCGAAGGCGCCCGAGTCCTGGAGCGCCCACAGGCCGCCGAAGGCGACCACGAGCACGCCCACCATCACGCCGCCGGCGCGCTCCCGGATGCTGTTCATCATACCTGCCATGTCTCTCGTCCGCCTCCGCGGGTTGTCTGGCCCGGGCACGCCCGGATGCAGCGCGAGCCGGCTTGGGACCGGCTCGCTCGTGGCGACAAAGATAGAGGGGCAGGCGGGGCGGTCCGGGGGAAAAATCTGCGCAGCCCTCGCACATGCCCCGCTGGCGGGAGCTCTCCGCCAGCGGGGCGGCGGGTCAGTGCGGGTTGAGCGCCGTGCCCGGCGTCTCGTCGCCCGGGATGTCGTTCACGTCGTCGCTCAAGTCGGCGTGCGTCGTCTTGGCGCCGGCGCGGT
Organism: uncultured bacterium; assembly: GCA_947493945.1. Taxonomy (GTDB): domain Bacteria; phylum Bacteroidota; class Rhodothermia; order Rhodothermales; family Rubricoccaceae; genus Rubrivirga. The sequence goes on along the minus strand of CANLSR010000001.1, from coordinate 171,262 downwards.
CCGGGTCGAGCGCCTCGCCCGAGACGTCCGGCGCCGCGTTGGCGGTGCGCAGCTCCGGGTCGCCGGGCGTGTCGTCGGTGTCGGTCGAGATGCCCTGGATCTCGTCGGGGCGCGAGCCGCCACCGAGCGCGATGCCGGCGGCCTTGAGGTAGCCGCCCAACTGGCGCAGGGGGGCCTGGAGGTGCGCCTCGTCGATGGTCGAGGCCGCCTCGCTCGTGTGGGTGCCCAGGCGCTCCATCGTGGCGCCGATGTCGGCGGCGGTGGCCCGTCCCTCGGCCTGCTGGTCGGTCAGCTGGCGGGCGAGCGTCACCAGCCCGTCGCGGATGCCGAGCAGGTCGGGGCGGTCGGCGTCCTCGATCTTGGTGGCCCAGCCTCGGCAGACGTCGGCGGCGGCGGCAGGCGAGAGGGTCGAGGTCAGGCCGTCCTTGAAGGCTTCGAGCGTGCTGAAAATGGACATGCCGTCCTCGGTGGGGCGGTCGGAATCGGTGGACATGAGAGGGGGGAGAAGAGAGAAAACAAAGAGGCCCGCCCCAGCCCCAAGGCGAGAGCGGGCCGATGAGGCGTCCGGCGCTAGGCGCCGAGCATCGACGCGGCGCGGTCGAGGTTGACCGCGATCCGCTCCAGGCGCGGCGTCACGCGCTCGTCGGGCGACTGGGCCGCCGCGTTGCGCGTGGCCTCCGCCAGCCCGGCGAGCGTGTCGGCGATGGCCCGGCCGTCCAGGCGGTCGCCGGTGAGCAGGTCGCGGAGGTCGCTCAGGCCGGCGGCGACGCCGCTCACGTCGAGCCCGGTGGCGTCCTGGCAGGCCGTCCGCCAGTGGTCCACGATGCCCAGCGCGGCGCTGGGCGTGAGCGACGTGATGGGGCCGTCCAAGGCCGCTTCGGTTTGGTCGAGCGTTACGCGCCCGTCGTCGGGGGTGGATCCGCGCATCGTTACTGGGGCTGGGCGCCGGTGAGGGCGGCGCCGGCGTGGCGGAGGAGCGACCCGAGCCGCTGGAGGTTCTTGACCAGGTCCTCGGTCGTGTCGCCGGTCGTGGCCGGGCTCACGTCGTCGGCGGCGGCCTCGGTCTGCTCGCCGAGGCGCGTCAGGATGGCGCCCACGCGCAGGCCGTCGACGCCCTCGCCGACGAGCGACTGGTGGAGCTCGCCGAGCCCGGCCGCGATCGGCAGCAGGTCCTGGCGCTCGGTGGCCTCGATCTTGCGCTTCCAGTCGTCGATCTTGTTGACGGCCTTGGACAGCGGGATCGAGGTCAGGCCGCGCTCGACGTCGTCGATGGTGGCCGCGACCTCGGCCGCTTCGGTTTCGTTGGGGACGAGGTTCATCAGGGAGGGGGGAGGGATGAAAGGGGGAGGGGTCGGCCGGCGGGCGCCGCCAGCGGGTAGCGTAGGGCCAGGCGGCGGGGCTAGACCGCCGTTTCGTCGCTGGGCGCCGGGACGACGCCGTCGGGCAGGCCGTCGCCGGAGGAGGGGGGGAAGATGGACTCCGAGATGCCGCCGAAGAACTCGTCGCGCGCGGCCTCGGCCACCTTCATGGTGATGTAGCCGTCGGAGGCGGCGCCGATGAACCCGCCTACGAACGGGATCCCGCGGAGGGCCCGGCGCTGGAGCCGGCCCGTCGCTTTCTTGGCGCCCCACTTGGCCGCGCCCGCGGCCGCGGAGATCACCAGGTTGACGCCGCGCTCGGCCAGCTTGAGCCCCACGCGGTCCAGCGTCTCCTGCTCCGCGTCGCGCGCCGGGTCGGCGGGGCCGCTCCCGACCAGGCACGCCAGCACGCGGTCGCGCGTGGCGCCCGAGCGCGGGTCGAGGCCCGCCAGCGCGGCCACCGACGCGGCCATGTGGAGCTGGACGCTCGCCACGGCCGCCATGTTGGCCGGCAGCACGACGGGCAGCGTGATCCACCCGCCCAGCCCGCTCAGGAAGCCGGCCGAGGCGGAGAGCGTGATGGGACGGCGGACCAGCCGGTCGACCTGCTCGTCGGTCGAGCCGCCAGCGGCCCGGGCCTCCGCCGCGGCGGCCTGGGGCGTGCCCAGGCCGGGGACGCCGTCGAGGACGGTCGGGTACAAGCGGTCGAGGACGAACCGTCGGACGGCAGTGGAGGCGGACATGGGGGTCGGGGTCAGGAGGTGAGGCGGTCGAGCTCGGTCTCGATCTCGCGGCGGAGCCGCCGGCGGAAGGGGCGCGCCACCAGCCCGAGCCGGGCTTCGACGCGGACCTCGTCCGGCCCGGCGTCGAGCCGGCCGGTGACGCCGCGCCCCTCCACCCAGACCGTGTCGCCGTCGCGGCGCGTGGCGACGCCGAAGTCGCGGCGGAGGCGCTCGGCCACGTCCGCGGCGGCCCGGCGGGCGCCGTCGAGGCCGAGCGAGTGGGCGCGAGTGATCAGGATGTCGGGCATGGAGGGCGTACGCGATCCGGCCGGCCGGGTTCGTCCGCCGGGACAGGGGAATCCCCGACATGCGCAACCCGGACCCCGCCCCGCTGGCGGAGCGCGTCCGCCAGCTCCGGAGCCCGTCTCCGCGCCGGCGTCCCTCGCGCGGACGGGGCACAGGCGGCGCGGGGCGTCACCGGCGGCGGAGCACCGGCTCGGGGACGGCGTCGAGCCAGCCGGCCGCGAGCACGCCCCACAGCCCCACGGCGATGGCCTCGGCGGCGTCGTGCCGCAGCTCGCCGGTGGGGCGCTTGGCGCCGCTCCACTCGATCACGGCGCGCGCCAGCCCGTCGGCCGCGCTCTTGGCGCCCGCCCCCGACCGCTGCTCGCGCGGGAGCAGCAGCGGCCGGCGCCACGTCTCCGCGCCGATCACGCGGACGTTGAGCCCGGTCCGCCTTCCCACCTTGGTCCAGATCTCAGCCAGGTCTCCGCCGCCCTCCAGCACCAGCCACTCGGCCTCGGGGTGGTCGCCCAGCACGCGCGCCGCCGCCTTGCGCAACCGCGCGCGCGAGCCCAGGTTCTGCGAGCGGTAGTTCACCAGCCGCCCGTCGCGGCCGTAGAGGGCGAAGCCGGTCCGCAGCCCCAGGTCGACGGCGAGGAGCATGGGAGATGGGGGGATGAGGGAGGGGCGCGGCGTCGCGGGTTCGTCCCATCGCCGCGTCGGGCCCCGCCCGGCTGGCGGAGCCGGCGCGGCCGCGGCGGCCCCGGCCTACCCCAGCAGCACGCCGGCGATGGTGGCCGTCATCAGGTTGGCGAGCGTGCCCGCGAGCACGGCGCGCAGGCCCAGGCTGGCGATCTCGCCCGTCCGCTCGGGCGCCAGCGGGCCGATGCCCCCGATCTGGATGCCGATCGACGACAGGTTGGCGAACCCGCACAGCGCGAACGTCGCCATGATGATGGTCTTGGGCTGGAGCGAGCCCGCGCCCAGCGCGTCGGCAAACTGGCTGTAGGCCACGAACTCGTTGGCGATCACCTTCGTCCCCAGGAAGCCGCCGAACGTGGTGATGTCGGCCGTCGGCACGCCGATGAGCCAGGCGATGGGCGCCAGCACCACGCCCAGGACGCTCTCCAGCGTCATGGTGTATCCGAACAGGCCCGCGCCCCAGTCGATGATCCCGTTGAACATCGCGATCAGGGCCAGGAACGCGATCAGCATCGCGCCGATGTTGAGGGCCAGGCCGAGGCCGTCGGCGGCGCCCGTCGCCGCGGCGTCGATGACGTTCTTGGGGCCGGCGTCGGCCAGGTCCTCCAGCGTCGCCTCCGTGGCCTGGTCGCTGGAGGTGGACGGCTGGGTGGCCTCGCCGGCGTCGGTCACCAGCCGGGTGTCGGGGTCTGTGATCTGGCGCGTCTCGGGGATCAGGATCTTGGCCAGCACCAGCGCCGCCGGCGCCGCCATCACGCTGGCGCCCAAGAGCTGCTCGGCGAACAGCTGCTGGCCGGCCTCGACGGCGATCCCGGCCACGGCCGCGTAGCGCTCGCCCAGGAACGCGACGTAGGACGCCAGCACGCCGCCGGCGATGGTAGCCATGCCGCCGGTCATGACGGCCATGAGCTCCGACCGCGTGAGCGACTTGATGTAGGGCTTGATCACGAGCGGCGCCTCGGTCTGGCCCACGAAGATGTTGGCGCTCACCGACAGCGACTCCGGGCCGGACGTGCCCAGCGCCCGCCGCACGACCCACGCCACGCCCTGCACGATCCACTGCATGATCCCGAGGTAGTACAGGATCGACATCAGCGCCGCGAACACGACCACCGTCGGGAGCACGTAGGCGAAGAAGAAGAAGCCCAGCGAGCCGTCGGCGCCGGGCGAGAGCGCCAGCGTGCCGAACACGAACGTCGCGCCGGCCTCGACGGCCGAGAGGAACGCCACGAACAGGCCGGCCACGCCCGCGAACGCCAGCTTGGGCCACCCGAACGGCGAGAACGTCTCGGCCAGCACGTCGCCCTTGAGGAACAGGACCGCAAAGACCAGCTGGAGCAGGAGCCCCGCGCCCACGGTCCGCCAGTTGATCCGGCCGCGGTCGGACGAGAGCGCGAAGGCGAGGGCGAGGATGCCGAGGAGGCCGAGGAGTCCGCGGCCGATCGAGACGAGGTCCATGCAGGCGGGGGAGGGGGGCCGCGAAGATAGCCGGCGCCCCACGTCTGGGCGCCCCGGGCGCGCCCGCCGCCCGCTGGCGACCACCGTCGGCGCCGGGCCGGCCGGCGGTGCGGCCCCACCCTCCCGGCCACGCCGGGCGCCAGCGCCGGGCGCCAGCGCCGGGCGCCAGCGGCGGACGCTGGCCAAAAAAAGACCCGCCCGGCGCGGCGGCCGGGCGGGTCGATACGGAGCGCGGGCGCCCGCTACTGCGGCGGCCCGAACATGCCCGGGGGCATCTGCGGCGCCTGGCCGAGCACCTCGACCAGCGTCACCTCGAACACCAGCGGCGCGTTGGGCGGGATCCCGCCCTGGCCGCCCGGCCCGGGCTGGCCCATCAGGCCGTAGGCCTGGCTCGGCGGGAGGTAGATCGTCCGCGTCTCGCCGGGCTTCATCGCCAAGAGCGCGTCGCGGAAGCCGGGCACCACCTGGCCCACCCCGAACACGGCCGGCTCCTCGCCCGAGGCGTCGAACTCCTGGCCGTTCATGAACGTGCCGGTGTAGCGGACCGCCACCTGGTCGCCGGGCGACGGCGAGGCCCCCTCGCCGGGCGTCGTGACGGTGTAGAGCACGCCCTCGCCCAGCTCTTGGACGCCCGGCCGCTGGCGGACGGCGGTCAGGAAGGAGTCGGCCTGGGCGGAGTTGCGCGTCATCGCGTCCAGCCGCTGGCGCGCGAGCGGGTCGCGGGCGGCCTGGCCGCGCAGGCGGCGGATCTCGAGCGAGTCCTCGACGGTGGCCTGGGCGACCTGGAACTGCTCCGGGGTCACCCTCCCCTCCTCGCCGGCCAGCGCCGAGCGGACGCCCGCCAGGAAGATGTCGCGGTCGATGGCGCCCAGCGTGTCCTGCCGCACCTGGAGCCCGTACTGCACGCCGACGGCGTACGCCAGCTCGACCGAGTCGCCGTCGACGCCCTTGCGGAAGCCGGCCAGGAAGCGGTCGAAGTTGAACGACGAGTCCTGGGCCAGGAACTGCTGCCCGGTCTGGAAGCCGACGTTGTAGGCGACCTGGTCGAACGGCCCGGCCTCCTCGATGCCGTCGAGGTCGGCGGTGCCGGCGTCGCCGCCGCTCTGGCAGCCGGCGACGGCGGGGGCCAGGAGGGCGGCCGCGAGGAGGGAGAGGCGGAGGGTCATGGCGGGGTCCGGGAAGAAGCGGTCAAACTAGGCCCCGCCTCCGCTGGGCCTCTGTGACACTTCCGGGAATGCGCGCGGACCGCTGGCGGAGCCCCTCCGCCAGCGCGGCGGCCGTCGCGGAGCGCGACCTTGGCCCGGCGGACCGACGACCCGCGACAGAGGCCCACACCCCACTCCCGCCGACCACCACCCGTTGCCACCCCGCTCTGACACCCGGCCCGGCCCGAAGGACGGCCCGGGGCCCCCGACGACGACGGCGCGCAAGGGGCGGCTTTTCCAGGCCGTCGTGGTCCTGGTGCCGCTGGGCGTGGTCGGCAACGTCGCCCTGACGCTGGTCACCACCGACCGCCACGTGCTGACGGCGGTCCGCGACCTCCCGCTCGGCCCGCTGGCGCTCGCCGTGGGGCTGTCCGTTCTGCCCTGGGTCACCAACACCCTCCGGCTCCAGCTCTGGGCGGGGTTCGTGGGCCACCCGATGGGGTTCTTGAGCGGCCTCCGCGTCGTGCTCGGCGGGCTCCTCGGCGCGGCGGTGACGCCGACGGGGGCGGGGGGCGCGCCGCTCAAGTGGGTGCTGCTGGCGCGGCGCGGGATCTCGGCGGGGACCGTTGGGACGCTGATGCTGGTGGAGACCGTCGAGAACGCCGTGGTGATGGCGGTGGCCGTCCCGCTGGCGGTGTTCACGTCGGCCGCCTTCGAGATCCCCGCGCTACGGGAGGCCGCCGCGGCGTCGCGCGCCGGGCTGGCGTCCGCCGTCGGGGTCGGCGCCGGGCTGGTGGCCGTCACCGTGGTCCTCGCCTGGGCGGCGTGGCGTGGGTGGCTGGGGCGCGGGGTCCGGTACCGGGCCGTGAGGGCCCGGCGCGCCGTCGGGCGCGCGGTGGCGGAGGGCCGTGAGGTGACCGCGTTCGTCGCGCGGCGGGGGCGGGCTCGGTTCGCGCTCGGCCTGTCGCTCGCGGCCGTCCAGTGGGCCGCTCGCTATTCTGTGGCCACGGCCGTGCTGGCGTTCCTGGACGTGCCCGTGCGCCCCGTCCTGTTCTGGGCGCTCCAGTGGGCCACGTTCACGCTGATGAACGCGGTGCCGACGCCCGGCGCGGCCGGCGGCGCCGAGGCCGTGTTCGCCGTTCTCTACAGCCCGTTCGTGCCCACCGAAGTCCTCGGGCTGGCGACGGCCGCCTGGCGGATGGCGTTGTTCTACGCCCCGCTCTCGGTCGCCGCGTTGGCCTTTCTCGGGCTCCGCCGCCAGCGGCCCGACGGGCGCGCCGCGTAACTCGGAGGCGCCCGCTCCGTCTGACGCCCTCGTGCGGTGGCGCTCTGCCCCCTCCCCCTCCCGCCTGCCCTCTATGCCCCGCCCGCTGAGCCTCTTTGTCCTCGCCGCGCTGGCGGCCGTCGCCAGCGGGCCGGAGGCCCAGGTCGTGCCCGAGGTGGGCGGCGGCGCCGCGCCCCAGGTCCGCGCCGACTCAGCGCTGGCGCTCACCCTGGGCGACGCCGTTCGGCTGGCGCTGACGCGGAGCCTGGAGCTGGAGCGCGCCGGCTACGCCGTCGACCTGCGCGGCCTGGAGCTCCGCGACGCCCAGGCGGCCCGGGACCCCGAGCTGAGCGTCTCGGCTGGGCCGACGCTGCGCGTGTCACGGGGCTACGACACCGACTTTTTCGGCATCCCCCAGCCCGGCGACAGCCTGGGTCCCGACCCCGACGCGTTCCGGCTGGGCACCGACACCGAGGTGAGCTTGGGCGTCAGCGCCGGCGCCTCGCTGAGTTGGCTGCTCTACGACGGCGGCGCCATCCGCGCCCGCCAGCGGGCGGCGGAGCAGGTCTTGGAGGCGGCCCGCCTGGACCGCGACCGCACCGCCGGGGACGTGGCCAACCAGACCGCCGCGCAGTACCTCCAGGTCATCCAGTTCGCCGACCTGGTGGCCGTCGAGGAAACCAACCTGGAGGCCGACCGCGCGCTCCTGGACCGCGTCCAGGCCGAGTACGACGTGGGCAACCGCAACCTGGCCGACGTGCTCCAGCAGCGCGCGGCCATCGCGCTCGGCGAGCAGCGGCTCGCGACGGCGCGGCGCAACGAGGCCGTGTCCCGGCTCGGGCTCCGCCAGCTGCTCCGGCTGCCCGTCGGGACGCCGCTCGCGCTGGCGCCGGTGCCCCAGGAGTTGCTGAGCCTGCCCTCGCGCGACCTCGACATCGCCACCCTCGTGGCCCGGGCCATCGAGGCACGCCCCGACCTGGACGCCCAGGCGGCCCTGGTCGAGGCCGCCCGGTTCGACATCGACGGCGCCCGGACGGGCCGCTCGCCCGTCGTGTCGCTGGGCACCAGCGCCGGCACGGCCTACAGCACGCTCGACGACAACCGCGGCGCCGTCGGCCAGGTGTTCGACGTCAACCCCAACGCGAGCCTTGGCCTGACGCTGTCCGTCCCGATCCTGGACCAGGGACGGACGCGCCGGGCCGTCGAGCGCGCCCAGGTGTTCCTCTCCGACGCCGGCGCCGCCTATGAACTCCAGCAGCTCCGCGTGGCCGCCGACGTCGAGACGGCCGTGCTCGACGCCCGCGCCGCCGCCGCCCGGCTGGCGGCCGCGACCGAGGGCGTGGTCGCCGCGCGCGAGGCGCTGGCGGCCGCCGAGGCCCGCTACACCGTCGGCGCCGGCATCTTTCTAGACGTGCTCGACGCCCGCCGGACGCTCGTCCAGACCGAGGCCGACGTCGCCACGGCCCGCACCGATCTCTTGACCGCTCGGGTCGCCGTCGCCTACCAGGCCGGAATCCTGGGCGACGCGCTCGTGGATCTCGACTAGACCCTGCGCTCGACTCCTTCCGCCAGCCGCGCTCCGCTTTCAACCTCTATGAAACGCTTTCTCCGTCCCAAGCCTCTCCTGATCGCCGCCGGCGTCCTGGTGCTCGTGCTGCTGGTGGTCCGCGGCTGCAGCGCCGGCGACGCCGAGGCGGCCGAGCCGTTCGAGACCGCCACGGCGCGCATCGGCGACCTGCGCTCGACGGTCTCGGCGACGGGCACGCTGGACGCCGTCGGCACGGTCACCGTCGGCACCCAGGTGTCGGGCGAATTGACTCAGGTGTTCGTCGATTTCAACGACCGTGTCGAACGAGGGCAACTCTTGGCCCTGGTCGACCCCGAGCTGTTGGACGCGGCCGTCCGCGACGCTCGGGCGGGCGTGGAGCGCGCCCAGGCGGGCGTGCGCCAGGCCGAGAGCGCCGTCGCCCAGGCCCAGGCCAACGTCGGCCAGGCGCAGGCCCAGCTGGCCCAGAGCCGCGCCCAGCAGGCCGAGGCCGCCGCCGCGCTCCGGCGCAGCCAGCCGCTGGCGGACCAGGGCTACCTCTCGGCGCGCGAGTTCGTGCCCATCGAGACGGCCGTCGCCACGGCCGAGAGTGGCGTCCAGGCGTCCCAGGGCGGCGTGGGCGCGGCCCAGGCGAGCGTGGCCTCGGCCCAGGCCGGCGTGCGCCAGGCGCGGAGCGGCGTGGCCTCGGCGCAGGAGGCGCTGAGCCAGGCGCTCAAAAATCGCCAGAACGCCGAGATCCGCGCGCCCATCGCGGGCGTCGTCATCCAGCGGTCCGTCGACGCCGGCCAGACGGTCGCCGCCTCGTTCTCGACGCCCGAGCTGTTCGTGATCGCCGAGGACCTTGGAGAGATGGAGATCCTGGCCCAGGTGGACGAGAGCGACGTCGGGCTGGTGGAGGAGGGCCAGCCGGTCGAGTTCACGGTCGAGGCCTACCCGGATCGCACGTTCCGGGGCGTGACCAAAGAAGTGCGCCTCAAGCCCGAGACGGTCCAGAACGTGGTGCTGTACACGGTCGTGGTGGAGGCCGACAACGAGAGCGGCCTGCTCCTGCCCGGCATGACGGCGACGGTCGACTTCGTGGTCGGCGGCGTCGAGAACGCGCTCCTGGTGCCGGCGGCGGCGCTGCGGTTCGACCCGCCCGAGGACGTCCGCGCCGTCGCGCGCGCCGCCCAGCGCGACTCGACCAGCGCCGGCGCTGGGGCTGGCGACGCCGACGGCCCGGCGTTCGCCTCCGACCTGGCCGAGGTCTGGACGCCCCTCGACACCCCGACCGCCGACGGCGTGACGATGCGCCCGATCCTGGTCCGCGTGCTGGCCTCCGACGGCACCCAGGCTGCCATCGAGGCCGCCGACCCCACCGGTCGCGACGTGGTCCAGGCCGGGTTGGAGGTCGTGACGCGCTCGAACGTGTCCAACAACCCGTTCAACTGATGAGCACGCCGTCCACCGCTACTTCCAACTCGCCTGCGGCTTCCGCCAGCGGCGAGCCGGTGATCCTGACCCGGGGCCTGGCCAAGACCTACGAGGGCGCCGAGCCGGTCCACGCGCTCCGGCCGCTCGACCTCCAGATCGACCGCGGCGAGTTCGTGGCCGTCATGGGCGTCTCGGGGAGCGGCAAGAGCACGCTGATGAACCTGCTCGGCTGCCTCGACACGCCCACCACCGGCTCCTACCACCTGGACGGCGTCGAGGTGGCGGACCTGACGCGCAACCAGCGCGCCGACCTGCGCAGCCAGAAACTGGGCTTCGTGTTCCAGGGCTTCAACCTGCTCGCGCGCACGACGGCCGTCGACAACGTGCTGCTGCCGCTCTTGTACGACCGCACCGGGCGCATCAAGAAGCCCCGCGACCGGGCCGTCGAGGCGCTGACGCGCGTCGGGCTGGAGCACCGGCTGGACCACGTGCCGAGCGAGCTCTCGGGCGGCCAGCAGCAGCGCGTGGCGATTGCGCGCGCGCTCGTCAACGAGCCCGCCGTGCTGCTGGCGGACGAGCCGACCGGCAACCTCGACACGCGCACGACCGTCGAGGTGATGGCGCTGTTCCAGGACCTCAACGACGCCGGCATCACGATCCTGGTCGTGACGCACGAGCCCGAGGTGTCGGAGTACTGCCGGCGCGTGGTGGAGCTGCGCGACGGCCGCCTGATCCGCGACGAGACGGTCGAGGACCGCCGCGACGCCCGCCGCGACCTGGCCACCGACACGCCGCTGATTCCTCTGCCGGAATGAACGGAGAGCCCAACACGCTGGGGGTGGATGCTGAACACCCTACGAGGTCCCCTCTCCCTGAGGGAGGGGAGACCGCGCCACCGTCGGCGCCAGCCAGGGACAGGGTGAGGGCGTGCCGAGCACCGCGGTCGGACGAATGCCCCTCACCCCAGCCCTCTCCCAGAGGGAGAGGGAGCTTTCTTCTTCGGTGTCCCTCGACTGGCCTCTAAGCTCATGAAGTGGCAAAAGCTCTTCCGCGCCGCGCTCGACAGCATCCTGAAAAACCGGATGCGGAGCCTGCTCACCATGCTGGGCATCATCATCGGCGTCGGCGCCGTGGCCATCCTGGTGAGCCTGGGCCAGAGCGCCCAGGCGGCCATCGCGGACGAGATCGGCGGGCTGGGCGCCAACCTGCTGTTCGTGTCGCCGGCGCCCAGCGACGCCGGCGGCGTGCGCGGCCAGGAGGGACGCCAAAACGAGATCACGATGGCCGACGTCGACGCGCTCCGCCAGCAGAGCATCGAGCTGGGGGCCGTCTCGCCGGCCACGTTCTCGGGCGGCTCCCAGATCATCGGCGGCATCGGCAACTGGTCGGCCAGCATTCAGGGCGTCTCGCCCGAGTACCAGGCGGTGCGCAACTGGGACATCGCCCAGGGCACGTTTTTCGACCAGGCCGAGGTCGACGGCCGCGCCAAGGTGGCCGTGCTGGGCCAGACCGTGGCCGACGAGCTGTTTCCGGGCCAGAGCCCCGTCGGCGCCCAGATCCGGGTGCGCAACGTGCCGTTCAAGGTGATCGGCGTGCTGGAGGCCAAGGGCGGCGGGCTGGGCGGCGACGACCAGGACAACGTGATCCTGGCCCCGGTGACGACGGTCCAGAGCCGACTGCGCGGCGACAACTCCGTCGACGTGGTCTTCGCCAGCGCCGCCGACCCGGGCCGCGTCGACGCGGCGGAGGCCGAGATCAAGGCCATCTTTCGCTCGCTCAACGGCATCTCCGACCCCGAGCAGCAGGTCGTGGACGTCCAGTCGCAGGCCTCGATCCTGGAGTTCGCCAACACGGCGTTGAACCTGCTGACGGCGCTGTTGGGCGCCATCGCCGGCGTGTCGCTGGTGGTCGGCGGCATCGGCATCATGAACATCATGCTGGTGTCGGTCACCGAGCGGACGCGCGAGATCGGCATCCGGCTGGCGGTCGGCGCGCGCGGCGGCGACGTGCTGACGCAGTTCCTGATCGAGGCCGTGCTGCTGTGCCTGTTCGGCGGGTTGCTGGGGACCGGCCTGGCGTTCGGGTTCGCGGCTATCGCGAGCGCCCTGGCGCCGTTCGAGGTGACGGTCGGGATGGACGTGGTGCTGCTGGCGGTCGTGTTCTCGGCCGTCATCGGCGTGTTTTTCGGGTTCTACCCGGCCCGGAAGGCGGCGCGCCTGGACCCCATCGAGGCCCTGCGCTACGAGTAGGCCGCCCGCTGGCGACGGCCGCCAGCGGGGCGGCCGTCGGGGCGGCGTTGGAGCTCTCGGCGTGAGACGGAGAGGCGTTGGCGTCTAGGAACCACCTCTTTCCCCGTCGTCCCCGCGCACGCCGGCCGCCAGCGCTGCGGACGGAGAACCGCTCTCCCCGGCTGGCGGTGTCCCTCACTGCGAGGTCGCGCTAGCCCCGAGGGCCTCACCCTGGATTGGCTGCGCCGACGCTTCGCGGCCCCGCGCGCGCGGGGACGACGGCGTGTGGAGAGCGGCGTGCGCCGAGGCGTTCTTGCCTCACGGACCGGACACGGCGGCCTGCCCAAGCCTTCGCCCACCGGGGCCGGGCTTGGCCGTAGTCTCGTCCCGTGAACCCCCTGGCCGCCGTCGTCTCGCTCGTCCTCCTCGCCGCGCTGGCGGCGCCCGCCAGCGCGCAGCAGAACGAGGCGCCGGCCCGGTCCCGGCCGACGGTGGGCCTGGTGCTCTCGGGCGGGTCGGCCAAGGGGCTCACGCACGTCGGCGTGATCCGCGCCGTCGAGGAGGCCGGGCTGCCCGTCGACGTGGTGACGGGCACCTCGATGGGCGCCATCGTGGGCGGGCTCTACGCGGCCGGCTACTCCGTCGACTCGCTGGACGCCATCGTGCGCGGCCGCAACTGGACGTCGCTGTTCAACGACGCCGTCGACCGCCGCCTCCAGGCGCCCGAGGACCGGCTGAGCGAGGGCGCCGCGCTGCTGTCGCTCCCCATCCGCGGCAAGACGCTGACGCTGCCGACGGGCCTGGTGGCCGGCCAGGGCATCTTCGAGCTGCTGGCCCGGCTGACGTGGCCCGTCCAGGACGTCCGCGACTTCCGCCAGCTGCCGCGGCCGTTCGCGGCCGTCGTGGTGGACATCGAGACCGGCGAGCCGGTCCGCCTCGACTCTGGCTACCTGCCGCTGGCGATCCGCGCGAGCATGTCGCTGCCGAGCCTGTTCACGCCGGCCGAGATCGAGGGCCGCCGCTACCTCGACGGCGGCCTGGCGCGCAACCTGCCCGCCGAAGACGCCCTCGCGCTGGGCGCCGACGTGCTGGTCTGCGCCGACGTGTCCAGCACCATCGACGACTTTACCGAGGACACCGACACGTTCTTCGACATCATCGTCAACGCGGCGTTCTACCAGTCGGACCAGAGCCTGGCGGGCCAGCAGGAATTGTGCGACGTGCTCATCGAGCCGGAGCTGGACGGCTTGTCGACGTTCGCGTTCGACGCCGGCGCCGAGTGGATCGCGCGCGGCGAGGCGGCCGGCCGGGCCAAGCAGGACGAGCTAGAGGCGCTCGCGGCGCGTGTCGGCGCCGGCGATGTCGTGCGGCCGGCGGTCCCGGACCAGAGCGCCTTCCGCGCCGACGCGGTCGAGGTCCGCGGGGTGGACGGGGTGGCCGAGCGCGTGATCCGCCGGCGGCTGGCGCTCGACCTGCCCGCGGAGCTGACGGCGACCGACGTCGAGCGGGCCGTCGAGCGGGCCTACGCGACCGGCGCCTTCGACCTGATCACCTACCGCGTGGTCGGCCCGGAGGCCGAGGGCGCCGCCCGCGTCGGCGGCCGGCTCGTGCCGACGCTGGTCCTGGAGGTGACGCCGTCCAACGGCAACCGCGCCGGGTTCGGGTTCCGCTACGACAGCCACTACAACGCGGCTCTGCTGTTCTCGCTCCAGCTCCGCAACCTGCTGTGGTTCGGGAGCACCACCCGCCTCGACGCCCGGCTGGGGGAGCAGACCCAGCTCCAGGCCAGCGTGTTTACCCGCCTGGGCGTCGAGACGCCGTGGTCGGTGGCCGGCCGGGCCGGCTACACCGCCGTCCCGCTGGCGGTCTTCGGCGACCAGGGCCGGCCCGCCGCCAGCGGCCGGTTGGACGTGCTCTCGGCCCGCGTCCTGGGCGGCCCCGTCCTGTTCGACGCCTTCCTGACGGGCGTCGGCCCCGCGGTCGCCTACGTCCGCGCGGCGCCGGACGTGGCGCCGGACAGCGTCGAGGGGCGGTCGTGGTCGTACGCCGCGCTCTCGGCCTTCGCCACAGCCGACACGCGCGACCGGATCGCGTTCCCGACGCGCGGTGGCACGGTGCTGGCGACCGCCGAGTGGTCGCCGGACCTGGGCGCGTCGTTCCGCCACGTCTCGCTCGACGCCCAGGCGTGGCAGCCGGTCGCTCGGGGCCTGAGCGTCGGCGCGCGCGTGGCCGCCACCCGGGCCTGGGGCGACGACGTCCCCAGCGACCAGTTCGGGTTCGTCGGCGGCGCCGTGGTGCCGGCGCTGCTGGCGAACCGCTTTTTCCCGCTCTACGGCGCCGAGACGTTGGAGCTGGCCGGGCCGGCCAGCCAGCTGCTGGCGGCGAGCGCGCAGGCCGAGGTGGTGGACAACCTGTTCGTCCGCGCGACGGCCAACGCGGGCCGCGCCGGCGCCGAGTGGTCGTTCGACCCGGGCGACTGGACGGCCGGCCTGGGCCTGACGCTGGGCGCGGCGACGCCCGTCGGCCCGGTCGAGCTGACGCTGGACACCGACTTCGACGGCGCGCCCGGCGTCACGGTGTCCATCGGGCGCTCGTTTTAGGCCGGGAGGCCGGGCCGCCCGCCCCTCTCGCCAGCGGGCGGCGCGCTCCGCCGGGTCTTCGCGGGCGGCGCGGTACGGCGCGCGGGCGAGGCCTCGTCTGGGCGGACCACATCCAGTAGTCTCCATGCGCCTGTCCGTCCTCGACGTCGTCCCCGTCACCTCCGGCTCGACGGCCGCCGACGCCCTGGCCCGCGCCGCCGACCTCGCCCGGCTGGCGGACGCCCTCGGCTACGAGCGGCTGTGGTTCGCCGAGCACCACGGGATGGGCGGCATCGCCTCGTCGTCGCCGGAGCTCTTGATCGCGCACCTCGCGCCGCTGACCGAGCGCGTCCGTATCGGGGCCGGCGGCGTGATGCTCCCCAACCACACGCCGCTCCAGGTGGTCGAGCGCTACCGGACGCTGGAGGCGCTCCACCCCGGCCGCATCGACCTGGGCATCGGCCGCGCCGCCGGCACCAACCCGCTGACGGCCCAGGCGCTGCGGTCGGTCTCGGGCGAGCACGTGACGCACCTGATGGCCGAGCTGCTGGCCTTCGAGACGGGCGGCTTCGGCGACCACCCGTTCGGCCGCATCGGCGTGACGCCCGAGGGCGTGGGCCTGCCGCCGATCTGGATGCTGGGGTCGAGCGGCGGCAGCGCCCAGATGGCGGGCGAGATGGGCGCCGGCTACGCCTTCGCGGGCCACTTTAGCCCGACGCCGGCCGCGCCGGCCGTGGCCGCCTACCGCGCCGCGTTCACGCCCTCGGCCGACTTCCCCGAGTCCCAGGTGATCCTGGCCGCGTCGGTCGTCTGCGCCGAGACGGAGGCCGAGGCGCGCCGTCTGGCGTCGTCGGTCGAGGTCCTGTTCCAGCGGATGCGGACGGGCCAGACCGGACCGGTCCCCAGCCCCGCCGAGGCCGTCGCCGCCGGGTGGTCGCCCGACGTCCCGCTCGTCGGTCCGATGGCCGACCAGCTGATCGTCGGCACGCCCGAGACCGTCCGCGAGCGCGTCGAGGCCGCCGCGCGCGCCGCCGACGCCGACGAGGTGATGGTCATGACCATCGTCCACGACCCCGAGGCCCGGCTCCACTCGTACAGGTTGCTGGCGGAGGCCTTCGCGCTGGACGGCGTCGCCGCCTGACCCGAGCCGTCGCCGGCCTCCTCACCCGCTCGCGCCCGCCGGCCGAGACCGCCAGCCGCCCGGCCCGCCGTTCGGGCCGCCCGTATCCTCCGACGCCCGCCCCCTCCCCCATGCGCCTCGCTACCCTCGCCCTCGCCGCCCTCCTTGGCGCCTGCGCGCCGACGGCCCCGGACTCCACGCCCGCCGACTGGGAGGCGGTCGCCGACGTGCTCGGCTCCGACGAGTACGCCGAGACGTTCCTCGACGAGTTCGACGACCGCCTCGAAGACGCCGGCGCCGAGCTCTCCGACCGCCAGCACAAGACCGTCTACGGGTTGCTCTACGACAGCGCCGAGGCCCAGCGGGCCGTCGTGGCGAGGTACTACAACGCGGGGCCGGCGAAAAAGGACGAGGCCGTCCGGGCGTTCCGAGCGGCCAACGCCCAGACCGACGCCGAGATCGAGGCGGTGCTGACGCCGGCCCAGGTCCCGGTTTACCGCGCGCTCCAGGCTGAGGCCCGCGACCTGCTGGCGCGCGAGGCCGGCGGGGCGTAGCGCCTTCGGGCGGTATAATCGGCGGTTCTACAGCAACTCCGCCTAGCTATGGACGACAAGAAGTATTGGGTGCCGGGCGAGACGCTGCGCCAGCTCGTCCAGTTCGCGATCGACAACTCTGCCGAGTTCGACGAGGATCTGGCCGTCGTGCACCTCGGCCTCGATCTGGCCGACGGTCAAGAGAAGGAGCCTGAACGATATGCTACGCTTTGGGGCTGGAGTACGGAGGTTTTCGAGCAGCGCTTCGCATCCGTCCGAGACCGAGCCGTACAAGCGAACGCCGCGAAAGTGTATCGGGACCAGTTGTCCTGACCGCCCTCGACTCGCCGTTGCTGTAGAACCCGCGGCTGCAGGCCGACGCGAGGCTCCAGCGTTCTCAACTCGTGCAGGCTTCAGCGTCTACTTTGCCTCGTTTCATCCTCACGGCATCAGCCCCGCGCGGCTGAGCGGCCCACTGTTGTCAGCCGGCACCACGAGCCCCCGCCCCGCTGGCGGTCGCCGCCAGCGCGGCGGCGTTAGGCCGGCACGGCCTCGGCCTGGAGGCAGGCCCGGAGCGTGAGCATCGTCTTGCCCAGGATCTGGGAGACCCGCGCCTCGCTCACCTTGAACACCTCGCCGATCTCGCGCAGCGTCAGCTCGTCGTCGTAGTACATCCCGAGCATGGCGCGTGTGCGCGACGGGAGCTGGCCGATGGCGCCGCGGACGGCCGCCAGCGTGTCGTCGTGCTCGGCGGCCTCGAAGCCGGACTGCGAGAACGGGTCGGCGACCGACTCGTAGAGCGCGCCCGTGTCCTCGTCGCCGGTCGGCGCGTCGAGCGAGAGCGCGAACCGGGCCTGGGCCTCGCCCATCAGCCGGTCGTAGGCTGCCAGGTCGAGGCCCATGCGCGCCGCGACGTCGCGGTCGCTCGGCTCGGCGCCGAGCTCCTGGCGGAGCGCGTCGGCGGTGGCCGTGGCGACGCCGGCCTTGCGGCGCTTCTCGTTGGAGAGCACGTCGAGCGAGCGGAGGTAGTCCACGATGGCCCCGCGCACGCGGAGGTAGGCGAAGGTCATGAACGAGGCGCCGGCGCCGGCGTCGTAGTTGTTGAGCGACTCGACCAGCCCGATCAGGCCGGCGCCCTCCAGGTCGTCCAGGCTGGCCAGCGGGTGGTCGGGCACGGACACCTTGCCAAGGAGCGACCGCACGAGCGGGACGCCGGCCAGCACCGCCGCCTCGCGGTGGGCCGGCGTCGGGTCGGCGAGGTAGCGCTCGACGAGCGCCTGGAGGTCGAGGTCGGACATTACTCGTTGGGGCGGTCCGGGCGCGCCGACAAGGCGCGGACCAGGGAGGGGGCGAGGGCGAGCGAGGCGTAGACCGCCAGCCCGACCGTCCCGGCCACCGCCACCGTGGACGGGCTGAGGGCGCCCTGGCGGAGCAGCAGGACCACCAGGGCCGCGAGGGCGCCCGCCTGACGTGAGGCCTGGGTCATCCGTCGAGGGAGAGGGAGGGCAGCAGGGGCGTCAGGCTGTTGGCCAGCCCGTCGAGCGCCGCCCGGAGGCTGGACGACCGGCGCACGGCCGGCACCTGCGCCCGGGCCGCGCTCCGGACGTGGGCGTCGTACGGCACCCAGCCCAGCGGCGACGGCACCTGGCCGACGAACTGGCGGGTCAGGTCGGCAAAGCGCTCGGCGGTCTGCTCCGCCTCCGCGTCGGTGTCGGCCGCGTTGACGACGGCCAGGAAGGGGTAGCGCTCGTCGGCCTGCCACACGGTCTTGACGAGCGTGTAGGCGCCCTTGATCGCCGCCGGCTCCCCGACGAGCACCAGCACGCCGGCGTCGGCGCGGTCGAGCGCCCACAGGACGGTCCGCCCGATGCCGGCCGGGGCGTCGATCAGGACCACGTCGTGGGTCCGCGAGGCCCGGTCGAGCGCCTGGTCGAGCGAGTCGTAGAGCGCGTCCTCCAGCGCGTCGGGCCGGGACGCCGTGCCGCCGTGGACCAGCGTCACGCCCGAGACGGTAACGTGGAAGGCGAGGTCGAGGGCCACGGCGCCGCACGAGGCCGCGACGACGCTCACCGGCGGGTCCTCGTTCATCAGCGTCGAGCACGAGCTCTGGCTCAGGTCCACGTCGACGAGCGCGACCGACCGGCCGGCGTCGGCGAGCGCCTCGGCCAGGTTGACCGCCAGCGTCGACTTGCCCACGCCGCCTTTGCCGCTGACGACGGCCAGGATGAGCCCGGGAGGGGAGAGATCAGACATCGACATCGGGGGGGTCAGGCGAAGAGCGGGACCCAGCGCGCGTCGGCGGGCTGAGGGTCGCGGGGGGGAGGGGGCGCGTCGGCAGGCGCGGGGCGCGACGGCTGGGCCGACGCGCGGCCGACGGAGGCGACGAGCGTGGACAAGTCGGGGGCCGGCGCGACGGGCGGGGCGTGGGCCGGCGCGTCGGTGCCGGCCGGCGTGCCCGTCCCGGCGGCGACGTCGGAGGCCCCGGCGCCGGCCGACTCAAACCGGACCGCCAGCCCCAGGTGCGACGCCCAGGCGCTCGGCGTCCAGGCGCCGGGGACGCACGCGGCCTCGTCCAAGCGCGTCAGGGCCAGGGCGTCCGGGTGGAGGCCGAGGGCCGGCAGGGCCGCCGGCGACTCCGGGGCCCGCGTCGCGTCGGCCACGACCACGACCTCGACGGCCGCCAGCGGCGCCAGGACCTCGCCCAGCCGGGCGACGGCGGGCTGGGCCCGGTCGGGGGACAGCGGCAGGCCCGGCGTGTCGACGATGAGGAGGTCGGCGTCGGCAAAGGTGCGCATGGCCTGGGCCACGTCGTCGGCCGTGCGGACGACGGCGACGGGCACGCCGGCGTCCCAGAACGTCGGCGCGGGGTCGAGGAACCGCTCGGTCCCGGGCGCCACCACCAGCACGGCGGGGCACTCGGCGTCGGCGAGCGCGGGCGACCCGGCCAGCCGCAGCGCCAACGTCGTCTTGCCGCTCCCGGCGCGGCCGACCAGCACCAGCGGCGGGCGCTGGGGGGCCGGCGGCGGCGCGGCGGCGCGGATCTCTTCGAGCTGGCCCTCCAGCTCCGCCAGCCGGGCCCGCAGCGCCGCGAGCTCGTCCGCGCTGGCGGCCGGCGTCGGCGAGGCGGCCGGCGTCGGCGGCCCGGTCGGGGCCGCCCCTGCCGGCCCGCCGGCGGGCGCCGCCAGCGGGGCGGTCGGCGGCGCGGACGCCGTCCAGAACGCGTCGTCGTCCGGCGCGGCGGGCGCGGCCTGGGGCGCCGGGAGGGAAAACGGTTCCGCCGCGGCCGGACGGACCTGCCGCGCGGCGCCGTAGCCGTAGCTCCGCGGGGCCGCCGGGGCGGCGGACGCGGGCACGGCCGGCGCGGCCTGCGGAGGCGCCGCCGCCGGGCCGGCCGCCGGGCGCGGCGCGCCGTCAAAGGCCACCGTCACCGAGGCGGCCGTCCCGGGGCCGCCCGGCGACGACTGGAGCAGCACCACGTCGCCGAACAGCCGCCGCGCGTCGGCGAGGGCGTGCTGGGTGGTGGGGCCGGTAAGGGTCTTGAGCGTCATGGAAAGCGGGCCGGGCGGCGCTAGGGGAGGCTGATCTGCCCGTCCACGTCGACGGCGGCGTCGGGCACCACGTCCTGGTAGGACAGCACGGCGACGTCGGAGAGGACGGGGTCGAGGAAGCCGAACACGGTGGCGCGGAGCACGGGGGAGGTCAGCAGGACCGGCGGGTGGCCGGCGGCGATGAGCGGCGTGAGCTGGGCCTCGGCCTCGGCCTGGAGCCGGACGGCCTGGTCGGGGTCCAGGCCCATCGTGGTCGGGTTGAGCTCGCCGCTCTCCGCCTTGCCCAGCAAGTGCTGTTCCAGGGCCGGGTCCAGGACGGCGACGTGGAGGCGGCCGTCGGGCCCGGAAAAGTGCCGCGTCAGCGTCGGCGCGAGCGCGGCGCGGGCGAACTCGGTCAGCACGTCGGTGTTTTTGGTCGAGGGCGCCCGGTCGGCGAGGGCCTCCAGGATCAGGACCAGGTCGCGGATCGGGACGCGCTCGTGGAGCAGCTTCTTGAGCACCCGCTGGACCTGGCCCACGCTCAGCTGGTCCGGCACCAGCTCGCCCACCAGCGCCGGCGCCGTCTCCTGCACCTTGTCGAGCAGCTCGCGCGTGCCCTGGCGCGTCAGGAGCGCGTGGGCGTGCTTGCGCAAGGTCTCCAGCAGGTGCGTCGCGATCACGGCCGGCGCCTCGACGGTCGCCAGCCCCAGGCGCTCGGCCTCGGGCAGCGACCGCTCGGCCACCCAGACGGCGTCGAGCCCGAACGTCGGGTCGGTCGTGCGGATGCCCGGCGGGACGTCCTCGGCTTGGTCGAACAGCAGCGCCAGATGGTAGCCCGGCAGCGCCTCGGCGCGCGCCACCTCGTTGCCGCGCAGCTTGACCACGTAGGCGTTGGCCGCCAGCTCCACGTTGTCCCGGATGCGGACCGGCGGGACCACGACGCCCATCTCGGTCGCCAGCTGGCGGCGGAGCATCGAGATCCGGTCCAGCAGGTCGCCGCCCTGGGCCGGGTCCACGACCGGGATCAGGCCGTAGCCGATCTCCAGCTCCAGCTCGTCCACCAAGAGCAGGTCGGCCGGCTCCGGGTCGCTGGCGGGCGGTGCCGGCGCGGGCGCGGCGTCGGCCTCGTCCTGGTCGGCCAGGACGCCGGCGCGCCGGACGGCCAGGAAGCCGAGCCCGCCGGCCAGCATCCAGAACGGCGCCAGCGGCAGGCCCGGCAGCACACCGAGCAGCGCCATGAAGCCGGCGGTGACGTAGAGCGCCTCGGGCTTGCCGAACAGCTGGGCCTTGGTGTCGGCGGAGAGGTTGCCCTCGCCCGAGGCCCGGCTCACGATCAGGCCGGCGGCCGTCGAGATCAAGAGGGCTGGGATCTGGCTCACCAGCCCGTCGCCGATGGAGAGCAGCGTAAACGTGGCCGCCGCCTCGCCCGGGCCCATGCCGTGCTGGGCGACGCCGATGATCAGCCCGCCGATGATGTTGATGGCCGTGATGACGAGGCCGGCCATCGCGTCGCCGCGGACGAACTTGCTGGCGCCGTCCATCGCCCCGTAGAAGTCGGCCTCGCGCGAGACCTCCGAGCGTCGCTTTTTGGCCTCGGCCTCGTCGATGAGCCCGGCGTTGAGGTCGGCGTCGATGGCCATCTGCTTGCCCGGCAGCGCGTCGAGGGTAAAGCGCGCGCCGACCTCCGCGATCCGCCCCGAGCCCTTGGTGATGACCACGAAGTTGATGATCACCAGCACCAAAAACACGATCGCGCCGACGACGTAGTTGCCGCTCACCACGAACTGGCCGAACGCCTCGATAAGGGCGCCCGCCTTGGCCTCGCCCAAGATCAACCGCGTGGAGGCCACGTTGAGCGACAGCCGGAACAGCGTCGTCACCAGCAGGAGGCCGGGGAAGATGCCGAAGTCGAGCGGGCGCTCGGCGTAGAACGCCGTCAGGAGGATGGCCAGGCTGATGGCGATGTTGGTGGCCAGCAGCAGGTCCAGCAGGAAGCCGGGCAGCGGGATCACCATCACGAACAGGACGCACACCAGCCCCACGGCGGCGAGCATCTCGCCGGTGACGCGGAAGGCGGGGGGGCGGACGTGGGCGGCGGCGGTGCTCATCGTGTGGGGCCTGCGCCCGGCTGGCGGTCGGCGTCGGCGTGCGTGGGGCGTGGGGCGTGGGGGCTAGCGACGGCGCGGCCAGCTTGATCGGCCATCGCCTCGCTCAAGGCCGACCAAGCTGGCTGCGCCGACCTGCCGGTTGTCCCCCTCACAAGCGAATGGGACAGCCCACGCGCCCGCTGAGCGGAGCGGCGGGTGCATGGACGGGGGGGGCGTCCCGCCGTCAGCTGCGCGCCGAGGCCGAACGGGGCGCCGAGCGTCACCGCCAGCCGGGCGGGGCGAGGGCGCGCGGTGGCGGCCGACGGAACGGGGAGAGACTCGCGCATCACGAACCCCGCACCGGGCTCCGCCTGGGCCGAGCGCCGGACCTCCCGCGCTGGCGGTAGACCTCGGCCAAGACGGTGGCCACGGCCTGGTAGAGCGACTCGTCGATGACCGCGCCCTCGTCGACGGTCGCGTGGAGCGCGCGTGCCAGCGGCACGTCCTCGACGGTCGGGACCCCGTGCTCGGCGGCGAGCGCCTTGATGCGGAGCGCCCGCTTGCGCATGCCCTTGACGAGCACCGTGGGCGCGGCGCCGGCCTGGGCGTCGTAGGCCAGGGCGACGGCGTAGTGGGTCGGGTTGGTGACCACCACGTCGGCCTGCAACACGGCGTGGTCCAGGCGCGGGCGCAGGGCGGCCTCGCGCGCGAGCGCCCGGCGCTTGCCCTTGAGTTGGGGGTCGCCCTCGGACTCTTTGCCCTCGTCCTTGACCTCCTGGTGCGTCATCTTGAGGTCCTGGGTGTGCTTCCACTTGCCGAAGGCGTAGTCGGCGCCCGACACCAGCAGGAGGGCGAGCAGCATCTGGGAGAGCAGGCCCAGCGTCCAGCCGCCGGCGGCGCCGAAGGCGGCGTCGAGCGAGACGGTGTGGAGCACCAGGATGTCGGGCATCCACGCCTTGAGCGCCAGGAACACGACCGGCCCCACGATCACGACCTTGGAGAGCGCCTTGCCGAGCTCGAACAGGCCCTTGGTCGAGAACAGGCGCTTGGCGCCCTCGGCCGGCGAGATCCGGGACCCCTTGGGCCGCAGCGGCTTGGCCGACATCGTCCACCCGCTCTGCGCCACGTTCGCGCCCAGCGCCACCGCTCCGAGCGCGGCGAACAGCGGGCCGACCACGACCAACATGTCGACCCCGATGCTCGCCAGGATGGCCGGGACGGAGGCGGGCGTCAGGATGGCGTCCGGCGCCTCGGTGTAGACCCGGGCCGTCATCTCGCCCAGCCGCCCCATCGCCGCCGGCGCGCCCATCCCGACGACGATGGCCGCCGTGCCGATGAGGCCGACCGACGCCAACTCGCGCGAGCGGTACACGTTGCCGTCCTCGCGCGCCTTCTGGAGGCGGCGCGGGGTCGGGTCGAACTGCTTGTCGCTGCGGTCGGGGGCGTCGCTCATCGGGCGCGGGGAACGCCGGCTCCTTCTGCACGCGCCGTGCCACGGCCCACAAGGGACTCACAGGCTCTAGCGACGGTCGGCGCCGGAAAAGCTGGGCCGGTGCCGGCAACCCCTTCCGGCTGGCGGTCCGTCTCACCGAGTCGTAGAGGGTGCGCGTCGGCCGTAGGGGCATACCGCCGGTATGCCCCTACCGAATGCGGTGCCTCGTCCGACGGGCCGCCTCGTCCACGATCGAGGGGCGTATTGCGGTACGCCCCTGCGCCGGCGCTGCGCTGACTGCCCCCGCCAGCGGGGCGAGCTCAGGGCGCGAGCGCGGCGAACAGCGCGTCCAGGCCCGCCGTGGCCGCGTCGACTAGCGACGGGGCCAGCGGCCAGAACGACGACATGAACGCGATCGAGATCGCCATGCCGGCCAGCAGCTTCAGCGGCAGGCTGATCGAGAACAGGTCGGCCTGGGGCACCACGCGCGCGAACACGCCCAGCCCGACGTCCACCAGGAACAGCGCCACCAGGAACGGCATGGCCAGACGGACGGCCGTCGCGAAGAACCCGCCCGTCCACGACAGCAGCAGCGGGCCGCCGGCGGCCAGGCCCGCGCCGCCCAGCGGGACGACCACGAACGACCGGGCCATCCCCACCACGATCGCCTGAGGGCCGTCCAGCAGCAGGAACAGGAGCAGAAACGCCAGCGAGATCAGCCGGCCCAAGGGGTTCGCGGACGAGCCCGTCATGGGGTTGTACACCTGGGCCATCGACAGGCTCATCTGGAACCCGATCATCTCGCCCGCGAACTCGACGGCCCAGAACACGAACTGGATGGCGTAGCCGATCAGGAGCCCCGTCAGCACCTCGACGGCGACGGCCATCACGAACCCCACCGGGTGGTCGGCGTGGCGCGGCAGGTCGCCGCCGGCGAAGCCGACCAGGATCAGGCTCAGCAGCACGCTCAGCATCACCCGGACCGGCACCGGCACGCTCTTCTGGCTGAACAGGGGCGCCGCCGTCATCACGCCGCTCACGCGCGCGAATACCAACGCGAGGCGGATCAGGGAGGCGGGGTCGAGGGCCACGGGCGGCTGGCGGTCGAGGAGCGCGGGGTGGGCCGGGCGTGGCTAGCGCGGCGCCGGGCACGCTCCGTCCTGTTGCGTCCGGCAGCGCGGGGGGCGCAGCGCTAGTGCGAGACGGTGGCGATGGCGCGGAAGACCTCGGTCGAGAAGTCGGTCATCATCTCCAGCATCCAGGGCGAGAGCAGGATCACCATGCCGGCCACGGCCAGCATCTTGGGGATCGAGCTCAGCGTCATCTCCTGGATCGAGGTCATGGCCTGGAACAGGCTGATCACGAGCCCGACCGCCAGCGCCACGCCCAAGAGCGGCGCTGCGACGGTCAGCGTCAGCGTCAGCGCGGTTTGGGTCCAGTAAAGGGCAGTTTCAGGGGTCATCGGACGGAGAGCAAGAGTGCAGGAGAGCCTGGCCAGGCTGGTTGGTGTCGGTAAGGGCGTATCGCAATACGCCCATACTCATCATCCCAAATAGCCGCGGACGACGGACTCGACGATGAGGTGCCAGCCGTCGGTGAGCACGAACAGGAGCAGCTTGATCGGCAGCGAGATCATGACCGGAGGCAGCATCATCATGCCCATCGACATGAGCACGCTGGCCACGATCAGGTCCACCACCAGGAACGGCAAGAACAGCATGAACCCGATCTGGAAGGCCACGCGGAGCTCCGAGATCACGAACGCCGGCACCAGCACGTGCATCGGCACGTCGACCGGCCGGGCGACGGCGGGCAGGCCGCCGAGGTCCATGAACTGGACGAGGTCCTTATCCCGAGTGTGGGTCAGCATGAAGCCCTTGATGGGCTTGGAGGCCACTTCCATGGCCTCGCGCTGCTCCAGCTGGCCCTCCAGGTAGGGCTGGAGCGCCTTCTGGTCGATCTCCGAGAACACCGGGTGCATCACGAAAAACGTCAGGAACAGCGAGAGGCCGATGATGACCTGGGTGGGCGGGCTCTGCTGCAGGCCGAGCGCCGTCCGCAGGATCGAGAACACCACCACCAGCCGCGTAAAGCTGGTCATCAGGATCAGGATCGACGGCGCCAGGGTGAGCACCGTCATCAGCAGCAGGAGCTGGACCGGGAGCGCGTACTCGCCGTCGTCGGTCAGCGTCACGCCGGGGATGGGCGAGGCGGCGGGCCGGGCGGAGGCGACGCGGCGGCCGGGGCCGGGCGCGGCCTCGGCCGGCGCGACGTCCCGCGACGGGTCGGGGAGCGGCGCGGTCTCCCCGCCGGCCTGGGCGTTGTCGACGGCTTGGTCGGTGGCGGCCTGGGCGGCCCGGAGGTCGTCGGCGCTCAGCGTGGCCGGCTGGGCGGCGGCCAGCGGGGCCGCCAGCAGCGCGGCGAGCAGGAGGAGGGCGCTACGCATCGGCGGGCTGGAACTGGCGGAGCACGGGGGCGGGGGCGGCCGGCGGCGTCCCGAGAGCCGGCCGCTCGGCGGCGGCCAGCGGCTGGCGGGCGGGCTCGGCCAGCGCCTCCGCCAGCGGGGCGGGGACGGGGCTGGCCAGCGGGGCGGTCGCGTCGGCGGACGGCGCGCGGTCGTGGGCCCGCTCTCCGACCAGCCCTCCGAGGCGAGGTCTCGGAGAGACGGACCGCTCGCGAGGCGCTGCGGGGAGCGCTGACGAGGCGAGAGGGACGAAGGGCGGGGCGAGGTCTGGCGCCGGCTCGACGAGGATCGGGTCGACGGGCGGCGGGTCGACAGGCGGCGGGCCGGCGGGCGGCGGGTCGACGGGCGGCGGGCCGGCGGGGATCGGCCCGGTCTCGGCCGGGTCCCTCTCGGCCGGGCTGTCCAGACGGGCCGGGCCCGCCTCGATGGCGGAAGGCCCCGGCTCGTCCGCCGAGTCGGGGCCCGTCGCGGCCTCGCCGGAGTCGGACGCCGGCGCGTCGGCGGAGGCGAGGACGTCGGCAAACGAGACGGCCGACCGGTCGAAGCGGTCGCGCGGCCAGTGCCGCAGCAGCCGGACCGTGTGCTGGGTGGCGCTCAAGAGCAGCACGTCGTCGCCGCAGGCGACCAGCTGGAGCGTCTGGCCCGGCCCCAGGGTGTGGGTCTCGATCACGTCCAGCGCGGCCGGCGGGCCCGCCGCGGGCGCCGAGCGTCGGTGGAGCAGGAGCGCCCCGCCGGCGCCGCCCGCCAGCAGCAGCAGCGCGAGCATCCGCCCGGCCGTCCATCCGCTCGGCGCGGCCTGGCGCGTGGCGGAACCGTTTTCCGTCTCCGCCCGCACTTCCTGCCGGCTGACGGGCGCCGTGGCCGCGCTCCGGCCGGGGCCGAACGAGCGGCCGGCGACGAGGAGGACCACCAGCAGGACCGCCAGCAGGCCCGCACGGCGCAGCGGGGCGCGGTCGAGCGGGAGCGCGCCCAGGCGGGCGCGGAGGGCGGAGAGGTCGGGCATGGGGCGCGGGGTGGTCACGCGCCCTCCCCTTGCCAGAACGGTGCCTCGCCCGAACGCACGCGCGGCCGGACCCGAAGGACCAGCCGCGCGCGTGCTCGTGGGACGGGGCCGGTCAGGCGGCGCCCAGGCTCTGGATGCGGACCCCGAACTTGCCCTCGACCACGACGGCCTCGCCGGTCGCGATGCGCCGGCCGTTGGCGTAGAGCACCAGCGGCTCGCCCGCCAGCGTGTCCAGCTCCACCACGCTGCCGACGGTCAGCCGCGAGACCTCGCCCAGCGACATCCGGCGGCGGCCGAGCTCGACGGTCACCTCGATCTCGACGCCCGAGAGCAGGTCCAGGTTGGCCGCTGGCGACCCGTCTGGGCCGGGCGCGCGCGTCTCCTGGTCCGACGGGGCCGTGGGAGGAGAGGCCTCGGCCGCGGGCGGGGCCGAGGGCGGTGGGGCCGAGGCCGGCTGGGACTGCGACGCGTCGGCGGGCGTCTCGGGGGGGGCGGTCGGGGCGTCAGTCATGGGTCGGTGGGGGGGGAGGGGGGCGTGAGGACTTCGAGTGCCAGCCGGGTGCCCGCGGCGCCGGCGCGGGCCTCGAACCGGAACCGGTCGCCGACCCAGACCGGGACGGGCGCGTCGGGGGCGACGCCGAGCGGGAGCACGTCGCCCGGTTCGAGCGACCGCAACTCGCCCACGGTCAGCCGCGTGCGGCCCAGCTCGGCGCGGAGCACCAGCGGGAGCGCGTCGAGGGCGCCGCCGTCGGCGCGCGTGTCGGGGCGTCCGTCGGAGGCGCCGAGCAGCAGCCGGAGCGCGTCGGCGGGGTAGCAGAGCGAGAGCGTCGCCGAGGCGCCGCCCACGGTCACCTCCAGGTCGGCGACCAGGACGCGGTCGTCGGGGGCGGCCAGGACCAGGTAGCGGGGGTCGGCGGCAAACCGGGTCGCGCGCGGGGGGACGGAGCCCCAGGCCTGGGCGAACCGGGCCCACAGCGTGGGCAGCCAGTGGCGCTCGACCACGGCCCGTTCCAGCTCCGAGAGCGCCCTGGCCTGGTCCCCGAGCGGGTCGACGCCACCCAGGTGGCGCTCGACCACGAACAGCGCCAGCGCGGGCGCGACGTCGAGGGCCAGGCTCGGCCCGCCCCCGCCGAGCGCGGCCACGAACAGCGCGGCCGGCTGGCTGCGGCTGCGCTCGAAGTCGACGGCCTGGACCTCGTCCAGCGACGTCATGCGGACGACGACCGGCTCGCCGGCGCTCTGGGAAAACGCCTCGGCCAGCGCCTCGGCCAGCCCGGCGTGGACGGCCTCGGCGGTCCGCAGCTGGCGGGCGGAGATGGCCCGAGGCTGGGCAAAGTCGTAGGGCCGGACCGACGCGTCGTCGGGCCGGTCCGCGCGGACGAGGGGGTCGAGGGTGGGAGTCGCCATGGGGTCGGGGCTGGACCACGGGGAGCGCAAGGACCGGGCCGAACTCGCCCCCGCCCCGCGCGCCGCCCCGGCCCCGCCCGCCGCGGGCGCCAGCCGCTGGCGCTGTTCGTGGCCGCGCGCCGGCCTCCGCCGGCCGCTACTGCAGCACGTACTGCGTGAAGTAGACGCGCGTCACCGGGCCGTCCTCGCCCAGGATCCGGTTAAAGCGCGTCCGGATCCCCTCCTTGAGCGAGTCGCGCTGGCCGATGTCGGAGAGCTGCTCGACGCGGAGCGCGCCCATCAGGTCGATCACCGCGTCGACGGCGGCCGGGCTCATCTCGTCCAGGCGGGTCAGCGTCTCGGCGTCGTCGGCCTCGACGCCGATCTTGACCATGAGGTAGCGCCGGCCGCCGGTGCCCAGCGGGTTCACGACGATGCCGGGCATCTCCGAGAACTCGCCGAACTCGACCGGCTCGTCCTCCGGCGCGGTCTCGGCCGACGCCGCCATCGTGATCTGGCGGAGGGCGTCGGGCTGGGTAAAAGCCAGCGCCCCCACGCCGCCGATGGCGAGCGCGGCGACGGGCACGAGCCAGCGCATCTTGTTTTTAGTGGGTTCGGCGGGGGCGTCAGCGGACATACGTAGAGGGACCCATCGACGGCATGGCGTCGGGGTCGGGGGTGCGGAAGAGGACGGTGATTCGGCGGTTGCGGGCGCGGCCGGCGGGCGTGTCGTTGGCCGCCCGCGGGCGGTGCTCGCCGTGCCCGGAGGCGACGTAGTGGTCCGGCGACAGCGCGCCCGGCTGGGCCGTGAGGAAGCGGACGACGGCCGCCGCCCGCGCCGCCGAGAGCTCCCAGTTGGACGGGTAGGCCACCGTCGAGATGGGGCGGTCGTCGGTGTGGCCCTCGACCTCGACCGTCGCCACGCCGGTCGCCATCTCGGCCACGGTCCGGAGCACGCCCCGGGCCGGCTCGTCGAGCACGACCGAGGCGGGCGCGAAGGCGACCGAGTCCACGAACGTCAGGCGCACGCCCTCCTCGGTCAGGTCCACGTCCACGGCGTTGCCCAGGCCCTGCTCCTGGACCGCGCGGGCGATCTGCTCGAACTGCTCCGCCAGCTCGCGGACGTCCTGCCGGCCGGCGACGCCCATGATGCCGGGCATCATGCCCTCCTGCTCCATGACGCCGCGGCGGCCGGTAAAGTAGCTCAGCGCCTCCTCAAACTTTTTGACCTCGACGGTCGACATGGCCACCAGCATCACGAAGAACGTGAGCAGCAGCGTCATCATGTCGCTGAAGGTGGCCATCCAGAACGGCGAGGTGGGCTCCTCGTCGTCGGCGAGCAGGGACAGCGAGTCGGACATCAGGCGGCGCGGCGCAAGGGCGTGGGCTCGGCGGCCGCGCTGGCGGCCCCGCCGGCGGCGTCGGGCCCGTCGCCGACGTAGAGGCGCAGGCGCTGGCCGAGCGCGCCCGGCGAGTCGCCCTCCAGGATGCCGGCCGCGCCCACGCGGATCATCTCGTGCGCCTTGGCGCGGGCCTGGGCCTGGCCCTGGACCTTGCCGGCCATCGGGAGGAACACCAAGTTGGCCAGGAGCGCGCCCCAGAACGTCGTGATCATGGCTACGGCCATGGACGGCCCGATGGCCGACGGGTCGTCGAGGTTCTGGAGCATCTGGATCAGCCCGATCAGCGTGCCCACCATGCCAAAGGCCGGGGCGTACATCCCGGCCTTGTTCAGCAGCTTGACGAGCAGGAGCGGACCGGCGGCGGCCTCGGCCGACTGGGTCTGGAGCGACGCCTGGGCGGGGCCGGGGGCCACACCGTCGACGGCCATCTCCAGCGCCGATCGCAGCACCGGGTCCTCGGCCTCGGCCACGCGCGCGTCGAGCGCCAGCGGCCCGTCGCGTCGGGCCGTGCGCGCAAAGTCGGT
Source organism: uncultured bacterium (assembly GCA_947493945.1). Classification (GTDB taxonomy): domain Bacteria; phylum Bacteroidota; class Rhodothermia; order Rhodothermales; family Rubricoccaceae; genus Rubrivirga. The sequence goes on along the minus strand of CANLSR010000001.1, from coordinate 141,086 downwards.
CAGCTGCTCGGCGAGGGCGGCGTAGTCGGGCGCCTGGAACCCGAACAGGCCCTTGACGAGCGGTACGACGCCCTTGACCTCGTCCATCGTGAACGTGACCAGCAGCCCGGCCGCCGTGCCGCCGACGACGATCAGCAGCGACTTGGGGTCGAAAAACGTCGTCCAGCCTTCGCCGACGACGATGGCTCCAAACACCAGGACGAAACCGGCGATCAGGCCGATGGGGGTGGACTTTTCCATGAGGGGGGGAGGGCTCCCCGGCATTATCGAAGGCGCCCGCCGCCGCTCAACCCGTCCGGCTATGGACCGCGGCACTGGAACGCGGCCGTGCCGCGTGGCGCGCCTGATCCTGCCCCGCTGGCGGCCGCGCCGCGCTGGCGGCCGCGACGCGCCGGGGGGCCGGGCCGCCCGAGCCCCCTGGTCGCCTGTACGGGCCCCGCGCGCCCGGCCGAAAGCGCCAGCGGGCCGGCCGGACGTGCGAGCGGCCCCGGGACCGGGGTCCCGAGGCCGCTGACCGACGCACCGGCTCACCGGCTAGCGCTTGAGCTGGACCGTCTCCTGGAGCAGCTCGTCCGAGGTCGTGATCACGCGCGCGTTGGCCTGGTAGCCGCGCTGGGCCACGATCATGTCGGTAAACTCCTCGGCCAGGTCCACGTTGCTGGACTCGAGCGCGCCCGAGATCACGCTCGCGTCGATCTCCGACCCGCCCCGGCCGATCTGGAGGTCGCCCGAGACGACCGTCGGCGCGTAGAACCCGTCGCCGACCTGGTCGAGCCCGTCGGGGTTGGTCACGTTCCCGAGCGCGAGCTGGGCCTCGGTCCGGCGCACGCCGTTCGAGAACGACAGGATCAGCCGGCCCTCCTGGTCGAAGTTGTAGTCCACCAGGTCGCCCGCGGGCGAGCCCGTCTGCGACGCCACCACGGCCGTCGTCGAGCCGCCGAACTGGGTCAGCGCGCTCATGTCGACGGCGAGGGAGGCCCCGTCGGGGAACACGGCGGCGACGTCGTACGCGCCGCCCGCCGTCAGCTGGCCGTTCGTGTCGAACACGAGGTCGGCCCCGGTGATGCCGGGGAGGTCCCGCGTCGTGCCGTCGGCGTCGACGATCCCGGCGCTGGTCAGGGACCACGCCGTCGACGTGGCGTCGGGGTCGGCCTGGCGGGTGGCCGTGAGCACGACGGTGTGGGAGACGCCCGTCCCGTCGTACACCACCGACGTCATCGTGACCTCGGAGCCGACGGGCCGCTCGGCCGACAGGTTGCCGTTGATGGCGAGCCCCGTCGTCTGCACCGGGTCGGACGTCACCGACGGGTCGATCCGGACGTTCTGGAGCGCGCCCGTCGAGACCGTCCCGTCGTCGGCCGCCTCCCAGCCCTGGACGCGCAGGCCGCCCGGCGTGACGAGGTAGCCATCGGCGTCGAACGCGAAGGCCCCGGCGCGCGTGAGCGCGTTGCCCTGGAGCCCCTTCGCGATAAAGAAGCCGTCGCCGGCCAGGGCGAGGTCGGTCGGCAGGTTGGTGTACTCGAGGGTCCCCTGGCTCCAGACCTGGTCGACGGCCGCCGCCGAGACGCCGTTGCCGACGTTGGAGACGCCCGCCGGGTTGGGCCCGGCCAGGCGTCCGCCGGTCGCGATCCGTTGGGTGAGGGCGTCCTGGAACAGCACGCGGGAGCGCTTGAAGCCGGTCGTGTTGACGCCGGAGATGTTGTTGCCGATGACGTCCAGCCGGAGCTGGTTGGCGCGGAGGCCGGTGACGCCGGTGCGGAGGGAGCGAATCATAGGGGTGGGGGAGTGGGGGCGGCCGCGTCGGTCGGTCGGCGGCTGCGGTGGCCTCCCGGTCCCGGCGCGACGGGGCGCGCGCGGGGTGGGTCCGGCCGGTTGGAAAAGGCGCCTAGAGGATCAGGGCGCTGTCGATCTGCGTGACCACGCGGTCGTGCATCTCGTCGGGAGCGAGGGCCGTGACGACGGTCCGGTTGGGGACGTTGACCACGAAGGCGGCGTCGGTCCCGAGCAGGAGGGCGTCGCGGGCCCCTTTGGCGTCGAGCGTGTCGAGCGCCTGGTCGATCTGCTCGCGGAGGGGGTCCGTGAGCGCGATGGCCCGGTCGACCAGCCGCTGGGCGGCGTGGGCCGAGACGGTGAGCCGGGAGCCTCCGAACGGCTCCGGCGCGGTCGCTCGGGCCAGGAGGTCGGCGAAGGCCGGGGCCCGGGGGGCGGGCGCGCCGGCCGTACCCGGAGAGACCGGGCGGGGCGCGACGCGCGCGGCGATCTGTTGGACGGTCATGGCATAGGCAGGAAGGCGGCGGTCGAGTTGGAGGAGAGAGAGGCCGGGGCGGGGGAGGCCGCCCCGGTGATGGACAGGAGGGCGCCAAACGGCACCTTGTGGTCGCCGACCCACAGGAACACGCCGTCGCCCTCGACGCTCAGCCGGTCCACGGAGCCGCGCACGAGCGGCGTGGCCTGGGCCGGCTTCCCGTCGGCGTCGACGGCGCGGACGGCGGCGGTGTAGGCGCCGGCCGGCGCGGCGGAGCCGTCGGCCGTCGTCCCGTCCCACGCGACGTCGTGGTCGCCGGCCGAGAGCGCGCCGGTCCGCAGCGTCCGCACGACGGCGCCGTCGGCGTCGCGGATCGTGACCTCGACCTCGCGCGCGTCGCCCGCCAGCCGGACGTGGACGGGCGCGGCGCTCGTGCCGTCCCAGTCCAGGGCCCCGCTGGCCACCTCGACCGTCTTGCCCACCAGGCCGGAGGCGGCCTGGAGGTCGATCCGCCCGCCGAGCTGGCTCGCGAGCGCGGCCTGCCCGGTCTGGACGCCCTCCAGCGCGCCCGCCAGCGCCGCGAGCTGGCCGGACTGCGACGACAGCGTGGAGCCGATGTTGGTCAGCTGCTCGACGGACGAGAACTGGGCCAGCTGGGCCGCGAACTCGTGGCCGTCCTGGGGGCTCGTCGGGTCCTGGTTGCGGAGCTGGGCGACGAGCAGCTGGAGAAACTCGTCGCGGCCCAGCGCCGAGCTGCCGGCGGCCCCGGCCAGGGCGTTGGACGCGGCCGGCGTGGCGGCGGAGGAGGCAGGGGAAACGGTCATGGGTCTGAGGCTAGCCGACCCACTCGCGGCGCCCCGAACGGACGGTCGCGGTGGGAGGGGCGGGGACGGGGGCGGCGCTGGCGGACGGCGCCGGCGAGGGGGTACGGGAAGGGCGGCCGCCGGCGTGGTCGGCCGGGCGGCCGTCGGGGTGGGCGCCGTCGTGGGCGCCGCCGCCGTCGGAGAGCGACAGGCGGACGGGCTCGTCGAAGTGGGCGTCCAGGACGTCGCGGAGCCGGGCGGCGTGCGTGCCGGCCAGCGTCTGCAGGTCGGGGTCGCTAAAGCGCAGGCTCACCGTCACCCCGTCGCCGTCGCGGACGGTCTGGAGGCGCACCGTCCCGTCCTCTCCCAGCGCGACCTGGACGGCCTTGCCGCCGCGCGCCTCCGCCAGCCGCTCGGCCCAGGCGGGCACGGCCAGCCGCGCCGGCACCGCCGCGCGCGCCTCTTGGGTCGAGCCCGCCGGCGCCGACCGGTCGGACGAGAGGGCCGCGCCCGAGCCCGCCTCTGGGACCGTGACCTCGGGGTCCGAGGGCTCCGGCACCGCCTCGTCCATCGCTTCCGCCAGCGTCATGGCCGCCGCGCTGGCGGCCGTCGCCGGGGCGCTCGGCGACAGCGGGCCGGCGAGGGGAGATGGCTCGCGGGGTGTCGCGTCGGGGCGGGGCGCGTCGCGGGCCGTAGCGTCCGAGGCGTCGGCCTCACTGGGCCGCGCGGCCTGCCGGCGGGTGGGCTCTGCGGGGTGCAGATCGGAGTCGGGCGCAGGGCGCGCGTCGGGTCCCGGGCGACGCTCGCCTGGAAAAGTGGGCTCGCCGCCGGGCTGCGCCTCGCGAGCGCCCTGCGAACGGTCGGGGGTCGACCGGCCGGTTTCTGAACCCTGGGGCGGCGTTTGGAGAGGCGCCGCCGCTTCCTGGGTCGTCGAGTCGGCGCCGGCCACGGTGGAGCCGGCGCTAGCCGGAGCGGAAGGCGTCGGCTGAGCGGTCGGCCCGCTCGGGCCGGCCTTTGCTGGGGTGCGGGGAGGCCCGGGATGGACGGGCTGAGGGGTCGCGAGTCCTTCGGGCTCGCTCGCAGGCGCTGCCCCGAGACCGGACGCCGTCCGCGCTTGCGTTCCGTCGTCTGGGGTCGCGCCGTGGGAGGGCGAGCGGTGAGCGCCGACGGCGGCCCTCGGGTCGGCCAGCGGCTCAGAAATCGAGCCGCCCGGCGCCTGGGCGGCCAACGCGGGGCGCCGCGTCGCAGACGGCCTCGTTTCCGAGCCGCTCGCGGGCGGACCGGCTTCCGCCAGTGGCCCCGTCGCCTGCGCCGCGGCGACGTCTGCGGGCGACGTCGGCCCGGCCCCCGACTCCGGCTCGGCCGCCGACCTGGCCTGGGGACCCGCTGCGTCGGGACTGGCGCTCGTCGCCAGGGCCTCCGCCGCAACCCCGCGCCCCGCTGGCGGAGCCGGTGGGCGCGCCGGGGCGGGCGGGCCCTCGGGAGCGGTCAGGCTGAGGCCCTCGGTCTGTCCCCCGCCGGCGGCGGCCGCCAGCGGATCGGGAGCGGCGTCGGTGGCCTGGGGCGCCGAGGGACGCGGGGCCGGAACGAGGAGCGCCGCGTCAGACGGCGTCGGCGCGCCAAGGTCGAGCGCCTGGAGGTCGGCGGTCTCGCCGCCCTCGGGGGCGAACGCCTCGACCGGCACCGCCTCCGTGGCGTGATCGCCCAGGGGAGGCACGCCGGCCTGGGCGTCGAGGACCTCGGCGAACGGTGGGCCAGCGACCGGCGCCGCCGTTGCCTGCGGAGCGGCGCTGGACGGTCGGGAAACGAGGGCATCCAGGAGAGGCATCATCGGGCGGCGGTGGTGTCGGCGGGGGCGGCCTGGGCGGCGGTCTTGGGAGCGTTCGGCGCGTCCGGCTTGGGCGGCTCGGTCTTGAGCGCGGCGCCGCCGGGCAGCTGGTGGCGGACGAACGCGGCGGCCTGGGCCGGCGTCAGCGCGTCGAGCAGGCGCACCTGGTTGCGCGACGACGCGGCCTCGAACAGCTTGACGAACGACCCGCCGTCGAGGCGCTGGACGATGCCGCCCAGCGCGTCGTCGTCCAGCTTGGTCAGCGTCGCCGCCAACTCGGCGGCGCGGGCGCTCGCGGCCTCGTCGTCCAGCTGGCGGCCCCCGACCACGTCGCGGAGCGAGTCGGCGCGCGCCTCGGCGCGGCCCAGCTGGCGGCGCAGGTCGGCGACCTCGCCGGCCACCTCGCCGATCTCGGCGCCGGCCGCCGCCGCCTCGGCCTCGGCCAGCGGCGCCGCCTCCGCGTCGCCCGACAAGCGCGGCAGGACCACGCGGACCACCACGACGCCGAGCGCGAAAAAGAGGGCCGTGAGGCCCAGGGTCAGGAGGGCCGTTTTCATGACGACGCGGTGCGGGCGCGGCGGCCGGCCAGGGCGACGTCGTCGAGCCTGGCCGTCTCGTGCCGGAGCGCGTCGGCGCGGTGGGCGTCGGCCGCTTGGTCGCGGAGCACCGCCAGCGCCTCGCGCTCGCGGACGGCGGCGGCCAGCTGGCGCTGGCGCTGGCGCTCGGACTCGCGCAGCCGGTCGAGCGCGCGCTCGGCGTCGGTGCGGGCGCGGCTCAGCGTGCTCCGGTGGGCGGCGGCGGCCCGCAAGCTGTGGGCGGTGCCGCCCCCGGTCGGCGCGCGGTGCGCGGCCTCGGTCGCCTCCGCCAGCGCCGACTCGGCCTGCCGCCGGTCGGCGCGGATCAGCCCCAGCGCCTCGCGCGAGTCGTCGACGGCGCGCTCGCGGAGCTGGAGCACGGGGGAGAGCGAGAAGCGGAACGAACGACCGGCCATGAAACGGAACGACAGGAAAAAGGGGGAGGACGCGGCTGCCAGACGGTGTGGCAAAGTCTGGGCCGAACCGGATTAAGCGACCAATCGGGCCAGCCGCTCGGCCGCGTCCCCGCCCTCGTCACCCGCCGACTGGCGGAGGAACTGGTTGATGGCGGGCTGGAGCTCGACCGCCCGGTCGGCGGCCGGGTCCTGGCCCGGCTCGAAGGCCCCGACGCGCACCAGCGGCTCCACCTCGCGGAAGGCCGCCAGCAGCGACCGGACCTCGCGCGCGGCCCGCTGCTGGGCCGGCTCGGTCACGCGGTTCATCACCCGGCTCACGCTCGCCGGTACGTCGATGGCCGGAAAGTGGCCCGCATCCGCCAGCTTGCGCGAGAGCACGACGTGCCCGTCCAGGATGCCGCGGACGGCGTCGGCGACGGGCTCGTCCATGTCGCCGCCGTCCACCAGGACCGTGAACAGGCCCGTGATGGTGCCGCGCGCCCCGGGCCCGGCCCGCTCCAGGAGGCGGGGCAAGAGGGCGAACACGCTGGGCGTGTAGCCGCGCGTCGTCGGCGGCTCGCCGGCCGCCAGCCCGATCTCGCGCTGGGCCTGGGCCACGCGCGTGACCGAGTCCATCATCAAGAGGACGTTTTTTCCTTCGTCGCGGAAATGCTCCGCAATCGCCGTCGCCACGAGCGCGCCCTTGACGCGCGCCAGCGCCGCCTGGTCGCCCGTCACGGCGACGACGACCGAGCGCGCCAGGACGGCCTCGCCCAACGTGTCCTGCACGAACTCGCGCACCTCGCGCCCGCGCTCGCCGATGAGCGCGATCACGTTGACGTCGGCCTCGGAGCGCGCCGCGATCGTGCCCAGGAGCGTGCTCTTGCCCACGCCCGAGCCGGCGAAGATCCCCACGCGCTGGCCCTTGGCGAACGTCAGCAGGCCGTCGATGGCGCGGATGCCGGTCTTGAGCGGCTCGTCGATGAGCTGGCGCTCCAGCGGCGCGGGCGGCTCGGCGCGGACCGACCGCTCCTGGGACAGCACCAGCGGCCCCTTGCCGTCGATGGCGCGGCCCCCGGCGTCGATCACGCGGCCCAAGAGGGCGTCGCCGACCGGGACCGTATGCGGCCGCGCGGCGCGCTCGACCAAGCTGCCGGCGCGGAGGCCTGTCGACTCGCCCAGCGGCATCAAGAGCGCCGACGAGCCGCGGACGCCGACGACCTCGGCCTCGACGGGCGCCAGGTCGCGGTCGCCGGTGCGGATCACGCACATCTCACCGATGGACGCCTCCAGCCCCGACGCCTCGATCACCAGCCCGGCCGCCGAGCGGACCTTGCCGAACCGCGCCGGCCGGGGCGGGGCGTCGCGCACCTCGCGCAGGCAGTGCTCGATCAGGCTCATGCCGCGTCGGGGCGTGCGGTTTCGGGGAGGCCCAGCCGCTCGCGGAGCGCCGCGATCATGGCCGCGCGGACGCGCCGGACGGCGGCCTCGTCGGTCGAGACGGCCCAGTCGCCCTCGGCGAGCTCGGAGTCGGCCTCCCAGCGCAGGCCGGCGTGGGTCTCGTCGAGGGCGCCCGCCAGCCCGGACTCCTGCACGCGGAGCAGGTCGATGGGGTGGAGCGAGACCGTGGCCGGGGGCCCGCCGGCCACGGCGTCGATGGCGGTCGAGAGCGCGCGCTCGGCGGCGCTGCGCTGGGCCTCCGACAGGGGCGCCTCCAGCACGGCCTCGGCCGTCTCTACGGCCAGCGCCGCCAGCACCGGCTCCAGCTCGCGGACGCCCCGGGCCCACAGCTCGGCCAGCCGCTCGGCCGACTGGCGGACCGCCTCGGCCTGGGCCTCGGCCCCCCGGTCGGCGGCGTCGCGGGCCTCGGCCAGCTGGTCGCGCTCGGCCTCTAGGGCGGCGATCCGGTCGGCGCCCTCCGCCAGCGCCTCCTGCCGGCCGGCCTCGAAGGCGTCCTCGATGGCCCGGTCGTCGGGCTCGTCGGCGTGGGCCGGCGGCGGGGCGTCGAGCGCGCCGAAGACGAACGGGGCCGGCGAGAGCCCTCGGAGAACGGAGGCGGCCATCGCTAGGCGGGGACGGTCGGGTCGGGGACGGTGATCGCGCCGGACTCGATGAGCACCAGCGCCGTGCCCACGACGGTCCGCTGCGCCTCCTCGACGTCGGCCGGGGCGAGGTCGCCGGCCAGGCTGATCTCTTCCTGGATCGCCGCGCCGACGCGCTCGCTGACGCAGCCGAACATCCGGCTCGACATCTCGGGCTCGGCGCCGGAGAGCGACCGGGCGAGGACGGCCTGGTCGGCCTCGGAGAGCACGCGCGCCAGGTCGCGGTCGCTCAGCCCCACCAGGTCCTCGAACACGAACAGCAGGCTCTCGATCTGGCCCGCCAGCTCGGGCGTCCGGGCCTGGAGGTCGTCCAGGACGCCGCGGCCGGTGGCCCGGCCGGACTGCATCAGGATGTCGGCGGCGCGCTTGACGCCGCCCGGGCCGGTCCGGGCCGCCGGCCCGAAGCGCTGGCGGAGCGCGGCGTCCAGGGCCACCAGGGCGCTCGCGGGCGGCGACGAGAGCAGCGACAGGCGCCGGATCACGTCGCCGCGCGTCTCGGCGGGCAGCGCCGCCAGCGCGTCGGCGGCGGTCCGGGCGGTGAGGCGCGACAGCACCACGGCGGCCGTCTGGGGGTGCTCGGCGGCCAGGAAGGCGGCCAGCGCGTCGGCCTCGGCGGCCTCGGCTAGGTCGAAGCCGGTCCCCTCCGTGGCCGCCTCGACGCGCGGCGTGATGGCGCCGGCACGGGCGGGGTCGAGGCCCCCCAGCAGCGTCCGCGCCGCGGCCAGCCCGCCCTCGGCCTGGATGGCCGGCGTCTCCTGGGCGGACGTCTGGAAGCGGGCCAGCACGCTCGCCACCAGGGCGCCGGGCACGCGCTCCAGGCGCGCGACCTCGACCGAGACGCGCTCGACCTCGTCGTCGTCCAGGGCCGGCAGGAGCTGGCTGGCGGCCTCGACGCCCAGCGCGATCACCAGGACGGCGGCGCGCTGGACGCCCGAGAGGGCGTCGGCGTCGGTGGGCAGGGGCGTCATTGAAGTCAAGGGGTCGGTAGGTCAGCGGAGCGGTGGGTCAGCGGGTGGTTGGTTCGCCGGCCCACGGACTCACGACAAGGCCGCGTCCTCGTGCAGCCAGGCGCGGACGACGGCGGCGGCGGCGGTGGGGTCCTCGGTGACGCGGCCGCGGACGTCGTCCAGCAGGGCGCTCTCGTCGAGCGACTGGCGGGCGTCGGGCGCCAGCCGGGCGGCGTAGGGGTCGCTCGCCGCCTCGATGGTGGTCGGGGAGCCGGACGGCTCCGGCAGCCCCAGCAGCTCGCCGTCGGCGCCGACCGCCAGCCCGGCGGGGCCGGGGAGCGCCGGGGCCTCCGACGCCGGCTCGTCGAGCACGCGGGCGGAGGCGAGGGCGGACTCGGACAGGGTCGTCGTCAGCGTCTTGAGCAGGCGGTAGGCCAGGAACAGCGCCAGCAGGACCACGCCGTAGCGGAGCCCCAGCCCGACCCACTCCGGCCCCGACGTGTCGGCAAAGAAGCCGCCGTCGTCGCCGGCCGGCTCCGAGAACCGGATCTGCTGGACGGCGAAGCGGTCGCCGCGCTCCTCGTTGAACCCGACGGCGTTCTTGACCAGGCTCTCGATCTGGCGCAGCTGCTCGTCGCTGAACGGCGTCGGCGTGCCGGGCTCGCGGGGCCGCTCCAGGTCGACGGGCGGGGCGGCCTCGTCGAGCAGGACCGAGACCGTGAGCGACTCGACGGCGCCGGCCTCGCGCTCGGTCCGCGTCGTCTGGCGGGTGACCTCGTAGTTGCGGACGGTCGAGTTGGCGCCGGTGCCCTCGCCGGTCTCCTCTTGCGTCTCCTCCGACAGCATCGTCTGGCTCTCCGGGTCGACGGCGTTCGTCTCGGTGCTCGTCCGCGACAGGTCCAGCTCGGCCGCCACGCGGACGGCGGCCCGGCCCGGCCCGAGCACCTGGTCCAGCATCGACTGGGCGGCGCCGGCCAGGTGGTCCTCCACCTCGCGGCGCATCTGGACCTGGGCCGTCGACAGGCCGGCGTCGGCGCCGGTCATCTGGGGGCTGGCGAGCATCCGCCCGGCCTCGTCCAAGACCGTCACGTCGGTCGGCTCCAGCCCCTCGACGGCCCCGGCCACGAGCGCCGTCACGCCGGCCACCTGGTCGGGCGCCAGGCTGCCGCGCACGGCCAGCACGACGGACGCCGTGGGGGGCACCTGCTGGTCGCGGAACGGGCTCCGCTCGGGGAGCACCAGGTGCACGCGCGCGCGCTCGACCTGGCGGATGGACCCGATGGTGCGCGAGAGCTCGCCCTCCAGCGCTCGCTTGACGTTCAGCTTCTGCATAAAGTCCGTCATGCCCAGCGTGCCGGTGTCGAACAGCTCGTAGCCGGCCGGCCCGTCGGTCACGACGCCCTCGGTCGCCAGCCGCAGGCGCAGGCCGTAGACCTCGTCGCGCGGCACGTAGATCGAGGTGCCGCCGTCGCGCAGGTCGTAGGTCACGCCCTGGCCGTCGAGCTGCTCCACGACGCGCCCGGCGTCCCCGGCCGGCAGGTTGCCGAACAGTAGCGCCCAGTCGGGCTGGGAGGCCCACCGGCCGACGGCCAGCAGCGCCACCACCACCGCCACGACCACCGCGCCGAGCACGATGCGGCGCTGGGGCGGGATCTGGGCGAGCGACTGGCGGGCGGCGACGAGGGCGGACATCGGGGGAGGGGTGGGGGATGCGGGACGGGGAAGGGCGCGGAGCGGACAGGACGATGCGGGGAGGAGTAGAGGGGAGAGGGGCTCCCCGCATCCCGCGTCCGTTGGGCCTACACCTGCATCCGCATCAGCTCCTGGTAGCCGTCGAGCAGCTTGTTGCGCACCTCGGTCATCAGCTTAAAGTGCAGCTCGGCCTGGTTCATCGCGATCATGACCTCGTGCGTGTTCTCGGTCTCGCCGGCGACGAAGGCCTCGACCTGGGCGTCGGCCGTCTTCTGGGCCTGGTCCACCCGGCCGACGGCGTCGGCCAGCGTCTCGCCAAAGGCGGGGCCGGTGGTCGGGCGGGACGCCGTTCCCTCGGCGGGTGGCCCCAACACGCGGACCGGCGCGCCGGGCCCCTGGACCTGCTGGGCGGCGATGGCGGCGACGGTCATGCCGAGAGGTCGATGTGGGCGCCGAGCACCGCGGGTTCCTGGATCTGGCGGCTGGCGCCGTAGAGCTTCTGGACCACCGCGGGGCGTTCGGGGAACGAGTCGGCGATGCGGTCGGCCTCGGCGGGCGTGATCGCGGCGGGCGGGGCCGCCAGCGGCGGCCGGGCCGAGGCCGAGCGGAGCGGGAGGGACGTGGGAAGCGTGAGTCCGGTCATCGTGTGTGGGTGCGCAAGGTGTGAGGGAACGGGGTCTGGAGGGGCGGGGCTAGATCTCGAGCGAGCGCTTGATCATCTCCTTGGCCGCCTTGACCGAGGTCAGGTTGGCCTCGTAGATCCGGTTGGCCGAGATCATCCGCGCCATCTCGTCGACCACGTTGACGTCGGGGTAGTGGACGTAGCCGTCGGCGTCGGCGTCGGGGTGGGCGGGGTCGTACTCAAGCCGCTCGCGGTCGTCGCCGACGACCTCGGTGGTGGGGCCGAGCTCGGCGCCCGAGCCCGGGCGGAGCCGGGCGGCGCCGCCCAGGTGCCGCGGGTCGGTCTTCTGGAGCGGGAGCCCCGTCTGGCGCAGCACCGCCTCGAAGCGGCGGCCCGCCGTGGCGGCCGTCTGGACGACGCGCTTCGGTCGGTACGCGGCGCCGTCGGCGGTCCGGGTGGTGGTGGCGTTGGCGATGTTCTCGGTCGCCACGCCCAGGGCGACGCGCTGGGCCTCCAGGCCCCGGGCGGCGGTGCGGAACGAGCTGAGCGAGCGGATGGGGGAGAGCATGTCTAGCTGGAGCGGCCGGTGATGCCGGAGCGGATGAGCGAGAAGTGCTCGTGGAGGGCACGCGTGGCGAGCTGGGTCCGCATCTGGGTGTCGGCGATCTCCATCAGCTCGTCCTCCAGGAGCGGCGCCCGCCCGTCCTCGACCAGCCGGGCGCCGACCTGGTCGGCGTCGCCGGCGCGGCGGGCGCGCTGGAGCTGGCCCTCGAACTCGACCGACAGCCGGTTGTAGCCGGGCGTGTCCAGGTTGGCCACGTTGGAGGCCAGGCCCTTGAGACGCCAGGTGTACGCCTGCATGGCGTTCTGCAAGAGACGGAGCGGGGGCGTGGTCACGGCATCGGGGCGGGTGTGCCGGGTCCCCGACGAAAGCCGTGCCAAGCTGCCGCGCGGCTCGGCGGCCGGCCGGCTGGCGGCCCCCGTCGGCGGGCCTCGTCGGCGGGCCCGCGGGGGGAGGCCGTCGCCGCCGGACGCGCGCGGTCCGGCCGCCAGCGCCTCGGGGCCGCCGGTGGAGGCCGCCTCCCGGCGCGGCCCCGAGGCCGGCCCCCTGCCCGCGCCGGGGCCGGCCGCCAGCGGGGCCGTCGGGCGGCAGCATCGGCCGCGCACCGGAAACCCTTTCCTTGCTCCGACTCCTGCCGATACCTTGTCCGCACCCCGGCTCATCCCCTCTAAATGCCCGTTTCCCCGTCCAAAGACGTTATCGCACGCGTCCTCTTCGTCGACGACGAGCTCCCCCTGCGCGACGTCGTCTCGCGGATCCTCTCTCGGCGCGGCCTGGACGTGGTCACGGCCGGCGACGCCGTCTCGGCCGTCGAGATGCTCCGCGACCAGCCGTTCGACCTGGTCCTGACCGACTTCCAGATGCCCGACATGGACGGGTTCCAGCTGCTGGCCCACGTCCGCGAGCACTACCCGGACCTGCCGGCCATCATGATGACGGGCCAGTCGAGCGTCCAGCACGCCGTCCAGGCGATGGCCAACGGGGCCGTGGACTACCTGCCCAAGCCGTTCGCCGTCGACGCGCTGGCGGAGCGGGTGCTGGGCCAGATCCGCGCGCAGCGCGAGCAGGCGGCCACGCGACCGGCCGACGGCGCGCCGAGCGCGGGGAAGGCGGCGCCGAGCAAGGCGGCCTCGGGCCAGGCCAAGGGCGTCGAGTTCGTGGGCGAGGACCAGACGGTGGTCCGCCTGCGGGCGCTCGCCGACCAGGTCGCGCCGAGCCTCGCCCCGCTGTTTATCCAGGGCGAGAGCGGGACGGGCAAGGAGGTGATGGCCAAGTACGTCCACGCCCACAGCGGGCGGCGCGGCCCGTTCGTGGCCATCAACTGCGCCAACCTCCCGCGCGAGCTGGTCGAGAGCGCGCTGTTCGGCCACCGCAAGGGGGCCTTCACCGGCGCCACGGCCGACCACCGCGGCGTGTTCGAGGAGGCCGACGGCGGGACGCTGCTCCTGGACGAGGTGACCGAGGTGGACCCCGCGGTGCAGGCCAAGCTGCTGCGCGTGCTCCAGGAGGGCGAGGTCCAGCCGGTCGGCGCCAGCCGGCCCCGGTCCATCGACGTCCGCGTGGTGGCCACGACCAACCGCGACGTGGGCCAGGCGATCGCCGACGGGAGCTTCCGCGAGGACCTCTACCACCGGCTCTCGGTGTTCCCGCTGAGCCTGCCGCCGCTGCGCGCGCGCGGCCGCGACGTGGCGCTGCTGGCCGAGCGGTTCGTCGAGAAGTACCGGGCGCTCTACGGCTACGGCCCCAAGACGCTGGCGCCGGCCCTGGTGGAGCAGTTCCTGGCGGCCGACTGGCCCGGCAACGTCCGCCAGCTCGAGAACATGGTCCATCGCGGCGTGGTGCTCTCGGCCGAGCGGCCCGTGATCGAGACCGGCGACGTGTCCCACGCCTTCCTGGCCGACGCGGCGCCCATCGACGGCGGCCTCGCGCCGCGCTCGCTGGCCCTCACGACGCTCGACGAGATGGAGCGGGCCATGATCCTGCAGGCCCTGACCGAGACCGAGGGCAACCAGCAGCAGGCCGCCGATCGGCTGGGCATCAGCGACCGGACGATCCGCAACAAGCTCAAAAAGTACCGCGAGGAAGGCCACATCGACTGACCTCGCGTCCCGCTGGCGGGTGGCGCGAGCGGGAGGGGGCGGCCTGGGCCCGGCCCGGCCCTACGGCCCCCGTCGTCCGCGCACGTGGGGCCGCGGGGGGGCGGTGCGGAGCTGTGACCACGTCTCCGGCGACGGCCGCCAGCGCGGCGGGCCCGTGCTCTGAGCGGGGCGGGCGCCGCGGGCCCCGCTGGCGCCAGCGGCCGGCGGCAACGCGGCGCTGCCGCGCCGACGTGGGGTCCACGCGCCCCGTCAGGGAGCGCACGCGTTCTTCTCGGGACGCCGCGTGCCGGGCCGGGCGCGGGACGCGGTCGGCGTTCCGAAACGAAACGGGCGGGTCAGCTTCTACACGTACCGGCCGCACGGCCGCCGGCCTCCGCGCGCGCCGCCGGCCGGGAGCTACTCGGCGCGGCCGAGGTCACGGGCCGCGGCCCCGGCGATGCGGTCGATGGTCTCGGGCCGGTCGTAGTGGCCCGTGCGGACCTGCTCGCGCAGCTCGTGGAGCCGGGCGTCGCTCAGTCCGGAGCCGGCGCGGAGCGCCACCCGTGCCGCCTCGACCTCGGGGCTCTGGGGCGAGGCCGGGCCGGCCTGGGACGCGCGGGCCTGGGCCGAGAGCTCCACGCGGTCGCCGCCGCCAGCGGCGGCCGGGCTCGGCGCCGACGACGCGCGGGCGCCCTTGGCCGAGGCTCGGTCGGACCGGACGGGCTCGGCGGGCGCGGTCTTGGAAAGGTCGGAGGCGGGGCGGACGTTCATGGGTTCGGGGGGTGGCGGGCGGTCGGGGCCGCCTCTTTCCGCATGATCGAAGGGGGCGGGCGGGACTTAACCCGGCCCGCGAAAAAAGATCAGGCGCGGCGTGGCGCCGTGTCCAACACCGACGGCGGGCCGCCGCTGGACGACGCGTAGCGGTCCCGCGCCAGCGCGGCCCGTCCCGTCGTGGAGACGGCGTCGCCCAAGGTGGTCATGCGGTGGCGCAGCACCCCGTTCAGGTGCTCGTCCTGGGCCCTGAACCGCTCCACCAAGTCGGCGCGCGGCGCGGCGGGCGGCCGGCGCTGGATGGACTCGATGATCTGCCGGCGCTCGCCCAGCACGCGGGCGGCGCCCCCGAGGTCGCCGGCCCCGAGGGCCGCCACGAGCCGGTCGCCGGCGTCGAGGACGGCGGTGTAGAGGCAGGGCGCGCCGCTGGCGGATGGAGAGAGAGAGGCGTCCATAATGGGCTTAGAAGTAGAACATGCTGGCGAGAGAGTTTTGCTGCGACTGCGCCCGGATGGAGACCTCCTGGAGCCGCGCGAACTGGTTGCGCAGCAGGTCTTCGCGCCGGTCGAGGCGGGTGTCCCAGCGTTTGATCTGGCTGTCCAGGCGGCTGATCCGGTCGTCGGCGCTCTTCTTCCGCTGGGCGATGGTGCCGCTGCTGCCGAGCAGGCCGTCGATGCGGTCGCGGAGCCGGTCGGCCACGCCGCCGTCGGCCGAGAATAGGGCGCCGACGGCGTCGGGCGAGGCGGCGAGCGCCTGGTCCAGCTTGGCGCCGTCGCTCAGGCTGAGCGTCCCGTCGCGGGCGGTGGTGATGCCGAGGTCGGCAAAGGAGAGGTCGCCGGCGCTGCGCGCCAGGTCGGTGCGCAGGCCCAGACGCAGGCCCCTCATGGCGGAGTCGCCCGCCAGCGCGCCGCGCGTGCCCGAGTCGGCGTCGACTTTCGTTTTGGCGGTGAGGAACCCGTTGAGGCCGTTGTACGCCTCGATGAACGACTCCACCTCGGCGCGCATCCCCTTGACGTCGGCGCCGAGGTCGAGGGCGGACGCCTCCGCCGTCACCTTGGTGAGCGAGAGCGTGACGCCGTCGAGCGCGTCGGTGACGGTGTTGGTGTCGCGGTAGACGCTGAGCCCGTCGAGCGTAAAGGCGGCGCTCAGCTCCGAGTCCTGCGGCCCGGTCCCGACGGCGTAGACGGCGCCGCCGCCGGTCCCGGAGCGGACCTCGGTGCGGTCCACCTGGAGCGCGGCCAGGACCCCGTCGGGGTCCTCGAACGACAGGCGCTGGCCGTAGCCCGTCGCCTCGCCGCGCAGCGACAGCCGCGAGGTGCCGCTGGTCTCGCGGACGACCGACGCCGAGGCGCCGGTCCCCTTCGCCAGCCGGCCGTCGGCGCGGGCGGCCGCGGTGGCCTCGTTGATGGCGCCGGCCAGCCCGGCGACCACCTCGTCGTCGGTGGCCGTGGTGCTGGACGGCGTGAAGCGGACCTCCAGCGCGACGGCCTCGCCCTCGGGCTGGGCCACGCGGATGGTGAACGCCCGCTCGATGGTCGAGGCGGGCGTGGCCGGCCGGCCGGGGTCGTAGGGGCCGCCGAAGACGCCGCCGCCGGACGGCGGCTCGCCCGGGTCGGCGGGCTTCACGAACAGCGACGCGATCTCGGTGCCTCCGTCCTGGAGCTGCTTCGACAGGCGCGCGTCGGCCCGGGCCAGCCGGTCGATGCGGATCTCGTGCTGGCCCGGCGCGGCGTCGCGGCTGGCGGTCGCCGTAAAGCCGGCGCCCTCGGGGGCGGTCGCCGCGCGCGCCGAGAACGGCGACCGGAACGGGTCGCGCAGCTTGTCCAGGACCGTGTCTAGCGCCGAGGCGCTGCTGTTGAAGTCGCTCAGGATGGCCTTGAAGACCGTCTGCTCCGTCTGCTCCGCACGCAGCTTGAGCCGCGGCTGCGACTCCACGTTGATCACCTGACGGATCAGCTGCTCGTAGGGCGAGCCGGAGGCAGCGATCTGAGAAAGGTTGGGCATCGCTAGGGGCGGTGGGTCAACGGGGCAATCGCGTGATGTCTGGAGCGTCCGGCCGCGCCGCTGGCGGCGGGTGTGGGGCCGGCGCGTGCGCTAGGCGGCGACGGCGAGCGCCGACTGGCGCCACGCATCACGGAGCCCGTCCAGGACGTCGGCCACG
The DNA here is from genome assembly GCA_947493945.1 of uncultured bacterium. GTDB lineage: Bacteria > Bacteroidota > Rhodothermia > Rhodothermales > Rubricoccaceae > Rubrivirga. Next base: position 124,305 of record CANLSR010000001.1, on the reverse strand, counting down.
GCGTCGAGGTCGCCCGTCGAGGTCGCGCGAATGGCCCAGTCGTAGAGGTCGCTCAGGCCCGCCGCGACCTCGCCACCGCGCTCGTGGTCGAGCGCCGCCGACAACTCGACGAGCGCCCGGCGCGTCCGGACGTCGTCGCCGGCGCGGGCGGCCGCCACGCCGATGCCGTAGAGCTTGTCCGCCAGCTCGGCGGGGGAGGCGGAGCGCGCGGACTGCTGCTGGTAAAGGCGGAGCGGGTTGGGGGCGGGCATGGCTCAGGAAAAGCGAAGGGGTGGAGGGCGGCGGGTGCCGGCGTGCTCTCGTGATCGAAGGGGGGCCGGACACCTTTAGGGCGTCGGCCAAAAAAAGTCCGGCCCCTCCACGCGATGCGGAGGGGCCGGACGGACAGGGTCCCGGTTGGTCGCCAGAACCAGGGTCCCACGAGAGGCCCTGCCCTGGCCGTGGGCGCCTAGAAGAACGAGAGGACCGACTGGGGCGCCGCGTTCGACTGGGCGAACATGGCCGAGCCCGTCTGCTGCAGGATCTGGAGCTTGACGATCTCCATCTGCTCCTTGGCAAAGTCAGCGTCGGCGATTCGGCTGTTGGCGGCCTCGTAGTTGGTCTTCGAGGTCTCTAGGTTCTCAGCCTTGAAATCGAGCCGGTTCTGAGCGTCGCCCAGCTTGCTGGCGTACGTCGAGACCGTCTTGATGGCCGCATCGATAGCGGTGATCGATGTCTGTGCGTTGGCGGCCGTATCGACCGCGAGGGCGTCGACAGCCAACGTAGCCGCGCTAGAATCCACCCCGCTGAGATCGAGTTCGAACTTTTCGGCTGCCGTGTCGCCAACCTGGAAGTTGAACACGCCCGCCGTGCCACCCGTGCCGTCGAGGAGAGACTGGCCGTTGAACTTGGCGTTCGTCGTGATGTCGCCGATCTCCTTGGCGAGCTCGTCGATCTGGCTCTTGATCGCCGTCCGTTCGTCGGCGCCGAGCGTATCGTTGGCGGCCTGCACGGACTTCTCCTTCATCGTGACCAGGATGTCCTGGATGGAGCCAAGCGAGCCCTCAGCCACCGACATCAGGCTCTTGGCGTCGCCGATGTTGGAGAGGGCTTGGGCCTGGCCGCGCGTTTTCGACTCGAGCTTCTTGGAGATTGTGAACCCCGCGGAGTCGTCGGCAGCGGAGTTGATGCGGCTGCCCGTGGCCAGGCGCAGTTGGCGCATCCCGATCTCGTTCGAGGTCTTGTTGAGCGAGTTGAGCGAGAGGGCCGCCTGGGAGTTGGTGTTGATGCGGAAGGACATGGTGGAACCGGTGTGGTTGGTAGGGGGGAGGTTCTGGCGAGCCGGGTGATCCGGCCTCTGCTCCACTGATCGAAGCCACCGGCGGTCTCTTTACCCGGCACCTGTCTCCAGCCCACCTTTTTTGTTCACTCTGCCCAGCGGGAACGCCCCCATTCCCACGGCACCGCCCTGACCGCTGGCGACGGCCTCCGCCAGCCGCTGGCGGCCCCGGTCGGGAGTGCGCTCAGAGTCCGTCCACATAAATCCCGTCGTTCCCGCGACCACGGAGTGACAGCGCAGCCAATCCAGAGTGGCGGCTGCCGGAGCCGCCGGCAACCGCCCACTCCCAGGGGACGGACGTGGCTGGTCGGAGCCGGTTCGGATGGTCCCACGGCACACCGCATGGGTCCCCGCCTCCGCGGACAGGGGTAGGTATCGCCCTCCTTTTCCACTAGACGTCGTTCCCGCGAACGCGGGAATCCAGGGTGTGGGGAAGGGCTCGGGGCCAACCGCCAGCGCGGCGGACAGAGGGACGTCTCCACCCGCTGGCGGTGTCCCTCGCTGAGGTGTCTCGGTCGCCCTGGCCTCGGAGTCGCTACTCTGGATTGGCTGCGCTGTCACTCCGTGGTCGCGGGAACGACGGGGTGGAGGAGGGAAGCGGACCGGGAGAGCCGAGGCTGTGAGAGCCTGACACCAGGCCCTTGAATGCGTATACCTCCTCAACCCAAAAACGGCGCGCCGGGCGTAGTCACCCTGGCGCGCCGTCGCTCGTCCATCCCGCCGGCCACGACCGCCAGCGGCTGGCGGAGGCCGTCGGCGGTTACTGGAGGTAGTTCAGGATCGAGGTCTGGACTGAGGTCGCCGTGGCGCGGAGCGCGGCCTCCAGCGCCGTCTGCTGGCGCTGGTTCGCGCTGAGCACCTCGGCCAGGTCGATCTCCTCGATGGCGGCCCGGTGCTCGCCCACGACCATGTCCTGGGCTTCATTGGCAGAGCGGGCGCTGGCCAGCTGCCGAGACACGGACCCGCTCTGCCCACCCAAGCGGCCGTAGTGGTCGATGCCGGCCTGGACGCTGCCCAGGGCGTCGCGCATGGCCGTCTGGTCGCCCGAGCGGATGGCGTCGGCCAAGGCCTGGAGCCGGTCGGGCGCCGAGGCGCCGTCGACCTCCAGCGCGCCGACCGTGTTGATGTCGAGCGTGATGCCCGGTGCCACCTCCCGCTGGCGGACGCCGCTGAAGTCGGCTGGGGCGACCGCGCCGGCCGCGTCGATGGGCGCCGTGGCCGTCTGGTTGCCGGCAAACAGGTACTCGCCGCCGCTGGTCGTGTTGAGCCGCGCGATGGTCTCCCTCCGGGCCGACTCCACGTCGCGCGCCAGCGCCTCACCGTCCAGGACGCCGTTGGCCGCGCGCAGGCCGGACTCGTAGGCGCCGGTGAACAGCTCCGCTAGCGCGTCGAGCTCGGTCTGCGTCCGGTCGGTCCACAGCTGGGCCGCGTCGATGCCGCGGTTGTACTGCGTCAGGCGGTCCTGGAGCCGGCCGAGGTCTTTGGCCCGGGCGTAGCCCGCCGGGTCGTCGGACGGCTGCTGGACGCGGAAGCCGGTCGCCAGCTGCCCGTTGAGCTTGTCCGACTGGGCGCGGACGCGGGTCAGCGTGCGGTCGGCGGTGCCGTGGGCGACGGCGCGGGTCAGGGCGGTCTGGATGGGGCGGGGCATGGCGGGTGCGGCTTTAGAGGACCAGGGGCGGGTGGATGCGCTGGTGTTTCGGGATGCGTGTTCCGGGTTTTGGACACTCAATGCGCATCACGTAACGCGCCTTCTGTTAGATCGTGAGCAGCGTGTCGAACAGCGACTCGGCGGTCTGGAGCACGCGCGCGGAGGCGGCGTAGGCCTGCTGGTAGCGGATTAGGTTGGTCATCTCCTCGTCCAGCGACACCCGGGAAACGCCGTCGCGCAGTGCCTCGGCGTAGGCCGTGACCGCCGCGTTCCCCTCGGAGGCCGCCGCCGCCGTCCGCACCTCGGCGCCGATGCGGGCGAGGAGCCCGGTGGTCGCGCCGTTGGCGCTCTCCGCCAGTCCCGAGATGGCGGTCGCGACTCGGCTGTCGCCCGGACCTCCGTTGCCGGCCGCGACGTGGTCGGGGTTGGCGACGTCTGTGCTGAGCGCCATCGACGAGGCCGTCACGCCGGCCGGGTCGAAAAACGAGCGGCCCGAGACGCCGTCCAGCCCTTCGCCGGCCGTGTGCGCCGCGTTGACGCGCGTGACCACGTCGGCGGCGAGCGCGTCCAGCGACGTCCGGGCGTCGGGCAGGGCGGTGTTGAGCAGGTGGAGCTGGGCGCCGAGGGCGCCGCCTTCGAGCGCGTCCAGGCGCAGCGGCCCCGGCGCCCCGCTGGCGGAGACGGACGGCGAGGGCGCGGCGGGCGGCAGCGCCAGCTGGAGCGGGCGCGCCTCGCTGTCCTGGACCGCCACCAGGCCGTGGATCGAGACCGTGACGCCGCCGTTGGGCTGGGCGCGGACGTCGATCGGGGCCAGCCCGGCCAGCTCGTCAAGCAGCAGGTCGCGGCGGTCGAGCGCGTCGGCGTTGTTGGCGCCCTGCGACTGAGCCGACTGGATGCTCTTGTTGAGCCCAGCGACCTCGGCAAAAATGGTGTTGGCGCGGCCGACGGTGTCCGCCAGCTCGTTCTGGACCGCCGACCCGTACTGCTGGAGCCGCTCGTCGGCCGAGCCCAGGGTCTGGGCCAGGTGGCTCGCCTTGGCGAGCAGCGCGTCGCGCGTGCCGCCGTCGGAGGGCGCGCTGGCCAGGTCACCCCAGGCGTCGAAAAACTGGCCGACGGCGCCCAGGAGCTGGTCGCCGCCGTCGGCCGTCAGTTGGCTCTCCAGGCCCGCCAGCAGCACGGCGCCCTCGCCGGCGCCGCTCGACCCGGCCTGGCCCCGGCGCGCGGCCGCGTCCAGGATCGCGCTCCGCGAGCGGTCGAACGACTCGACGCCCACGCCGGCGCCCGCGCTCGGCGTCGAGTGGACCACGATCCCGCCCCGCGTCGCCGGCAGCGACCGGAGCGCGACGGTCCGGCGCGAGTAGCCCGGCGTCTCGACGTTGGCGACGTTCTGGCTCGTCGCCTGGGTCGCGGCCTGGCTGGCCAGGAGGGAGGCGCGGGCGGTACTGAACAGGCTGTTCAAGCTCATGGGATTATCCGGTGTGGTGGAGGCGCCCCGCCGCCGCGGCCGGCCCGACGGCCCCGCGCGCGGTGTAGACCTGGGCGGTGGTCGGCGTCGACATCTGCTGCCACGCGCCGATCAGGTCACGGCCTAGCGAGGCGGCGTGCTCCAGGGCGAACGTCAGTTCGTCGCACGCCTGGCGGGCGTCGAGCGCGGCGGCCTGGAGCCCGTCGCGGTCTTGGGCCGAGGCCGAGGCGTCCGTGCGGCGGGTCCGCGCCTGGCGGCGCCGGTCGAGGTCGGCAACGGCGTCGAGGGTCTGGGCGGCGGCGGCCTCGAACGTGTGCGGCTCGCCGTCCCGGAGGGCGGCGAGCTGGGACCGAGCTCCGGCGGCGACGGCCGCGAGGGACTCGCACTCGGGGGTGTAGAGGTGGGTCATGGGGGCGGGTCTCAGGGGTGATCGTCGGAAACGGGCCGGCCTTGAGCCGGGGCGTACAATCGGAGCGCGTCGTCCATCGTCATCGGCCGCGCCGCCGGCCGGCGGGCGGCGCCAGCGGCCGGCCGGGTGGGCTCGGCCGCGCTGGGCCCGGCCACGCCGGTTTCGGCCGCGTCGGGCCCGGCCGCCAGCGCGTCGGCGGCGGGCTCGGCGGGCAGGCGCCCGGAGCGCCGCCACTGGGCGATCATCAGGTCGGCCACGCCGAACGTGCCGCTCTCGACCAGGTGGTCGGTCAGCGTGTCGGTCAGCGTGTCGCGCTGGAGGTCGGCCTGGCCGGCCATCCCGCCCTCGGCCCCGCCGTCGAACAGGTCCTTGGTCATGACCTCGACGAACTGGCGGACCAGGACGGACTCGAACTGGCGGGCCGCCGCCTCCGGCGAGTCGGCCGGCCGGTCGGGCGCGCCCGCGGGGCTGGCGGTCGCCGCGCGGGCGGGGGTCGTGGGGGAGCCGATGGGGGTCATGGCGATGCGTTCTGGAACGGGAGGGTTCGTGTCGCGTGACTGGAGGGCGCGTGCGGTCGCTCCGCTACAGCACCACCAGCTCGCCCTGGAGCGCGCCGGCGCGGTCGATGGCCTGGAACACGGAGATCACGTCGCGCGCCGTCAGCCCGAGCTCGTTGAGCGCGGCCGCCAGTTCGGCGACGTCGGTGTTGGGCCGGAGCACGACCGACGTCACCAGCCCCTGGTCGATGGCGGCCGAGCCCACGCGCTCGCGCGCCGTCTCGCCGCCGGCGAACGCGTTGGGCTGGGACACGACCGGGTCGACGGCCGTCGAGATCGTGAGCGCGCCGTACGTGATCATGACCTCGCCGATGGTCACGTCGCCGCCGGCCACGACCGTCCCCGTCCGCTCGTTGACGACCACGCGCGCCGGCGCGTCGACGTCGACGCGGACGCCCTCCAGGGCCGCCATCAGCCCGGCCGGCCCGCCGGCGTCGGCCGGCACCGTGACCCGGACCAGGCCCGGGTGCACGACGGTCGCCGACCCGCCGAACGCCGAGTTGACGGCCTCGGCCACGGCCGCGGCGTTGGTGTAGTCGGGGCGGCGCAGCACCAGGTCCAGCGGGCCGGTGGGCAGCGCCGCGTCGGAGCCCCGGACGACGGCGCCGCCGCCGGGCACGCGGCCGGTGTTGGTCGGGCCGGTCCGCGTGGAGGTGCCCGCGGCCGAGGCCAGCAGCGTGCCCGTCAGGACGGGCCCCTGGGCCATCGCGTACACGTCGCCGTCCGAGGCCATGTCCTGGAGCGGCGTCTGGAGCAGCACGCCGCCGGCGAGCGAGCGCGCGTCGCCCAGCGAGGCCACGGTCACGTCGACGGCCGAGCCCGGCCCCGCGAACGGGTCGAGCGTGGCCGTCACCATCACGGCCGCCGCGTTGCGCGAGCCGAGGTACTGCGGGTCCACGGCGACGCCGAACCGCTGCAGCATGTTGGCGATGCTCTGGACGGTGTACGGCGAGCCCGTCCGCCCGCGCGCGCGGTCGCCGGTGCGGTCGAGCCCGACCACGATGCCGTAGCCGAGCAGCTGGACCGGCGCCACGCCGGCCGGCACCACGAGCTCCTTGATGCGCGACGAGCCCTGGGCCTGCGCCGCGCCGCTGGCGGCGAGCGCCAGCAGCACGGCGACGACGACGGGGCGGGCCCACGCGCGTCGTGTGGATGTCTGGTAAACCGTCATGCGAGTGCCTGAGCGAGTGGGGAGGCCGGCCGTCATCGGGACGCCCCGAACACGACCGCGCCGATCAGCACGGCCGCCGTCCCGACCATCGTCAGGAAGCTGGGGCGCGTAAACTTGGAGCCGCCGCCCTCCTGGCGGTAGGACACGTCGGCCCCCGCGATCTGGTGCGACAGGACCGTGTTGGCCGTGCTCACGTCCGCCGGGCGAACCAACCCGCTCACGCTCATCAGGTGGACGGCGCCGTCCACGTCGAGCCGCCGCTCGCCCTCGATCACCAGGTTGCCGGCCGGGTCCACCGACACCACGCGCGCGGTGATGGTGCCCGCCAGCAGGTCGCTCTGGACCGTCTGGCTGTCCGCGTCGCGCTGGCCGCCGAACTGGGCGTCGACGCCGAAAAAGCCGCCCATCGAGGACGAGCCGCTGCCCGCGACCTGGGCGCTCCGTGAGGCCTGACTCCGCGAGGCCCGCCGCGCCGACGTCCGCTCGACGAGCAGGACCGTCAGCAGGTCGCCGGCCTGGTAGGCGCGCACGTCGGCGTAGAGCGACGCGACGCGGCGCGGGGTGGGCGGGACGTCGACGGGGAGCTCGGTCTGCGCCCACGCGGGGGCGGCGAGCGTGAGCAGCAGGAGGAGGCGGAGCATCGGTTGGGAAGGGGAGAGAGCGGGGCGGGACTTTCCGAGGTCCCGTCAGAGGGTGCCGGCCCAGTCGCCCTCGCCGGGCGCGGTCAGGCGGACGCGGTAGCTGGAGCGGGTGTCGGGGCACGTCGCCCGGACGGTCTCGCCGACGGCGCCGCGCTCGCGCGCCACGCAGTCGAGCACCACGCGGACCGCGCCCCGGCCGTAGCGCACGCGGAGCGGCTCGCGTCTCTGAACCGCTGGCGGTGCTTCCGCCAGCCGGGCCGTCACGACGGTCCCGGCGTCGAGCGTGCGCCGCGCGACCCAGCCCGCCAGCTGGTCGGGCGTGAGCGCGGCGTCGAGCCGCGTGATGTCGACGCGCTCTAGCCGCAGGGCGCCGTCGAGGCTCTCGCCCCGGGCCACGCCGGCGGCGAGGACGGCGGCGGGTTCGTAGACGACGACCTCCAAAAAGACCCAGCCGGCAGGCTCCCAGCCGCTGGCGGTCTGGGTCAGCACCCGGGCCGAGACGCGGCCGCGCGGGGCGTCGTCGTCGAACTGGACGCGGAGCGGCGGCGCGGCGTCGGCGGCGCCTCCGCTCAGGCGCACGACCTGGACCTCGGCGTCGGCCCAGACGCCGGCGAGCGCGGCCTGCGCTGCGGCGGTCACATCCGCCTCGGACCTGGAGGGCGTCTGGCCACGGGGCTCAGTCTGAGGGAGCTGGCAGGAGGCGTCGTTCTCCGCTCTCACCAGACGTCGTCCCCGCGAACGCGGGAATCCAGGGCTCGGGCGGTATGAGCGCCGGGTCGACGCGGTGGCCGAGGTCGTTCTCTCCCTGGGGATGACGCGCCCGAACGGGTGGCAACGGTCGTCACTCTGGGCCCCCGCGTACGCGGGGACGACGGCACGGGAGAGGGCCGCCGCGCGTAGGCACCTTGCCTCACCGACTCCCGGAGCGGGCAGACCTCCGTCCGCGAACCGGCTTTCCACGCTGGCGGTCGCCCCCGGCGAGGCGGCCGGCGGCGGGGCGGTCGGCGGCGCGACGAGCGCGGCCGCCAGCAGGGCGAGCAGGGCGGGCGCCGGGGTCACCGCTTGACGCCGTTGGCGATCTGGAGCATCTCCTCGCCGGCCTGCACCATCTTCGAGTTCAGCTCGTAGGCGCGCTGGCTCGCGATCAGGTCCACCATCTCCTGGACCACGTCCACGTTGGAGGCTTCGAGGAAGCCCTGCTGGACCGTCCCCAGGCCGTCCTCGCCGGGCGGCGCCACGACCGGCTCGCCGCTGCGGTCGGTCTGGACGAACAGGTTGCCGCCCAAGGCGCGGAGCCCGGCCGGGTTCTGGAACCGCGCCAGCTCGATCTGGCCCAGCTCGACCGGCTCCGGCTCGCCGGGCAGCCGCGCCCGGACCGTCCCGTCGGCCTGGACCTGGACGTCGAGCGCGTCCGGCGGCACCTCGATGCCGGGGTCGAGCGCGAACCCGCTCTGGGTCACCATCGTGCCGTCGGCCGTCAGGGTGAACGCGCCGTCGCGGGTGTAGGACCGGGACCCGTCGGGCATCTGGAGCGCGAAGAAGCCGGAGCCGTTGACGGCTAGGTCCAGCGCGTTGCCGGTCTCCGACAGGCTGCCCTGGGTAAACGTGCTCACCGTGGCGACGGCGATGGCGCCGTGGCCCATCTGGAGCGACGCCGGCGGCGCCGTCCCGTCCTCGCCGCCCGCGGCGCGGACGCGCTGGTAGAGCAGGTCCTGGAAGGCGACGCGGGCCTTTTTGAAGCCGGTCGTGTTGGCGTTGGCCAGGTTGTTGGCCGTGTTGTCGACGCTCGTCTGTTGAGCGCTCATGCCGAGGGCGGCGGTGCGGAGGGCGCGGAGCATGTTTGGGAGGGGTGCGGGATAGGGGGTGAGGGACGTGGGGGCGAGGGGGCGACGTGGCTCATCCCTCATCCCGGACTCCTCGTCTAGAACGTGCCGAGGTCGCGGGTGACGGCGCTCAGCGTCTCGTCGGTGGTCTTGAGCGACTTCTGCTGCGACTCGAACAGGCGGACGTGGGCGATCAATTCCACCATCTCGCCCACGGCGTCGACGTTGGAGGCGGCGAGGAAGCCCTGGCGCACGCGCGACGCGCCGGGCTGCACGGCCACGCCGGCCGCGTCGAACGAGGCGCCGTCGAGGCGCACCAGCTGGCTCGGGTCGTCGACCTCGACGGTCTGGATGCGCCCGACCGCCGCGCCGCCGACCGTGACCCCGCCGCTGGCCGTGACCGCCAGCGCGCCGCCCGAGGGCGGGACCGTGAGCGGCGCCCCGTCGTCGCGCAAGAGCGCGTGGCCCTGGGGCGAGCGGACCGTGCCGCTGGCGTCGAGCACGAACGAGCCGGCGCGGGTGTAGCGGGTCCGGCCGTCGTCGCCCTGGACGGCGAAGAAGCCGTTGCCGTCGAGGGCCAGGTCGAGCGCGTTGCCCGTCTCGACGAGTGAGCCGCTGGTGACGTCGGCGACCTGGCCGGCCTCGCGCGTGCTCTGGGGTGAGCCCTCGGCGTCGATCCGCTCGCGGAGCGCCGTCGCGAAGGCGCGGTCGCGGAGGTAGCCGGTGGTGTTGGCGTTGGCGAGGTTGCTGGCCACGCGGTCCTGCCGCTGGGACAGCTCGGCCATCGAGGCGGCGGCGTTGCGGAGACGGAGGAGCATGGCGGGTCGGAGGGTTGCCCGGCGCGCTGCAAAGGCTCAGCCACTCCGCCTCCGCCCTCCCAGACCGCTCTTGGCCCCGTCAATGCAGGAATCGCTTGCCCGTCGCAGGAAACCCTTGCCGTCGCCTCGCCCCGCTGGCGGTCGACGCCGAGCGCCAGCTTGCGGCCGGGTCTCACACTTGGTCGCCAGGTCGAGACGCCGCGCCGTCCTTGAGTTGTCGGGGCCGGCGGCGGCGTGCCCTCGTCCCACCGCTTACGCCAGGGTGCGGGGTGCGTTGATGCTCGCCCCACCACAGCATAGGTCCCCGCCTTGTCTGCGCCGTCACTTCGTGGTCGCGGGGGTGACTCGTTGGGGGAGGCCGGGGCGCGGGCGGGCGGTTGGTCGGGACTGCCAGCGGGCCGGGACGGCGGCGGAAGGCGAGGCGCCCGGTCCGGAACGTCCGCCAGCCGGCCGCGCTCTGCCCGACCGCCGGGCCTTTACCGCCGGGCCTCACCCAGCCGCCGCACGAACGACACGCCGAACCCCAGGCCCAGGATGCAGGTCCCGAGCCACAAGAGCGAGATGAACGGCTTCTCGTAGGCCTGGACCACCACCCACTCGTCCTGGGCCACCGTCGCCCCCTCGAACACCAGCCGGATCGCGCCCTCGTCCACCACCATGCCGGCGAAGGCCACGCCTAGGCCCCAGTCGACGGCCCGGTTCTGGACGAACTGCTGCCGGCGGTCCTTGGTGATGACGTAGACCGGACGGAGCGTGCGCGTCTCGCCCGTCGTCTGGTTGGTCACGTCGAGCCGGGCCGCCACCGCCAGGTCGACCGAGTCGCGGTCCAGGCCGACCGCGTCGGTGTCCACCTCGAGCTCGTAGTCGTTGAACGTGACCGTAAAGGCGTGGTCCTTCGCCGGCGTCGCCAGCTGGACCGAGTCGCCGCGGGCGAGCTCGATCTCGGCCTGGCCCTCGGCCGGGTTCTCCGACATGGCCGACGGGAAGACGGCCACGTACAAGTCCTTCGTCACGCCCTCGCGCACGTCCGGGTGCTGGATCCACTGGTCGCGGCCGTCTTTGTAGACCACGTTGCGCGTCTGGAACTCGCGCCCGTCGCGGTCCACGACGTCCATGAGGTAGACCGGGCGGCCGTCGCTGTTGACGTCCTGGCCGGTGTACGTCCAGCGGTAGCCGTCGGCGGCGACGGTCCGGCCGAGCGGCACCACCACGTTTTCGCGGTTGCCCTGGATGTCCGTGCCCCCGCCGTCCGAGATCGGGTCGTTGAACACCGACGAGGCGAAGATGCCCAGGAGCATGATCCCGAACCCGACGTGGGTCAGCGAGCCGCCGACCATCTTGGCGTTGCCGCGCCCGACGCGCCACATCACGCTCAGGTTGCCCCACAGCATGAAGAAGGCCGAGAACAGGAGCAGGAGCAGGAGCAGGCTCGTCCCGTGCGTGGCGAAGAACCCGGCCCCCACGACGCCCGCCGCCGCCACCTCCGCGCCGCTGGCGGCCGGCGCCGGCAGGACGGTCTCTTGCACGAAAGGCGTGAGCAAGACCACGGCGGCGGTGCTCACGACGGTCGCCAGGACGGGGCGGAACAGGACGCGGTTGGCGTCCTCGACGGTCATCCGGCGCCACCAGAACAGCTGCCCCATGCCCGCCAGGAACGCGATGGCGACCGCCAGCGGAAGCGTCCAGGTGTTGTAGAACGCGACCGGAACGGCGCTCGGGTTGTCGCGGAACAGCTTGCCCAGGATCGGCGCGGACGTGCCCAGCAGGATCACGCCGCCGGTCACGGCGAGCAGCAGCGCGCCGGTAAACACCAGCGACTCCCGACTCAGCATCGCCGGAGGCGTGGCCGGCGTCGGCAGGTCCCGCCAGCGCCACGCGAGCAGCCCGAAGCCGAGCCCGCCGATGGTCGCGATCCAGAGCAGGAGCTGGTTGTAGAGGCCGAGGTCGACGAAGCTGTGCACCGACACGTCGCCCAGGATGCCGGAGCGGGTCAGGAACGTGGAGTAGATGACCAGCTGGAAGGCGAGCACGCTCAGCCAGAGCGCCGCCTTGTGGCCGCCGGCGGTCTTTTTCTGGACCACCATCGCGTGCAGGCCCGCCACGGCGAAGATCCACGGCACCAAGGACGAGTTCTCGACCGGGTCCCAGGCCCACCAGCCGCCGAACGACAACGTCTCGTAGGCCCACCAGCCGCCCATCATGATGCCGACGCCCAAGATGCCGGAGCCGGCCAGCGCCCACGGCAGCGCCGGCCGGACCCACTGGGTGTAGCGCCTGCGGATCAGCCCGGCGACGGCGAACGCGAACGGGACCATCAGGAGCGTGAACCCGACGAACAGCGTCGGCGGGTGGATGGTCATCCAGGGGTTCTGGAGCAGGTCGTTCAGGCCCTGCCCGTCGCCGGGGACGAACCCGGCCACCTGGAGCATCGGCGCGTCGGGGAACTTCTCGGCCAGCGTCGCGAACTGGTTGGCGCCGATCGACACCGGGCCGAGCTTGAGCCCGACGATCATCGAGAGCAGGAACGCCTGGCACAGCGCCACGACGGCCAGCACCGGCCCGGCAAACGAGCGGCGCGCCTCCAGAACCGGTGCGCTGCCGTCGGTACGGACGCTCCACCGGACCAGGAGCGCGCCCACGACGGCCGTGAACATGGCCCACAGCAGGAACGAGCCCTCCTGGCCGGCCCAGAACGCGGAGAACGTGTAGCGCCACGGCATCGCCGTGGACGTCTGCTGGTAGACGTACGCCAGCTCGAAGTGGCGGCCGAACAGGCCCGTCCACAGCATGGCGGCGGCCACGGCGACGCTGGCCCCGACCGCGGCCCAGGCCCAGCGGCCGATCCGCATCCAGGCGTGGGCGCCGTCCCGTTGACTGCCGTCGTCGCTTGCGCGGTGGCGGGAGCCGAGCGCGAAGGCGACGAGGGCCACTAGCGAGGCGACGAAGGCGGCGACTAGCGAGACGTGTCCGACCGTTCCGATCATGTCTAGGGCGGCGTGGGCGTGGGACGAAACCTACGCGGGACGGCCGTCCGGTGGTATGCGCACCGCGCGGATTCGGGGCGTGGCCGGCGGGCTCCTCGGAGGCCGCCCAGCGGTCCTCGGGCGCGTGCGCTCCCGTCCTCCCGTATCCTTGGGGGCAGACCCGTGGGGCGGCGGCGGTCTGCACGCCGCTCTGGCCGGATCCGCCTCCCGCGAACTCATGCGTTTGAGCCTCGTCCTCTCGCTCGTCCTCGCCGGCGTGGGCCTCGCCGGCCCGCCGGCGGCCCCCGCCGCGCTGGCGGAGCCGGCCGCCAGCGGCCGGGCCACGACCTACTACGTCGCGACGTCGGGGAGCGACGCGGGGCCGGGGACGAGGGCCGCGCCGTGGGCCACGGTGGCGTACGCGATGGGCGCCGCCAGCGGCGTCGGGCCGGGCGACGTGGTGGAGGTGGCGGCGGGCGTCTACCCGGGCCGCGTCCGCGTCGGGGTGTCGGGCGAGGCGGGGCGGCCCGTCGTGCTCCGGGCGGCGCCGGGCGGGGCGCGGCCGGTGCTCGACGGCGCCGGGCTGGCGGCGGACTTCGACGGGCTGGTGACGATCTCGGGCCAGAGCCACCTGGTCGTGGACGGGTTCGAGATCCGCGGCTACCGCTCCACCCGCGACGGCGTCGAGGCGATGGGGATCTTGGTCGACGGCGCCTCGGCCGGCATCACGCTGCGCGGCAACCGCATCCACGACATCGGCGCGGTCACGCCCGACCCGGCACGCGCCAACGCACACGGCATCCTGATCCGCGGGGACACCGACGCCCCCGTCCGCGACGTCGTGATCGAGGGCAACGAGCTGCACGACCTGACGCTGGGCAACAGCGAGGCGCTGGTGCTGAACTGCAACGTGGCCGGCTTTTCCGTCCTGGACAACGTGGTCCGCGACGTGGACAACATCGGGATCGACGTGATCGGCGTCGAGGGCGGGTGCCGGTACGCGGCGCGCGACGGCGTGGTGCGGGGCAACCGGGTCGAGCGGGCGTCGTCGTGCGACAACCCGTCCTACGGCGGGGAGTGCTCGGCGGCGGGCATCTACGTCGACGGGGGGCGCGACGTGCTCGTCGAGCGGAACCGGGTCGAGGCGTCGGACTTCGGGATCGAGGTCGCTTCGGAGAACGAGACCGAGCCCACGCGCGGGGTCGTGGTGCGCAGCAACGTGCTGGTCAACAACCGGACGGCCGGCCTGGCCATCGGCGGCTACGACCGCCAGCGGGCCGGGACGGCCGACTGCGCCGTCGTCGGCAACACGCTGGTGGGCAACGGCGTCGGGGCGACCGCCATCGGGGGCCTCTACGTCCAGTTCAACGTGACCGGGACGGTGCTCGCGAACAACGTCGTGGTGTCGCCGGCCGGCGTGCCGGTGGTCTACGCCGAGACCGAGGGCGCGGGCGCGACCCTGGACCACACCCTGTACCACGCGCCCGGAGGCGCGAGATGGGAGCGCGCCGGGCGGAGCTACACGAGCCTGGCCGACTGGCGGGCGGCGACGGGCGGCGACGCGGCCTCCGTCGCCGCCGAGCCTAGGCTGGCGGCGGACTTGCGCCCGCTCGACGGCTCGCCCGTGATCGACGCGGGCGACCCCAGCCCGTGCCCCGCGCGGCCCGACTGCCTGGGGACGTCGGACGCGGCCGGGCGCGCGCGCGTCCAGGGCGCGGCGCCCGACCTCGGCGCCTACGAGCGCCCGGCGGGGTCGGTCGCTAGCGGGTCGGCGCCCGCCGCCAGCGGGCTGGTGCTGGGGCCGGCCTCGCCCAACCCCGCGCGCGGCCCCGCCCGGCTGGCGCTCACCGTCGGCGAGGCGTCGGCGGTGCGGGTGGAGGTGGTGGACGCGCTGGGCCGCCGCGTCCGGGTGCTGGTGGACGGCACGGTGGCGGCGGGCGCGCATCCGCTAGAGGTCGCCGGGCTGGCGCCGGGCGTGTACACCGTCTGGGCTGAGAGCGGGGGCGAGACGGCCGCCCGGGTCGTGACGGTGGTCCGGTAGCCGTGCTCGTGATCGCGCACCGGGGCGCGAGCGTGCGCCGGCCCGAGCACACGCTGGCGGCCTACCGGCTGGCGGTGGCGGAGGGCGCCGACGTGATCGAGCCCGACGTGGTCGCCACGCGCGACGGCGCGCTGGTGGTGCGCCACGAGAACGAGATCTCGGGCACCACCGACGTCGCCTCCCGGCCCGAGTTCGCCAGCCGCCGGACGACCAAGGCCATCGAAGGCCGCCCGGTCACGGGCTGGTTTACCGAGGACCTGACGCTGGCCGAGGTCAAGGCGCTGCGCGCCGTCGAGCGTCTGCCGGGCCTCCGCCCCGAGTCGGCGGCCTACGACGGCCAGTTCGAGGTCCCGACGCTGGCCGAGGTCGTGGCGCTCGCGGCCGATCTGGGCGCGGCGCGCGGGCGGCCGGTGGGCGTCTACCCGGAGACCAAACACCCGAGCCACTTCCGCCGGATCGGGCTGCCGCTGGAGGTGCCGCTCGTCGAGGCGCTCCGCCAGCGGGGCCTGACCGAGCGCGACGACCCGGCCTGGGTCCAGTCGTTCGAGGTCGGCAGCCTGGAGTTGCTGCGCGGGCTGACGCGCCTGCGCCTGGTCCAACTCGTGGCGCCCGACGCCGGCCCCGCCGACCGGCCGTGGCTGACGCCTCGGTCCATGACCACGGCACACGGCCTGGCCACCGTCGCCACCTACGCCGACGCGCTGGGCCCGGCCAAGCGCCTGGTGCTGGACGACGGCCTCGCCCCGACGCCGCTCGTGGCCGACGCCCACCGCGCCGGGCTGGCGGTCCACGTCTGGACGGTCCGCCCCGAGAACGCGTTCTTGCCTCCGGCGCTGCAGTCGGGCGACGACCGGGCCGCGTGGGGCGACGTCGCGGCCGAGGTCCGCGCACTCGCCGCCGCCGGCGTGGACGGCCTGTTTACCGACGCCCCGGCCGAGACCGTCGCCGCGTTGCGCTCGCGCTGACCGCTTGCGGCGCGCGTGCTACGGCGCCGTCGATCCGGGGACGTGGGCGAACACGGCGGCCTCGCCGCCCGTCCCCACCATGAGCACGTCGTAGGGGTCGCGGCGGTCGCCCATCTCCATGCCGGGCGACCCGACGGGCATCCCGGGCACGCTCAGGCCCAGGGCCTCCGGGCGCTGCTCCAGCAGCCGCGCCACCTGGTCGGCCGGGACGTGGCCCTCGACCACGTAGCCGTCGATCACGCCCGTGTGGCACGACGCCAGGTCGGCGGGGAGGCCCAGGCTGTCTTTCACGGCGGCCATGTCGGTGCGGTCACGCGCGTCGATGGTGAAGCCGGCCGCCTCCATGTGCTCGACCCACATCGAGCAGCACCCGCAGGTGGGGCTCTTGTAGACCGTCAGCGTGGGGGCGTTGGAGCCGACGAGCGTGGCCGGGAGCGTTACCGCGGCGTCTTGGGCGCGCGCGTCGAGGTCCGGGCTGGCGGCGTCCGCCGTCGGAGCGGAGGGCTGGCAGGCGGCGAGCGCCACCGCGCAAGCGACGACGCCAGTCAGCGGGGAGAGGGCGAGGCGTTTGGCGAACGGGACGGTGGGCATGCTACTGTTCGGTGCCGGGGGTGAGGGCTTCCTCAACCTCCGAGGTGGCGTCGGCCGTGCCCGTGGTGGGCGCAGGTTGTGTGAGATCGACCGGCGCGGCGGAGGGCGACGTGGCGCCGTCGAGCGGCTCGATCGGCTCGGTCGCGATCTCGTAGCTGAGTTCGAGCTCGCGGACCCCCCCGTTGTCGTAGTAGCCGTCGAGGGTGGTGTGGTTGGCCGATGCCCCGTCGGGGCGGCCTTCCCAGGTGCATCCGGTGGCGAGGGCGGCCAGGAGCAGCGCGGCAGAGATCCGAGGAGTCATCGGGGGCGAGGAGGGGAGAGAGCGGTCAGACGCCGGCGGTCGGGCCAAGGTCCGCGAGACTCGGCGCCGGCGACGTGAAGGCCCGGTGCAGCCGCCGCCTATCTTCGACGACCCCGCCCCCTCCGCCATGCCTACGCTGACCCCCCTGACCATGCCGCGTCTGTTCCTGCCCTTGTGCGCCGCCGTCTTGCTGGCGGCGCCGGCGCCCTCCGCCCAGACCTCGGCGAACGCCGTGCTGCCCGAGCTCGACGGCGACCCCGTGGTGCTGGTGGTCCACGGCGGCGCGGGCACGATCACGCGGGCCAACATGACGCCCGAGGCGGAGGGCGCCGTCCGGTCCGCGCTCGAAGAGGCGCTCCGTGCCGGCCACGGCGAGGTGGCGGCCGGCCGGCCGGCGCTGGACGCGGTCACGGCGGCCATCGGCGTCTTGGAGGACAGCCCGTACTTCAACGCCGGCCGCGGCGGCGTCTTCGCCGCCGACGCCACGGTCCGCCACGACGCCTCGGTGATGGACGGCGCCAGCGGCCAGGCGGGCGCCTCGACGGGCACGATGCACGTCCGCCACCCGATCGAGCTGGCGCGGCGCGTGATGGAGGCCTCGCCCCACGTGCTGCTCTCGGCCGAGGGCGCCGAGGAGTTCGCGCTGGAGCAGGGCCTGGAGCTGGTGCCGAACGCGTTTTTCCACACCGACAACCGCCTGCGGTCGCTCCGCGCCGTCCAGGAACGCGAGCGGACCCAGACGGGCGCCCTTCCGGAGGCGTGGCAGATGCACGGCACCGTCGGCGCCGTCGCGCTCTCGGCCGGCGGGCACCTCGCCGCCGGCACCTCGACGGGCGGCATGACCAACAAAAAATGGGGCCGCATCGGCGACAGCCCGCTCATCGGCGCCGGCACCTACGCCGACGACGCGACGTGCGGCGTGAGCGCGACCGGCCACGGCGAGTTCTTTATCCGCCTGGGCATCGCCCGCGACATCGCCGCGCGCATGGCCTACCTCGGCGAGGGCGTGGACCAGGCCGCCGGCACCGTCATCGGGACCACCCTAGACCAGGCCGGCGGCACCGGGGGCGTGATCGCGCTCGACGCCCGGGGCCAGGCCGCGATGCCGTTCAACACCGAGGGGATGTACCGCGGCACCATCACCCGCAGCGGCCGCGTCACGACGATGATCTACGACGACGAGTAGAGATGGCGTCTTCGGTCGCCCCGCCCGGTTGCCCGCCGCCACCCCAACCGCCAGCGCCCCGCCCGACTAGCGGCGCGGCTTGGCGAGCCGCACATTCCCCGAACCCCGCATCCGATGAGCCCGCCCTACGACGCCGTCGCCGCCAGCCACGCCCTGGCCGCGGCCGACGACCGGCTGGCGGAGACCATCGCCCGGGTCGGGCCGCCCCGCATCGTGCTCCGGCCCGACGAGACGCTGCCGGCCCTGCTCCGCGCCATCGTCTCCCAGCAGTTGTCGGTCAAGGCCGCCGCCACCATCCACGGCCGCGTGCTCGGCGCCTTCGCGCCCGGCGGCACGTTGGACCTGGACGCCATCGCCGGCGCCCCCGACGACGCGCTCCGGGCGTGCGGCCTGTCGCGCGCCAAGACGGCCGCCCTCCGCGACCTCACCAGCCGCCAGCGGGCCGGGACGCTCCCCACGCGCGCCGAGCTGGCGGCGATGCCCGACGCCGACGTGGTCGCGGCCCTGACCGCCGTCCGCGGGGTGGGCGTGTGGACGGCCCAGATGGTGCTCCTGTTCAACCTCGGCCGACCCGACGTGTGGCCCGCCGCCGACCTGGGCGTCCAGGAGGGGTACCGCGTCGTCGCCGGGCTGGAGGACCGGCCGTCGGCCCGAGAGCTGGCGGGGGCCGGCGAGGCGTTCGCGCCCTGGCGGAGCGTGGCGGCGTGGTACCTGTGGCGCGCCGTGGAGGTGGCGCGGGCCGAGTCGAGGGGTTAGGCGGGCCGAGTTTGGGGGTCTATCGATCTCCACGACCGCCCACGGCTCATGCTCCGCTTTCTACTGGCGGCCCTGGTGCTCGCCCCCGTTCCGGCCCTGCTCGCCCCGGCCGCGCTCGCCCAGACGCACGACCAGGAACTGAGCTGGCGGACCTACTCGTCGGAGCGCAGCGCCCGCGTCCGCGTGTTTGCGTGCGAGGACGAGCGCCGGCCCCAGACGGTCGTGATCGACGACCGGGCCTCCAACGGCGACGCGATCACCGACGAGGCCGTGTACATCGCCGACCTGGTGGGCCGCGAACTCGGGTTCGACCCGGTCGCGGCCACGTTCGTGTTCCGGTTCGCGCCGTCGGCCTTCGTCGCCGACGCGGCCGAGGGCGGCAAGACGCTGCTGCTCCGGGCCACGTTCGGGCGGGCCACCAGCGGGGCGCTGGGCTCGGCGCAGTGGCGCGTGATCTCGCCGGACGAGCTGGAGCGGCTGACGGACCGGGGCATGAGGTAGGGCCTGGGAAACCAGCCTGTTGCGAGGGAGCGGCGGGCGCCAGCAGCCCGGGGCCCACTCCATCGAAAACACGACCGGGCCGGGGAGCAAACGGGAGGTGCGGGCGTAGGAGCTTGTCCAAACAAAGACACCGCTCTACACCATACCCCGACGGCTCCCTACTATGACCACCGACGACCGGCAGACCCTCCGCCTCGACGAGCTCTCCGAGGCCATCCGCATCTCCCGCCAAACCCTCGTCCGCTGGACCGACCGCGGCCTGATCAGCGCCGACCTCGACTGGGGCGTCTCGGACGACAACGCCGAGACCCGGCTGATCCAGCTCGACCAGTCCACCATCGAGTTTTTGGAGGGGTTCGCCGGCGAGTACCGCGAGGACACCGTGAGCCGGACCGAGGCGCGGCGGCTGCTCAAGCTGATCGACCGCAACCAGGTCCAGAAGCTGATCCGCCAGGGCAGCATCAAGGCGCGCAAGATCAAGGGCGAGACGCGCGTGAGCGTCGGCAGCGTCGAGGACTACCTGATGACGCTGGAGGACACCGAGTAGCCCGACGGCCGCGCCCGGCTGGCGGAGGCCGGCCGCCAGCGCGCGGCGCGCCAACTCGCGGTGAAGCGGCACCCCGGGCCGCCCGGGGCCGTTGTGGGCGGGACCCTCCCCCGACGCCATGGACTTCCTCTCGAACCCCGTCGTCGCCCGCCTGCTGTGGGCGCTCCCGCTGCTGATGGTGGTGATCACCGTCGCGACGACGCGGGCCGGTCTCGCGCAGCGGGAGGTGGCCGACACCGGCCAAACCGTCGACGCCGAGGTGACGGGGCTGAACCTGCGCGAGCGGAGCGAGATCACGGCCGGCCAGGTGGGCCTCCGGTACACGCCGCCCGGCGCCTCCGCCCCGGTCGAGCGCCAGGTCGAGCTGCCGATCATCCTGCTCAAGGAGATCGAGGCCGACCTGCTGGCGACGCCCGAGGGCGAGACGTTGACGCTGCCCATCGTGGTCTCCGACCAAACGGACCAGATCGTGATCGGGTCGCACCGGCGCGGCACGTGGCTGCTCACGTTTAGCCTGGCCGGCATGGCCGCCATCGGCGCGCTGGTCTCGGGGCTGTTGGTGGGGGGCTGGAACCGGTTCCTGGCCCGCGAGGGCGACCCGGCGCTCCGCGAGGGCGGCGTCCCGGCCGTGTAGCGCGCGGAGCGCCGGCGCCGGCGCGGCGTACGGGGGCCATGACCGACCGCGACCGCGCCCTCCTGGCCCTCCGCCCCACGATCCAGATCACGGAGCCGGCGTCCGGCGGGGCGGACCCGGAGGCGCCGGTCTCGGAGACGGAGGCGTTCCTGCACCGGACGCTGAGGCCGATCCTCAAGCTCCAGAACCCCACGCTGCTGGCGCTCGTCGCCGCCGACGTGGCGGGGCGCGTGCCGGGCTTCGAGCGCTTCGCCCCCGACGACCGCCGCCAGCGGCTGGCCGAGACGCTCCGCCGCGACTCCCGGCTCAAGCGCGTCCTGCTCGGCGCGGTCCTGGGCGCGATGACCGCCGACGAGCTGGCGTTCGCGCTGGCGCACGAGGCCGAAGTGCGCCGCCGCGTGGTGGCGCTGCTGACCGAACGCGTGCTCAGCCAGGCGGACCAGGTGTAGACGGCCCGGGGCCGCGGCCAAGACGGAGGCGGATCCCGCGTCGGGCTTTAGCCGCGTCGCCGGGCCGGCGATACCGGGGGCCGCACTCCTACGTGGACCCATGGCCCCGTCCGACCCGCCGCGCGGCCCCTTCGGCTTCGCCGACCCGACCGCCCGGTTCCTCCGCATCACCACGACCGAAGACGAGTCCGGCCGCGCCGAGGTCGACGGCGTCGCGGCGATCCCGGGGCTCCCGGTGTGCCGCGTCCGTATGAGGGCCGACGCCGACCCGACCGCGCGCGGCGGCCCGGGGCGCCGCGCGCTGCGGCACTACGTGCGCGCGGCCTTGTGCGAGGACGTCGCGGACGAGCTGCCCTGGAACTAAGAGGCGCCGCCGCGTCCCGCGGCCCGCCCCCGCGCTGGCGGTCGGTTCCGGCGTGGCCTTTGGTCGGACCGCCCGCCCGCGGCTACCGCCAGTCGTCCGGCGCGTCGTCCGCCGGGCCGGCGCCGTCGGCGCCCTTGAGCGCGGCCCGGAGCGCGACGCCGCCGTTGGGGTCGAAGTCGAGCGTCCGGATGGGGAACGGGATCGTCACGCCCGCGCCGTCGAAGGCCCGCTTGATGGCGATGATGGCCTGCGACTGGGCCTCCAGAAAGTCGGTCTGCGCGCCGAAGTCGACCCAGAAGCGGACGACGAAGTTGATCGACGAGTCGCCGAACTCGGTAAAGTAGAGCTGGACGGCCCGGTCGCTCCTCCGCACGCCGAGGCCCTCGACGGCCGCGACGGCGACCCGCTGGGCGTGGGCCAGGTCGTCGCCGTAGCCGACGCCGCAGGCCAGGTCCACCCGGCGCTCGCGTCGGGCCGAGTAGTTGACGATGGGGTCGCCGAACACCTTGGAGTTGGGGAGGATCACCTTCTGCCCCTGGAAGGTGTCCAGGATCGTCGACCGCAACGTGATCTCGCGGACCGGCCCCGTGAACCCGTTCGTCTCGATGATCTCGCCCACCACGAACGGGTTGCGGACGGCCATGAGCACGCCGGCGATAAAGTTGGCGGCGATGTCCTGGAACGCGAAGCCCAGGGCCAGCCCGACGATGCCGGCGCCGGCGAGCAGCGTCGTCACCACGCCGTCGAGCCCGATCACCCGCAGCGCGAGGAACGCCCCGACGGCGAGCACGGCGACGTAGGCCAGCGTGCTCAGCAGGTCGATCACGTTGCGGGCCTGGGGCGCGTGCTCCGTCACCCGGTGGAGGACGCCCTGGACCACGCGGCGGGCGAGGCGGGCGAGGAACGCCGCCGCGACCACGATCAAAACGGCGACCACCAGGTTGGGCAGCAGCGCCACCAGCCCGTCGAACCACGCGTTCAGCTTGCCGATTAGCCCGGTGGCCGCGTCGCTCACGTCGAGGGGCTGGACGCGGGCGGAGTCGGCGGCGAGGGAGTCGGGGGCGGTTTGCATGGGCGTCGGGAAGGGCGCCTCGAAGCTACGGAGCCTCGGCGGGGCGGTCCGTGGAGGCTCGGTCGAGGGCCTGGATAAAGGCGGCGACGGGCTGGGCGCCCGACAGCGCGAACCGGTCGCCGAACAAGTAGAGGGGCACGCCGCTGATCCCCGAGCGCCGGGCGACCTCCTGGCTCTGGGCCACCTCGACCTCGAAGCGGTCGTCGAGGAGGAGCGCGCGCGCGTCGGCGGTGGGGATGCCGGCGTGCTCGGCGACGGCGATCAGGTCGCCGGCGTCGTTGAGGTCGCGGCCGTCGGCGAAGTAGCCCTCGAACAGCGCGTCGGCGGTCTCGAACGCCCGGTCGTAGGTGGCGCCGAGCAGCACCAGCCGGTGGGCGTCGGTGGTGTTGGGGGCGCCCGCCAGCCGGTCGAAGTCGAACCGGAGGCCGTCGGCCCGGCCCGCCTCGGTCACTTGGGCGAACGCGGCCGACACGGACTCGCCGCCGCCGAACTTGCGCTCGAAAAAGGCGTCGCGCGGCGTGCCGGTGCGGGGAAGGTCGGGCTGGAGCTGGAACGGGCGCCAGCGGCGCTCCACGCCCAGACCGGGCCGCGCGGCCAGCGCCGCCTGGAGCCGGGCCTCGCCGATGTAGCACCAGGGGCAGGCGATGTCTGCGAACACGTCGACGGTCATAGAGGCGGGGGGGTGGAGGAGGGGGGATTCGACACGGCCGCCCAGTTTTGTTCCGTCCAGCGGCCGCTACCCGCTGGCGGAGCCGGTCGGCCAGGCGCTCACGGTACTCCCCGCGGTCGCCGGGCACCGGTGGGGCGGGGCTGCGCGGGGCTCTCGGCGACGGCGCTAGCTTGGGGAAGGCCCGGCCGCCTCTGCGCCCGGCGTCCCCGCACGACCACCCCCCACGATTGAGCCACGACGGACCGGAGCCCCGACGCGAGCGGATGACTAGCGACGACTGGTCGGCGGCCCGCCGCCGTCGCCGCCGTCGGGGAAAGCGCGCCGGGGTCCGGCGGCGGCGGCGCGCGTGGGCCGCCGTCTACGCGGCGACGGCGGGCGCCGTGGTCGTCGGCGGGAGCGGGCTGCTCGGGCGGTGGTCCCCGGCGCCGTCGGAGTGGTGGCCCCAGGTGGCCGCCATGACGCTGCCGGTGGTGGGGCCGCTCGCGCTCCCGGCGGCGGTCGCCGTCGGCGCGGTCACGCTCCGGTCGCGGCGGTTCGGGGGCGGCGTCTGCACCGTCGCGCTGGCGGCGCTGTTCGCCGGGTGGGCGCTCCGGACGTCGGCGCCGGCGCCGGCCGCCAGCGGCCCGTTCCGCGTGATGACGCTCAACATCGGGGGCGTGTACAACACCGAGGGCGAGGTGGCGAGCTACGTCGAGCGGATGCAGCCGGACGTCGTCGTCCTCCAGGAGGCGGCGCTCAGCTGGGGGCCGTACGCCCCGGCCGCGGCACGGATCGCGGCGCTCGACGGCTACAGGCTCTACAAAAACGCCGAGGAGGGCGGGGGCCGCCAGGTCACGCTGAGCCGGGTGCCCGTCCGGGCCTACGAGTCCGGGTACCTCGGGGCGGCCGAGGACCACGCCGGCGTGTACAGCCGGATCGTGGTCGCGTGGGAAGGCCAAGACGTGGTGATCTACAACGTGCACCTGCGCCCGTTCAACCCCGAGGTGGGCTGGAGCCTGGGCCGCGCGCTGTCGCCCTCGGTCTGGAGAGAGACGCCGGGCAACCTCAGGGAGTTTTTCGCCGAGCAGAGCGTCGAGGCCGAGGCGCTGGCGCGCCGGGTCCGCGAGGAGACGAGCCCGACCATCGTGGCCGGCGACTTTAACTCGACGCCCGACCAGTGGAGCCGCGGGCTGTTGTCGAGGTCCCTCCGCGAGGTCACCAGCCGGTGGCTCCCCGACGCCACCCGGCCCGACGGGCTGCCCGTCGCCAACGTCGACGGCATCTTGGTCAGCGACGACTGGGGCGTGGCCGGGTACGACGTCGGGCCCCCGGGGCTCTCCGACCACCGGGCCGTCCTCGCGCGGCTGGCCCTCCGGCCGTAGTCTGGCCGCCGGGTACGCCGGCGGGCGTACTATGTCCCGTTCGCTTCACGCTCTTCCCATGGAACAGGACCGACGCTCCCAAGCGGCGTCGCCAGACGACGTCGCGGAGTCGGTGCTCCAGCGGGTGGCCCGGTTCCTCGTGTCGAGCGCCGGCGCCGACGTCCGCGGCGTGCTGGAGGTGCTGGGGACGGCGCTGGAGGCGGAGTCGGTGTACTTTATCGCCACGTCCGAGCACGCGCTCGGCCCCTCGGGGCCGTCGGGGTTCCCGCTGGCCCCGACCTACCTCTCGGGCCGCGTGGTCTCCTGGGGCCGCGGCGAGAACGGCGCCGGACACGTGCCGGACGTCGACGACCCGTCCGGCGGGCCCGAGGACGACACGCTGGCGGTCCCG
Organism: uncultured bacterium; assembly: GCA_947493945.1. Lineage (GTDB taxonomy): Bacteria > Bacteroidota > Rhodothermia > Rhodothermales > Rubricoccaceae > Rubrivirga. Next base: position 99,663 of record CANLSR010000001.1, on the reverse strand, counting down.
CTGCTGGGCGAGGACGAGCGGCTGATCGGGTACCTCGGCATCGGGCCGAGCGCGCTCGGGAACCTGTCCTGCGCGCCCTACGACCGCGTGCTGTCGGTGGTCAGCGACGTGATCGGGACGCACCTGAGCCGGCTGGCGCTCGAAGAGGTCCGGCTCCACACCGAGCAGCGGTGGCGCCAGCTCGTCGACCGCCACCCCGACCCGACGCTGGTCGCCATCGCGGGCGTGGTCAGCTACGCCAACGCCAGCGCCGCGGCGCTGCTGGGCGCCGACGACGCCGACCAGCTGGCGGGCTGGCTGGTCGAGGACTTCGTCTCGGCCGAGGACGCCGGCCGGGTCTCCCAGGCGCGCGACGACCAGCTGGCGCTCTCCAACCCGACCCCGTTCGAGCACGTCGTGATCCGGCTGGACGGGGACCTCCGCACGGTCGAGTCGGTGTCGGTCCCGTTCCCCGGCGTGGAGCGCGGCGTCCAGACCGTGCTCCGCGACCTGACCGAGCGGCGGGCCAGCGAGGAGCGGTACCGGACCTTCGTCCAGACCACCTCGGACGGCGTGTGGCGCGTCAAGCTCGACCGGCCCATCTCCCGCCAGACGCCCGCGCGCGCGCTGGCCGACCACGTGTTGGCGAGCGGCCGGTTCGCGGAGTTGAACCCGGCCATGACCCTGACGCTGGGGATCGGGCAGCGGCCGGCGTCGCGGCTCCCGCTCCGCCGCCTGATCGGGCCGTACGGCCGGCCACTGCTCCGCGCCTTGGTCGCCTCCGACTACGTCCTGCGCGCCCACGAGATCTCCGCGCGCGGCCCCGACGGGCGGTCCCGGCACTTCTCGGTCAGCGCCGTCGGCCGGTTCGAGCGCGACGACCTGGTCGAGATCTGGGGCAGCTGCGCCGAGATCACGGAGCGCGTCGCGATGGAGCGGCGCCTGGTCGCGGTGCTCGAGGAGCAGCAGGAGCGGATCGGCCGGGACCTCCACGACAGCGTGGGCCAGCTCCTGACCGGCGTGCGGATGCTGAGCGAGGGGCTGGCGGCGCGGGCCGCCAGCGGCGAGCAGGCCGAGACCGCCTCGCGGATCGCCGCCTACTCGTCCGACGCGCTCGAGCGCGTCCGCGAGATCTGCCACGGGCTCGTGCCGCCCCAGCTCTACTCCGAGGGCGCCGCCGGGGCGCTCGCCGAGCTCGTCGAGCACGTCGACCAGCTCGGGCCGGTCCGGTGCGTCTTCCGCCGCGACGGGGCGGCGGACCTGCTCGACCCGGAGGCGGCGCTCCAGGCGTACCGGATCGCGCAGGAGGCGGTCTCGAACGCGCTCCGCCACGCGGGCGGCGAGACGATCTGGGTCACGCTCGGGCACGACGGCCACGACGTCGTGGTCGAGGTCGAGGACGACGGGGCGGGCTTCGAGCTCGGCATCGAGCGCTCGCGGTCCATCGGCCTCTACGGGATGACGCGGCGCGCCAGCAGCGTCGGCGCCCTGCTCGCCATCGAGACCAGCCCGGGGGCGGGCACCACGGTCCGGGTCACGTTTCCTGGCGTGCTGCGTCCGGCCGCGTACACAGGACCGTCTATGGTTCGCTTCGCTTCCAGCGTACCTGACCCGCACAAAGGGGGCTAGATACCGGGCGTCGGGGAGTCAGGCGTAGTTTTTGGAAGCGAGCGTACCACCACGTCCTTACACCCATGCCCGACTCCGTTCGTACCGCCGCTATCTCCGTCATGGTCGTCGACGACCACCCGGCCGTCCGCGACGCGGTCGCCATCGCCATCGGGGCGCAGCCCGACATGTCGCTCACCGGCGTCGCCGGCTCGGCGGCCGAGGCGTTCGAGGTGATGCGCGGGGGCGACCCGGACGTCGCCGTCGTGGACATCTCGCTGGGCGACGCGCACGGGCTGGACCTCGTCCAGAGCCTGCGCGCCGAGCGGCCCGGTCTCAAGGTGGTCGTGTTCTCGATGTACGACGAGGCCGTCTACGCCGAGCGCGCCCTCCGCGCCGGCGCGCTGGGGTACGTCCGCAAGAGCGAGCCCACGTCGTCGGTCACCGACGCGATCCGGGCCGCCGCCGAGGGCGAGATCTACCTCGCGCGGCGGGCGGCCTCGCGCCTGCTGGCCCGCGTGGCGAACGGCACCGACGCCGGCGACGGCGAGGCGACGGGCCTGAGCGAGCTCACCGACCGGGAGATGGCCGTGTTCCAACTGCTCGGCCAGGGCCAGACGGCCGACGACATCTCGGACCGCCTCAACCTGTCCCGCAAGACCGTCGAGACGTACCGCCGGCGCGCCAAGGAAAAGCTGGGGCTGGACTCGGTCGCGGAGCTGCTCCAGTTCGCCATCCGCTGGACGTACGCCCAGGACGGGAGCCCGATCCACGCCGGATGAGCCGCGCCGCCCGCTGGCGGCCGGGCTCGGCGTAGAGCGCTCCAGGCGCCGCGCTCCGGGGCCTAGGCGTGGACCTGCCGCTGGGCGTAGGGCGTGACCCAGCGCTCGGTGGCCCGGCGCAGGGCCGTGTAGGCGGAGTAACGGACCTGGCCGCGCAGCCCGTCCTGCACGGCCATGTTGAACTTGGCCCGCTCCCACCCCGACAGCGGCTCGTCCACGTTGCCGGCGGCCAGCGTCCGCTGGACGAACGCCGACAGGTGGACGGCGCGCCGGTCGCGCCGGGCCTGCCGGAGAACCGGCTCAGGGAAGACGCCGCCGGCGATGTCCGCGGCGAGGAGCACCGCCAGGTGCACCGTGCGCAGCACGCGGCCGCGCGCGGCCGTGTCCAGCACCGCCCCCCAGTCCCCGACCTGCTCGGCGACCGCCGCCAGGTCGCTCGCCAGGCGGATCCGGTCCCACTGGTCCTTGAGCGCGTTGACGCTCAGCGCGAGGAACAGGTCCTCCCACGACAGGGCCGGGACCTCCTGCCCCGCGACCAGGATCGGCCGAGACCGGGCGAGGAGCCGGTCGAAGTCGGGCGAGTACGTGTACCCGACGTGCACCAGCCGCGTGTGGACGTCGACCGTCGACCCGAACTGGCCCACCGACCGGCCGAACGTGTACTCGCCGTGGACCGAGAGGTAGCCCGACTGCTGGCGGTCGCTCCGCTTGCGCTCGTTGAACCCGAGCCCGAGCAACGTCTCCTCGACGCGGTCGAAGTCCGCCCGGCGCACCCACAGGTCGTTGTCGACGAACGGGCGGTTGGCGAGGTTGCCGTAGGCCTCCGAGAGCGACGGGCCTTTGAGGACGAGGAAGGGGATCCCGTCGCGGTCGAACTGGCGGGCGATGCGCGCCATCTCGGACGAGAGGAACAGGACGTTGGCGGAGGTCAGCCGCGCGCGGCTCAGCAGCATCGCCGTCACCGACTCCGGCGGGTCGGCGTGCTCGCGGAGGTGGGCGTGGAGCAGCGGCAGGATCTTGTGGTACACCCCGAGACGGAGCACCTCGCCCCAGTCGAGCGGCCCCGACGTCAGCTTCTGGAGCGCGTCCGCCCGCTCGTCGGTCAGCCGCGCCCGCGCCGCCAGCCGGACGGTCTCGTATTCGTTGGAGGGGGTGGGGGCCATGTGTGTTCGTGCGGGGTAGGGCGGCGCGTCAGGCGCGCTCGGGGGCGGGGAGCACGCTCCCGTCGCCGGCGGCGTTCTCCGCCCGGCGCGTCTGCTCGCTCCACGACTGGGCGTAGCGGCCTCCCAGCGCGAGCAGTTCGCGGTGCGACCCCGACTCCACCACCTGGCCGTCCTCCATCACGTGGATCACGTCGGCCTGCATCGCGACCGTGAACCGGTGCGTGATCACGACCGCCGTCCGGCCCTCGGCGAGGGCGCGGAAGCGCTCGAACCACTCCATCTCCGACCACGAGTCCATCGCGCTCGTCGGCTCGTCGAGCGCCAGGATCGGGGTGCGCCGGAGGTAGGCCCGCGCCAGCGCGACCCGCTGCCACTGGCCGCCCGAGAGCTCGCCGCCCTCGTAGAACATCTTGCCCAGCTTGGTGGCGTACCCGTTGGGGAGCCGCTCGATAAACGCGTGGGCGCCGGCCGCCTTGGACGCCTCGATGACCTCGGCGTCGGTCGCCTCCAGGTCGGCAAACCGGATGTTGTCCACGGCGGGCGCCTGGTAGTGGACCGGTGACTGGAACAGGACCGAGACGTGGTCGAGCAGGTCGCGCTGGGCAAAGTCCCGTACGTCGGTCCCGTCGATCAGCACGCGGCCGGCGCTGGGCTCGTAGAACCGGCACATGAGCTTGAGGATCGTGCTCTTGCCGGCCCCGTTGGCTCCGACGATGGCCGTGACCTTGCCGTTGGGGATGTGGAGGTCGAGCCCCCGGAGCGACGGCCGGTTGGCGCCGGGGTAGGAGAACGTGACGTCGTCGAACGTGATGCCGTCGGTGAGCTGGCGGGGCACGGGCACGGGCTCGTCGGGGTCCTTGCGGGCCGGCTCGATGTCGAGGAACCGGAACAGGTCCTCCAGGAACAGGGTGTTGGCATACATCTGGCCGGCCCCGCCCATGAGCGAGCGCGTCAGCCCGAGGCCCTGGTTGAGCGCTTGGTAGAACAGGGCGAGGTCGCCCAGCGTGCCCGGCCCGCCGAACGCGCGCCGCGCCATCCAGGCCAGGATCGCGCCCAGGGTGAGCAGGCCCAGCAGCGCCGCCCCGAACGACGCCACCGACTGGCGGCGCAGCAGGTGGAGCCGCTCCTCGCGGAGCGCCTTCCGGGCGATCTGGTACTGCTCCGCCAGCGGCCGGCCGGCCCCGAACAGGCGGACCTCGGCGGCGAAGTCGGGGTAGATCACCACCAGGTCGAGGTAGTCCGCCCAGCGCCGCCGCGCCATCGAGTTGCGCCACCACGTGGTGTAGCGGTCGTTGTGGCGCGAGACCACCCACAGCGCCGGCAACGTCCCGACGAACAGGGCCACCGGCAGCCACGCGGCGTACTGGACCGCCAGCAGCACGGCGATGGAGCCGAACGAGATGCCGTCGCGGATCAGCGTGCCCACGTTCTGGAGCAGGCTCAGCGCCCGCGTGCCGGCCTGGCCGTTGGAGTGCTGGAGCTTGTCGTGGTAGTCCGGCGACTCGTAGAACGCGTAGTCCACCTCGACGGCCTTGGCGTGGATCTGGGCCTTGATCTTGTCCTGGACGCTCTCGCCGTGGGCCACCTGGACGTAGCCGGTCGCGGCGCCGAGCAGGCGCTGGGCCAGCACCAGCAGCACCATCACGCCCGCCCAGAACACGGCCGGCCCCACGTTCTCGGCCGTGAGCCCCCCGCCGATGGCCGCGTTCGCCGAGTCCACGACGTGCTTGGTCGTGTACACGATGGCCGCCGGGATCACGCCCTGGAGCGCCAGCAGCGTGAACCACGTCGCCGCCAGCCCCGGCGCCGCCACCCACACCATGCGCATCGCCCGGGCCGCGTGCCCCACCCGGAGGCGGGCCGTGCTCAGGACCTGGCTTCGTGACCCCGCCATCAGGCCACGGGCGAGTCTACGCCGTCCTCCACCAGGTCGCACAGCGCGTCCAGGTGATCGAGCCCGTACTGGCGCCGGAGAGAGGCCACGGGCACGCGGCGGGCCAGGCTGGCGCACTGCGCCAGGTGGGTCGCCATCGCCGACGGCGAGACCAGCAGGCGGCGCCCCCGGGTGTGACGCACCATCTCGTCGACGGCCTCACGGGCGGACAACGGGGCCGCCTGGTGGGCGTCGCTCAGGCGCGGGTCCAACACGAACACCTGGTGGAGCGGGGTCGGCTGGTCGGAGAACGCCCCCGTCTGGTCGACGCGCACCTTGGTCGTCAAGGCGTGGGCCTGGCCCTGCGCCGCGCCCGCCGCGTCGACCCGGTCGATGGCCTCTTCCGAGAGCCGCATCGACGGGTGCGTCGGGATCACCGTGGGCGTGTCGGCCTCGTTCAGCAGGCCGTCCACCACCAGCAGGTCGTCGGTGAGCAGCCGCCAGCCGCGCTCGACCAGCGACGCCGCCAGCGTGGACTTGCCCCAGCCGGAGTTGCCGACGAACCCGATCGCCCGGCCGTCTCGGGCCACGCCCGATCCGTGGAGCACCAGCAGGCCCCGCTGGCGGAGGACGACGGAGAACAGCTCGCCGGTCACGATCGCGCTGACGTAGAGCGGGTCGGCCTCGGGGTTCGCGTCGACGATGACGTCGCGGCCCTCGCCGATGGACGCCTCCAGCACGTCTGGCGCCTTGGCGCGCACGTGGACGCCGCCGTCGTACGCCAGCGCGGGCGTCCCCCGACGCACTCGGACGTCCGGCGTCCCAGACGGCTCAGACGGCACGAAGCCGTCGAGCTCCATGTCCGATTCGACCGCCAGCCCGAAGGCTCGGTAGGTGTACAGGGGTCTCGGGGGGGCGTCGGTCACGAGTCCAGGTTGAGGGAGGGTCCGGCACAAAGAGTACGACAGGTGCAAACACGAACCCCGCGCCGGCCGAAGCCAGCGCGGGGATCCGTCGTAAACGAACGACAAGGACTAGGTGGTGATACCGCCGCAGAAGTCCGGGTTGGTGTTGTTCGTCGGGTCGCTGTCGCAGGCGTCGAACGAGCCGGTGCTGGCCTCGATGTTCGGGAACTCCGAGAAGTCGGTGCGAGCGGCCGAGCCGAACGCGGCGGTCATGCCGGCAACGCCGCCGACCTCGTCGATTGCGGGAGCGATATACAGTTTCTTCATAGGTAAACCTCGTGGGGGTTAGGTGATTGACGGGGATGAACCTGAGTGGTTCGTGGGAAGCCCCACCGTATAGAGACGTTAGAGACCAATCCGTTCCCGATCAAGGGCGGGAGGGCCCTCGCAGGGGAAAGTTTAGGAGCGATGCGCCAAAGGTGCATATGTGAGCACGGTTAGACTCAGCCGCCTCGCATCAAATTCTCCAACGGAGCGTGGCTAAAACGGGGTAGCCCGAAACGAATCGAGCGCGCCCTGCCGAAGCGGAGCGCGCTCGAAGTTCTGGCCGGGGACCGGCCGGACGACTACTCGCAGAACGAGCCGTCGGGGTTGTTGTTCGAGTTGCCGTCGCAGACGTCGAACGAGCCGCTGTCGGGCTGGACTTCGGGGAACTCGGAGAAGTCGGTGCGGGCGGCCGAGCCGAACGCGGCGGTCATGCCGGCAACGCCGCCGACTTCCTGGAGGACGGGAGTGGTATACAGTTTCTTCATGTGTTTGACCTGTGGGGGTGTGGAGGGTGCTCTGACAAGAGCAGGTGCTCACTAGAGCTTGACACTTCAGGATAGAGCGTCGCCGATTGCCAGTCAACCCCTAAGCCACTGCTAATCCAAGAGCGACGCACAGGGTAAGCCATAGCTCCCGTGGACCCGGCAAATCGAGCGGCCCCTGGCGGCAGCTGCCGTGTTGGACGAGTGCCTACCCGTTGCCGCCAGCGCTTGGCGGTCCGATCTCGGGGCTGCTTCTTGGCCGCCTACGGTCTCTGGCACCGGCCGGCGTCGGAGTGTACCTGGGCACAGATGGGTGCCGTGCAGGCCCCGAAACGAATCGAGCGCGCCCCGCCGAAGCGGAGCGCGCTCGAAGTTCTGGCCGGGGACCGGCCGGACGACTACTCGCAGAACGAGCCGTCGGGGTTGTTGTTCGAGTTGCCGTCGCAGACGTCGAACGAGCCCGTGTTGGGCTGGACCTCCGGGAACTCGGAGAAGTCGGTGCGGGCGGCCGAGCCGAACGCGGCGGTGAGGGACGTGACGCCGCCGACTTCTTGGAGGGTGGGGGCGTTGTAGGTCTTCTTCATGGTGTGAGCCTCGGGACGAGGGGGGGAGTTAGGAGTGTGGTCAGCCTTTGAACGGGCTGTGCCACCGATTAGGTTCCTCAGTATAGGAGAGGTCTCGGTCTCATTCCAATACCCGATGGGCCCTCCGGACTGAGATGAGCCAAAGGTACAGTGCCGAGTATCCATCCACCGCGACGTTTCGGTACCGATTTGAGACCCGAGCACAGAGCTACGGAGGCGTCTGCAAAAGGGAGCCAGTCTCAGGGGGCTGAGTAGGACGTTTTGACCCGTGACGGAGATCCTTCCGGCTGGTCTCAAGCGAGCTCGCTGACCATGGCAGAATTCCTAGATCTCTGCCTTGTCAGACAATGTCCTACAAACTCCTCGCCACGCAGGCCTCTCTTCTTCCTTGCCCCGCTACCAACGGGAGGAAAGCACTAGTCAGTTGAGGGGAGAAACCTTAAACCACAGGATGAGCGTGATCGCGGCACCGATCCAGGCGACCTCCCATTCGTCGAGCGCACGCGAATCCGCCCGGCCGCGCGCCCACAGAGACCGCACCGCGTCCATGTCTAGGTAGGCAGCCGCGGAGCCCGGATCCGCCAGCAGGGCCTCGACCTGGTCGGGCTGGGAGCGGAAGATGAAGTCGTCCTGCTGCTCGCCGTGGTGCATCTTGTTCAGCCGCGTGCGCACCGTGTCCGGCAGCTCGTGCCAGAGGGCGTCGCGGAGGACGGCGCGGGTCCAGCCGTCGCGGAGCTTTTCGCGGCTCGGGAGGGAGACGCTGTATTGGACGAGCCGGATGTCCATGAACGGGTGCCGGGCCTCGACGCCGGAGGCGGCGGGGTAGAGGTCCAGCTTGTTCAGGTTGCCCTCCAGCGCGATCGACCGGAACGTCCGCAGCTGCGACTCGGTGACCGAGAACTCGCCCCGGCCGTCGGCGGCCTTTTCCAGGACGTCTCGGGCCAGCATCTGCCGGAGGCCCGTCCGCCGTACGAAACCGTCGGCCGCGGTGGTGGGCACCATCTGGGCGGCGCCCGCGTCGGCGGCCTTGCGCGCCAGGCGCTGGCGGACGGCGCGGGGCAGGACCAGCTGCCGCCAGTAGTGGCGGAGCGGCCCCAGGGCCGCCGCCCCGAACTGGCGGCGCAGGGCGAGCGAGGCTCGGGCGAACGGGACGACGGCGGTCTCCTCGGCCCACCACTGCAGCAGGGGGCGGATGTGGGCGCTCGCGAGCTGGGACGGCTGGGTATAGGTGAACTGCGAGCGCGACCGGTCCTGGTCCGCCTGGGCCCTCGCGAACACCCGGGCCGACTCGCGGTCGACGCCAGCCCAGTCGCCCGCGAGCGCCATCTCGGCCAGGCGCTCCCAGCCGTGGCCGACCGTGGTGTCGCCGTCCTGGCCGGTGAGCAGCACGCGGACGCCGTGCCGCGACACCTCGCGGCCGCTGAGGTAGTTGCCGTAGCCGTTGCCGCGGACGCGGAGGTCGTCGAGCGTCTGGTAGATCTCCGTGTACAGGTCGACGATCTTCTCGCGCTCCGGGTAGATGTAGTGGGCCACTGCGGCGTCGCCCAGCTGGTCCAGGACGGCCTGGCCGAACGGGCGCTCGTCGCTAGCGGGGTCGCTGTAGGCCAGCGAGACGGTGTGGAGCGGGAGCCGGCCCTCCGCCTCCAACACCCGGGCGGCGACGACCGTGATGGCCGACGAGTCCAGGCCCCCGCTCAGCTCGGAGCCGACGGGGAACGCGCTCCGCACGCGGCAGCGGACGGCCTCGTCGAAATGCTCGGCGAACCGCTCGGCGTAGCTGGCCGGCGGGGGCGCGTCGGTCGGTTCCAGCCGCCAGTACTCGCGGCGGGCCGTGTCCTCGCGGTCGGCCGTCAGGACGTGGGCCGCCGGCAGCCGGACGACGTCCTGGAACGACGTCTTGACCGGCTCGTAGAGCCGGGCCGCCAGCGACTCGGCGATCCGGTCCTCGTCCAGCACCACGTCGACGCCGTCGAGGGCGAACAGCGCCTTGGGTTCGCTGGCGAACGCGAACAGGCGCCCCGGCAGGTCGACGGTGTAGAGGGGGCGGACGCCGAAGTGGTCGCGGACGCAGACCAACCGCTGCTCCCGGCCGTCCCAGAGTGCGAACGCGTAGGCGCCGATCAGGTGGTCGACGCAGTCGACGCCCCAGCGCGCGTAGGCGGCCAGGATCACGCTGCTGTCGGGGACCACCTCGCGGTCGAGGCCCAGCGCGACCAGGTCGGCGTGGAGCTGGGGGACCAGCACGTCCCGGTTGTCGATCCGGGCGTCGGCGGTGAGGGCGAACGGGCCGGCGACGAGCGGGAGCGACTCCGCCAGCGACTCGGGGGTCGTGCGGAGCATGGCGTGGGCCAGCCCGACCGGGCCCTCGGCCCAGGCGGCCTGGCCGTCGGGGCCGCGGTGGGCCATCCGTCTCGCCATCCCCTGGAGGCCGGCGGTCTCGGCGTGGCGTCCGTCCCGGTAGAGGACGCCGGCGATGGCACTCACGACGGGACCTCGGGCGGGGCGGAGACGGGAGCCGGCGGCGCGGCGGCGGGCCGGAAGGGCGTGTACGGCACGTCCGAACGGATCCGGCCGATCACGATCTGGCCGTTGTGCTCCAGCCACGCGTGGGCCTGGATCTCACCCTTGGTGCTGCGTGCCGCGCCGATCTGGAGCTCGGTGTCCACGCCCTGACGGCGGAGCAGGTGGCGCGCCACCAGGGCCTGCGTGAGGCAGGGCCGGGCCGGAAGCACGCGCCGGGCGACCGCGTCGACGGCCCACACGGTCTGCTTGGCCCGGTCCCAGTCCGGCGGCCCGGGCCGCGTCGGGGACCGCTCGAACGCGGCGGAGATGCGCCGCCACGGCAGGACCGCCAGCGCGGCGCGCGTGGCCGAGACCCACGCCAGGGCCTGGCCCAGCGCGATCCACCGCCCGGGTGACAGGCGCGCGGCCAGTCGGAGAGAGCGCAACACCATGGGGCTCCGTGTCATGAGCAGTAACGGGGGGCGGGCGATCGGTGAGTCGGCGTCTCCTCCGGCCGCGTCGCCAGAGACGAGCGTTCCAGGGGCCCACCGGCCGAGCCGCTGTGCTTTAGCTGATCTTGATCATCCCGCGGTCGGCGAGGTCCTGCACGAACGTGTCCACGTCGGAGCTGAGCACGCTGCGCTCGACGTCGAACTCGTCGAGCAGGCGGTCGACGATCTGGCCCACCGTGGTGGGCTCGCCGGCCAACGCCAGGATCCGGGCCGCGACCTCGTTGAGGCCAAAGTACGTTCCCGAAGTGGGATCCAAGATGACTGCCTCGTCCCCCAGATCGGCGACGGCGATCTCTTGAGAGAGGACGACCTGGGTCTCATTCGGGAGGGGCATGCGGACGTTAGGCAAGGGGAAACGCTAAAGGTACGGCTCGCGCGCTGGGTTCCGGGCACCGACGTCGGATCCCGGCGGCGGCTGGCGGCGCAGGCGGAACGAGGGACGGGACGAGCGCCGAGGGGCCTCGGCCTCCGGCGTCTCCGGGCACGCGACGGCCGTCTCCAGGTCGTGGGGCTCCGGACCGTCCGCCCCCACGGCATCGGGCTCGAGGTCGTCGGTCAGGACGTCGGCCTCCAGGCCGCGGGTCTCCGGAAGCTCCGCAGGCGCCGCGTCCGGGACCGGGCCCTTGACCGGGCGCAGGGCCGGCGCCGCGTACGGGAGCCGGACGTAGCCGAGCCGGATCAGCAGGCCCGCCGCCAGCGCCGCGGCGCACCCGACGGCGATGAACGCGCCCGCCCCCTCGGCCGTGTCGGCGAGCACCGCCAGCAACCCGAACCCGGCCGAGACGGCGTAGAGCCGGACGACGGCCTTGCGGGTCGGCATCAGGCCGGACATCCGGTGGTGGATGTGGTCGTGGTCGGGCGCCATGATCGCCTGGCGCCCGACCACGCGGCGGACCATAGAGAGCGACGTGTCGAGGAGCGGGAGGCCCAGCGCCAGCAGCGGCAGGATCGGCGTCACGAACGCCTGGTCGTGCGCCGGGCCCGAGAGCGTGTACACGGCGAGCGCGTAGCCCAAGAACAGGCTCCCCGAGTCGCCCATGAAGATCGAGGCCGGGTTGAAGTTGTGGATCAGGAACCCCGCCAGCGCGCCGACGAACACGACCGCGATCAGCACCAGCGACAGGTCGCCGGCGATGCCGTGCGCCAGCGCCATGCTGGCGAACGCGATCGCGGCCACGCCCGAGGCCAGCCCGTCGATCCCGTCGATCAGGTTGACGGCGTTCATCACACCGACCACCCACAGGATGGTGAGCGGGATCGAGTAGAGCGCGCCCACGAACGCGTTGTTGCCGACGAAGGGGAGGCTCGAGAGGTCGATCCGCAGGCCGGCGTGGAGCAGGAGGTAGGCCACCAGGACCTCGACCGCCAGCTTCGACTTGAAGCCGAGCCCGCGCGTGTCGTCGATCACTCCCAGGCCGACCATCAGGACCCCGCCGAGGACCACGGGGGCGGCCAGCCCCAGGCCCCCGAGCCCCAACCGGGGCATCACGTAGGCCGCGAGGGCCGTCGCGACGGCCACGCCGGCGAAGATGGCGATGCCGCCCGACGAGGGCGTCGGCTGCTCGTGGAGCTTGCGGAGCCCGTCTGGAACGTCCGTCCACGAGCGCGACAGCGCGAACTCGCGGACGAGGGGGGTCGTGAGCACTGTCACCGCAAAGGCGACCGCGGTCGTGCCGAGTGCGAAAAGCAGGAACGTCATGGTGGGAGGCTCGGGCAGGAGAGGCGTCGGGGAGGGTGAGCCTGCACGACGAAGGGTGCCGGGCGCCTGGGGCGCCCTGCACGGCGGACCGGTAAGTCGGGGGCCGCGCCCGTCCTGGTGGCGCGGCCCCGCGCGCTCCGACTACCGGTGCGCCACACCACGGACTCTAATTCCTCAACCGCTGGGTGAGCAGGATCACCGCAGACACCAGCGAGGCCACGCGGCCCGCGATCTCGAGCCCGTCCCGGAAGGTGAACGGCGGCTTGACCACTTCATACGCGACCTCGGTCTCGATCACGTCTCCCGTCTGGAGGCTCGGCTGGATGTCGCGCTCCAGCGGGAGCCGCTCCGGCGTGACCTGGTAGATCACCTGGGTGCTGCCGCCCACGTTCCGCAGCAGCCGGACGGTGGCCGTCCGGATCTGGCGCTCCGTCGAATCCGACCGGGCCGTGCCGCCGGCGAGCGCGATGGCGTCGACCATCGAGGTGCCGTCCTGGAGCCGGTAGATCCCGTTCCGGGTCCCCTCGCCCAGCATCAGGACCTCGATGGTGGGCGCGCCCGGCTCGGCAAACAGGAAGTAGGACGTGCCCCGCGACTCCGGCATCGTGGAGAACGGGGAGTCCGTCTGCGCGCTGGCGGCGCCAGCGGCGAGGAGGGCCAGGCCTAGGACGGCGAGGCGGGAGAAACTCGGCATGGTCATGAGTCGGTGGGGGGGAGGGCGGCGGGGGCGCGCTTGGGCGCGCGCTTGCTGTACCACTTCCGCTTTTTGGGCGTGCCCTTGCCCGAGTAGTCGTACTTCGAGTACGCCCCGTAGCGGGAGTAGTGGCCGTAGGTGTAGGCGTAGCCCAGCGCCTTGTCGAGCGAGAAGCGGTTGAGGATGGCCCCGACCACGCGCGCGCCGACGTCGTCGAGGTGGGCCAGCGCCTGCTCGATGTCGCCCGTCTTGGACGTGCCGGCGTTGGTCACCAGGATGGTGGCGTCGGCCTGGGTCGAGAGCAGGACGGCGTCGGTGGCCACGAGCACCGGCGGCGTGTCCAGCACCACCACGTCGACCGACTGGCGGAGCGCGTCGAGCAGGTCACGGAGGGCCGGCGAGCCCAGGACCTCGGCCGGGTTCTCGATGGCCGGGCGCCCGTCGCCGGGCGCGCCGCCCGACTCGCCGGTGGCGCCTTCCACCGCGACGGCGCCCGCCGGCAGCACCCACAGGTTGTCCACGCCCGTGGCGAAGTGGTCGTCCAAGGTCTCGCGGAGCGCTTGGGGAGAGGCCGACGGCGCCTTGAGCAACTGGTAGAGCCCCATCTTCGCCGGCATCCCGAATACCTCGTGGATGTGGGGGCGCCGGAAGTCGGTGTCGATCAGGACCGTCCGGCGGCCGCCCTGGGCGAACGCGGCGGCCAGGTTGGCGGCCGTCGTGGACTTGCCCTCGCTCGGCGCCGCGCTCGTCACCAGCAGCGACTCGACCACGGTGTCGGGCCGGCTAAACTGGACCGCCGTCCGGAGGTGGCGGTAGGTCTCGGCCGCCGGCGACAGCGGCGCGTGGACGGTCACGAGCTCCGAGACCAGGTCGCGGCCGCCCACCGGCAGCGTCTCAGCGCCGCCCAGCGTGTCCTTGATCACGGGCTCCAGGTCGGGGACGGCCTCCAGCACGGGCACGCCCAGCGCGGCCACGTGCTCCGGCTTGTAGACGCGGTTGTCGACCCGGTCCCAGACGATCGCCAGGCCCAGGCCGGCGCCCAGCCCGATCGCCAGCCCGATCCCGAGCACGCGGAACCAGCTCGCCCCGGCCGGCGCCCACGGCACCGGCGCCTCGCGCAGCACGCGGGCGTAGCCCGGCTCCGACGCCTCCTGGACCTTGATCTGCTCCAGCTGGGAGGCGACCGAGGAGTACGTCTGGGACGCCGCCTCGCGGTCCTGGGAGGCCCGCTCCAGCGAGATCGTCTGGGACGGGGCCCGGCTCAGCTCGCTGTTGACCTGGCCGATCCGGCTGTTGAGCTGGGCGATCCGGCCGTCGAGCCCCGAGATCGCGATCCGCTCCTGGGCGGCCTGGCTCTGGAGGCCCCGGATGTAGGAGAGCCCCTCTTGCGGGGCCGCGATGCCGCCGGCGCCCATCACCTCGTCGACGTAGCGGTTGGCGGCCTCTTCCTTCTGGCTCTGGAGGTTCGCGATCCGGTCGCGGATCCGGCGCGCCGCGCCCTCGTCGATCGCGCGGCCGGCGTCCTCGCGCTGGGTGTAGACCAAGAGCTGCTGCTCCAGCGACCCGATCTCCTGGTCGATGGCCTGCACGCGGCGGTCGGTGCCCGAGGCCATCCGCTCGGCCAGTCGTGGCTCGATGTCGTTGATCTGGCTGTTGATGGTCGCCAGCTGGTTGGCGCTCATCTGGCGGTTGATCTTGGCCTCGCCGAGCTGGGTCTTGAGCGCCGAGAGCTGGTTGAGCAGGTTGCCGCTGCCCAGCGACGCCTGGCCCGCCGAGGCCATCCGGCCCTCGACCTGGGCGTCGGCCGCGTTGACCTCGCCGCGGAGCCGCTCGGCCTGGTCCTCCAGGAACTCGCGCGTGTCGGTGAGATAGCTGGTGCTCGCGATCCGGGTCTGGGCCACGTACTCCTCGGCGTAGGCGTTCGCCAGCTCGGCGGCCACCTCCGGGTCGGGGCTCGTCGCGTTGATCCGGATGCCGCTGGCCACGTTGCGGTCCGCCAGCGAGAACGACACCGAGCCCGGCGGCATCTTGCCGTCGGGGCCGCCCAGCCGCTCCTCGACGCGCTCGCGGATGCCCCGCGACGCGTTGAGCACGAACAGCTCGGTCTGGACCGAGCGGGCGTCGCGGACGAACTCGTCCGGCGCCGACTGGATGCCCGTCCCGCCCGACCGGTCGGCCCGGCCCAGGTCCACCAGCACGAGCGCGTTGGTGGTGTAGACCGGCGACTGGGACAGCAGCACCGCCCCGGCCAGCAGGCCCGCCAGCAGGACGGAGAGCAGGATCACCCAGCGGCGGCGGTAGAGGAGGTCGAGGACCTCCTCGACGTTCGAGTTGCCGCGGGCGTTTCGGCTGGAGCGCGCGGGCGTGGGGGCAGTGGGATGCATAGACGTAGGGCCTCGGGCCATGGCAGAGGCTGAGTGGCAAGCAGACGATACGGCGGACAGACCAGAGTAGTGCCCCAGATCGGATTAAGCCGCTGTGGGAGTTTGGCGCACGTGGCGTGCCGTACGGCCCGGATTCGTGGATGGGCACGGGCCTCGTTACGGCCGTGTGACGAGCGGCGACGGCGAACGGGTCGTGTCGCAAAGGGAGAACACCGGCGCCGATACCGGCGGGGCTTCCTCCCTTTTGTCGCACTCAGTTAAGTGGTCGTCACATGGTCCTTTTGACGCTGGCCCTCGCACTCGCCTCCCTCGCTTTTCCGGGCCCGCCCGACCCCGTCCGCACCGCGCCCTTCTCGGGGTGCCCCGGCCCGACGGGCGCCAGCGCCACCGTGCTGATCCCGGCGTTGCCCAGCCTGGCCCCGCCGTCGGGGCCGCTGGAGCCCGGCGACGTGCTGGCGGTCTACGCCGGCGGCGCGTGCGTGGGCTCGGCCACCTGGACCGGCGCCGGGACGGCCCTGACCGTCTGGGCCGACGACCCCTACACGCCCGACCTCGACGGGTTCGCCGCCGGCGACGAGCCCCAGATCCAGGTCTGGGACGCCTCGACCGGGACGGCCCACGCGACCGGGATCGCGCTGGCGTTCGAGAGCGGGTTCGGCCTCGACGGCGGTCTGGGCGACGACCGCGTCTACGTGGTCGCGGCCGCGGCGCCCCCGGCGCCCCCGATGCCCGACGACCCGGTGGCCGGCCCCCCGGCGCCCGCGGAGGCCCTCGTCTGGATCAGTGAGGTGGACGCGATCGCCGCCGAGGGCGCGGCTTACGTCGAGATCCAGAGCGCCGCCCCCAGCGCCGCGCTGCCGGCGCTCACCCTGGTCGCCGTCAGCGCCGACGCCCACGTCTACGGGGCGGTCGACCTGGGCGGCCTCACGGCCGACGCCGGTGGGTACGTGATGGTCCGCCCGGAGGGCGCCCCCGACGGGCCGGGCGTCCGGATGCCCGGCGTGACTGCCTTTGCCGACGTCGCGGGCGCGTTCGCGCTCTACCCCACGGACCAGGCGCCCGCCGTCGGCCACTCGGTCGCCGACCGCCAGCCGGTCGACGCGGTCGTCTCGGCCGGGACGGGCCAGGCCCGGGCGACGGCGCTGCTCGGCGCGCTCGGCCAGTCGGTGCAGTACGTCGACGCCTCGGCCACGGCCGTCAGCCGGCTGAGCGGCGGCACGGCCGGACGCGCCAGCCTGTTCCACGCCGCCGCGCCCAGCCCGGGCGCCGTCAACCCGGACGTGGTCGTGGTCGACGGCGCCAGCCCGGCGTCGCGCGCCGACGGCTTCCGCCTGGTCTCTGTCCCCGTCCTGTCGCAGACCGGCGAGGCGCTGGCGGTCGGGGACCTGGCGGCACTCAACCTGGTCGAGGGCGTGCCCGGATCCGCCAACCCCGACGCCGCGCCCAACGTGTGGACCGGCTTCGACGGCGCGACCGGCTTCGTCCCGGCCCCGTCGCTGGAGGCGCCGCTCGTGCCGGGCGCCGGGTTCATGTGGCACTGGGCCGCCCCCGCCGGCGCCCGCGCCTCGGGCGCGGAGGCCTCGTTCCACCTGGCCCAGTCGGGCCGCGCGCTGGACGACGCCGCCACGGGCGGGCCGTACCTCCGCACGGTGCCCGCGACGGCCGCCGACGGGCTCTACCTCGTGGGCAACCCCTACGTGTACCCGCTGCGCGCCTCGGGCCTAGCCGTCGAGGGCGGGACGCTCCAGACGGCGCTGGCGAGCTGGGACCCCGTCGACGGCACGTTCGTGGACCTGTTCACGCGGCCCGACACGCCCGAGCAGGCCGACGTGCTGCCGGTCTGGGGCGGCGCCTTTGCCGAGGTGACCGGCGTCGAGGGCCAGGCGTTCTCGCTCGTCTCGACCTCCGCCCAGGTCGACCCGGCGGCGGCGCCCGGCCCCGCCCCAGCCGTCGCGCCCCGGCTCAGCTTCGAACTGGCGGGCGTGCTGGCCGACGGCGCGACGGTCGTCGACCGCTCCGCCCACGTCCGCCAGCTGGCCGACGGCACGGACGGCTGGGACCGCCACGACGCCTCCAAGCTGACGCCGCCGCGTGCCGCCTACGCCCTCGTCGCCCCCGTCGGCACCCGGGACGGCGCGCCGAGGCGCCAGCGCGTGCTGTCGCTGCCCGACGGCGCCGAGCTGGCGGTCCCGCTGGCCTTCACGGCGACGGGCGCGGGCACGTTCACGCTCCGCTGGACCTCGACGCTGGACGCCGACGACCTGGAGCTGGTGGACCTGGTGCTGGACCAGCACGTCCCGCTCGCGTCGGCCTCGGAGTACACGTTCGAGACCGGCGCGCCGGCGGCGTGGTCGGACCGCTTCGAGGTCCGCCCGGCCACGGCCCGGTCGACCGCCAGCGGGGAGGAGCCGGAGGGCGACGCGGTGACGGTCGGGCTGCCGTACCCCAACCCGGCCGCGACCGCCGCCACGCTGTCGGTCCGCTCGGCGACGCCCCAGCGCGTCGTGACCGAGGTGTACGACGCGATGGGCCGCCGCGTGATCGAGAGCGTCGACCAGGCGGGCTCGGGCCAGACCCAGATCCGGCTCGACGCGGGCGCGCTGGCGCCCGGCCTCTACGTCGTCCGCGTGAGCGGCGAGACGTTTGCCGAGACGCGCCGGATGACGGTCGTTCGCTGAGTCTCCGCCCAGTCCGCGCGTTCGTGAGGAGCGCGCGGACTCGCCGCGCCCGGGCCGGCCGTCGGTACCTTGAACGCCCAGACAGCTTTCATCCCAACGGGCGCAGTATGTGCGGAATCGCGGCTCTGTTCTCCACCCGCGGGCGCCTCGCCGACCGGGACGGGATGCTCCGCGCGTGCGCCCGGATGGCCGACCGCGGGCCGGACGACTCGGGCGTCTGGACCAACCCGTCGGGCGCGGTCCAGCTGGGCCACCGGCGGCTGTCGATCATCGACCTGAGCGAGGGCGGCGCCCAGCCGATGACGGTCGACGGCGGCCGGCTGGCGGTTGTGTTCAACGGCGAGATCTACAACCACGCCGCGCTCCGCCGGTCGCTCGAAGCCCGGGGCCACGCGTTCCGGTCGGCGTCGGACACCGAGGTCCTGCTCCGGCTCTACGCCGAGTACGGGGCCTCCTTTGCCGAGCACCTGCGCGGCATGTTCGCCTTCGCCATCTGGGACGAGGCGGCCGGCGGGATGCTGCTCGGCCGCGACCCGTACGGCATCAAGCCGCTCTACGTCGCCGACGACGGGCGGACGGTGCGCGCGGCGTCCCAGGTCAAGGCGCTCTTGGCGATGGGCGGCGTCGACACGGCGCCGGAGCCGGCCGGCCACGCGGGGTTTTTCCTGTGGGGCCACGTGCCCGAGCCGTTCACGCTCTACCGCGGCATCCGCTCGTTCCCGCCCGGCCACACCCAGTGGATCGGGGCCGAGGGCGCCCAGGCGCCCCGCGCCTTCGGCACCGTGCCCGACGCGCTCCGCCAGGCCGAGGCCGCCAGCGGCGCGGTCCCGGCCGATACTGACGAGGCCGTCCGCGACGCGCTCTTGGACACCGTCCGCGCCCACCTGGTGGCCGACGTCGAGGTCGGCGTGTTCTTGTCGGCCGGCCGGGACTCGACCACGCTCGCGGCGCTGGCGACCGAGGCCGGCGGGCGGTTGAAGTCGGTGACGCTGGGGTTCGACGAGTTCGCCGGCACGGACAACGACGAGGTGCCACTCGCCGAGGCCGCCGCCCGCCACTACGGCACCGACCACCAGACGGTCCGGGTGGGCCAGCAAGAGTTCTCCGGCCTGGTCGGCGGCTTTTTCGACGCCATGGACCAGCCGACGCTGGACGGCCTCAACACCTACCTGGTCAGCCGCGCTGCTGCCCAGGCCGGTCTCAAAGTGGTACTGTCGGGCTTGGGCGGCGACGAGTTGTTCGGCGGCTACCCCAGCTTTGCCGAGATCCCCCGGCTGGCGGCGACTGTCGGCGCGCTCCCGGGGCACCAGCGGCTCGGGCGCGGGCTGAGGGCGGCGACGGCGCCGCTCGTCCGCCGGGTCGCCTCGCCCAAGGCGGCCGGGCTGGTCGAGTACGGCGGGACGCTGCCCGGCGCCTACCTCCTGCGCCGCTCGCTCTTCATGCCCTACGAGCTGGACCGGGTGCTGGGGCCGGACCTGGCCCGAGAGGGCCTGAAGGCGCTCGCGCCGCTGGCCAACCTCTCGCACACCGTCGAGGGACTCCGCTCGGACCGGCTCAAGGTGACGGCGCTGGAGTCGTGCCATTATATGAGGTCCCAGTTGCTCCGCGACTCCGACTGGGCCAGCATGGCGCACTCGCTCGAGCTGCGCGTGCCGCTGGTGGACTGGGAGCTCCTCCGCCGCATCGCCCCGCTGGCGGCGGCGGCGCCCGGGCGCGTCGACAAGGCCGCGCTCGCGCGAGCGGCGCGCCCGGCCCTGCCGGCCTCCATCGCCGACCGGCCCAAGACCGGGTTCACCACGCCGGTCCGCGACTGGCTCGAAGCCAGCGGCGAGAGCCCCGGCGGGCGAGGGCTGCGGGGCTGGGCGCAGCACGTCTACGACCGGTTCACGACGGCCGCCCCATGACGCTCCTCGCCCTCCTGTCCGACGCCTACGGGGCCGGCGGCGGCATCGCCAAGGTCAACCGCGACCTGCTGGGCGCGCTGGCGTCCCACGCGTCCATCGACCGCGTCCGCGTGCTGTCGCGCGTCCCGGCCTCCGGCGACCCCGCGTTGCCGGCCGGCGTCGAGCTGGACGCGACCGCCAGCGGCGGCGCGGCGGCGTTCGTGGCCGCCGCAGGAAAGGCCGTCGTCCAGGGCGGGTATGGCGGCGTAGTCTGCGGGCACCTCCACCTCGTGCCGCTGGCGGCCGTCGCCGCGGCCCGCGCGGGCGTCCCGTGGGTCCTGATCGTCCACGGCGTCGAGGTGTGGGGGCCGCCGTACTGGCCCGCCACCCAGGGCCGGCTGGCCCAGGCCGTGACCCGGCGGGCGCTCGCCGGCGTCGACCGCGTGGTGTCGGTGAGCGCCCTGACGCGCGACCGCGTCGCGGCCCGGTTCGGCGTGCCCGCCGAGCGCATCACCGTGGTCCCCAACAGCGTGGACCTGGCCGACTACGGCCCGGGCCCGGCCCGGCCCGACCTGCTGGCGCGCTACGGCCTCCAGGGCAAGACCGTCCTGATGACGCTGGCCCGGCTGTCGCCGTCGGAGCGGTACAAGGGCGTGGACGAAGTCATCGAAGCGCTGCCCGTCCTGGCCCGGGACATCCCGGGAATCGCCTACCTGGTCTGCGGTGGCGGCGGCGACCGCCAGCGCCTCGAAGCCAAGGCGGCGGCCCTCGGCGTGGCCGACCGCGTGACGTTCGCCGGCTACGTGCCCGAAGAAGAAAAGGCCGACCACTACCGGCTGGCGGACGCGTTCGTGATGCCCGGGAGCGGCGAGGGGTTCGGGATCGTCTACCTCGAGGCGCTCGCCTGCGGCGTCCCCGCCGTCGCCTCCTCGGCCGACGCCAGCCGGGAGGCCGTGCGCGACGGGATGCTGGGCGTGGTCGTGGACCCGGCCGACCAGGCGTCCGTGGTGTCCGGGATCCGTGACGCGTTGGGCCGAGAAAAGGGCGTGCCGGACGGGCTGGACTACTTCTCGCACGACCGGTTCGTGGAGCGCTGGCACACCGTCGTGGACCAAGTCTTCGTTCGGGAACCGGCGCGCCGCGCCGTAGGCTCCCCCTCGACCTAGGCGCGCGGACGGCTCGCCCGTCCGGCTTCTCCAAATGAGAACGCGCGTGCGGACACTTCCCGGCACGCTGCGGTGTTCACGGTCCCTCGCTACGCGGCTCCCCTAGCTTTCCACGATGCGCACGATCCTCCGAAAGCTTTTCTACCTCCTCAGCGCGCGGGAAAGGCGGAACGCCGTGATCCTGTTCGTGCTGACCTGGATCGGCGCGCTGCTCGATGTCGTCGGCGTGGGCGCGATCCCGGCGTTCGTCGGCGTGATCAGCATGCCCGAGAAGCTGCTGGAGTACGCCCCGATCCAGTCCGCGTACGACGCGCTGGGGATGACCTCGACCGACGAGATGGTGATGTGGGCGGCGCTCGCCCTGATCGTCGTGTTCGTGGTCAAGAACCTGTACCTCACGTTCATGGCGTACGCCGGGGCGCGGTACAACTCGGGCCGGCGGCTGAGCATCTCGAACCGCCTGTTCCGGGCCTACCTCCGCTCGCCGTACACCTTCCACCTCCAGCGGAACACGGCCGAGCTGCTGCGGAACACGAACTCGGAGTCGGGGACCATCGTCAGCGGCGTCCTGAGCCCGCTGATGACGCTGGCCCAGGAGGTCTTGACGCTCGCGTTCGTGTTCGTGCTCCTGATGCTGGTCGAGCCCGTCGTGACGCTGGTCGTCTTCGGCGTGCTGGGCACGATCACGTTCGTGTTCTACCGGGCCACGCGGGCCAAGATCAGCGAGTACGCCAAGGAGTCGCAGCGGCACCGGAAGCTGTCGGTCCAGGCCGTGAACCAGGGGCTGGGCGGGTTCAAGGACGCCCGGATCCTGGGCCGCGAGCGGTTTTTCCTCTCGTCGTACAGCGAGAGCACGGGGTTCCAGGCCGAGGCCGAGCGCTACAAGGCCGTGGTCTCGGCGCTCCCCCGGCTGTTCCTGGAGACCATCGCGGTGGCCGGCATGCTGGGCGTCTCGGCGCTGTTGGTGGCCCAGGACCGCCCGCTCGAGTCCATCATCCCGACGCTGACGCTGCTCGGCGTGGCCATCATCCGCCTGATGCCCTCGTTCCAGAGGATCGCCGGGGCCGTCAACTCGCTCAAGTGGGGCGAGCGCGCGCTCGACGCCGTCCACGACGACCTCGCCCTGCTGGAGTCGCAGGAAGAGGAGTTCCGCGCGCGGCAGCAGACCAAGGCGCCCGTCGTGTTCGAGCGCGAGGTCCGGTTCGACCGGCTCAGCTACCAGTACCCCGGCCAGTCCGGCCACGCCTTGCGCGACGTGTCGCTGGTGATCCCGAAGGACAGCGCGGTCGGGTTCGTGGGCCCGTCGGGCGCGGGCAAGACGACCATCGTCGACGTGCTCCTCGGGCTCCTCGACCCCACGGAGGGCCGCGTGCTCGTCGACGGCCACGACATCCAGGACCGGATGGCCGGCTGGCAGCGCAAGATCGGCTACATCCCCCAGAGCATCTACCTTACCGACGACTCGGTGCGCGGCAACGTGGCGTTCGGGATGGGCGAGGACGAGATCGACGACGACGCGGTGTGGGCGGCGCTGGAGGCCGCCCAGCTCCGCGAGACCGTCGAGGCGCTGCCCGACCGGCTCGACACCGTCGTCGGCGAGCGGGGCGTCCGCCTCTCCGGCGGGCAGCGCCAGCGGATCGGGATCGCGCGGGCGCTCTACCACAACCCCGAGGTGCTGGTGATGGACGAGGCCACGTCGGCGCTGGACAACCAGACCGAGCGCCAGTTTGTCGAGGCCCTGGAGCAGCTCCAGGGCAGCCACACGCTGATCGTGATCGCCCACCGGCTCAGCACGGTCCGCAACTGCGACACGCTGTTCATGCTGGACCACGGCCGGCTGGTGGCCGAGGGCAGCTACGACCACCTGATGGCCACGAGCCAGGACTTCCGGGGCATGGCCGGCGGCGACGCCGTCACCGACGCGCTTCAGGCCACCGGCGACGACGACGGGGGCCAGCGGGCGGCCCTGTGACCCCGCCGGCGCGCCGCCCGCCGGCCCCCGCCCGCTGGCGGACGGTCTGGGCGCGGCCGCGTCCGACCGGCGGCGGCGCTAGACTCAGCGGCGGGCGGCCCCACGCGTGCCGCCCCGCCTCGGACCGTTCCCCCTCTACGTGACATGCCCTCTCTCGCCGACACCCTGACCCGCTACCGCTACCGCCGCACGTCGCTGGTCCGGCTGGCGAACGCGGAGCAGGCCTACGCCGCCCAGCGCGTCTCTCGGGCCCGCGCGTGGGCCCGCGTGCTCCGCACGATGGCCTTCCCGCGCAAGACCATCCTGTTCTACCCGCTCCGGCCCAACGCGTGGTCGGTCGTGTACAAGCTGTGCTCGCAGGCGGGGTACTGGATCAGCAACGACCCGAGCCAGCCGTGCGACGCGGCGTTCCGGTGGGAGGACGTGACGCACGGGAGCGGGGAGCCCTTCCGGCAGGGGGACGTGGCGATCAACCGCTACTGCACCGACATCAGCAAAAAGCACGTGTCGGACGTGTTCGCCGACGTGTTCGGGTACGACCTCGACGTGGACCCGACGACGTACCGCGGCCTGGTCGTCAAAAAGTCCGACGAGAACGCGACCCACGACGGCGAGCTGATCGAGTGCCCCATCCCGGCCGCCGACGTAGCCCCGGGCTTCGTCTACCAGAAGGCCGTCGACAACCGCCGGGACGACGCCGAGGGGTTCTACGAGTACCGGGTGCCCATCTTCGGGCCGACCATCCCGGTGGTCTACGTCAAGTACCGGCCGCTCGACGCCCAGTTCAAGGAGTTCAACGGGGCCGACGTGGTCACGCCGGCGTCCGTCCTGAGCGACGACGAGCGCGCCCAGCTCCTGGCCTTTACCGACGCGCTCCAGATGGAGTACGGCGAGCTCGACGTGCTCCGCGACCGCGGCGACGGCCGCATCTACGTCGTCGACGCCAACAACACGCCGACGGGGCCGGCGCGCGGCTTCCGGCCGGAGCAGAGCGTCGAGGCGCTCCGGGCGCTCCAGCCCGCCTTCGACGCGCTGCTGGCCGAGTCGGCGCGGCGCCTGGAGGCCGCCCGCCGCGGCTCGGCCGCCGCCTGACGGTCCCACACGGGGCGCCGCCCCCACCTGCGTGGTCCCAGACCGCCGCCCTCCCTCTCCCTATGGACGCCTACCACCTCAACGACCTCTCGTCTCTCTCCGACGTAACCCTGTGGACCGGGGGCTGGGACTCGACCTACCGCGTGCTCCAACGCGCCATGCTGGACGAGGCCGCCGTCCGGCCGTGCTACGTCGTCGACCGCGACCGCCAGTCGACGGGCAAGGAGGTGGACACGATGGACGGGCTGCTCCGGTGGCTCAAGCACCACCGCCCGGAGGCCTACGGGCGGATCGAGCCGCCCCGCTACGTGGCGTTGCAGGCCATCCCGCCCCACGCCGAGATCCACGAGGCGTGGCGCGGGCTCCGCGACGCCTACGACATCGGGAGCCAGTACGACTGGCTCGCCCGGCTGGCGGAGGCCGGCGACTGGACGGGCGTCGAGCTGTCGGTCTACGGCGGCGGCCGGCTCCGGCCCATGTTCGGCGACCACATCCAGCGCGTCGAGCGGGCCGGCGGCGGGACCACGTGGGCGCTGGGGCCCGACGCCCCGGAGCCCCAGCGGCTCCTGTTCGGCCGGTTCGCGTTCCCCTTCTGGGAGACCAGCAAGCTCGAGGCGGTCGCGCAGGCCGACCGCGAGGGGCTCACCGAGATCCTCGACGCCAACACGTGGTTCTGCTTCAACCCCAAGAACGGCAAGCCGTGCGGGACGTGCCGGCCGTGCCGGTTTATGGTCAAGGACGGGCTCGGACACCGGATCCCTCGGAGCGGGCACTTGCGGTACGCGGCTCAGCGGGCGCGCGGCATCATCGGGCTCCGCACGCGCCTGAGGCGTTTCCGGACGGCCGGCTAGGGCACTCACTCCTCGACAGACACCGCCTACCGATGAGCACACACGACCCTGGACCCCTCGAGCGCATCGTCCGCAGGATCCCTGTTGTTGGGGGGATAACGAGCCGTGTCCGACGGACGTACTCCACCATCGGGCAACGAGCGCGTGCTGTTCAGGCCGGCATCCGCGTTGGCCGAGACACGGAGCAGGCGAGGCGCTACGGACGCCAGGTCGAGGGAAGGGCACTCGTCAGGGCCACCATCGACAACGCCGTGTGGGCGTACAGGCACGGGAAGCCGAACCAGTTTTACTACGCGTATGGGATGGGCGACAAGTCCAAGAGGGAGTACGACGACTTCCTGTCGACCGGGGAGATGTGGGACGTCATAGATCGTCAGATCAAAGAGGACGGGGCTTCGCGGGTCACGGCTGTTCTCAAGGACAAGTACCTGTTCTCCTTGGTCGTCCAGGCGCTGGGCCATAGCTCGCCGCGCGTATTGGCCCTGTTCAAGCCGGACGGCGTGGATACCCTGAACCCCCGGCGGCCCGTGTCCTACGCCGAGTTCGTCGCGACCAGTGACCCCGTCGACGCCTTTGCCAAGCCGGTGGGCGGCATGAAGGGGAAAGGCGCCTTTGCGCTCCGAGTCGAGAACGGCCAGGCGTGGGTCGACGGCCGCCCCGCCAGCGCGTCCGAGGTCGCCAGCCGAGTAACGGGCCGGTACGTGCTCCAGGAGCGCCTCGTGCAGCACCCGGCGCTCGAAGCCCTGCACTCGACGTCGGTAAACACGATCCGCCTCGTGACGGTCTATCGCGACGGGCGGGTCGAGCCCTTTGTCGCCGCGCTTCGCGTGGGGACCGGCGGTGCCACCGTGGACAACTGGTCGGCTGGCGGGCTCGTGGTCGGGCTCGACCTCAGCACGGCCCGGCTCTACGGACAGGGCATCTTTAAGCCGGGGCGCGGCGGGGACGCCCAGCACGGCGGGTTCGTCGACCGGCACCCGGACTCCGGCCTGCTCCTCGACGGCTACGAGCTCCCCCACATCCCGGAGGCCGTCGCGCTCGCCTGCCGGCTCCACCTCGACCTGGGCGGGCCTCGGACGGTCGGGTGGGACCTCGCGATCACGCCCGACGGCCCCAGTATCGTCGAGGGCAACTCGCACTGGAGCGGCGCCATGTACATGGCCATCGACGGAGGTTTTAAGAAGCGGTACTTCGAGGCTGCAGGGATCCGTAAGTAGTCGGCGGCCTCTCCTTCGTCCCCCCAACCCACCCCCATGCCGAGAATCATCGAACGAGTCACGCACAAGCTGAACCGAGTCCGGAGTATTGCAGAGGATCCGGACCGGAAGGAGGTCTCTCAGATCGCACGCGACCTCCGAACGCTCCGCTCCGTAGGGGAGTCCCCTCGGTTCTACCTCGAACGGATGCTCTACCGCAGCCAGGCCGGGAGCGTCGACGGGTACATCACGGGCCGAGACGCCAAGGGGATGTACAGCGTGAAGGAGAAGGGGCCGGGCTGGCTCCGCAACTTCGACGACAAGCTCCTCTTCGACCAGCTCATGAGGCCGTCGGGGCTTCCGCTTCCCGATTTTTTGGGCTCTACGCGGATGGGCGCTTTTACTTCCCCATCGGGAGAGGTCCGGCCCCTTTCAGGCCCTGACGATCTGGTGCGCGAGGTGTCACAGTTGATCGACGCCTCAGACACAGGGGCCGTCTTTGCGAAACCAATCGTCGCGAACAAAGGCAGCGGTGCGTTCCGGGTGACGGCGGAGACGCTGGCGGCCAAGTCTGACGCCCTGTTCCGGGCGATCTCCAGCAACGACTACCTGTTCCAGAAGAGCGTCCGCCAGCACGAGGGCATGAGTGCGCTCTACCCGGACAGCCTGAACACGCTCCGGGTCCTCATCGGCAAGGGGCACGACGGGGTACGCCCTCTTTCGATCATCGCCCGGATGGGGAGTGACGGGCGCCCCGTCGACAACGCCCACGCGGGCGGGATCTTCGTCGGAGTAGACATGGAGACCGGTCGGCTCAAGAGGCACGGGCACCAACTCTACTTTTTCGGCGGGCGCCAGTTTGTGGAGCACCCGGACACCGGCGTCGTCTTCGAGGGCTACCAGGTCCCGCGCTTCGAGGAGGTGATCGACGTGGTCCAGCGGGCGCACGAGTGGCTCCCACACCCGTACTCCGGTTGGGACATCGGCGTCACTCCAGACGGGCCGGTCATCATCGAATGCAACTCCGCGCCTTACCTCCTCATGATGGACGTGGCCCACGGTGGAATAAAGAGGGACCCGGCCCTCCGTGCCTTCTTCCGCTCTCACGGGGAAGACCTCGACTGATCAGAGGGCGCTCGCCGGGTGGCGCCCCGGTCATTGGATAGAGCCGTTCGCGCGCGCCGACGATAGCGTTGGCGCGCGCGAACGGCTTTATGTCATCTCGGGCCAAGAGACGCCGCCAGCTCCAATGGCGGACAAAGACGGGTTTGGGTTACGTTGGCTCCAGAACGCCTGGTCCGCCGTTCCTCCCACCGCTGTCCCGTCTGATGCGCCCGTCTCTCACATCGCTCCGTTCGAAGGCCAGCCGTCTCCGCTCGAAGGCTGGCCTCCTCCGCACGTCGTGGCGCCAAGTCAATGCCCACCCCGACCGCAAGCCGGGAGCCCAGGTCGCGCGTGAGCTCCTCGCCCTCGGCCGGTACGGGATGACACCGCAGTTCTACCTCAAACGTCTCCTTTACCAACGCGCGGCTGGCGACCCAGCCAACTACCTCTCGCTGGCCGAGGAACATGCCCTCTGGGACGCCAAGCGCCGTCCGAACGGGTACCTCCGGGTCTTCAATGACAAGACGCTCTTCGACGAGCACCTGCGACGGGGCAGTGAATCTGGCCCCGTTCCGCTCCCGGCCTATCTCGGCCAGACTCGGGCCTCAATCCTCCTCCGCCCGGACCGTAGCGACATTCGGCTAGGCGACCGTGTTGCATTTGCCGACGCACTCGCTGATATGGTGGAGCAGTCTCCCACTGGGCGCGTTTTCGCCAAACCGGCCGACGATAATCAGGGGGCAGGGGCCATGCTTATACGATCTGCGCCTTCCGAGCAGGAAGTCGAGGATGTAGAGGCTGCCGCGTTGAAAGTGGACTATATGTTTCAGGAGGCTCTTGATCAGCATCCCGAGATGGACCGGCTCCACCCTGGCTGCCTCAACACACTCCGCGTTGTGACTGGCATGACCACAGACGGGGCGTTTCCCGTACTCGGCGCCGTCCTGCGTGTGGGCCAGGGAGAGAGTCCTGTCGACAACGCCCACGCGGGCGGGTTGTTCGTCGGAGTCGACCGCGAGACGGGCCAGCTTCGCTCGCGCGCCCACTCGTACTTCGCGTTCGGGGGCGCCACCTACACGCGCCACCCGGGGACGGGCGTGGTGTTCGAAGGGTTTGAGGTGCCGCACTTTGCGGAGGCGGTCGAGCTAGCCCGGAGGGCACACGAGAGGCTCCCGCTGCTCTACGTAGGGTGGGACATCGGGATCACGCCGAACGGCCCTGTTCTGGTCGAAGGGAATTCGGGCGCCCAGTTGCTTCTGATGGAGGTCGCGGCCGGAGGGTTCAAAACGGACTCCGTGATGCACTCATTTCTGTCTGAAAATGGAATTGTATCGTGAAGCCGTCACTCTAAACTGGCCCTTTTCGGTTGCTGCGCAAGGCGAAATTCGAAGTCGAATCTATGATGACTGAAGAGTAAGGGGTCGTACGGTATCGGGTCTGGACATATCCCATCGCTAATCATGCGTATAAAATGGATGACGGCTCTATCTCCCTCGTCGTTTCGCTCGAAGGCCGGCCGCCTCCGTACGTCGTGGCGCCGGGTCAATGCCCACCCCGACCGCAAGCCGAGGCACCGGATCGCCCGAGAGCTCCTGGCCTACCGACGTGACGGCTTCTCCCCGCGCTTCTACCTTGAGCGGCTCCTGTACCAGAACGCGGCCGGCGACCCCGCTGATTATCTGACCAAGGCCGAAACCTCGGCCTTGTGGGACTTGAAGCGCAGGCCAGACGGGTACCTCCGGGTTTTCGACGACAAAACGCTCTTCGACGAACACCTCCGCCGAGACGACGGGTCTCCCCCGATCCGGCTCCCCGCCTACCTGGGCCAGACCCGGGCCTCCATCTTACTTCGGCCTGGCCACGCCGACGTCCGTCTTCAGGATCGCGCCGCGTTTGGCGTCGCGCTCGTCGGCATGGCGGAGGCGTCTCCCACCGGACGGGTGTTTGCCAAGCCGGTCAACGACAGGAAGGGGGCGGGTGCGATGCTCATACGGTCGGCGCCGTCCGAGCAAACCGTCGAGGAGGCGAGGGAGAGCGCGCTCGAGGTGGACTACTTTTTTCAGGAGGCCATCGACCAGCACCCCGAGATGGACAGGCTCCACCCCGGTTGTCTCAACACGCTCCGTATCCTGACAGGGATGGCCAAGAACGGGTCGTTTCCCGTTCTCGCGGCCGTTCTCCGCGTGGGGCAAGGAAGAAAACCTATAGACAACAGCCACGCCGGAGGCCTCGTCGTTGGAGTCGACCGCGCGACAGGCCGGCTCCGACCGCTTGGGTACACGTTCTTCCAATTCGGGGGGGCGACCTACGAGCGGCACCCCGAGACGGGCATAGTGTTCGACGGGTTTAACGTGCCTTTCTTCGCGGAAGCCGCCGCCCTCGCCCAGCGAGCACACGCCCAGCTCCCGCTGCTCTACGTCGGGTGGGACATCGGGATTGCGCCTGACGGCCCGGTCTTGATCGAGGGGAATTCTGGCCCCTACATCGCCGGCTTGGAGATCCCCGCTGGCGGTTTCAAAGCGGACCCTGTGGCCCGGACCTTCCTCGTCGAACATGGCATCCTCTCTGGGACCGACCGCCAGTAGCTCGCCGGGTCTAGGGCACCGGCGCCCTTTGCGGGCTTGCTCCCGAGGGTGATCGCAGGGTCCACTCCGCGCTCTGGTGCATCGGGCCTCACGGTCGGCCCCGCGCGCCAGCCATCACGCGCCCAGCACGAGCGGCCCGTCAGGCACTCTGTGGCGCTGCACGTCGGGTCTAGAGAGTCCGCCAGCGGCTGGCCCTCGTCTCTGGCCTGATCCTCGGGGTCGTGGGATTTCCACGCCCGCGCCGCCGCTCTCTCGCTAGAATGGCCGTCCACCATGGCGCCCGTGGCGGACCTGCGCGACGTGGGCCGGCACCTTCGAGTAGCGGGAGCACCACGCGGCCGCCGTCACCCGTACCCGCCAGCGGCCCACTCGGCGCCCAAGAGAACCCTCCGAGACCATGACCTCATCTCAGCGGACGGCCCTCGTGACCGGCGCCGCCGGGTTTATCGGGAGCCACCTCGTCGACCGGCTCCTCGCCGGCGGCTGGCGGGTGGTGGCCGTCGACAACTTCGACCCGTTCTACGACCCCGCCGTCAAGCGGGAAAACGTCGGGGGGCACCTCGGGCACGGGCGCTACCGGCTGGCGGAGGCGGACGTCCAGGACCTGGACGCGCTGCGCGACGCGGCGGGCGGCGCCTCCGTCGACGTCGTGGTTCACCTGGCGGCCAAGGCCGGCGTCCGGCCGTCCATCGAGAGTCCGGCGGCGTACCAGTCGGTCAACGTCGGTGGCACCCAGGCGGTGCTGGAGCTGGCCCGGGAGCGGGGGGTCCCGCAGGTCGTGCTCGCGTCGTCGTCGAGCGTCTACGGCATCAGCCCCGACGTGCCGTGGAGCGAGGACGACGCCGTGCTCTCTCCCATCAGTCCCTACGCCGCCTCCAAGGTGTCGACCGAGCTGCTGGGCCACGTCTACGCCCACCTGTACGACATGCGCGTGGTCGCGCTCCGGTTCTTCACCGTCTACGGCCCCCGCCAGCGGCCCGACCTCGCCATCCACAAGTTCGCGCGCCGGATGCTCGCCGGCGAGCCCGTCCCGCTCTTCGGCGACGGCTCGACGCGCCGCGACTACACCTACGTGGCCGACGTCGTCGAGGGCATCGTCCGGTCGATGGCCTACGACGGGTCGCCGTTCGAGGTGGTCAACCTGGGCAACAGCCGGACCGTCCGGCTCTCCGAGCTGGTGGGGGCGCTGGAGCGGGCGCTGGGCGTCGAGGCGCGCATCGAGCGGCACCCGCAGCAGCCCGGCGACGTGCCCCAGACGTGGGCGGACCTCGCCAAGGCCCGGCGCCTGCTGGGCTACGAGCCACAGACCGGGATCGACGAGGGCCTGGCCCGCTTTGCCGACTGGCTCCGCCAGCCGCGCGAGGCGCTACACGGCCCCGCTCGGGTCTCCTGAACTCTCCTCTGGTCCGGCCGAGGGCCTTGGCCCCGCCCAACACCGACATGCTCAAACGCCTCCGCACGACCCACAGCATCCCCGCGTTCGAGGGCGACCAGTCCCGCGGGCATCGCGACGTGCCCGTGTGGAGGCTGGCGCTCCAGGGCGCCGCGGGCGCCGTGCGGCACCGCCGGGAGCTTGGCGACGTGCGAGAGTTCGTGCAGTTCGTGGGGTTCCCGCGCTCCGGGCACTCGCTGATCGGCTCCATCCTCGACGCCCATCCCGACGCCGTCATCTCGCACGAGCTGGACGCGATGGGCCTGCTCCGGGCGGGGGTCTCCGAGCGGGTGCTCTACGCGCTGATCCTGGAGAACTCGGCCGCGTTCAGCCGGAACGGGCGCTACTGGAACGGCTTCTCCTACGTGGTGCCGGGGCAGGACGGGGGGGAGGCCAAGCGGCCCACGGTCGTCGGCGACAAGAAGGGGGACTGGGCCGTGCGGTGGGTCCAGCGGGAGCCCGGCCTGCTCGACGCCGTCCGGCGGCGGGTCCGCGCCCGCTGCCGGTGGGTCCTGGTGACGCGCCACCCGCTCGACAACATCGCGACCATGTCGCTGCGGAAGGGGCGGACGTACGACCGGCTGCGGATCGCCGCCGAGGGCTCCGCTGACTTTAAGGCCCAGCTGAACCAGGCGCAGGAGCGGGGCGAGGTGGCGTCGGCCGCGCTCGACAGCATGATCGACGACTACGAGGGGCTGTGCCAGGGGATCGCCCAGATGCAGCAGGCCACCCCCGCCGCCGACTGGCGGCACGTGGTCTACGAGTCGTTCACGGCCGACCCGGACGGCGAGACCCGGCGCCTGTGCCAGTTCCTGGGCCTCGACCCGGAGCCGGGGTACGTGGCCGCCTCGGCGTCCATCGTCTACGACAGCCCGAACAAGAGCCGCCGCTCCGTCGCCTGGACCGACCGCCAGCTAGAGCGCGTGGACGGGCTCACGCGCCGGTTCCCGTTTCTCCAGAGCTACGCCGCCGACCCCGCCCAGTAAGGCCCGCCCGATGAACGCTCCGTACGGCCCCCGCCTGTCCCTCTGGAACCGGCTCCGGCACCGCCGCTTCGTGCCCCAGCAGAAAAAGCGCGACGTGGCCGTCCGCGCGCGGCTCGGCCTCGACACCTTCGTCGGCGACTGGGACGCGCTGCTGGCCCGCCCCGACCCGGGGCCGGTGGTGCCGCGCCGCCTGTGGACGATGTGGGACCAGGGCGAGGCCGCCGCGCCGCCGCTCGTCCGCGCCGCGATGGCGAGCTGGCGGGAGGCCAACCCCGGCTGGGACGTGACCGTGCTCGACGCGGACACCGTGGGCGACTGGATCGAGATGCCACACCTACCGCGCTGGGTCACGCGCACAGCCAAGTCCGATGTCGTCCGGCTGCGTCTGCTGAGCCAGTACGGCGGGGTCTGGGCAGACGCGACGGTCATCGGCCTGAGGCCGCTCGACGATTGGGTGGACCGCGCGGCGGCGAGCGGCCGGTTCGCGTTCGCCCGTCCGCAGCCCGCCCGCCACCTTGCGAGCTGGTTCCTCGCGTCGCAGCCCGAGGACCCCGTGTTCGAGACGTGGCGCCGTGTGTGCGAGGCCTACGTTACCGCCCCGCTCCGGCCGCAGGCGTACCTCTGGATGCACTACACGTTCGAGTGGTTGCTCCGCGAGGACCGCCGGTTCGCGGCGGCCTGGGCCGGGGTCCCCCGCCTGAGCGCGCGCGGCCCCCACGT
Organism: uncultured bacterium; assembly: GCA_947493945.1. Lineage (GTDB taxonomy): Bacteria > Bacteroidota > Rhodothermia > Rhodothermales > Rubricoccaceae > Rubrivirga. The sequence continues at coordinate 66,504 of CANLSR010000001.1, read as the reverse complement.
GCTCCAGCGCGCCCTCGACGGCCACCTGGCCGAGGCGGACCTGCCGACGCCCGCCGAGGCCGCCCGGCTGCCGATGGTCAAGATGAGCTTTAAGAAAGGCTACGCGCCGACCGAGGTCGCGGCCGTGCTGGCGGGCTGGGGCCTGACGCTCCCGCCCAGCCTCGCCGCCAGCCGCGCGGGCGAACCCTAGCGGCACGGCCCCGTTCGACCGGGAGCCCACTGCCCAGACGGCGCCGATGCCCCCCGCCCCGACCCGACGAACCCTGCTGATATCGTGCGTGGGGGTGGAGCACGACCTCGCGTTGCTCCCGCACTTCCTCCGCCACTACCTCGGTCTTGGCATCGAGCCCGCCGACGCCCACCTCGTCCTCAACGCGCCGACCGCCGACGCCCCCGCGCTGGCGGAGGCCCGCGCCGTGCTGGAGGCGCACGGGATCGAGCCGGCCGAGGAGTGGATCGCGCCCTACACGAGCGACGCGATGTGGGAAAAGCGCCGCGAGGTCCAGCGGCGCGTCGCGGCGCCGGCCGACTGGGTCGTGAGCGCCGACGTGGACGAGTTCTGCGAGTTTCCCGCCCCACTCGGCGAGGTGCTCGACTACTGCGACCGCCGCGGCGTCACCTGCGTCCAGGGCGTCTTTATCGACCGGCTGGCGCCGGGCGGGCGGCTGGCAGCGGTCGAGCCCGAGCCGTCGCTGTGGGACCAGTTCCCCATCGAGGCCGACGTGATCTGCACGCTCCGGCGGGACGAGGACGGCTACCAGGCGGGCACCGTCAACATCATGGCCTGCCGGGGCGACGTGCTCCCCAGCCGCGGGGGGCACCACCCGCTCCACAACGGCCGTCCAGTCTCGTACCTCCTGGGGCGCCCGCTCGGGCAGTTCCCCGGAATCGGCGAGGCCATCGTCCGGTTCTCGGTTCCGTTCCGGGTGCACCACTTTAAGTGGACCGAGGGCGTCCTGGACACGCACCGCCAGCGGCTCGCCACGCCGGGAGCCAGCAAGGCCGGGAGCGTCTACGGGCGGCGTCTGCTCGAGTACTTCGACCACCGAGACGGCCGGGTCGAGCTCGGGGACGTGCCCGTCCGGGAGCCCCGCCTCGGCGACCGGGTCCCGTGGTTGGCGCGCGTCGCCGCGCTCCGCTCCGTCGCCGCGGCCGACCGGGTGGCGTCGTTCGGGCTCCGGGCGGCCCGCGCCGTCAAGCGGAAGGTGGTGCTGTGAAGACCTTCAGCGGGTGGACAGGCACCCAGCTAACCTCGGGGACGGAGGCGGGCCGCTTCCACTCGCACGCGTACTACGACATCCCCGTCTTCGACGCCGAGAGCCGGCTCGTCGCCGGCCACCAGGTGCGCTTTGCCGAGCGGCCCCCGACGCCGGCCGACGCCATCGAGATCGGCTACGTCGACACCGAGGGGAGCCGCCAGTGGGTGGCCGTCGGGGAAAGCCGCGCGTGGAGCTGGCAGCAGGGCGCCATGACGCAGTGGGTGCCGGGCACCCGGACGCTGGTTTGGAACGACCGCGAGGGCGACGCCTTCGTGTCACGGACGTTCGACACCGACTCTGGAGAGCGCCGGACGCTGCCGCGGCCCGTCTACGGGCTCGACCCCGGGGGCCGGTTCGCGCTCTCGCTCAACATGGCGCGGCTCGACAGCGTCCGGCCCGGCTACGGCTACCCGGGCGGGGCGGGCGCCCGCCTGGACCAGCGCCGGGCCGCCGACGACGGCGTGTGGCGGCTGGACCTGGAGACGGGCGAGTCCCGGCTGGCGCTCCCGCTCCGCGACGCGGTGCGCTTCCTCCTGTCTCACCTGCCGATAAAGGAGCGGCTCAAGCACGCCGTCCGCCGCTACACCTACTGGTTCAACCACGTCAAGGTGTCGCCGGACGGGCGGCGGTTCACGGTCAAGCTCCGGTTCCGAAACGAGACCTCCGGCTGGAACGACACGATGGGCGCGAGCCTGACGTGCGGCACCGACGGCCGCGACCTCCGCCTGCTCGCTCGGGGGGCGTCGCACGTGATCTGGCTCGACGACGAGCGGCTCTACTTTTGGCGCCAGGGCGACGCCGGCGTCCCGGTCTACCGCGACGCGTCTCCGGTCGGACGTCCGCTCGGGCCGCTGGCGCCGGACCTGATCGACCACAACGTCCACATCCGCCGGCTTCCCGGCGCCGCCGACGAGTTCGTGTTCGACACGCCCTACCAGGAGACCGTCGACGTGTTCACGGTCGACGTGGGCAGCGGGCACCACGAGCACGTCGCGCAGTTCGGCAACCACACCCCCAAGCGCGGCCCGTTCCGCTGCGACCTGCACCCGAACCCGAGCCCCGACGGCCGGAAGGTGGTCGTGACCTCGCTCGACGACGGGGGCCGGCAGATCTACCTTTTGAGCCGCTAGCCCCGTTTTGTTGGAGCCCCTTACACCCCCGCCCCCAGCTCCCCGCGTGAGCGTGCTGATGGCCGTCTACAACGGCGAGCGCTACCTCGCGGAGGCGCTCGACAGCGTGCTCGCCCAGACCCTCACCGACTTCGAGCTCGTCGTCGTGGACGACGCGAGCACGGACGGGACCGCCAAGATCCTGGCCGCCTACCGGGAGCGCGACGCCCGGATCGCCGTCCTGACGAACGGCGAGAACCGCCAGCTGGCGGCGTCGCTCAACCGGGGCCTCGCGGCGTGCCGGGCGCCCCTGGTGGCCCGCGCCGACGCCGACGACGTGAACCTGGCGAGCCGGCTGGAGCGACAGGTCGCGTTCCTGGACGACCACCCCGGTGTCGGCGTGGTGGGGTGCTGGTACGACAAGATGGACTCGGAGGGCCGCTCCCTGAGCACGGGGACGTTCCCCACGGACCACGAGACCATCCGTGCACGCCAGCTCTTCTACAGCAGCTTTCTGCACCCGAGCGTCATGTTCCGGGCCGGTGTCGTGCGGAGCGTGGGCGGCTACGACGAGAGGTACTGGACGGCCCAGGACTCAGACCTCTGGACCCGTCTCCGCGACAAGACTCGGTTCGCGAACATCCCCGAACCCCTCGTTCGCTACAGGGTCCACGATGAGTCCATCGGGAAGACGAGAGGGAGCAAAGGCCAGTCGCTCAGTGTGACGGTGCCGAGACGACCCATGGAGGCGCTCCTCGGGCGCCCTGTCAGCGGGGAGGAGCTCGACGCGACCGTGACGTTGTACCGCGGGTCGCGCGAGATGGAAGGGGACGAGTTCAGGGTCGGGCTCCCTATTTTGAAAGAGGTGCTCAGCCTGGTCCGCCAGTCGGAACCCCCAGACACGGCGAGTTTGATGCGCTGCGAAGCGGCCGGCTCCGTCCTGAGGCAAGCGTGGCACTACGGCCAATTGGACCGCTCCGCGCAACGCATGGCCCTGGCAACTACGGCCAAGCTCTGCCCTCGTCTCGCGTTCTCCCGGATGATGCTCAAAGCCATTCCTCATGCTTTGTAGCCTATTTGTCATGATTTGATAGGTTTAAGCGCTCGTTTAACCGCGCTGCTGAAGTTGAACGACTACGGGGCGAGGCTGAGCTAAGCGACGGGGATGAGCGGGGGCACCTCGGAAGACGGGTCCGTCCAACCGCTCAGCCCAGGCGCCAGCGGATCCGTCGCTCAACCGGCGTGGACTGCCCCCGCTGTATGTTCCACCGGTGGGTCTCTCGGTTGGATCGGAGGGGGAGGGCTGAGCCGTGCAGATCGAAACATCCTGAAGCTCCTTTTGCATGGACATCGACGTCGGCGTCATCATCCCCACCCGGGGCGGCCTCTGGGCGCTCCCCCAGGCCGTATCGGGGCGCGTTCCCTGTCGGGACACGGAAGGTCCGCGTCCCTATCCCGTCGTCGGCGTGGGCCATCCCGCATAACGTGAGGTGGACAGGCGGGCCCTAGAGAATCGCCGGGGACTCCCTTTGGCCGGTACTAGGAGGGCGGTCTCCGACTGGCACGCATTTGGCGACTCACGTTGGCCTAGACCCAGGATCTTGTCTGCCCCCTGCGTGGCTTTGGGTTCGCCTCTATAAACCTTCCTCGACGTCATGAGCCGTTCGGTCCTCACCATCGCCACGGGCAAGCCGCTGTTTGTGCAGCTCGCCGCCACGCTCGCGCGCTCTTTCCAGCTCTGGAACGCAGACAACGACATCGGCTTCGCGATTGCGACAGACCAACTGGACATCGTCCCGCCGGACTTGGACTGGGTCGAGCTGATCCCGCTTCAGCCGGGTCAGTATGGGAGTGGGTTCTCGCCCAAGCTCTACCTCAACGAGCTAGCCCCGGCCGACCAGACGCTGTTCGTCGACGCCGACTGTCTCTGCGTCGGGGACCTCCGGCCAGCGTTCGACGCGTTCGCCGGCAGACCGGTCGCGACCATCGGGCGCGTCGTCTCTCGCGGCGAGTGGTTTGGCGACGTCGAAGCCATCAGCGAGCAGTTTGGAGTTCCGGGACTGCCACGGTTCAACGGTGGCGCGTACTACTTTGAACAGGGCGAGGCGAGCGACCAAGTGTTCGAGGAGGCGCAAGCGCTGGAGTCGCGCTACGACGAGATCGGATTCCAGCGTCTGCGAGGCCGACCAAACGACGAGGTCCTAATGGCGCTCGCGATGGCGATCCATGGGGTTGACCCTCTCCCCGAAGACGGGACCATCATGAACAGCACGCTCGCCGCACCTGGGGGTGTCGAGGTCGACGTGGTCAGCGGCCATTCCCGCCTGCGGAACCCCCTGGGCCACCCCGACCACAACGCGTGGTACAGGCAGGAAGACCTCCGCCCCACCCTCGTTCACTTTCTAGGCTCCGAAGTGGAGGGGTACCCGTACCGCCGCGAAGAGCTCCGCCTCGCCAAGATTGCTGGCGGGTGGCCGGCGAGAGCGGCAACCCTGTGGGCCGACCTCACGTTCTCTGCGCCATGGAAAGCCCAAGAACGATTCAAAGACACCTTCCGCTCCTTGTACCACCGCGTTGCTGGCGTCCGCGCCGTCCAGGACTCACGGGCCCGTGCCTGAGATGAACGTCGACGTCAGCGTCATCATCCCCACCCGGGACCGCCTCTGGGCGCTCCCCCAGGCCGTCGAGTCGTGCCGGGGGGCGGCCTGCCAGGTCCAGATCATCGTCGCCGACGACGGGAGCACCGACGGCACGTGGGACTGGCTCCAGGACCAGCCCGACGTGCTGGCGCTCCAGACCGACGGGTGGGGCAAGCCGTTCGCCGTCAACCGGGCCTACCGCGAGGTCCGCGGCCGCTACGTCCGCTTTCTCGACTCCGACGACTGGCTGCCCCCGGGCACCATCGACCGCCAGCTGGCGCTGGCCGAGGAGACGGGCGCCGACGTGGTGGTGGCCGGCGCCGAGATCTGGCGCGACGACCACCTGGAGCGGACCAAGCCCTGGGTCCACTCCGACGACTTTATCGCCCAGCAACTCGGCGAGTCCGACAGCTCGCACTACTCGGCGTTCACCTTCCGCCGCGAGCTGGCCGACGAGATCCCGCACCGGACCTCGTTCCCGGCCGCCAACTTCGCCTCGCGCGACGACCGCTGTTTCATGATCGAGGTGTCGCTGGCCCACCCCGAGGTCGCGGTCTCCGACGAGCCCGGCCTGTGCCACCGCCACCACGACCGGGGCCGCTTGCAGTTTCGGCGCGGCCTGGGCGACGTCGGGACCAACATCCAGCACCTCTTGATCTACCGCCAGGCGCTCCGGCTGCTGGAGGACCGTGGAGAGCTGACGCCGCGCCGCAAGCGGGCCGCCTGCAAGGCGCTGTGGCCGTTGGCGCACTGGATCGCCTACACCCACCCGGCCGAGGGCGCCGACGTCGCGGCCTGGGTCTACGAGCTCTGCCCCGATTTCCGACCGCCCGAGCCGGGGGCCCTGGGCGCGCTCTACGAACGCGTGGGGTTCCGACGGACGGAACAGATCTTGCGCGTGCGTCGCACGTTGCTCCAGCCGTTCCAGCGCTGACCCGCCGCGCCTCCCCGATGCCCCACCCCCTCGTCTCCGTCCTGATCCCGGCCTACAACGCAGAGCGGACCGTGGCCGAGACGGTCACGTCCGCGCTGGACCAGACGCACCCCCGCGTCGAGGTCATCGTCGTGGACGACGGGTCGACGGACGGCACCTTGGAGGCGCTCCGCCCCTTCGAGGCGCGTGGGGTCCGGGTGATCGCGCAGGAGAACGCGGGGGCGTGCGCGGCCCGGAACCGCGCGCTGGCCGAGGCCCGAGGCGACTACCTCCAGTACCTCGACGCCGACGACCTGCTGAGCCCCGACAAGATCGAACGGGCGCTCGACCTGCTGGCGGCGTCGCCGGACGGCTGCCTCGCCATCAGCGGCACGGTCTACTTCGACGACGGAACCGACCCCGACGACGGGCGCTTCTCGCGGGGCAACGCGTCCGTCGACAGTGACGATCCGGTCCAGTGGCTGGTCGACCTCTGGACGCCGAACCGGGAGTGGGGGATGGCCCCGCTCCACGCCTGGCTGATCCCTCGCGACGCCGCCGACCGAGCGGGCCCGTGGGATCCGGCCGTCACACAAGACCAGGACGGCGAGTACTCGACGCGCGTGCTGCTGGCCGCCTCCGGGGTCCGGTGGGAGCCGGAGGGCCGCGCCTATTACCGGAAGTTCGCGCACGACAAGAGCGTGAGCAGCGGTCGCTCGGCCCGCCACCTCCGGGGTCGCCTCCGAGCCATCGACTCGAAGGTGCGCCACGTGCTCCCCCGCACGACGGACACCAACCGGACCCAGGCGGCGGCCGTGCTCGCCCGCCAGTACCGCGACGTGGCCTTCCACGCCTACCCCCAGCACCGCGACGTGGTCCGGGAGGCCGAGTGGAGGGCCAAGCGGCTGGGGGGGTACGACATGACGTTCCACCACCGGACGCGGATGAAGCACGTCGAGCGACTGGCGGGCTGGAAGGTGGCTAAGTATGCGAGCCACGTGTACAACAACATATTCTGATCAGGACGATTGAAATGGAGTTTGATGTCGTAAAAGAAATAGGAATCGTATCATACAGTGCGAATACGTACATTATAGAGTACGATGGAGGACTGGCGGTACAGAAGGTATTCAAAGACAGGTTCGTAAGCAATTTTGTATCTGAGGTGGAGGGGGCTCTGGTAGCGGATGACCTTGGAATTGGGCCCAGGGTTTACGAGATAAGGGATATGAGCATTGTTTTAGAATATCTGGAGGACTATCGAAACACTGGGTTTAACAAACTGAAGATGTATGACCTGGATGTGGTCAGAAGATCATTTGGCGAGTTAAGAAAGCTACATGACATGGGGTTTGCACATTTTGATTTCAATCCTGGAAATGTGATGATTAATGATGCGGGGGATATAAAACTAATAGATTTTGAATACTTATTCAGATACAAGGCGCCAAAACCGGAATTCCTCGACGCGCCTATCTTCAGCGGGAAGTCGTTCTTCGGAGAAAACGACATCGTAGAGACCAATTACAACAAGAAGTGGATCTCAAGATTCGCCACGAAAGGCCCCATGGCGCTTTGGCGGTGGGACTGGCATCCTCACATCGGGTTGACGCCGAGGGAACTCTTGAACCCGAGCCGACTAGATGCTGCAAAGCAGATGCGGCAGTTGCTGATGGTCAAGGTGCCCAAAAAGATCAAGAAAATTATAAAATAAACCAGTGTCCACGCTCAACTTGTTCTACCAGGAGCCCGACCCGGACCGGTGGGTGCCGTTCGACCGGTACCCGCGCCGGCTCATCCGCCGCTTGGTCCGCGGTGCGCCTCGGCCTGGCGGTCAGATGATGGTGTTCCTGAACCTCGTCAAGGGGCTCGACCGGATCGGCGTGCCCTACCGGATCAACGACTTCCGCCACGCCCGTCAGCACCCCGACGAGCTGGCGTGCATCGTCGGCAAGCCCCAGGTCCTGTTCGAGCGCGAGTGGGCCAACCCGGTCCTGTTCGGCGCGTCCGTCTTTTCCCACCCGGTCGACTGTCCCGACCTGTTCGAGCGCTACCCGGTCCGCCGGATGCTGGTGCCCGGCGAGTGGATGCGCCGGATGTGCGAGCCGTTCTACGGCGACAGGGTGACGGCGTGGCCCGTCGGCATCGACACCGACCGGTGGGCGCCGACGGGGGCGCCCAAGACCACCGACTTTCTGATCTACGACAAGGTGCGGTGGGACCACGACGCCTACGAGGCCTCCCTGATCGGGCCGGTTCGGAACGAGCTCGACCGGCGGGGGCTGACCTACACCGAGCTCCGCTACGGCTCCTACGAGCCGGCCGACCTCGCCCAGTCGCTCCGCCAGTGCCGCGCGGTCATCTTCCTGTGCGAGCACGAGACCCAAGGGATCGCCTACCAGCAGATGCTGGCCTCCGGCGTCCCGGTGTTGGCCTGGGACCGGGGCGGGTTCTGGCAGGACCCGTCCTATTATCCCGACCGCGTCCAGTTCGAGCCAGTCTCGTCGGTCCCCTACTGGGACGAGCGGTGCGGGATCACCTTCGAGGACTCCGACTCCTTCGGGCCCGCCCTCGACGCCTTCGTGGCAAGGCTGGCCGACGAGTCGTTCGCGCCCCGGGACTACATCTTGGAGAACCTCACGCTGGAAAAATCAGCGCAGGAGTACGTCGACATCGCCCGGTCGGTGGCGTGACGGGGGCGTCCCTCGGCTCCGCTCGAGAGGCCGGCCGCACTCTGGCCGCGCCCGCCAGCCGGTCCGCCGGGCCGGCGCGAGCCTTGGCCCCGGAGTGCTCGGTTTGGCCGCAACGTTCATGACGCCTCACATCGCCATCGTCACCGGGGCGCACCTGTGCCGCAACCCACGCGTGGTCAAGGAGGCCGAGGCCCTCGCGGACGCCGGCTTCCGCGTGACCGTGCTCCGCCCCGTGTTCAGCCAGCCGCTGGCGGACCTCGACCGCGACCTGTCCGCCGGGGCGGCATGGAGCGTTCAGACGACGGTCAGTCTGGTGGCGGGCCGCGCGGAGTCCGTTTGGACCAAGGGCCTGCGGCGCGTCGCCACGGGACTGACGCGCCGGGGGATCGAGACGCCGAGCGCGCTCGGGTACGGCGTGCGCGAGACGCTCCGGCTGGCCCGCGACCTCGGCGCCGATCTGACCATTGGCCACCAGGAGGTCGGGCTGTGGGTGGCCAACCGCCTGGCCGAGGAGGGCCGCCTTGTGGGCGTGGACATCGAGGACTGGTACTCGGAGGACCTCCCGCCCGAGGCCCGCCAGTCGAGGCCGACGCGCCTCCTCCGACACGAGGAGGCCACCGCGGTCCGGAGGGGAGGTCACGTCACGACGACCTCGGACGCGCTTGGCCACGCGCTACAGCGCGCGTTCGGCGGGCCTGCACCGACCACGGTGTACAACGCCTTCCCGTGGGCCGACCGGCGCGCGCTGGACGGGGAGGGCCGAGATCGGCCGGCAGAAGACGGGCGGCTGTCTCTGCACTGGGTCTCGCAAACTGTGGGCCCGGGCCGGGGCCTCGAAAGGGTGATCCGGGCGCTCGCCGACGTCGAGGCGCCCGTCGACCTACACCTCCGGGGCCACAGCTCTCCAGAGATGGAGGCCGCGCTGCGCCGCCATCTGCCCCCGGGGTCGCCCCACCGTCTCGTGATCCACGGGCCGGTGCCTCCGTCTGAGCTCCTCAGTCGGATCGCGGAGCACGACGTGGGCCTCGCGCTGGAGCCGGGGAGCTCCCTCAACAACGACCTGACGGCGTCCAACAAGATCCTCCACTACCTGCTGGCGGGCCTCCCCGTGATCGCCACGGCGACGGCCGGCCAGCAAGAGGTGGCCCGGAAGGCGCCCCATGCCATCCGGACGTTCCCGATTGGGGACACCGGCGCGCTGGCCCGGCGGATCAGCGAGTGGGCCTCGGACCGTGCGGGGCTCCAAGCCGCCTCGGCGGCCGCGCTCGACGCGGCCCGGCGCGAGTTTAACTGGGAGGTGCAGCAAGAGCGGCTCGTCGGGTCCGTTCAGTCCGCCCTGGGAGAGCCCCGGCCGTCCTCGACGGCTGATATCGGCCAACCCTCATGAGTCGAGGCTGCCCAGTGTGCTATCGTGACACACGCCGCGCCAACGATCCTCTGTGAAGCGAGTCCTTATCGTCTCTCCCCGGTTCGCCCCGTCCAACGCGGCCGACTCCCACCGCGTCCGCCAGAGCCTGCCGTACTACCGTGGAGCCGGATGGGAGCCCGTCGTGCTGGCGGTCGAGCCCGGCGAGGTGCTGGATCCGCAAGACCCGCTCCTCTTGAGGACGGTCCCCGACGACGTGGAGGTGGTGCGGGTGGGGACGGTGCCGCGTGCCTGGACCCAGCGCATCGGGATCGGGAGCCTGGAGGCACGGTCCCTGGTGTCCCTGGCCCGCGCTGGGGACCGCCTGCTCCGCGACGGCTCGTTCGACCTCGTCTTCTTCTCCACGACGGCGATGGGAGTGACGACCCTGGGCCCCCGGTGGAAGCGGAAGTTTGGGGTCCCGTTCGTCCTTGACTTTCAAGACCCCTGGGTCAGCGACTACTACGACGGCGACCAGTCGCCCGAGCCCCCAGGGGGAGCGTTCAAGTACGGGCTGGCTCAAACCGTCGCCCGTCGGCTGGAGCCCCACGTGCTGCGCCACGCGTCCCACGTCTTGTCGGTGTCCCCGGCCTACCCCGAAGCGCTCGCCGCTCGGTACCCGTGGCTCTCACCGGACCTGTTTACGGTGCTGCCGTTTGGGGCTCCCGAGCGCGACTTCGAGATACTCCGCGAGTCTCGCATCCCGAACCCGGTGTTCGATCCAGGGGACGGGCTGGAGCACTGGGCGTACGTGGGCCGTGCGGGTGACGACATGGCGTTCGCGCTCGACGCGCTGTTCGCCGCGCTCGCCGACGCCCGCCAGTCGGAGCCGGAGCGCTACGACCGCGTGCGGCTCCACTTTGTCGGGACCTCCTATGCTGAGGGGGACCGGGCCGAGAAAACCGTCGAGCCCATCGCCGTGCGTCACGGCGTCGGGGACCTGGTCGAGGAGCGGCCCCACCGGATTCCCTACTTCGAGGCGCTCCAGGTGCTCCTCGACGCCGACGCGCTCACCCTCCCGGGCTCCGACGACCCCGGTTACACAGCGTCCAAGCTGTACCCGTACGTGCTCGCCCGCCGCCCGCTGCTGGCGGTGTTCCACGAGGCCAGCACCGTCGTCGACACGGTCCGCCGGACCAAGGCTGGTGTGGTGGTCCCGTTTGGGACCGACGCGCCCGTCCAGGACGTGAGCGCCCAGCTTTACGATGCCTGGTTTTCCAAGCCGCTCGTTTCGCCAGCAACAGACTGGGACGCGTTCGAGCCGTACACCGCGCGAGCGATGACGCAACGTCAGGTGGACGTCTTCGACGGGGCCGCTCGTTAGAGTCCGTTATGCACTCAGGCACTTGACCCCGTCAGGGATCGCGGTTCGGGCGTCACATCCCGCCGGCTTCGGCGGGCGCGGGGTCCAGGTCGGGACCCTTCGCGTTTGTCCAGGACGACACGGGACCGAGCCTGGCTCGTACAGGTCGGTCTAAAGTCGGAGCGCTCTTTGGTGCTACCTGATCCTTTCTTTCCACTCGCCCCTCGTGACGTGATCTCTGCTCTCCGTCTCGCCGTCGTCACGACGCACCCGGTCCAGTACTACGCCCCGCTCTTCCGCCAGCTGGCCGAGCGCGACGGCGTAGACCTCCACGTGTTCTACGGGTGGGGAGGAGCGGCAGGGGCGGCCGCCCTCGACCATGGGTTCAGGACGTCGTTTGCCTGGGACGTGCCCCTTCTCGACGGCTACGATCACACGTTCGTCGAAAACGTGGCCGACGACCCGGGGACGCACCACTTCCGAGGGATCGACGCGCCGGGGATGGTGGCTGCGGTGGGCGCTTGGCGGCCCGACGCCATCCTGGTCGTCGGGTGGAACTACAAGGCGCACCTCCAGGTGTTGCGAGCCTTTAGCGGCCGGGTCCCGATCCTGTTCCGCGGCGACTCGACGCTCATCGACGAGCGGCGGGATCTGAAGGGGCAGGTGCGGTCCCTAGCCCGGCGGCTCGCGCTCCGCTGGATCTACGGCCACGTCGACCACGCGCTCTACGTCGGCCAGCACAACCGGGCGTATTTCCTGGCGCACGGACTGAGCGAGCGCCAGCTGTCGTGGGCGCCGCACGCCGTCGACAACGACCGGTTTGCCGATCCCGGCGGAGACCCCGAAGCCGAGGCGCGCGATTGGCGACGCTCGTTGGGGATCGCGGACGACCAGCGGGTCGCGGTCTTCGTCGGCAAGCTGGAGGACAAGAAAGACCCTGGCCTCTTGCTCGACGCGTTCCTGAGCGGCCGGAGCGGGCTCGACCACCTGGTGTTTGTCGGGACGGGTCCGCTAGAGGACGAACTGGCGGCGGCCGCCAGCGGACGGTCGGACGTTCATTTTCTGGGCTTTCAGAACCAGTCGCGGATGCCGGTCGCCTACCGACTGGGCAACGTCGTCGTCCTGCCCTCGCAGGGCCCCGGCGAGACGTGGGGGCTGGCGGTCAACGAGGCGATGGCGTGCGGGCGCCCGGTGGTCGTGACGGACCGCGTGGGGTGCGCGCCGGACCTGGTCCGGCCCGATACGGGCCGCGTCGTCCCCGCCGGAGACGTCGACGCGCTGGCCGCCGCGCTCGCGGCGGTCTCTCAGCCCGGCGCCGCCGAGCCGATGGGGGCGGCCGCGCGCGACCGGATCGGCGAGTGGACTCTCGACGAAGCTGCCCGGCGAATCGCAGAGTCCGCCCGTTCTCTCGTTCCGGCCTGACTCTTGCGAGAACGCGAAGGTCGCTGACTCGTCAACCGCCAGACGCGCGGGGGCCCCATCGACGCCCTGCCCGTCGCGGCGTACTCTACAGACTCTCTGCACCTGAGCCATGAACGGGGCCGTCCCTCTCGCTAGACCCGACAAGACTTCTGCCGTCCCCAGCCTGGGCGCGTCGGCAGATGCGCCTGCGGAGACGTCGGGGAGCCTACTGGGTTACGTCCTGCTGTTCGTCCCGTTCGGGCTGGCGGTGGCACTCACGCCTTTGCCGCTCGTGTCCTACCTGGTCGCCTGGGCCGGGTCGCTCTGGATCCTGTGGCTGACGATCGGTGGCCACGTCAAGCCACTGCCAGGCGAGGCCTCGGCGTTCGATCAGGTCATGCGGCCGATCGTACTCACACAGGTCCTGTTTGCGTCCTACAACTTCATCTCGTCGGTCTTCTACGTCGCCGACCTCCACGGCTTCTACTACCTAAGCCGAGTCAGTTTGGCGCCCGTCGTTCCGGGGGCCATGGAGGCCGCCGCGCTGGCCCAGCGGTACTACGTACTGGCCCACGCGGCCATCGCGACAGGGATTCTGGTGGCGATGAGCTACCGGCGGAGCGGGGAGTGGGCGGTGCGTCCGCTTGAGAACCCGGCCCGGGCTGCCCTCTGGCTCTCCGTCGTGGGGCTCGCTGTAGGGCTCGTCTTGGATGAGCAGAACCAGTTCGGCATCCGAATCGAGAAGATCGGCCTGGTGGCGTCGGTGCTCGCCCTAGCCCTCGCCATTCCAACGCGCCGCCTCGGGACACTCACTCTAGCGTCCGCCCTGTACGTAGTCAACATGGGGTCGGCGTTTCTGAGTGGATGGAAGGAGGAGGTGTTGGTGATGGTCCTGCTCCTCGCCGTGTTCGTGTATCCCTATGCCAAGCGCGCAGTGTTGATCGGGGCCCCAGTCGCGATGATCTTCCTGCTGGCCATCCTGCCTACGTATGCCAACATTTTCCGTAGCCTAAACTGGGAAGGAAGTGCCGGCCAGGAAGAGGCGGCGGCGGTCGCAGTTGCGGAGATCCAGAGTGGGCAGAGCGACATCGCCGCAAACAACTGGAGCTTTCTTACTGGGAGGATATCGGAAATCGGGCTCTTCGTCCGCTACATCGCCTCTTTTGAAGATGTGGATCAAGGGAGTGACTTTTACGGGACTCAGATCATCAAGCAGTCCGTCACCAGCTTGATCCCTCGAGCGTTTTGGTCTAAGAAGCCCATCACGGAGAGCTTGGTGATGCGGCGGGTCTACGACGCCGGCATCGTGTCGGAAGACTCGGACGTGTCGGCCAAGCCCCAGTACGTCGTCGATGGGTATTTGTCTGGCGGCGCGCTGGGCGTGCTGCTGTCGGGGCTCGTGCTCGGAGTCCTCGCTTCTCTGGCGTCCCGAGCATCGGAGCGGTGGTTCGGCGGCTACTTCTGGGGATCGGGTCTGATCTATACGGCGATGTTCTCGGTGTTCTGGAACGGCAGCACCTTCGAGTTCTTCTTCAACAGCGTCTTCTACAGCTTCGTCCTGTTGATCCCTCTGTTCTGGATCGGACGGTGGACCGGGATCCTGGTGCACCGGGACGAGATGGGAGAGCTAGAGGCCGAAACCGCCGAGGAGCCCGCCGCTCCGTCGAGGGGTCTGTGGCCGGCCTACGGATGAGCGGCCCGCGCGTCCTCCACACGACGGCCTCGCTCCACGCCCGCAACGGCGGCCCGCCGCGCACCATCTCGGCGCTGGCGGAAGGCCTGGGCCGGACCGGAGCGGACGTCGAGGTGCTGGCCTTGGCGGACGGCCGTTCCGACGAGACGATCCGTCCCGACCCGGCGCTGGCCCGCACGTCGTTTGTCGAGCCGGGAGGGGGAGAGGCACGTCGGTTCGGGCAGGCGGTCCAGAACGCGGGCGCCGACCTGGTCCACGACCACGGCCTGTGGCTGCCCACCAACCACGCCGCCGCCCGAGCCGCCAGTCGGCTGGGCGTCCCGTTCGTGGTCTCGACGCGGGGCATGCTGGAGCCGTGGGCGCGGCAGAACAGCCGGCTCAAAAAGACGGTCGCGTGGTGGGCGTACCAACGCCGCGACCTGGCCGGGGCGACGGCCCTCCACGCCACGGCGCCGTCGGAGGCCCAGGCCCTTCGCTCGGCCGGGCTCTCGGCACCCATCGCCGTGATCCCCAACGGGGTCCACGTCCCCGCCGAGACGGTCCGCCAGCGGCGAGAGTCCGGGCCGCACCGCGCGCTGTTCCTGTCGCGCGTCCATCCCAAAAAAGGGCTCCCGCTCTTGCTCGACGCCTGGGCCGAGGTCCGGCCCGCCGGCTGGGAACTGACCATCGCCGGGCCGGACGAGGGCGGGCACCAGGCCCAGCTAGAGGCGCAGGCCGCTCGTCTGGGTCTGGACGAGGTGTCGTTTCGGGGTCCCGTCGGCAACGACGCCAAGTGGGACCTGTACCGATCGGCCGACCTGTTCGTGCTGCCCACCTACAGCGAGAACTTCGGCGTCGTGGTGGCCGAGGCGCTAGCGGCCGGCGTCCCCGTGCTGACGACGACGGGCGCGCCGTGGGCCGAGCTGGAGACCCACCGCGCCGGGTGGTGGGTGGAGCCCGCGCCCCGCCCGCTGGCGGACGCGCTGCGCGCCTCGACCGAGAGCACCGACGGCGAGCGTGCGGCGATGGGCGCCCGCGGACGTGCCCTCGTAGAGCGGGCCTACGGGTGGGACGGGATCGCCGCCCAGATGGCCCAGGTCTACGACTGGATCCTGGGCCGCCAGCCCTCCGTCCCCCCTTGCGTCCAGACCGGTTAGGGCGCGGTTCAAGATGCTGAACACACTTTCTGTCTCCCTGAGCGAGCCGTCAGGCCAGCGAAGCCGACGCGGAAGATCTCGGCTCCGACTCTCAACCCATCGTCACCGGCTCCAGTGGCTTGGGACGCCGGCGCTGAGGTCCTTCACTGCGCTCAGGACGACGCCCACCTGCATCTGATTTGGCGCCGTGACTACCCCTCCCGACACCTCTGGCCTCGACGTTCAGTCGAACCGCTCGGCACGTAAGTACACGCGGGGCGAGATGGCGATGCGCGTGCTCTGGCTGCCGGGCCAGTACCTGCTCCGGTGGAGCCCCCGGCCGATGTTCGGGTGGCGGCGGTTTGTGCTCCGTCTGTTCGGCGCCACCGTCGGCCCCCACGTCCACGTCCACAACTCGACGCGCGTCACGATGCCCTGGAACCTGACGCTGGGCGCGTGGGCCGCCGTCGGCGAGGACGTGCTGCTCTATAACCTGGGGCCGATCACGATCGGCGAGCGGGCGACCATCTCGCACCGAGCGCACCTGTGCGCTGGGACCCACGACTACCGCCGGCCCGATCTTCCGCTGCTCAAGCCGCCGGTCACCGTCGGCCCCCAGGCCTGGGTGTGCGCCGACGCCTTTGTTGGGCCGGGCGTCACGGTGGGGGAGGGGGCCATCGTGGGCGCGGCGTCGGTCGTCACCCGCGACGTCCCGGAGTGGGCCATCATGGCCGGCAACCCAGCGGTAGAAGTCAAGCGCCGCGAGCTTATTACCCCATGACTGCTCCCGTCCCCGCCCCGGACTCTGCGTCCGAGCCCGTCTCAGTCTTGGTCCTGACCTTTAACGAGGAGGACAACCTGCCACGCTGCCTCGCCTCGGTCGCCTGGGCCGACGACGTACTGGTGGTCGACTCGTTCAGCACCGACCGGACCGTCGAGATCGCCCGCCAGCACGGGGCGCGCGTGCTCCAACGTGCCTTCGACACCTTTGCCGACCAGCGCAACTTCGGCGTCGATCACGGCGACCTCCGCCACGGCTGGGTGCTCCACCTCGACGCCGACGAGGTGGTCCCGGACGACCTCCGCGCCGAGATGCTCCGGATCGCCCGGACGGGCGGGCAGCCGGCCTACCGCGTCGCCTCCAAGATGATGTTCCAGGGCCAGTGGCTCCGCTACGCCGGCATGTACCCGGCCTACCAGGTGCGCTTCGGCCAGCGCGACCGGCTCCGGTTCAAACAGGTCGGGCACGGCCAACGAGAGGATCTTCCGCCGGAGGAGGTCGGGACGTTGGAGCACGACCTGGAGCACTACTCGTTCTCGAAGGGCCTCCACGAGTGGTTCGCCAAGCACAACCGCTACTCGTCCGACGAGGCCGCCGAGGCGCTCCGCCAGCGTGCCGGCGCCGTCGACTGGGCCGCGCTGGCGGCGCCGGACCGCACGCGCCGCCGTCGCGCGCTCAAGGCGCTGGCGGCTCGGATGCCGATGCGCCCGTCGCTGCGGTTCCTCTACATGTACCTCCTGCGTCGCGGCTTCCTGGACGGCCGCGCCGGCCTGACCTACTGCCGGCTGCTCTCGACCTACGAAGCGATGACGGTGGCCAAGGAGCGAGAGCTCAGGCTCCGCCAGCGCGGCGTCGCCATCTGAGTCCTCGGCCACCGCCAGGCAGGACTACTCGGGGAAGGCCACGCCGTCGGGAATGGGGCGGATGGCCGCCGTCCAGTCGACGGAGACCGGGCTCGTCCCGCTAAATGACAGGCGGAGGACGGGGTCGTACTTGTCCCCCACGTTTTCCCATCCGAGGAACCGCCCCGCGTCGCGTCCGGTGACGACGACGTAGGAGGACTCTTGCGGAGCATAGAACATGCTCGGGTCTACGTCGACGTAGCGCGTCCCGTTGCTCGCGCGACGGAGCGTCGCCGATGACAGGGTGCCGGCACCCTCACTCGTTCGGCCCCGCGCGGTGACGCGCTCGAAGTACTGGAGCTCCCCGCTCTTGCGGCTCTTGCCACGGTCGTTGTTGCTGTCCCGCCAACGGTCGAGCGTGACGTCTCGCCAAAACACTCGGTACCGGTCGGAAACATCGGAATCTGACGGGTCTCCGTAGGTGGCCATCACTGGATAGGTGACGCCTGTAAAGCTAGCCTGTCGGACGAACACGTCGAGCGTGGCCTCTGAGTCCTCTCTGAGCCGGATCTGGACAACCTCGGGCGTCCGGATACCTGCCCCTGACACGCCGCCGCCCACGTTGTAGAACGTGGCCGTGTGCCCTTCTCGGAAGGGACGGAGTATGAGCCCTTGGCCGTTTCCATCCCCGGAGAACGTCCCGACTCCCTTGGCGGAAGCGCGGAGTGCCGCGGAGGCCAGGAAAGAGCGGATCTGCCCTTGTTCCACAACGACGTCTTCGAGGACAAACCCAGATCGCTGGAGGAGGTCGTCGCTTCCCCCACTCACGAGAGAGACGGGGTTGCCCCCCTCCACGTCGAGGACGACCCCGAGGAGGGACAAGGGGCCCGAGTCATACGTGACCAGGCTACTCCTCGGACGGAAATTGCTAGAGAGCTCGAACCGGAGTCCCTCTATGACGGCGTCGTCCCCAAAGTAGTACCCCGGGTTGCCCTCGTTGAAAAGGTCGTCCGCAGGGACGCCATCGTTCCGATGACCGATGAGCGTCTCTGGGCTCCGATTTCCAAGTCCGAATTGAGGGTTGCGAGCCAGGTCCCTGAACACGACGTTGCGGTAGTGCCCTTGCTGGAACGGGACGTACCCGGCCCACGCGTACCCGTACATCTCGATTCGATCGATGGTCGTGCCCTCGTCTGTAAAGACACGGTACATAAAGTGGTTACGGCGCGAGTTGCCAAGCCGGAGGTCGCGGCTTCCTCCAAAGTGGATCGGCTCCCCGCCCAACACCAGGTTGCCTCCGTAGTTGTGCACGTGGACGTTCTCGAGGCGGGCATTGGAGCCGATCTCAGTGTCAGCGTGTTGGTGCGAGGCCACGAAGCCATTCCAGTGGCCCGTGTTCTGGAGCATATTTTCGACCTGGTTGGTCCAGGACCGGCTGGCCCCGCCGCTCGCCGAGAGGTACGTCCCCGAGAACACGTACTCGTTCTCTTTGAGGTTGCCGTCGAGCTCCACGTCCACGACGCGATTGAGCTGGGACTGGCGCCCGTGTCGGAGGACGACAAGCGGGTCCGTGTTTACCATGATGAGGTCGCGCGGGCTCTTCTCTATCTGGTACGCGGCCTTGGTCGGGTTCCTGACCGCCCAGAAGTGCCACGGCGCGCCCTTGAGCACGCGGAGCCCCTGGCCGTCGCGGACCCCGTCCTGCTCGCCCTTGAGGACCACCTGGTCCTGCATCTCGATCACCCGGGCGTAGCCGTACATCCCGGCCAGCACCACGTAGTGCTGGCGGCTGGTCGTGGCAGCGCCGACCTCGGCCGCGTTGATGGCCGACGCCAGCCGGTCGGTGGCGTCGTAGACCGGGTCGCCGGAGGCGATGCCGGCGGGGCGCGCGCGGGGGCCGGAGGGCGCCGACGTGTTCGGCGTCCAGTCGGCCGGGTAAGGGACGGCGCCCCACCACTCTGGCCGGACGTAGTCCGTGGTGCTCTGTCCCTCCAGCACGATGGGCTCGACGACCCGCTCCAGGCGACGCGCCGAGGTGGCGTAGCGGTAGCTGGCCTTGAGCTTGCTGGAGCCCGTCAGCGACTTGGCGAGGTCGCGCAGGCTGTTCGGGATGAGGAGGCGGCCGTTCTGGGTGTTGAGGAGGGGCTCGCCCGCGTCGTTGCCCTTGCCCGAGGCGTGCCCGTGGAGGGCGGTAGCGTCTAGGGCGTCGTCCTCATCGGGCCCGTACATCAGGCGGAACGAGTCGAACACGATCCCGTCGTCGTTCGACCCGTCGAAGAGCGTCTGGGAGTTGTCGAGGCCGGTCGCCGTGGCCGCCTCGGTAAACGCCGTCGGCACGAAGACGGTGCCGCCGTCGGACGGCGCGCCGGAGTCGCGGACGACGAACGTGCCCCCGCGCACCGGGTCCGTGACGGCGATCCGCTGGCCGGGCGTGAGGCCCTCGAGCGCGACGGCCTCCGCGAGCGTCGCCACGGTCCTGTCCGCGGCCGGCGGGCTCTGGCTCTGGGTGGCGTACACCAGCTCCGCCGGCGAGGACAGCCGGACGCGGTAGCCACTGCCGGGCTCCATCGCCTCAAGCGGCGCCGACCCGACGGTGGCGGGGTAGGTCCGCCCGTGGCCGTCCCGGACCTCCAGCAGCGCGGGCAGGATCGACGCCAGCGCCTCGGACGGCGGGCGCGAGTCGGTGAGCAGGTACGGGATCCGGTGCCAGCCGGTATCGAGGGGGATCTGGGAGTCCTCCAGGATCTCGCGGCCGGCCACGTCGAGCACGAACGGCTGGCGGGCGTAGATGAACACGGCCTGGTCCCAGGGCCACTCGGGCAAGCCGCGGGCGCCGTGCTGGGGCGCATACGAGGCCCCGGCAGCGTTCTTGGCCGTGAGCACGCGCGACAGGCGCGACCCGAAGATGGCCTCGAAGGACCGGTCCTCCGGGTAGACGCGCAGGGAGACCCAGTTGGGCCCCTCGGCAAACGACAGGCGCTGGACGGCGGGGGCGCCCAGCAGGGGAGCGGCCGGCGTGTCCTGGGCGCTCGCCCCGCTGGCGGCGGCGAGGCACAGGCCGAGGATCAGCCAGAGGCGACGGGTCTGGGACGGAAAAGAACGGGGAGCAAACACAGAGAACATCTAGGGGAGGTCGTATCTCGGAGCCAAAATGACGCGTGGTGCGACCCGTCGGCCAGTGCGGCGACGGGGGTCGGCAACCCCGCACGAGTCCCACCTCGTTTCAGCACTTGGAGGATACGCCTTGAGCCTTTGGCAATCGGGGCCTATCACTTTCCACTTACGGCCTTCTCACTTTCCATTCAGGCGGCCGGACCGGCACAACGCTCCACCGTTCCTGCGCATTGATCACACGGCCGAGCGGGAAGGAGGACGGGTTTCTGGCGTACCCTCCCCACGCCTCCTCTACTCCGCGATGGCCTCCGGCCCCTCGATCCTCTTTGTCAACCAGCACTACTGGCCCGACGTCGCCGCGACGGGCCAGCAGCTCACCGACCTCGCCGAGCACCTGGCCGGCCAGGGCCTCGACGTCCACGTGCTCGCCGGCGCCGGCGGGTACAGCCGGGGGCCGCGGGGGGACGCGCGGGCCGAGACCCGCCACGGCGTCACCATCCACCGCGTGCGGACGACGCGGTTCGGGCGCGCCCGCCACGTCGGCCGGATCGTCGACTACGCCTCGTTCTACGCCGGGGCGCTGGCCCACGTGCTCCGCCACCGCTACGACCTGGTGGTCTACCTCACCACGCCGCCGCTGCTGCCCGTCCTCGGCGCCACGGTCCGCCAGCTGCGCGGGTCGAGCTACGGCGTCTGGTCGATGGACCTCCACCCCGACGCCGAGGTGGCCCTCGGGATGCTGGACGAGGGCTCGCCGCTGACGCGCGCGCTGCACGCGCTGAACAACTGGGGATACGGCCAGGCCGAGTTCGTGGTGGCGCTGGGGCCGCACATGGCCCGGCGGATCGTGGCGAAGGGCGTGGCGCCGGGCCGGGTCCGCGAGGTGTCGGTCTGGGGCGGGCGCGACGAGGTGACGCCGATCGCGGCCCGGGACAACCCGCTGCGTGCCGAGCTGGGGCTGGAGGACAAGTTCGTGGTGATGTACTCCGGCAACGCCGGGCTGGCGCACCGCTTCCAGGAGGTGATGGGCGCGCTGGTCGAGCTGCGCGACCATCCCAGGATCGAGTTCGTGTTCGCCGGCGGCGGCCCGCGCCGGGTCGGCCTCGAAGCCTTCGTCGAGACCAACGGGCTGACCAACGTCCGCTTCCTGGACTACTTCCCGCGCGAGCGGCTGGCGGAGGCGCTGTCGCTGGCCGACATCCACCTGCTCACGCTGCGGACCGACATGGCCGGCATCGCGGTCCCGAGCAAGCTGTTCGGGGCGATGGCGGCCGCCCGGCCCACGGCCGTCGTCGCGCCGGCGGCGTCGGAGCCGGCCGACATCGTGGAGTCCAACGCCGTCGGGGTGGTGGTCCACCCCGGGGAGCCGATGCTGGCCGGCTACCTCGCCTACCTCGCGGAGCGGCCCGAGGAGGTGGCCCGGATGGGCGGCGAGGCGCGGCGAGTGTTCCTGGAGTCCTACGAGCGCGACGTCTGCTGCGGCGCGTGGTCCGAGATCATCACCGACGCGGTCGGCGTCCCCCGCCTGGCCTCGGAACGGGCAGAGCCGGCGCTGGCATAGGCGCCAGTGTTGGGCTAGCGGAGGAGCCGTTGTGCCCGGCCCCATCGGCACCGGGCGTCCTACCTTGTCCCGCGATCTGCGGCCCTTCCCAACTCCTCGAATACCTCGTTCTAGCGGGGGCGCCGGCGTCGTTCCTTTTGTCGGCCCCGGCGGGCCCCTCCCGAAAGCCCTCCCCACGGCCTCCCCTGCTCTGCGGGCCCCGCCGCTAGCGCCTCCCACCACTCCCCTTCCCCCATGAAGTTCTCTACTCTCCTCCTGCTGGCGGCCTCGCTCGGCACGACCGCCAGCGCCCAGATCGGGCTCGACGACACGCCGGTCACCCTCGACTTCAACGACTTCCGGGGCGCCGGCTTCGCGCCCGCTCCCACGGCGGGCCAGCTCAGCTCCAACCACTTCGACGTGATCGGGAACGCCGGGCCGCTCGCCAACCGGCCGTCCACGTTCGGCGACACCCAGGCCACCGGCGTCTTCGCCCGGGGCGCTTCCGCCGGCGGCGTCACGGACGAGGGGGTCTACGCCTTCGAGACCGCCAGCGGCGACTACGCGCTGGGCATCCAGCCCAACCAGACGTTCTTTGGACCCGGCGCGTCGGGCGGGTCCGGCGGCTACATCCACGTCCGGTTCCAGAACACGACCAACCGGACGCTCACGGCCGTGACGGTCCAGGGGGAGATCAAGGTGCTCAACAACGGCAACCGGTCGACCTCCATCGGCGTGGCGCTGGTGCCCGACGTGGTGATCTCCGGTGGGCAGGAGCAGTCGCGCGGCGTCTCCCGAGTCGTGGTGAACAACCTGCCCACTCCTGGCGCGGCCACCTCCGGCGGATGGACGACGACGCCGTTCGACACGACCGTGGACGACGTCGAGATCTCCCCGGGCGAGAACTTCTACGTGCGGGCCTTCGTGAGCGACAACCCCCAAGGCCCCTCGTCCGGGGACCGGGACGAGTTCGCGATCGACAACCTCACGGTGGCGACCGCTTCTGGGGTCGCCGTGGAGGACGGCGCCAGCGGCGAGACCGTCATCCGGTCCCTGTTCCCGAACCCGGCGACGGCCTCGGCCTCGGCCCAGGTCGCGTTCTCGACCCAGCGCTCGGAGCGCGTGACGGTCCAGGTCTACGACGCCGTCGGCCGGCTGGTGGCCACGGCCTTCGACGGCCCGACGTCGGGCGGGGCGGAGACCCTGGTGGCGCTGCCCGCGTCGCTGGCGCCCGGCACCTACGTCGTCCGCCTGGCCGGCGAGACGTTTACCTCCCAGCGCCTGCTGACCGTCGTCCGCTAGCGGCCTGTGCGCAACGTCCGGGGCTCTGCGGCGTGAGATCACGTACCGCGGAGCCCCGGACGTTTATGTGCCACAGAGGTCGGTAGGGGCGCATTGCAATACGCCCCTACCGACGGGGCCCGGCCTGTCTGTGCTCACCGCCCGCGCCACGGAGTCCCGCTCCAGGCACGTGTCCGCCTGGATGCTGGCCAATCTCGGCACGCAAAGCGTCTCCGGAACCCGCGCTAGATTCTGCTCACCTCCGCCTTACACCTCTATGCCCCGCACCCTCATCACCGGCGGCGCCGGTTTCCTCGGCTCCCACCTGTGTGACCGCTTTGTCGCCGAGGGCCACGAGGTCGTTTGCATGGACAACCTGATCACGGGCAACCCGGACAACATCGCCCACCTGATCGGGAACCCGCAGTTCGAGTTCGTCCACCACGACGTGTCGACGTTCGTGTACGTCGCCGGCCCGGTGGACAACGTGCTGCACTTTGCCAGCCCGGCCAGCCCCATCGACTACCTCAAGCTGCCCATCCAGACGCTGAAGGTGGGCTCGCTGGGCACGCACAACACGCTGGGGCTGGCCAAGGCCAAGGGCGCGCGCTACCTGATCGCGTCCACCTCCGAGGTCTACGGCGACCCCCAGGTGCACCCGCAGCCCGAGACGTACTGGGGCCACGTCAACCCGGTCGGCAGCCGGGGCGTGTACGACGAGGCCAAGCGCTTTGCCGAGGCCATGACGATGGCGTACCACCGCTACCACGGCGTGGACACGCGCATCCTGCGCATCTTCAACACCTACGGCCCGCGCATGCGGCTGGACGACGGCCGCGCGCTCCCGGCGTTCATGGGCCAGGCGCTGCGCGGCGAGCCGATCACCGTCTTCGGCGACGGGTCGCAGACGCGGAGCTTCCAGTACGTCGACGACCTGGTGGAGGGCATCTGGCGGCTGCTGCACTCGGGCGAGGCCGAGCCGGTCAACATCGGCAACCCGGAGGAGGTCACGATCAAGGAGTTTGCCGAGGAGGTCGTGGCCCTGACCGGGTCGGACTCGACGATCACGTTCCAGGACCTGCCCGCCGACGACCCCAAGGTCCGCCAGCCCGACATCACCCGGGCGCGCGAGGTCCTGGGCTGGGAGCCCCAGGTCGCCCGCGCCGACGGGCTCCAGCGCACGCTCGACTACTTCCGCCAGCGGGTCGCGGCGGAGGCGTAGCGCGCCGGCGGCGCCGGCTGGCGGTCCGCGTGGAGAGGGCCGGGGGACGCGAGGGGGCGCCCGGTGCGATCTTGCCGGCCCCTCCCCGCCGCCCCGTGTCTTTTCTGCTCGACCTCGCCCTCCACGCGGCCCGTGCGGGCGGCCAGGCCATCCTGGGCTACTACGGCCGGCCGCTCACCGTCGACGCCAAGGCCGACGACTCGCCGCTGACCCAGGCCGACCTGGCGGCGCACCGCGCCATCACGGCCGCGCTGGCGGAGTCCGGGGTCCCGGTGCTGTCCGAGGAGTCGCCTCCAGAGGAGGTCGCGGGGCGGGCCGAGTGGGGGCGGTTCTGGTGCGTCGACCCGCTGGACGGGACCAAGGAGTTCGTCAAGGGCTCGGCGGTGCCGCCCGTCACCTCGGGCGAGTTCACAGTCAACGTGGCCTTGGTCGAGCGCGGCGTCCCGACGCTGGGCGTGGTCCACGTGCCCGTCCACGGCGTGACCTACTGGGCGGCGGGCGGCCAGGCCTGGAAGCAGGACGGCGACGGAGAGCCGGTCCGCATCACCACCCGGCCGGCCCCGACCGACGCGCTGACCGTCGTCGCCAGCCGCGACCACGCGGGGCCGGAGGTGGCGGCCATCCTGGCCGAGATCGAGACCGAGGGCCGGGCGGTCGAGTCGGCCTCGATGGGCTCGTCGCTCAAGTTCTGCCTGGTCGCCGAGGGCGCGGCCGACTTCTACCCGCGCACCGTCCCCACGTTCGAGTGGGACACGGCCGCGGCCCAGGCCATCGTCCAGGCGGCCGGCGGCGGCGTCTCCACGCGCGACGGTGCCCAGCTGCGCTACAACAAGGCCGACCTCCGCAACCCGTCGGTGTTCTGCTGGGGCGACCCCGCGCTCGACTGGCGGCGCTGGTTGGCGGCGTGACGGCGCCGGCCCACGGCGACCGCCAGCGGGGCGGGGGAGGCGGGCGCGCGCAGGCGCGGCCGGTGGCGCCGTGACTTGGCAGGCGTGGTACACGCTGGCGGCGCTCGCGCTGATGGTGGCCGCCCTCGTCCGGGGCGCGGCGCGGACCGACCTGGTGCTGCTCGGCACCCTGGCCTTGCTGCTGGTGGCCGGCGTCGTCGGGCCGGAGGCCGCCTTCGCGGGGTTCGCCAACCCGGCCGTGGTGGCGATCGCGTCGCTGTTCGTGGTGGCAGCCGGCGTAGACCGGACGGGCGCGCTCGGGTTTGTGGACGGCCTCTTGCGCCCGCGCTCGGCCCGACCCGGCCCGGCGCTCTTGCGGCTGATGGCGCCGACGGCGCTGCTCTCGGGCGTGCTCAACAACACGCCCATCGTGGCGATGCTCATCCCGCGCGTCCAGGCGTGGCAGAGCCGGGGCCCCAACGCCTCCAAGATGCTGATCCCGCTCTCGACCGCCGCCATCGTCGGCGGCTGGCTGACCCTGATCGGGACGAGTACCAACGTGGTGGTCCACGGGCTGCTCCAGGCCGAGGGGCTGCCCGGCTTCGGCTTTTTCACCCTCTCCTGGGTGGGCGTGCCCGTCGTGGTCCTAGTGACGGGCTACTACGCGGCCGTCGGCCACCGGCTCTTGCCCGACCGCACGAGCGCGTCCACCGAGGGCGCCTCGCGCGGCTACCACTTCGAACTGCGCGTCGAGGACGGCGCCTCGCTCGTGGGCCGAACCGTCGAGGACGCCGGCCTGCGCACCCTGGGCGACGCCTTCCTCGCTCGCATCCAGAGCGGCGAGACGGTCCGCGAGGCGGCGCCCGAGGCCGTGCTCCTGCCCGGCGACGTGCTGACGTTCGTCGGCAGCTCGGCCGCGTTCGACGCGTTGCTGGCCCGGCCGGGACTGTCGCGGACGGCCCCGGACCCAGACGGCCCCGACCTCCCCTTGTTCGAGGTCGTGATCGCGTCGGGCTCCCGCATCGAGGGCAAGACGCTGCGCGAGATCGGGTTCCGGGAGCGCTACGGCGGCGTCGTGGTCGCGCTCCGACGCCGCGCCGAGGACGTGGCCGGCGGCCTGGGACGGGTGCCGCTGCGCGCCGGCGACCTGCTGCTGGTCGAGGGCCGGCCCGCCCTGGCCGGCCGGCTGGCGACGCTCTCCGACGACTTCGCGCTGGTCGCCCCGGTGGGCCACGTCCGGCCCGTGAGCCGCCGCGCGCCCGTCGCGCTGGCGCTGCTGGTGGGCGCCATCGGGCTGGCGGCGACGGGCGTGCTGCCGCTGGCCTCGGCCACGTTCGCCGCGGCGCTGGCGATGGTCGGAACGGGGTGCTTGCGCGGCGAGGCCCTGCGGCGCGCCGTCGACGTGCCGGTGCTGCTGGTGATTGGGGCCGCGCTGGGCATCGGCCGGGCCGTCGAGCAGACGGGGCTGGCCGCGCTCGCCGCGACGGGCATCGAGTCCGTCGCGCCGCTAGGGCCCGTCGCGACGCTGCTGGTGGTGTACGTCGCCTCCAACCTGCTGGCCGAGCTGGTCACCAACAAGGCCTCGGCTGTGCTGATGCTGCCGGTCGCGCTCGCCGTCGCCGGCGATCTAGGCGTGGACTGGACCCCGTTCGCCGTCGCCGTGACCATCGGCAGCGCCGCCAGTTTCCTGACGCCCATCGGCTACCAGACCAACCTGATGGTGATGTCGGCCGGCGGCTACCGCTACACCGACTTTGCCCGCGCCGGCGCGCCGGTGAGCCTGATCGTCTGCGCCACCACCGTCACGGTCTGCGCCCTGGTGTGGCTGTGAGAGGCTTTTCGTGGCCGGCTCTGGCTCCCAAGAGGGGAGACCTCGTAGGCCGCTCTGAGTCGGTCCCATCTGAGTCGGTCCCCAACGGACTCTGTGGACGACGTCCCCGACGCCCCGCCCCGTCGGCGGCGCCCGCCAGTGGCCGGCGGCGGGTCAAGTCTCGGGAAAGGCGGCGGCCGTTCGCTGGCCGTCGGCTAGTTTGCCCGCTGCACCCTCGACCCCAACAGCATGGCCACCGCGCGCTACCGCACCTCCCACCTCCGAACTCTGGAGGCCGAGGCGATCTACGTGATGCGCGAGGTGGCGGCCCAGTTTGAGCGGCCGGTCCTGCTGTTCTCGGGCGGCAAGGACTCCATCGTGATGGTCCACCTGGCGCGGAAGGCGTTCTTCCCCGGCCCGATCCCGTTCCCCCTCCTCCACGTGGACACCGGCCACAACTTCCCCGAGACCATCGCCTTCCGCGACCGGCTGGTGGAGGCGTTGGGCGTGCGGCTGGAGGTCGCCAGCGTCGAGGACGCCATCGCCAAGGGCCGGGTGGTGGAGGAGACCGGGCCGGAGGCCAGCCGCAACGGGCTGCAGATCGTGCCACTCCTGGACGCGCTCCAAGAGCACCGCTACGACGCCGCCTTCGGCGGAGGCCGCCGCGACGAGGAGAAGGCCCGGGCCAAGGAGCGCTTTTTCTCGCACCGCGACCGCTTTGGCCAGTGGGACCCCAAAAACCAGCGCCCGGAGCTGTGGAGCCTGTACAACGGCCACAAAAACGTGGGCGAGACCTTCCGCGTGTTCCCGCTGAGCAACTGGACCGAGATGGACGTCTGGCAGTACATCGCGCTCGACGACATCGACATCCCCCACCTCTACTTCGCCCACGACCGCGAGGTGTTCGACCGCCGCGGCACGCTGCTCGCCACCACCGACTTTGTCGAGCTCCAGCCCGGCGAGACCGCCGAGCGCCGCACGGTCCGGTTCCGCACCATCGGCGACGCGACGTGCACCGGCGCCGTCGAGAGCACGGCGGCCACGCTGCCGGAGATCATCCAGGAGGTCGCCGCCGCCCGCCAGACCGAGCGCGGCGGCCGCCACGACGACAAGCGCTCCGAGGCGGCCATGGAGGACCGCAAAAAACAGGGCTACTTCTAGGGGTTCAGGGTTCTTGGGTTCAGGGTCCGCAAGGACTCGCACCTGAGAGAACCGGACCCTTTGAACCCTGAACCTTTCTCGACGCACCCCAACGGCATGACCTCCCACGACTCCGACGGCCCCGCTGGCGGCGACGCTCCGCCAGCAGACGGCTACCTCGACATGGACCTTTTGCGGTTTACCACCGCCGGCTCCGTCGACGACGGCAAGAGCACGCTGATCGGGCGGCTGCTCTACGACTCCAAGTCCATCTTCGAGGACCAGCTAGAGGCCATCGAGCAGGCGTCCCACGCCCGCGGCCAGGACGACGGCGGCGTGCCCAACCTGGCGCTCCTGACCGACGGCCTCCGCGCCGAGCGCGAGCAGGGGATCACCATCGACGTGGCCTACCGCTACTTCGCCACGCCCCGGCGCAAGTTCATCATCGCCGACACGCCGGGCCACGTCCAGTACACCCGCAACATGGTGACGGGCGCCAGCACCGCCGACCTGGCGGTGATCCTGGTCGACGCGGCGCGCGGCGTCCAGACCCAGAGCCGGCGCCACGCGTTTATCGCCTCGCTCCTGGGCATCCCCCACGTCGTGGTGGCGGTGAACAAGATGGACCTGGTGGACTACGACGAGCGGGTGTTCCGAGCGATCGTGGACGAGTTCTCCGGCTTCGCGGCCAAGCTCGACCTGCGCGACGTGGACTCCATCCCGGTCTCGGCGCTCAAGGGCGACAACGTGGTCGACCGGAGCGCCGAGATGCCGTGGTACCAGGGCTCGACGCTGCTCCACCACCTGGAGAACGTGAGCGTGGCCGGCGACCGCAACCTGCGCGACTTCCGGTTCCCGGTCCAGACGGTCATCCGCCCCGACCAGTCGTTCCGCGGCTTTGCCGGGACCGTCGCCTCGGGCACGGTCCGCCCCGGCGAGGAGGTGCTGGCGCTGCCCGCCGGCACGCGCTCGGCGGTCGAGACCGTGACCACGCTGGACGGCGACCTCGACGAGGCCCGGGCCGGCGAGGCCGTCGTGCTGACGCTGGCGGACGAGATCGACGTGAGCCGGGGCGACATGCTGGTCCGCGCCGGCAACCTGCCGACGGTCGCCACCGACGTCGAGGCCATGCTGTGCTGGATGGCCGAGGAGCCGCTCCAGGCCGACCGCCACTACCTCCTGCGCCACACCACGCGCGAGGTCAAGGCGTTCGTCGACGAGGTCGTCTACCGGGTCGACGTGGACACGCTGCACCGCGACGACGCCGACACCCTGGCCCTCAACGACATCGGCCGCGTGCGCGTGACGACGGCGGCGCCGCTGTTTTTCGACCCGTACCAGGCCAACCACGAGACGGGCGCGTTCATCCTGATCGACCCGTACTCCAACGCGACCGTCGCGGCGGGCATGATCCGGGGCGAGGCCCTGAGCCCCGACGCCGTCGGCCGCGAGGCGGCGCGCCTGGAGCGGACGGCGGAGACGCGGATGGTCTCGCCCAACGTGGTCTGGGAGGGCCACAACGTGTCGCGCGAGGAGCGCGAGGCGGAGCAGGGGCACGGCGCGGCGGTGGTCTGGTTGACCGGCCTGTCGGGCTCGGGCAAGACGACGATCGCGCGCGAGGTCGAGCGCCGGCTGTTCGCCTCGGGCGTGCGCACGATGCTGCTCGACGGCGACGCGCTCCGGCACGGCTTGAACGGCGACCTGGGCTTCAGCCCGGACGACCGCCGCGAGAACGTCCGCCGCGTGGGCGAGACGGCGCGGCTGTTTTTCGAGAACGGCGCCATCACGTTCTGCACCTTCGTCTCCCCGTACCGCGCCGACCGCGACCGCGTCCGCGCGCTGATTCCCCCAGGCCGGTTCCTGGAGATTTTGGTGGACGTGGACCTGGAGACGGCCCGCGAGCGGGACCCGAAAAAGCTCTACGCCCGCTCCGACGCCGGCGAGATCGAGGGCCTGACGGGCGTCTCGGCCCCGTACGAGCGCCCGGAGAGCCCGGAGCTGACGCTGGACACGACCCGCCAGTCGGTCGAGGAGGCCGCCGACGCCGTGCTGGCGGCGCTGGCCGAAGCGGGCATCACGGCGTGAAGCTGCTCGTCACCGGCGCCGGCGGCCAGGTCGGCCGCGAGCTCGCGCGGCTGGCGCCGACGGTGGGCGCGGAGGTCGTCGGGCTGGACCGGGCGGCGCTCGACGTCACCGACGCCGGCGCCGTCCGCCAGTCGGTCGGGCGCGTGGCGCCGGACGCGGTGGTCAACGCGGCGGCGTACACGGCCGTCGACCGCGCCGAGAGCGAGCCGGAGGCGGCGTTCGCCGTCAACCGCGACGGCGCGGCCAATCTGGCCCGGGCCGCCGACGCCGCCGGCCTCCCCATCGTCCACGTGTCGACGGACTACGTGTTCGACGGCACCAAAGGAGCGCCGTACCGGCCGAGCGATCCGGTCGCGCCCCTGGGCACCTATGGTGCGAGCAAGGCGGCCGGCGAAGACGCGGTGCGCGCGGCCACGGACCGGCACGTGATCCTGCGCACGGCCTGGGTGTTCAGCCGCTACGGCGGCAACTTTGTGGCGACCATGCTGCGGCTGGCCGCCGAGCGCGACCGGCTGGCGGTCGTCGCCGACCAGTGGGGCCACCCGACCGCCGCCGCCGACGTCGCGCGGGCGTGCCTGGCGGCGGCCCGGCGCGCAGCCGACGGGCTGACGGGCACCTTCCACATAGCCGGCGCGCCGCTCGCGACGTGGCATGACCTGGCAAGCGAGACCGTCCGGCTGGCGCACGCCGCCGGCGCCGTGGCGGCCGTCCCCGTCGACCCGATCCCGACCACGGACTACCCCACGCCGGCGGCCCGTCCGATGCGCGTCGAGCTGGCGATGGACGACTCGTTCCGCGCCCTCGGCCTGGCCCCGTTCGACTGGCGGTCGTCGTTGGCCGAAGAGATCGAGGCCCGGCTGAACGGGTAGGAGGCGCCGTCGGCGGCGTGCGCCAGCGGGGCGGGCGCTTTTCACCGCCGGTCAACGCCGCCCCCTGCGCGGCCGGATAGCTTGGCGGAACCGCTTCCGTTCCGCCGGCATCTCGCCGGCCCTTTCCGCTCCACGCTATGCCCTCCGTCATCCTGTCCGCCGCCCGCACGCCCGTGGGCTCCTTTGGCGGCGCGCTCGCCTCCGTCCCCGCCACCGAGCTGGGCTCCACGGCCATCACCGGGGCCCTCGACCGCGCCGGCGTCCAGAAGGACCAGGTGGACGAGGTGATCCTGGGCAACGTCGTCACGGCGGGCGAGGGCCAGGCCCCGGCGCGCCAGGCGGCGCTGGGCGCCGGGCTGCCCGAGTCGGTCGCGTGCATGACCATCAACAAGGTCTGCGGCAGCGGCATGAAGGCCGTGATGCTGGCCGACCAGGCCATCCGCGCGGGCGACGCCGAGGTGGTCGTGGCCGGCGGCATGGAGAACATGTCCCAGGCGCCGTTCTATCTCCAGAAGGCCCGCTACGGCTACGGCTACGGCAACGGCGAGCTCATCGACGGCCTGTTCCACGACGGCCTGCGCGACGCCTACGACGGCGTGGCGATGGGCGTCGCCGCCGACGCCTGCGGCGTGTCGTGCAACGTGCCGCGCGAGCGCCAGGACGAGTTCTCGATCGAGAGCTACCGCCGCGCCCAGACGTCGATCGAGAACGGCGCCTTTGCCCAGGAGATCGTGCCGGTGACGGTCAAGGGCCGCAAGGGCGACACGGTCGTCGACACCGACGAGGAGCCGGCCAAGACCAACTTCGACAAGATCCCCCAGCTGCGCGCCGTCTTTAGCAAGGAGGGCACGGTCACGGCCGCCAACGCGAGCTCGATCAACGACGGCGCCGCGGCGCTGGTGGTCGCCAGCAGCGAGTGGGCGGAGGCCAACGGACGCGAGGTCATGGCCCGCGTCGTGGCGGCGTCGCAGCACAGCCAGGCGCCGATGGAGTTCACGACCGCGCCCGTCGAGGCCGTCCGCAAGGTGCTCGGCAAGGCCGGGATGACGATGGACGACGTCGACCTGTTCGAGGTCAACGAGGCGTTCGCCGTCGTGGCGCTCGCGGCCCAGGACGCGCTCGACATCCCCCACGACAAGCTCAACGTGCGCGGCGGCTCGGTCGCCGTCGGGCACCCCATCGGCGCGAGCGGCGCCCGCATCCTGACGACGCTCCTGCACGAGATGGTGGAGCGCGACGCCAAGGTCGGGCTGGGCGCCATCTGCATCGGCGGCGGCGAGGCCACGGCGATCATCCTGCAGCGGGATTAGGGATGCGGGATGCGCCGTGAGGACAACCTGTTCATGCGCCATCCCCTGATCTCGTCATCCCGCCCCCTTTATCCCTCTCCAAATGAACATCACCGTTATCGGCGCCGGCACGATGGGCAACGGCATCGCCCACGTTTTCGCCCAGTCCGGCCACGACGTCACCCTCGTCGACCTCGACCACGACCGGCTGGCGGCGGCGCGCGCCACGATCGACAAGAACCTGGGGCGGATGGTCGCCAAGGAGCGGATCTCGGCCGACGAGCAGGCCGCCACGCTGGACCGGCTGACGGCCGAGACGGACCTGGCCAAGGGCGTCGCCGGGGCCGACCTGGTGGTGGAGGCGGCGACGGAGGACGCGGAGCTGAAGGCCCGGATCTTCGAGCAGATGGACGAGAACGCGCCGGCCTCGGCCATCCTGGCCAGCAACACGTCGTCGATCTCGATCACCCAGATCGCGGCGGCGACCCAGCGGCCGGAGCAGGTCGTCGGGATGCACTTTTTCAACCCCGTCCCGGTGATGAAGCTGGTCGAGGTCGTGCGCGGGCTCGCCACGTCCGACGAGACCTACGAGACGGTCCGCCAGCTGGCCGAGGACCTGGGCAAGACGCCCGTCGAGGTCCAGGACGCGGCCGGGTTCGTGTCCAACCGCGTGCTGATGCCGATGATCAACGAGGCCGTCTTCTGCGTCCAGGAGGGCGTGGCCACGCCGGAGGCCATCGACACGGTGATGAAGCTGGGCATGGCGCACCCGATGGGGCCGCTCACGCTGGCCGACTTTATCGGGCTCGACGTGTGCCTGTCCATCATGGAGGTGCTGCACCGCGAGCTGGGCGAGGACAAGTACCGCCCGTGCCCGCTGCTCCGCAAGATGGTGGCCGCCGGGCGGCTGGGCCGGAAGTCGGGCCAGGGGTTCTACGACTACTCGGCGGCGTGACGGGCCCGCTGCCGCTGGCCCTGGCCGTGCTGGGGGCGGTGCTCTACCACATCGCCCAGAAGTCGGTGCCGGCCAGCAGCGCCACGTTCGTCGTGGTCGGCCTGGCCTACGCCGTTGGCCTGGCGGTGTGCGTCGTCTTGAGTGTGGCCGGCGGGGCGGACGTGGTGGGGACGGTGCGGACGGCGTGGCGCCCGGCCGCGGTCATCGGGCTGGGCGCGCTGGCCGTCGAGGCCGGCTACCTGCTGGCGTACCGGGCGGGGTGGCCCATCTCGACGGCGTCGCTCGGGGTCAACGCCGCGGTGACGGCGGGGCTGCTGGTGATCGGGCTGCTGGTGTTCAAGGGGTCGCTCACGGCCCGGCAGTGGGCGGGGGCGGCGGCGTGCGCCCTCGGCCTCGTGCTGCTCACCTCGCGCTGACCGCGCCGGCCGCTCGCGCCGGCGGCGGCGGCGGGGCGGGCCGCCAGCGGGGCGGGATCGCGGACGCGGGGAACGGGTTCGGACCCGGCCCCTCCCCCCGCGACCCATGCCCGAGCCCCTGTCCGTCCTCATCACCGGCGCCTCCGCCGGCATCGGCGCCGCCACGGCCCGCGCCTTCGCCGCCGCCGGCGACCGCGTCGTGTTGGCCGCCCGCTCCGCCGACGCGCTGGCGGCGCTGGCCGACGAGATCAACGGGGCGCACGGCGGCGGCACGGCGACGAGCCTGGCGCTGGACGTGACCGACGCCGACGCCCACCAGCGGGCCGTGGCGGACCTGGAGATCGACGTGGCCGTGCTCAACGCCGGGCTGGCCAAGGGGCTGCGCCCGGTGTGGGAAAACACGCCGGCCGAGGTCGACGCGATGGTGGACACCAACGTCAAGGGCGTGCTCAACGGCGTCCGGGCCGTCGTGCCGGGGATGCTGGAGCGAGGGCGCGGGCACGTGATCCCGATCGGGTCGACGGCCGCGCACGCGGTCTACGGCGGCGGCGTGGTCTACTGCGCCACCAAGCACGCGGTCCTGGCGATCGCCAACGGGCTCAAGATCGACCTCCACGGCACGCCGCTCCGCGTCACGACGGTCTCGCCGGGGCTGGTCGAGACCGACTTCTCGTTGGTCCGTTTCGACGGCGACGCCGACCGCGCCGCTTCGGTCTACTCCGACACCGTCGCCCTGACGCCGGGCGACGTGGCCGACGCCGTCGTCTACTGCGCCCACGCGCCGGGCCACGTCAACGTGCAGGAGCTGCTGCTCACGCCGCGCGTCCAGTCCGGCTACACCATGATCGCCCGGGGCGAGGCCGCCGACCACGTCGAGGGCCGGTAGCCCCGCCCGCCTCCTCCCGCCAGCGGCTCGACGCCCCATGCAGCTTTCCCGTCTCGTCCCCGCCCTCCGCGCCCGGCTGGCGGAGGCCGCCGCCGGCGCGGCGGCCCTGCCGGGCCACGGCGCCCACGCCGAGATGGCGCCGTTCCCGGCGCGCGCGGCCGTCGAGACGCTGTCGACCGACACCAACGAGGGCCGCCCGGCGGCGACGCTGGTGCTCTTGTACCCCGGGGACCAGGGCGAGGCCCGGTTCGTGCTGACCGTCCGCCACGGCGACCTGCGCGACCACGCGGGCCAGGTGTCGCTGCCGGGCGGGAGCCTGGAGCCGGGCGAGACGCCCGAGGCCGCCGCCTGCCGCGAGGGCTGGGAAGAGGTCGGCGTCGACCCGGGCGCGCTCGACGTGCTCGGCCGCCTGACGCCGATCTACATCCCGCCGTCGCGGTTCTCGGTCTGGCCCGTCGTGGCGGTGGCGCCCCAGCGCCCGCCGTTCGTGGCTCAGGAGACCGAAGTCGCTCGGATCTTGGACATCCCCCTGGCCGACCTCCTCGCCCCCGAGCGCCGCCAGCGGGCCATGCGCGACGCGCCCCTCGGCCGGTTCGACGTGCC
This sequence comes from uncultured bacterium, assembly GCA_947493945.1. Lineage (GTDB taxonomy): Bacteria > Bacteroidota > Rhodothermia > Rhodothermales > Rubricoccaceae > Rubrivirga. The sequence continues at coordinate 31,254 of CANLSR010000001.1, read as the reverse complement.
ATTCTTCGACCTGGCCGGCCACCAGGTCTGGGGCGCGACGGCCATGATGCTGGCCGAGTTCGTCGCCGTGGTGGCCTCGGCGTAGCGCGCCTACAGGTCCACCGGCTCCACGATGTGCTGGCCGCGCGGGCCGTCGGTGATAAAGGCCGCCGGCCGCGAGGTGGAGTGGTAGAACAGCATCAGGTGCCCGTTCTCGGCGGCCTCGGCCACCAGCCGGTCGCGCCACGCCTGGGAGACCGCGCCGTCGACGTCGTACTTGGCCTGGTAGCGGCGCGTGGCGCTGCCGGGCGTCCCCAGCACGTCGCCGCCGAAGACGGCCTGGAGGTCGCCCGTGTGCAGCCGGAGGATCTGGTGGGCGCCCGTGTGCCCGCCCGTGACCTCGAACCTGAACCGGCCGAGCTCGGCGTCGCCGTCGACCCAGACCAGCTGGCCCTCGCGGTCGAGCGTCTGGAGCACCAGGTCGCGGGCGCGCTCCGACTCGCCGGCGTAGCCCTCGGCGGTGGCCTCGGCGCGCTGCACGAGGTAGTCGGCGTCGGGGAACGTGGGCCGCCAGTCGGCGCCGACGGGCGAGATGGCGCCGCCGGAGTGGTCGAAGTGGAGGTGCGAGAGGAGCACGCGGTCGACGGCCTCGGGCGCGACGCCGCGCGCCGCCAGCCCGCCGAGCAGGAACTCCGTCCCGCGCCCGTCGGCCCACGACCCCAGCCCGGTGTCGATGAGCACCGTCGCCTCGGGCGTGCGCACCAGGAACGGCGTGACCGAGATGAACAGGGTCCCCTTCCGCGCCGGGTCGCCCTCGGCGTGGGGCACGAACCGCTTGTCGGTGCCGACGGTGAACCGGCCCTCGGGGAGCGCGGAGATGTCGAGGTCGCCGTAGGTCACAGGCCGAGGAGGGGGAGGGGGCGTGTCTCCCGCTCCGTACGGCCCCTGGGTGCCCGCGTGCCCGGCCGGCCTGAAGATTCATCCGGCCGTGAGGGCCGCCCCCGCCGCGCTGGCGGCGCGTCTCGGCGAGCCCGGCCGCCAGCGGGTCAGTCCGCGCCGGCGCGCTCGTAGGCGGCGATGATGTCCTTGACCAGCTTGTGGCGCACCACGTCCTCCTTGTCGAAGTCCACGAACCCGATGCCGTCGACGCCCTCCAGGATGTCGCGCGCGCGGACCAGGCCGGAGGTCACGCGCGACGGGAGGTCGGTCTGGCTCGCGTCGCCGGTGACGATGGCGCGGGAGCCGGCGCCCAGGCGCGTCAGGAACATCTTCATCTGGCCCGCGGTCGCGTTCTGGGCCTCGTCCAGGATGACGAACGCGCTGTTGAGCGTCCGGCCGCGCATGTAGGCGAGGGGCACGATCTCGACGATGTTGCGCTCGAGGTAGCTCCGGAGCTTGTCCGGCTCGATCATGTCCTCCAGCGCGTCGTAGAGCGGCCGGAGGTACGGGTCCACCTTGTCGCGGAAGCCGCCGGGCAGGAAGCCCAGGCTCTCGCCCGCCTCCACGGCCGGTCTGGTGAGCACGATCTTCTTGACCTGCCGGCTCTTGAGCGCCGAGACCGCCAGCGCGACGGCCGTGTAGGTCTTGCCCGTGCCCGCCGGGCCGACGGCGAAGGCGATGTCCTGCTGGCGGGCCGCCTCGACGAGCCGGGCCTGGCCGGGCGTCTTGGCCTGGATGGTGCCGCCCTTGGGCGTGAACAGGATCGCGTCCTGCCCGCCCGACCGCTGGAGGCCGGTCCCGACGCGCGCCAGGTCCAGGACCGTGTCGACGTCGTTCTCGGTCAGGTTGCCGTTCCGGTTCAGGATCAGGACCAGCTCGCCGAGCACGCGCTCGATGCGGTCCACCTGGTCCTCCGGCCCGCGCAGCTTGAGCTGGTCGCCGCGCGCGACCACGCGCGTGTCGGCAAAGGCGGCCTCGATCTTGCGGAGGTAGACGTCGTTGAACCCGAACAGCATCAGCGGCTCGGCGCCGTGGACGGTGACGGTGCGGTCGATGGGGGCGGAGATCTCGGCCAAGCAGACGGGGGGTGCGGGGTGGAAAGCTAGGGCGAACGGGCGCGCCGGGCGGCGCGAGCGGAGGCAACGCCCGGGCTCGTGCCGGGGTCCGGGCGCGTGGGGATCGGCCGGGCGGGCGCGCGCGTACCGACGCCATGACGCCCGACCGACCGCCGCTGATCGTCCCGTTCACCAAGATGAACGGGGCCGGCAACGACTTTCTCGTCCTCGACAACCGCTTCCTCCGCTTTTCAGACGGCGAGCTGGCGGCCCTCGCCCGCCGGTTCTGCCCCCGCCGCACCGGCGCCGGCGCCGACGGGCTGCTGGCCCTCGACGAGCCGGCGCAGGCGGCCGAAGACGCCCCCGAGCCGGACTTCCGGATGCGGTACCGCAACGCCGACGGCTCGCTCGCGACCATGTGCGGCAACGGCGCCCGCTGCCTCGCCCGCTTCGCCGCGCGCGCCGGCCTGGGCACCGCGGCCGACGGCGGGGTCGCCCTGGCGTTCGACACCGACGGCGGGCGCTACCGCGCCGAGGTCGACGGCCGAGGCGCCAGCGGCCCCGTACGGCTAGCCGTGCCGCCGGCCCGCGACTACGGCCCGTCCGTCGACGGGGCCGTCCGGATCTGGACCGGGACGGAGCACGCCGTCGTGTTCACCGACGACGTGGCCGGCGCCGACGTAGAGGGGGAGGGGCCCCGTCTGCGGGGCCACCCGGCGTTCGCCCCGGCCGGCACCAACGTCAACTGGGTCCAGGTGGCCGGCCCGGACCGCGTCCGCGTGCGGACGTTCGAGAAGGGCGTCGAGGCCGAGACGCTGGCCTGCGGCACGGGCGCCGTCGCCTCGGCGCTGGCGGCGTCGCTGGGCGGCCACCTCGGCCCCGCCGGCCGCGAGCGCCAGTCGGTGGCGGTCGAGATGACCGGCGGCACGCTGGAGGTCGGGTTCCGTATGGCCGACGGCGCGCCGGCCGAGATCACGCTGGCCGGCCCCGCCGAGACGGTCTACGAAGGGACGCTGGAGTGGCGTGGGTAGAGGCGGCTGCTCCCGGAGCGCCTCGCCCACCGGCTCAACATCAGAGCCGCCGGGTGGATGGCTCAAGACGTTCTCAGCTCGTAGGGGCACGCCGGTGGCGCGCCCTCGGATCACCGCCGTTGTCACGGGCGCGCCGCCGGCGTGCCCCTACGGTTCAATGGGCGAGGGGCCGTTTTAGCGGTCGGGCATTGCTCTGACCTGCTGGCCCACCGGCGCTACCCCTCCGCCTCGATCTCGTGCTCGATGGCGAGCGCCGCCTCCACCAACTCGTCCTTGAGCTTGGCCAGCGTCTCGTGCTGGTCCACGTAGCGCTCGACGGCGTCCTTGAGCGACGTGTCGGTGTGGACCGTCGTGCGGCGGCGGCGCTCCACGTCGGGGGCCTCGCGCTCGATGGCCGCGACCGTGTCGGCCTCCGCCAGCGCCTTGCGGATGGCGGTCTCGTCGACGGCGCCCGCTTGATTCTCGCCCGTCTTGTAGCGCACCCGCACGACGGCGTCGGCCACGTCGTGCCGCGCGATCTCGGCCAGCACCGCGGCCGTCGGGTCGGCCGCTTCGCTCACGTCGGCGGCAATCGGCACGAAGCGGCGCGCGGGCGTGGCCACGAACGCGTAGTCGGTCCGCCGGCCCGGCTCGCCGGCCGCGTCGATGTCCACCAGCACGAACCCCTTCTCGGCGTCGTGCTCCTTGAACGAGATCCGCTCGATGGACGACGAGTAGACGACCGGCGGCCCCTCGCCGCGCTCCCACGCCTCGCGGTTCCGGTCCTGGTAGCGGTGGATGTGGCCCAGCGCCACGTAGTCCACGCCGGGCTGGGCCAGTTGGCCGACCGTGAACGTGGGCTCGTGCGCGATCAGGCTGGCCCGCTCGCTGCCGCTCAGCTCCGAGCCCTGGACCGTCAGGTGCGCCGAGACCACCAGCGGCACCGACGGATCGGCCTCGGCGGCGCACCGGGCCACGAACGCCGTGTAGTAGTCCTCGATCACGCTCCGGATCTCGTGCGGCGACTTGCCGCGGTACTGCTCCTTGGCCAGGATCTTGGAGCGGATGGGCCACGGCAGCGCGATAAACTGGAGCGGCCCGCTCTTGGTCTGGATCGGCCCGCCCGGCTGGCCCTCGGCCCGGAACGTCGGCACGGTGAACACGTCCACGCGGCCGGCGAGCACGCCGAAGATGTCGACCGACGAGGCCTTGCCGAAGCTGACCGGGTGGTCGTGGTTGCCGACCACCATCGCGATCGGGATGCCGGCCTCCGCCAGCGGCACGAGGGCCTCGGCCAGCTGGCGCTGCTGGGTCGGCGTCGGGTCGGCGGTGCGGTAGGCGTCGCCGGCGAACAGGAACAGGTCCACGTCCTCGGCGACGGCGCGCCCGACCATCGCGTCGAACGAGCGCCGGAAATCGAGCAGGCGCGTGTTCAGGCCCGTCGACGGGTCCAGCCGCCCGTGCGTCTCGTACCCGAAGTGGACGTCGGCGCAGTGGAGGAGCTTCACGGGGAGGGGTGAGGGGTGCGGGACAAGGGGACGCGGGGGAGAACCCGCTCCTCACCCCGCATCTTTCGCGGCGTCACCACCCGATCCGGCCGCCGGTGCCGCCGCCCTGGGTCTGGGGGCGGGGCTCAGGCGCCGGGGCGTCGCTGCCCCGGTTGCGCTGGTTGAACTGGTCGAGGTTGCGCCGGGCCTCGTTCGAGGCGCCCCCGCTCGACGACCGGCCGCTGCGCCGCGTGCGGCCCCGCGCGTCGCCGGGCCAGTAGCTCGACGAGTCGCCGATCCGGCTCCGCCGCGTCGGCGGCTGGTAGTCGTCCGGCTTCTCCAGCTTGAGGCCCGGGTCGAGGCGGACGAGCGAGTCGCCCTCGGTCTGGAGCCGGCTCAGGAACGCGCCGACGTTGCGCAGGCCGGTCCGGCCGCCCTGGCCGATCGACGTCGAGGGGTAGGTGATGCGGCGGTCGTCGAAGCCCGTCCACGAGCCGACCACCAGCTGGGGCGTCATGCCGATAAACCAGCCGTCGGCGTTCTCCTGGGTCGTCCCCGTCTTGCCCGCCACGTCGAGCGGGCCGACGCCCTTGAAGCCGCCCAGCCCGCGGCCGGTGCCCGCGGTCACCACCGCGCGCATGGCGTCGAAGGTGGTGTAGGCCGTCGACGGGTTCAGGACCTCGCGGGCGACCGGCGTAAAGTCCTCGATCACGTTGCCGTAGCGGTCCTCGATCCGGTCCACGGCGAGCACGATCTGGGGGGGCACGTCGGCGTTGGTCGGCCGCTCCTCCTCCAGCGTCGGCCCGTGGTAGACGCCGTAGTTGGCGACCGTCGCGTACGACGTCACCAGCTCCAGCAGCGAGATGTCCTGGGTGCCCAGGCCGATCGAGCGCGGGTAGCAGTCGTTTTTGCGCGCCTCGAACGGCGGGCACGTGGCGGCCCACTTCTCGGCCGGCACGGCGATCGCCTTCTGGCCCGGCGCGCACGTCAGCCCGAACCGGGCTAGCCCCTGGCGGTCGCGCGCGCAGTCGAGCACCGGCGGCGCCAGTTCGAGCGGCGTGCGGACGCCCATCTGGTAGGCCGTCCGCGCCACCTCGGCCGTGCCGAAGTGCTTGGTGATGCGGGCTGCGACCACGTTGCGGCTAGCGCGGAGGCCCTCGGCGAGGTTGGTGTAGCCGGCGTAGCTGTTGCCCGAGTTCTGGGGCGCCCAGTCGCCCCAGCGGAACGGGCTGTCCGAGACGCCCGACTCGGGCGCGTAGCCGTTGTTGAAGGCCGTGGTGTAGACGAACAGCTTGAACGTCGAGCCCGGCTGGCGGCGGGCCTGGCCGCCGTGGTCGTACTTGTTGAGGACGTAGTTGCGGCCGCCGACCCAGGCCTTGACCTGGCCCGACGTCGGGTCCATCGCGATCAGGCCGGCCTCCAGGCGCGTCCGCTCGGTCTTGAGCGAGTCCATGAACGTCTGGTTCTGGCGCAGCTCGGCCAGCACGCCGCGGTCCAGGTCGGCCGTGCGCCCGCTCCAGGGCTGGCCGGCCGCCTGGGTGTAGCGGTGGGTGCCGGCGATGTACTCGTTGACGACGGCCGTATTCCGGCTCCACCAGCGCCCAAACGGGTTCGAGGGCGAGCCCCACCCGTTGTTGACGATGCCCTGGAGCCGGTCCATCTCCTCGGCGACGGCCTCGGTGGCGAGCGCCTGCATCCGGCTGTCGATGGTGGTGCGGATCACCAGGCCGTCCTCGTAGGCGTCGTAGTCGTTCTTCTCGGCCCAGTCCTTGAACCACAGGCGCAGCACCTCGGCAAAGTGGGGCGCGAGGTTGTCCTCGTGGCTGTAGACGTCGAACGCCAGCCGGATGGGCGACCCGTACGCCTCCTGGTAGGTCGCCTCGTCGATCACGCCCTGGCTCCGCATGTTGGTCAGGACCACGTTGCGGCGCGTGATGGCGGCCTGGTTCTGGCTCTCGGTGAGCACCTCGCCCTCGGCGTCGAGGCACTCGGCCGAGGTGCCGCCGGGCGCCAGGCACGGGTTGTAGCGCGCGTTGGCGGCCAGCATCCCGATGAGCGACGCCGCCTCGGACGGGTCGAGGCTCGCCGCTGGCTTGGAGAAGAACGTCTGGGCCGCGGCCTCGATGCCGTAGGCGTTGTAGAGGAACGGGACCGTGTTGAGGTAGGCCTCCAGGACCTCGGGCTTGGTGTACGTCCGCTCGATGCGGATGGCGATCAGGATCTCCTTGGCCTTGCGGACCACGGACCGCTCGCCCACCTTGAAGCCGGTGGCCTCGCGGTAGAGGTTGCGCGCCAGCTGCATCGTGATCGTGGAGGCCCCGCGGGCGTCGCCCTTGGTGATAAAGTCCTTGACGATGGCCCCGATGGCGTACATGTCGACGCCCCAGTGGTCGAAGAACCGGCGGTCCTCGGTCGCGATGAGCGCCTCGGGGACGTAGGTGCTCATCTCGTCCAGACCTACCCAGGTCCGGTTTTCGCCGTCGTAGTAGCGCGCCAGCTCGACGTTGTCGGCGGTGAGGACCTGGGTGGCGAGCAGGTTGCGCGGGTTCTCGATCTGCTCGAACGACGGGAGGTCCTGGCTCAGCCAGAACACGACGCCCAGGCCCAGCACCGCGAGCAGCCCGACCACGCCCAGCACGACCGCCAACGCGCGGCCGACGCGCCGGCGCCGTTCGGCCGCGGGGCCGGTGGGCGGCGGCGGGGCGGCCGGCCCCGGCGGCGGCGCCAGCCGGACCCGCCGTGTCGCGCCGTCCCCGTGGTCCGGCGAGTCGAAAAAGTCGGCCAGCTCCACGTCCGCGCCCGTCCCGTCGCCCGACGCGGGGCGCCGGGCGTCGAGGGCGGCGTGGCGGGCGTCGGGCGAGCGGAAAAAGTCTTCGAGCTCGTCGTCCTTTTGGAGGTCGCTCATGTCGGGGGCGGCCGGGGGGGGCCTGGAGTCAGAGGGGGAGCGGCACCGAGGCGCCGTCGTGCCAGCGCCTCAGCGCCGGGCCGTCGGCGTCGATCACGGCGAACGTGCGCTCGCCAAACCAGTAGCCGGGGTTGAGGTAGGCGCCGTCGGCGGAGGCGTCGAGCTCGGCGCGGTGGCTGTGCCCGAACGCGACCACGTCGGCGTCCGTGCGCGCGAGCCGCTGGCGGGCGGCGTCGGCCAGGGAGTCGGCGAGGACGTGGTTCGTCGCGCCGTCGGTGCCGAACCGCCGCGCAGTCCACCGCGCGAACGCGACGGCCGAGTCGCCGGGGAGGCCCATGCGGTAGAGGCGGGCGGTCGGGCGTGCGCGCAAAAGGGGTTGGAGACGGAGGGAGAGCCGGCCGGCGGGCGACCGCGGGGGGGCGTGCAGGTCCCCGTGCGCAATATACAGGGCGCGGCCGTCTCGGCGAGTTTCCCACGCCTTGGTGACCACCTGGACGCCCACGTCGCGCCCGAAAAAGTCGAGGTGCCAGGGGTCGTGGTTGCCGACGACGTAGACCACCTCCGCGCCCCGGTCGCACCACTCGGCGAGCAGCCCCACCAGCCGGGGCGCCGCGCGCGGGACCAGGTGGCGGTACTCGATAAACTGCTCGTACACGTCGCCCATCAGGACCAGCGTGCCGCCGTCCAGGACCTGGGGCTCGTGGGCGCGCAGCATCGCGACGACGTCGCGCTCGGCCGCGCGCGTGTCGTCGCGCGAGCCGCGGCCCAGGTGGAGGTCGGAGACGAGGAGGAGCAGCGTTCTGGGGGGGAGACCGGGGGAGGAACGTCGCTCCGGCGTCCGGCGCGTGCCTCCAGCATTTCTTCGACGGCGCGCTGGCGGCCTGAGTCGGCGGGGCGTTGTGGCGCCTGCGGCGTCGCCTGCGCCGGGACGTATCGCCAGCGGGCGGCGCGCGCGCCCGGTCGGGCGCGGGGTGCGGCGGCCCGGTCGTGCGCAACTTCCCCGCTCGGCCCCCCGTTCTCCGCTGCCCCCACCGCAGGCTCGTGACCAACGCCTACCAACCGCCGTCGTCGTTCTCGCTGTTCCCGCCGGTGGTCAAGAACCTCTTGATCATCAACGGGCTCGTGTTTTTGGCCCAGCAGATCCCGTCGCTGGCCGGCACGCTCGGCGCGTACGGCATGCTGTGGCCCATCGGCACGCCGGACGTGGTGGCGACGTCGGGCGGGCCGGCGCTCGTGCCCCAGTTCTACCCGTGGCAGCTGGTCACGAGCGCGTTCATGCACGGCGGCCTGGGCCACGTCTTCTTCAACCTGTTCGGGCTGTGGATGTTTGGCGGGACGGTCGAGCGCGAGCTGGGCTCCAAGCGGTTCCTGATCTTCTACGCCGTGTGCGTGCTGGGCGCGAGCCTGCTCCAGCTCGGCGTGACCTCGTACCCGTTCCTGGTGGGCGCCGGGGGCTTCCCCAGCCCCACGCTGGGCGCCTCGGGCGGCGTGCTGGGCGTGCTGGCGGCGTTCGGCGTGCTCCACCCCAACTCGCCGATCTACCTGCTGTTGATCCCGGTCCCGATCCCGGCCAAGTGGTTCGTGCTCGGGTACGCCGCGTTCAGCGTGTTCGCGGGCTTCTCGGGCGTCCAGGCCGGCGTGGCCCACTTTGCGCACCTGGGCGGCATGATCGCCGGCGCGCTGCTGATCTTGTACTGGCGCGGCCAGCTCCCGCTGCGACCGCGCACCCGACTCGCCTGACCCTCCCCTGACGCTACCGCGTCGGGCGCCCAGCGTCCTCATGGCCGACCCGAACTCCCCCATCACCCGGTTCACGCTCTGGCGCGCGATGCTGCCGCCGGCGCTCCGGATCCTGCTCACGGTCAACATCGCGACGTACCTGCTGTACGTCGCGATGAGCATTTTCGGGGCGGGCGACTTCCTGCGCGTGTTGGCGCTGCCGCTGGCGCCGGCCCAGATCCTGCGCCAGCCGTGGACGGTCCTGACGTACGGCGTCACCAACCTGTACCCGGGCTTTTTCGGGCTGATCTCGTTCGCCTTCGGCGCCTACTGGCTCAACTGGCTGGGGCGCGAGTACGAGCAGGACCAGGGCAGCGCCGGGCTGTTGGGGCTCTACGTGTTCGGGACGCTGGGCGGCGCGCTGGGGGCGGCCGCGCTGGGCGCGTTCGCGAGCGGCCCCGTCGAGGCGGGCTGGTTCGGGACGTGGTTCGGCGTCTGGGGGCCGGCGCTGGCCGTCCTGTGCGCCACGGCGGCGCTCTACCCCGACCGCCAGATCGGGCTGTTCCTGCTGGGCGTGATCTCGCTCAAGTGGATCGCCGTGGCGTTCGTGGTGCTGGAGCTGGCCTTCTCGAAGGACCCGACGCACCTGGGCGCGGCGCTCTTCGGCGTGATCTACGCCCGCGCCGCCCAGCGCGGGGTCGACCTGGGCGCGTGGGCCGGGCCGCTGTTCGGCGCGCGCCGCCAGCGGCCGGCGCGCGTCGCGGCGTCGGTGCTCTCGCGCCGGCCGTCCGCGGCGCGCGAGGACGGGGCCCCCTCCCGCGGCCGGAGCGCCGGCCACGACGTGGACGCGATCCTGGACAAGATCTTGGAGAAGGGCTACGACAGCCTCACCCGAGACGAGCGCGAGGCGCTGGACCGGGCCAGCCGTGACTGACGGCCGCCGCCCCAGCCGAGGCGCGCGCATCGTCCGGCTCCTGCTCGCCCTCGTCGAGGCGCCCGTCGTGGCGGCCGTCGTGGTGGGGCTGGCGGCGGCCTACCTGCCGCCGCGGCCCTACTGGTGGAGCCAGCTGGTAGCCATCGGGCTGCCCTACGCCTCGGCCGTGCTCGCGGCGTTCGGCGTGGTGTGGCTGCTGGGGCGGCGCTGGGGGGCCGTGGCGCTCCACCTCGCGCTGCTCCTCGTGGTGAGCGTGCGGGCGGGCGCGCTCGACCGGCTGGCCCGGCCCCAGGCTCGGCCGGCCGACCTGGTCCTGACCACCTTCAACGTGCCCCAGGTGGGGCCGAGCCGGGAGGCCCTGGGCGATTCCGTGGTGGCCTACGTGTCGGGGACGGCCCCCGACGTGGTGGCGATGCAGGACGCCTGGGTGTTCGGGCGCAACGAGCACCGCTCGGGCCAGGACGTCCAGGTGGAGGCCGTCGACCAGCGGCTGCCCTACACGCTGACCGTGCCCGAGCGGCTGGCGGGCCACCCCGGCTGGCGGTCCAACGCGACCGGCGTGCCGCTGCTGGTCCGCGACGAGGCGCCGGTCGAGGTCCTGGAGCAGGAGGCGCTGGTGCTGGGCGTCGAGCGCGACCCCGACGTGTCGCTCGCGCTCCGCACGCACCTGCGGTGGGACGGCCGCGAGTTGGTGCTCTACAACCTCCACCTGCGCTCGTTCGGCGCCGTCAAGCCGTGGGAGGACTCCACGGTGTCGCTCACGCGCCCGTCCACCTGGGCCCCCTACCTCCGCCTCTACCGCGGCGTCTACGCCAAGCGCGGCGACGAGGCGGCCGAGATCGCCCAGCGGATCGCCGACGAGACGCTGCCGGTGGTGGTCGCGGGCGACTTTAACTCGACGGCCGACAACTGGAGCTACCGCGCGCTCCGCACCGCCGGCGGCGTGGGGCGCACCGACGCGTTCCAGCGGGCCGGCGGGTGGCGCTGGGGCCGGACCTACCACGCGCTCCGCCCGTTCGTCCGCATCGACTTCGTGCTGGCGGACCCGGCGCTGGAGGTGGTCTCGGCGCGGACCACGCCCGTCACCTTTTCGGATCACCGCCCGGTCCGCGTCGGCCTCCGCTGGCGGGAGTAGCCGGCGGGCCGGAGGGGCCGCGCGGCGCTCGCGCGGGAGCGGCCCGGCCGCGCGGATCCACTGAACCAACGACTCGCCGCGCCCCAACCCCCGCCCGGCTTCGTCGGATCTGGACGCCCTGGGGCCGCCGGTCCGAACCGCCAGCGGGGCGAGCGGCGTAGGTTGCGGAGCCCCCCGGACGTTATGACCCTGATTCAAAGCCTGCTCTCGATGGGCGGCGGCGTGCTGCTGCTGCTCGCCGGGGCCGAGGCGCTGGTGCGCGGCGCCTCGGCGCTGGCGCTGCGCGTCGGCATCACGCCCTTGGTGGTGGGGCTGACCGTGGTCGCCATCGGCACGTCGAGCCCGGAGCTGGTGGTGAGCGTCCAGGCGGCCCTGGCCGGCCAGGGCGGCGTGGCCATCGGCAACGTGGTCGGGTCCAACGTCGCCAACCTGGGCCTGATCGTGGGCATCGCGACGGTGCTGTCGCCGATGGCCGTCGCCCCCAAGCTGGTGCGCCACGACATGCCGGTCATGCTGGGGGCGATGGTGGCGCTGGTCGCGTTCCTGGCCGACGGCTCGCTGGCGCGGTGGGAGGGGGCGCTGCTGCTGCTCGGCGCCGTCGTCTACACGGTCGACGGCATCCGGTCGTCGCGCCGGGAGGTCCGGGAGGCCCGGGAGGCGCTGCTGCCCGAGGTACAGGAGGCCATGGCCGAGGTCCACAACGGGTTCAAGCGCCACGTCATGTTCGTGGTCGGCGGGGTCGCGCTGCTGGTGTACGGCTCGGAGCTGCTGCTCGACGGGGCCATCGCGACGGCGACCCGGCTGGGCGTGAGCGAGGCCGTGGTGGGGCTCACGCTGGTGGCGCTGGGCACCAGCCTGCCCGAGCTGGCCACGACGATCGTGGCGGCCCGGCGCGGGCAGGGCGAGATCGCGCTGGGCAACGCGGTCGGGTCCAACATCTTCAACGTGTTCAGCGTGCTCGGCCCGGCGGCGCTGGTGCGGCCCATCCAGTCGGTCGGGGTCGGCGCCGAGGTGCTGGCGGTGATGGTCGGGTTCGGGCTGGTGACGCTGTTCTTCCTGATGACGGGCGAGCGGACGCGGCGGTGGGAGGGGGGCGTGCTCCTGGCCGGCTACGTGGCGTACATCTGGTGGGTCGTGTAGCCGGCGCGTGTCGGTTTGTCTGATGTGTTCCTGAGGAACCGGCGTCGGCGGCCCGTCTGGGGCGGTGGTCGAGTCTTCGCTTGAAATAGCTCGCGCTCTGCGGCGTTCTTCGGCCCTCCCCACGGCTTACCCCGTCGTCCCATGCGTCTCCGTACCCTCCTCGTCTCCGCGCTCGTCCTCGCCAGCCCCGCGGCGACGCCGGCCGCCAGCGCCCAGAGCGACCGCTCGCTCTACAACCAGGACCGCCTGGGCGAGCTGCTCTACGCGCGCCGCGACAGCCTGGAGGCCATCCCCCAGGTCCAGTACCGCTACTACACGCTCGACCACGAGAGCGGCAACTCGATCTTGGCCCGCCACGCGCTCTACGAGCAGGTGGGCGACGGCGACGCGCAGCAGGGCCGCGACCGACTCAACGGCATGGTGGCGTTCCTTAACGGCGTATTCATCCAGGACCTGCGCGTGGGCGACACCATCGTGCTGCCCGACGTGGTCGACGCCGACCCGCGCGCCTTCAGCCCGTACCCCCGCACCTACGCCGGAGGCGCCGGGCTGGACAAGGTGTTCATCATCGACAAGGCCACCCAGTCGTGGGCGGGCTACGAGAACGGCCGGCTGGCCCGTTGGGGGTTGGTCTCGACGGGCGCCGAGGGCACCGAGACCCCGAACGGCCGGTTCAACTTCAACTGGAAAGAGCTCCACCGGGTCTCGACGTTGTCGCCGCCGGGCGAGTCGTGGGACATGCGCTGGGTGTTCAACTTCCACAACCGCCGCGGCATCCACATCCACCAGTACTACGCGCTCCCGACCGGCGGCGCCGCGAGCCACGGCTGCGTGCGCCTGATGACGGCCGACGCCAAGTGGATCTACGGCTGGGCCGACGGGTGGAAAACGTCCAACGGCGGCGCCGAGAAGGGACTGGCCAGCGTGGGCCGCGTGATCGAGCAGGGGACGATGGTCCTGGTCCTGGGCGAGGCGCCCGACGGCACGCCGCAGCGGTTCCACGACGTCGACGGCCAGCCGGCCCTCGTCCAGGTCGAGCTCCCGGCCGACCCGTACGCCGTCCCGCCGGGCACCGACCAGCAGCGGGCCTTCGACCGGCGCCGCGCCCAGAGCGCCAACACGCAGCCGTAGGCGCCCCGTCGACGGCTCTGTGGCGGCCCGCCTCCCCTCCGGAGGCGGGCCGCTCTCGTTCCCGCTGGCGGTCGCCGCCAGCGGGGCCGGGACGTGTGCGGCCTAGAGCTGGGACTTGAGCGGCAGGAGCACCGTCTCGGCGAACCGCTCGCGCCACGGGCGGCCCTGCCACATGGCCAACGTATACGGCTCGCCGTCGGCCCAGTCGCGCTCGAAGGTGGCCTCCATGCGGGCCGCGAACGCCGGGTCGTACAGGTTGAGGCTGGCCTCGTCGTTCAGCTCGAACGAGCGGACGTCGAAGTTGGTCGAGCCCACCGACACCATCTGCCCGTCGACGACCAGCATCTTAGTGTGGAGCATGGTCGGCTGGTAGACCGAGATCTCGACGCGGGCCGCCAGCAGGTCGCCCCAGACCTTCTTCGACGAGATCCGCACCAGCTCGGAGTCGATGTGGGGCCCCGGCACGAGCACGCGCACCCGGACGCCGCGCTCGCGCGCCGCCACGAGCGCCCGGATCATGATGTCGTCGGGGACGAAGTACGCCGAGGCGAGGTCGACGCTCGTCCTGGACGACGAGAGCGCCATGAGGTACATGAGCCGCATCGAGTCGCTGCCGCCCTCGGCCGACGACGTGAAGGTGTGGGCGGCGACGGTCCCGACGGAGTCCAGGCGCGGGAAGTAGGCCGGCCCGTTGAGGACGTCACCGGTGGTCTGGATCCAGTTGTCGAGGAACGCCGCCTGCATCTGGGCCACCACCGGCCCCTCGACGCGGAAGTGCATGTCGCGCCAGTGCTCGGGGTCCTGCGCGTGGCCGGCCCACACGTCCGCGACGCCGACGCCGCCGGTGAACCCGACGCGGCCGTCGACGACGAGCAGCTTGCGGTGGGTCCGGCTGTTCATCCGGTCGAGGCGGTACCACGCGAGCGGCCGGTACTCCTCGACCTCGACCCCGGCGTCGTCCATCTCGTCGAGCGTGGCGTCGTCCATCTTGAGCGCGCCGGCCCAGTCCACCAGGACGTGGACGCGGACGCCCTGGCGGGCCTTGCGCGCGAGCGCGTCCGCGAACCGGCCGGCGATCTCGCCGGACCAGTAGATGTAGGTCTCGAACGTGATGGTCTCCTCGGCGCCCTCGATGGCGGCGAGCATGGCGGGGAAGATCTCGTCGCCGTTGTCGAGCGCGGTGACGGCGTTGCCGCCGACGATGGGCGGGCCGAGCAGGGCGCCCATCTCGCGGCGGAACTGGTCCTCGTCCACCCCGAACGACGTTGGAATCTGCTCGTCGATCCGCTGCTCGCCCGTCGCGACGTTGAGGACGAGCAGGCCGACGAAGATGGTGACGAGTGCAGAAAGGGCGGCGACCCAGAGCGTGTGCTTCCGGTCGTCGGTGAGGAGGGGGGGATCGGGCATCGCCTCCGAACGAGCGGTCGGCGCCGTCCGGTTCCGAGCGCTGGCGGCGGGCGCCGCCAGCGGGCCGGGCGGTATCGCTGGGGCGCGCTTTCGCCGGTGTGAAACGCGCGGTCTCGGACGATGCTGGCTGGCGGCGGCTGGAACGCGTGAAGTTTGGCGCGGGCGGAGCCGCCGGCCGCTCCCGTCGTTGGCCGGCACTCACGTTCCGGTCCTCCCGTGGCCCTCGACCTCGTCGCTCTCACTGGCGGGCTGGCGCTGCTGGTGGCCGCCGCCAGCGTGCTGGTGCGCGGCGCCTCGGCGCTGGCGCTCCGTCTGGGGCTGACGCCGCTGGTGGTGGGCCTGACCGTGGTCGCGTTCGGGACCAGCGCGCCCGAGTTGGTGGTGAGCGTCCAGGCGGCGCTCGCCGGGGCCGGCGGCATCGCGGTGGGCAACGTGGTCGGGTCCAACGTCGCCAACGTGGGCCTGGTGCTGGCCGCGGCCGTGCTGGTGCGCCCGCTCGCCTCCGACGCGTCGCTGTTCCGGCGCGACCTCCCGGTGTTGGTCGTCGTGACCGGCCTGGCCGCGCTGCTGCTCGCCGACCGCCAACTGGGCCGCTGGGACGGCGCGGCGCTCGTCGTGGGGCTGATGGCCTACCTCGTCTGGAGCGTCCGGGCCGCCCGCCAGCCGTCGGCGGCGGAGGAGATGAAGCTGGAGTTGGTCCCCCGAGGGCCGGCCTGGCGCGACGCGCTGTTCGTGGCCGCCGGGCTCGGCGGCCTGGTCCTCGGCGCCGACCTGTTCGTGGACGCCGCCGTCCGGCTGGCGGAGGCCGCGGGCGTGTCCAACGCCGTCATCGGGCTGACGGTGGTGGCCGTCGGGACCAGCCTGCCCGAGTTCGCGACGACGATCGTGGCGGCGCTTCGGGGCGAGAGCGAGATCGCGGTCGGCAACGTGGTGGGTTCCAACCTGTTCAACCTGCTGGGCATCCTGGGCGCCGCGGCACTGGTGCGCCCGCTGGCCGCGCCCGGGCTGGAGCTGCTCCACGTGGCCGTGATGGCCGCGTTCACGCTCGCGCTGGCGCTCATGCTGTGGACCGGCCGCCGGCTGGTGCGCGCCGAGGGCGCCGTGCTGCTGGCGGGGTACGCCGCCTACATGGCGTACCTCACCGTCAGCCACGCCTGACGCCCCGGCCCCCACAACGTTCGGCCTCGCCCCGCTGGCGGCCGGCCTCCGCCAGCGGGGCGAGGGATTCGCGCAATCGTTGCGGCCGGCCCCGAACGGATTGCGCCCAGGGCGTGTAGCACAGACCGAATCCGCGCCTCACGAACGGCCCAGCGAACCATGGAGCTTTCCCAGGACGAGTCCACCCAGGCCGCCCAGGCGCCGCAGCGCCCGCGCCGCCACAGCCGCCAGGTCACGCTCCGCCACACTGTCGACGGCGTCGAGCACGAGACAAAGATCGGCGGCGGCGCCCCGATCACGGTCCAGTCCATGACGACGAGCAAGACGCACGACGTCGAGACGTGCCTGGCCGAGATCCGGGGGCTGGCCGAGGCCGGCGCCGACGTGATCCGTGTGGCTGTGCCGCGCCCCGAGGACGCCGAGGCGCTGGCGGCCGTCGTCGCCGGGAGCCCGGTGCCGATCGTGGCCGACATCCACTTTAACCACCAGTACGCGCTCACGGCCTTGAAGGCGGGCGTGGCCAAGGTGCGCATCAACCCCGGCAACATCGGCAAGCCGGAGTGGGAGCGCGAGGTGCTCCGCGCGGCCCGAGACCTGGGCGTGCCCATCCGCATCGGCGTCAACGGCGGCTCGCTCGAAAAGGACATCCTGGACAAGTACGGCTACCCGCGCCCCGAGGCCCTGTTCGAGAGCGCCATGCGCCACGCCGAGGTCTGCGAGCGCGAGGGGTTCCAGGACGTCGTGATCTCGGTCAAGCACTCCGACGTCTACTTCATGATCCAGAGCTACCGGCTGCTGGCCGAGGCGACCGACTACCCGCTGCACCTGGGCGTGACCGAGTCGGGAAGCATGAAGACCGGCCCGATCAAGTCCAGCATCGGCATCGGCTCGCTGCTGGCGGACGGCATCGGCGACACCATCCGCGTCTCGCTCGCCGCCGACTCGGTCAACGAGGTCAAAGTCGGCCACCAGATCCTGAAGTCGCTGCGCCTGGGCCGGCCGGGCGTGAACGTCATCGCGTGCCCCACGTGCGGGCGCCTGGCCGGCGACCTGTTCTCGGTCGTGGACGACGTCGAGGAGGCCGTCGCGGCCAAGGGCTTCGACCGCGACCTCAACGTGGCGCTGATGGGCTGCGCCGTCAACGGGCCCGGCGAGGCCGCCGGCGCCGACCTGGGCGTGTCGCTCGGCCGAGGCCGGGCCCACCTGTTCAAGCACGGCGAGATCGTGGGCACGGTCGACCAGGACGGGATCGCCGACGCGGTCATCGACATGATCGAGCACTGGGACGACCCCGAGGCGTCGTAGCAGGCGCCCGCCGGCGGCCTCCGCCAGCGCGGCGTGGAGACTTGGAAAAAGGCCGCGCCAAAGATCTGCGCGTGCGCGGACCCCGGACGCAGGAGGTACATTAGATGCAGTCCAGATAAGCCCCCGCCCAGGTGTTCCCCCTCGACCACGCCGCTCCCATCTCGTCCTTTCCTGCGGGAAAGGTGGTCCGCGTGTGCTTTATGGGGCTGGACGAGGCCACCTGCGCCCGGCTCCGCGAGCTCGGCGTCCGCGAGGGCTGCGACGCGTGCGTGATGTCGACCGGCGACAAGTGCGTGCTGGGGCTCGGCGCCGCGCGCGTGGCTCTGCGACGCGAGGTGGCCCAGGGCCTGTTCGCCACCGACGCCTAGTCGCGTGACCCTCGACGCGCTCGCCCCCGGCGCCACGGCCGTCGTCACCGGTTACGCCGGCGAGCTGCCGGCGCGGCTGCTGGAGATGGGCCTGGTGCCCGGCACGTCCATTGAGGTGGTCCGGCTGGCGCCCTTGGGCGACCCGATGGAGCTCAAGGTGCGGGGCTTCCTGCTGTCCGTACGCAAAGACGAGGCCGCCCACGTCGTGGTGGAAAACGCATGACCGAGACCCAGACCCGCGTCCGCACCGTCGCGCTGGCGGGCAACCCCAACGTGGGCAAGACCACGCTGTTCAACGCGCTGACCGGCTCGCACCAGAAGGTCGCCAACTACCCCGGCGTGACCGTCGAGCGCAAGTCGGGCCGGCTGGCCGGCGTCCGCGCAGGCGGCGACGGCGCGCCCAGCACGTCCGCCCCGGGCGTCGAGGTGGTCGACCTGCCCGGCACCTACAGCCTGGCGCCCAAGTCGGTCGACGAGCGCGTGGCCTTCGACGCGCTCGTGGGCCGCATCCCGGGCGAGCCGGCGCCCGACGTGGTCGTCTGCGTCGTGGACGCGACCAACCTGGAGCGCAACTTGTACCTCGTCACCCAGGTCCTGGACCTGGGGCTCCCGACGGTCGTCGCGCTCAACATGACCGACGCCTTGGACGAGGCCGGCATTGAGATCGACGTCGCCGGGCTGGCGGAGCGCCTGGGCGTGCCGGTCGTCGAGACCGCCGCGCGGTCGGGCCGAGGCATCGACGCGCTGCGCGAGGCCGTCTTGGACCCGCCGCCGCCGGCCCAGGGCGTCGGCTGGGAGCTGATGCCGGCCGTCCAAGCCGCCGTCGCCCCGCTGGCGGAGGCGCTGGGCGCCGAGAGCGACGTGCCGCCGTCCCAGCTCCACGCCGAGGCGCTGGGCGCCTTGACCTCCGACCCGCTCTTGGCGGTCTGGGAACGCCGGGCGCCGCGCTTCCACCAAGACGTGCTCGACACGCGCGCCGCCCTCGACGCCCGGCCGGTGATGTACCGCATGGCCGAGATGACCGGCCGCTACGGCTGGATCAGCCCCGTCGCCGCCGACGTCGTCCGCCAGACGGCGGCGGCCGGCCAGGTCACGGTCTCGGACAAGATCGACGCCGTCGTGACGCACCGCGTCTGGGGGCCGCTCATCTTCGGCGGCGTGCTTTTGGTCATCTTCCAGGCCGTCTTCAGCTGGGCCGTGCCCGCGATGGACGCCATCGAGTGGCTGGTGGGCGTGACCGGCCAGGGCATGCGGGCCGTGCTGCCCGACGGCGTGTTCGAGGACGTGATGGTCGAGGGCGCGCTCACGGGCGTCGGCAACGTGCTGGTGTTTCTGCCCCAGATCCTGCTCCTGTTCCTCTTTTTGGGGATCATGGAGGACACCGGCTACATGGCTCGGACGGCGTTCATCATGGACCGCGCCATGCGGAAGGTGGGCCTGAGCGGCGGCTCGGTCGTGCCGATGCTCTCGGCCTACGCCTGCGCCATCCCCGGCATCATGGCCGCCCGGACGCTGGCCGACGAGCGCGAGCGGATCATCACCATCATGGTGGTCCCGCTGCAAGGGTGCTCGGCGCGGCTGCCGGTCTACGTCCTGTTTATCGCCGCCTTTATCCCGGCCGGCTCGCTGTTCGGCGTGATTGGCTACCAGGGCTTGGCGATGACGTCGCTCTACGTGCTCGGCACGCTGATGGCGTTCGCGGCGGCCTGGGTCCTGCGCAAGTGGGTGTTCAAGGGCACCGGATCGTCGTTCGTGATGGAGCTGCCGCCCTACCGGATGCCGCAACCCCGCTACCTGTGGCGCCGGATGGTCGACCGCTCCAAGGTGTTCGTGGTGCGCGCCGGCAAGATCATCTTCGGGCTGAGCATCGTGCTGTGGGTGCTGGCGAGCTACCCCAAGCTGGACCCGCCGCCGGCGCTGGCGGCCCAGATGGAGGCCGCCGACCAGGCGGCCCAGGACGCCCGCCAGTCGCTCGTCGACATCGACCTGTCGGGCCGGGCCGAGCTGGAGGGGACGGAGCGGGCGTCGATCGAGTCGGCGCTGGAGGCCGCCGACGCCGAGTCGCTGGTGGCCCAGAACGAGTGGGCCGGCTACCAGGTGCGGAACAGCTACATCGGCCGCTTCGGCCACGCCCTGGAGCCGATCATGCGGCCGCTCGGGTTCGACTGGAAGATCTCGGCCGGCATCGTCGCCTCGTTCGCCGCGCGCGAGGTGATCGTCTCGGCCCTGGCCACGATCTACAGCGCCGGCGCCGACGCCGACGAGGAGAGCCTGGCGCTCCGCGACGCGATCAAGGCCGACACGTACCCGGACGGCACCAAGGTGTTTACGCCGTTGGTGGCGGTCAGCCTGCTGGTCTTTTTCGTCTTTGCGCTCCAGTGCATGAGCACGCTGGCCATCGCCAAGCGCGAGCTGAACTCGTGGTTCTGGCCGGCGGTCATGTGGGGCTACATGTTCGTGCTGGCCTACGGCTTCTCATTCGCCATCTACCAGGGTGGCAAGCTGCTGGGCCTGGGCTAGCCGGCCGCTGGCGGTGCCCGCCGGCAGTGGGCGCGGACGCGGCCGTTCGTCTGCCGCGCTCCCCCCGTCCGAGCGCTCATCGCGACGGCGGTGCAGGCGCTCCCGGACGCCCAAAAAAACGCCCCCGCTACCGAGGCAGCGGGGGCGTTGCAGTCTCGCGCTGGCGGCCGGCGCCAGCGGGGCGGAGGCTAGGCCTCGACCGCGTCGACGTGGACGTACTTGCGCCCGCCCGTCCCCGCAAAGCGGACGCGGCCGGAGGCTGTCGCGAACAGCGTGTCGTCGTTGCCCCGGCCGACGTTGACGCCGGGGTGGAACTTGGTGCCGCGCTGGCGGACGATGATCGTGCCGGCGTGGATCACGGCCCCACCGGGGGACTTGACGCCGAGCATCTTGGGGTTCGAGTCGCGCCCGTTCTTGGACGAGCCGACGCCTTTTTTGTGTGCCATGTCTCTAGGGGTTCAAGGTTCGTGGTTTCCAGCTCCGAGGCGCGCCCCGGGGCCAGAACCTAGTTGACCGACAGGGCGCCGATCTTGATCTGGGTGTAGGGCTGGCGGTGGCCGTTCTTGACGCGGTAGCCCTTGCGGCGCTTCTTCTTGAACACGATCACCTTGTCGCCCTTGACGTGGCCGAGCACCTCGGCCGTCAGCGAGGCGCCGCCGACGGTCGGGGCGCCTACCTGGACGCCGTCGTCGCCCGAGACCAGGAGCACCCGGTCGAACGTGAGCGAGTCGCCGACTTCGGCTTTGAGGCGGGGGACGTAGAGGCGGTCGCCTTCGGCGGCCTTGAACTGCTTGCCGCCGATCTCGACGATTGCGTACATAGGGGTGCGGGCTTGGACCCTCCGGCTGGCGGTCCCGGCCGAGCGCCGGGCAGGCCCGCGGAGGGGCGCGGGACAGAGCCAAGGAATCTAGGCGCCCCCGGCCCGGGGGCGTCTGGGGATTTGGCGAAGACGGGCCCGGGATGGGGCGAGCCCACGGTCCCGATCCCCTACGAGACGGCGCCCCGCCCGACTGGCGGCGGCGCTCGGCGGGCGGCATCTTCCCGCTTCTGCTTCCTGCTTCCCGCACGCATGACCGGCCTGTTCGGCGGCTCCTTCAACCCGCCCCACCTGGGCCACCTGGTCGTGGCCGAGGCGTGCGGCCAGGCGGCCGGGCTCGACCGCGTGGTCTGGATGCCGGCTGCCACCTCGCCCCACAAGCAGGCCGACCCGGCCGCGACGCCGGCCGCGACCCGCCTGGCGATGGTCGACGCGGCCATCGCGGGCAACGACCGGTTCGAGTCCTCGCGGCTGGAGGTCGACCGGGCCGGCGTGAGCTACACCGTCGACACCGTCCGCCAGCTGGCCGAGCGCGGCGAGCCGCTGGCGCTCCTGGTCGGCGGCGACAGCCTGGCCGGCTTCCCGACGTGGCGCGAGCCCCAGGCGATCGCCGAGCTGGCGCGGCTGGTGGTGTACCGTCGGCCCGGCGACCACGTGCGGCTGAGCGACCTGCCCCGCTGGCTGGCGGCGGCGGTGACGGTCGTGGACGGGCCGCCGCTCGACGTGTCGAGCACCGGCGTCCGCGCGCGCGTCGCGGCGGGCCAGACGGTCCGCTACCTCGTGCCCGACGGCGTCCGCGAAATCATCCGGCGGAAGGGGCTGTATGGCAGACACATCGGGCCAGAGAGTGCCTAGGCCGGAAGGCCGGCAAGGGGCGTGCGTGCATTTCCCGACGCCGCGCGCACCGATCTTCCCTTCCTGGTTGCCCGGGATCGGCCGCTGAGCTCCCCCGTACCCCCACCCCCTTTCCCGTGCCCGTGCCCCGCTCGCTCGAAGACAAACTCGCCGGCCTCCTGGTCGTCCGCCTCGGCAACAACCTGCCGCCCGCCGTCACCGCCAGCGAGCAGGAGGCCGAGGTAGCGGCGCTGCTCGACCGCTACGCCATCGGCGGGCTCATCCTGTTCAACGGCCGCTGGCCGGACACCCGGGACACGCTCACCCGCCTCCAGGCGCGCTCGGAGCGCGGGCTGATCGTGGCCACCGACATGGAGCGCGGGCTGGGCCAGCAGGTGACCGGCGGGACGCTCTACCCGCACGCGGCGGCGTTCGGCCGACTCGGCGAGCCCGAGACCGTCCGCGAGTTTGCCCGGCAGGCGGCCTTGGAGGCGCTGGCGTGCGGCATCCACGTGACGTTCTCGCCCGTCGTGGACGTCGACCGCAACCCGGACAACCCGATCATCGGCGCGCGCGCCTTTTCCGACGACCCCGAGACGGTCGGCACGCTGGCGGCGGCGTTCGTCGAGGGCGTCCACGATGCCGGCCAGCTGGTGACCGCCAAGCACTTTCCCGGCCACGGCGGCACCACCGGCGACTCGCACTCCGAGACTCCCACGATGGACGACGACCGGGCCACGCTGGACACCACCGACCTGGTCCCGTTCCGGGCCGCCATCGAGGCCGGCGTGGACCTGGTGATGACGGCCCACATCGTGTACCCGGCGCTCGACCCCGACAACCCGGCGACGCGCTCGTCCGCCATCCTGCGCGGCCTGCTCCGCGACGAGATGGGCTTCCAAGGCGTCGTGGTGACGGACAGCCTCCAGATGGCCGGCGCCAAGGTGGACGGCCAGTCCGAGGCCGACCTGGCCGCCGAGCTGATCGAGGCCGGCGTGGACCTGTTCCTGGACGCCGTCGACCCCGAGGCGCTCATCGAGGGGCTGGCGGCGGCCGTGCGCGGGGGCCGGCTGGACGAGGCGCTGGTCGACGCCGCGCTGGCGCGCGTGGAGCGGCTCCGCGACCGGCTCCGCCGCCAACTCGGCGCCGACGTGTTCCGCCAGCCGCCGGCGGGCGCCGAGGTGGTCCGGGCGCCGGAGCACGTCGCGCTGGCGGAGCGCGTGGCCCGCGACGCGCTCCACGTCGCCCGCGGCCCGCTCCCCGACCTGGGCGACGGGACGGGCGCGCTGGTGGTGCTCGTCAAGCCGGCGCCGCGCCCCAACGAGCCCGTCACGATGCCGATGGGCGAGGCCGTCGCCCGGCTCCTGCCCAGCGCCGTCTACCGCGAGCTCGAGCCGACGCACGAGGACCAGGACGAGGCGTTCGACGAGATCCGTCTGCTGGCGCGCGAGGCGCGCGAGGTGGTGGTCGCCACCATCGCCCGGCCGGCGGCCTGGAGCACGTTCGGGCTCGAGGCCCGGGAGCGCCGGTTCGTGACGCGCGTCATGGAGGCCAACCCGACCACGCTGGTGGTGCTGGGCGACATGCGCGGGCTGCGCGGCTACGACGCCTGCAAGGCCGCCTTGGTCGCCTTCTCGGACGTGGCCGCCTCCCAGGTCGCCGCCGTCGAACGCCTGGCCCGCGGCGGCGGCTGATCCACCGCCGCCGCGCGCGCCCCGCTGGCGGCCGACGCCCGCGCCGCCGAGACCGACCGCCAGCCGAGACCCGAGCCCGCCCGTGAACCTTCCCCCCGAACGTCTCGTTCTGGCCTTCGGGTGCGGGATCGCCGCCGCCGCCTACATCTACTGGACCGTCGAGGCGGTCCAGACGGGCCTGGGGTGGACGAGCGTGGCCTCGCTCCGGGCCGGCGTCGCGCTGGCCGGCACCCTCCTGCTCGCCCTCGTCCTCCGCGCCGCCCGGCGCTCCAACCCCCCTCCGCCATGACCTCAGGAACCAACTACCGCTGGGTGACCGCCGTGATCGCCGCGCTCTCGGCCGGGCTCATCGCCGCCATCGTCATCCCCCGCATGACCGGCGACGGCGAGACCAACTGGCTCGTCACCGTCGTCGTGGCGCTCGTCGTCGGCGTCGGCGTGGTGCTGGCGACGCGCGAGAAGGTGGACGACGGCGCCCACGTCCGCGACGACGTGCTGCCCAAGTCCTGACCGCCGCCTCGCGTCGCTCTCGGCGGGGCAGGCCGTGTGCTGCGCGTCGCGCGCCCTGGGTCACGCCGCGCGACGCGGAACACCGGCAGGGCCCGGGCGCTCGCCGCGAACGCCCCGGCGCGGCGCTCGCCGACGGCCTCCGCTAGTTTAAATCCACTCCACGCTTCCCGATCCGATGACCAACCCCGACTCCGACGCCCCCGTCTCCGCCTACGAGAAGCCGCCCGCCGACGGCGGCGCCACCGACCCCCGCTGCGTGCCCCAGAACCTGGACGGCCCGCCGCCGGTCGGCGACGAGATCACGCCGCCGGTGTACGACGAGGAGAGCCAGGAAAACTGGCGCTTCCTGTTCCAGCGCCAGATGTCGATGCTGCCCGGCCGCGCCGGCGAGGCCTACCTCGAAGGCGTCGAGACGTTGGGCATGGGCCCGCGCGAGATCCCCCACCTCAAGGACCTCAGCCGCCGCATGGAGGACGCCGCCGGCTGGCGGATCGCCCGCATCCCGGGCCTGCTCCACGAGCGGGACTTTTTCGGCCTGCTCTCCGACCGCGTCTTCCCCTCGACGGACTACATCCGGCGCAAGGACGAGCTGGACTACACGCCGGCGCCGGACTGCTTCCACGACATGTTCGGCCACATGCCGATGCTGACCGAGCCGGCCTTTGCCGACTTCTACCACCTGTTCGGCCAGTCGGCGCTGCACGCCGAGGGCGTCGACCGCCAGTCGCTGGAGCGGCTGCACTGGTTCACGGTCGAGTTCGGGCTGATCCGCCAGGACGAGGGCGAGCGGATCTTCGGCGCCGGCATCCTGTCGTCCAAGGACGAGGTCCAGCACGCGCTCTCCGACCAGGTCGAGAAGGTCCCGTTCTCGGTCGACGCCGTGATCGCCCAGGACTACGACGTGTGGCACCTCCAGCCGACGCTGTTCGTGCTCGACTCGTTCGAGCAGCTCGAGACCGACTTCCGCGCCTGGGCCGGCGACCGGGGCCTGCTCCCCGACGGTGCCTAGCCCGACCGGCTCTCCCGCTGGCGGGCGCCGCCAGCGGGCCGAGGCGACGGTGAGCGGGCGCGTCCAGGGCGTCGGCTTCCGCCGCTACGTCCAGCGCTGGGCCGCGAAGCTGGCGCTGGACGGCTGGGTGCGCAACGAGCCCGACGGCACGGTGCGGCTGGTGGCCGAGGGCACGCCCGAAGCGCTCGACCGGCTGACGCGCCTGCTCTGGGGCGGCCCGCCCGGCGCGTCGGTCGACGACGTGGCGGCCGAGCGGACGGAGAGCCGGGACGAGCCGGGCGGCTTCCGCATCGCACGCTGACGCGTTGTACTCAAGTCCGGTAGATCCGTAGCGGATTGAGCGCGCGCTGCGCCTCCGAGGTCGTCCGTAGGGGCGTAGTGCAATACGCCCCTACCGTGACGAATCCGGCGATTCTGGGTTTACTCGGCTCGCTTGACGATCCGGCTCGTGGCCTGGAGGAGCGCGACGGGCGTGCGGCGCAGCTCCGCCCACGGCGCCTCGGTAAACGAGAGCACGTAGGCCTTGCTGGCGGCGTAGACGGCGAACCGGGGCGCCGTCGTAAACGCGGCGATGCTGGCCACGTTGAGCACGCCGCCGTGCCCGCGCGCCACCATGCCGGGCACCAGCCGGCGCGTGAGCCCGGTCAGCGCGGCGACGTTGAGCCCGACCATGCCGTCCACCTAACCGGCGTCGGTGTCGAGTAGCGGCGCCTGGATGCCGAACCCGGCGTTGTTGACCAGCACGTCGACGGTCTCGCCGGCTCGGTCGAGTCGGTCCGCCAGCGCGGCGGCGGCGCCGGGCGGCTCCAGGTCGGCCGCGACCACGACGGCCGCTCCGCCCGCCTGGCGGACCGCGTCGGCGACGGCGTCGAGGGCGCGCTCGCGCCGGGCCACCAGCACCACGCGCGCGCCGGCCGCGCCCAGCTGGCGGGCCAGGTCGGCGCCGATGCCGGCCGAGGCGCCGGCGACCAAGGCCGTGCGGCTACGGTAAAACGAGTCGGGCATCGGGCAGGGGAGGGGGGCTCGGCCCAAGAACGCCCGCGGCCACCGCCGGCGGGGCGGCGCGCGCGCTATTCTACCGCACGCCCCCGCGCTGCCGTGACCCGACGTGACCTCCTCGACGCCGCCGTCGCCCGGCTCTCCGACGCCGGCGTGGAGGACGCGCGCCGCACCGCCGAGTGGATCGTGGAGCACGCTACCGGCGCCCGCCGCGTCGACCTCTACGCCCGGCCCGACCTCGTGCTGGAGCCCGCCGAGGCGGCGCTCGCCGACCGCCTGGTCGACCGCCGCGCGACCGGCGAGCCGGTCCAGTACGTGATCGGCTCGGCCGACTTCTACGGGCTGAGACTGGCCGTCACGCCGGCCGTGCTGATCCCTCGGCCCGAGACCGAGAGCGTCGCCGAGCACGCCCTAGGGCTCGTCCGCGACCTGGAGGCGCCGTGCGTGCTGGACGTGGGGACAGGCAGCGGCGCCGTCGCCCTGGCCGTCAAGAGCGAGCGGCCCGAGGCCCAGGTGTTCGCCGTCGACGTGTCGCCCGCCGCGCTGGCGGTGGCCGCCGGCAACGCCGAGGAGCTGGGGTTAGACGTCACGTTCGTGGAGGCCGACGCGCTCCGGCCGTCGTTCGCCGACGGCGTGCCGCCCCTGTTCTCGCTCGTCGTGTCCAACCCGCCCTACGTGCCCGACGCCGAGCGCGCCGGGCTCCAGCGCGAGGTGCGCGACCACGAGCCCGGCACGGCGCTGTTCGTGCCCGACGCCGACCCGCTGGTGTTCTACCGCGCCCTGGCCGGCCACGCCGGCCGCTTGCTGGCGCCGGGCGGCTGGTTGGTCGCCGAAACGCACGCCGACCACGGGCGGGCCGTCGCCGCGCTCTGGGCCGAGGCCGGGCTCGAAGGCGCCGAGATCCGCCCCGACCTCGCCGGCCGCGACCGCATCGCCGTCGCCCGCCGCCCGGCGTGACGGGAGCCCGCGCCGCTGGCGGACCGCCTCCGCCAGCGGGCCGAGGTCGTGGGCGGGGCGACGCGCGTCTACCTATACCTTGGTGCGCCCACCGGTCGGCCGTTCCCCAACCTCCCTACACGAATGCACCGCCTCGCCTTGTCGGTCGCCACCCTTTTTGCCATCGCGTGGGCGCCGCCCAGCGGCGCCCAGCACTTCCCCACCGACGACCCGGTGATCCGCCAGATGTGGACCGAGGGGATGGACCGTTCCCAGACCGAGCCGCTGGCGCACAGGCTGGTCGACGTGATCGGCCCCCGGCTGGCGGGCTCTCCTGGTCTTGAGCAGGCGCAGGAATGGCTGCTGGAGACCTACCAGGGCTGGGGCGTGCCGGCGCGGAGGGAAGAGTACGGCACATGGAACGGCTGGCAGCCCGGCGCTCTCCACGTCGAGATGACGGCGCCCCGCGTGCAGCCGCTCGTGGCGGAGATCCTGGCCTGGAGCCCCGCCACCGACGGACCCGTCGAGGGTCCGGTCACGATGCCGCCCGCCGACCTGACGCCGGAGACGGCCGACGCCTGGCTGGCCACGCTGGACGGCGCCTACGTCCTGACGGACGCGCCCGAGCCGACGTGCCGCGCTCCGCACGAGTTGGCGGCCAACGCCCGCCCCGAGACCGTCGAGCGTCTCGACTCGCTCCGCACGGCTTTGCGGCGAGAGTGGGCACAGCGGATGGAGGCCCTCGGATCGCCGCGTGACCGCACACGACGGCTCGAAGCCGCCGGCATCGCGGGCACGCTGTCGTCGCGGTGGTCCCGTGGGTGGGGCGCCAACAAGGTGTTCGACACCGACAACCAGCGGGCCGTGGGCCTCGACGTGTCGTGCGAGGACTACGGGCTCCTGGCGCGCCTGGCGGCGTCGGGCCACGCGCCCCGCATCCGCGTGGACGCCCAGGCCCAAGACCTTGGCGAGGTGCCCCAGTTCAACGTCATCGCCGAGATGCGGGGGACCGAGTTGCCCGACGAGTACGTGCTGCTGAGCGCCCACCTCGACTCGTGGCACGCGGCCACGGGCGCGACGGACAACGGGACGGGCACCATCGTGATGCTCGAAGCCATGCGCATCTTGAAAGCCACCTACCCGGCCCCCCGCCGCACCATCCTGGTGGGCCACTGGGGCGCCGAGGAGGTGGGGCTGGTCGGGTCGGGGACGTTCCGCGAGGACCACCCCGAGGTGGTGGACGGGCTCCAGGTCGGCTTCAACCAGGACAACGGGACGTGGCGCTTCGAGCGGATCGAGGGCCAGGGGTTCCTCGACACCGCCCGGCACCTGCCGGTCTGGATGGCCGCCGTCCCGACTGAGATCCAGGCCCAAGTGACCGTCGAGGTGCCCGGCGAGCAGAACAACCGGGGCAGCGACCACACGTCGTTCGTCTGCGCCGGGGCCCCGGTCCTGCGCCTGCAGTCGCCCTACGACGAGTACCGGCAGTACACGTGGCACACGACCCTCGACACCTACGACAAGATCGTGTTCGACGACCTCAAGCAGAACGCGACGCTGACGGCGATGCTGGCGTACGGGGCGTCCGAGGACCCCGAGCGGATGGGGCGCGAGACGGCGATCCTGCCCGTCGACCCGCGGACGGGCCGGCCGCGCGCCTTCGGGCCGTGCCGATCGCCGCGGCGCGCCTCGCCCAACTAGGCCACGCCGGCCGTGACTACAGCCCGTGCAGCTGGCGGACGGCCTCCGCGAGCGGGGCGAGGTCGTGGGCCGGGCGGCTCGTCGGGCCGAACGGGTCGGTGATCTCGGCCGCCGGGTCCTGCAAGCGGCGGAGCACCGCGACGACGGTCGCCGCCAGCGCGTCGACGTGGTAGCCGCCCTCCAGCGTGCCCACCAACCGGCCGCCGGCCGCGTCGTGGGCGATCTCGTGGACCACCGACACGGCCTCGACCAGGCCGGTGACGCTGAGCGACAGGTTGGCGAGTGGGTCCAGGCGGTGGGCGTCGGTGCCCAGCGACAGGAGCACCACGTCCGGCCGGAACCGGGCCGCCAGCGGGGGCAGCACCTCGCGGTAGAGCCCGGCCAGCTCGTCGCCCGTCCCCGCCGGCACCGGCAGGTTGACGGTGAACCCCTCGCCGGCCCCGGCGCCGACGTCGGCCAGGGCGCCCGTCGCGGGGTAGATGTCGGCCTGGTGCGACGAGACGAACAGCACGCTGGGGTCGTCGGCGAACGCCTCCTCGGTGCCGTTGCCGTGGTGCGCGTCCAGGTCCACAATCATCACGCGCTCGGCGCCGTGGGCGGCCTGGGCGTGGCGGGCCGCGACGGCGGCGTTCGAGAGCAGGCCAAAGCCCATCGCCACCAGCGGCCGCACGTGGTGGCCCGGCGGGCGCCCCAGGGCGAGCCCGTTGGCGGCCTTGCGTGTCATCACCGCGTCCACGACCGCCAGCAGGTCGCCGCACGACTGGCGGGCGACGTCGAGGGAGGCCGGCGTGGCATACGTGTCGATGTCGAGGTCGCCGCCGCCGCGCTCGCAGAACGTCTCCAGCAGGTCGAGGTAGGCGGGGCCGTGGACGCGTTCGAGCGCGCCTCGCGGCGCCGGCTCGCCGGCCACGCGCGCCAGGCCCGCCAGCCCGGCGCCGGCCAGCGCGTGGCGGATGGCCGCCAGCCGCGCCGGCCGCTCGGGGTGGCCCGGCTGGGCGTGGCGCGCGTCGTCGTGGTGGACGGAGATCGCGGTCACGGCTGGACGGGCTTGGGAAGACACACGTAGGCCTGCTCGCGCCGCGCCTCCAGGGCGCTGGCGGTCGGCGCGCCCGCGGCCTCGGTCAGCTCGCGGACGGTCCCGTCGCGCTCCAGGATCGAGATCGCGTCGGCGTCGGCGTCGTAGGCCGACAGCCGGGCGGTGCCGCTGGCGACGTAGTAGTCGGCGGCACCGTCGGCGTCGGCGCGGGCGGAGAGGCCCTCCGCCACCAACCAGTCGGCGGTGCGCGCGTGCCAGTCGGCGCGCTGGGCGTCGGTGGGGCGCGCGTCGAGCGGCGTGGTGCGGAACAGGTCGCGGGTGACGAACCGGCGCGCCAGGTCCGCCAGCACGCGGTCGTCGGACTCGGTCCACCGCTTGAGGCTGTAGAGCACGTCGGTGTCGTCCAAGGCGACGAAGGCGTCGAGCAGCGCGTCGTGACGGTCGCTCTGGGGGCCGGCGGCCTCGGGCGCGTCGAGGTCGTCGGCCGTGACGTCGCCGGCCAGGAAAAACGCTAGGCTGGGCGCGGTCGCTTGCAGCGCCGGGTCGCGCCCCCAGCGCTCGCGCGCCCGGGCGAACGCCGAGCGGAGCACGTGGTCCGCCGCGATCACGGTCTTGTGGAGGTAGACCTGCCAGTACATCAGGCGCCGGCTCAGGAGCACGTTCTCGACGGCGTACGCGCCCTTCGACTCGATCACGATTCGGCCTCCGCCCGCCTCGACCCGCATCGTTTTGATAACGCGCGCCACGCCGACCACGCCCTCGGCGACGCCGGTGTAGAACGAGTCGCGGCGGAGGTAGTCCAGCCGGTCCATGTCGAGCTGGCTCGACACCAGGCTGTGGAAGAACGGCCGCTCGTAGGTGCCGTCGAAGATGGCGAGGGCCGTGGCCAGCCGGCCGCCCAGCCGGCGGTCGACGCGCCCGATCAGCGCCCGGCTCATCCGCTCGTGGTGGTACGGCCGCCCCGACGGGCCGGGCGGCACGAGCTGGTGCTCTAGGGTGTGCGAGAACGGCCCGTGGCCGATGTCGTGGAGCAGCGCCGCCGCGAGCGCCCCGTCGATCTCGTCGGTGTCCATCACCGTCCCCTTCTCGCGCAGCGTGTCGAGCGCCTCCTGCATCAGCGCCATCGCCCCGATCCCGTGCTCGAACCGCGTGTGGACGGCGCCGGGGAACACCAGGAACCCCAGCCCCAGCTGGCGGATCCGCCTTAAACGCTGGACCTCGGGCGTCTCGATCAGCCCCAGCACCAGCCCCTTCGGCACCGACACAAACCCGTGGACGGGGTCATTGAACAGGGTAAACCGACTGGGCACGGGCGCGCGAGAGGGGACGGATGGACCCGGCCGGCGGGCCGGAAGATCCCGGCTAGGCGTGGAAGCGCGTGGGCACGGAGGCTCGTAGTGGCGAAGCTTGGCTTGACCCCGGCGCTCGGGCCAGGCACCTTCGCTTCCCCGCTTCCCCGCTTCCCCGCTTCCCCGCTTCCCCGCTTCCCCGCTTCCCCGCTTCCCCGCTTCCCCGCTTCCCCGCTT